>NZ_BAAAME010000002.1:1095020-1107929 GCF_039529015.1 Aeromicrobium alkaliterrae
GGCCGACCTGCGCGCCGCTGCGGCGCGAGGCGTCCGCCGCGCTCCCAAGGGCTCGGTCGCGGTCGCCCTGCACCCGGCCAGCATCGAGGAGACCGTGGCGGTCGCCGAGGGCGTGCGCCTGGGTCGCTACCGCTACACGGCCTACCAGACCCCGTCGTCGGACTCCCCCGTCCCGGCGCCCAACGAGCACGTCGTGCTGAGCTCGTTCGCGCGTCAGTCGGCCGCGTCGCGCGCGGTCGAGGACGCCGCGGTCGTGACCGACGCCGTGGCCCAGGCCCGCGACTGGGTCAACACCCCGCCCGGCGACCTGCGTCCGCCGACCTTCGCCGACGCCATCGCCGACCTGGCTGCCAGCGTCGCCGGCACCGCGGTCAAGGTCGACGTCTGGGACGAGAAGCGTCTGGCGAAGGAGCGCTGCGGCGGCATCCTGGCCGTGGGTCGTGGCTCGGAGACCCCGCCCCGCCTCGTCACCCTCACCTACGCCCCCCGCGGCGCCAAGCAGCACCTCGCGCTGGTCGGCAAGGGCATCACGTTCGACTCCGGCGGACTGTCGATCAAGTCCGGCCCCGGCATGTCGACGATGAAGATCGACATGGCCGGCGCGGCGGCCGTCGTCACCGCGACGCTCGCGATCGCCAAGCTCGGCCTGCCGATCAAGGTCACGGCGTACGCGTGCCTCGCGGAGAACATGCCCAGCGGCACCGCCACCCGCCCCGGTGACGTCCTGTCGATGCGCAGCGGCGCGACCGTCGAGGTGCTCAACACCGACGCCGAGGGCCGTCTGGTCCTGGCCGACGGGCTCTCGCTGGCCACCGAGGCCACGCCCGACCTCGTCGTCGACGTCGCGACCCTGACCGGCGCGTGCGTCGTCGCGCTCGGCGAGCGCACGAGCGGCATCCTCGGCAGCGACGACGCCACGATCGCGCGGCTCTCCTCGGCCGCCGGCACGGCAGGCGAGCCGATGTGGCCGCTGCCGATCCCGACCGAGATCGGGGCCGCGGTCAAGACCTCGAAGATCGCCGACCTGCGTCAGCACAACCCGAAGCCGTACGGCGGCACGCTGTTCGCGGCCGCCTTCCTGCGCGAGTTCGTCGGCGAGACGCCCTGGGCCCATCTCGACATCGCCGGCCCGTCCTTCAACGACGGTGCCGCCTACGGCGAGATTCCCAACGGCGGCACGGGCGTCGCGGTCCGCACCCTGGTGCAGCTCGCGCGCGACCTCGTCGGCTGACCTGACCGCATCACTTGGTCGCCGACAAGCAGGCACGGACCACACGGCGGGGCCGGGACCGGCGATGATGCATTTGGGCAGCCGGAGCAACCGAAAAGCATCGTTCCCGGTCCGGCGCCAGCGAGCGTCGATGCACGAGGGCTCCCCGCGCTACCCCGATGCATCATCGGCGGTCACCGGACGGTGAGCCGGACCCGGCTGGGTCGTCCATGCCGCTTGTCCCCCGCCCCGCAGGGCGGGCAGCAGACGCGCAGCGCGGAAACGCCTAGCTGTCGAGCCCCAGGGCTCGCGCGGCGCTCTCGACCTTGTCCCACGCGTCGCGCTTGCCGCCGGTGCGATCGGGGTGCGCCTTGGAGCGGGCCTGGCGCCACAGGTGCACGAGCTCCTCGCGCGAGGCGTCGTCGGCGAGCGGGTCGACGCCGGCGATGACCTCGAGGGTCATGACGGCGTTCTTCTCCGCCGGGGTCAGCGCCGGGGCCGGCTTGAGGTTCACCGTGGCCCGGGCCGTGGGGTTGAGCCGCTGGCGCTGGTCGTAGTCGCGCATGCGCTGCGGGTAGCCGACCCGGTTGGTGTCGTAGACGGGGATCTCGAGCTTGCGGGCCAGGTCGGCGGCGGCCTTGGCCGACGGGATGCGGCGACGCGTCCACTCGCCGTCGCTCGCGACGAGCACGACGGTGATCTGCGTGACCGACGTCGCCGGCTCCACGAACGCCTCCACGCCGGACCTCGACCGGGCGAACTCCCGGAGGTGGTCCAGGTCCGCGCGACTTGCGTCACGGTCCGACACAGCGGCGCCCGATGCCGTTCGCGAGGCCTTGCGCCTGCTCAACCAACCCATGGCAGACAGTGTGCCGGACGAGCGGTCGAGAAGTGACTCCGGAGTAGGTGGGAGAGGCCTCCAGCCCCCTCGCGCACGGTCACCGACGGAGTGCAAAGATGGCTGTCAGGTGAGTGATCACCACCAGACGACGACGCTTCAACGGAGGACATCGTGGCGGACGCCCCGAACGGCCCTGGCACCTACGACATCGTGATCCTGGGCGGCGGGAGCGGCGGTTACGCCGCGGCCCTGCGGGCCAGCCAGCTGGGGCTGACGGTGGCCCTGGTCGAGAAGGGCAAGCTGGGCGGCACGTGCCTGCACAACGGCTGCATCCCGACCAAGGCGCTGCTGCACGCCGCCGAGGTCGCCGACGCGGCCCGCGAGTCCGAGACGTTCGGCGTCAAGGCCTCCCTCGAGGGCATCGACATGAAGGGCGTCAACGCCTTCAAGGACGGCGTCGTCGAGCGCCTCTACAAGGGACTGCAGGGCCTGCTGAAGTCGTCCAAGACCCTCACGATCGTCGAGGGCGAGGGCAAGCTCGTCTCCACCGACAGCAATGGCGGCGGCACGGTCGAGGTGGGCGGCGAGAAGTACACCGGCAAGAACGTGATCCTCGCGACCGGCTCCACCGCTCGCACGCTGGGGCTCGAGATCGGCGGGCGCATCGTCACCTCCGACGAGGCCCTCACGATGACCGAGGTCCCCGAGCGGGTCGTCATCATCGGCGGCTCCGTGATCGGCGTCGAGTTCGCCAGCGTCTGGAAGTCGTTCGGCGCCGACGTCACGATCATCGAGGGCCTCAAGACCCTGGTGCCGCTGGAGGACCCGTCGCTGAGCAAGCAGCTCGAGCGGGCCTTCCGCAAGCGCAAGATCGCGTTCAAGACCGGCGTGAAGTTCAAGGGCGTCGAGCAGACCGACAACGGTGCCACCGTGACGCTCGAGAACGGCGACACGATCGAGACCGACCTGGTGCTCGTCGCCGTGGGCCGTGGCCCGCGCAGCGAGGGCATGGGCTTCGAGGAGGCCGGCGTCACGGTCGACCGCGGCTGGGTCCCCACGAACGAGCGCCTCGCGACCAACGTCAAGGGCGTCTTCGCCGTCGGCGACCTGGTGCCCGGCCTGCAGCTCGCGCACCGTGGCTTCGCCCACGGCATCTTCGTGGCCGAGGAGATCGCTGGCCTGAACCCGCAGCCCGTCATCGACTCCGGCATCCCGCGCGTCACCTACTGCGAGCCCGAGATCGCCTCGGTCGGCATCACCGAGCCGCAGGCCAAGGAGAAGTTCGGCGACGACAACGTCGAGATCGTCGAGTACAACCTCGGCGGCAACGGCAAGAGCCAGATCCTGCAGACCGCGGGCAGCGTCAAGCTGGTGCGCGAGAAGGACGGCCCCATCGTGGGCGTCCACATGGTCGGCACGCGCCTCGGCGAGCAGGTCGGTGAGGCATCGCTCATCGTGAACTGGGAGGCGTACCCCGAGGACGTCGCGCAGTTCATCCACGCGCACCCCACCCAGAACGAGTCCCTCGGCGAGGCCGCACTGGCTCTGGCCGGCAAGCCCCTCCACTCCCACGCCTGAGCGGCAGAAGGAACAGATCATGGCTACCGAAGTCACCCTGCCCGCCCTGGGCGAGAGCGTCACCGAAGGCACCGTCACCACGTGGCTCAAGGCCGTCGGCGACACCGTCGAGGTCGACGAGCCCCTGCTCGAGATCTCCACCGACAAGGTCGACACCGAGATCCCCTCCCCCGTCGCGGGCACGCTGCTCGAGATCAAGGCCGCTGAGGACGACACCGTCGAGGTCGGCGCGATCCTGGCGATCATCGGCGACGCCGACGAGTCCGGCAGCGACGACGCCCCGTCCGAGGAGCCGGCCGAGCCCGAGGAGACCGAGGACGCTGCGGTCGAGAAGGCCGACGAGCCCGAGGAGAAGGCCGAGGAGCCGGAGGAGCCCACGCAGTCGCCGACCACGGACGACGAGCCGGCCGAGGCACCCAAGGCCGAGGCCCAGCCCGCCACCGGCAACACCGACGGCACGTCCGTCACGCTGCCGGCGCTCGGCGAGAGCGTCACCGAGGGCACGGTCACCCAGTGGCTCAAGGCCGTCGGCGACACCGTCGAGGTCGACGAGCCCCTGCTCGAGATCTCCACCGACAAGGTCGACACCGAGATCCCGTCGCCCGTCGCGGGCACGCTGCTCGAGATCAAGGTCGCCGAGGACGAGACCGTCGAGGTCGGCGCCGAGCTCGCGATCATCGGCTCCGGCGACGCCGCCCCGGCCGAGGGGAAGTCCGAGGACACGGCCCCCGAGCCGGAGCCCGAGGAGACCCAGCCCGAGAAGGCCGCAGAGCCGGAGCCGAAGGCCGAGGAGAAGGCCCCGGAGCCCGAGCCGGAGCCGAAGGCCGAGGAGAAGGCGCCTGAGCCTGCGAAGGCCGAGGAGAAGCCGGCTGCGTCCGGCTCCAGCAACGAGGGCGAGGGCTACGTGACGCCCATCGTCCGCAAGCTCGCCAAGGAGCACGGCGTCGACCTGTCCACCGTGACGGGGTCCGGCGTCGGTGGCCGCATCCGCAAGGCCGACGTGCTGGAGGCCGCCGAGAAGGCGAAGTCCGCAGCGCCGGCCGCCGAGGAGAAGGCCGCCCCGGCCGCCTCCGCGCCCAAGGCCGCCGCTCCCGAGCCGTCCGCCCTGCGCGGCAAGACCGAGAGCCTCTCGCGCCTGCGCAAGGTCATCGCCTCGCGCATGGTCGAGTCGCTGCAGATCTCGGCCCAGCTCACGCAGGTCCACGAGGTCGACGTCACCGAGGTCGCACGTCTGCGGAACAAGCACAAGAACGCGTTCTCCGAGCGCGAGGGCGTCAAGCTGACGTTCCTGCCGTTCTTCGCCAAGGCCGCCGTCGAGGCGCTCAAGGCGTACCCGCAGCTCAACGCGGCGCTCGACGTCGAGGCGGGCACGGTCACGTACCCCGACGGCGAGCACCTCTCGATCGCGGTCGACACCGAGCGTGGTCTGCTCGCGCCGACCATCCGCGACGCGGGCGACCTGTCGATCGCGGGCCTGGCCCGCAAGATCGCCGACGTCGCCGAGCGCACGCGCACCAACAAGATCAAGCCCGACGAGCTGTCCGGCGGCACGTTCTCGATCACGAACCTCGGCAGCAACGGGGCTCTGTTCGACACGCCGATCATCAACCAGCCGCAGGTCGCGATCCTGGGTGTCGGCGCGGTCGTCAAGCGTCCGGTCGTCACCACCGACGAGCAGGGCAACGACAGCATCTCGGTGCGCAGCATGGCGTACCTCGCGCTGACGTACGACCACCGCATCATCGACGGCGCCGACGCGGGTCGCTTCCTGCAGGCGGTCAAGGCCCGGCTCCAGGCCGGCCAGTTCGAGGCCGAGCTCGGGTCCTGACCCATGACTGACGCGCTGCGAGTCGTCGTCGGGGGAGCTTCCGGCTTCCTCGGCGGCCCGCTCGTCGACGAGCTGCGTGACCGCGGACATGCGGTCACGCGGCTCGTCCGCGGATCGGCGCACGACGCCGACGCGTCGCTCTGGGACCCGTACGGGTCCGATCTCGACCAGCGGTTGATCGACGACGCCGACGTCGTGATCAACCTCAGCGGCGCCCCGATCCAGCGGTGGCCCCGCACGGCGAAGTACCAGCAGGAGATCCTGAGGTCCCGCATCGCCGCGACCTCCACGCTCGCTCGGGCCGTGGCCCGCTCGAAGCGGCCCGCGGCGCTCCTGTCGGCCTCCGGCATGTCGTACTACGGCGCCGACCGCGGCGACACGTTGCTGCCGGAGTCGGAGTCGGCCGGCGACGGGTTCCTGGCCTCGGTCTCCCAGCAGTGGGAGGCCGCCACCGAGCCGGCCGTCACGGCGGGCGCCCGGGTGTGCTTCCTGCGCACCTCGCTCGTGCTCGACGAGTCCGGCGGTGCCCTGAAGCTCATGGCCATCCCGTTCCGGCGGTACGGCGGGGCCGTTCTCGGCTCGGGCGACCAGTACATGTCCTACATCTCGCGCGTCGACTGGGTGCGCGCCGTCGCCCACCTGGCCGAGACGGATGTCGCCGGGCCGGTCAACCTGGCCAACGCCGACCCGGTCACGAACCGCCAGTTCACCCGCGCCCTGGCCGAGGCCGTCGACGCGAAGGCGTTCCTCAAGGCCCCCGCTCCCGTGCTCAAGCTGGCCCTCGGTGGCCTGTCCGACGAGCTGCTGGGCTCGCTCCGGCTCGAGCCCCGCGCCCTGTCGCAGTCCGGCTTCAGCTTCGAGACCCCCGACATCGCCTCGACCCTGAAGCGCGGCCTCAAGCCCTGACCCCACCCCGGTGGTTGCGGTGCGACGGCGCTCTAGCGCCTGAGCCTCGAAACCCTGGTCACCATTCGCGTCGAACCAACCACGGTTTCGAGGCTCGCGCCGCAGGCGGCACTCGCACCTCAACCACCCGTGGCGGGCGAGCCGCCGGCGTAGCGCCACTGGCCGTCGACGTCCTGGATCACGACGGTGCGCCGCGACCAGTCGTCGCGCGGCAGTGCCGTGGACAGGCCGACGTCGTCGATCGCGCGCGTCGGAGCCAGCCGGTCGACGACCTCGAGCACCACGCGACCGCCGCTGTCGTCGACGACGACGCACGAGCCGATGACGAGCATCGCCGACTCCAGCACGAGGCCGCGACCGTTCCACTGCTGCAGGACGGCGACCTCGGACGCGGCGGCGGCCTCGTCGACGAACAGCGTCGTGAGCTCATCGGCGGAGCCGCTGCTGATCGCCGCACTGCGGTGCAGGTCGAGCGTCGCGAGGTCGAGGCACGCGGGTCCGCCGCCGGCAGCGCCGAGCAGCGAGACCAGGTAGGCAGCCGCCGTGACACCCCAGGGATCCATGCGCCCGAGCCTGCGCGCTGGGCCAGCCGGTGCCAAACCGTTGTCCACAGGACAGGCGTAGGCTGGTCGCGTGAGCGAGCTGCTGGTGCGTGACGACTGGTTCGGTGAGAACGCCCTCGACTACCAGGAGGCGTGGGACCTGCAGCGCGCGCTGCTCGACCAGCGGGCCGCCGAGGAGATCGGCGACACCGCCCTGTTCCTCGAGCACCCGCCGACCTACACCGCCGGCCGACGCACCGAGCCGCACGAGCGGCCGCAGGACGGCTCCCCCGTCATCGACGTCGACCGCGGCGGCAAGATCACCTTCCACGGCCCCGGCCAGCTGGTCGGATATCCCATCACGAAGCTCCCGTCGCACGTCCTGGTCGTCGACTACGTGCGCCGCGTCGAGGAGGCCCTGATCCGCGCCGTCGCCGACCTCGGGGTCGCGGCCGGGCGCGTCGAGGGACGGTCCGGCGTGTGGCTGGCCGCCGCACGGGGCCGGCCCGAGCGCAAGATCGCCGCGATCGGCATCCGCGTCTCGCGCGGCATCACGATGCACGGCTTCAGCCTGAACGCCGACATCGACCTGGCCTGGTACGACCGGTTCGTGCCGTGCGGCATCGCCGATGCCGGGGTCACGACGCTCTCGGCCGAGCTGGGGCGCGACGTCACCGTGCCCGAGGCTGCGGCCGCCGTGCGCCCGCACCTCGTGGAGCTGCTGGCCTGGGAGCCGTACGTGTCGAGCCCCGACATCGGCCGTGAGCACGAGCACCTCACGGTGCCCGTGCTCACTCCGACGACGCCGTAGGTCGGTCGGCCGAGAGGCCCGCCGACGTCAGTCGGCCGAGAGGCTGAGCGCCTCGCGGTACCCGAGCTTGTTGCCCGTGCGCAGCAGCGAGCGCTCGTAGATCCGGACGCCGAGCTTGACCAGCAGCGCAGCCGCGATGATCGTGCCGCCGATCGCGACGCCCAGCTGCCACACGGGCACGGTCTCGGTCGCGAGGCGCATCGGCATCACCATGGTGGCCGAGATCGGGATCATCGAGAACACCTCGGTCATGGTGTCGTTGCCCATGAACACGGCCAGGTAGGGCACGAACAGCAGGCCCTGGATGGGCAGGGTCGTGGAGTTGATGTCCTGCACCCGCGCTGCCAGCGAGCCGGCCACGGCCCACAGGGTCGCCATCGCGATGAAGCCCAGCAGGAACAGCACCAGGAACCACACGAGCGACCAGCCCACGTCGCCGAGGAAGTCGGTCTCCCCCATCGCCAGGGCGGCGCCGACTCCGGCCACCACCACCAGGACCACCTGGCCGAGGGCGAGTGCGGTGTTGCCCGCGATCTTGCCCCACAGCAGGGCCCGGATGGGCACCGCAGCGGCGAGGATCTCGACGACGCGGCTCTCCTTCTCCTGGGTCACGCTCTGCGCGATCTGCAGGCCGAAGATCATGACGGTGAGCAGGAACAGGATGACCATGACGGTCGCGACCGCGTAGCGGCCCCCGTCGTCCTCCGGAGCAGGTTCCAGCACGCTGGTGGTGGCCGTGGTGCCGGCGCTCAGCTCGCTCAGGTCGACGTCGAGCTGCGCGGCGTTGGCCTGCAGCACGGTCTCCGACACGGCGGCCGTGAGCGCCTGCTCCGTCGTGCTGTCGACCTCGGTCAGCCCGATGATGCGGAAGCCGCCGTCGTCGGCCGGGACCAGGGCAGCGTCGACCTTCTCGTCCCGGACCGCAGCCTCGGCCTCGTCGGCCGTGTTGTACTCCTGGGCCTCGAAGGAGGTGTTGTCGCTCGTGGCGATCGCTCCGCCGTCGGCGGTCTGGACGATCGCGGAGGCCTCGGGGCCGACGACCGCGATGTCGCTCGTGCTGGCGCGGCCCGACAGCAGCGAGGCCGCCACGACCGCGCCCGCGACGAGCACCACGGTGACGAGGACACCGATGATGAAGGACTTCTCGCGGACGCGCGTCGAGATCTCGCGCTCGGCGACGAGGCGCCAGGCGCCGCGTGCGGGGGTGGACGTGCTCATCGGATGACCTCCCGGAAGATCTCGGACAGGGGCTGGCGTGCTCGGCTGACCTCGACGATCGGACCTCGCTCGACCGCGGCGCGCGTCAGCTCGGTCGGCGTCAGGCCGTCGAGGTCGACCAGGGCGGTCGAGCCGTCGACGTCGCGCACCTCGATGCCGCGCAGGTCGCGCAGCCAGGCGGCGTCGCTGCCGTCCATGACGACGCGGTAGCGGTCGGCGCCCTGGCCGCGCAGCTCCTCGACCGGCCCGTAGGCGACCAGACGGCCGCCGGAGAGGATCACGAGGTCGTCGCAGAGGCGCTCGACGAGGTCGAGCTGGTGGCTCGAGAACAGCAGGGGAAGGTCCTTGGCCTCGCGGCGCAGGAGGTCGACCATCGCGTCGACCGCCAGCGGGTCGAGGCCGCTGAACGGCTCGTCGAGCACGAGGGCGGCCGGCCGGTGGATCAGCGCGGCGGCGATCTGGATGCGCTGCTGGTTGCCCAGCGAGAGGTCGTCGAGCAGGTCGTCCGCCCGGTCGACGATGCCGAAGTGCTCGAGCAGGTCATCGGCCCGAGACGCGGCGTCGGTGCGGCTGAAGCCGTGCAGGCGGGCGAAGTAGACGAGCTGCTCGCGGATGCGCATGCGAGGGTAGAGGCCGCGCTCCTCGGGCATGTACCCGAAGGTGCGGCGGGTCTCGGGGGTGATCGGCTCACCGTTCCAGCGCACCTCCCCCGCGCTGGGGGCGAGCACGCCCATGATCATCCGCATCGTGGTGGTCTTGCCGGCGCCGTTGGCGCCCACGAAACCGGTCATGCGGCCGGGTCGGACCTGGAAGCTCACGTCGTCGACGGCGAGATGGTCACCGAACTGACGACTGAGGGAGGAGACGTCGATCATGGCTCCACGCTAGGCGGAACGCGACCGTGTCGCATCGGCCACGAGGACGGTTCCGGAGGTCGCCCGTGACGCCGATTTACCTCATCCCTGCGACGGAGACGCCGCAGACGAACGGTGGCCGACCGGTGGTGGAGGACGGCGCTAGTCCATCAGCCCCGAGCGGTAGGCCGTGATGACGGCCTGCACCCGGTCGCGGGCGTCGAGCTTGGCCAGGACGTGCGAGACGTGCGACTTCACCGTCGCGGGGCTGACGAACAGCGCCTGCGCGATCTCGGCGTTGCTCATCCCCTTCGCCATCGCGACCAGCACGTCGCGCTCGCGCTCGGTCAGGTCGTCCAGACGCGGGTCGGCGGCCTGCTGACCGCGGGCCGAGCGGGCGATGACGCGCTCGGTGACCTCGGGCGCCAGGAGCGAGTGCCCACCGGCGGCGAGCCGGATCGCGCTGATCAGGTCGTCGGCGGGGCAGTTCTTGAGCAGGAACCCGCTGGCGCCCGCGTCGAGGGCGTCGAACAGGTACTGGTCGTCGTCGAAGGTCGTCAGGATCACGACCCGGGTCTCGGGGTGCGTCTCGACGACCGACCGCGTGGCCTCGATGCCGTCGACGTCGGGCATCTGCACGTCCATCAGGACCACGTCGGGACGCAGCTCGGCGACCTTCGCGACCGCCTCACGGCCGTCCTTGGCCTCGCCGATGACCTCGATGTCGTCCTCGACCCCGAGGATCATCGCGAACCCCTTGCGGATGAGGTCCTGGTCGTCGACCAGCAGGACCGTCGTCATGTCGTCTCCCTCATGTGGTCTCCCGTGGTGCTCGCACGCGGACGCGATACCCGCCGTGCGGTCGGTTGCCGATCTCGAGCTGTCCGCCGAGCATCGCGGCCCGCTCGCGGATACCGGTCAGGCCGAAGCCGCCGTGGTCCGCGGCTGCCTGCGTCGCGTCGTTCGCGCCGACGCCGTCGTCGACGACCTCGACCTCGACGAAGTCCTCGAGGTAGCGCAGCGTCACCAGGACGCGCTTGGCACGAGCGTGGCGCCGCGCGTTCGTGACGGCCTCCTGGGCCACCCGGTACAGGTTGAGCGAGATCGTCGCGTCGACGTCGCGCCGGTCCCCCACGATCTCGACCTCGACCCGTGGGCTGCCGCTGGAGTCGGCCAGGGTGAGCAGGTCGCACAGTCCGGGCTGTGGCTCGCGCGACGAGTCCTCGTCGGTCTCGCGGAGCAGCCCCACGAGCTGGTGCATCTGCGCGACCGCCTGCCGCGACGCGGCCTCGATCGTCTCGAGGGCGTCGGCCGCACGGGCCGGGTCGCGGTCGAGCACGCGCCGCGCGCCGGTGGCCTGGATCCCCATGCCGCTGACGTGGTGGGCGACGACGTCGTGCAAATCCCGCGCGATGCGCACCCGCTCGGCCTGGACGGCTTGCCGTCGCTCGACGAGCTGGCGGCCGCGCTCACGCTCGAACTGCGCCTCGAGCAGGGCCCGGCGGCGGGCGCTCATCCAGGCCGCCTGTCCCCAGGCGATCGCACCGAAGAAGTAGATGACGTTGATCGCGAGCGAGTAGACGATCACCGCCACGTCACGCGGCAGCAGGAACGTCACGTCCCCGGCGGGCGGCAGCGCGTCGGGCCGCGTGAAGCTCCACGCCAGGTAGCTGAACATCCCGACCAGCACGACGACCGTCGTCGCGTACAGGGCCCGCGGGCGACGCGACCACGCCCACGCGGCGTAGAGGGCGGCGAACAGGGTCATCTGGATCGTGAAGACGATCGCGAGGTCGGTGAAGCGTTCGCCGATCACGATGAACGTCGCGGACTCGAGCAGCAGCACCACCAGGGGGAACCGGCGTCGCAGGCCCAGGAGCGCACCGGCCGCGGCGAACCAGAGGTACGACTCGTTGCCGTGCTCCGGCTCGGCGATGCCGGCCGCGCTGCGGAACACCGCGAGCGAGGCGACCGAGAGCACCGCCAGGGCCACCCCGAGCAGCAGGTCGACGCGCAGCTGACGGGGCGTCGGAGCAGGGCGCTGCCAGTCGCGCGTCAGCCAGGTCACACCCAAACCCTACGGGCTTCGGGCCCCGCGGCCCGGCTGGCCCACAGGCGTACAGTGGACCGCGTGACCATCGCACCTGACGGACGCAAGATGCTGCGACTCGAGGTCCGCAACGCGGAGACCCCGATCGAGAAGAAGCCCGAGTGGATCAAGACCCGCGCGAAGATGGGTCCTGAGTACTCCGAGCTCATGGGGCTGGTGAAGGGCGAGGGCCTGCACACGGTGTGTCAGGAGGCCGGTTGTCCCAACATCTACGAGTGCTGGGAGGACCGCGAGGCCACGTTCCTCATCGGCGGCGAGCAGTGCACGCGCCGGTGCGACTTCTGCCAGATCGACACCGGCAAGCCGTCCGCGCTGGATCGTGACGAGCCGCGTCGCGTGGCCGAGAGCGTGCAGAAGATGCAGCTGCGCTACTCGACCATCACCGGTGTCGCGCGCGACGACCTGCCCGACGGTGGCGCCTGGCTCTACGCCGAGACGGTCCGCAAGATCCACGAGCTCAACCCGGACACCGGTGTCGAGAACCTGATCCCCGACTTCAACGGCATCCCCGAGCTGCTGACCGAGGTGTTCGAGTCCCGCCCGGAGGTCCTGGCTCACAACCTCGAGACGGTGCCGCGCATCTTCAAGCGCATCCGTCCGGCGTTCCGCTACGAGCGCTCGCTCGACGTCCTGACCCAGGCCCGTGACTTCGGCCTGGTCACCAAGAGCAACCTGATCCTCGGCATGGGCGAGACCCGCGAAGAGGTCTCCGAGGCGCTGCGCGACCTGCACGAGGCCGGCTGCGACCTCATCACCATCACCCAGTACCTGCGGCCCTCCAAGCGCCACCACCCCGTCGAGCGGTGGGTCAAGCCCGAGGAGTTCGTCGAGCTGTCCCAGGAGGCCACCGACATCGGCTTCGCCGGCGTCATGTCCGGCCCCCTGGTCCGCTCCTCGTACCGCGCCGGCCGCCTCTACCAGCAGGCCATCGAGGCCCGCGAGGCCGCCAGCGCCTGACCGCCACCACCGGTGGTCGAGAGGTTTCGAGGCTCGCGCGCCAGAGCGCACTCG
>NZ_BAAAME010000002.1:1107976-1121409 GCF_039529015.1 Aeromicrobium alkaliterrae
GGTGCGAGTGCCGCCTGCGGCGCGAGCCTCGAAACCTCCACCTGCGGCCGCGCTGAGCGCTGCCTGGGCCACGGCCTAGACTGACCTCATGTCTGCAGGAACTCCCGCCCCGGCCACCGGTCGCATCGCCCAGATGCGTCAGGCCTACCGCATCACCAAGAACTCCGACCCGAACATCGGGTTGATCCTGCTGCTCTGGTTCCTCGTCGTCGGCGGGATCATGGCCACGCTGAGCCTGGTCTTCATCAGCAACGGCGTGCTCAGCATCGTCCTGGCCGTCGTCTTCGGCCTGCTGTCGGGCACGCTGGCCGCGCTGATCGTGTTCGGCCGCCGCGCCGAGCGCGCCGCGTACGCCCAGGTCGAGGGTCAGCCGGGTGCCGCCGCGAGCGCACTGCAGATGCTGCGTCGTGGCTGGAACGTCAAGCCGGTCGTCGCGTTCACCAAGAACCAGGACATCGTGCACCGCGTCGTCGGCAAGCCCGGCGTCGTGCTCGTGGGCGAGGGCAACCCCAACCGCGTGAAGTCGCTGCTGGCGTCCGAGCGCCGCAAGCACCAGCGCATCCTCGGCGACGAGGTGCCGGTGCTCGAGATCGTCGTGGGTCGCGAGGAGGGGCAGATCCCGCTGCCCAAGCTCAACCGCCACCTGCAGAAGACGAAGAAGGCGCTCAAGCCCGCCGAGCAGACCTCCGTCATCAACAAGCTCAAGGCGCTCGACGCGATGCGCCCCGCCGCCCCGATGCCGCGTGGCCCCGTGCCGACCTCGATGAAGGCCGCACGCAAGATGATGCGCGGCTGACCGTGCTCCGACGGGCGGTGGTGCTCGCTTTTGCCGTCACGGTGCTCGCCGCCTGCGGTGCGTCCGAGCCCGATGAGCTCGCGTCGGGCGAGATGACCTCGCAGGACTACGTGGACCTCATCTCGCAGGACGACCTCACGATCGCCGACGTCGAGGCCGACGGCGCGATCGTGTCCGAGAAGCTGGAGGCCGCCTTCGTCGACGAGGGGGGCCAGCCCGCCCTCGACGTCAACCAGTGCCGCTACGCGCGGACGCTCGACCCGAGCAGGGACGAGCAGTACCGCGGGACGGCCCGCTTCTGCTTCGACGCGCAGGGACGCTCGGTCGCCGTCGAGCGCAACCCGATCGACTGAACCGGGTCAGTCGCCCAGGTACGCCGTGGCCTGGATCTCCACGACGTAGTCCGGCGTGGTCAGCGCCGAGATCCCGACGGCCGTCCAGGCCGGCAGCGTGTCGCGGTCGCCGAAGTACTCGCGCTTGACGGCCATGAACGTGGGCAGCTGGGACTCGATGTCGACGTGGTAGGTCGTGAGCTCCACGACGTCGGCCAGCGATCCGCCTGCGTGCTCGACGACGAGCCGCAGGTTGTCGAAGGCCGCGCGCACGTGCTGCTCGAGGTCGCCGACCACGGGGCGGAGGTCCCGGTCGCGCCCCACCTGCCCCGAGACGAGCAGGAGGTCACCCACGCGCACGGCCGGTGAGTACGCCACGTTCTCGACCAGCGCCGCCATCGACGGCGGCACGACCTGCTGCCGCGTCATCGGCCGAGCCGCTCGTCGGCCCGGGTCAGTCCGGCGTCCAGTGCGTCGACGATCATGTCCAGCTCCTCGTTCTCGATGATGAGGGCGGGCGCCAGGAACAGCGACGAGGGCTCGTCGCTGGTGCTGATCGCCACGCCGTGGCCCAGGGCCTCCCCGACGACGACGTCCGAGATCTCGGAGGTGTCGAGCGTGGAGTCCCAGGTCTTCCAGTCGGGACCGTCGAGCTCGACGGTCCAGTGCAGGCCCTCCCCCGCGACCCGCACCACCGAGGGGTGGGCCTTCGCGAGCTCGACCAGCTGGGCGCCCAGGCGGTCGCCGGCGGCCGCGGCTCGCTCCACGAGCTGCTCCTTCTCGAGCGCCGCGAGGTGGGCGCCGATCGCGTGCACCGTGACGGGGTGGGCGCGGAAGGTGCTGTAGTTCTGCCACTTCGCGTCCTCGAGCAGGTCGGTGATCCGCCGCGACAGCACGACGGCGCCGGCAGCCGACGCTCCGCCCGCCAGTGGCTTGCCGAGCGTGACGACGTCGGGCCTGCTCGATGATCCGTGGAACGCCATCGCCCGACCGCAGCGGCCGAGACCGGTCACGACCTCGTCGGCGATCCACCACGCACCGGCCTCGCTCGCCGCGTCCGCGACGGCGTCCTGGTACGCAGGGTCGTAGTAGCGGCCGCCCTGCGTGTAGTCGACGATGACCGCTGCGGCACCGTCGACGGCCCGCTGCAGCTCACCGGGCAGGAGACCGTTCGGGCGGTCGGCCGGGGTGCGGCTCCAGCGCGTCCCGTCGGGCCCGGCGACGACCCGGACGTCCGCCCTGGTCTGCGGGGGAAGCACGTCACCGTCGAGGTTCGACAGGCCGCCGTGCCACTGCGGCTGCACCGTGACGTCGCGGGAGAGGCCGACGAGGCCGTGGTACGCGCGCTCCCGGGCCACGAGGGGCGCGCGGCCGGTCGCCGCCTGGGCGAGGCTCAAGGCGATGTCGTTGACCTCGCTGCCGCTGAGCCCGAAGCGCACGCCCCCGACCCACCCCTCGCCCGCGTCGACGATGTCGACCAGGTGGGCAGCGACCTCCTCGCGCTCGGCCCAGTCGCGACTCTCGTTCGCCACCGGGAACGAGGCGGCCTCGTGCAGCGCCTCGACCATGAGCGGGTGTGCGTGGCCGAGCGGACCGCCGGTGTTCGACGCGTCGAGCACACGCGTGCCGTCGGCCCGGTGCAGCCAGACGCCCTGACCCCCGACGAACGGCGAGGTGGTGCGGGCCCGGTGGAGCCCGGCACCCACGAACGCGGTCATGCGGGGGTCCCCGCAGCCACGACCACGAGGCCGCCCTCGAGGCGATCCGGGGCAGCCTCCACCGTGAGGCCGTAGTCCCGCTCGACGGCGTCGGTGCTGACGTACCCGTCGTCCAGGTCGGCCTGCACCTGGGCGGGGTCGCGCTCGGAGGCAGGACCGTAGCCACCGGCGCCGGCGCACGCGAAGAGCAGGCGAGAGCCGGCCGCGACGCTGCGGGGCGGTGTCTTGCTGCCGAGGACCTCGGTGGTCCCGTCCGGGTGGGTCAGCTCGAACGTCGCGGCCGCGCCGGGCGACCCGCCCCACAGTCCGTATGGGCGGCTCTGGTCCCGATCGGCCACGATCGTGACGGTGACGTCCTCGGTGAACTCCACAAGTCGGGCCAGTCCCGTGCCGCCACGATGGCGACCGGCGCCGCCACCGTCGGTGCGCAGCTCGTAGGACAGGACCCGCACCGGGTTGGTGGCCTCGAGCAGCTCGACCGGGGTGTTGCCGGTGTTGCCGATGCTCGTGCGCCGGGCATTCGCGCCGTCGACCTGGACGTTGCCGCCCTGCCCGGCACCGTGCACCTCGTACATGATCGCGTCGTCCACGGCGTGCTCGCGCGCCACGATCAGCACCGAGGAGCTGCCGGTGCCGGCCGCCGGGACGAGGTCAGGGACGGCCGGCGCGAGAGCACCCAGCACGACGTCGGCGATGCGCGCCGAGGTCTCGTGGTTGCCGGCGACGACCGGAGCGGGCGACCGCGGGTTGACGATCGTGCCGAGCGGCGCCGAGATCGACACCGGACGGTACGAGCCGGAGTTCGACGGCGTGTGCGGCTCGGTCAGCGCCTTGACGGCGAAGTGGGCTGCCGAGTGGGTCACGCCCAGCGGGCTGTTCATGCCGCCGCGGGACTGAGGCGAGGACCCGTCGAAGTCGATCGCGATCTCGTCGCCGCGTACCGTCACCTGGACCGTGATCTGGATCGGGTCGGTGCTGAAGCTGTCGCCGTCGCAGACGTCGGTGAACGTGTACTCACCGTCCGGGATCTCGCGGAACGCGGCGCGGGCGCGCTGCTCGCTGACGTCGAGCACCTGGCGCATCGCGGTCACGACCGCGTCGGTGCCGTAGCGCTCGCAGTAGTCGAGCAGCCGGCGCTCGGCCGTGACGCACCCGGCGTGCTGCGAGCGGATGTCGCCCAGGCGCTCGGCCGGGTTGCGCACGTTGGACGTGATGATCTCGAGGATGTCCTGGTCGACGACCCCGCGGCGGAACAGCTTGACCGGCGGCATCCGCAGGCCCTCGCCGTACACGTCGCGGGCGAGCGTGTAGTAGCTGCCCGGCGTCGGACCGCCGATGTCGACGTAGTGGCCGCGCACCGCGGTGAACGCCACGACGCGACCGTCGGCGAAGACCGGCTTGGCCATGAAGTAGTCGGGCAGGTGGTTGTTGCCGCGGTAGGGGTCGTTCTGCAGGAGCACGTCGCCGGGCTCCATCGACTCCACGGGGTAGCGGTCGAGCACGCCGCGCATCGTGAGCGGCATGCTCCCGAGGTGGATCGGGATGTCGCCCACGCCTTGCACCACGATCTGGCCCTCCGCGTCGAGGAGTGCGCACGACAGGTCGCCCGCCTCGCGCCAGAGGTTCGAGTACGCGGTGCGCAGGACGACGGCCTTCATCTCGGCCACGGCGGCACGCAGGCCCGAGTCGACGACCGAGAACGTGATCGGGTCGAGCTGCGCAGCCCCGGTGGCCGGTGGCTGCTGGTCGGTGACGGTCATGAACGAGCCTCCAGGTGGATCAGCATGTTGCCGAAGTCGTCGATGCGGGTGCGGGAGCGAGGCGGCACGACGACCGTCGTGTCGGCGGAGTCGACGACCGCAGCGCCGGTGAAGAACTGTCCGGGCAGCAGGTCCTCGCGGCGGAAGCGCGGGACCTCGAGCGCGTCGCCGGGTGCCATCGTGAGCAGGCGCGTGCCGTGCGACGGCGCGATCGACGAGGTCGCCGACGACCGCGGCGCCGGGTCCTCGACCGTCGTGCGGCCGACGCCCGTCACGCGGACGACCGCGACGTGCACGGGCTCGGTCTCGACCCGGAAGCCGTTGACCTGCTCGTGCATGCGGTGGAAGCGCTCGACGAGGCGACCGGCCCAGCCCGGACGGTCGTCGCCGTCCAGGGGCACCGTGATGGTCGAGTTCTGCCCCGCGTAGTGCAGGTCGAGCGCCCGGACCAGGGTCTGCCACGTCGGACGGACTCCCTCGTCGGTGAGCTGCTCGGTGGCCCGACGCTCGAGGTCGGCGAAGATCTGCCCCACGGTCGCCTCGGCCTGCGGACTCATCGGTGCGGCGTGGCTCGTGCCGTGGTTGTGCACGACGTCCGAGACCACGAGCCCGACGGCGGAGAGCACGCCGGCGACCGGCGGCACGATGACCGTGGGGATCGCGAGCTCCTCGGCGATGTCGGTCGCGTGCATCGGACCGGCGCCGCCGAAGGCGTTGAGCGCGAACCGGCGCGGGTCGTGGCCGCGGCCGACCGTCGCCGCCCGCACCGCACCCGCCATCGCCGCGTTGCTGATGCGTCGGATGCCGAGGGCGGTCTCGATCGGGTCGAGCCCGAGACGCAGGCCGAGGCGTGCGCAGGCGGCCAGGGCCGCCGACCGGTCGATCACGACGTCGTCGCCGAGGAGGGTGCCGTCCTGCAGCACGCCCAGGACGACGTTGGCATCGGTCACGGTGGGCTCGGTACCACCACGACCGTAGGCGGCCGGGCCGGGACGGGCGCCGGCGCTGGCCGGTCCGACGAGGAACTGGCCGCCGCTGTCGACGTGCGCGACGCTCCCGCCGCCCGTGCCGATCGTCTCGATGTCGACCGTCGGCACCTTGACCGGCAGGTCCATCGACGTGCTGTGGGTCGACAGCGGCACGGTCGCGTCGGCGATGAGGCAGACGTCGAAGCTCGTGCCGCCCATGTCGACCGTGATGGTGTCGGCCAGGCCGGTCTGCTGCGCGATGAGGCGGCCCGCGACCACGCCGCCGCTGGGCCCCGACATCAGGAGGTTGACCGGGCTGCTGGCCGCGCGGCGCGGTGACGTGACGCCACCGTTGGACTGCATGATCCACGTGCGGATGTCGGCGTTCCACGACGCGAGCCGACCGGTCAGCTCGTCGAGGTACGGAGCGCACACGGGCTTGAGGTACGCGTTCAGGACCGTCGTCGCGGTGCGCTCGAACTCGCGCACCTGCGGCAGGACGTCGCTCGAGAGCGACACCTCCACGCCCGGCGCGTGCTCGTGGATGATCTCGCGGGCCCGACGCTCGTGCGCGGGGTTCACGTGGGAGTACAGGAAGCTCACGGCGATGCTCGGGATGCCCCGCGCGGCCAGGGTCCGGGCCGCCGCGGCGACGGCCTCCTCGTCGAGCGTCTCGTGCACGGAGCCGTCGCGGTCGAGGCGCTCGGGCACCTCGAAGCGGTCGCGACGCGCCACGAGCGGGCTCGGACCCGGGTCGAGCAGGTCGTACAGCGCGCTGGCCGGGCGGGTCAGGCGGCCGATCTCCAGCACGTCGCGGAACCCGCGGGTCGTGAGCAGCGCGGTGCGCGGACCGTTGCGCTCGAGGCTGACGTTGGTGCCGATCGTCGTGCCGTGCACGAGGTCGCGCAGCGTGTGGTTCGCGTCGTCGGGCCCCAGCTCGACGACCCGCTGCGCTGCCGCGAGCACGGCGCCGGCGGGGTCGTCCTTGCGTGAGGAGACCTTCGCGCTGCTGAGCAGACCGCTCTCCTCGTCCCAGAGGACGGCGTCGGTGAACGTGCCGCCTGCGTCAATGCCGATGCGTCTCACAATCGCCCGCCCGTTCTTTTCACTAGATGGAAAGAGTATCCGTACTGTAGAATGATCGTAGGTTCCCAACCCGGGAGCGTCAAGAACTCATCTGCCTCCAGGAGGACCCGTGACCGACATCGCGACGTGGACGCCCAGCGCGACCTACACCGACATCTCGTACGCCACGACCGACGAGGGCCGCATCGCCCTGATCACGATCGAGCGACCCGAGCGCCGCAACGCGTTCCGCCCGCTCACCAGCGCCGAGCTCGCCCACGCGATCAGCAGGGCGCGCCACGACCGCACGGTCCGGGTCGTCCTGCTCCGCGGCGCCGGCGACCAGGCGTTCTGCGCCGGTGCCGACCTCTCGGAGCGCACCGACGGGCCCAGCGACGCCGCCTCGGAGGTCACGCCCGCCAGCGTGCTCGACGTGCAGCTGGCGATCCGCCGGATCGAGAAGCCCGTCATCGCGCTCGTCGCGGGATACGCGATCGGCGGCGGCCAGGTGCTGCACCAGGTCTGCGACCTCTCGATCGCCGCCGACAACGCGCGCTTCGGCCAGGTCGGACCGCGCGTGGGCAGCTTCGACGGCGGCTACGGCATCAACCTGCTCGCGAAGCAGGTCGGGCACAAGCGCGCCAAGGAGCTGTGGTTCCTGTGCCGTCAGATCGACGCGCAGCGGGCGCTGACGTGGGGTCTGGTCAACGACGTCGTGCCGGTGGCGGACCTGCTCGAGGAGGGCGTGCGCTGGGCCCGCGACCTCGTGAGCCTCTCCCCCGCAGCGCTCCGCATGCTCAAGTCGAGCGTCAACGCCGACGAGGAGGGCCTGACCGGCATCGCGCAGCTCGCCAACGACGCCTGCCAGCTGTACTACGGTACCGACGAGGCGGCCGAGGGTGCCGCCGCGTTCATGGAGAAGCGGCCCGCCGACTTCTCGACCTTCGCCTGAGGGAGATTGATGAGCACTGCCGACGAGCCGCAGGGCATGCTCGCGCGCGGTCTGGCGATCCTCGTGGCCCTCGGGAACCATCCCGAGGGCGCGAGCGTCACCGAGATCGCCCGCGACGTCAGCCTGCCGATCAGCACGGTGCACCGCCTCCTGGCGACCGAGGCCTCGCTGAGCTTCGTGTCGTTCGACCCGTCGACGAAGCGGTACCGGCTCGGGTTCAAGGTCTTCGAGCTCGCGCACAAGGTCAGCAGCGTGGCCTCGCTCGCCGATGCCGCTCGTCCGACGATGCGCGAGCTCAGCGCCGCGACGGGCGAGACCGTGCAGCTCGCGGTGCTCAGCGAGAACCGCACGCTCTTCCTCGAGAAGGTCGGCACACCACAGCCGATCGGCATCCGGGGCTCGGTCGGCGACAGCGAGTCGGTGCACGCGACGAGCACCGGCAAGGTCCTCATCAGCGGGCTGCCGGACGACGAGCTCGACGCGCTGCTCACCGGTAGCGCCTTCGAGGCGCACACGGCGAACACGATCACGGACCCGACGCGCCTGCGCGAGCACATCGAGCAGGTGCGCGCCGAGCAGTACGCCGTCGCCGACGAGGAGTTCGACGAGGGCGTCCGCGCGATCGCGGTCCCCGTGCGCGACGGTCGCGGGCAGCTGCGCGCGGCCCTGTGCGTCTCGGCACCGGCCTTCCGCACCAGCGCCGAGACCCTCCACGGCTGGCTCACCGAGCTGCGGGCCGCAGCCGCGGAGATCGGGACCCGGCTCCCGCTCAGCAGCTGAGCCGGGCACGACTCCTCACTCCCGCCAGCGGGTCAGCCGGTTCACCCCGCCACCCAGCAGCTTCATCGTCGCGAGCGCGAGGCCCGAGAAGATGAGCGCGACGACGACCATCCGGTCGACCTGCGAGAAGCGCAGCGTGTCGTTCAGCATGTAGCCGAGCCCCGACCCGAGGCCGTACATCTCCGACGCCAGCACCGTGGTCCAGGCGACCAGGCCACCGAAGACGAGCGAGCCTCGGAGCTCGGGCAGGATCGCCGGGGTCACGACGCGCGTCCAGAGCCGCCAGCCCGACAGGCCGAGGGTGCGCGGGTAGTCGACCAGGTGCGCCGGGAGGTTGGCCACGGCGTTGGCCGTCGCGAGCAGCACGATGAAGGCGACGCTGAATACGATGAACAGGATGCTGGCTCGCGACGTCGCGCCGAACCACAGCGTGAACAACGGCGCCATCGCGAGGGCCGGGAGCATGCGCATCATCTCCGAGACGCCGCTGACGGCGAGCCGGACGGGCCGCGAGGCGCTGACGAGCAGGCCGAGCGCCAGCCCGATGACGATCGCGAGGCTCAGGCCGACCAGGACGCGGCCGATCGTGATGCCGGCGCCCTGCGTGAGCGCCAGCACGGCACCGGCGACGGACTCCGACCCGCCCGAGGCCGTGGCCTCGACGCCCCAGCCGCCCGACCAGTAGTTGCTGATCCCCAGCAGACCGTCGCGCGCCACGACGACCAGCGACGGCACGACACGATCGCCCTGCGCGGTGGTGGCCGCGGCGATCTGGGCCACGGCCTCCCACAGCACGAGCGCGACGAGGACGCCGACGACGATGCTGATCGGCGTCGACCGCGTGCGCAGCGTCAGGCGCCGTGGCGCGACCGCCGGCGCGCTCACTGCTCGCCTCCGGCGCGGCTCTCGAGCACGCGCAGCAGCGTCGTGCGCAGCGAGTCGGCCTCGGGGTTCATGCGCAGCTCGTCGCCTCGCGGTCGCGGGAAGTCGACCGTGACGTCGAGCCCGACGGTGCCCTCGGTGACCACGACGACACGGTCGGCGAGCTTGATGGCCTCGTCGACGTCGTGCGTCACGAAGACGATCGTCTTGCCCGTCTCCTGCCACAGCTCGAGCAACGAGGCGTGCAGGGAAGCGCGCGTGAAGTAGTCGAGGGACCCGAACGGCTCGTCCATCAGCAGCACGTCGGGATCGTTGGCGAACACCGCGGCGATCGCGACCCGCTTGCGCATGCCGCCCGACAGCTCCTTGGGCCAGGCCCGCTCGCGCCCGCCGAGACCGACCTCGGTCAGGTAGTGGTCGACGCGGGGCCCGTAGACCGCCTTCGGCACCTTGCGCATGCGCGGGCCGAAGGCGATGTTGTCGCGCACCCGCAGCCACATCGGGATCGCGTCCTGCTGGAAGACCATGCCGAGGTTGGCGTCCGGCCCGGTGACGGGTCGTCCGCTCGCGAGCACCGTGCCGGCGCTCGCCTCCTGGAGGCCCGCCATGGTGCGCAGCAGCGTGCTCTTGCCCTGGCCCGAGGGTCCGAGGATGCAGAGGAACTGCCCGCGCGGGACGTCGAGGTCCAGACCGTCGAGCGGCGTGATCTGACGACCCTGGGCCTCGAACGTGACGCGCAGTCCCTCGATGTGGAACGCGGGGTGGTCGGTGGTGGTGGTCATGTCGTACTCCTCAGGTCACTGCCAGCGGATGATGCGTCGGATGACGACCCGCAGGAGCAGGTCGAGGGCCATCGCGGAGAGGCCGAGCGCGAGCGAGAGCCCCAGGACGGCGGCGACGTCGCCCTGGTTCGCCCGCAGCGCGATGAGTCGGCCGACTCCGGTCTGCGAGCCCAGGAGCTCCACGGTCGCCTGGACCGCGATGGCGGTCGCCAGGGCGATGCGCAGACCGGCGAGGATCGCCGGCAGCGTGCCCGGCACCACGACGTGGCGGAACCGCGAGCGCGTGTCGAGGCCGAGGGTCGCGGCGTACTCCTCGCTCGCCCGGGGAAAGCTCAGCGCCGCCGACTGCGCGACGAGGCCCACCGTGACGAAGGAGTAGAACGCGACCAGCACGGCCTTGCCTGCCCACCCCTGCCCGAACCACACCAGGAAGAACGGGGCGAGCACGAGCGCCGGCACGGCACCGAACACGAACAGCAGCGGCTCGGAGACGTTGCGCACGAGCTGGACCCGCGCGCTGATCAGGCCGACCGCCGCGCCGAGGGCGCTGCCGACGAGCCACGCCACGACGGCGAACCCGACGGTCCACCCGATGTTGTAGAGGTAGCCGGGGTGCTGCACGCCCAGGTACCGCAGGCCTGGGTCGTCGAGCAGGCTCGCGCCGAGCTCGCTGAACACGATGGCCGGGCCCGGGAGCACGCCACGCGAGTCGACCAGCACGGCGCCGAGCTGCCAGAGTCCCAACGCCCCGACGATCCCGAGCAGGCGCCACGCGACGGCACTGACGCCGCGGCGCCGACGCGCACGGCGCGGGTCGGCCGCGCCGTGCGTGTCGATCGCCGGGATCGGCGTCGGTGCCGGTGACGTGATGGTCATCAGCCCTGCTCGGCCGCGGCGGCCGCGATCCGGTAGGCGTCCAGGTAGTTGCGAGCGTCGTACTGCGCCTGCGCCGCGGTCTTCAGCTCACCGTCCGGGAGGTCGGCCAGGATCGCGTCGGCCTCCTCGCGGTAGCGGACCAGCGCCTCGTAGACCTGTCCGGCGATGCTCAGGCTGGCCGGACCGTGGTTGTCGCCGATGACGCCCTGCTCGGCGAGCTCGTCGATCTGGGCACCGGCCACCTCGTCGAAGAAGAAGTCCGATCCCTGGTCGAGGTAGAACTCCGACGCGTCCTCGAAGTTGCGCACCGAGTACAGGCCCTGGAAGGTCTGGGCGAGCTCGGCCGCGGTCAGGCTCGAGCCGGTGTAGCTGTTGACGTAGTCGACGAAGTCGGCTGCCGTGGCCTCCGGGTCGGCCTCGATCTCGTCAATGAGGCGGTACATGACGCTCGTGACGCGCAGGATCGTGTCCCAGTTCTCCTCGGCGTAGTCACGCGTCGTGAGGTAGCCCGAGAAGGTCGAGCGCAGCGAGGCGGTCGCCTCCTTCGGCTCGTTCTCGATGACCTGGCGCAGGTCGATCAGCGGCTCCCAGCCGTCGCCCTGGAGCCGGACGATCTCGACCGCTCCGGTCGGCGAGACGAAGTCGACGCCGCCGGCCTGCGCGGTGCGCACGATGTCCGGGTTCGCGAGGTACTGCACCTTCCAGTCCGCGAGGCCCGAACCGCCGGCCTCGCCGATCAGGTTGTAGAAGGTGGGCACGACGCCGTCGCGCAGCACGACGTCCTGACCCTTCATCTGGTCGAGGACCTTCGTGACGGCCTCCTCGTAGGAGTCGCCGGCGCTCATGAAGTCGTCGAGGGTCTGGTACTTGCCCTCGGGCGCCAAGATCCGGTAGCCGTAGAAGACGTCCTGGATGCCGAAGGTCACGACGGTGTCGACGTTGTCGAGCTGCGAGACGATCGCCGGCGCGTAGCCGGAGCCGAGGTCGATCTGTCCGTTGAGCAGCGGGGTCAGCGACGAGATCAGGTCGGTGTCGATGCCGTACGGCTCGGGCGCGATGCTCACGCCGACCTCGTCGAAGTAGCCACGGTTCAGGCCCGCGACCATGAGGAGCTCGTCGGCGTACGGGCTGAAGCCGGCGTCGACGGAGACCTCCGGGATGTCGGTGCCCGGCTCGGCCAGCTCGGTCGGCGCCTGGAACTCCTCGGGAGCGGCGGCCGTCTCGGAGCCGCAGGCGGCCAGCGTCGTGGCGATCACGACGGTCGAGGCGGCGATCGTCAACCGCTGCAACATTCCTTGCTTCATGCGACGTCCTTCGGGGTGGGGTGGGGGTGGGGGAACTTCAGCCCGCAGCACGCAGGTGCGCGGGACGATCGATGTCGACGACGCGCGGGTGCGTCTCGTCGGCGTAGGCAGTGGCGAGCAGGTCGGCCCAGTGCTCGGTCACGGCCGGGCGCACAGTCTTGCCGCTCGCCGTCACGAGGCCCGCCTGGTCGGCGAACGGCGTGGGCACCACGACGAGCTTGCGGATGCGCTCGGGCGGCGAGACGTTCGCGTTGATCCGGCGGACGGCCTCGGCGAGGGCAGCGTGCTGCTCGTCGGCGGCCGCGACCAGCGCGACGAGGTACGGGCGACGGTCGCCGACCACGACGACGTCGCTGACCCCGCACGCCAGGCGCAGCGCGTTCTCGATCGGCTCGGGAGCGACGTTCTTGCCCGTCGAGGTCACGACCAGGTTCTTGAGACGTCCGGTCAGGTACAGGTAGCCGTCGTCGTCGAGGCGGCCCAGGTCGCCGGTGCGGAACCAGCCGTCGACGAAGGCCGCGTCCGTCGAGGCCTCGTCGTCGAGGTACCCCGCGAAGACGTTGGCGCCACGGGCGAGGATCTCGCCGGAGGTCGCGATGCGCAGCTCGACGCACCCGAGCGCCCGGCCGACGCTGCCGGTCCGGACGTCGTGGGGCGCGCTCAGGGTCAGGGCCGTGGCGGTCTCGGTCAAGCCGTACCCCTCGACGAGCACGATGCCGGCGTCGCGGTAGGCCGCGAGCAGCTCCGGGGCGATCGGCGCGCCACCGGTGAGCGCGTAGGCCAGGTCTCCCCCGAACGCTGCGCGCAGCGCGGTGGGATCCGAGCCGGCCCGCACCCAGGCGGACTCGAACAGCCGCGGCACGCCGGCGACGTAGGTGGGGCGCGTCTCGGCGACCTGGGCGAGCACCTCGTCGGTGCCGCCCGAGCCGTAGACGAGCTCACCGCCGAGGGCGAGCGTCACGAGCTGGTGGAGCCGTGCCGAGGCGTGCGCGAGCGGGAGGTAGATGAAGGTCGCGCGGCGGTGCGCCGGTGCAGGTGCGCCGTCGAGCTCGAACTCGCGCGAGGCCTGCACCACGGCGGCGTAGTTCGCGTGCGTCATGAGGCAGCCCTTGGGGGCACCCGTCGTGCCGGAGGAGAAGCCGATCGTGAACACGTCGCCCTCCCCCACGCCGGCGGCGGTCGTCGGCGCGGGCACCGAGCCGGTGCCGGCGAGCGCGT
>NZ_BAAAME010000002.1:1121437-1125827 GCF_039529015.1 Aeromicrobium alkaliterrae
GAGCGGGCCGAGGTCGCCGTCGGCGTCTCCGAGGCGCGCCACGTGGACCGCACCGAGGTCGGGCAGCACGCGCGACGCCTCGGTGACGAGCACGCGCGGTGCACTGCGGCTCACGAGGTCGGCGACCTGAACGGCGGTGCTGGTGGGGTAGATCGGCACGACCGTCGCACCGAGGCCTGCGGCCGCGAGGTCGACGACGGTCCAGTCGGCCCTGGTCGGCAAGAGGATCGCGACGCGGTCGCGCGGACCGACCCCCAGCTGCGTGAGGGACGAGGCGGCGTGCGAGACCAGGTCGGCGAGCTCGCCGTAGGTGCGCGTGCTCCAGGCACCGCCGACGCGGAAGCGCTGGGCGGGCGCGGTCCCGCCTGGCCGCACGTGAGCGGCGAGGAGGGTGAGGAGCTCGGTCATTATTCCACCTGATGGAAAGAGAATCTGTCTGGTGGCAAGAGCCTAGGTAGCCCTCCGACGCCCGTCAAGGATTCATGTGACCTGAAACACTTTCGTTACGTCCCGAAACGCGATGGTCACACCCCTGGGCGGAAGGCCCGTGCGAGTGCGACGCAGGTCACTCCCTCACGTCCCCGCGACCGGCGTTTCTCCCTGGCACCACTGTGCAGGAAGGCTCCACGCAGCGGCCGAACGGGGTCGGCCGAGCGGTCCCCGGACGCTCGCTCCCAGCAACCGGATCCGGACCGCCTCCGGCCACCTCGGAGACGTCGGAACTCGTGCCGACCGCGTCCGACGCCGTTGACGGCCCGACCGGCCCACGCTCTAATGCGTCACGTCGCCCGCGCCCACATCACAGGAGGTCGTCGTGGCCGAGTTCACCTTCTCGCCCCTCTCCCCCAGCGCGTTCCTTCCGCGCGCTGCCGCCGCGTTCGGGGAGCGCACGGCCGTCGTCGACGGCGACCAGCGGTGGACGTACGCGCAGCTCGCCGACCGCTGCGCCCGACTTGCCAGCGTCCTGCGCGACGCGACCCGCGCGACGGGTGTCCGCGTCGCAGCGCTGTGCTCGAACAGCCACGTCATGATCGAGCTGCACCAGGCCGCCCCCGCGGCCGGCGTCGTGCTGGTCTCGGTCAACACCCGCCTGTCGCTGCCCGAGATGCAATACATCCTCGAGCACTCCGGCTCGACGGTGCTCGTCGTGACGCACGAGCACGCCGAGCGCGGGCGCGAGCTGACGGCCGACACCGACGTGCGGCTCGTGGTGGCCGGGGGCGCCGACGACGACTACGAGTCGCTGCTGGCCGAGGCCGCGCCGCTCGCCGAGCCCGTCGCGGTCGACGAGCGCGACCTGCTCGCGATCAACTACACGTCCGGGACCACGGGACGCCCCAAGGGCGTCATGTACCACCACCGCGGGGCGTACCTGCAGGCCGTGGCGATGGCGTTCCACGCGGGCCTGACACCGGGGTCGCGGTACCTGTGGACCCTGCCGATGTTCCACTGCAACGGCTGGAGCTTTCCGTGGGCCGTGACGGCGGCCGGAGGCACCCACGTCTGCCTGCGCGAGATCGATCCCGGTCACATCTGGCAGCTGCTGCGCGACGAGGGGGTCACCCACTACAGCGCCGCACCGACCGTGCTGACGATGATCGCCGAGGACGCCTCGGCCGCGCCGCTGGACGGGCGCGTGCACGTGGACACCGGCGGGAGCCCGCCGTCACCGGCGCTCCTCGAGAGGCTCGTCCCGCTGGGCTTCGACGTCACGCACCTCTACGGGCTGACCGAGACCTTCGGGCCGGTCGCGATCAACGTGTGGCAGCCGGAGTGGGACGACCTCGACGAGCGCGCGGCCTCGGCGCTCCGCGCCCGTCAGGGCATCGGCAACATCACGTCACGACCCCTGCGGGTGCTCACCGAGGACGGCGCGGACGTGCCGGCCGACGGCGCGTCGATGGGCGAGATCGCCGTGAGCGGCAACAACGTCATGCTCGGCTACTACCGCGACGACGAGGCGACGCTCGGCGCCACCCGGTCGGGCTGCTTCCTGACCGGCGACATCGGCGTGATGCACCCCGACGGGTACGTCGAGATCCGCGACCGCGGCAAGGACATCATCATCTCCGGCGGCGAGAACATCGCCTCGATCGAGATCGAGCAGGCGCTCGACAGCCATCCCGACGTCGTCATGTCCTCGGTCGTCGGGGTGCCCGACGACCGCTGGGGTGAGCTGCCGGTCGCGTTCGTGACGCGGCGGAGCGGGTCGACCGCGACCGAGGAGGAGCTGCGCGACCACGTGCGGGGCCACCTCGCGCGGTTCAAGGTGCCGAAGTCGGTCGTGTTCGCCGACCTGCCCCGCACCTCGACGGGCAAGGTGCAGAAGAACCTCCTGCGCGAGCAGGCCCGGGGGCTCAGCGCTTGACGACGCGGATGACGCGCGACCCGGCAGCCAGGTCGTGGAGACCGCGCTTGTCGTCGGTCATCACGATGGCGGGGATCACGAGGCTCAGCAGCAGCGTGCGGAGCAGTGCGCGCGGCAGGCCGATCGGCCGACCTTCACGGTTCTCGACGCGCAGGCCCACGACCCGCTTGCCGATCGAGAAGCCCAGGAGACCGGTCAGGATCGTGATCTGGCCGACGAAGAACGCGGTGATGACCAGGTTCTCGCCGATGTCGGCCGGTGGGTAGCTGACGCCGGTGAACAGGGACGCGGCGAGCGCGGCGACGATCCAGTCGATCAGCAGTGCCAGCAGGCGCCGGCCGAGCGAGGCGTCTCTGTCGTCCACGTCGGGAAGCCTAGCGAGCCGAGCGCAGCAGGATGGGCGGGGTCGGACAGCGACATGTAACTTGGCCGAAACAATTAGGTGACGGTCGGGAAACTGCCCGCTCCTAGGTTCGTACCCAGGCAGGCGCCACGCGCTCCTGCCACGTGGAAACCCGACTACCTGAGCCGCTGTGCGGCCGAGGAGGCCCAATGTTCGGCAATGCCGACGAGTTCTTCAAGTTCGTCAAGGACGAGGGCGTCGAGTACCTCGACGTCCGTTTCACCGATCTTCCCGGCATCCAGCAGCAGGTGACGCTGCCGGCGTGGACGTTCGACGCCGATGCTGCTGAGAACGGCGTGGCCTTCGACGGCTCGTCGATCCGCGGCTTCCAGAGCATCGACCAGTCCGACATGGTGCTGTTCCCCGACTTCGGCACCGCCTACGTCGATCCCTTCAAGCGTCGCAAGACGCTGGCCATGGAGTTCTTCGTCCACGACCCGATCACGGGCGAGGCGTACTCGCGCGACCCGCGCAACGTGGCCCGCAAGGCCGAGGCGTACCTGGCCACCACCGGCATCGGCGACACCGCCTTCTTCGCCCCCGAGGCCGAGTTCTACATCTTCGACCGCGTCAGCTACGGCACCAGCGCGAACAAGTCGTTCTACGAGATCCAGTCGGCCGAGGCCGCCTGGTCCACCGGCAACGACATCGACGACAACCGCGGCTACAAGGTCCGTTACAAGGGCGGTTACTTCCCCGTCGCGCCGACCGACCAGACGCAGGACCTGCGCAACGACATGATGACCAACCTCTCGGAGGCCGGTCTGGTCCTCGAGCGTGGTCACCACGAGGTCGGCACCGCCGGTCAGGCCGAGATCAACTACAAGTTCGACACCCTGCTCAAGGCTGCCGACGACGTCATGAAGTTCAAGTACATCGTGCGCAACACGGCGTGGGCGAACGACAAGACCGTCACCTTCATGCCGAAGCCGCTCTTCGGCGACAACGGCTCGGGCATGCACGTCCACCAGTCGATCTGGAACAACGGCGAGCCGCTGTTCTACGACGAGGCCGGCTACGGCGGACTGTCGGACGTGGCGCGCTACTACATCGGCGGCATCCTGAAGCACGCCCCGAGCCTGCTGGCGTTCACGAACCCGTCGGTGAACTCGTACCACCGTCTGGTCCCGGGCTTCGAGGCCCCGATCGCGCTCGTGTACTCGGCCCGCAACCGCTCGGCCTGTGTCCGCATCCCGATCACCGGCTCGAACCCGAAGGCCAAGCGCATCGAGTTCCGCTGCCCCGACCCGTCGAGCAACCCGTACCTGGCGTTCTCGGCGCTGCTGCTCGCCGGTCTGGACGGCATCAAGAACAAGATCGAGCCCGCCGCCCCGATCGACAAGAACATCTACGAGCTCCCCGCCGAGGAGTACGAGGCCATCGACATGGTCCCGACCTCGCTCAACGCGGTGCTCGACAACCTCGAGCAGGACCACGAGTTCCTGACGGCCGGCGGTGTCTTCACCCCCGACCTGATCGAGACGTGGATCGACTACAAGCGCACCGAGGAGATCCTCCCGGTGCAGCTGCGGCCGCACCCGCACGAGTTCGAGCTCTACTACGACATCTGAGTCCGTAGCGCGTAGCTCGGGCCAATGGTTCGACAAGGAGGGCCCCGG
>NZ_BAAAME010000002.1:1125857-1215273 GCF_039529015.1 Aeromicrobium alkaliterrae
TGCGATTCACCAGCTTCTCGGCACACGACACCGGCGACGGCCTCCATACTGTTCGCATGGCGAAGACCGTCGGCCGGGCTCGGCGCACGAGGAAGCCTGCAGATATGGGTCGAGTCGTCCGGGTGTTTCCCGAGTACGGGCGCGACTGGCCGCTCTGGGAGCGCGTTGACTCACCGGCGGGATACGTGACGACTCCCGACACCTACGGGCTCTCCGACGACCTGACGGGCGCGATCGCCGCCTGGAACGACTACTGGGAGCGCCATTTCGCGCACGACACCGGCTGGGACCACCCCGACCACCGAGATCAGTGGCGACGCGACGGAGATCGGGTCGTCGCGAGCCTGCGGACCGAGCTGTGGGGCATCGCCACGGTGCGCTACGAGCCCTGGCCGCTCGGCGACTGAGGGGTCAGGCGGCCACGGACTCCGTGCGGCGCGAGCGACGGGCGCGCCGAGCCGCGAGTGCGTCTGCCGGACGGCTGCGAGCGGCGCCGCCACGCTGGCGAAGGTCGCTGACCGTGCGCCGGCCTGCCTCGCCGATGGAGATCAGGCCGAACAGGGTCGACGTGAGGGCGACGGCAGCCAGCGCCGAGTTCGAGGTCATGAGGTTCTGATGCGCCATGATCGAATCTTCAACCAGATCCGGGCGAAGCGCTCGTCGAGCGGCGGATGGGCGATCCGTAGGCTCGACGACGTGACGTCGACTCCCGAGGTGCTCCCGATCGCGAACCGGTTCGCGACGGAGCTCCCTGAGCTCTCGCTGCCCTGGCAGGCCGAGGACGCGCCCGACCCCCGTCTGCTCGTCCTCAACGAGCCGTTGGCCGACGAGCTCGGCATCGAGCCGGCGACGCTGCGCGGCGTCACAGGCGCGCGTCTGCTCACCGGGAACCTCGCGCCGGTGGGCGCCACCCCGGTCGCCCAGGCGTACGCCGGGCACCAGTTCGGTGGCTACTCGCCGCGACTCGGCGACGGGCGCGCGCTCCTGGTCGGGGAGCTGACCGACCGCGACGGGAACCTGCGCGACCTGCACCTCAAGGGCTCGGGGCGCACGCCGTTCTCCCGTGGCGGCGACGGTCGCGCTGCCGTCGGACCGATGCTGCGCGAGTACGTCATCAGTGAGGCGATGCACGCGCTGCGGATCCCGACCACGCGATCGCTCGCGGTGGTGGCGACCGGCCGCGCGGTCCGCCGCGAGACCGACCTTCCCGGTGCCGTGCTGGCGCGTGTCGCGAGCAGTCACCTGCGCGTCGGCTCGTTCCAGTACGCGGCGGCCACCGGCGACGTCGAGCTGGTGCGACGCCTCGCCGACCACGCGATCAGCCGTCACCACCCCGGGGCCGCTCGGGCCGAGAACCCGGCACTGGCGTTGCTCGAGGCCGTCGCGACCGTCCAGGCCGATCTCGTCGCGCGATGGATGCTGGTCGGCTTCGTCCACGGCGTCATGAACACCGACAACATGACGATCTCGGGCGAGACGATCGACTACGGTCCCTGCGCGTTCATGGAGGCGTTCGACCCCGCGACGGTCTACAGCTCGATCGACACCGGCGGCCGCTACGCCTACGGCAACCAACCACTCGTCGCCGAGTGGAACCTGGCCCGGTTCGCCGAGACGCTCCTGCCGCTCGTCGCCGACGACCAGGACCGCGCGGTCGAGCTCGCGACGAAGACGCTGGGCACGTTCCGCTCCCGCTACGGCGCCTCCTACGCCACGGGTCTGCTGGCGAAGATCGGGCTCGCGTCCGACCCGGACGACGCCGTCGCGGCCGACCTCGGCGACCAGCTGCTGGCGCTGCTGCACGCGAACCGCGTGGACTGGACGAGCGGTTTCCGCGCCCTCGTCGACGCTGCCCGCGGTGACGCCGAACCTCTCCGCGGGCTCGTGGTCGACCTCCCCGGCCTCGACACCTGGTTGGCGCGCTGGCGGGAGCACGGACCCGACGCCGACCTGATGGACCGCACCAACCCCGTCTACGTCCCGCGCAACCACCTGGTCGAGGAGGCGCTCGACGCCGCGACCGCTGGCGACCTCGAACCGTTCCACCAGCTGCTCGACGTGATCCACCACCCCTTCCACGAGCGCCCCGGCCTGGAGCGCTTCGCGCAGCCGGCGCCGCAGGACTTCGGGCGCTACACGACCTACTGCGGCACCTGAGCGGTCACGACTCCCCCTCTACGCTGGACGCATGGGATCGCAGCTCGTCACCGACCAGTCCGGCAAACCGGTCCAGACCGTCATCGCCTGGATCGTGGCGGTCGTGACGGCCGGCTACATGCTGCCGTGGGCCATCGCCGCGACCCGCGGCAAGGCGAACACCGGCACGATCTTCTGGATCAACCTGCTCCTCGGGTGGTCCGTCATCGGATGGGTCGTCGCGCTCGTCATGTCGCTCTCGTCGCACCAGGCCATCGGCTTCCGCCGGTAGGCCCCACCGCGGACAGGTTGCCGCCGATGTCTCACGCGATCGAGCCCCGGCACCTCGACATCGCCGAAGCCGTCCGGGACGAGATGGATCTCGACCCGCTCACGCGCACGAACGACCGAAGTTCGTGGGAAGATCCGGCCATGAAGAGCGTTGCTCGGCGGCTGACGGCGGTGCTGGGGCGTGTTCTCACGGGCGCTGGCTGGTTGGTCACCAGGACCCTCACCATCGCCGGCGCCGTCTTCGGTCAACGCGGCAACCCCGTCCTTCCGCCCGACCACGCACCCCTTCCCCGCCGGGAGTATCGGCCCTAACGGCGCTGCCGGATCTGGGGCACGGTTGGTGGTCGAGGTCCCGATTCCAGGTGCGGTGCCGGGCGTAGACGCCTCTTGTCAGGACCGGGTCGCCCGCACCACAATCAGGACGACGTCTCTGGATCGGAGCTGGCCGTGACCACGAGCCTTGGATCACCACACCGCCGCGACCGTCTCGCCCTGGCACTGATCGCTGCCGCTCTGGTGGTCGGCGGCTGCTCGGCACCTGACGACGACGGCTCCGAGGTCACGTCCTCCGAGACTGCCGTCGACTTCCCGGTCAACGATCGCGGCCAGACCTACGGATCCGAAGACGACGCGTCTTACGACCAACGCCCGGACCTCCTGGCGGTCGTCGCCACCAATGGGGCCGAGGGCTTCGTCGTCCGCGACGACCTCGACGAGGCGACCGGCGCGAACGTCGCCAACCCGGACGAGGCCGTCGAGTGGGAGAGGACCAAAGAAGCGGGCCTGCCCGACGCCGTCCTCCCGGTCTATGCCAGTGACGGCGTCACGACGATCGGCGAGTTCGTCATCACGTACTAGCCACCGAGGAGAACGAGCCCACGAGTGCCCGCTGCGGCGCGCGATCGCACCATCACAGAGAGCACCGGGATGAGACCTCTTCGCTACTCGATCAACGTCACGCTCGACGGATGCTGCCACCACGAGGCCGGCTCGCCTCCCGACGAGGACTCGATGCGGTACTGGACCGCCGAGATGGAGCGCGCCGACGCCCTCCTGTTCGGCCGCGTGACCTACGAGATGATGGAGTCCGCGTGGCGACGGCCCGCCACGGGCCCCTGGCCCGACTGGATGAGCGACTGGGAGATCCCGTTCGCCGAGGCCATCGACGAGACGAAGAAGCACGTCGTCTCGAGCACGCTGACCGCTGTCGACTGGAACGCCGAGCTGCTGCACGGCGACCTCGCCGAGGAGGTCCAGCGGCTCAAGGACGAGCCGGGCGGGAGCCTGTGGGTCGGCGGCGTGACGCTCCCGCTGGCACTGGCCAACCTGGGGCTGATCGACGAGTACGAGTTCCTCGTCCAGCCGGTCATCGCCGGGCACGGGCCCACGTTGCTCGCCGGCCTGAGCGAGCGTGTCCAGCTCGAGCTCGTCGATCGCCAGGAGTTCGGCTCCGGGGTGGTGGCCCTGCGCTACCGGCCCGCGCAGGCGACGGCGTGAGGTCCCTCTACCCGAGGACCCCGGTGATGAGCTGGTCGACGGGCGCGTAGTCGTCGGTCAGGATCGGCGCTCCGGCCGACCAGTCGCGCAGACCCTGGCCCGCGAGCACGTCCCACCCGACGTCCTGCAGGCCCGCCACGAGGGCATCGAGGTCCAGTGGGGCCTGGCTGGCGACGATCAAGAGGTTGCCGCCGTCCTCCCCCGCGAGCGTCGCCGCGTCCGACAGCACCAGAACCTCGTCGAACACCGACGCCGTCGTCGCCACCTCCGCCTTCGCGAACGACAGCGGCCCGTAGTCGATGACGTTGGCGACGTAGGCGCCGTCGTTCTGCAGCGTCGCCTCGATCGCGGTCAGCGCCTCGACCGTCGTCAGGTGCCATGGCGGGCTGATGCCGCCGAAGGCGTCGCCGATCACGAGCTCGAACTGCGCGGGATCGAGGTCGTCGAGCACCAGGCGCGCGTCGTCGACGACGAGATTCACCTCCGGCATCGGCCCGAGCTCCGTGCGATTCAGCTCGGCGACGCCGCCGTCGACCTCGACGACCGTGCTCTCGGTCCCCGGTCGCGTGGCGTCGAGGTAGCGAGGAAGGGTCATGCCGCCAGCACCCAGGTGGAGGACCCCCGGCGCTGCGGCGCCGGAGGCATCGAGCACCTGGTCGGCCACGACCGCCAGCGCCTGGGTGTAGTCGAACTCGAGGTGGGTCGGGTCGTCCAGGTCGACCGCCGAGTGGCGCAGGCCGTCGAGCTCGAGCGTCACGAGCGAGACGTTCTCGGCGTCGGTCGACAGGACCGCGCAGTGATAGGTCGTCTCGACGTCGCACGTCCCCCGTGCAGCGACGGTCACAGCACCCGCCACCACGAGGGCGAGAACCAGCGGCGGGACGGCTCGTGCGCGTCGGTTCGCGACCAGGACAGCGATCGCGATCACCACGAGCGAGACCCCGAGGCCCATCAGGATCGTGCTGACGGCGACCCGCGAGATCAGGACGAACCCGGTCAACACCGTGCCGGCGATGGCCCCCACCGTGCTGATGCCCGACAACGACCCGACGACCGCACCGGTCTCCTCCAGCGTCGTCAGCCGCAGCTTCGTGACGATCGGGGTGACCGCCGAGAGCAGTGCGCCGGGGACACCGATCGTCACGACCGCCGCGAGGAGCAGCGTCGTGCCGTCGACCGCGGCAGCGGCGCGCATCAGCGCCGGCGTCGCCGCGACCGTCAGGCCGGAGATGGCCAGCGCGGGCGCGAGCAGGCGATCGGCCGGCTGGCGGTCGGCGAGCCAGCCGCCCGCCCATGAGCCGGCCGCGATCGCAGCCAGGGCGAGGCCGATGACCATCGTGTTGGTCTCCAGGCTCAGCCCGAAGTAGGGAGCGAGGAGCCGCAGGGCCGTGAGCTCCACGACGAGGACCGCAGCCGATGCGTAGAGCACCAGGGCGGTGTGGGCGTGGCGCATCACGTCGTCACCGTACCGGCGGCCTCCTCGCGGCGCGCCAGGTCGATCACGAGGTGCTGCGGCCGCGACGGATGCGCCGCACCACGCCGAGGACGAGCAGCGTGAGCACCAACGCGGCCGCGATCCCGAGCATGACCGCCGAGCCGTCGCCCCCGCTCGACGTGGACTGATCGTCCCTCGCCGCGTTCTCGTCGGACTCGCCCCGGTCGCTCGCGTCCGGCGCCGCAGACTCCGTGTCGGGGCGTCCCTCGTGGGTGAAGGTGATGGAGCCCTCGATGGGGTGGCCGTCGGAGGACGTGACCCGGTAGGACGCGGTGTAGGTGCCGGCGGTCGACGGGGTGTAGGTCCGGGAGACCGTGTCGCCCGCGATCACGACGTCGGCCGAGCTGACGTCCGCACCCTGCGGGTCGAGGACCGCGATGAACGCCGCCGTCGCCAGGACGTCGTTGTTGAAGCGGAAGGACACGGCGCCCTCGTCGCCTGCGCCGACCTGGGCTCCCGCTGCGGGAGTCGACTCGATCAGGGCGTCGTGGGCGCTCGCCGGGAGCGGCAGGAGCAGAGTCGCGCAGACGACGAGGGCTGCGGCGCGGGCGATCCATCGGGTGGTCGAGGACATCGGCACTCTTCTTTCGTCGGGGTCGGGCGTTGGGTGGTGAAGGAGGCGGCTCACACGGCCACCGCGTATCCGGAGATCAGGCCCTGGAGGTGGTTCACGAGCTCCTGCCAGAGGCCGCTGACGAGGAGCAATCCGACCAGCACCATCGAGCCGCCGGAGACGATCGCGATGGCGCGGTGATGGCGCTTGGCCCAGGCCGCAGCGCGCATCGTGCGTCGGTAGGCGATCGCGGCGGCCACGAACGGCATGCCGAGCCCGAGGCAGTAGAACGCCGTCAGCAGGCTCCCGCGTGCGGCACTCCCCTCGGTCAGCGACAAAGACAGGACGGCGGTCAGGGTGGGACCGAGGCACGGCGTCCACCCGACGCCGAAGAGGAGTCCGAGCACCGGCGCACCGGCCAGACCCAGCCGCGGCACCAGGCGTGGAGCCGCCGAACGTTGGAGGATCGCGAAGCGTCCGGCGAAGGCCAGACCCATCACGATCATCACCAGCCCGAGCACCGTGTTGACGACGACCTGGTGCTCGATCAGGCGGTAGCCGATCGCCCCGAAGGCGAGGCCGTAGGACAGGAAGGTGACCGAGAACCCGGCGACGAACAGCACCGCCCCCAGCACCACCCGGGGTCGCGGCCGGTCGTCGAGGTCGTGCACGGCCTGGCCGCTGACGTAGGAGAGGTAGCCCGGCAGCAGCGGCAGGATGCACGGAGAGAAGAAGGACACCAGCCCCGCGAGCACTGCGATCGGGACCGCCAGGACGAGCCCTCCGCTGAAAACCTGCGTGCCGAACCAGTCCATCAGCGGCCGTCCTGCACGTCGCTGATCAGCTCGCGGAGCGTGTCGGGGTCGACCTGGTCCATGTACCGCACGGCCACCCGCCCCTCGGCGTCGATGACGTACGTCGTGGGCACGGCGACCGCGGGGAGCGAGGTCGAGAACCCGATCAGCATCTCCCCGCCCGGGTCGCTGAAGCTCGGGTAGCTCATGCCGACGTTCGTCGCGAACGCCTTCGAGGCGGTGCGTCCCTCACGGATCGCGATGCCGACGAGCTGGACGCCCTCCCCCGCGAGCTCGTCGGCCAGGACGACGAGGTCCGGGGTCTCCTTGCGGCACGGCGGGCACCACGACCCCCAGATGTTGACCACGAGCACCTGACCCTCGAACTGCGCGGTGCTGAGCGGGGCGCCGTCGAGGTCGGTCCCCTCGAGCACCGGCGCGGGGTCACGCTCCGACGGCGCCACGACCGTGATCGATCCGTCCCCCGAGACGTACCCGCCCTCCGCGACGTCGGACGGCGCGGAGCCGGAACACGCAGCGATCGACGCGGTCAGAGCGACGCCGAGGACGAGCGCGGTGATGCAACGGGGCGGGGACATGGAGACTCCAGGGGTTGCTGCGGACAGGGCTGGGCCCCGTGCTCAGCACCTCGCCGGAGCGTCCGGTCGCAGCGAGACGTCCCAGAGGCCGAGAGAGGGCGGGGCGACCGCCCGGGCGTGACGAGAGGAGAGCCCGAGCAGCCCGCCGCGCCTCCGGCCGGGCCCCAGGCAGAGAGCGAGCACCAGCAGCAGGCACGAGATCGCCAGGCACAGGCCGCCGAGGTCGTGGCCGTCGACGCCTCCCCCGACCGTCGCCGACGCCTCGTCCACCACGCTGACCGCTGCCATCTCGACCGGCTCCGGCTCTGCCTGAGAGACGTGTCCGGCACCGAGGGCGATCCCGAGCGCGACCACCAGGGCGGCGACGACACCGGCGGCGCGGGGTCGTCGCGGTCCGTGGAACATGCCTACCCTTCCGGTTCGATGCGTGTGTCGGACGTGCGGGGGTCCCCGCTTCCGGCCACCAGGTAATCTACGTTACTACGTACTGTAGAAGTTCAAGGAGGTGCGGGATGCGGAGCTTCGGCGACCTCGAGTCCCGTCTCATGCACGCGCTGTGGCCGGCCGAGGACGGGCTCACGGTGCACGAGGTCATCGACCGCCTCGAGACCCCCGTGGCCTACACGACCGCCATCACGGTGATCGAGCGGCTTCGCGCCAAGGGCTGGCTGACGCGCGAGAAGGATGGCCGCGCCTTCCGCTACGTTGCGACCCGCACGGAGTCGCAGTACGCGGCCCAGCTCATGGGCGAGGCCCTCGACGAGGTCGACGACCGCGCCGGGGCGCTCCTGAGCTTCGCCGACCAGCTCACGCCCGCCGAGGCGCAGCGGCTGCGCGAGGCACTCGCCCGGGCCGAGGGCGAGCACCGCTGATGTCCCTGACCGTCGCCCTCGTCCTGCTGGCCGTCGCGCTCACGAGCGGCTGGACCATCGACCGGGCGCTACGACGGGCCCAGTGGGTCGAGGCCGCGCCCGGCCGTGCCCTGGCGGTCTGGCACCTCGCCGCGGTGTCGATGGGCGGCAGCGTGGTCGCGGTCGGGGCCCTGCTGACCCACGACGCCCTCGAGCACGTCATGTTCCGCGCCACCGGCGTCTCCGAGGACCAGCTCCACCAGGTGTACGCGGGCGGGATCGAGCTGAGCGCCCTCTGGAACGCCACGGCCGTGATCGTCCTCGCCGGCTTGGCAGCACTCGTCTTCCACGCCGCCGCGACGACCCGGGCCACCCACCACAGCCGGCGCCGGCTCCACGACGTCCTCGACCGGCGTGAGGTGACGACGCTCGACGGGTTCGACGTCGTGCCGGGCGACCGCCCGTTCGCGTACTGCATCCCCGCAGGCGCGCGCCGCCGTTCGCGCGTCGTCGTCTCCTCCACCGCTCGGCAGCTGCTGAGCGCCGACGAGCTGGCCGCGGTGGTGGCCCACGAGCGCAGCCACCTCAGCCGCCGGCACCACCGGGCGGTCTTCCTCGCCGAGGTGTTTACCCGCACCGCCCGGCCGTTGCGGATCCTGCCGTCGTACGCCGAGGAGGTCCGGCGGCTCGTCGAGCTGCAGGCCGATGACGACGCGAGCCTTCGCACCGGTCGTGTGCCGCTGGCCCGGGCCCTCGTCACGATGGCGAGCCCGGTCGGACCGTCGGGCACCCTCGCGATGGCCGGCTCGGCCGTCGGCGAGCGGGTCGGTCGGATGCTGCGTCGTCCGCGACACGACCGACGCCTCACGTCGTCGCTCCTCGCCGTCGCGGCGCTGGCCGCCCTCGCGCCTCCGGCCACGATCGGTCTCCCCGCCCTGTACCTCGCCCTCGGCGCCTGAGCGCGCCGCACCAGCCCCGTCGCAAGGAGCACTCGTGAACCGTCGCCAGCGCAGGACCGTCATCACGGCGGCCGTCGTCGCCGTCTGTCTCGCCGTGCTCGGCGTCTTCGTGGTGCTCGAGACGCGCGGCGAGCCGGAGGTCGTCGAGAGCTCCGGCGCCGACGACCCGCGCATCGTCCGCGACGACAGCCACGTGCTGCAGGAGGCACCCGACGGCTCGCCGGTGCTCGTGGAGTTCCTCGACTTCGAGTGCGAGGCCTGCGGAGCGCTCTACCCCGCGATCGAGCAGCTGCGCGAGGACTACGACGGTCAGGTGGAGTTCGTGATCCGCTACTTCCCGCTCCCCGGCCACCTGAACTCGCGCAACGCGGCGCACGCGGTCGAGGCCGCGGCGCGCCAGGGCGAGTTCGAGGCGATGTACTCGTTGATGTTCCAGACCCAGGCCACCTGGGGCGAGAGCCAGGACGACATGTCGCCGGTGTTCCGCGGCTACGCCGAGCAGATCGGGCTCGACCTGGCGCAGTACGACCGCGACGTGGTCAGCGACGACGTCGCTGCCCGGGTCGAGGCCGACTTCCAGGACGCGCAGTCGCTGGGGCTCAGCGGCACGCCGACCCTGTTCCTGGACGGCGATCAGCTGCAGCCGCGCACCCTCGGCGACTTCGAGGACGCCCTCGATCGGGCCATCGCGGCCGGATGACCCGGGTCGACCTGCAGGAGCAGCGAGGCAGGAGCGCCGTCGGGCCGTGAGCCGTCAGGCGCCCCAGGGTCCGGCGAGCGCCGCGACGGGCAGCGCCGGGCTGCGGTGACCGTCGCGTCCGACCATGGTGCGCGCGGCCACCAGCGCGTTGAGCACCGATTCCTCGGCGGCCTGCACCACGGCCTCGTAGAGCGGATCCATCGCGCCCCAGGGCAGGAACTCCATGGCCCTCAGCTCGGAACCCTGGTCGTGGATGGAGCTGTCGAGACTGCCGGGGTTGGCCGTCGAGAACGCCAGGAAGATGTCGCCGGAGAAGTGGCTCCCCGTCGTGCCCGTGCGGGCCAGACCGAGGGCGACCCGGCGGGCGAGCGCCTTGCACTGACCGGGCAGCAGCGGCGCGTCGGTCGCGACCACGCCGATGCACGAGCCCGCGCCGGGCGGGGCCAGCCACGAGTCGTCCTCCATCGGGTTGTCCTCGAGGAGCTCCTGACCGATCCTTCGCCCGCACACGACCAGTTCGCGGCGTGACCCGAAGTTGGCCTGCAGCAGCACCCCGAGCGTGTAGGTGGACGTGCCCACGCGGACACGTCGCGAGCTGGTCCCCGTGCCGCCCTTGAAGGCGTAGCAGTTCATGCCCGTGCCGCCGCCGACCGAGCCCTCGGCGATCGCTCCCCCGCCCGCCGCGTCGAGCGCCGCCACGGCGTGCTGCGGCTGGACGTGGTCACCGTTGATGTCGTTGAGGTACCCGTCCCACGTCTCCCCCACCACCGGCAGGTGCCACGCGGGCTTGAGCGCCGGGTTCGTCCGCAGCGACCACTCGAGGATGCCGCGGTGCACGGCCCCGACCGAGTGCGTATTGGTGATGCCGATGGGCAGCGACAGGCTCCCGGACTCCTCGAGCCAGTGGCTGCCGGTGAGCTCGCCGTTGCCGTTCAGGGAGTGGAACCCGGCGGCGCAGGAGGTGCCGACGCCGGTCCGTCCGCGCGGGAGGATCGCCGTGACGCCGGTGCGCACGGGGCCACCTCCGTCCTGCAGGTCGCCGTCGCCCTCGACGAGGGTCTGGTAGCCGACCTCCACTCCGGCGACGTCGGTGATCGCGTTCCACTCGCCCGGCTCGCCCTCGAGCGGGAGGCCGTGGTCGCGAGCGCGGCGCGGGGTCACTGGACTGGTCCTCATCAGATGTTCTCCTCGGGGGCGGCGGCGAGCATGGTCCAGCGGTCGGCGTGCCGCGGGCGCAGGTAGACCTGGTAGTAGACGAAGCCGACGCCGAGGGCGCTGAGCGCGATGACGATCTGCCACGGGTTCGCGTCCCACACCTGGTACGTGACGTAGGCGAGCGCGCCGATGATGGCCAGCGGCGGCAGCGGGAACAGCGGCATCCGGTATTGCGCACCCGCCGTGGCCCCCGTGCGACGGCCGATCAGGGCGCTCAGCGCGACGAAGACGTACACCACGATCAACGTGGCGCCGGTGGCCGTGATGAGCGAGGTGATCGGCACCAACGCGGCCAGCACGGCGGCCACGACGCCGACCAGGATCGTCGCGACGGGCGGCGTCTGGAGGGTCGGGTGCACGAACGCGAGCGGACGACCGACCACGTCGGGGAAGGCTCCGTCGCGCGCTGCGCTGTACAGGGTGCGGCCGGCCTGGAGGATGATCGCGACGGTCGCGTTGATGATCGCGACCGCGATCGCCAGGCTCACCGCGACGTTGACCGCCTCGGACCCCCGCGTGGTCATGAAGTACTCCATCGGGTTGTCCGCACCGATCAGGCTGGTGAGGTCGGGAGATCCGAGGAGCACCGCGGCGAGCGGGAGCATCTCGGCCGCGACGGTCACCGCCAGACACACGATGATCACCTTGCCCATGACCTTGCGCGCACCCTGCGTCTCCTCGGCGAAGTAGATCGCCGCGCCGTAGCCGTTGTAGGCGAACAGCGCCGTGGCAGTCTGGCCCACGATCAGGCCGAGTCCCACGCCCATCAGGGTGCCGTCGTCGCCCAGGGTCTGGGCCTCCCAGAGGGTGCTCACCGGGCGCGACACGTTCACGAACCCGAGCGCGCAGACGACCACGATCGCCACCATCTCCAGCGCCAGGAAGACGCCGGTGATCCACGCGTTCGTGCGGATGTTGAGGATCGCGACGCCCGCGCACACCAGGATGACCGCGACGCCGACCCACTTGGAGTCGGCGCCGGAGAAGGCCGCCGCGAGGTACTCCCCCGTCCCGAGCGCGATCACGCCGATGATCATCGTGAGGCTGAACGTGTTCATGAGGAACAGCGAGAAGCCGGCCGCCTTGCCCAGCACCCGCCCCGCGAACGAGTACTCGCCGCCGGCTATCGGGAAGGCCGAGGACAGCTCGGCGTAGCAGAGCGCCATGCACGCGGCGACGGCCGCGGCCATGAGGAACGCCCGGAACGACGCTCCTCCCACGGCCGCGATCACGGTCGGGATGATGATGAAGACGCTCGACGCCGGCGTGACCGCCGAGAGGGTGATCAGGACGTTGCCGCGCAGGTCGAGGGAGCGGGACAGCTCCTGCTCGTAGTGCTGGCTCGTCCCGGGCGGGGGCGTGGTGGGTGATGACATGGCTTCCTCGCTGACTCAGGTGCCATCGATCGACACGTGTGACGACGAACACTTCCGCCGACCCCCGAGGAACTCCCTCGACAGATCGTCACGGCTTCGGCTCGTTGCCTGACACATCGTCGGAGCAGGTTGGCCCGGCCCGCCGCGACGCTGCTGGAAGGCTTCCTCGGCCGAGGGATCCACGGCTGGAAGGACTCGACCATGACACGACCGACCCTCGCTCCCCGACCACTCGCGCTGCTGCTCGTCGGAACCCTGGCCCTGGCCGGGTGCTCGTCCGAGGAGCCCGCCGCCGCGCCGGCGACCGCGTCGGACGACTCGGTCAGCAGCAAGGAGCTCGTGACCGACTTCTACACGCAGGCCTTCGTCGAGGGCGACGTGGCGGGAGCTGCGGACGAGTACATCGGCGACACCTACGTCCAGCACAACCCGCAGGTGGACGACGGGCGTGAGGCCTACGTCGAGGCTCTCGCGCCCTACGTCGCCGAGCCCGGGGTCGAGTACGAGATCGCTCGCGTCGTCGCCGAGGACGACCTCGTCGTCGTCCACGCCCTCAACACGGCCGAGGGCGCGCCCGCGACCGCCGTGGCCGACATCTTCCGGGTCGAGGACGGCAAGATCGTCGAGCACTGGGACGTGCAGCAGGAGGTCCCGGCCGAGACCGTGAGCGGCAACGACATGGTGCTCGACTGACATGACGTCGACCGGGCGCCTCGAGGGCAAGGTCGTCGTGATCTCCGGCGGTGCGAGCGGGATGGGCGCGGCGTCGGCCCGGCTGTTCGCCGCGGAGGGAGCGAGCGTCGGGATCGTGGACATCGACGGCAACGCGGCCCACGCCGTCGCGCGCGACATCGCGAGTGCCGGTGGTCGTGCCGCCGTCGCCGTTGCGGACGTCTCGCAGGAGGATCAGGTCCGGCGCGCCGTCGCCGCGGTCTCGACCGAGCTCGGCGACGTGACGACGCTGTTCAACCACGCCGGCACGATCATCGTGAAGCCCTTCCTCGACCTCACCGTCAAGGAGTGGGACTGGCTGCACGGCATCAACGTGCGGTCGATGTTCCTCATGACCCAGGCCGTGCTGCCGCAGATGCTGACGCGCGGCGAGGGGTCGATCATCTGCACGTCGTCGATCTCTGCCGTGGCCGCGACACCCAACGAGGTGCTCTACGACACCACCAAGGGCGCGTGCCACATGTTCGCCCGGGCGATCGCGGTCGAGTACCGCGATCGTGGGATCCGCTGCAACGCGATCTGCCCGGGGTTCATCCGCACGCCCCACGGGCTGCACGAGATCGAGGCGCTCGGCCGGCACGGCGTCGACACCTCGGACGCCTCCCTGGCCGGTCAGCAGGGGCGCATGGGCGAGCCGGAGGACGTCGCCCGCGCAGCCCTGTTCCTGGCGAGCGACGACTCCCGGTTCGTCAACGGGCACCACCTGTTCGTCGACAACGGCTTCACCGCGATGTGACGCGGCCCGACCTCAGGGCTCGATCACGAGGTCGGCGATGAGTCCGCCGGCTCCGACCGTGAAGCGGTAGTGCAGGTCGACGACACCGCCCGGGAAGTCGCCCTCCAGGTGGTGGACGACGTCGACGCGTGCGTCGTCGAGCCGGTACGCACCCGTGACCTCGGTCGTGTAGGTGTACTCCCCCGCGGCGCGGGTGAGCATCGCGCGGATCTCGCCGAGGCCGGTGTGGGTGTGGCCCTCGTCGGTGACGGTGGCGTCCTCCGCGAAGCTCGCCATCTCGGCGTCGTAATCGTGCGCGAGATGAGCGGTCACGAAGGTGCGGACCGCAGCGGGAAGGGCATCGAGGGCGACCGGGGTCGCCTGGTTCTGTTCGGTGTTCATGACAGCACCGTGTTCCCTCTCGTTGCGGGAGGGTCAAGTGCTGGACCCTCCCGCAGCGAGAGGGTGCACAGTTGACCCGTGCGCGCCGCCATGACGATCGGGGACTTCGCCGCCCTGACCCACCTCACGATCAGGACGCTGCGGCACTACCACGAGACCGGGGTGCTCGAGCCTGCGCAGATCGACCCGGTGACGGGGTACCGCTTCTACGCAGCCGAGCAGATCCCCACCGCCCGGACGGTCCACCGCCTGCGCGAGCTCGACCTCCCACTGCCGGAGATCAAGGCCGTCCTGGCGACGGACGACCCAGCCCAGCGGGCGGAGATCGTCAGTCAGCACCTCGCCCGGCTGGAGGCCGAGCTGGACCGGACCCGAGCCGCCGTGTCGGCACTGCGGCAGCTCCTCGACCCCGAGCCGCCCGCGATCGAGGTCGAGCTCCGCGCCGTTCCCGCTCGCACCGTGGCGGTGGCCCGATCGGCTGCTGGGCTCGACGACGTCCTGGGCTGGTACGACGTCGCGCTCGCCGAGCTCCAGACTGCCGTTCCGCCGGACGAGCGTCGCGGGCCCCTGACCGGCGTCTTCGCGAACGCGCTCTTCAGCGAGGGCGCAGGCGATGTCAGTCTGCACTTCTCCGTCGATCCCGGGTTCGCGGCGTCTTCGCGGAGCCGGGTCGAGATCGCGACGCTGCCGGCGGTCGAGCTGGCCCTCGTGGTCCACCCTGGCAGCCACGACACGATCGAGGAGACCTACAGCCAGCTCGGGGCGTGGGTCGCCGACCACGCGCTCGCGGTCGGCGACGTCGTGCACGAGACCTACCTGGTGGGCCCGCGCGACACGTCCGACGCGTCCGCTTGGAGGACCGAGATCGGCTGGCCGGTCCTGCGCATCGGCTGACGGGCCGTCAGCGCTGCGCGCGCGACCTGTCGCGCAGCGCGGTCACGTGCTCCTCGTCGCGCAGTCGCACGGCCGCCTGGTCGAGCGGCACCTCGTGGCCCTCGCCACAGCGAACATGGGGCGCCAACGGAGCCTCACAGTTACGGTGCACGAGCTGCACGCCCGTCCGGGGGTCGTCGCTGACGACGTCCCCGAACTCCGCCAGCGCGACGATGACGGGGAACAGGGCTCGCCCCCGATCGGTGAGCACGTACTCGTCGCGGCGTCGCTGGCCGGCCTCCTGGTAGGGCCGTCGCTCGACGATGCCGTCGCCGTGCAGCTGCTTCAGCCGCCCCGCGACGACGGCCTCGCTGAGACCCGTGCGCCGGGTCAGCTCCTCGTACCTCGTGCCGCCGTAGAAGAGCTCGCGGATCACGAGCATCGCCGAGCGCGTACCCACCAGGTCGAGAGCGCGCTCGATGCGGCAGTACCCCTTGACCGGCCAGGCGTCGCGGTCCTCGAACGCGCCCTGACGCTCGATCACGTCAGTGGTCGTGGGGTCCGGTCGCTCGTGGTCCATGGTGACGATCCTAACGCTGGCTTTGCTCATCACAAGTCAGGGTGTACGTTCTGACTATGGTTTCTCATAGTCAGGGGCTGAACGTCCGCCTCGCTCACGAAAGAAGGACCGGATCATGACCAGCGCCTACCTCGTCGACGCCGTGCGCACCCCGCTCGCCAAGGGCAAGCCCAGCGGCGCCTACGCCGAGATCCACCCGGTTGACCTGCACGCCCACGCCCTGGCAGCACTCGTGGAGCGCACGGGCATCGACCCGGCGGTCGTCGACGACGTCATCAGCGGCGCCGTCGGACAGGTCGGCGAGCAGTCCGGCAACACCGCCCGCTGGGCCCTGCTCGGCGCCGGTTTCCCCGAGTCCGTCCCGGGCGTGACGGTCGACCGCCAGTGCGGGTCCTCGCAGCAGGCACTCCACTTCGCCGCGCAGGGCGTCATCGCCGGGGCCTACGACGTGGCGATCGCCTCGGGCATCGAGTCGATGAGCCGCATCCCGATCGGTTCGCAGTTCCAGGGCAAGGACTTCGCGGGCTCGCGGGTCGGCGCGCGCTACGAGCAGGGTCTCGTGCCGCAGGGCGTCAGTGCGGAGCTCATCGCCCAGCGCTGGGACCTGTCGCGCGCCCAGCTCGACGAGTTCTCCGCCGAGTCGCACCAGCGTGCCGCCCGCGCCTGGAAGGACGGCCTGTTCGACTCCCAGGTCGCGCCGGTCAACGACCTCCACGTCGACGAGACGATCCGACCGGACACCACGGCCGAGACTCTCGCCGGACTGCGGCTCGCGTTCAAGGACGAGCACTGGGAGCAGCGGTTCCCCGAGCTCGACTGGCGGGTGACCGCCGGCAACAGCTCGCCCGTCAACGACGGCAGCGCCGCCCTCCTGGTCGCGAGCGAGGAGGCCACTGCGCGACTCGGCCTGACGCCGCGCGCGCGGGTGCACTCCTTCGCGGTCGCGGGCGACGACCCGATCTACATGCTGACGGGCATCATCCCGGCCACGCAGAAGGTGCTCGCGAAGGCGGGCCTGACGATCGACGACATCGACGTCTTCGAGGTCAACGAGGCGTTCGCGTCGGTCGTGCTGGCCTGGCAGAAGGAGACCGGCGCGGACCTGGCGAAGGTCAACGTCAACGGCGGTGCGATCGCGATCGGCCACCCGCTCGGCGCCTCGGGTGCCCGACTCATGACCACGCTGGTGAACAACCTCGAGCAGAGCGGCGGGCGCTACGGCCTGCAGGTCATGTGCGAGGCCGGCGGCCTGGCGAACGCCACCATCATCGAGAGGATCTGACATGACCACGATCGACGGAGCCGTCGTGCTCGTCACCGGCGCCAACGGCGGCCTCGGCACCCACTTCGTGCACCAGGCGCTCGAGCGCGGAGCCGCGAAGGTCTACGCCGCGGCCCGCACCCCGAAGGACTGGGACGACGACCGCGTCGTGCCGCTCGCCCTCGACGTGACGTCGACGGAGTCCGTCGCGGCCGCCGCAGCCGAGGCCACGGACGTGACGGTGCTGGTCAACAACGCCGGCGCCCTCAACGGCGCGAGCGTCCTGGGCGACCTCGCCGCCGGACGCCAGCTGTTCGAGACGAACTTCTGGGGTGCGCTGGCCGTGACCAACGCCTTCCGACCGGCGCTGGCGGCCGAGCGTGGGGTCCTGGTCAACGTCTTGTCGGCGCTCAGCTGGCACGGCATGGGCGACGCCTACAGCGCGACGAAGGCGGCGCTCTGGTCGGCGACCAACACGCAGCGCGTGGTGCTGGCACCGGAGGGCATCCACGTGACCGCCCTCCACCTCGGCTACGCCGACACCCCCATGACGACGGACGTGGACGCACCCAAGCTCGACCCGGCCGACGTCGTGCGGGCCGCCTACGACGGTGTCGAGGCCGGCGAGTTCGAGGTGCTGGTCGACGACGTCAGCCGTCACCTCAAGGCCGGCCTGGCCGGGCCGATCGAGGGCCTGTACCCGCAGCTCGCCCGTTCTGCGGCGAGCCCGGCCTGACGCTCGACCGCGACGACGCCGGGCGACCTCGCTCATCCCGAGGTCGCCCGGCGTGCGCAGGGAGGTCGGTGCGACACGAGGCTTGACCCTGACGCAGGGTCAACGTTCCACACTCACGTCATGACCACTTCGCCCCCACTCACCACCACCGCCGTCGCCGTCTCCGGACTCACGAAGTCCTTCGGCGACCAGCGCGTGCTGGACGGCATCGACCTGACCATCCCGTCCGGCTCGATCTACGCGCTGCTCGGCTCGAACGGCGCCGGCAAGACCACCCTCGTGCGGATCCTGTCTACCCTGCTGAAGGCCGACGGCGGCACCGCGACCGTCGACGGTCACGACGTCGCCACCCAGCCCAGCGCCGTCCGCGGCGCCATCAGCCTGACGGGACAGTTCGCTGCCGTCGACGAGATCCTCACCGGACGCGAGAACCTGGTGCTGATCGCTCGCCTGCGACACGTCCCCGATCCGCGTGGCGTCGCCGACGACCTGCTCACGCGCTTCGATCTGCAGAGCGCCGCCGACCGCCGGGCAGCGACGTACTCCGGTGGCATGCGTCGCCGGCTCGACATCGCCATGAGCCTGATCGGCGACCCGCCCGTGCTGTTCCTCGACGAGCCCACCACGGGGCTCGACCCGCAGGCCCGGCTCGAGGTGTGGCGCACGATCAGCGAGCTCGCGGCCGGCGGCACGACCGTGCTGCTCACGACGCAGTACCTCGACGAGGCCGAGCACCTGGCCGACTCGATCGCGATCCTGCACGGGGGCCGGATCATCGCCGACGGCACGTTCGCCGACCTGCAGCGGCTGCTGCCGCCGACCCAGGTCGAGTACGTCGAGAAGAAGCCCACGCTCGAGGACGTCTTCCTCGCCCTCGTCGGACACCAGCAGTGAGGACGCCCACGATGACCACCGCACACCTCGCCGACACGACGACCCTGCTCGGCCGCTCCCTGCGCCACATCGCGCGCAGTCCCGACACGATCATCACGACCGCCATCACGCCGATCGCGATGCTGCTGCTGTTCGTCTACGTCCTCGGCGGCTCGATCTCGGTCGGCCAGGAGAGCTACGTCGACTACCTGCTCCCGGGGATCCTGCTGATCACGGTCGCCTCTGGCATCAGCTACACCGCGTTCCGGCTGTTCACCGACGTCTCGACCGGACTGTTCGAACGGCTCCAGTCGATGCCGATCGCCCGGTCTGCCGTGTTGTGGGGTCACGTGCTGACGTCGCTCGTGGCGAATGCCGTCTCCCTCGTGCTGGTCGTGCTGGTAGCGCTGCTGATGGGGTTCCGCTCCGGCGCCGGCATCGTCGCCTGGCTCGGCGTGGTCGGCCTGCTCGCGCTGTTCACGCTGGCGCTGACGTGGCTCGCGGTGGTCCCGGGACTGACGGCGAGGTCGGTCGACGGAGTGAGCGGATTCTCCTACCCCCTGATCTTCCTGCCGTTCGTGAGCTCGGCCTTCGTCCCGACCGAGGGCATGCCCGCAGCGCTGGGCTGGTTCGCGGAGCACCAGCCCGTGACGTCGATCGTCAACACGCTGCGCGCCCTGCTGGCCGAGCAGCCCGTGGGCGACGAGGGCTGGGTCGCACTCGCCTGGTGCCTCGGACTGCTGGTGGTGGCCTACGCCCTGGCGATGAGAACCTATCGGCGACGCATCTCGTGAGCGGCGACCGCCAGAGGAGGGACCCATGCTGACGATCAGCCAGCTGGCCACCTACGCGGGGGTGACCGTACGGGCTGTTCGGCACTACCACGCGAAGGGCCTGCTGACGGAGCCTCCGCGCGACCACTCCGGCTATCGCCGCTACGACGCCCGCGACGTCGTGCGGCTGATCCGGATCCGCACCCTCGCGGAGGCGGGCGTCCCGCTGTCGCGGGTGCAGACGATGCTCGACGCGGACCCGGAGGCCTTCTCCGCGTCCGTGGCGGAGATCGACCAGCGGCTGCGCGACGAGGTGCGGGAACGGCAGGAGCACCGGCGCCGCATCGCACGCCTCGCAGCGGGTGACAGCCTCGCGCTCCCTCCCGAGGTCGCCGAGTTCGTGACTCGCATGCGTGAGCTCGGGTTCCCCGAGCGCGTGATCGAGATCGAGCGCGACAGCTGGATCCTCATCGCGGCGCAGATGCCCGACGCGATCCCCGCGCTCATGGACATCAAGCGCGCGCAGATCGAGCTCCCCGACCTGCGGCGGTTGTACCTCGACTTCGACTTCGACGGCTTCCTCGAGGTCGACCTCGACGAGGCATCGATGTCGGCGCTGGTCGACCGGGTCGTCGCCTTCGTCGAGGCCGCCAGCGCATCGGCGCACGGACTGGCCGACCCGGAGACCGTGCCGGTCGTCGGCGACGACCTCGTGCGACTCCTCGACGAGGCCTTCATCGCCACCTTCCCCGGGGCGAGCCGCATGCTCCAGCTGCTCGAGGAGCGCGGCTGGGTCGGCTGGACCGACATGCGCTGGGTCGGGCCGCCTGAGGAGCGGCGCGCGGACGCCTGATCGTGGCAGGCTCGTGCGGGTGACTGCAGGAATCGACGAACCCGACCGTCGCGGACGCACAGGTCTGCACCTGACCGGCCGTGACCTGACCCGCAACCCCGACATCGTCGTGCGCGACGTGGAGGTGCTGGCGAACGACTGGTACGTGCTGCGGGCGACGACGTTCGACCAACGTCACTCCGACGGCAACTGGCGAACCGAGCGCCGTGAGACGTACGACCGCGGCGACGGCGCCACGATCCTGCTGTACGACACCGCCAGACGCACCGTCCTGCTCACCCGGCAGTTCCGGTTCCCGGTCTACGTCAACGGCCACCCCGACGGGATGCTGCTCGAGACCGCGGCCGGGCTGCTCGACGAGGACGACCCGGTGGCCGCCATCCGCCGGGAGGCGGTCGAGGAGACCGGGGTGGAGGTCGGCGAGGTGCAGCACGTCTTCGACGTCTTCATGAGCCCCGGATCGGTCACCGAGCGGCTGCACTTCTTCGCTGCGCCGTACCGGCACCACGACCTCCGTGGCACCAGCCACGGCGTCGCCGACGAGGGTGAAGACATCGAGACCGTCGAGCTCGACGCCGACGACGCACGTGCCCGGATCGGCACCGACATCGTCGACGCGAAGACCGTGATGCTGCTGCAGTGGGCTTTCCTCGACGGGCCGTTTCGCCTGACCTAGCATCGGAACGTGGCCGGACATCCGCACCTCCCGAGGAGCATGGTGCTGCTGGCTGCCGTCGCGATCGGGTCGCTCGCTCTCGGCGCGTGCTCGGACGACGGAGACGATGCCGGCGAGGCTGTCTACGTCGCGCAAGGGACGACGTGCGACCAGGAGCTCAACTCACCCGAGGCGCAGACGATCAACGAGGACGTCGGCGGGCTCCAGACCCCGGACTTCACGGTGCGGTTCTCGCAGACGACCAAGCTCGGCAACGTCGCCCTGGTCAGCGGCGACACCGAGAAGGCGTTCCGCGTGCTGTCCGAGGACTACGGCGTTGCCCTCGTGGCCGAGCTCGAGGAGGGTGAAGCGGGGACGATCGTCGGCTTCGAGCAGATCCGCGACCTCGTCGCCGACGTCTGCGGCGAGGACTGACCGACGGGCGGCGTCCGCCCACCGGTGGTGGGATTGAGGTGTGCGCCGCGTCCATCTCGTCCTCCCCCACCAGCTGTTCGCGCAGAACCTCGACGTCGAGGCTGAGCTGTTCGTGCTGGTGGAGCACGACCTGCTGTTCCGGCAGTACCCGTTCCACGCGCACAAGCTGGTGCTGCACCGGGCGTCGATGGAGCACCACGCTCGTGAGCTCGACGGCGGCGGAAAGGATGTCGAGTGGGTGCGGACGGACGGCCGCTCGACCAGTCGCCTCGGCGTGGCCCGGGCGCTGGAGGGCGCCGACGTCGTCAGCTGGCACGACGTCGTCGACGACTGGCTCGAACGCGACCTCCGTGGCGCGGCTGAGGATGCGGGCGTCGAGGTCGAGGTGCTGCCGACGCCGAACTTCCTGACCTCGGCCGCCGACGTCGCCGAGCAGTTCAAGGGCAAGCGCACGCGCATGGCGGGCTTCTACTCGTGGCAGCGGCGTCGGCTCGAGGTGCTGGTCGACGACGGCGAGCCGGTCGGCGGGCAGTGGTCGTTCGACGCCGAGAACCGCAAGAAGCTGCCGAAGAACCACCCAGTCCCGGCGACCAACCGGCCCGATCCAGACGAGATCACGCGCGAGGCGATCGACTTCGTCCGCGACCGCTTCCCCGACGCCCCGGGCGACCCCGGCCGGTTCGCGTGGGCGGTCACCCGCGCGCAGGCGAGCGAGATGCTGGACGAGTTCCTCGAGCAGCGCTTCCACGAGTTCGGTCCTTACGAGGACGCGATCTCGTCCGAGCACGGCTTCGTCTTCCACGCGGCGCTCACGCCCGCGCTCAACATCGGCCTGCTCGACCCGGCGGACGTGCTCGACCGGGTCGTCCGTCATGCCGAGCGCAACAGCGTGCCGATCGCGTCGTACGAGGGCTTCGTGCGCCAGCTCATCGGGTGGCGCGAGTACATGCGCGGCAGCTACGTCTCCCGGGGCCGGAAGCTGCGCACCACCAACGCTCTCGACCACTACCGCGAGCTGCCGCCCGGCTGGTGGACCGCCGAGACCGGGCTCGAGCCCGTCGACACCGTCCTGCGCCGCGTGCTCGACACCGGCTACGCCCACCACATCGAGCGGCTCATGGTGCTCGGCAACGCCCTGTGCCTGCTGCGCGTCGACCCCGACGAGGTCTACGCGTGGTTCATGGCGATGTTCGTCGACGCCTACGACTGGGTGATGGTGCCCAACGTCTACGCGATGAGCCAGTACGCGTCGGGCTCGGCCATCACGACCAAGCCCTACGTGTCGGCCAGCAGCTATCTGAAAAAGATGTCCGACCTGCCGACCGGCGAGTGGGCGGACGTCTGGGACGGCCTGTTCTGGACGTTCGTGCGCGACCATCGCGAGGTGTTCGAGTCGAACCCGCGCAGCACGATGATGGTGCGCCAGTGGGACGGCTTCGACGACGCGAAGCGGCGAGGGCTCGTCGCCGCAGCGAGGCCGTGGCTGGCGGACTGAGCGCCGTAGGATGGCCAGCGCTCATGCCTGCCTCTGAAGATCGCCCCCGCCGGCTGCTGCTCGTCGTGGATGCGCCGTCGCTGCTGCACCGCAACCACCACGCCCGGGCCCACACGAAGATCGTCGACCGGTCGGGGCGTCCCGCGTGGGCTCTCCACGGCATGCTGCGCCAGATCCTCGAGGCGATCGACGGCTTCGCGCCCGACGCGGTGATCTTCGGACTCGACGACCGCACCGCCTCCGTGCGCCGCGACTTCTACCCCGACTACAAGGCCGGACGGACCGAGAAGGACGCGGACCTCGTCGAGCAGCTCGACCGCGCGGGGGCCCTGCTCGACGCACTCGGTCTCGCCACCCTCACTCCCCCAGGGCTGGAGGCCGACGACGTCAGCGCCACGGCCGCGACGTGGGCCCGCGACAACGGTTGGAACTGCGTCATCATCACGTCCGACCGCGACGCGTTCGCCCACATCAGCGACCACACCCAGGTGCTGCGGCTCATCAACGGCGGCATCAGCGGATCGCCCCTTCTTGACCCGCCGCGACTCCTCGCGATGTATGGCGTCCCGGCTGACCGCTACCTCGACTTCGCGGCCCTGCGCGGCGACGCCAGCGACAACCTGCCCGGCGTCGACGGCATCGGTGAGAAGACCGCCGCGACGTTGCTCACGGAGGTGGGGCCCATGCAGACGGTCTGGGCCGACATCGAGGTGAACGAGGGTCTCGGCGTCGTGGCGACTTTGGATTCGTGGGCGAGCGAGGTCGGGTCACGAAGGATGGGAGCCACCGTCCTGCGCCGCTTGACCGCACCCGGCGCACGCGAGCGGTACGACTTCAACATCCGGATCATGTCGGGCCACGACGACCTCGACCTCGGCATCACGCCGGACATCCCCGGCACACCGGGCCTGCTCCCGCTCGACACGCACCGCGTCAACAAGGTCGTCAGCTTCCTCGACGTCGAGGCGACGACGGCGCTGGCCGTCCGCGTGCTCAGCACCGACCCGGCGTCGGCGGCGGCTCGTTGACGGGCCTCAGCCCATCACGTGACGTCGCCCCTTCCACAGCACGTAACTGCCGCACCCGACAGCGATGAGCGCAGGCACCCAGTACCCGGGGTCGCCGAGGACGAGCCCGTGGACCATCGCTGCGGCGAGAACCAGCACGATGACGAAGAAGATCCACCAGTTGACGGGACGCTTGCGAGCCACGGCGGCCTCCTCCGGTGAGCGACGTGCCTCGATCTTGGTCGACTGCCGGACTGACCGCATCCGGAGACACTGAGGCCGGGCGGCCGTGCCTCGGCATCCGTCTCGTGCCGGATGACCCACGAGGTGAAAGGCTGTCCACACATGACGCCGGTCGGTCGCAACTGATCCGTGCGTGAGTCGAGAGGGCAAGGCTGATGGCTGGTGCGGTGTCGGGGGTGCTGCGGCACCTCGGTCCGAAGGTCGCGAAGATCGCGGGGCCTGCCGTCATCGCCTGGCTCGCGCGACCCGAGAACCGTGAGCAGGCAGCCGAGGTCATCCGCGGCCTGCAGGCCAAGAGCGCGACGCAGCGACTGCTGGCCCGCATCGACCTCGCCGTCGTCACGTTCCACGAGGTCATCCGGTCCACCGAACCGGAGTCGGAGCGCTACGAGCTGGCGACCTCCTCCATCCGCGAGCTCCACGCACTCAGGATCCGGTTGCAGCTGCCGTTCTCGTCCCTCAAGGCTCGCCGCGAGAATCGGCGGGACGTCGCCTCGCAGCTCGACGCGCTGCTGGTGCGGACCAACCAGGCTCTCTGACACCGCCGCAGCGAGCGGGGCTCAGCGAGCGCGGCTCAGATTCCCTACTGCGTCGCGCTTCCACTGCTTGCCGCTGGCGTCGCGGAAGGCCACGGCAGCGACGATGTCGCTGAAGGCGCGGTCGGGCTCGCCCCGATCGACGCCCTGGCGCTCGCGGAACGCAGCCTGGGTGTCTCCGTTCAGCGTCACGACCTCGCGTCCCCCACCCGGCACGGTCGGCCGGACGCGGGTCTTCCCGATGAGGGCGTCTCGGTGGTAGTACTCGACGTGCCAGTCGTAGATCGGTTGCGTGCTCTGGTTCGCGACGATCAGGCACGGGGCTCCGACCTTCGACGACACGAGCAGGTCGTTCGGCTCGTGGTACGAGACCCACGCCGAGATCTGCTGCGCCTGTGCCGACCTGTCGCGTCGGATCGTCCGAGCCAGGGCGACGACCGAGACCACCAGCGCGATCGTGGCGATGATCGCTGAGGGCCAGTCCGTGTTGCCGAGGTTCACGTGAGCGATGCTCCCACTGTTGAGCGGGGGCGTCACGGGTCGGACGTTCTTCCGAGGCCTTCGAGGCCGCTGGCGAGGGCTGGCCCGAAGGTCACCGGATCAAAGTCACAGTCATCGTCACTGTGACGCGCAACACTCGCTTCATCGGATCAGGACCACGATGGAGGAACAGTGCAGACCCTCGACCTTGTAGGCGCCGACAGCGGTGTCGAGTTCGGCCTCGGCGTCCACCTGGACACCCTCACCCTGGGCAGCGGCCCGACGGCCCTGGTGCTGCCGGGGACGGAGCGGGTGACCGAGGACGTGCCGTTCGCGACCGCGCTGGCCGAGCAGTTCTCGGTCGTCCTGCCGAGCCACCCCGGCTTCGGACGGTCCGAGCGCCCCGACTGGTGCGCCACCGTCTCGGACGTCGCTGACGTCTACCTCGACTGGCTGGACCGCACCGACCAGAGCAACGTCACGCTCGTCGGCTTGCAGTTCGGCGGCTGGGTCGCCCTCGAGCTCGCGACCCGCGGGTCGGAGCGCATCTCGCGCCTCGTGCTGGTCGACACGGTCGGCGTGAAGCTCGGTGCGCCCCGTGAGCGGGAGATCACGGACGTGTTCGCCACGATTCGCGCCGACCTCGAGCGCCTCACCTACGCCGACCCCGCGAAGGGCGTCGGCCCCCTCGAGGACGCGGCCATCGACGACGTCCTCGAGGTCATGCGCAACGAAGAGGCTCTCGCCGCCTACGGCTGGGAGCCCTACCTCCACACCCCGCGCCTCGACCAGGCGCTCGGCCGGATCACGGTGCCGACGTCGGTCGTCTGGGGGGCCGACGACGGCATCGTCTCCCCCGCCTACGGCCGTGCGATCGCCGAGCGCATCCCCGGAGCGACCTTCCACGAGCTCGACGCCGCCGGCCACCGCGCGCAGGTCGACCGTCCCACCGACGTCGCCGCGCTCATCACCCGACCGGTCGCCTGACCACCCCACGACAGGAGCGAACCCCATGCAGTTCTGGCACTTCAGCGAGTGTGCGTACCCCGACCTGCCGAGCTCGGAGACCTACGAGTCCGTCCGCGTGACCCTCCCCAACGGGGTCATCGATCCGGAGAAGGCCGCCGACCTCTGGGACCGGTACATCAAGGAGTGGCAGGTCGCCGACGAGGCCGGCCTCAACATCATGGTCAACGAGCACCACTCGACGGCCACCTGCATGACGGCTGCGGCCCCCGTGCTCGCCGCCGCGCTCTCGCGGTGCACCAAGGACGCACGCATCCTCATCCTGGGCAACCCGGTCGCGAACCGTCCCGATCCGGTGCGCGTCGCGGAGGAGATGGCGATGATCGACCTGTTCACGCGCGGTCGCCTCGACGTCGGCTTCGTGCGTGGCGTGCAGTACGAGGTCGCGGCCACCAACTCCAAGCCCGTCCGCATGACCGAGCGCATGTGGGAGGCGATCGAGCTCATCAACGCCGCCTGGACGAGCCACGACGGACCGTTCAGCTGGGAGGGCGAGTTCTTCCACCACCGCCAGGTCAACATCTGGCCGCGGCCGTATCAGCAGCCGACCCCGCCGATCTGGATCACCGCGGGCACCCCCGCGAGCGTGCCCGCCATCGCCGATCACGGCTACAAGGCCGCCACGTTCCTCGTCGGTCACGAGGGCGCGCGAAAGATCTTCCAGGCCTACCGCGACCGCAACGCCGAGCTGGGTCGCCCGGCACCGAGCGACGACATGTTCGGCTACGCGGCGCTCTGCTACACCGGCCGCACCGACGAGGAGGGTCGCGAGGGAGCTCGCAAGCTCCTCTGGTACCTGCAGAGCAACAAGGTGACCAAGGAGTTCACCTTCCCGCCCGGCTACATGCCCTACTTCGTGCGCGCCGCCGCCTTGCGCGGCCCGCAGAAGTCCGAGTCCGGTGCACCCGCTCTCTCCCCGATTCCCGACCTCACCTCGATGACGCTCGACGACCTGATCGAGCGCGGCGTGCTGTTCGCCGGAAGCGCCGTGACCGTCGCCAGTCAGATCGAGCGATTCAACGAGAAGGTCGGCGGGCTCGGCCACCTCGTGCTGATGGGCCAGGCCGGCCACATGGGACACGAGGAGGCCGTCAACGGGATCCGCAACTTCGCCGAGGGCGTCAAGCCGCGGCTCGAGCGCGTGACGGACGGGGTGCCGGTCTGATGGCCGCGCAGCACGACGGTCAGCAGGAGGCCGAGCCGCTCGACCGCCGCTCGATCCTCGCCGTCGGGCTGGGCAACGGCCTGGAGTTCTACGACTTCGCGATCTTCGCAGCGCTCACTCCCGTCATCTCTCAGCTGTTCTTCCCGTCGGACGACCCCCTCGCCTCGCTGCTCTCCACCTTCGCGGTGTTCGCCGTGGGCTTCTTCATGCGACCCGTCGGCGCGATCTTCTTCGGCCGCCTGGCGGACCGCAGCGGACGTCGCATCGCGATGGTCATCGCGGTGACGATGATGGGGGTTGCCACCGTGTTCATCGGTCTCACCCCGACCTACGACTCGATCGGGATCTGGGCGCCGATCCTCCTGGTCGTCGCGCGCATGGCGCAGGGCCTGTCGGTCGGCGGTGAGTTCGGCACGTCCGCGACCTACCTGATCGAGCACGCCCCCAGCGGACGCCGTGGCCTCTTCGGCGCGTTCGCGTTCTTCTCGTCGGTCGCCGGCAGCGTGCTCGGACTGGCCGTGGTGTTCGGGCTGACGGCCTCGATGTCGACCAGCAGCCTGGAGGGCTGGGGCTGGCGCATCGCATTCCTCCTGAGCCTTCCCCTGCTGATCCTCGGCTTCTACCTCCGCTACCGCATCGCCGAGTCGCCCGAGTTCGAGGAGGTGCAGGCCGATGACGCCCAGCACGCCGATCCGGTCCGCACCGTCTTCACCCAGCACTGGCGAGCGATCCTGACCGTCATCGGCATCGTCATGGGCTTCGCGACCGCCTCGGCCACCGTGCAGGCGTTCATGCCGTCCTACGTCCGCACGGTCGTCGGGCTCGAGGCCCGGACGGCGCTCGGCGCGGTGCTCGTCGCGACGACGATCGCCGCATTCATGGTGCTGGCGTTCGGTCACCTGTCCGACCGGCTCGGCGGACGCTCGGTCCTCGTCCTCGCCTCGGTGCTCACGGTGGCACTGCCCTACCCCGGCCTGCTGGTCCTCGACCAGGGCGGCTTCGTGTTCGCCCTGGTGGGCCTGGTGCTGGTCTGGGTGCCCGTCGCCGCGTTCGGCGGTGCTGCGCCCACGGTCTGGGCCGACATGTTTCCCACGAGCGTGCGCGTCTCCGGCTTCGGCATCGCCTACGGGTTCGGGTCGGCGATCTTCGCGGGCAGCGCCCCGTTCCTCGCGACCTGGCTCGTCGACGTCACCGGGTCCGACCTCGCCCCGGCCGGCTACATGGTCGTCGGCGGCATCGTCACCCTCGCGGTCGTGCTGACGTCCATCACCCCCACCCGATCCACCCCGGCCCCGACCGTCGCCGCCGGGACGAAGTAGAGGAGCGTCATGGCATCGACGACAGGCCGGCTGACCGGCAAGACCGCCATCGTCACCGGCGGCGGATCCGGCATCGGCGCCGCGACGTCCGAGCTGTTCGCGAAGGAGGGGGCCCGCGTCGTGGTGGCCGACCTCCACGGCGCGAACGCCTCGATCACGGTCGAGCGCATTCTCGAGGAGGGCGGAACGGCCGAGCCGTTCGCGGCCGACGTCTCAGACGAGACACAGGTCGAGGAGCTCGTGGCGTTCGCCGTGCGCACGTACGGCGGACTCGACGTCCTGCAGAACTACGCCTCGAACCGTGGCGTCGTCGAGCACGACCTGTTCGTGGCCGAGGCTGACACCGAGGTGTGGGCGCGCCAGCTCGGCGTCGACCTCATGGGCTGCGTGCACACCGCCAAGCACGCCATCCCGCACATGCTCGCCACCGGCGGCGGCTCGATCACCAACGCGACCTCGCTCGCGGCCTGGCTCTCCCTCGAGAGCCGACCTGCCTACGCGACGTCGAAGGCCGCGGTGATCGGACTCACGAAGACCCTCGCGACGGAGTACGGCAAGAAGGGCGTGCGCACCAACGCGATCGCACCCGGCCACATCGTCTCCCCCGCCACCGAGAAGATGTACTCCGACGAGCAGACGCAGGTCATGCTCGACCACGTCTCCGCTCCGCGGCTCGGCCGCCCCGACGACGTCGCACTCGCGGCCCTCTTCCTCGCGTCGCCGGAGTCCTCGTTCATCAACGGCCAGGTCATCGTCGTCGACGGTGGCATGTCGGCGTACGCGCCGATGGTCCCCACGTTCCGCCGCCTCGCGGCCGACAGCTGAGCCAGCACGTGCTGGAGAAGGAGAGTGCCCGATGAGGGTCATGGTCACCGGAGGTCTGGGCGTCAACGGAGCATGGCTCGCGCGCGACCTCATCGGAGGTGGGCACGAGGTCTCGGTCATCGAGACCCGTGACGACACGTCCCTGCTCCCCGACGTCGCCGACCAGGTGGAAGTCGTCCTCGGCGACATCACCGACACCGACGGACTGTCGACGGCGGTGCAGAAGCTCGCCCCCGACGTCATCGTCCACCTCGCCGCTTTCGTCGACTGCGAGCGGAGTCCCCAGGTCGCCGTGGACGTCAACGTCAAGGGCACCGCCAACGTCGCTGCCGCAGCGGCTGCCGCCGGCGTGCGTCGTGTCGTCTACACGAGCTCCAAGGCCGTGTACGCGCCGGCGACCGGGCATCTCGGTCACCCCACCTACACGCCGATCGGTGAGGACGAGCACCTCGGACCCACCGGCATGTACGGCATCACGAAGAAGGCTGGCGAGGACGTGCTCGCCTGGTACGGCCGGAACACCGACGTCGAGTGCGTGAGCCTGCGCTTCGGCACGATCTTCGGGCCGGGCCGCCTCCAGCGCCACGCCGGGCCGATCAACACCTACAGCTCGCTGATCGAGATCCCCGCGAGCGGTCAGCCCTTCACCCTCGAGCGCGGCGGCGAGGAGGGCGACGACCTCGTGTACCTGCTCGACGTGGCCGACGCGATCTCGACCGTCGTCCTCGCACCGGATCCCCTGCGGCACACGGCCTACAACATCGCGGCCGGCCGCGTCACGACGCTCAACCAGATCGGTGACGCCGTGCGTGCGGCGGTGCCGGACGCGGACCTCACGATCGGCCAGGGCCTCAACCCGATGGAGCAGCCCGACCCGTACTACATAGCGCTCGACGGCAGCCGCATCGCCGACGAGCTCGGCTGGCGTCCGCGCTTCGACATCCCGTCCGCGGTGGACCACTTCGTCGGGCTCGTCCGGGAGCGCACCGCATGAGGGCCGCGCTCTACCGACGGAACGGCCGCGCCTCCGACGTGCTGGAGATCGTCGACCTCGAGGTCCCCGACCCCGGCCCCGGCGAGGTGCGCGTGCGCATCGTGACGTCGGGCATCAACCCCACCGACTGGAAGACCCGAGACGGGCACGCTGGGCGCGTCCCCGACGGATTCCAGGTGCCGCACCACGACGGGTCGGGCGTCGTTGACGCCATCGGTCCCGGGGTGGACCACCTCGCGCCCGGCCAACGTGTCTGGCTGTACCTCTCGGCGTTCGGCAACCGTTACGGCACCGCCGCTGAGCACGCGCTCGTCCCAGCCGAACGGGTCGTGCCCCTGCCCGACGACGCCAGCCACGAGCTCGGAGCCTGTCTCGGCGTTCCCGCTCTCACCGCGGCGCACTGCCTCGGCGGCGACCCGAACGACCTGAGCGGGACGACGGTCCTGGTCGCCGGCGGTGCCGGAGCCGTGGGGCACTTCGCGATCGAGCTCGCCAAGCATGCCGGGGCCTACGTCGTGGCCACGGTGAGCTCCGCCGCGAAGCGTGACCTGGCCATCGCCGCGGGCGCCGACACCGTCGTCCTCTACACCGATCCCGACGCGGTCGAGCAGATCCTCGCTGCCAACGGCCCGGTGGACCGGGTCGTCGAGGTCGCCCTCGCCGACAACCTGGCGCTGGACCTCGCCGTGGTGGCCCCCGGGGCCACCATCGCGACCTATGCCGCCGCTGGCGAGCTCGCGATTCCTGCGAGCGACTTCATGGTCAACAACCTGAGCCTGACCTTCACGCTCCTGTACGGGCTGACCCCGGAGCAGATGGCTGCCGCAGTGCGCTGGACGTCCGAGGCGGTCGCGGCCGGTTCTCTCACTGCGCTGCCCATCCACCCCTACGCGCTCGAGCAGATCGCCGCGGCGCAGGACCGCGTGGCGGAGAACCCGGTCGGCAAGGTCCTGCTGCAGGTGGGAGCCCCATGAGCGCCCCCGCCGTCTCGCTCTCGCAGCTGACTCCGCTGTCCTTCCTCGAGCGGTCGGCGACCGTCCATCCGACCAAGCCCGCCGTCGTGCACGGTGACCTCACCTGGACCTACTCCGACCTCGCACAGAGGGTCGAACAGGTGGCGCGAGCGCTGCACGCCACCGGCGTGCAGGCCGGCGACCGTGTCGCCTACCTGATGCCCAACGTGCCGGACATGCTCGTGGCGCACTTCGCCGTGCCGCTGGCCGGTGCCGTGCTCGTCGCGATCAACACGCGGCTGGCGCCGGAGGAGGTCCGCTACATCCTGGACCACTCCGGCTCGACCGTCCTGGTCGTCGACACCGAGCTCGCCTCCACGCTCGCGCCGGTCGTCGACGCGCTGGAGACGGTTCGGACCGTCGTGGTCGCCGCCGACCCGACCGTGGCGAGTCCCGCACCCGCTGCCCTCCCTGGCGCCATCTCCTTCGACGAGCTGCTGGACCTGGCCGACGGGACGGATCCGCTGACCTGGAGGGTGGATGACGAGAACGCGCCGATCTCGATCAACTACACCTCCGGCACGACCGGCCGGCCCAAGGGTGTCGTCTACACGCATCGCGGCGCCTACCTGAACGCGCTCGGCGAGAACGTGCACTCGGACCACTCCGTCGACAGCGTGTACCTCTGGACGCTGCCGATGTTCCACTGCAACGGCTGGTGCACGACGTGGTCACTCGTCGCCGCCGGCGGCACGCAGGTCTGCCTGCGCGAGGTGCGTGGCGACCAGGTGTGGTCGCTCATCGACCGCCACGCGGTCACGCACCTCAACGGCGCACCGACCGTCGTCACCACGATCCTCAACGCCCCGGAGGCGCACCTGCTCGACCGGCCACTGGTCGTCACTGTCGCAGGCGCACCGCCGAGCCCCACGACCCTCGCCGAGGCCGAGACGATGGGGTTCGCGATCGTGCACGTCTACGGCCTCACCGAGACCTACGGCCCGTACACGGTCAACGAGCGGCAGCCCGCATGGCAGTCGCTGCCCGGTGACGAGCGCGCACACCTGCAGTCCCGACAAGGTGTCGCGATGGTGCAGGCGGACCCCGTCCGCGTGGTCGAACCCGAGCTGGTCGACGGCGTGCTCGTCGACGTGCCGGCTGACGGAGTCACGATGGGCGAGATCGTGATGCGTGGCAACACCGTGATGCGCGAGTACCACCGCGATGGGGAGGCGACCGCGAAGGCCTTTGCCGGAGGCTGGTTCCACTCCGGCGACCTCGGCGTGATGCACCCCGACGGCTACGTCGAGCTGCGCGACCGTGCGAAGGACGTCATCGTCTCCGGCGGCGAGAACATCTCGACCGTCGAGGTCGAGCACGCCATCGCGTCGCACCCGGGCGTGCTCGAGGTGGCGGTGGTCGGCGTGCCGGACGAGCGGTGGGGCGAACGCCCCAAGGCGTTCGTCGTCGCACGCTCGGGCCACGACGTCGGCGAGGTCGCCCTGCTCGAGCACGTGCGCTCGCGCCTGGCCCGTTACAAGGCGCCGCGCGAGATCCAGGTCGTCGGCGAGCTGCCGAAGACGTCGACCGGCAAGGTACAGAAGTTCGAGCTGCGCGAGAAGGAGTGGTCCGGTGAGCAGTCCCGCATCCGAGGGTGACGCGAGGCGACGTCTGCACGGAAGGACGGCGATCGTGACCGGTGCCAGCCGTGGCATCGGTCTCGGCGTGGCCGAGCGACTCGTGGCCGAGGGAGCCCGCGTCGTGCTGACCGGTCGCCACGAGGAGGCCCTCGACGAAGCCATCGCCCTGCTCGGCCCCGACGTGGCATCCGGCGTCGCCGGCAAGGTGGACGACCCCGCCCACCAGGCGGCGACGGTCGCACACGCGATCGAACGGTTCGGCAGCCTCGACGTGCTCGTCAACAACGCCGGCGTCAACCCGTGGTACGGGCCCATGATCGAGATCGACCTCACCGCGGCGCGCAAGATCGTCGAGGTGAACTGCTTCGCGTCACTGGCCTGGGCCCAGCACGCCCACCGGGCGTGGATGGGCACCCACGGTGGCTCCATCGTCAACATCGCGTCGCACTCAGCCGTGCGCCCGGCCCCGGGCGTCGGCATGTACGGCGCGAGCAAGGCGATGCTCGTGTCGATGACCGAGCTGCTGGCGGTGGAGCTGGCCCCGGACATCCGGGTCAACGCGGTCGCCCCGGCCCTCGTGAAGACGCGGTTCTCCGCAGCCCTCTACGAGGACCACGAAGAGGAGATCGCTGACGACTACCCGCTCGGGCGTCTGGGCGAGCCCGGCGACATCGGCAACGCTGTCGCCTTCCTGCTGTCGGACGAGGCCGCGTTCATGACCGGCCAGCTCATGGTGGTCGACGGCGGCATCACGCTTCGAGGAGGTGTGGGCGATGAGCGTGTCGGGTAGCGGTGTCGTGGTCACGGGGGCCGCCGGAGGAATCGGCAAGGCCCTCGCGGCACGGCTGGTGCGCGAGGGCGCACGCGTGGTCGTCAACGACCTCGACCCGGAGGCCACCGAACGTGCAGCCGCCGAGACCGGCGCGCACCCGGTGCCCGGGGACGCGGCCTCTGAGGAAGGCGTGGCCTCGCTGATCGAGCGCGCCCGCGATCACCTGGGCGAGATCGACTCCTGGTTCGGCAACGCAGGCGTCGCCCGGGGCCAGGGCCTCGACGCGACCGAGGCGGAGTGGCACACCAGCTGGGAGGTCAACACCATGGCGCACGTGCGCGCCGCGCGGCTGCTGGTCCCCGGGTGGATCGAACGCGGCTCCGGGCGGTTCGTCGTGACGGCCTCGGCCGCCGGGCTGCTGACGGCGCTCGGCACCCTGCCGTACTCCGTCTCGAAGCATGGCGCCGTCGCCTTCGCGGAGTGGCTGTCGGCGACGTACCGCCACCGCGGCCTGGTGGTCCAGGCCATCTGCCCGCAGGGTGTGCAGACCGACATGCTGGCGGCGCCAGGCCCTCTGCGCGACGTGCTCGTGGCCGACGGGGCCCTCACTCCCGAGGCCGTCGCCGACGTCACCTGGGAGGCACTGCAGGACGACCGCTTCCTCATCCTCCCCCAGCCCGAGGCCGCCGGTTACTACGTCGCCCGAGCGACCTCCACCGACCGCTGGCTGGGCGGGATGAACAAGCTCCAGCGCCTCATCGAGTCCGCCACCTGACCCACGCTCTCCGCCCCGCCCCCAGATGTGTGCAGAAGCTCGGCTGAGAACCATCACCCAAGCCGAGCTGGTGCACACGTCTGGAGGCGGGGATGGCGGTCAGTAGTGGACGGAGCCACGGTTGCCGGCACCGACGCTCACGGAGTCCCCTGTGACTGCGGCAGCGCGGGGCGAGGCAAGGAACACGATGACGTCGGTGAGCTCACGGGCGGTCACGATGCGGTGCAGGCTCGTGGCCTTGCCGAGGTCGTCGAGGACCTCCTGCTCGCTGCGACCCGACGCTGCCGCGCGGTCAGCCAGCATCCCCGGGGTGCGCTCGGTCTCGACCAGACCAGGGTGGACGACGGTGACACCGATGCCCGACGGACCGAGCTCGTCGGCCAGGTTTGCAGTCAGGGCTGACACGGCGACGTTGCGGATCGTGCCCGAGATGGAGCCGGTCCGGCGGGCGTTCAGGCCGGACACGTTGACGATCCGGCCGTACCCCTGCGCGGTCATCGACGGTGCGACCGCTCGTGCCGAGCGGAGGTAGCCGAGAACTTTCGTGTCGAAGTCAGCGGCGACGTCGGCGTCGGCGAGGTCGGCCAGAGCGGCCGGCCCGGCGGCGAACGACGGCTGCGCTGCGCAGTTCACCAGCACGTCGACCCCGCCCCAGGCGGCGACGACCGTGCCGACCGCTGCCTCGACCGAGGCTGCGTCCGTCGTGTCCGCCGGTGCCGTGAGGACCTCGGCGTCTGCGCGTGACGCACGCACCTCGTCGGCCGCGGCCTCGATCCGAGCGACGTCCCGCGCCAGCAGGGCGACCCGCGCTCCCTCCGCCACCAGCCCGTGGGCCACGGCGAGGCCGATGCCACGGGAGCCTCCGGTCACGATGACCCGTGCGTCCGTCAGTCCGAGATCCATGGTGCTCCTTCGTCGAGGGTGGTCAGCCGCGCAGGGCGGCGGCTGTGGTGAGAACTGCGCGGGGGTCGGCCGCGCGAAGCGCCGACAGCAAGGTGTCGACGGCCGCGTCCACGTCGACCGTGCACCGGTCGGCCAGGCCGCGCGCGGCTGCCTCCTCGCCCGACCACCGCTCGCTCCCGAGCAGGAGCAGGCCCGCCGGGCCCGAGCCCACGACCTCGACCAGCCGGTCGATGAACACGCGCTCGTACACGAGACCGTTGCGCAGCGACGGGATCGAGAAGGTCGACCGAGGCGTGGCGATGCGCACGTCGCACGCGAGCGCCAGGCTGCACCCGGCGCCGAAGCAGTGGCCGTCGATCGCGGCGACCTTCGGCAGGTCGAGCGCCGCGACCGCGTGCACCGCGTCCTCGGCGAGCTGGCGGTAGCGCTCGACGTGCGCGGGATCGGGGACGCGCAGCTCGGCGAGGTCTCCCCCGGCCGAGAAGCTGCCGCCGACACCGCGCACCAGCAGGGCCACGACGTCGGGATCGGTCCGGATCGTCGCCAGGTGCTCGAGCAGCGAGGTCCACATCTCGAACGACATCGCGTTGCGCTTGTCCGGGCGGTCGATCGTGACGACCGCGACGCGGTCGACGACCGCGAGGCTGACGCTCACGCGCGACTTGCCGCGAGGTCGGCCGGGAGCACGCCGCCCACGACCCCCGCGGCCACGAGGGCCTGGATCTGCGACTGATCATGGCCGAGCTCGGCCAGCAGCGTCGCCGTGTCCTCACCCACCAGCGGCGCTCGACGGTGCGCCCGCGGTGCGCCGTCGGCGACCAACGGCGTGTTGACAATGCGACGGTGGCCGAAGCGCGCCTCGTCGGCGGGGAACATGTCGCGCACGGCGTACTGGGGGTCGTCCATCATCTCGGCGACGTCGTTGACCGGGCCGCAGGGGACGCCCGCGGCACGCAGGAGCTCGATCCAGTCGTCGCGGGTCTCGCGCGAGAACGCCACCTGCAGCAGTGCTGCCAGCTCGGCACGGTGGGCGAAGCGGTTGTACTCGCCGATGAAGCGCGGGTCGGTCACGAGGTCGACCTCGAGCACGCGGCACAGGTCGGGCCAGGAGCGGTCGGTGGCTCCGATGACGAGCACGGCGTCGTCGGAGCAGGTGAAGGCCTCGTAGGGCGCGGTGAGACGGTGTGCCGTCCCGAGCGGGCCGGGCACGTCACCGGTGCCGACGTAGTCGGCCACCTCCCACATCGACCACCCAGCGATCGTGTCGGCCAGGGAGACGTCGATGAATGAACCTCCCAGGCCAGCTCGCACCCGCAGCAGGGCGGCGAGCACGCCGATGACGCCCCACATGCCCGTGCCGAGGTCGCCCATCGGGTAGCCCGCCTTGGCGAGTGAGCCGTCGGGGCTGCCCGTCACGCTCAGCAGACCGCCGTACGCCTGCGCCACCAGGTCGATGCCCTTCGCGTCGCGCATGGGCCCCTCCTGCCCGAAGCCGGAGATCGAGCAGTAGACGAGGTCGGGGCAGGCGTCCTTCAGGTCGTCGTACGCCAGGCCCTGACGCGCCAGGGCGTCGACGCGGAAGTTCTCGACCAGGACGTCGGAGCTCGCGGCGAGGGACTTCACGAGCTCGCGGCCCTGCTCCGACTTGATGTCGACCGCGAGACTGCGCTTGTTCCGGTGGATGAGGTCGAACGGCAGCGGTCGCTGCTCCGGGCCGACGAGCCGTCGACGCAGGGAGTCACCGTCGACCGGCTCGATCTTGATGACCTCGGCACCGAGGTCCGACAAGATCGTCGTGCAGTACGGACCGGCGAGCGCGCCGGTGATGTCGAGGACCCGCACTCCGCGCAGGAAGTGGCGGTCGGTCGCGGTCTCGGTCATGGTCGATCTCCTTGACGTGGGGTGGTGCCGACGAACCGGCGGAGCACCGCGATCTCCTCGGCACGTTCGCGCCGACTGATCGCGGCACCGACGACGCCGGAGGAACCGTGGAAGGTGCCGGGGAACAGGTGCAGCTCGACGGGCACGCCCGCTGCCAGCAGTGCCTGCGCGTAGGCCAGCCCCTCGTCGCGCAGCGGATCGTGCTCCGCCACGGCGATGTAGGCCGGGGGCAGGCCGCCCAGGTCGGTCTCGCGAGCCGGCGCGGCGACGGGCGGGACCGTGTCGGCGCCGGGGACACCGGCACCGAGGTAGGCCGACCAGCAGGCGACGAGGTCGGTGCGCGTCAGTGCCGGGGTCCGCGCGAAGCCGCTGCTCCTGCTCGTCAAGCGGTCGTCCAGAACGGGCGAGGCCAGGAACTGAAGGCGCACGTCCGGCCCGCCGCGCTCACGCGCGAGAAGGGTGGTCCCTGCGGCGAGGCAGGCACCAGCGCTCACGCCGTGAAGCACGATGCGTTGGCGCTCGACGCCGAGCTCCTCGGCGTGGTCGAACAGCCAGACGAGCCCGGCGTACACGTCGTCGACCGGAGTCGGGAACGGGTGCTCCGGCGCGAGCCGGTAGTCGACCGCGACGACCACGCAGCCAGCCTCGCGGGCGATCTCGACGTTGCGCGGATGGCTCATGGCGAGGTTGCCGAGGATGAATCCGCCGCCGTGCACGTGGTAGACAGCGCCGTCGGAGCGCAGGTCACGTGGCCGGTAGACCCGGAGCGTCACCGCCGCACCGTCGGCGCTCCTGCAGGAGACCTCGTGCGTCGTGACGTCGTCGGCCGGCTCGCTCTGGGTGCCGAACCGGGCCGCGAAGATGCGGCGCGCGCCGGGCACGTCGGTGCGGTCCACCGCGGGCAGCGCCGCCGCAGCGTCGCGCAGCTCGGGATCGACGAGGTCGAGGGAGATCGTCACGGGCGTTGTCCCGCGTGCAGGTCCGACTCCAGCACACGGAGCTGGTCCGAGGCCGGCGTGACCGGGTCGGTCGAGGCGAAGTCGCGCAGCAGCGCCGGATCCTCGATCCAGATCTGCCGCCGGTTGCGTCGGATCGCGCCCGCGTCGCTGAGCTTGCGCAGCGCACGCGACACGACTTCGCGGACCGAACCGATCGCGTGTGCGAGGTCGGTCTGGTCGGTCTGCACCAACAAGCCGTTGACCGTCGGGGTGGCCATCTCGAGCAAGTGCCGGCTCACGCGCTGCTGCACCGACTTGAACAGGTTGTCCTCGAGGTTCGCCACGGACTCGTACGAGCTCTCCGCGAGGTACACGGCGACCGCGTAGCAGAGGTCGGCACGGGTGCGCATGAGACGGCGGAAGGTCTGCGGGTTGAAGATCGTGACCTCGCAGTGGCTGACCGCCTCGACCGAGGACGGGGCACCGTCGGTCATCATCGCCGGCAGCGCGCTGAACTGGCCCGCCGTGACGTACCGGGTCGTGGCCTCGCGACCGTCCCATGCGGTGATCTTGGCCCGCAGCTGACCGCGGTTCACGAGCACGACCTTGTAGTTGTTCTCCCGCGAGATCAGGCCGCCAGCCGGATACGTGGCCTGACGACTGTCGACCAGCAGGGCGTCGCGGACGGCCGGGTCCTGGTCGGCGAGGAACGACTTCGACCACGCCTCGAGGGCCGACGGCGAGATGTGCTGCTGCGGCGCGCTCATGCGGACACCTCCGCATCGTCGACGATGCCGAACTGGGAGGTCACACGCGACCGCGGGTCGCGCGACGGCCAGGTGCCGGCACGGACGTCGTGGAGGAACTCGCGGACGATCGCGTTGAACCGATCCGGCTGCTCGAGGTTGGGCACGTGGCCGCCGTGCGGCAGGACGCGGAGCGCGCTGCTCGGCGCCGTGCGCTTGAGGAACAGTCCGGTCGAGAGGCAGGCCTCGTCCTCGTCGCCGATGACGACGAGCAGGGGGAGGTCGATCTGCGCGACCCGGTCCGCCAGGTCGTGCAGCGAGGGGCGCCGACCCTGGATCTGCAGGACCGTGAGCGCCAGGCCCTCGGCGTCGTGGTCGCCGAACTGGTCGACCATCTCCTGCCATGCTGCAGGATCGCGGTGCTGCAGCTGCACACGGGCGGGCCCCTGGCCCATGTTCCGGCCGACCGGGCCCGCACCGTGGGTGCGCAGCTGGTCGGCGACGTGGCGCGTCTCCGCGACGTAGGCGTCGCGGGTGCTCGGGTCCGAGCCGGATCCGACACTCACCGCCAGGACCGACCGCAGCCGGTCCGGGTGGTGCAGGGCCAGCTGGACGGCCGTGTAGGCGCCCATCGACAGGCCCACGACGTGCACCGTCTCGAGACCGAGCGCGTCGATCACCTCCACCACGTCCTGCACGGCCCGCTGCCACGAGTACGCCGCCGGGTCCGCCGGCACGTCCGACGGCAGGTAACCGCGTGCGGCCACGGTGATGCAGCGGTGGTCGCGCCCGAGGTCGGCGACCTGACGGTCCCAGCTGCGCTGGTCACCCGCGTACTCGTGGAGGAACAGCACCGGATCCCCGGTACCGACGTCCGACACGTGCAGCCGGACCCCGTCGCTCGTCACGACCGATGTGCTCGTCATGGCTCCTCCTCGTTCCGTGCGTCCCACCTCCGATCGACCGGGTGAGACCTGCGTCATACTTTCTACCGCTGATCGGGATGTCTGTGACCAAGGTCCAGAGGGCGACGGTGGACCGTCGTCACAGACCGCGGGCGCTCACCTGGGCCAGCATCGGGGTCAACCCGACCCCAGGAGGTCTCGTGGACATCGCCGTCGTCATCGGCCACCCCCGACCGCAGTCGCGCACCCGTACCGCTGCGCTGGCGATCGCGAATCAGCTCGCGGAACGGGTCGGCGGCACGGTCACCGAGATCGACGTGCTCGGACTCGGGCCGGCGTTGCTGGAGCTCGGCGACGCGTCCGTGGCCCGCACGGTGGAGCGGCTGGCGCGCGCCGATGTCGCGGTCGTGGTCAGCCCGACGTTCAAGGGGTCGTACTCGGGACTGCTGAAGCTCTTCCTCGACCACGTGCCGGCGGCCGGGCTGGGCGGGGTCGTCGCGCTTCCGCTCATGGTCGGCGGCAACCCCGATCACGCCGACGCGCCCGAGCGCCTGCTGAGGCCGCTGCTGCTCGAGACGGGAGCCTCGTGTCCCGTCCCCGGCCACTACCTGCTCGACAGCGACCTGGACGGCGCGACCGTCCCGGACGGCTGGGCGGAGGTACTCGCCTGACGACTCAGGCCCAGGCGAACTGCCGGAGCCCGTCCCGCGTGACGAGGCGGCCGAAGGCCAGCTCGGGGAAGTGAGCCGGTGCGAAGGGGTCCCCGGTCCTCTCCAGCTCCTCGGCGATCCTCGCGCGCATCGCGTTGGCAGCCGCCGTGTCCACGTCGGCCACGCCTTCCCACTCCGGGTCGGTCAGCTCGGCTGCCGTGTGCACGACGTCGCCGAGCAGCAGGGCGCGCTCCCCCGCGTCGGCGACCACGAAGATCGACGTCCCCGGGGTGTGGCCGGGCGCGGGTCGGGCGATCAGTCCGGGAACCAGCTCGTCCTCGGCGTCGAAGAGCTCGAAACGATCGGCCACGGGAGCCAGGTGCGCCCGCACGAGCGGGTCCAGCACCGGGTCGGCGAGCGGTCCGGTGACGAAGTGCTCCCAGTCCGCAGCGTGCACGCGGTAGGTGGCGTTCGGGAATGTCGGTGCGTCGCGGCGAGACGCCCACCCGACGTGGTCGACGTGCAGGTGCGTGAACACGACGTCGGTGACGTCCTCCGGTGCGACGTCGGTGCGGCTGAGGTTCGCGATCAGGCCACCCGTCACGAACGCCTCGTGGATCTGCTCGGAGCCGACCCCCAGGTCGACCAGGACTGTGCGGTCACCCACCTTGACGACGAACGTTCCGATGTCCATCCGGATCCGTCCCTGCGCGTCAAGCGGCTGGTGGTGGCACGACCACGGTGCGCCGGCCGAGTTCGCTGCGGCATGCTCGATCGGCAGCCGCGCGGTGCCGTCGAGCACGGGGATGACGGTGGCGCTGCCGACTCTCATGATGCCCACCCTGCCGCATGCTCGCGCAGCACCGACCCGGCAGCGTCGGCCGCGGAGACGATCCGCTCGATGGCGTGCAGCACGGTCTCCCGTGCCAGCGGCGCCCTGGGCCCCCACAGCGTGAAGCAGCAGGCCACGTCCTCCGGCCCCGCGACGACCGGGACGCTCAGCGATCGCACGATGACCTCGTCGGGCAGGTCAGTCGGACGCGGGTTGTGGACGAGCTGGTCGGTGCGGAGGATCCGCTCGGCCATGGCCGAGGTGATCGTGGCACGCCCACCCCGGAAGAGCTCCACACCGTCGGCATGGTCTGCCACGGCAGCCGTTGAGATCGCGAGCACGTGACCGTCGGCCAGCGACTGCTTCAGCAGCCACTCGGCGAGGTCACGCATCTCCGATCCTGGTGGTGTGCGGCCAAGCCAGCGCGCCCGGACGTCCTCGTCACCCCACGCGGCGAACACCGACCCCATGGGCGGAGCGAACGGCCAGCGCTGCCCCACGCGCGTGGGCACCTCGGCACTGCGTTCCTGTCCCGCGGACGCGGCGATGACGAGCTCGTCACCCACGACGCACAGCGCGCTCACCTCGGCGGAGACCTCCTCGGCCAGGCGCTCCAGCGTGGGCCGTACGAGGTCCACGCGACGCATCTGGCTGAGCAGGTCGGCGTCGGCTGCGCCCAGCGAGACGGGACGGAACGACCCGTACCCGCCACGGAAGAACAGGAGCGGGTAGTCCGAGCTCTGCGCCCGCAGGTGCCGCACCCGACCGATCACGATGTGGTGGTCGCCCGCGTCGTGAATGGCGTCGGTCGTGCAGTCGATGTAGGCCACCGCGCCCGACAGGACCGGGCTTCCCCCGGGCGAGGTCTCCCACTCCAGGCCGTCGAACTTGTCGACCTTGCGGGTGGCGATCTGTCGACAGACGTCCTCCTGGCGCGAGCTGAGCACGTTGACGCAGAAGTCGGACCCGGACTCGCGGAGGCTGCGCCAGGACCCCGACCGCTGGTCCGGTAGGAACGCGACGAGCGGCGGGTCCACCGAGACCGACGTGAACGACCCGACCGTCATGCCGATCGGCTCGCCCTCCGGCCCGCTCGCGGTGACGACCACCACGCCGGTCGGGTACTGGCCGAGAACCTGTCGGAACTGCGCAGGATCGATCTGGACCGGGTGTGTCGTGACGTCCATGGTGCTCCTCCGTGCGGCGGACGGGCGTCCGCGGTGCCGCGAATCTAGCCCCGGCGCGGCGCCCTGAATGTGACCCAGGTCGCACGACCTGGCGGCTGTCGCGGCCACCGCGCCGCAGCGCCGCCAGTGATCCACGTGCGTGAGGTGCGATCCACGTCACACGTGGTGGACCTGGGTCACAGTGCTGCCGCTCCGAGCCGCCATATGTTCCCGGCACGCACCACGGCGACGCCTCGAACGGCGCCGCCACCACCCCCAAGGAGCACGCATGTCCCATCCCCGACGCACCGCGCGGCTGATCGCCGTCAGCATGGTCGCTCTCGCTCTGGCCGCCTGCGGCTCGACCGAGGACGACGGTCCGAAGGCCGAGCCCGCCGACGACTCCGCCCTGTACGCCGCGGCCCGCGAGGAGGGCAAGGTCGTCGTGTACATGAACGTCACGCCCGACGTGGTGGAGGCCGTCTCCGAGGGCTTCGAGGCGACGTATCCCGGCGTCGAGGTCGAGGCGGTCCGCCTGCCCGACGCCGAGATGATTCCTCGCCTCGAGACCGAGCTGAGCTCGGGGGCACCGACGGCCGACTTCGTCGAGAACGCCTCCCCCAACTGGCTGATCGAGCAGGGCAAGACCGGAGCCTGGGTCGCCGCCGACCAGAGCCCGCAGGCCACGGGCGAGGGCGACTACGACACCGAGGCGTTCTTCGACGCCGAGCACAACATCTACGAGCTCGGCGGCACCGTGAACACCTTCGCCTGGAACACGGACCTGGTCCCGGACGGGATCGAGGACTACACCGACCTGCTCGACCAGGACCTCGCAGGCGGAAAGCTCGGCGTCCTCGAGCTGGCCAGCGCACCCGGCAACGACTTCTACATCTGGTTGAAGGAGACGTTCGGCGACGACTTCCTGGACGACCTCGGCGCCCAGGAGCCCCGCATCTACCCCAGCACGACGGGCATCGTCGAGGCGCTCGGCTCGGGCGAGATCTACGCGGCCAACTGGGTCGTGCCGAGCCTCGTGGAGCAGGCCAAGGAGGCCGGAGCGCCGATCGACTACGGCATCTCGCCGACCGGGAAGTTCGGCATCCGCGCCTACGGCGTCGTCAACGCCAAGGCCGCCAACCCGAACGCTGCCCAGCTCTTCCTGGAGTACCTACTGAGCGAGGACGGACAGGCCACGACCTGGCCCCTCGCGAGCTCCGTCCTGGATCCCGCCCCGGGGACCGCTCTCGGCACCAACGAGCAGCTGCCGCCGTGGGACCCGGAGGCGTCCACGCCGGACAAGCTGGCCGCCGCCCGCGAGGCCTGGGACGCCATCTTCCGCTGACGGCCCCCGCCGGGGCGTGCGCGCCTGCGCCCGCCCCGGCACTCCCCCACCCCCGACGACACGACACGACACGAGGAATCGAGACACCATGCCGCACCTTGAGGTGAAGGGCCTGCACAAGCAGTTCGCCGGCAAGCCGCCGACGACCGCGATCGACCAGCTGGAGTTCTCGATCGAGGAGGGCGAGCTCGTCGTCCTGCTCGGACCGAGCGGCTGCGGCAAGACCACGACCCTGCGCTGCCTCGCCGGCCTCGAGACGGCCGATGCCGGCCAGATCTCGCTCGGCGGCCGCACCTGGTTCGACTCCTCGCAGCGCATCGCCCTGCCCCCGGAGAAGCGCAACATCGGCATGGTCTTCCAGTCCTACGCACTGTGGCCGCACATGACGGTTCGCAAGAACATCGGCTACCCGCTGCGCTCGCGGCGCAAGAAGGGCCCGGAGGCGGCTCAGTGGATCGAGGAGGCCGCCGCGCTGGTGAACGTCGAGGCGCTGCTGGACCGGTACCCCGCCCAGCTGAGCGGCGGGCAGCAGCAGCGCGTCTCGCTGGCTCGCAGCCTGGTCTCGCGCCCCGACATGATCCTGTTCGACGAGCCGCTGTCGAACCTCGATGCGAAGCTCCGCGACGACGTGCGCGCCCAGCTGCACGAGCTCCACGGGCGGCTCGGCTTCACCGCCGTCTTCGTGACCCACGACCAGAGCGAGGCACTGGCACTCGCCGATCGCGTCGCCGTCATGCGCGCAGGGCGGTTCGAGCAGATCGGTGATCCCTTCGAGGTGTTCGAGCGTCCGGCCACCGAGTACGTCGCCGACTTCCTCGGCCTGTCGAACCGCCTGCCGGCGGAGCGGGTGGACGGAGGGGTGCGGGTCGCCGGCGCGGAAGTCGTCGGAGACGTCCTCGCTCCGACCGACCTGGGCGACTTCGTCCTGCGCATCCGTCCGGAGGACCTGCACGCCGCCCCGACCCGTGCGGATCTGCGCGGCCTCACCACACTTCCCGCCACCGTGGTCGACGCCGTCTACGGCGGCCGGCACGTCGACCTCTACCTGTCGGTCGCCGAGCTGCGCATCCATGCCCGTGTCGACGGATCCTCCGTCGAGTGGGCTCGTTCACTCACCGCTGGCCGTGGCGTGGTCGTCGGCTTCGATCCGGAGAACGCCAAGGCCTACGGCACCGCCGAGGGCTCGCGCCTGCTCGACGGGCGCCGACTCGCGACGGCGAGGAACGGCGCATGAGCGCCGCCGCCGCCGTCACCGCACCCGTCGGCACCCGGGCCCGGGTCGCGCTGCGCCGGATCGGCGCCCACCGCGTGCTCGCGACCCTCTTCATCGTGCCGCTGGCGTTCCTCGTGGTCATGCCGATCTACCGCCTGCAGTCCGAGGCGTTCAGCAACAGCGGGGAGGCGTACCGCACGGAGTTCGCGCGCGACCGCATGCTCGAGACGATCTGGTCGACGGTCGGCCTGGCGCTCGGGTCGCTCGCGATCGCGATGGTGCTGGGCACGCTCCTCGCCTGGTCGGCGACCCGACTCCCCCCGCGCCTGCGGTTCCTGCGCATCCTGCCGATTCTGCCGATCGTGCTGCCGTTCGTCGCGTCGGTGCTGGGCTGGACGTTCCTGCTCTCGCCCCGCCCCGGCTACCTCAACTCGCTGCTGCGGCAGCTGCCGTGGTGGGACCACCTCACCGAGGGACCGGTCAACGTCTACTCGCTGCCCTGGATCATCATCATCACCGGCCTGAGCCTCACGGCCTTCGTCTACCTGTTCCTCAGCGCAGGGTTCCAGAACATCAACTCCGAGCTCATCGAGTCGGCCCACGTGAACGGGTCCGGCGGGCTCGGCGTGTTCTTCCGCGTGATCCTGCCGATGATCCGCCCGTCGATGCTCTACGGCGGTGCCGTCGCCCTCTTGATCGGGCTGGGCCAGTTCACGGCTCCCCTGCTGCTGGGCCGCCAGAGCGACGTCCGCGTCCTGACCACGGAGATCTACTACGCCCTCTACAACCGTTCGCCGCAGGACCCTGCGGCGGCCGCGGCCATCGCGTCGCCGCTGTTGATCTTCGGCCTCGCGGTCGTGCTGGGGCAGAAGTACCTGCTGGGCGACACGAGCCGGTTCGTGACGCACGGGGGCAAGGGCTTCAAGCCCGTGCGCCGCAGCTCCCGGACCGCCGTCGCGTTCATCTGCACGTACGCCCTGTTCGCCACGGTCCTTCCGCTCGTCGCGCTCGCCATCGTGGCGCTCTCACCCTTCTGGACCCGAAACGTCATGGTCGACAAGTTCACGCTCGAGAACTTCCAGGAGCTTTTCGCAACACCGGCGATGACCGGAGCGATCACCAACAGCATCGTCATCTCGCTGGCGGCCGTCGCGATCTGCCTGCCGATCGGCTTCATCGCGTCGTCGATCCTCCTGCGCGCCAAGGGGATGCGCACGACCCGCGGGATCCTGGACCTGATCATCGCGCTGCCGCTCGGAGTCCCGGCGGTCGTGCTGGGCGTGGGCTTCCTGCTGACCTACACGCAGGAGCCGTTCTTCCTGTACGGGTCCAAGTGGGTCATCCTCGTCGTCTACGTCACGATCATGCTTCCGTTCACGACTCGGATGCACATGTCCGGCATGACGGCACTGGGCGACGCCTACATCGAGGCCTCTCGCGTGTCAGGGGCCGGGATCGTCCGGACGAACCTGCGCATCGTCCTGCCCCTGCTGCGGTCGAGCGTCGGCGGCGCAGCGGCGCTGATGTTCGTGCTGCTGACCCACGAGTTCACGGCGTCACTGCTCGTCCGCGCGCCAGACACTCAGGTCATGGGCACGATCCTCTACGACACCTACACCAACGGGAACTACCCGGTGGTGGCGGCGATCGCGATCGTCATGACCGGGGTGACGTTCGCGGGAGCGGCGGTGGCGCTCAGCATCGGCGGCGCCGACGTGTTCGAGGACCTGTGACGAGGAGGCTTGCGGCACGGCGTCGTGAATGGTTCCCCACGGCTCGTCAACGCCGGTTCATCCCGACGTCCGGTGGCGGACGATGGGCCCTTGACGGGCGCGTGCACGCTCGCCGGATCGGTGACGGCACCGCTGCCTGTGGGCTCGTCGTGACGGAGTGGCCCGTCCTCTTCGACGAGTCGTTCCGTGCCACCGACGGATCGACGTGCCGGGACTGCGTCAGTGCGATGGCCGAGGCGCGCACACCGACCCGGCACAAGATGCCGCGGGGATGATCGCGAGCGGCCTGCTGCGGTGGCAAGCAGCGAAGCCCTCAACTCGGGACTGACACCGACGACGTCAATCCTCGATGAAGCCCGCGGCCGTCAGCTGCCAGATGCCGCGCTCGAGCACCGGCTCGAGAAGACCGGCCTCGACCAGGTCCTTCCGCTCGAACCGGGCAGCGCGGTGCCATCGCGCCTCGCCCTGCACCTCTTCGTAGTCGCCGTCACGAAGGCGGGGTGCCAGGCGACGCTCGACCTCGGCGAGGATGGCGTCCGCCTCGCCGCGGCCACCCATGTCCCGCAGGATCTCGAGGATCACCCCGCGGTAGACCGTGTGGGACGCGCGACGGGGTGCAGCGACTCGACGCGTCTCGACTCGCGGCTGCGCCGACTTCGCCTTCCGCGGCGCTGCCGGCTTCTTGGGTTCAGCAGCCTTCGGCACCACGACCGGTTCGGGGCGACCGTGAGGGCATTGGTCGAGAGCCAGGTCGCACAGATCGCAGTACTCAGCCACGGCCCCAGTGTCTCGCGTCCCCGCAAAGAGTCACACCCGCCTCCCCTGAGATCACGCCTCCGCGATCATCAGGGTCTTGACGTTCACGAACTCCTTGAACCCCGCGTCACCGTGCTCGCGGCCGTAGCCGGAGTCCTTCACACCGCCGAACGGCAGGTTCGGCTGGGCCAGGCTGAAGCCGTTGATGTTGACCATTCCGGTGTCGAACTCGGTCCGGGCCAGCTCGATCGCGCGCTTCTCGTCGCGCGAGAAGATGCCGCCACCGAGGCCGTAGCGCGAGTCGTTGGCGATGCGCATCGCGTCCTCGTCGTCCTTCGCGCGGATCAGCGCCGCGACCGGACCGAACAGCTCGTCGTCGTAGGCCGGCTGACCGGGCTTGACGTCCTCGATCACCGTCGCCGGGTACCAGGCACCGGCGCGGTCGGGCTTCTCGCCGCCGACCAGCACCGTCGCGCCCTCCTTGACCGAGTCCTCGACCTGCTCGTGGAGCTCGTCGCGCAGCTGCTCGCGCGACATCGGGCCGAGCTCGGTGCCGTCCTTCGTCGGGTCGCCCAGCTCGACAGCCTTCATCGCCTCGACGTAGGCGTCACGGAACTCGTCGTAGACCGCGTCGACGACGATGAAGCGCTTGGCGCCCACGCACGTCTGGCCGTTGTTGGTGATGCGGCCCTGCACGCTGACCTCGACCGCGAGATCCACGTCGGCGTCGGCGAGCACGAGGTAGGCGTCGTTGCTGCCCAGCTCGACGACCGACTTCTTCAGGTGCTCCCCCGCCAGCGCGGCGACGTGCTTGCCGGCGACGTCCGAGCCCGTGAGCGTCACGCCCCGCACCTTCTGGTGCGCGATGACGTCATCAGACTGGTCGTGGTCGATCAGCAGCGCGCGGAACGCGTTCTCCGGCAGGCCGGCCTCGCGGTAGAGCTCCTCGAGGCGCAGCGCCGTGCCGAACACGGAGTTGGCGTGCTTCAGCAGCACGGTGTTGCCGGCGACGAGCTGCGGGACGCTGTACCGGATCACCTGGTAAATCGGGAAGTTCCACGGCTGGATGCCGTAGATCACGCCGATCGGCGAGCTCGTGATGATCGCGCGGCCTCCCTCCATCGGCTGGTCGACGTCGGCGAGCGCGTCAGCGGCGTTATCGGCCGTCCAGTCGCAGATCGCGGCGCACAGCTGCACCTCCTGCGATCCCTGCTCGATCGGCTTGCCCATCTCGGCGGTCATCAGTTCCGAGAGCTCGCGCTCGTTCTTGCGGAGCAGCTCACCGAGCGCGCGGATCGTGTCGGCGCGCTCCTCGAGCGGCGTGGTGCGCCAGGACTGGAACGCCTCGTGCGACGCCACGATGATCTGCCCGACCTCCGCGTCGGTGTGCAGCTCGTAGGTCGTGAGGTCCTCGCCCGTGGCGGGGTTGATCGTGGTGGTGGAAGCCATGTAGGAGAAGTACCCGGTTGGAGCGTGAGCACGCACTGCTGCAGGTGACGGTCTCCTGAGAAGGACAACCCGTGACCGCGTGGCCCGCACTGAACACCAGCACCGCCCGACCCGCCCTCACAACATCCCCGTGAGCACTCCCCCGTCGGCCCGCACAGCGGCACCGTTCGTGGCCGAGGCGAGCGGGCTCGCGAGGTAGAGCGCCAGGTTGGCGATCTCGTCGGGATCGATGAATCGCTCCAGGAGCGACGTCGGGTTGCCCGCGGCGATGGCCTGCTTGAGGTCGTCCGCAGGCATCAACTGGGCCCGCGAGATCTGCTCGACCGCTCGAGCCACGCCGTCGGAGTAGGTCGGCCCGCCGAGGATCGTGTTGACCGTGACGTCCGTGCCGCGGGTCAGCTTGGCGAGCCCGTTGCCGACGGCGAGCATGCCTGCCTTGGTCATCCCGTAGTGCGTCATGTCGGCAGGCACGTTCACGCCCGACTCGCTGCTGATGAACAGGACCCGCCCCCATCCGTTGGCCAGCATCTGCGGGAGCGCGTGTCGCGAGAGCCGCACGCCGCTCATCACGTTGACGTCGAAGTAGCGCTGCCAGTCGTCGTCCGAGATCTCCGCGAACGGCTTCACCTCGAACACGCCCACGTTGTTGACCAGGATGTCGACGCACCCGAGCCGAGCGATCAGGCCCCGGACCTGGTCCGCATCTGCGAAGTCGGCGGCGATGCCCGACACCACGGCGCTCGGCACGGACTCCCCCAGCTCGTCCACCGCCGCGGCCACCCGCGCCTCGTCGCGCCCGTTGACCACGACCTCCACACCCTCGTCGAGCAGCCGTCGCGCAATCGCTCGACCGATGCCCTGTGTCGACCCGCTGACGAACGCTCGCTTGCCCGACAGACCCAGCTCCATCTCGATCCCCTCCTCCCGCCGATGCCGATCATGACTTGATCAGTCAAGTGAAGCGTAGACAGATTGACTTGCCTGATCAAGTCATCGGGTAGTCTCGTGACATGGCTGACGCCGACCGACCCACCGCCCTCGCGGGCGACGACCTCGAGACGTGGGCGTCCCTCGCGACCGTGCTGGAGTGGCTCCCGCCCGCGCTCGACCAGCAGCTGCTCCGCGACTCCGGGCTGACGCACTTCGAGTACGGCATCCTCTACGCACTGTCCGAGGCGCCGGACCACACGCTGCGCATGAGCGTGCTCGCCGACTACGCCAACAGCTCGCTCTCCCGCCTCTCCCGTGCAGCGACGCGCCTGGAGACGAAGGGGTGGCTCCGCCGCGAACCCGACCCGGCCGACGGACGCTACACGCTGGCGATCCTCACCGGCACCGGCGCCGAGAAGGTCGCTCAGGCGACCCCCGGCCACGTCGCCACGGTCCACCGACTCGTGCTCGACCAGCTCACGCGGGCCCAGACCCGCCAGCTGCGCGAGATCACCCGCCGCATCGCACGGGCGATCCGCGACGACGACGGCTGGGATCCCGCCAGTCGGTGACCCCGCCAGCCGTTACCGTCCAGGCATGGAGAGGGAGACTCCGGGCCGGGAGAAGCGGATGCGACTTCGGTACGCGGGCGTGTGCCGCGTGTGCGAGGTCGCGTTGGCAGCGAAGGCTGAGGCGATCTACGAGCGGTCCACAAAGACTGTCCGATGCGTGACGCACCAGGACGAGGCCACACCACCGCTAGGGCCTTCCGGTCCCATCGATCCGGGAATGCCGGGAGCCTCCGCCCGACGCGAGTTCGAGCGGCGCAAGGCTGCTCGCGAGAAGCGCGTCCGAACGAAGAACCCGCGCCTGGGTGGATTGATCCTCACACTGAGCAGCGAGCCCCAGAGCACCACCTCGTGGGACACCGGCGCGATCGGTGAGGAACGCATCGGCCGACAGCTCAACGCGCTGGCGTCCGACTCGCTCCGCGTCCTGCACGACCGTCGGATCCCCGGGTCGCGCTCCAACATCGACCACCTCGTCGTGACCGCGAACGGAGTCTTCGTCGTCGATCCCAAGCGATACTCCGGGCGCCCGAGCCTCCGGGTCGAGGGCGGTCTGCTCCGCCCTCGCGTCGAGAAGCTCATGGTGGACTCACGCAACTGCACCAAGCTCGTTGACGGCGCTCTGAAGCAGGTCGAGCTGGTGAAGGGCATTGTCGATGAGGACGTGCCCGTTCGCGGGGTCCTGTGCTTTGTCGAGTCGGACTGGCCGCTCTTCGGAGGCGCGTTCACGACCCGCAGCATCGACGTCCTCTGGCCAAAGAAGCTCTACCCGCTGCTCGAGGCCGACGGACCGCTGGACGCGGCGACGATCCACCACACCTACGCGACACTCGCTCGGGCCCTGCCTCCCGCCTAGCGACGCGATCGCGTGGCCGTCACCTGTCAGCCAGGAAGATCCAGCTCCGACAGCGGCCTCGGGGCGCGGCCCGTGACGCGCTCGACGGTGTCGGTCACCGTGGCGAAGCTTCCGGCGGCGACCCGCTCGAAGGTGAGCGCATCGAGCTCGCGCCCGAAGCCCTCGGACTCGGCCGTGGCCTCCGCGATCGTGAGGTCGCGGTGGACGACGGGCCGCCCCAGCGACGCCGACAGCACCTCCGCGGTCTCCGGCAGGGTCAGCGCCTCCGGTCCGGTGATCTCGTAGATCTGGCCGGCGTGACCGTCCTCAGTGAGCGCGACCGCTGCCACCGCGGCGATGTCACGCGCGTCGATCCACGCGACACGTCCACCGGCGGCCGGGAACGGCAGCTCGCCGTCCCCCAGAACCGGCCCGGCGAACAGCCGAGGATCGGTGAACGACTGCGAGAACCAGCTCGGCCGCAGGATCGTCCTTGGCCGGCCGCTGTCCCGCACAGCCTTCTCGTTGCGGGGCGACCAGCCGTCGGGCCCGCTGTAGTCGGCGTCCTGTTCCGACAGGAACACGACGTGCACGTCAGGCCCGGCCTTCGCCAGGAACGCCTCGATAATCTCGGGCGCGTTCTCCCAGTCGGGGCGGACGAGGTAGACCGCATTGATTCCATCCAGCGCCGGCGCCCAGGTCTCGGGCTCGTCCCACGAGAACACCACGGGCGTCACGCCCGGCAGGTCCAGAGCAGCCGGGTCGCGCGTGCCGCCGAGCACCTCCGCGCCCCGTCCGACCAGCAGCCCCGCCAACGGCGCCCCGGTCTTGCCCCGAACCTGCGTCACCAGTACTCGCGTCATGCCTCCACCTCAGCACAGCACTCAAGCGGGGCTCAGCGCTGCGCGCGGGGGTGCGCCGAGGCGTAGACCTCGCGCAGCTTGTCGACCGTCACGAGCGTGTAGATCTGCGTCGTGGTGACCGAGGCGTGCCCCAGCAGCTCCTGCACGACGCGGACGTCGGCCCCTCCGTCGAGCAGGTGGGTCGCGAACGAGTGACGCATCGTGTGCGGGGAGACGTCGGCGGCGACCCCGGCCTGCCGCGCCGCACGGGTGAGGACCGTCCAGGCGCTCTGGCGCGACAGTCGCCCGCCACGAGCGTTGAGGAACAGCGCGGGCGTGCCCACGGTGGTCGAGACGAGCTTCGGCCGCGCCGTCGTCAGGTAGGCCTCGATCGCGGCGATCGCGTAGCTGCCGACGGGAACGATCCGCTGCTTGCCGCCCTTGCCGCGCAGCAGCAGCGCGCCCTCCTCGCGGTCGAGGTCGTCGACGTCGATGCCGACGGCCTCGGAGATGCGGGCTCCGGTGCCGTAGAGGATCTCGAGCAGCGCCCGGTCGCGCCGCGCCAGCGTGGTGCCGGGCGCACCCGCCGCCTCGAGGATCGCCTCGACCTGGTCGAGCGGCAGCGCCTTCGGCAGACGCTGGTCGGGCCGCGGCGGACGGATCTCCGCCGCCACGTCGACCGCGACCAGCTGCTCCCGCAGCCAGAACCGGTGCAGCCCGCGCACCGTCACGACGTGCCGCGCCACGCTGGCCGGCCCCAGCGGGGGGTGCTCGTCGTCGCCCGTGCGCATCGCTGCCACGAACGCCAGCACGTCGGCCTCCTCGACCTCGGCCGGGAGCGTGCGACCGATCAGCCGCAGGTGGTCGAGGTAGCGCCGCAGGTCGCGGCGGTACGAGAGCAGCGTGTTGTCCGCGAGCCCCCGCTCGACCCCGAGGTGCGCGAGGTAGTCGGAGATCGCGCGGTCGAGGTCACCACCCTCGGTCATCTGCGGCGCTCGCTCACGGGCAGCTCACCGCGTGCGGCGGGCGTGCTCGGCCAGGATCGCGCCGATCGCCAACCCGTTCGAGATGCGGCCGTCCAGCACGGCCGCGACGGCGTCGGCGAACGGCAGCCACCACTGCTCCATGTCCGCCTCCTCCGCCTCGCGCTTCGTGCGCTGGTCCTCCGGCACCGGCGACAGCCCCGTGGCCCGGAACACCGTGAGCGCCTCGCTCGTGTAGCCGGGCGACGACCGGATCACGAGATGGTGCTCCCAGTGCTCGGCCTGCACGTCCGCCTCCTCGGCGAGCTCGCGCGCGGCGGTGTCGCGGGGGTCCTCCCCCTCGACGTCGAGGATGCCGGCCGGCAGCTCGATCATCCGGCGACCGACCGGGTGACGGTACTGCGCCACGAGCAGGATGCGGTCGTCGTCGTCGAGAGCGATCACGCCGACCGCACCGCGCGGCTGCACCACCGCCCGGGGGTGCTCACCGCCCGACGGGTCGACGATCGTGTCGCGACGCAGGGAGACGTACGTCGTGTCGTAGAACGTCTCCGACGCGGCGACCGGCCAGGACGCCTCCTGGTCGGCGAGGTCGTCCGGGGCCAGCCTGCCCGGGAGCGAGGGGTGCGCGCTCACTCGGCGTCGGCCGTGCCCGCGCCGACGACGTCGACCGGGAGACGCGTCTCGCGCTGACGTCGCAGGGCCGCCTTGACCAGGCCCGAGAACAGCGGGTGCGGCCGGGTCGGACGCGAGCGCAGCTCCGGGTGGGCCTGCGTCGCGACGTAGTACGGGTGCACCTCGCGCGGCAGCTCGACGAACTCCACGAGCGAGCCGTCGGGCGACGTGCCGCTGAACGACAGGCCGGCCGCGGCGATCTGCTCGCGGTAGGCGTTGTTGACCTCGTAGCGGTGGCGGTGGCGCTCCTCGACCTTGTCGCTGCCGTAGACCTCGGCCACGATGCTCTCGGGCGCCAGCGACGCGGGGTACAGGCCCAGGCGCATCGTGCCGCCCAGGTCGCCCGCGCCCTCGACGAACGCCTGCTGCTCGGCCATCGTCGCGATGACGGGGGCCGAGGTGTTGGCGTCGAACTCCGACGAGCTCGCGTCCTCGATGCCGGCCTTGTTGCGGGCGTACTCGATGACGATGCACTGCAGACCCAGGCACAGGCCCAGCGTCGGGATGCCCCGCTCGCGGACGTACTTCAGGGCGCCGATCTTGCCCTCGATGCCGCGGATGCCAAAGCCACCGGGGATGCAGATCGCGTCGACGTCGCCGAGCATCCGCGCGGCACCCGCCTCGGTCGCGCACTCGTCCGACGGGACCCACCGCAGGTGCACCTTGGCGTCGTTCGCGAAGCCGCCGGCGCGCAGCGCCTCGCCCACCGAGAGGTACGCGTCGGGCAGGTCGATGTACTTGCCGACCAGGGCGATCGTGACCTCGTCGGCCGGCTCGTGCACGCGGCGCAGCAGCGCGTCCCACTCGGTCCAGTTGACGTCGCGGAACGGCAGATCGAGACGGCGCACGACATAGGCGTCGAGGCCCTCGGAGTGCAGCACCTTCGGGATGTCGTAGATCGACGGCGCGTCGCTCGCGGTGACGACGGCCTCCGGCTCGACGTCGCACATCAGCGAGATCTTGCGCTTCACGCCGTCCGGGATCTCCCGGTCGGAGCGGCACACGATCGCGTCGGGCTGGATGCCGATCGAGCGCAGTGCCGCGACGGAGTGCTGCGTCGGCTTGGTCTTGAGCTCGCCCGACGGGCCGATGTACGGCACCAGCGAGACGTGCAGGAAGAACACGTTGGTACGGCCGATCTCGTGGCGCACCTGGCGCGCCGACTCCAGGAACGGCTGGCTCTCGATGTCGCCCACCGTGCCGCCGATCTCGTGGATCACGACGTCGATGTCCGGGCCGCCCATCGAGAGCATGCGGTCCTTGATCTCGTTCGTGATGTGCGGGATCACCTGGACGGTGTCGCCCAGGTAGTCGCCGCGCCGCTCGCGCGCGATGACCTCGGAGTAGACCTGACCGGTCGTGACGTTCGCGCGACCCACGAGGTCCTCGTCGAGGAAGCGCTCGTAGTGGCCGATGTCGAGATCGGTCTCGGCGCCGTCGTCGGTCACGAAGACCTCGCCGTGCTGGAACGGGTTCATCGTGCCGGGATCGACGTTGAGGTACGGATCCAGCTTCTGCATCGTGACGCGCAGACCGCGCGACTTGAGCAGGCGCCCCAGGCTCGAGGCGGTGAGCCCCTTGCCGAGCGACGACGCGACGCCTCCAGTGACGAAGACGTGCTTGGTGACTCTGTTGGCTTCCGACCCGCTACCGGCCAAGGCGACTCCCGTGGTTCAGTGCCCCCGATGGGGGCCGGATGGACAATCCACCACGGGATTCCAGCCTACACCCCGCGGGGCCCTACTGGGGCAGCTGTCCGTCTGCGCTGCGTGTCGTTCCCCACGATCCGTTCTGTCCGCCCGACGACTTCACGAGCGCCAGCACCGAGATCAGGCGACCGGCGGCCAGATCGGTCACGTCGACGGTCGAGAACGAGCCCGCTCCGTCGCTGGAGCGCACCTGGTCGAGGACGCCGCCGTCGACGCTGGTCGTCGACGGTCCGACGACCGCGCCTCCGGCGCCGGAGGTCGCGAGCTGGGAGGTCACGGCGGCCAGGATCTCGCCGCGGGCGCTGTCGGCCGAGCTGGGCCCGATCACGACGAGCGCGAGGTCGGCGCGCTCCGTCGGGGCGCTGGGCAGGTCGATCAGACCTCCCTGCTCGAACGCGGAGCGGATCGTCGAGGCCTGCTCGTCGAGCTCCGGGTCGCCCATCAGCGCGCGCGCCAGGGCAGCACCGATGCGGGTGTAGCTGTCCTCACCGGACTGCACGCCGGGCACGTCACCGGCGGACTGCTGCGCGATCGACTCGGCGAACTGGCGGTTGGCCGAGTCGAGCAGCTTGGTCGTCAGCGCGACCTCGCCGACAACCGAGCCGCCGGCGTCGGAGATGCGCGCCGTCAGGTCCTCGACCTCGGAGGTGCGGGCGCCAGGGGTCGTCACGACGACGACCCGGCGGTCGGCCAGGCCCTGACCGACGATGCCGGCCGAGGCGTCGGCGAACGCCGTCTCGAAGGCCTGCTCCGCGGTGTCGGCACGCGAGTCGCCACCACCGCCGGCGCCGTTGTCGTCGGAGTCGACGAACGCGACTCCCAGGGCGACGCCGACGGCGAGCGCGAGGAAGACCGCCGCGAGCGAGACGACGTGGTAACGGAAGTTGATCACGACCTGAGTCCTTCGATCCAGGAGAGGAGGTCACTGAACTGGTCGGTGACCCACCCGGTGACGTCGCCACCGGTGGAGGTGAGGGAGAGCGCGACGCCCATGGCGACGGCCGCGCAGAGCACGAGCAGGAGGATCGGCCAGACCGACATCCGTCCCGTCGTGAGGTGCCCGACGACCTTGGCGTCGACGAGCTTGGCCGCCGAGCGCAGGCGCACGACGAACGCCGGACCGACCAGGCCCGGGCTCTGACCCAGGAAGTCGCCCAGCGTGGGTGCGGCGCCGGCGTGCACGATGACGGAGGCGCCGTTCGCGTCGGCGAGCAGGATCGCCAGGTCGGCGTCCTCGCCGTCGGCGACGAATCGCACGACGTCCTTCTGGTGCTTCTCGAGCCGCTCGGGGGTCTGGATCTGGCCGGAGGCCGTCGTGACGACGAGCTCGCGCGCCGAGTCCAGGACCGGCGAGCTGAAGCCCTCGACCGAGCCGACGACGACGTCGGGCTGGTAGCCAGCCTTGAGGATCAGGTCGGCGCCCTTGCCGGCCCCGACCATGACCGGGTCGCGGTCGAGCACGAAGCGCTTGAGCGCCTTGAGGTCGGCAGCGGCGTCGAAGGAGTCCGACACGACCACGACGGCCCGACCCTTGAGCCGGGTCGAGAGGCGGGGCACGCGCACGCCGTCGAGCAGCATCGCGTGCTCGCGACGCAGGTGCTCCGACGCGTTGACGGCCAGCGTGTCGAGCCGCGTCGTGAAGTCGCTCGAGGCCTCCGAGTAGTCGGCCTTCACCTGGGCGCCGTCGCGGGCGATGCCGCTGGCCACGAGCACGCCGTCGCGGAAGATCTTGCCCTCGTGCACGCGCACCAGGTCGCCGCTGCGCAGCCGGGTCACGACGCCGTCGCCGACCTGGTCGACGAGCGGGATGCCCGCCTCGGACAGCAGCTCGGGACCGACGGAAGGGAACTTGCCGGTCGTCGACGACGCGACGTTGACGACGGCGGCAACCTTGAGCTTCACGAGCTCGGCGGCGTCGTCGGCGTCCAGGTCGGTGCGGTCGATGATCGCGACGTCACCGGCACGGATGCCGGCGGTCACCTCGGCGCCGCCCCGCGCGATGCGCGCAGGGCCGGAGACACCGGGGGCGTCGGAGGAGCGCCCGCCGCCACGCTTGAAGATGGACATCGTCGACCATCGTGCCACGCGGGGCGCGGTATTCCGGGGAGCGCGCGGGGGCGGGAGTGTCAGGCGTGTCCGGCGAGCGCGAGAAGCTCGCGTGCGTGCTGCTGCGCCGCCGAGGAGTCCTCCAGACCGGCCAGCATGCGGGCCAGCTCGTCGACGCGGTCCTGCCCCGTGAGGCGCACGACCGAGCTGCTCGTGACGTTGCCGTCGTCGTCCTTCAGCACCCGGAAGTGGTGCTGCGCGAAGGCCGCGACCTGCGGGAGGTGGGTCACCGCGAGGACCTGGGCGTTCTCGGCCAGGGCCGCGAGGCGCCGGCCGACCTCGACCGCGGCGCGCCCGCCGATACCGGCGTCGACCTCGTCGAAGACCAGGGTGGGCACGTCGGACCGGTCGGCCAGCACGACCTCGAGCGAGAGCATCAGGCGCGAGAGCTCACCGCCGCTGGCACCCTTGGCCAGCGGGCGCGGTGCGGCTCCGGAGTTCGCGGCGAACAGCAGCTCGACCGTGTCGGCGCCCCAGGCGCCCAGCTCGGCGGCACCGATCTGCACCACGAGACGGGCGGACTTCATCGAGAGGGCCTCGAGCTCCGCACCGACCTTCGTCGCGAGCCGCTCCCCCGCCTCCGTGCGCACCTCGGTGAGCCGGGCGGCCAGCCGCAGCAGGTCGGCGTGCAGCGCGTCGCGCTCCGCCTCGAGCGCGGCGACGGTGTCGTCGTCGGCCCCGAGGTCGAGCACGCGGCTGCGGGCGTCGTCGGCCCAGGCCAGGACGTCGTCGAGCGAGGGGCCGTACTTGCGCTGCAGCTGACCCAGCCGCGCGCGACGCTCCTGCACCGTGGCGAGCCCCGCGGGGTCGAGGTCGACCGACGCGAGGTAGCCGGCGAGGTCGCCCGCCAGGTCGGTCAGGGTGACCGAGAGCTCGCCGACCCTCACGGCGAGGGCCTCGAGCTCGGGATCGTGGCTGGCCTGCGCGTCGAGCTCGGCAGCCGCCTGGGCGGCCAGCGGGCCGGCACCCTCGGGGCCGACGGCCTGCTCGACGTCACCGGTGAGCAGGTCGTGCGCCATCTGGGCGGCCCGTGCGAGCGACTCGGCGTGCGCCAGCCGTGACTCGACGGCCTCGAGCTCGGCGTCCTCACCTGCGACGGGGGCGACCTCGTCGATCTCGGCGAGTCCGTGCTGCGCGGCGTCCAGCTCGCGCGCCCGTTCCTGCGACGCGGAGCGCAGCCTCTGGAGACGGTCGTCGATCTCACGCCAGCGGCGGAAGGCGGGGCCGTACTCGTCCAGGAGCGAGCTGACGGCCGGCCCGGCGAAGGCGTCGAGCGCGGCGCGCTGGTGGGCCGGGCGCGCGAGGCGGTGCTGGTCGGACTGGCCGTGCACCGCGACGAGCTCGTCGGTCAGGTCGGTCAGCAGCCCGGCGGGCACCGAGGTGCCTCCGGCGTACGCGCGCGAGCGGCCCTGCGCCGACACGGCACGCGCGATGACCAGCTCGTCGTCGTCGACCGATCCGCCGGCGTCGTCGACCTGGCGGGTGACGGACTCGCGCCCGGCGACGTCGATGATCGCCTCGACCCGGGCCTGGTCGGATCCGTGGCGCACGAGCCCGGCGTCGGAGCGCTCACCGCGCAGGAGCCCGAGGGCCGTGACGACCATGGTCTTGCCGGCTCCGGTCTCGCCCGTGATCACGGTGAACCCGGCGTCGAGCGGCAGCTCGGCGTGCTCGATGACGCCCAGCGACCGCAGCTCGAGGTGGCGCCACATCAGGAACCACTCCCCCCGTGGCCCTCACCGGCGGCCATGCGCCGGGCGGCCTCGCCGCGCCAGCCCTCGACCGGCAGGTCGAACTTGCGGACCAGACGGTCGGCGAAGGTCGCCTCCCGCAGGCGCGCCAGGCGCACGCTGTGGGCGCCGCGCCGCACCTCGACCCGGGCCCCCGACGGCAGGTCGGCGGCCCGACGTCCGTCGCACCACAGCACGCCCTCGCCGCGCTGGTCGACGATCTCGATCGCGAGCGTCGAGTCGGGCGAGACCACGAGGGGCCGGGCGAACAGGGCGTGGGCGCTGATGGGCACCATCAGGAGCGCTGCGACCTCGGGCCACACGATGGGGCCACCGGCGCTGAAGTTGTAGGCGGTCGAGCCGGTCGGCGTGGCACACACGATGCCGTCGCAGCCCCATCGCGAGACGGGGCGGCCGTCGATCTCGACCACGAGCTCGACCATCCGCTCGCGCGACTGCTTCTCGACCGTGGCCTCGTTGAGCGCCCAGTTCCGGGCGACGACGTGCTTGCCGACCAGCACGTCGACATCGACCGTCAGCCGGTCCTCGACCGTGTAGGTGCGGTCGATGACGCCCCGCACGACGTCGGCGGAGTCCTCGGCGTCGGCCTCGGCCAGGAAGCCGATGTGGCCCAGGTTGACGCCCAGGATGGGGGTCTCGTGGTCGCGGCACATCTCGGCGGCCCGCAGGATCGTGCCGTCGCCGCCGAACACGATCGCGAGCTCACACCCGGCCGACGCGGTCGTGCCCGGTTCGACCGACTCCATCTCGGTGAGACCTGCGGCTTCGAGGCGCGCGCCCTCGGGCCCGAGCACACGGATCTGCATCCCCGCGTCCTGCAGCTGTCGCGCGACCGACACCGCCAGGGCGTCGGCCTCGACGCGGCTGCCGTGCGTCACGACCAGGACCGTGCGGGTGCCGTGGTCGCTCGTGACCAGATCGCTCATGCGTCGACCTCCAGGGGTCCTTCGGCAACGGCGCGCGCGGCGTCGGTCGGGTCGACCGGTTCGGCGTCGGTCCGCAGCCAGCAGAAGTACTCGACGTTGCCGGCCGGGCCGGGCAACGGACTCGGGGCCAGGGCGCGCGTGCCCCAGCCGACCGCCTGCGCCGCGTGGCAGACGTCGACCACGGCCTGCGCGTGGAGCTGGGGATCCCTCACGACTCCATTCTTGCCCAGACGCTCACGTCCGACCTCGAACTGCGGCTTGACCATGAGCACCATGTCGCCGTCCGGACGTGCGCAGGCGGCCAGCGCCGGCATCACCAGGCGCAGGGAGATGAAGGAGAGGTCGGAGACGACGAGGTCGACCGGACCGTCGATCTGCTCGGGCGTCAACGTGCGGACGTTGGTGCGGTCGTGCACGTGCACGCGCTCGTCGTTCTGCAGCTCCCAGACGAGCTGGCCGTACCCGACGTCGACCGCGACGACCTCGCGCACGCCCCGGTGCAGCAGCACGTCGGTGAAGCCGCCGGTCGAGGCGCCGGCGTCGAGGCAGCGACGGTCCTCGACCGTGAGCCCCAGCGGCTCGAACACCGCGAGGGCGCCGAGCAGCTTGTGCGCGCCGCGGGACGCCCACGACGGTCCGGTGTCCTCGCGGACCACGACGGCGGCGTCGGTGCCGACCTGGGTGGCAGCCTTCGTCGCGACGGTGCCTCCCACCCGCACGGCGCCCGCCTCGATCAGTCCGGCGGCGTGGTCACGCGACCGGGCGAGTCCGCGGCGCACGAGCTCGGCATCGAGCCGCACGCGACGGGTCACGGCGTGCCGGACCCTTCCGCTCGGCCGGCCTCGGCGAGGGAGGTGCGCACGACCTGGTGGATCGCGTCGTACGTGGCGACGTGCTCGGTGACGGGCAGGTCGCCCAGGAGCCTCAGGGCCTCGAGGGCCTCGTCGATCGCGTCGTGCCCCGTCGGCTCGACCGGCGGGGGGACCGCTCGCTGACGCTCGCTCATGCGTCCATCCTCACATCCAGGGTCGACAGGTACGCGCCACGGTCGCGGGTGTCCCACGCCAGCGCCACCGCCGCGCGGAGCGCGGGGACGCTGCGCTCCTCGGCGCCGCTGACCATGATCTCACCGTTCCGGAGCTCGGCGACAGCCTCACCGCACGTCGCGCGGCCGTCAGCGACCTCGACCGGGGGGTGGACCTCGTGGAGTCCACGCAGGTCAGTGGCCACGAATCCGGGGCGACTGCCCTCAGGCAGCCCCATGACGTCGCTCAGGGACGACACCCCGGTCAGGACGACGAGGCTCTCGATGTCGGCACCGATCGCCCCGTCGATGTCGGTGTCGGGACGGTCCCCCACCATGATCGGACTCGCGGCTCCGGTGCGACGGCGCGCCTCGTCGTAGATCGGGCGCTCCGGTTTTCCTGCGACGACCGGCCGAGTACCCGTCGCGAGCGCCACGGCGTCGACCATCGCCCCGTTGCCCGGGGCGAGACCGCGCGGCGTCGGGAAGGTGAGGTCGGGGTTGGACGCGAACCAGGGCACCCCAGCCGCGATGGCGTACGAGGCCTCCGCGAGCTCGCTCCACCGGACGTCGATCACGCCGCCCTGCACCACCGCGCGGGGATCGTCCTCCAGAGAGGTCACGACCCGCAAGCCCACGTGCTCGAGGGCGACCCGCATCCCGTCGGCACCGGCCAGCAGGACGGGCGCGCCCGCGCCCACCTCGGCGAGCACCAGGTCGGCGACCACCTGGCCCGCGGTCACGACGGCCTCGTCGGTCAGGCTGAGCCCGAACGAGCGCAGGTGCTCGGCGACGTCTGCGGCCGGACGCGTCGCGTTGTTCGTCAGGTAGGCCACGGAGTCCCCGACCTGTTGGATCGCCTCGACGGCGTGGGGCACGGCGTCCGGTCCGACGTAGACGACGCCGTCCAGGTCGAGCAGCACCAGGTCATGGTGCTCTGCCAGCGGCGACGTGCTCGACGACAGGCGTGCTCCGCGTTCCATGGGACGAGGCTAGCGAGCCTCCGGATCGGCCCGGACACGGCGGCAGGAGGTGACGTCGACGCCCATGAACGACTGCGGCCCACCGCTGCCACGCGCAAAGCGACGCCGGAGCTCGCCCGTGACCTCGATGACGTCCCCCTCGCTGAGCCGAGATGCCGTCCGGCGAAGAGCCGCCGTCCACGCCGTGAGCTCGATCGTGTCGACCGTCGCCTTGGATCGCTTCCGCGCCGCGGCGCTGCGCGGCACGACGATCCGCAGGCTCACGAGCTCGTCCCCGCTGGGGAGGGAGCGTGTCACCGGGCCCCCGGAGACACGTCCCCGGAGCCGTACGTCATTCGCTGTTGTCTCGTCCATGTCCCGATCCTGGACATGACGAAGCCCCGCCGCCACGGCCTCCGGGGAGGCCGTGGACGACGGGGCCCTGTGGACAGACGTCACTCCAGCTCGGCGACGCGCTCCTCGGCGTCGGTCGCCTTGTCACCATCGACCGCGACCGTGCGGTGGAACCACTCGACGGCCTCGTCGCGTCGACCGGCGGCCAAGAGGGTGTCGGCATACGCGTACCGCAGGCGAGCGACCCACGGCGCACGGGACGCCGAGCTCAGCGGCTCCGTCTCGAGCAGACGGATCGCGGCCTCGACCTGACCGAGGTCGCGACGGGCGCCGGCGACCACGATGCTGAGCTCGATGTTCCCGGCGTCGTCGAGGGTCTTGCGGACGTCGGGGGTGTCGTAGGCCAGGGCCTTCTCCGGGCGACGCAGGGCGCGCTCGCAGTCGGCCATCATCGGCGCGTACATCTGCTGCCCGCTGAGACGCTTGGCCGCGCGGAACTCCGCCAGCGCCTCGGAGTACTTGCCGGCGGCATAAGCGGTCTCACCGCAGGCCTCGCGGATGAGGGCGTTGCGGTTGGCCCGGGCCTTGGCAGCCAGGGCGTGCAGGTACGCGGTCTCCGGATCGCTGGCCATCAGCAGGCCCGCCATCACGAGGTGGCGCGAGACGCGCTCGGCGAGCTTCTCGGGCAGACCCTGCAGGGCCTGGCGAGCGTGCTTGTCGAGATCCTTCGCGCTGATGTCGTCCGGGATGTCCGGTCCGTCATAGATCTTCTGGTCGGCGGTGCGGTCCTCACGGCCCTCACGACCCGGGCGGTCACGCCACGGACGGTCTCCGCCGCTCTGGGGCCGGCGACCCTGCGAACGGTTGCCACCCGGCTTGCCGCCGGTCTTGCCGCCGCGGCCGCCGGTGCCCTGCTGACGGCGCTCGTCGGCGGGACGGCCACCCTGGGCGCGCTCCCCGCCCCGGGCTCCTCGGCGTTCGCCGCCAGAGCCACCGCTGCTGCTGCCTCCGCCGCTGCGCGGGCGATCTCCACCGCGCGAGCCACCGGGACGTCCTTGGCGATCGCCACGTCCTGGACGGGAATCCACCATTGTCCTACCTCCGAAACTGCAGATGAAATGCAGCGAGGCCGCTCCCGAAGGAGCGGCCTCGCGCTAAAAATTGTCCGGCGACGTCCTACTCTCCCACACCGTCTCCAGTGCAGTACCATCGGCGCTGAAGGGCTTGACTTCCGGGTTCGAAATGTAACCGGGTATTTCCCCTTCGCCATGGTCGCCGAAACTCTATTGAGCTGACAAAACCAAGCGAGATCCTGCGGCCGGCCCGAGGGCTGGTGCAGTTCTCATGGTTCCCGGCCGTAGCTCAGGAACCTCACAGTGGACGCGACTTCGTAGTGGTGAAACAAGCCCTCGGCCTATTAGTACCGGTCGGCTGCATGCATTGCTGCACTTCCACCTCCGGCCTATCAACCCAGTGGTCTGCTGGGGGCCTTACCTGGTTAATCCAGTGGGTAACCTCATCTTGAAACGTGCTTCCCGCTTAGATGCTTTCAGCGGTTATCACTTCCGAACGTAGCTAACCAGCAGTGCTCCTGGCGGAACAACTGGCACACCAGAGGTTCGTCCACCCCGGTCCTCTCGTACTAGGGGCAGCCTTTCTCAAGTTACCTACGCGCGCGGCGGATAGGGACCGAACTGTCTCACGACGTTCTAAACCCAGCTCGCGTGCCGCTTTAATGGGCGAACAGCCCAACCCTTGGGACCTGCTACGGCCCCAGGATGCGACGAGCCGACATCGAGGTGCCAAACCATCCCGTCGATATGGACTCTTGGGGAAGATCAGCCTGTTATCCCCGGGGTACCTTTTATCCGTTGAGCGACGCCGCTTCCACATGCCAGCGCCGGATCACTAGTCCCGACTTTCGTCCCTGCTCGAGCTGTCACTCTCACAGTCAAGCTCCCTTGTGCACTTACACTCGAAACCTGATTGCCAACCAGGCTGAGGGAACCTTTGGGCGCCTCCGTTACATTTTAGGAGGCAACCGCCCCAGTTAAACTACCCATCAGGCACTGTCCCTGATCCAGATAATGGACCTAGGTTAGATATCTAGTACAACCAGAGTGGTATTTCAACGTTGACTCCACCTGAACTGGCGTCCAAGCTTCACAGTCTCCCACCTATCCTACACAAGTTGAACCAAACACCAATACCAAACTATAGTAAAGGTCCCGGGGTCTTTCCGTCCTGCCGCGCGTAACGAGCATCTTTACTCGTAGTGCAATTTCGCCGAGTCCATGGTTGAGACAGCGCCCAAGTCGTTACTCCATTCGTGCAGGTCGGAACTTACCCGACAAGGAATTTCGCTACCTTAGGATGGTTATAGTTACCACCGCCGTTTACTGGGGCTTAAGTTCTGTGCTTCGCTTGCGCTGACACGTCCCCTTAACCTTCCAGCACCGGGCAGGAGTCAGTCCGTATACGGCGTCTTTCGACTTAGCACGGACCTGTGTTTTTAGTAAACAGTCGCTTGGGCCTGGTCTCTGCGACCTTCAACGCTTCTAGGAGCAAGTCCTATAACGAATCCGGTCCCCCTTCTCCCGAAGTTACGGGGGCATTTTGCCGAGTTCCTTAACCATGGTTCACTCGATCACCTTAGTATTCTCTACCTGACCACCTGAGTCGGTTTGGGGTACGGGCGGCTCTGAATCTCGCTAGATGCTTTTCTCGGCAGCATAGGATCACTCACTTCGACTAAAACGTCTCCGCATCGGCTCTCAGGCATATGAGTGACGGATTTGCCTATCACTCGCCCTACGACCTTGCCCGTGGACTACCATCGCCACGGTTGAGCTACCTTCCTGCGTCACACCATTGCTTGCTTACTACCAGATCGGGTCGTGCGCTCTGCCGGCCAGTGACTCCGAAGAGTCTGAAGGCCGGTTTCGGGCACTTAGCATCACTGGATTCTGCATGGGCGATTCAATGCCGGTACGGGAATATCAGCCCGTTGTCCATCGACTACGCCTGTCGGCCTCGCCTTAGGTCCCGACTTACCCAGGGAAGATTAGCTTGACCCTGGAACCCTTGGTCATTCGGTGGAGGAGTTTCTCACTCCTCATTCGCTACTCATGCCTGCATTCTCACTCGTGTGGCATCCACGGCTGGGTTACCCCGCCGCTTCACTCGCCACACGACGCTCCCCTACCGATCCATACGGCTGGACCACGAAGGCCTACCTATTATATGAATCCCATAGCTTCGGTGGATTGCTTGAGCCCCGCTAAATTGTCGGCGCGGAATCACTTGACCAGTGAGCTATTACGCACTCTTTCAAGGGTGGCTGCTTCTAAGCCAACCTCCTGGTTGTCTCTGCGACTCCACATCCTTTTCCACTTAGCAATCTCTTTGGGACCTTAGCTGATGGTCTGGGCTGTTTCCCTCTCGACTATGAAGCTTATCCCCCACAGTCTCACTGCTGCGCTCTCACTTATCGGCATTCGGAGTTTGGCTGAGTTCAGTAAGCTTGTAGGCCCCCTAGCCCATCCAGTGCTCTACCTCCGACAAGAAACACGCAACGCTGCACCTAAATGCATTTCGGGGAGAACCAGCTATCACGGAGTTTGATTGGCCTTTCACCCCTATCCACAGGTCATCCCCCCAGTTTTTAACCTAGGTGGGTTCGGTCCTCCACGCGGTCTTACCCGCGCTTCAACCTGCCCATGGATAGATCACTCCGCTTCGGGTCTAGATCCAGCAACTCAATCGCCCTATTCGGACTCGCTTTCGCTACGGCTACGGCTCTACGCCTTAACCTCGCTACTGAACGCTAACTCGCAGGCTCATTCTTCAAAAGGCACGCTGTCACAGTTCCGAAGAACTGCTCCAACGGATTGTATGCACATGGTTTCAGGTACTATTTCACTCCCCTCCCGGGGTACTTTTCACCTTTCCCTCACGGTACTAGTCCGCTATCGGTCATCGAGGAGTATTTAGGCTTAACGGGTGGTCCCGCCAGATTCACACCGAATTTCAGGGGTTCGGTGTTACTCGGGGTGACGCAAAAGAGCCATGAGCTTACGTATACGGGGGTCTCACCCTCTGTGCCGCGACTTTCCAGCCGCTTCAACTTCACTCATGGTTTGTGACTCTTTGCTGATTCGGCAGAATCAGCCATGCGGCCCCACAACCCCCCAGTGACAACGCCTGCCGGCTATCACATCACTGAGGTTTAGCCTCTTCCGGTTTCGCTCGCCACTACTTCCGGAATCACGGTTGTTTTCTCTTCCTGTGGGTACTGAGATGTTTCACTTCCCCACGTTCCCTCCAAACGCCCTATGTGTTCAGGCGCAGGTACCTGGACTTTCCTCCAGGTGGGTTTCCCCATTCGGACATCCCCGGATCACAGGTCGGTTGTCACCTTCCCGGGGCTTTTCGCAGACTCCAACGTCCTTCATCGGCTCTCGATGCCAAGGCATCCACCATGTGCACTTAGTAGCTTGTTGTTCATTACTACAAAGATGCTCGCGTCCACTGTGAAGTTCTCAAGATACGGTCGGTACCGTCCCATGTTTCCACGCCTGCGAGCTGCTGCTCGTGGTTCGTGGGGTGGGCGGTCCGAGAGATCAGCGTAAAGCCTGATCCCTCAGGACCCAACAGTGTGCCTGATTCGATGACGACGCCGGCTGAGGTTCCGTTCTGGCAAGCCAGATGTACTGACAGCGTTTGATCAATCATCGAGCCAAATAGTCGACGTCCACTAGTGAGCGGCATCGCGCAAGACATTCGCTTGCGATCGATGCGCCTGGACCAGAACCGAAGCTCTGGCCAGTTGCTCCTTAGAAAGGAGGTGATCCAGCCGCACCTTCCGGTACGGCTACCTTGTTACGACTTCGTCCCAATCGCCAGCCCCACCTTCGACGGCTCCCTCCACAAGGGTTGGGCCACCGGCTTCGGGTGTTGCCGACTTTCATGACGTGACGGGCGGTGTGTACAAGGCCCGGGAACGTATTCACCGCAGCGTTGCTGATCTGCGATTACTAGCGACTCCGACTTCATGGGGTCGAGTTGCAGACCCCAATCCGAACTGAGACCGGCTTTTTGGGATTCGCTCCACCTTGCGGTTTCGCAGCCCTTTGTACCGGCCATTGTAGCATGCTTGAAGCCCTGGACATAAGGGGCATGAAGACTTGACGTCATCCCCACCTTCCTCCGAGTTGACCCCGGCAGTCTCCTATGAGTCCCCACCATTACGTGCTGGCAACATAGGACGAGGGTTGCGCTCGTTGCGGGACTTAACCCAACATCTCACGACACGAGCTGACGACAGCCATGCACCACCTGTATACCGACCACAAGGGGGGCTACATCTCTGCAGCTTTCCGGTATATGTCAAACCCAGGTAAGGTTCTTCGCGTTGCATCGAATTAATCAGCATGCTCCGCCGCTTGTGCGGGCCCCCGTCAATTCCTTTGAGTTTTAGCCTTGCGGCCGTACTCCCCAGGCGGGGCGCTTAATGCGTTAGCTGCGGCACGGAGACCGTGGAAGGTCCCCACACCTAGCGCCCAACGTTTACGGCATGGACTACCAGGGTATCTAATCCTGTTCGCTCCCCATGCTTTCGCTCCTCAGCGTCAGGTAATGCCCAGAGAACCGCCTTCGCCACCGGTGTTCCTCCTGATATCTGCGCATTCCACCGCTACACCAGGAATTCCGTTCTCCCCTGCATCCCTCTAGTCTGCCCGTATCGGAAGCACGCTCAGGGTTAAGCCCTGAGTTTTCACTCCCGACGCAACAGACCGCCTACGAGCCCTTTACGCCCAATAATTCCGGACAACGCTCGGACCCTACGTATTACCGCGGCTGCTGGCACGTAGTTGGCCGGTCCTTCTTCTGCAGGTACCGTCACTTTCGCTTCGTCCCTGCTGAAAGAGGTTTACAACCCGAAGGCCGTCATCCCTCACGCGGCGTTGCTGGATCAGGCTTTCGCCCATTGTCCAATATTCCCCACTGCTGCCTCCCGTAGGAGTCTGGGCCGTGTCTCAGTCCCAGTGTGGCCGGTCACCCTCTCAGGCCGGCTACCCGTCGTCGCCTTGGTGAGCCATTACCTCACCAACAAGCTGATAGGCCGCGAGCTCATCCTTCTCCGCCGGAGCTTTCCACTTCCTAACATGCGAAAGGAAGTCGTATTCGGCATTAGCCATCGTTTCCAATGGTTATTCCAAAGAGAAGGGCAGATTGCTCACGTGTTACTCACCCGTTCGCCGCTCGTGTACTCCCGAAGGAGCCTTACCGCTCGACTTGCATGTGTTAAGCACGCCGCCAGCGTTCGTCCTGAGCCAGGATCAAACTCTCCGTTGAAAGTTTTCCCAGCCGAAGCTGGGTAACAACTTGAGTTGATACTGACAATTTTGATTGCTGACAATCTAATTGTCGGAATTGTCCTCGACGACATTGGACCGAAGTCCTCCGTCGACGGGGGTTTTGTACTGATAATTCGTCGACTTTTGGCACACTGTTGAGTTCTCAAGGATCAGACGCTCACCTGCGGTTCACCCTGGAAGGGCTAGCCGCTCGGGGCAACTGTTCTAACCTACACGCTCTGTCTCCACCCGGTCAAACCGGGTTCGTTTCCCGTGTCACTCTCCGTTGTCAGCGGTCAGTTTCCGGATCTGCCCCAGACTCAATGGTCCGGGAAGCGTTCCTGGCGTTGACCGTTTCGGTTCAAGTGGCTGCTAGCTCCGATCGCCCGGCGTTCCCGCCTTGCGCTCCGTCGTGCTGAGCAACAAGAAGAACATTACGCGGCTGTTTCGCAAACCGTCAAATCGAGACGGCGTGACCCCGGTCACAGGACCTCAGGCAGGGAGTTTCACGCCTGCAATTTGGCGCTTTCCGCGTCGCAAAACAATCCAGGAGCCGTGCAGCGCAGGCGTGACGGCCAGGGTCTGCTCGGGATCGTCGACGCGCACGTTGTTCACGTACGCGCCTCCCTCGGTGACGGCACGACGGGCCGCGGATCGACTGTCCGAGAGCCCGGCCGCCACGAGGGCGTCGGTGATCGTCGCGGTGCCGTCGAGCTCGGCCACCCCCGCGCCGGCCAGGGCCGCCGCCAACGTGGACTCCGGGAGGTCGCTCAGCTCCCCCCGTCCGAACAGGGCCGTCGCGGCCAGCTCGGCCGCGTCGGCCTCGGCCTCCCCGTGCACGAGGGTCGTCAGCTCACGCGCCAGACGTCGTTGGGGCACACGTCGTCCCGGAGCCTCCGCGTGCTCGGCCATCAAGGCGTCCACCTCGTCGACCGGCACGAAGGTGAACTGCTTGAGGTACTCCCCCACCTTCGCGTCCTCGGCCTGGATCCAGGCCTGGTGGAACGCGTACGGACTCATCAGCTCGGGGTCGAGCCAGATCGTGCCGGACTCGGTCTTGCCGAACTTCGTGCCGTCCGCCTTGGTGATGAGCGGGGTTGCGAGCGCGTGCGCCTTCCCCCCGTCCGACCGTCGGATCAGCTCGACCCCGGCCGTGAGGTTGCCCCACTGGTCGCTGCCCCCGGTCTGCAGCACGCACCCGTGGCGCCGGTAGAGCTCGAGGAAGTCGAGCGACTGCAGCAGGACGTAGCTGAACTCGGTGTAGCTGATCCCGGACTCGAGCCGGCTGCTGACGACGTCGCGGGCCAGCATGCGGTTGACCGGGAAGTGCTTGCCGATGTCGCGCAGAAAGTCGATCGTGTTGATCTGGCTGGTCCAGTCGAGGTTGTTGACCACGGTCGCGGCGTTGTCGCCCTCGAACGAGACGAACTGCTCGACCTGCGCCCGGATGCGCTCGACCCAGGACGCGACGGTCTCCGGGGAGTTCATGACCCGCTCCCCCGACTGCTTGGGATCGCCGATGAGCCCGGTGGACCCGCCGACGAGGATCAGCGGCCGGTGACCGGCGAGCTGCAGACGACGCGCGGTGAGCAGCTGCAGCAGGTTGCCGACGTGGAGACTCGGCGCCGTCGGGTCGAATCCGACGTAGTACGTGATCGGTCCGTCGTCGAGGGCCGCGCGCAGGGCGTCGGCGTCGGTCGTGTGCGCGAGCAGGCCGCGCGCGTCGAGGTCGTCGAGGACGTGGGTCATGCTCGCGAGACTATCGAGGCGCGCGCGGGGATCGGCGGTAGGCCGAGACCGACGGATCGCCCGCCGTCCAGAAGCGCCAGGGGACGTCAGCGGCCAGGGAGACACCGACCCGCGGCCCCGCGACGACCTCGGGCTCCTCGACGCGCTCACCGAGACCGAGGGGCCCACCACGGGTGACCGGGGTGCCCAGGTCGGCCAGGCTGATGCCGAGGGCCTGCGCGAGGTTGCCGGGCCCTCGGGCCAGCCGGTCGTCGGGGACCGCCCCGCGGCGCTCGCGGGCCAGGTCGAGCCCGGCCACGACCCGACCGGCACGGAGCAGGACGGCCGCCGCCTGCTCGGTCGGGCCGGTCACGACGTTGGCGCAGTGGTGGATCCCGTAGGAGCGGTACACGTACAGGCGCCCGGACGGGCCGTACATGACCTCCGAGCGCGGGGTCCGGGTGAAGGCGTGCGAGGCCGGGTCGTCGACGCCGCCGTAGGCCTCGACCTCGGTCAGCACGACCGTGACGCCGTGCGCCGTGAACGTGCGTCCCAGCAGCGAGCGCGCCCGCTCGTCGACCGGGCCGTCGAGCTGCACCTCGGTCCCGCGGGCCATGTTCCAACCTTGCCGCACACTTGCCGGGTGGAGAACGAGGGTCCCGTGCGCGTCGAGGTCACGTGGGGCAGCGCCGACGACGAGCAGCTGCTGCGGCGGGCCGTCGCCACGGCGCTCGGGATCGGGCTCGAGGACGTCGTCGAGTCGCGCATCTGTCCCGACTGCGGATCCAGCTCGCACGGCCGGCCGGTGGTGCGTCGGGCCGGACCGCCGCCGACCGAGAGCGCAGGGCACGTGAGCCTTTCGCGACACGAGGACGTCGCCGTCGTGGCCTGGTCGGCGCAGGCGCCGGTGGGGATCGACGTCGACGGGGCCGGCCGCCGCGCGTGGGTGCGCCGGGAGGCCCGCGGCAAGTGCGTCGGCGCCGGGATCACGGCCCCCGACCCGGCCCACCTCACGACCCGGCTGCTGATGGCGCCGTCGGTCTACGTCGCCGCGCTCGCGGTCGACTCGACGCAGGAGTGGGAGCTCGTCGTCAGGTGAGCGCCGGCAGCGCCGTCTCGTCGAGCCAGGCGCCGAAGAACTCGGCACCGTCGAGTTCCGTGAGCTCGACGACCAGGTCGACGAAGTCGTCGGTCGTCACGCTGCCGTGGCGGTGCCGCTCCGACCACGCGCGCAGCAGGTCGAAGAAGGGCTCGTCGCCCAGCCGCAGCCGCAACGCGTGCAGGGTCAGCGCCCCGCGCTTGTAGACGCGGTCGTCGAACATGTCGTCGGGGCCCGGATCGGCCAGGACGAGGTCCTGGCGCTGGTCGGCGAGCCGCGCGTGGTGCTCCTGGGCCTGGGCGTCGGCCGTGAGTCCGCCGGACTCCTCGGACCACAGCCACTCGGCGTAGCAGGCGAACCCCTCGTGGAGCCAGATGTCGCGCCAGTGGCGCAGCGTCACGCTGTTGCCGAACCACTGGTGCGCCAGCTCGTGGGCGATCAGCCGCTGCGCCGACCACTCGCGGTCGGCGAGGTTCGAGCCGAAGATCGACAGGCTGTGCGCCTCCAGCGGGATCTCCAGCTCGTCGTCGGTCACGACCGCGGCGTAGGTGTCGAACGGGTACGGCCCGAACAGCCGGCTGAAGGCCTCGATCATCGCGGGCTGGTCGGCGAAGGCCTTGCCGACCTCCGAGCGGCGCGACGGCGGGCACCAGGTCGTGAGGTCGACGCCGGCGGCCGTGCCCGTCAGCGGCACGTAGCGGCCGACCTGGACGGTCGCGAGGTAGCTGGCCATGGGCGAGGACTCGGCGTACTCGTAGCGCACCGTGCTGCCGCGGCGGCGCACCTGCCCCGCGCGACCGTTCGCGACCGCGGTGTAGCCCTGCGGCACCGTGACCCCGAACGCGTACGTGGCCTTGTCGTCGGGACGGTCGTTGCACGGGTACCAGCTCGGGGCACCGTGCGGCTGCGACGCCACGATGAGGCCGTCGGCGAGCTCCTCCCACCCGGCCTCGCCGTCCGGGCCCGGCATGGGCTGGGGCGAGCCGTGGTACGAGATCTGCACCGTGAAGTCGGTGCCCGCCGGGATCGTCCGGCGGGGACGCACCACGAGCCGGTGCTGACGCTGGGTGAACTTGGCGGGAGCCGCGCCGTCCACCTTGAGCTTGGAGACCCGCAGGCGGTACAGGTCGAGCGTGAAGTCGTCGAGGTCCTCGAGGGCGTGGCACGAGAGCGTCGCGACACCCGAGAGCGAGTTCGTGACGAGCACGATCGTCAGGTCGAGGTCGTAGTGCTGCACCGCGAAGCCCGGGTCGCCGTGGTGCGGCACGTAGACCTCGTTGTCACGCGGACCGCGGAGGCGGCTGAGCGGGCCCCTCATCCGGCGTCGACCCAGGGACCGATCGGGTTGCCGATCCAGCGGGTCTTGGCCGGGACGGCCTCACCCCGCATGACCAGCGAGACCGGACCCACCGTCGCGTGACGGCCGAGCGAGGAGGCCGGCAGGGCGACGCCGTGCGGGCCGAGCGTGGCGCCCGCGGCGAACCTGACCGTGTCCATGCTGAGTATCCGATCATGGAACAGGTGCGTCTGCACCACGCACCCTCGGTTGACCGTGCTGCCCGCGTCGAGCCGCACCAGGTCGGTCTCCGGGAGCCAGTAGGACTCGCACCAGACACCGCGGCCGATCCGCGCGCCGAGGGAGCGCAGCCAGGCGTTCAGGATGGGTGTCGCCAGGACGTGGCGGGTGAACCACGGCGCCGCGACGACCTCGACGAAGGCGTCGGCCAGCTCGTTGCGCCAGACGAATCCGCTCCAGAGCGGGTGACCACCCGTGCGGATGCGGCCGACCAGCGCCCACTTCGCGGCCGTCGTGACCGCTGCCGCCACGACGCCGGCGCCCGCGAGCACGAGTCCCGCGACGAGGGCCGTGACCACGACCGACGTCTCGTCCAGCAGCAGGAGCAGCGTGGCCACGACCAGCACGCCGATCCAGGCCGAGACCCAGACGGCCGCGATGCGGCAGACCTCGACGAGCGCCCGGAGCACGCGCAGGCGGCGAGGCGGCTCGAAGGTGCGTGACGTGTCGCTCTCCCCGGCCGACCGACGCAGCTGCACCGGGGGGCTCCCGAGCCACGACGACCCGGCCTTGGCCGTGCCGCGCCGTGGGGCCGCGGACAGCACCGCCACCAGGCCGCCCTTGGGGACCTTGCGCCCCGGGGCCGTCATGCCGGAGTTGCCGACGAAGGCACGGCGGCCGATCTTGACCCGCTCGACCCGCAGCCAGCCGCCGCCGAGCTCGTACATCCCGAGCATCGTGTCGTCGGCGAGGAACGCCCCGTCGTTGACCGTCGTGAGGCTCGGGATCATCAGCACCGTCGACGCCTCGACGTCGTCGCCGATCTTCGCGCCGAGCAGGCGCAGCCAGGTCGGGGTGAGGAAGCTCGAGTACAACGGGAACAGCCAGCCGCGGGCCTCGTCGAGCAGGCGCACGACGGTCCAGGCGCGCCAGGCCTGCGCGCCGTGGATCGGGTGGGTGCCGGGCTCCAGGCGCCGCGACTGCAGGCGCACGATCGCGATGATCGCCCCGGCCAGGAGCAGGCCGGCGGCGAGTGTGACGACCGGGACCGCCAGGAGCGAGGTGCGCAGCGCGGCACCCAGGTCGTCGGGAACGCCCGCGACCGCGATCCACGACAGCGCGGCGACCGCGAGGCAGAGCCCGGGCAGGGCCGCGAGTGCCGGGGCGGTGAGCCCGTAGGCGATCATCCAGCCGCGGCTGCGGGCGGCCTTGGTCGCCATGGCCGGACCCCGCGCCGGCCCTACCGGCTCGGCCGGAGCGCCCGACCAGTACTCGCCGGCGGGAACCGTCCCGAACACCGCCGAGCCGGGACCGATCTCGGCGCCGTCGCCGACGACGGCCCCACCGGCGAGGGTGCTGCGGGTGCCGACGCGCGCGTTCTTGCCGACCGTGACGTGGCCGAGGTGGAACGTGCCGCCGTCGACCCAGTGACCGGCGACGTCGACCTCAGGCTCGAGCGAGCAGTGGGCTCCGAGGGTGAGCAGGCCCGTGACAGGCGGGATGGTGTGCAGGTCGACGCCGCGGCCCACCTGGCAGCCGAGGAGCTTGGCGTAGACCGTGGTCAGCGATGCCGAGGACAGGCCCGTGGCACCGACCTCGTCGGCGAGACGCTCGGCGAACCAGACCCGCACGTGGGTCGCCCCGCCGCGGCGGTACGTGCCGGGGCCGACCCCGAGCAGGACGACGCGGACGAGCAGCGCCGCGACCACGACCCGGCCGGGCGGGAGCACGAGCAGGATCCAGGCCAGGAGCACGCCGGGCCACGCGAGGTCCGGCAGCCACGTGGCGTCGAACCACGAGCGGGCCACCAGCACGCCGACGCCGGTCCAGGCGAGCCAGCGCAGCCCGCCGACGGTGCGCGCCACGGCGGTCGCCACCGACAGAGCGACCTGGGAGGCCGCCGGCACCGGGTGCGCCGTCTCGTTCGAGCGGGCGTCGCGTCCGCGCAGGGCCTCGAGGACCGTCGAGAGGTCGCCCAGGGTCGGGTGCTCGTACACGTCGGCGACCGTGAGCTCCGGCACCTCCTCGCGGACGCGGGCGACGAGCTGGGCCGCGGTCAGGCTGCCGCCGCCGAGGTCGAAGAAGTCGGCGTCCGCACCGTCGGGGCTGGACCCGAGGAGGTCGCGCCAGATGCCCGCGAGCCAGGTGGCACCCGGACCGAGGTCCGCGGTGGCCGACTCGTCGGCCGGCAGCGGCCAGGGCAGCGCGTCGCGGTCGACCTTGCCCGAGGTACGGGTCGGGATGGTCTCGACCTGGGCGAGCCGCGGCACCATCGGCGCCGGCATCGTCGCCCGCAGGTGCTGCGTGGCGGCGGTGCCGTCGAACTCGTCGTCGACCCGCACGTAGCCGACCAGGACCGTGTTGCCGGCCGCGCTCTTGCGGATGGCCGACGCTGCCGCGACGACGCCGGGCAGGCCCAGCAGCGCGCTGTCGACCTCGCCGAGCTCGATGCGGCGTCCCCCGATCTTGACCTGGTCGTCGGCCCGGCCCTGGAACAGCAGGCCCTCGGGGTCGTTCACGACGACGTCGCCGCTGCGGTAGGCGCGGTCCCAGCCCAGCGTCGGCATCGCGGCGTACTTCTCGGCGTCCTTGGCCGGATCGAGGTAGCGGGCGAGGCCGACGCCACCGATGATCAGCTCGCCGGGCTGGCCCTCCGGGACCGGGTTCCCCTGCGCGTCGACCACCGCGAGGTCCCACCCGTCGAGCGGCAGGCCGATGCGCACCGGCCCCTCGGGGCCGAGCTGCGCACCACAAGCCACGACCGTGGCCTCGGTGGGTCCGTACGTGTTCCAGACCTCGCGATCGGGCGTCGCGAGCCGAGCCCCGATCTCGGGCGGGCACGCCTCGCCGCCCAGGATCAGCAGGCGGACCCGGTCGAGCGCCGACGTGGGCCACAACGAGACGAGGGTCGGGACGGTCGAGACGACCGTGATGCCGTTCGCGACGAGCCAGCCGCCCAGCTCGGCGCCGCTCTTGACGAGCGACCGCGGCGCGGGCACGAGGCACGCGCCGTGGCGCCACGCGAGCCACATCTCCTCGCACGACGCGTCGAAGGCGACGGAGAGGCCCGCCATCACGCGGTCGCCCGGGCCGAGCGGCGCGTCCTGCAGGAACCAGCGCGCCTCGGCGTCGACGAAGGCCGCCGCGTTGCGGTGGCGGACCGCGACGCCCTTCGGCGTGCCGGTCGAGCCGGACGTGAAGATGATCCAGGCGTCGTCCTCGGTCGACGGGAGGTCGCGCTCCTCGCCTGTGAGCTCGCGGGCCGGTCGGCGCAGGGCGACCTGGAGGCCGTCGCCGACCACCGCCGCGACGGCGGCCTCGCCCAGCACGGTGCGGGCGCGCTCGGCGGGGTCGTCGACGTCGACCGGCACGTAAGCAGCTCCGGCGACGAGCACGCCGGCGATCGCGACGTAGAGGTCGACCGTGCCCGAGTCGATGCGGATGCCGACCCGGTCACCGCGGCCGACGCCGAGCGTGTGCAGCTCGTCCGCGAGCAGCGAGGAGCGCTCCCAGAACTCGGCGTACGTCAGGACCTCGGCGCCGTTGTCGATCGCCGGCGACTCCGGGACGGTGTCGACCGTCGTGCGCAGCACCTCGACGAGGGTGCGGGGCGACGGAGCGGCCGAGGCACGGAGCAGCGGCGAGGCCGCAGCACGAATCTGCGGCGAGGCCGCGGGGTCGGTCACCGGCCGATGCTCCCACGAGCAGGTGAACGCGAAGTGTCGGGAACACGCGCACGTGTCGCGATGTTGGACCGGGCATGAGCAACTCCGTGAAGGTCGACGTGTGGTCGGACATCGCCTGCCCCTGGTGCTTCGTGGGCAAGCGCCGCTTCGAGCAGGCCGTGGCGCGCTTCGACGGTGAGGTCGAGGTCGAGTACCACTCCTTCGAGCTCTCCCCCGACACCCCGGTGGACTACGCCGGTACCGAGGCCGAGTTCCTGGCGAAGCACAAGGGACTGCCGCAGGCCCAGGCCGAGCAGATGCTGGTGCAGATGACCGAGCTCGCGGCCGGTGAGGGCCTGGCGTACGACTACGACGCCCTGCAGCACGCCAACACGGTGCTGGCCCACCAGGCCCTGCACCACGCGAAGGCGAACGGACGGCAGGTCGAGCTCAAGGAGCGCCTGCTCTCGGCGTACTTCGAGCAGGGCCGCAACCTCAACCGCGCCGAGGAGCTGGCCGACCTGTCGGCCGAGGTCGGGCTGGACCGCGACGAGGTCCTGCGGGTCCTCAGCGACGATACCTACCTCGCAGCGGTCAAGGCCGACCAGGAGCAGGCGATCGAGTACGGGATCGGCGGGGTGCCGTTCTACGTCTTCGACGGCCGTCTGGCCGTCTCAGGTGCGCAGTCGCCCGACGTGTTCGTCTCGGCGCTCGAGCGCGTCGTCGCCGAGGCCGGAGCATCCGCGTGACCGGGCCGTTCGAGCTCGTCGGCGACGCGGACGCCCCCGTGTGCGTCGACGGCGTGTGCGCGATCCCCGAGGCGGCGAGTGAGGCCCCCGCGGAGCCGTCTGCCTGACCTCTGGAGGCGGGTGGGCGGTGGATCCTCCACCGAAAGCGCCGACCACGCCACAGGGCGGTGGATCCGCCACCGTATGAGTGTTCATACGGTGGCGGATCCACCGCCCATCCCGTGAAGCCAGCCTTTCGGTGGCAGATCCACCGCCCCTCGGGGGGCTCGGGTCAGACCAGGTCGGCCGCGTCGTCGGGCTTGACCGCGAGGACGGGGCACGGCGCGTCGAGGATGATGCGCTGCGCGACGCTGCCGAGCAGCATCTTGCCCACCGGCGACCGGTGCCGGATGCCGACCACGACGAGCGTCGCGCTCGAGCGCTGGATCTCCTCGACCACGGCACCGCTGACGTCGTCGACCACGCCGTGCACGACGCGGACGTCGAGGCCCAGGGCCTCGAGCGCCGTCGTGACCCGCGCGATCTCGTCGTCGGCGGCGTACCGCTTGTCGACCAGGGCGTCGCCCCGGGTGACGTTGACGACCACGAGGTCCTCGCGTCGCTGTCCGGCCTGCGCCGCCCCGTGGGCGAGCGCTGCCGCTCCGTACTCGTCGGCCGACCAGGCCACCACGACCGTCATGCTGACACCTTCTCCTCGTCCTTCGGAGCCGCGACGGGGCTCCGCCGCGACGACACCGCCATGGCGACCAGCAGGAGCGCCATGATGACGTACACGACGATCGCGACCGGCTCGCTCCACAGCGTCGACACGTCGCCGCTGGAGATCTGGAGCGCCGTGGTCAGCTGCTCCTCGAGCTTCGGGCCGAGGATCACGCCGATGATGAGCGGCAGGACCGGGATGCCGAACCGTCGCATCGCGAGCCCGAGCACGCCGAGCACGCCGAGCAGGCCGAGGTCGAACGCGTCGAAGTTGACGCTGTAGGCGCCCAGCGAGGCGAAGAACAGGATGCCGGCGTACAGGTACGGACGCGGGATCTGCAGGAGCTTGGCCCACAGCGGCGCCATCGGCAGGTTGATCACGAGCAGCAGAGCGTTCGCGATGAACAGGCTGGCGAGCAGACCCCAGACGAGCTCCGGGTTCGCGTCCAGGAACTGCGGACCCGGCTGCAGGCCGTAGTTCTGCATCGCGACCAGGATGACGGCGGCGGTGGCCGTCGTCGGCAGGCCGATCGAGAGCAGCGGCACCAGGGTGCCGGCGGCCGAGGCGTTGTTGGCCGCCTCGGGCCCCGCCACGCCCTCGATGGCACCCTTGCCGAACTCCTCGGGGTGCTTGGTCAGACGACGCTCGGTGATGTACGACAGGAACGTCGGCACCTCGGCGCCACCGGCAGGCAGGGCACCGAACGGGAACCCGAAGGCCGTTCCGCGGAGCCACGGCTTCCACGAGCGCGACCAGTCCGAGCGGCTCATCCACGGCTGTCCGACCGGGATGATGTCGAGCGGGCGGCGGCGCAGGTGGGCCGCGACCCACAGCGCCTCACCGATCGCGAAGATCGCGACCGCGACGACGACGATGTCGATGCCGTCGGCGAGCTTCGGCGAGCCGAAGGTCAGACGGGCCTGGCCCGTCGTCGTGCCGATCAGGCCGATCGCGAGGCCGAGGAACAGGGCGACGAAGCCCCGCAGCTTGGACGACCCGAGCACCGCGGTGACCGCGAACAGCGCCAGCACCATGATCGCGAAGTACGACGGCGCACCCAGCTGGACGACGAGGTCGGCGATGTTGGGCGCCAGGAGCACGAGCAGCACCGTGCCGATCGTGCCGGCGACGAACGAGCCGATCGCGGCCGTGGCGAGCGCCTGCGACGCTCGTCCCGCCTTCGCCATCTTGTTGCCCTCGAGCGCCGTGACGACCGAGGAGGACTCCCCCGGCGTGTTCAGCAGGATCGAGGTCGTGGAGCCGCCGTACATGCCGCCGTAGTAGATGCCGGCGAACATGATCAGCGCGCTGCTCGGCTCGACGCTGTACGTCACGGGGAGCAGGAGGGCGACCGTCATGGCCGGTCCGATGCCGGGCAGGACGCCGACGGCGGTGCCCAGGAGGACGCCGATCACGGCGAACATCAGGTTCGTGGGGGTCAGCGCGGTGGCGAACCCCTCCATCAGCAGCTCCATGTCAGAGCACTCCGTCCAGGATGCCCGCGGGGATCGGGATGCCGAGCCCCACGTAGAAGCCGTACCAGGTCAGGATCGACAGCGCCGCGCCGATCGCGACGTCGAGCAGCAGCCGGCGGCTGCCGAGGACCCACGCCGTTCCCGCGAACAGGAAGGCGCCGACGATGGCCCAGCCGAGCCAGCTGATCGTCAGCACGACGACGAGGAAGATGGCGCCGAGCTTGGCGACCGTCGCCCAGTCGCTCCCCTGCGTCAGGTCGACGTCCTCGCCGCTCTCCTCCTCGGCCACGTCGCCGCGGAAGGTCGCGACGGCCAGCAGCACCGACAGCAGGACCAGGACGGTGCCGACGATGTAGCCGAACGTGTGTGGCTGGACCGGCTGATCGGCGAAGCCGTCCCGCAGGCCGGCCGCGTCGACCAGCACGACGACGCCGACGACGAGCAGGAAGCCCGCGAGCCCGTACTGTGCCGTGTCGACGACCTTGCCGCGGTCCGCCTGCGGCGGGGTGTTCTCGAGGGTCGTCATGTCAGTCCCAGCTCCTTCAGCGTCGACTCGACGCGGTCGTTCTGCTCGATGAGGAAGTCCTCGAACTCCTCGCCGACCATGAAGTTGTCGATCCAGCCGTTCGTCTCGAGGGCCTCGCGCCACTCGGGGGTGTCGTGCATCTCGGTCAGGAGGTCGACCATGTTCTGCTTCGCCTCCTCGGAGATCCCCGGCGGAGCGAGGACGCCGCGCCAGTTGAGGAACTCCAAGTCGATGTCGCTCTCGATCAGCGTCGGGGCGTCGACCGTCGTCAGGCGCTCGGCGCCCGAGACCGCCAGGACCCGCAGCTCGCCGCTGTCGATCTGGCCCTGGAACTCGCCCAGGCCCGACATCCCGACGTCGATCTTGGAGCCCAGGAGCGCCGTCGTCAGCGGGCCGCCGCCGTCGTAGGTGATGTAGTTGACGTCGGTCGGGTCGATGCCGACCGTCTGCGCCAGCTGCATCGGGAACAGGTGGTCCGGGCCGCCCGGTGAGGAGCCGCCCCCGACCGTGATCGAGCTCGGGTCGGCGATCCACGCCTCGACGAAGTCGTTGACGGTCTGGAACGGCGAGTCGGCGGGCACCAGGATGCCCTCGGCCTCGGCGACGAGCCCGGCGATCGGGGTGGCCTTATCGACCGTCGCGTCCGAGCCGTTGGTGAAGACCGCGCCGACGACGCCGAGCCCCATCACGAGCATCAGGTCGTCGGCGCCCTCCTCGTTCATGAGGCGCTGCATCGCGACGGTGCCGCCGGCGCCGATGATGTTGTTGATCTCGAAGCGACCGGTGATCTCGTCCTCCTCCATGACCCGCGCCGCGGCCCGACCCGTCAGGTCGTAGCCTCCGCCCGGGCTGTTGGGGATCATCATCCGAAGTCGCTGGTTGTCGGGGTCGCCCGCGTCACGGGTCACTCCGCACGCCGAGATGGTCAGCGTGAGGACGACGGCCATCGCTGCCGCGATTCCGCGGATCCAGCGTCGTGGTGTCATGGTTCCTCCTGGGTCGGGACGATCTTGGGCCATCATGTGGCGTGCGTCACTCTTATGGACGCAAAGGAGGTTGTGGTCATAGTGGTCATGCGACGGAGCCGGATGACGCTGGCCGGCCAGGTGCTGGTCCTGCAGCTCGTCGTGATGCTCGTCGTGCTGGTCGTGGTCGGGATGATCTCGCTGCGCCAGAGCACGACGGCCTTCGAGGAGCAGCGCGGCAGCGCGATGCGATCGGTCGCCGAGTACATCGCGAACGTCTCGGTCGTGCGCACCGAGCTGACCGAACCCGGTGCGACCCGCGCCCTCGCGCCGATGGTCGACCGCGGCCTGCAGCTGTCGGGCGCCACGGTCGTCGCGATCGCCGACGTCGACGGCACCGTGATCGCCTCCTCCGACCCGTCCCAGGTCGGCTCGCAGGTGCAGATCGACGAGAGCGAGATCGACGACGGCCGCGGCTGGAGCGGCGACCAGACGATCGACGGCGAGCGCTTCGTCGTCGCCCACGCCCCGGTCATCGCCGACGACGGGAACCAGATCGGCTTCACGGTCGCCGCGCAGGAGTACCCCCGCCTGTGGGACCGCCTGACCGACGGCACGACCGACCTGGCGCTGTTCCTCGGCATCGGGGCCCTCGCCGGCGGCCTGGGCACGTGGTGGGTCTCGCGCGTCCTCAAGCGACGCACGCGTGGTCTCGGCAGCGACGAGATCGCGACGCTGGCCGATCACCGCGAAGCCCTCCTGCACAGCATCGGTGAGGGGGTCGTGGCGGTCGACACCGACGGCAGGGTGACGCTGCTCAACGACGGCGCCCGCACGCTGCTCGGCCTGCGGGGCGACGTTGTCGGCCGACGGGTCGCCTCGCTCGACCTGCCGGCCGACGTCCGCGCGCTGCTGAGCGACCACGACGACGCGCACGACGAGGTCGTGGTCGTCGGCGACCGCGTCCTGGTGGCGAACCGCCGCTCCGCGCGCAGCCAGGGTCGGGGCATCGGTAGCGTCACGTCCATGCGTGACCGCACCGAGCTCGTGTCGCTCCGCAACCAGCTGAGCTCGAACCTGTCGATCAGCGACACGCTCCGGGCGCAGACCCACGAGTTCGCGAACCGGCTGCACACGATCTCCGGCCTGGTCGAGCTCGAGGAGTACGACGAGCTGTCGCAGCTGCTCGGCTCGTTGACGCGCGAGCGCGCCGACCTGGACGCCAACATCCGCGACCACGTGGCCGACCCCGCGGTGGCAGCGCTGGTGGTGGCGAAGTCGTCGGCTGCCCAGGAGGCCGCGGTGCGTCTCGTGCTCGACGACGCGTCCCGCCTCCCGGAACTCGACCGGGAGCTCTCGGCCGACCTCACGACCGTGATCGGCAACCTCGTCGACAACGCGATCGACGCGTGCCGCGGCCACGACCCGGCCGAGGTCGTCGTGCGCGTGGCGCGGCGGGGCGACGACGTCGAGGTCGTCGTGACCGACTCCGGACCCGGCGTCGCTCCCGAGCTGCGCGACTCGATCTTCGTGCGCGGCTTCTCGACCAAGCCCGAGGTCCTGGGCGGCCGGGGCATCGGTCTGCCGCTGGTGCGTCTCATCGCCGCCCGACGCGGTGGCGCCGTGGTGCTGACCCACCCGACCGGGGGCGGGGCCCGCTTCACGTTCACCGTCCCGCTGCTGACGAGCACGCCCGGGCAGGTGCTCGCATGACGACCCGCGACCTGCGCGTGCTGGTGGTCGACGACGACTTCATGGTCGCCCGGATCCACCAGAAGTTCGTCGAGCGCACCCCCGGCTTCGAGGTCGTCGGCACGGCCCGCACCGGCACCGAGGCGATCTCGCAGGTCGAGCACCTCGTGCCCGACATCCTGCTGCTCGACGTGCACCTGCCCGACTTCGACGGGCTCGAGGTGCTGCGCCGCCTGCGCGGCGACGGGCACGAGGTCGGCGTCATCATGGTGACGGCCGAGCGCGACTCCGAGGTCGTCCGCTCGGCCCTCCTGGGCGGCGCGCAGCAGTACCTCGTCAAGCCCTTCGAGCACCCGGCCCTGTCGTCGCGGCTCGAGGCCGTGCGCACCTCGCTCGAGGCGCTCGGTGCGCTCGAGGACGTCGACCAGGGAGCGATCGACCAGGCCTCGATCGACCGCGCGTTCGGCGCGACGCTCGTCGCCGCGAACCTGCCGAAGGGGCTCAGCCAGGAGACGGCGACGGCCGTGCTGGAGGCACTGCGGGTGCGCGGCGAGCTCTCGGCAAGCGAGGCCGGCGACGCCGTCGGCCTGTCGCGCGTCAGCGCTCGCCGCTACCTCGAGCACTTCGTCGCCGTCGGCCGGGCCAGCGTGCGCCTGCAGTACGGGGCGACCGGTCGTCCCGAGCGTCGCTACTCCCCCAGCTGACGCCTCGCGGCGTGCTGGGACCCGTTGCCTACCGTGGAGACATGACGACCGCTCCGCTCCTGCAGCTCAACGACGGCACGACGCTCCCGGCCCTGGGCCTCGGCACGTACTCCCTCGACGACGCGGAGGGAACCGAGGCCATCGCCTCCGCCCTCGGTGCCGGCTACCGCCTGCTCGACACCGCCGTGAACTACGGCAACGAGGAGACGGTCGGCGAGGCGCTGCGCCGCTCCGGCCTGCCGCGCGACGAGGTCTTCGTGACCAGCAAGATCCCCGGTCGACACCACGGCTACGACGACGCGATCACCTCGACGAAGGAGTCGCTCGCCCGGCTCGGGCTCGACCACCTCGACCTGCACCTGATCCACTGGCCCAACCCCAGCGTCGGGAAGTACGCCGAGGCGTGGCGGGCCCTGGTCGACCTGCAGCAGCAGGGCCTCGTCCGTTCGATCGGCGTCTCCAACTTCACCGAGGAGCACCTCGACGCGATCATCGCCGAGACCGGAGTCGCGCCCGCGGTCAACCAGATCGAGCTGCACCCGTACTTTCCGCAGGAGCACATGCGCGCCGTCAACGCGACGCGCGGGATCCTGACCGAGTCGTGGAGCCCGATGGGCAAGCGACAGGCGCCGTTCACCGAGACGCCGGTCGTCGCGGCCGCCGAGGCGCACGGCGTCTCCCCCGGCCAGGTCATCCTGCGCTGGCACGTGCAGCTCGGTGCCCTGCCGATCCCGAAGTCGGCCACGCCCGAGCGCCAGCGCGAGAACCTCGACGTCTTCGGCTTCGAGCTCACACCGGAGGAGATCGCCGCGATCACGGCCCTCGGTCGCCCCGACGGGCGCCTGTTCGGCGGCGATCCCGAGACCCACGAGGAGATGTAGGTCGGGGAGCAGTCCCCACGGCGGCCCCGGTCCGCCGCTCCTAGACTCGGCGCATGCTTCGGGGTCGCGGATCGCGTCTGGTGTCGGCAGCCGCCTGCGCGGTGGCGACGAGCGTGCTCGTGGCCGGGTGCAGCGACCCGGAGCCGCCGCCGAACCCGTCCCCGGCACCCCCGGCGAACGCCGAGCCGGCCGGCGCCTGCAGCGACGTGCTCGACGGTCGGGACGCCGACGTCGTGGCCGCAGCCCAGGACGCGTCCTTCGAGGTGCTGACCGCAGCCATCAGCCAGGACACCCCCGCCGAGGACGACCTCGCGGCGTGGAGCGACGCCCTGGCCGAGGGCCTCGACCAGCTCGACGCCGAGATCGAGGCGCTGCGAGGCGTCAGCGACGAGGAGGCGTGGGAGACGGTCCTCGCGCCACTCGAGGAGCGTGCCTCGACGTACGAGGAGCGCATCGCGCTGGCCGAGGGGTCCTGGCCCGTCGACGACTCCGACGATCTCGCCGCACCCGCGGAGACCGCCGGCCTGACCGAGGCCCTCGAGGAGCTCGACCTCGTGGGTCGCGACTGCGAGACGCTGCTGGGCGACCCGGGCCCGAACCCGGAGTTCAGCGACTTCGTCGTCGCCGTCGCGGGCGTGTGCTCGGTCGTCGTGGAGCGGCGCAGCGAGCTCGGCTTCCAGGACCTGCTCGGCCGCAGCCTCGAGATCGTCCTCGCGGTGCGCGACGGGGAGCCGGTCCAGGCCACGGACGACGACCTCGCCGCCGTACGGGCCCTGCGCGACGAGTGGAGCGAGACCGTCGACGACCTCGCGCTGGTCGACGAGGACGCGCCCGATCCGGCGGCCTGGGCCGAGGCCACGCAGCTCGCCCAGGACCGGCTCGACGCGTACACCCAGCGCCTGGCAGCGCTCGAGTCCGGGGACCGCGCCCTGATCGTCGCGGCCTTCGACCCCGGCGTCCTCGGCGTGCCCGGCTGGCCGTGGGACGCCCTCGGCCTCGCCCAGCGCGACTGTCGCAGCGTCGAGGCCTGACGGGCTTCGTCGCCTTCTCGACACGCGACGTTCACCTCGTGGCTAAGGTGCTGGCACGGCGTCACCGGAAGGGACCGGCTATGCATCTCGGGCATCGCGGCACGACCCTGACCGTCCTGGGGCTCGCCCTGGTGGGCGTCGTCCTGCGCCTTCCCTTCCTGGGCGTGCCTGCGGGCAACGACGAGGCCGGCTTCCTGGTCGTGGCCCGCTCCTGGGATCGAGGCAGCTCGCTGTACGGCGACTACTGGGTCGACCGACCGCCCCTGCTGCTGTGGATCTTCGACCTCGCCGGTGACCTCACGACCCTGCGCGTCCTCGGCTGCGTCGCCGCCGCGGCCACGATCGTGCTCGTCGCAGCCGCCGCCGCGACGGCCGGTGGACGCGCCCCCGCCCTCGCCGCAGCGACCACGGCTGCGGTGCTGTGCGCCTCGCCGTGGCTGGGCACGGCGCGGGTCAACGGCGAGCTGCTCGCCGCCCCGTTCGTCGCAGCCTCGCTGCTCGGCACGCTGCTGGCCCTGAACCGACCGGTGACCTCGGGCCGGTGGGCGGTCGCCGCCGGGGCCGCGGCGGCCGCCGCCCTCGCGATCAAGCAGTCGACCGTCGACGGCTTCGTGTTCGCCGTGGTGCTGCTGGCGGTGCTCGCCTGGTCGCAGCCCACGGAGCGTCGCCGCGCGACGAGGATCCTCCTCGGAGGCGTCCTCGGGGCACTCACGACGGTCGGTGTCCTCGCGCTCGGCACGGTCCTGCGTGGGACCGACCTGCTCGACCTGGTCGACGCCCTCGTGGTGTTCCGCGTCGACGCAGGCCGGGTCATCGGCAGCTCGGCGTCCGGCGCGACCGACGAGCGGCTCCTGGTCCTGCTGGCGACCTGGGCGGTCAGCGGCATCGCCATGATCACGGTCGGCGTGCTGGTGCTCTCCGCGCGCCGACGCCGCGAGCCCGCGGTCGTCGCGACGGCGGCGACCCTCGTGGCGGCCAGCGCGGTGGCGCTCCTCGGCGGCAGCTACTGGGCGCACTACCTGGTCCAGCTCGTCCCCGCGGCGGCCCTCGGAGCCGGTCTGCTCGTCGGCGCCCTGGGGTCCTGGCCCCGCCGCGTCGGAGCGGTCGCCCTGGGATCGGCGCTCGCCGTCACGCTGGGCTACTCCCTGTCCACCGGGAGCCAGCAGGGGTCCGACGCCGAGCAGGTCGGACGGGCCGTGCGCGATGCCGCAGAGCTGGGCGACACGATGGTGGTCGCCTACGGCCAGCCGAACGTGCTGCTCGCGGCGGGGATGGACAGCCCCTACGAGAACCTCTGGAGCCTGCCGATCCGGGTGCGCGACCCCGACCTGGCCGAGCTCGTCGCGGTCCTGCAGGGACCCAATGCGCCGACGTGGGTCGTCGAGTGGTCCGACTTCGACACCTGGGCGGTCGACCCCACCGCCCTGAAGCTGGTGGTCGACGACCGCTACCGCCCGGTCGCCGTGCCCTGCGGCCACGTGGTGTGGCTGCGTGCCGACCTCGACCGCGGCGAGGTCGCCGAGCGGGTGTGCCGATGAGGACGCGCGCCCTCGCGCTCGCCGCCTACGCCGTGGCGCTCGTGACGTGGATCGTGCTGGTCGGCCTGCCGTCGGACCCGTTCCAGATGTTCGTGTGGCTCTGGCTCGCGGCCGTGGCCTGGTACGCCGGGTCGCCCGTCGCGGCGCACGTGAACTTCGTGCGCGACTGGTGGCCCGCGTTCGCCGTGCTCGTGCTCTACCTCTACAGCCGGGGCCTGTCCGACGAGCTGATCGGCATGCCCGTGCACTGGACGATGCCGATCGAGGTGGACCGGTGGATGTTCGGCGGGCACCTGCCGACGGAGACACTGCAGCACGCCCTGTGCGGCGACCCGTGCCTGCGCAGCACCGAGCCCCGCTGGTACGACGTCGTCCTGACGACCGTGTACTTCAGCCACTTCGTCCTGGGGCTCGGCCTCGCGTTCGTGCTGTGGATCCGCGACCGCACCGCCTGGGTCGCCTGGCTGACCCGGTACCTCGCGATCAACGTCGCCGGTCTCGTGATCTACGTGCTGTATCCCATGGCCCCGCCGTGGCTCGCCTCGCGCGACGGCTACCTGGACGCCTCGACGCCTCGGCTCACGGGCCGGGGGTGGGAGGTCATCGGCCTGGACGGGTTCCACGTCGCACTCGCAGCCGTCGGCAACCCCGTCGCGGCGATGCCGTCCCTGCACTCGGGCATCGCCATGCTCGTGGCGCTCTGGTTCGTCGCCCGGGGGCGGTCGGCATGGCGGTGGCTCACCCTGCTGTACCCGGCGACGATGGGCTTCGCGCTGGTCTACTACGCCGAGCACTACGTCATCGATCTCCTCGCCGGGTGGGCGCTCGCCGGGGTCGTGATGCTCGCGGTGGGGCGCTGGGAACGACGCCGTGACGGAATGGTGGCGGCCCGGCGGCGGTTGTCCCGGAGGTGACCTCTCTCTTCGAGCCCCTGACCCTGCGCGGGCGCACCGCCCGCAACCGCATCTGGCTGTCCCCGATGTGCCAGTACTCCGTGCCCGCCCGCGACGGCGTGCCGACCGACTGGCACCTGGTGAACCTCGGCCGCCACGCGACCGGTGGGTTCGGCCTGGTGACGACCGAGGCGGCAGCCGTGGTCCCCGAGGGGCGGATCAGCCCGGAGGACGCCGGCCTTTGGAACGACCGCCAGCGTGACGCGTGGGCCCGGGTGGTCGCCTTCGTGCAGTCGCAGGGCGCCCTCGCCGCGGTGCAGCTCGCGCACGCCGGCCGCAAGGCCAGCACGTACGCCCCCTTCGCCGACGGCACCGGCTCGGTCCCCCAGGACGACGGCGGATGGCGGACCCTCGCCCCCAGCGCCGACGCCTTCGAGGGCTACGCCGAGCCCGCTCCGCTGACGACCGACCAGATCGGTGACGTCGTGCAGGCGTTCGCCGACGCCGCCGTCCGCGCCGACCGTGCGGGGTTCGACGTCGTCGACATCCACGCGGCGCACGGCTACCTGCTGCACGAGTTCGTCTCGCCCCTGTCGAACCATCGCACCGACGCCTACGGCGGATCGTTCGAGAACCGCATCCGCCTCGTCGTCGAGGTCGTCGACGCGGTGCGCGCCGTCTGGCCCGCGGACAAGCCGCTGTTCGTGCGGATCTCCGCGAGCGACTGGGCCGAGGGCGGGTGGGACGTCGAGCAGTCGACGCGCCTCGCCGGCGTCCTGAGGGACCACGGCGTCGACCTGGTGGACGTGTCCTCCGGCGGTGCCGTCGCGCACCAGCAGATCACGGTCGAGCCGGGCTACCAGGTGCCGTTCGCGGCGGCGATCCGCAGCGGCGCCGACCTGCCGGTCTCGGCCGTCGGCCTGATCACCGAGCCGGCCCAGGCCCAGGCGGTGCTGGACGACGGCAGCGCCGACGCCGTGATGCTGGGCCGCGCCGCGATCCGTGAGCCCTCCTGGCCGCTGCGCGCGGCGCACGAGCTGGGCGTCGACGCGAAGGACGCGCCGTACCCGCCCCAGTACGAGCGCGGTGCCTGGCGCTGATCGGCCGCCAGGACAGCACGACGCCCCG
>NZ_BAAAME010000002.1:1215313-1220959 GCF_039529015.1 Aeromicrobium alkaliterrae
CCCGGGGCGTCGTGGTCAGTGACTCAGTGCGTCACGCGACGTCTCAGTAGACGTCGAGCGGTGCACCGTCCGGGATGGCCGACGGCGCGAGCTCGCCGCTCGGGCCCTCGTTGCTGAAGAACAGACCGTTGGCGCGGTACAGGAACGCCGCCATCTGCTCACGCAGCACCGGCTGACCACCGCGGAAGCTCGGCTTGCCGCTCGGCTCGGCGTAGCCCGTCGTGATGCCCTCCAGGGCGAGCCACTCGATCTGGTTGAAGAACGTCGACGAGGACGGGACGTCGCGGAACGACGCCGGCTCGCTGCCGTGCGTGTATCCCGAGTCGTACGCGCGGTACAGGAACGCCGCCATCTGCTCACGCAGGACCGGCTGCGACGGGGCGAACGAGCGGGTGCCGTCACCGTTGGAGTAACCGGTGGAGATGCCCGTGTCGTACAGCCAGGAGATCTCGCGGTAGAACGTGGCCGTGGTGGGCACGTCGGTGAAGCGCGAGAACTGCGGGGCCTCGTACCAGTCGTCGCCCGCCAGGCGGAACAGGAACGCGGCCATCTGCTCGCGCAGCACGGCCTGGCCCGGACGGAACGTGCCGTCCGCGTAACCGGTCGTGACGCCCAGCGACGAGAGCCAGTTGATCTCGTAGGAGAACGTGTTGCCGACGGTGTCGGTGAACGGCAGGACCTCACCCTCGCCCAGGCTCGACGCCTGGATGAACGCCTCCTGCGAGAACGTCTCGTCCTTGAGCGCACGGATCTCGACGTACACCGGCGCGCCGGGGATCAGGTCGGTGATGGTGTACGACAGCGGGTCCTCGGCGTCCACGTAGAGGAAGTCGTAGTAGCTGGGGCCGTAGATCGTGATCTGGTACTCGGAGACGTCCGGCGTGGCCGAAGCGTTCCACGCCACCGTGACCTCGCCGGGCGGCGGGGTCGGCGTCTTGACGATGCGCAGGTTCGTGGGCGGCGCCGGGGTGTCGCCGGGCGCTGCCGAGGCCGACAGCGTGGCCGCCGGCGCGAGCGTGAGCGCCAGACCGGCGATCAGCGCTCCGACGAGACGTCGGTGACGTCGGATGGAGGTGGACATGCAAGCTCCTGGGGGGATGAGGAGATCTGCCCCGGCCCGGTGACTCGAGTCGGAACCAGCGCGAGTGCGCCTGGCTCACTATGACCCCGATCACACCGTCAGGATGGAGAATCCAGATTTTCGTTCCTCAGACCCCAGGGACGATGCGGAGGTCGCGCGTCACGCCGTCGCCGAGCGCCTCCAGCGCCGCCTGGTACGCCTCGCCGTCGTGGGCGGCGACGGCCGCCTCGACCGACTCGAAGGCGATGACGACCGAGCGCTCCGAGCGCCCGGCCTCGTAGTAGGCGCTCGGCAGCCCGCGGGCGAGGAACGTGCCGCCGGCGGCGGTGATGGCCGGGCCCGCGAGCTCGGCGTAGGCCTGGAGCTTGTCGGCGTCGTGCACCTCGAGGTACGTGCTGATCCAGTAGGCAGTCATGCCGCAATGGTGTCAGGCAGCGTGCCTCAGCCGGCGCCGAGGTGAGCGTGCACGAGCGAGACCACGGAGGCGCCCTCGCCGGTCGCTGACGCGACGCGCTTCATCGACCCGGCGCGGACGTCGCCGGCGGCGAAGACCCCCGGCACCGACGTGGCGAGGTTCGCAGGCGGCAGGTCGCCGATCCAGAGCTCCTTCGGGACGTCGCGACCGGTCAGGACGAAGCCGTCGCCGTCGCGGACGATCTCACCGGGGAGCCACTCGCAGTGCGGCTCGGCGCCGAGCAGGAGGAAGAGGCCCCCGGCGTCGACGCGCTGGCGACCGGCCCCGGCCGTCTCGAGCTCGAGCCACTCCAGACGGGCCTCGCCACCGCCGTCGACGACCTGGGTCGAGGGGCGCACCGAGATGCGCCGGTTGAGCTCGATCTCGGCGATCAGGTACGACGACATCGTGGCGGCCAGCGTGGGGCGGCGGACGACGATCGTGACCGAGCGCGCAAAGCGGGCCAGGTGCACCGCAGCCTGCCCGGCGGAGTTCCCGCCGCCGACGACGAAGACGTCGCGGCCCTCCATCTCGCGGGCGGCGGACATCGCCGCGCCGTAGTGGACGCCCGACCCGACGAGCTCCTCGAGCGGCTCGACGCGCAGCTTGCGGTAGGCCACGCCGCTGGAGACCAGGACCGTGCGGGCCCGCACCTCGCCGGTGTCGGTGCAGAGCACGTGCGGCTGGCCGTCGACCCCGACCCGCAGCTCGTCGACGACCTGGCCGGCGTAGAACCGCGTGCCGAAGCGGAGCGCCTGGTTGCGCGCTCGCTGGGCCAGACGCATGCCGGAGATCCCCCGCGGGAAACCCAGGTAGTTGCGGATCATCGAGCTGGTGCCCGCCTGGCCGCCGATCGCCTCGGCCTCGAGCACGATCGTCGACAGGCCCTCCGACGCCGAGTAGACCGCCGCCGCGAGTCCGGCGGGTCCGCCGCCGACGATGGCCAGGTCGACGACCTGGTCGACGTCGATCTCGGTCGGGGCCCCGTAGAACGCCTGGGCGACCTCGCGCACGGTCGAGGGCTGGATCACCCGACGATCGCTCGCCATGACCAGCGGGAACGCCACCTCCCCGTCCCAGAGGTCGAGCACGTGCCGGCCCGCGTCGGTGTCGGGCTCCCACACCCGGTGGGGCATGCCCATGCGGTCCAGGAAGTCGCGGATCGCGAGGGTCAGGCCGTCGCGGACGGGCGAGATGACCTTGACCGAGACGACCTCGGGGTCCGGCACGGTGGCACCCCAGTCCGAGAGCAGCTCGGTCACGGCGTGGTGGAACTCCTCGTCGCGGGTGCCGCGCGGCATCAGCAGGAAGGCGTCGAACTCGCCCCGGGCCATCGCCGAGCGCAGCGCGGGGGCGTCGGTCAGGAACCGGTCCCAGTGCGCCGCGATGAGGCGGCGCGCCGTCGGCACCTTCTCGCGGAGCTTCGCGAAGCAGTGCAGCACCTCGGCGTCCGGCAGCACCGACTCGCTCGCCACGAGGGCGACCGTGCCCCCGGCGACGAGGATCTCGCGCGTCGTGACGAGCGCCTCGACGCACGACCCGGTGACCCGGACGTCGTACTCCTGCACGTAGCGCGCGAAGCCCGCCTGCATCTCGTCGGGATGGTCGGGGGCGATGAGGACGATCGCAGGTCCTGGGGTCACGCCCCCAGACTAGGAGTCGGAGCCACGGCTCGTCGCCAGGTGGCGCTCGAGGTACGGAGCGGTCACGCTGCCGTCCAGGCCCAGGACGTCGGCCGGCGTCGCCGCGGCGATGACCCGCCCGCCACGGTCCCCGCCGCCGGGGCCGATCTCGATGACCCAGTCCGCCGCCGCGACGACCCGCATGTCGTGCTCGACGACCACGACGGTGGCGCCGGTGTCCACGAGTCGTCCGAGCACCCGCACGAGGTCGCGGACGTTGACGGGGTGCAATCCTCCGGTCGGCTCGTCGAGCACGAACACCGTGCCGTCGCGGCGCGGGCGCTGCAGCTCGGTCGCGAGCTTGATGCGCTGCGCCTCACCGCCGGAGAGCTCGGTCGCGGGCTGCCCGAGGGTCAGGTAGCCCAGGCCGACGTCGAGCAGCGTCGTCAACGACCGGGTGATGCCGGGGACGTCGTCGAAGAACGTGGAGGCCTCGTGCACCGTCATCGCGAGCACCTGGCCGACGTCGCGACCCTGGTACTGCACCTCGAGCGTCTCGGGGTTGTACCGGGAACCCGCGCAGGTGGGGCACGAGGAGTAGCTCGTGGGCAGGAAGACCAGCTCGATGGCGATGAAGCCCTCGCCCTCGCACGTCGGACAGCGTCCCTCGGCGACGTTGAACGAGAAGCGGCCGGCGGCCCAACCCCGCTCCTTCGCCTCCGGCGTGGCGGCGAACAGGCGACGCACCGCGTCGAAGAGTCCCGTGTAGGTCGCCAGGTTGGACCGCGGCGACCGGCCGATCGGGCGCTGGTCGATCGCGACGACACGACGCTCGTCGTCGGCGTCCAGGCGTTCGGCGATCGCCGTCAGCAGCGACGACTTCCCGGCACCCGAGACGCCGGTGACGGCCGTCATGACGCCCATCGGGAGCCGGACGGTCACGTCCTGGAGGTTGTTCGTCGCCAGGTGGTCGATCTCGCGCCACTCGTCGGGCAGTCGCGGCGTGTGGACCGGCGTCTCGTCGCGACCGAACATGAACTCGGCCGTGGCGGAGCCCTCGACGGACGCCAGGGCCTCCGGCGGTCCGCTGTGCACGACCAACCCCCCGAGGACCCCGGCTCCCGGTCCGACGTCGACGACCCAGTCCGCGCTGCGGGCGATCGAGAGGTCGTGCTCGACGACGAACAAGGAGTTCCCGGCCGCGACGAGCTCGCGCAGCGCGGCGTAGAGCGCCTCCGAGTCGGCGGGGTGCAGACCGGCCGACGGCTCGTCGAGCACGTAGAGCACCCCGAACAGCCCCGCGCGGAGCTGCCCGGCCAGGCGCACGCGCTGCAGCTCGCCCGCGGAGAGCGCCGTGCTCGAGCGGTCCATCGACAGGTAGCCGAGCCCGAGCGAGATGATCGCCTCGACCCGGGCTCCGAAGTCCTTGACCAGCGAGCGAGCCGCTGACGCCGCGGCCGCGCCGTGCCGGTCGGTACCTCGTGCCTGCTGCTCCAGCCCGTCGTCGAGCAGCTGGCACACGCTCGACAGGGGCATCGCGGCCATGTCGGCGATGTCGACCCCGGCGAACGTCACCGCCAGGGCCGCCGGTCGCAGCCGCTTGCCGTGGCACGTCGGGCACGGTCCGTCGGCGATGAACGCCTCGAGCTTCTCGCGCTGCGAGGCCGACTGCGTCTTCGCGAGGTTGCGCATCAGGAACGTCTCGGCCGACGACCAGTGGCCGTGGTACGCGCTCGCCTCCCCCTGCTTGTTGCCCTGCAGCAGCATGCGCGGGGTCTCGTCGGTGAACAGCAGCCAGTCGCGGTCGGCCTGCGGAAGCGTGTGCCACGGGGCGTGGATGTCGATGCCGAGCTTCGTGACCATGCGGCGGACGTTGAGACCCACCCAGGCCTTCGTCGCCCACACGCCGATCGCGCCCTCGTCGATCGTGAGCGTCGGATCGGGCACGAGGAGCGCCTCGCTCGTGCGGCGGGCGACGCCGCTGCCCTGGCAGGTCGGGCAGGCGCCGACGGCGGTGTTCGGGGAGAACGCGGAGGCCGGGAGGTGCTCAGCGCCGTCCGGGTAAGTGCCGGCGCGGCTGTAGAGCAGGCGGAGCACGTCGGACAAGGAGCTCAAGGTGCCGAGCGTCGACCGTGAGCTGGTCGCGCCACGGGCCTGCTGCAGGGCGACGGCCGGCGGGAGCCCGTCGATCGTGCCCACCGCGGGCGCGCCCACCTGCGAGAGCAGCCGGCGCGCGTAGGGCGCCACCGACTCGAAGTAGCGGCGCTGGGACTCGGCGAAGATCGTGCCGAAGGCCAGGGACGACTTGCCCGAGCCGGAGACGCCCGTGAACGCCACGAGGCAGTCGCGCGGGAGGTCGACGCTGACGTCCCGCAGGTTGTGCTCCTGCGCACCCCGGACGCGGATCCATCCCGACGAGCCGGCGGGGAGGTCGTCGGTGGTGGCCATCTCGCCACCGTAGTCCGGACCACGACGGCACGAGGCCCCGG
>NZ_BAAAME010000002.1:1220999-1245845 GCF_039529015.1 Aeromicrobium alkaliterrae
CCGGGGCCTCGCCGTCCTGATCGATCAGCTGGCGTCGATCGGGGCGTCCTCGGTCAGGGCGAACTCCTCGCCCGGGATCGCGGTCGGACCGAAGTTGTCGGAGAAGATGATCCCGACAGCGCGGTACAGGAACGCGGCCATCTGCTCACGCAGGACCGGCTGGCTGCCACGGAACGTCAGCGTGCCGTTGGCCTCCTTGTAGCCCGTCGTGATGTTCGACAGGGCGAGCCACTCGATCTGGTTGAAGAAGGTCGAGGTGTTCGGCGTGTCCGCGAACGAGGCCGGCTCGCTGCCGTGCGAGTACTCGGCACCGAAGCCGCGGTACAGGAACGCGGCCATCTGCTCACGCAGCACCGGAGCCGACGGGGCGAAGGATCGCGTGCCGTCACCGTTGGAGTAGCCGGTCGTGATGCCCTGCTCGTACAGCCACGAGATCTCCCGGTAGAACGTCGCCGTGGTCGGCACGTCGACGAACGGTGAGAACTGCGGGGCCTCGTACTCGGAGTCACCCGAGAAGCGGAAGATGAACGCAGCCATCTGCTCGCGCAGCACCGGCTGGCCCGGACGGAAGGTGCCGTCGGCGTAGCCGGTCGTGATGCCCGACGTCGCGAGCCAGGCGATCTGGTAGGCGAACGTGTTGCCGTTCGTGTCGAGGAACGTGCCGTCCTCGTTGACGTCGCCCAGCGTGTTGGCGATCAGCGTGACGGGCTGACCGGCTTCCTCGCTCTCCTCGTCGGCCGCGATCGAGGTGACCTCGATCTTGACCGGCTGGCTCGGCTCGAGCCCGTCGATCGTGTAGGTCAGCGGCTCGCCGGTCTCCACGAAGTCGTTCTGGTAGCCGTTGCCGAACGGGCCGGTCCAGATGTCGACGGAGTAGCCGATGACGTCGGGCGACGTCGAGGCGTTCCAGGCGATGTTCAAGGTTCCCGCGGGAGCCACCGGGCTGGTGACGACGCGGAGGTTGGTGGCCGGAGCCGGCACCTCGGCGGCGACCGCCGAGAGGGCCGTAACCGGGACGAGCAGTGCAAGACCTGCGATCACTGCTCCGGTGAGGCGTCCGGGACGCCCGATCGAGAGGGACATAGTGCTCCTGTTGCGTGAGAGGGAGATGCTGCGACGCCGCCCGGAACGAGGCGGTGCCGACGCCGAAGCGTCTCCCTCAATATGACCTAAGTCACAGAATGCGCACGCTGAAACTGAGCATCTCCTGAAAAAAGTCCCGGGACCTTGGTCCCAGGTCAACCCAGGGCGCGGTCGAGGTTCAGCGCGGCGCTGATCATCGAGAGGTGCGTGAAGGCCTGGGGGAAGTTGCCGAGCTGCTCCCCCGTCGCACCGATCTGCTCGGCGTACAGGCCCAGGTGGTTCGCGTAGGTCTGCATCTTCTCGAAGGCGATCTCGGCGTCGTGGAGCCGACCCGACCGCGTCAGCGCCTCGACGTACCAGAACGAGCACAGCGTGAACGTGCCCTCGTCGCCCGCCACCCCGTCGGGCGACTCGTCGGCGTCGTAGCGCAGCACGAGGCTGTCGGTCACCAGCCGTTCCTCGATGGCCTCGAGGGTCGACAGGAAGCGCGGGTCCACCGGTGAGCAGAATTTGACCAGGGGCATCAGCAGCACGCCCGCGTCCAGCGCCGTCCCACCCGCGACCTGGGTGAAGGCCCGACCGTCCCAGGAGTCGGCGTGGATCCGCTCGTAGATCTCGTCGCGGACGCGGGACCAGGTCACGAGGTCGCCCGGCAGCCCGCGCGTCCGCGCGATGCGGATCGTGCGCTCGAGCGCGACCCAGCACATCAGCCGCGACGTCGTGTGGGGGCGGACGTCGCCGCGGATCTCCCACATGCCGGCGTCGTCGCGGTCCCAGTTCTCCGCGACCCAGTCGACGATCCGTCGCACGTCGTTCCAGGCGTCGTGGCTGATGCCCGGTCCGTGCTTGTCGAACAGGTAGACCGAGTCGATGATCTCGCCGTAGATGTCGAGCTGGAGCTGCCCGGCGGCCGCATTGCCGACCCGGACGGGTCGGGAGCCGCGGAAGCCGCGCAGGTGGTCGAGCTCGACCTCCTCGGCGGGCGGGTTGCCGTCGATGTCGTACATCACCCGCAGCGGGCCGAGGTCGCCGTCGGCGTCCTCCCCCATCCGCTCCGACAACCACCGCATGAAGGCGTCGGCCTCCTCGGTGAACCCGAGGGACAGCAGGGCGTACAGGCTGAACGCGGCGTCGCGGATCCAGACGTAGCGGTAGTCCCAGTTGCGCTCGCCGCCGATCTCCTCCGGAAGGCTCGTCGTGGCCGCGGCGACGATGGCTCCGGACGGCTCGTGCGTGAGGAGCTTGAGCGTGATGGCGGAGCGGTTGACCGACTCCCGCCAGCGACCCCGGTACGACGAACCCTCGAGCCAGGACCGCCAGAAGTCCGACGTCATGTCGAACAGGTCGGCCGTGTCGGGCGCCTCGCACGGCCGCAGCTCGTCCTCCGGGGACAGCACCTCCAGCACGTACAGGACCGACTCGCCCTGCTGGAGCTCGCACCGGCCGACCACGTCGTCGCCCTCGACCTCGAGCTCGGTCGTCGCACTGATGCCGATCCGCGTGGTGTCGCCCGTGACCAGGAGGCCGCCGTCGACCGCGCCGATCGTGACGTCGCCCCGCGCGTAGTCGGGTCGGATCTCCAGCCGCGTGCGCACCGTCGCGGAACCTCGCACGACCTGGACGCGCCGCACGATCCGCTGGCGGTGGTCCGGGTCGCGCGGTCCCGCGATCGGCATGAAGTCGTTGACCTCGACCACACCGGCGTCGGTCAGGAACCGCGTCGCGAGGATCGCGGTGTCCGGCAGGTAGAACTGCTGCGTCCGTCGCACCGGCTCGTCGGGGCGGATGGTCCACGACCCACCGCGCTCGTCGTCCAGGATCGACGCGAAGATGCTGGGCGCGTCGAAGCGTCCGGGGCAGAACCAGTCGATCGTCCCGTCCTGCGCGACCGTCGCGGCGCTGCGGAGGTCGCCGATGAGGCCGTGGGCGGCGACGTCGTTCTCGTCGTCATCCACGCGCGAGGCTCCATCCGCCGGGGCCGGGCAGCGCGTCCGCGGCCTCCGGGCCCCAGGAGCCGGGCGCGTACTGCGCCGGGTCGTGGTCGGCGTCGAGCAGGGGCCCGACGACCCGCCAGAGCTGCTCGGCGTGGTCGCCCCGCACGAAGCGTCGCGGATCGCCCGCGGCGACGTCGGCGAGCAGGCGCGCGTAGGGATCGAGCGCCTGCCCCTGCTCCGCCGCGTCGACGTCGACGACCCGCTCGGAGCCGTCGACGTGACGGACGGTGACGACCGAGCGGTTCACCGCGAGGTTCTTGCCCGTGCGCACGACGAAGGGCACGTCGGCCCAGGGGCCCTCCTGCACGTGGAACGTCGTCGCGGCGAAGGTGTCGACCGTGGAGTCGTCGTCGACGTCGTCCTCGTCGGTGTAGCCCTCGTACTGGCCCAGCACCGTCTCGTCCTGACGCAGCGCGGCCATCGCGGCGAACACCTCGGCTCGAGCCTCGCGCCAGCGGTCGCCGTCGGCGTGCTCCGCGGCGATCACGCCCACGAGCTGGGCGAGGTGCGTCACGACCATGTCGCGCAGGCACCCCGTGGATTCGTAGAAACCGGCCCGCCCCTCGAGGCCCAGGGTCTCCGGCACGTCGACCTGCACCTGCTGCACGCCGTCGGGCGTGAGCGCGGCGAGGTCGTCGACCGCCGCAGACCCGAGGAAGTGGTCGATCCGGTAGACCCGGTCCTCCGGGACGACCGCGTGCAGCGCCTCGTCCAGCGCGCGACCCGACTCGGCGTCGAGGCCGTACGGCTTCTCCACGACGATCCGAGCGCCGTCGGCGAGCCCGGTCCTCCCGAGCATGCCGAGCAGGTCGACCATCGCGGTCGGCGGGACCGAGAGGTACAGGAGGCGGTCGGACCCGCCCAGCTCGTCCTCGGCCTCGGCCACCGCTCGGGCGAGGTCGTCACCGTCGTCGGCGCTGGACACGACGAACGAGATCCGGTCGACGACCGGGTCGACAGCGTCCTCGATCGCGTCCGGCACCGAATCAGTCGCGGCCTGGCGCAGCTCGTCGGTCCAGCCGTCGTCGGGCGCGTGACGCCCCGTGCCGATGACCCGGACGTCGCCGAGCAGTCCTTCGGCGTGCAGTCGCACGAGCGACGGCAGGAGCTTGCGGGAGAACAGGTCTCCCGTCGCCCCGAACATCACGAGGACCTGGGGCTTGCTCACGAGGCGCTGATGGTGTCGGCGTCGATCACGACGCGGTAGCGCGCGTCGCCCTCGACCACGCGGTCGTAGGCCTGGTCGACCTCCGAGGCGTCGATCAGCTCGATCGTGGCCGTGATCCCGTGCTCGGCGCAGAAGTCGAGCATCTCCTGGGTCTGCGGCAGCCCACCGACCATCGATCCGGCGACAGCGCGGCGCCGCGTGAGCAGCGAGAACGCACCGACCTCGAGGTTCTCGCTGGGCGCACCCAGGTTGACCATCGTGCCGCCGCGGTTGAGCAGCCCGAGGAAGTCGTCGAGCGGGACCGCGGCGCCGACGGTGTTGACCAGCAGGTCGAAGGTTCCGGCCAGGTCGTCGAAGACCGACTCGTCCTCGGTCGCGTAGTAGTGGGTGGCGCCGAACGCCAGGCCGTCGTCCTTCTTGGCGTCGGTGCGGCTCAGCACCGACACCTCGGCACCGAGGGCTGCAGCGATCTTGACCGCCACGTGACCGAGGCCGCCCATGCCGATGACGCCGACCTTGGTGCCCTCGCCCACGTCGTACCGCTTGAGCGGGGCGTACGTCGTGATGCCCGCGCACAGCAGCGGGGTCGTGGCGGCGAGGTCGACGCCGTCCGGGACCTTCACGGCGAAGTGGTCGCGCACGACGACCTCGCTGCTGTACCCGCCGTGGGTCACCTCGCCGTCGTAGCCCTCGGACGAGTACGTCTGCACGACGCCCTTCTCGCAGAACTGCTCCTCGCCGTCGCGGCAGGGCTCGCACTCGAGGCAGGAGTCGACGAAGCAGCCGACGCCCACCGTGTCGCCGACGGCGTGGCTCGTCACGTCGTCGCCGACCTCCTCGACGGTGCCGATGATCTCGTGACCGGGCGTCATGGGGAAGATCGCCTGACCCCACTCGTCGCGGGCCTGGTGGATGTCGGAGTGGCAGATGCCCGCGAAGCGGATCTTGATGCGGACGTCGTTCGCGCGGAGGTCGCGGCGCTCGATGGTGACGCTCTCGAAGGACTTTCCGGCGGCCGGGACCGACAGGGCGGCGGTAGTTGAAGTCATTACTTTACGGTAGGCCGGACCGGGCGGCTCCGCAGGTCGAGCAGGATGGGCGCATGACCCTCACCGCCGACGCCGTCGTGATCGGGTGCGGCGTCGTCGGGGCCTCCGTCGCGCTGTCGCTCCGAAGGTCCGGGCGCTCGGTCGTCGTCCTCGACAAGGGCGGCGCGCCCGGGCACGGATCGACCTCCGCCTCGAGCGCGATCGTGCGCTTCAACTACTCCACGTGGGCCGGCGTCGCGACCTCGTGGGAGTCGCGCTTCCGGTGGGAGGCGTGGGAGGACCACCTCGGCTTCCGGGACCCCGCCGGGCTTGCCCGGTTCGAGCGCCGCGGCATGGTCTTCCTCGACACCGACGCGCTCCCCCGAGACCGCATGAGCGCGCTGTTCCGAAGGGCCGGCATCCCCTTCGAGGAGTGGGACGCCCGCGCCCTCGCCGCGCGCGTGCCCGGCATCGACGCGGGGCGGTACCACCCGCCCAAGGCCATCTCGGACCCCGCGTTCTTCGACGACGCCGCCGGCTCGCTGGGCGCGGTCTTCACCCCGGATGCCGGGTTCGTCGACGACCCCCAGCTCGCCGCCGCCAACCTGGCGCGAGCGGCTGAGGCGCTGGGCGCGCGTCTGCTGCTCCGGCGCACCGTCACGCAGGTCGAGCGGGTCGGCCAGACCTGGCGGGTCGTGCTGAGCGACGACGACGTCGTCGAGGCACCCGTCGTCGTCAACGCGGCCGGCCCGTGGTCCGGCGCCGTGAACCGACTCGCCGAGATTGGGGACGACTTCACGATCTCGGTCACGCCGCTGCGTCAGGAGGTGCACCACGTGCCGCGGCTCACCGGCCCGTCCGCCGCCACGATGCCGGTCGTCTCGGATGTCGACCTCGGCACCTACCTGCGCCCGGACGCGACGGGCGGGTTGCTGGTCGGCAGCACCGAGCCGGAGTGCGACCCGTTGGAGTGGCTGTCCGATCCCGACGCGGCCGACCCGCGCCCGACGCTGGACCGGTTCGAGGCCCAGGTGTGGCGCGCGGCCCGACGCCTCCCCGACCTCGCCGTCCCGTCCCGACCCAGCGGTGTTGCCGGCGTCTACGACGCTGCGTCCGACTGGACGCCGATCTACGACCGCACGGCCGCCCCCGGGTTCTACGTCGCGATGGGCACGAGCGGCAACCAGTTCAAGAACGCCCCGCTGGTGGGCGACCTGATGACGACGCTGATCGACGCCGTCGAGGCCGGGCACGACCACGACGCCGACCCCGTGGTCCTCGTCGCACCGCACACCGGCCACCGGATCGACCTCGGCGCCTTCTCCCGTCGACGCGAGGTCAACGCCGACTCGTCCGGAACGGTCGTCGGCTAGGGAAAAGCCGCTCGCCCGGACGCACCAGGTGACAGACTTCCGGGGTGTTTCCAGAGATCTCGGAGTTCGACCACCACGGCACACCCGTCCTCGTCAGCGAGTGTGCAGGACCGCTCACCGGCACCCTGCACATCGGCGTCGGAACACGTGACGAGCCGATCCACCTGCTCGGCATCACGCACCTGCTGGAGCACGTCGTCCTGCGGAGGGTGGGCGAGAAGGCGGTCAAGCACAACGGGCAGACCGATCCGGACTCGGTCTCCTTCTGGGCGACCGGCAGCCCCGACGAGGTCGTCGACTTCCTGAACGACGTCGCCGGCTCGCTGACGACGCTGGGCACCGTGACGGCCGACGCGCTCGCTCGCGAGAAGGCGGTCCTCGCCACCGAGCTGACGGATGCGTTCGTCAACTTCGACGAGAGCCTCACGACGTACCGGCAGGGCTCCACCGACCTGGGACTGACGCACCTCGGCGCTCCCACGACCCACGCGATCACGGCCGACGAGCTCGTCGCCTGGGCAAGCCGATGGGTCACCACGGACAACGCCGTCCTCACGTTCACGGGCGCCGTTCCTGCGGGGCTGTTCGTGCGACTCCCCGAGCGTCCCGCCGCGCCCCGCCCGACGCCCCGACCATCACCCAACGATCGCTCGGCCGTCATCGGGTCCTCCAAGCAGGGCGTCGCCGTCTCCTACGTGACCGCCGACGAGCAGGCGAGCTTCCTGGCGGCGGCCGTCGAGGACGAGCTGCTCCACGAGCTGCGGCACGAGAGGGGACTGATCTATGGCGTCCAGACCTGGTCGTTCCGCGACCATGAAGGACGACGCGTCAACCAGTTCGCCCTGGATCCTCGAGACGACGACGTCACGGCCACCGCAGTCGCCACGGTCGACCTCCTCAGACGCCTCGCCACCGAGGGCTTCGACCAGCGATCCCTGCAGCGTGCTGCCAGCACGTGCCGGACGGCTCTGGCGTACGTCGACCAAGCAGCCATGTACCACCTCGACGAGGTCGCGGTCGACCGCCTGCGTGACCGACGCACGACCTCGCTGGATGCCGAGCTGGCCCTGGCCGACACCATGACGACCGAGCGTCTGACCGAGCTGCTCGCGGCTGCGCTGCCCTCGCTGCAGGTCGCTGTCAGCAGTGCGGCCGACCTCGCGGACGAGTCGTTGACGGCGCTGGGCCTCGAGATCGATCCCTTCACCGGCTGGGTCGAGGACCACACGGACGTGCCGGACGGTCCGGCCTACCGATCCCGGCGCCTTGGTGGGGATCTGCCGTCGGGCCTGACCCTGACGCTGGGCGAGGACCGTCTGGCGCTCGTCGGGCGAGGTGAGTCGCGATCAGTGGACCTGCGCGACGTCATCCTGGTGGGCCATCACGAGTGTGGATGTCTGGCTCTCCTCGACTCCCGAGGTCGGGTCGCCAAGCTCGACCCGGACGACTGGCGAAAGAGCGCCCGCCTGCGTGCCACCGTGCTCGACCTGTTCGATCCGTCGCTGGTGCGCACCTTCCCGTCCCACTGACCAGTCGTCGGCTAGGCCGACGGCGTGAAGGCGAGCACCGCGATGTCGTCGACGGCGACCTCGCCCTGGTGGCGCAGCGCCGCGACGGCCAGCTGCTCGGCGATCGTGTCGACGTCGTGCGGGAGGCTTCGCAGGAGACCGTGGAGCCGGTCCTCGCCGTACAGCTCGCCGCGCGCGCGGGCCTCGGTGACCCCGTCGGTGTAGAACGTCACGACCTCGTCGGTCAGGTGCTGGTGGACGGTCTCGAAGCGGGGCTCGTCGATCAGGCCGACGGGCGTGCCGAGCACGCCGAGCTCGCTCACCTGTCCGTCGGGACGGCGCAGGAGTGCCGGTGGGTGGCCGGCGAGCGACAGGCACATCGTCCAGCCCGTGTCGGTGCGGGTGAGGCGCGCCAGGACGAGGGTGCAGTAGTGCTCCGTGCCGTCCAGGTGCATCGCTCGGTCGAGGCGATGCAGCAGGTCGGCCGGATCCGGGTGGTCGATCGACAGCGCGCGCACGGTGTGCCGGACGAAGGACGTGACGGTCGCCGCGCGGATGCCCTTGCCGCTGACGTCGCCGAGCACGACCCACCAGTCGGCGGCCCCGACCTGGAAGATGTCGTAGAAGTCGCCGCCGACCACGCTGCCGTCGCCGGCCGGGCGGTAGGTCGCGGCGACGTTCAGGGACGGGATCTCGGGCGGCGCCGGCGGGATGAGGGTCTTCTGCAGCGCGGTGGCCAGCGCCACCGCCTCGCGCGTCGACTGCTCGGCCCGGCTCGTCGCCGCCCGCAGGTCCTGCTCGTAGCGGTGCCTCTCGCGGGTCTCGACCACGACGACCCGGAAGGCCATGCCGGTCGCGGCGGTGCCGGAGGTGACGTCGGCGTTGAACAGCACGGGCACGCGTGTGCTGTCAGGCCGGACCAGGTCGAGCGAGACCTCGCGGACCTCGCCGTCGTGGGCGAGCACCGGACGCAGGTGGGTCTCGGCGTAGATCCGCCCGCCGGTCGACAGCAGCGAGGCCAGGGTCGCGACCCCCTCGAGCTCCTCGGTCGAGCGTGCGACGATCCGACGGAACTCCGCGTTGGCGCGCTCGATCACGCCGTCCTCGCCGACTAGCGCGTAGCCGCACGGGGCCAGCTCGAAGAGGTCGTCCGGGCTGGTCACGCGCGCAGGAACCGCGTGATGGCGGCGGTCGTCGCTTCAGGCGCGGTGAGGTGCGGGCAGTGACCGCGGGTCTCGACGACCTCGTACGCCGCACCCGGGATCGCGTCGCGCACGTACTCTCCCGCCGCCTCGGGCGCGATGACGTCATCGCTCGACTGCAGGACGAGCGTGGGCACCGAGACCAGGGGCAGGTCGGCGCGGTTGTCGCCGCGGAACGTGACGGCCGCGAACTCGGCGGCGACCTCCGGTCGGGTGCGGCAGAACGCCTGGTCGAGCTCGCCGTGCGCCTCGGAATCGGGGCTGCCGGCGACCATCGTCGCCAGCGGGTCCTGCCAGCCGAGGTGGTTGCGGCTCATCAGGTCAAGGAGCTCCGTGATGTCGGCCTCGGAGTGCCCGCCGACGTACGAGCCCTCGTCGATGTACCGCGCCGACGGCGTGACGAGCACGAGACGGCCGACGAGGTCGGGGCGTGCGATCTGCAGCAGCACGCCGATCATGCCCGAGACGGAGTGCCCGACGAGAGCCACGCTCGTCAGGCCGAGCTCGTCGAGCAGGGCGGCGAGGTCGTCACGGTACCCGTCGAGCGTGGCGTGACGCTCGGGGTCGTACGTCGACGGGTCGGCGTCTCCGGACCCCGGCAGGTCGAGCAGGACGACGCGGTGGTCGACCTCGAACGACGGGGCGACGTGGCGCCACATGTGCTGCCCGCAGCCGAAGCCGTGCACGAAGACGATCGCCGGAGCGCCCTCGGCTCCGCGCACCGACGCGTTCAGCAGATCAGCGCGAGGCATGCCCGGACCCTATCCCAGCGGCAGGGTCACGAGTCGCGCGCGATCACGAGACGAAGCCCTCCGACTTCAGCCACTCGTACGCGACGTCGACCGGCTCCTCGCCGTCGACGTCGACCTTGGCGTTGAGCTCGATCAGCACGTCGTCGGTCAGCTTCTCGCTGACGGGGCCGAAGAGCTCCTCGAGCTCCGGGTGGTCCTGCAGCACCGAGTCGTTCACGACGAGCGACACGTTGTACTTCGGGAAGTACTGCAGGTCGTCCTCCAGCACCGTCAGGTCGAGGGCCAGGATGCGGCCGTCGGTCGTGAAGACCTCGCCGAAGGTGCACTCGCCCTTGTCCGTGGCGCTGTAGATCGCACCGGTCTGGTAGGTCCGCAGGTTGTTCTCCGGCACCTCGGTGCCGAGCGGGATGCCGTACGTCTCGAGCATGCCGGGAAGTCCGTCGGGACGGTTGGTGAACTCCGACTCGACGCAGAACGTGCGCTCCTCGACCGGCACGTCCTTGATCTGCGACAGCTTCGTGATGCCGAGCCGGTCGGAGGTCTCCTGCGTGATCGCGAAGCCGTAGGTGTTGTTCATGGGGGCCGGCGGGAGCCAGGCCAGGTTGTTGGCCTCGAGGTCCTCGTCGCGCACCGCGACGTACTGCTCCTGCTCGTCCGGGATGGGGTCCTCGTGGCCGAGGTAGGTGATCCAGCCCGTGCCGGTGTACTCCCACATCGCGTCGATCTGGCCGTCGAGCTGTGCCTGGCGGGCCGCCGCACTGCCAGGGATGTTGGTCAAGTCGGTGACCTCCGCGCCCGCGGACGCCAGCAGGCTGACGGCCATCTTGCCGAGGATGATGTTCTCGGTGAAGTTCTTCGAGCCGACCGAGATCTGGAGCCCCTCCAGGTCGACGTCGGACACCGGGCCCTCGAGCTGGCCGGACAGGATCGGGCCGGCGGCGGTGCCGAGGCCGCAGGCGGCCAGGCTCAGCGTCATCAGGGCCGCGGTCGCGACCGCGGCACGTCGGAACGGGCGCCTCGTCATGTCAGATCCCCTTCGGCCGGGTGGCGAGCTCGAGCACGCGTCCGAGCCACTCGATGAGCAGCGCGATCAGGGCGATCAGCACCGCGCCCGTGACCATGAGCGAGAAGCGGAACAGCGTGATGCCGGTCTGCAGCACCTCGCCGAGCCCGCCCGCGTCGATGAAGCAGGCCAGCGAGGCCGTGCCCGCGATGAGCACGAGCGACGTGCGCACGCCCGACATGATGACCGGCACCGCGAGGGGCAGCTCGACCTTCACGAGGGTCATGGCGCTCGTCATGCCCAGGCCGCGTCCGGCCTCGACCAGCGTCGGGTCGATGCCCTGGATGCCGACGATCGTGTTGCGCAGGACCGGCAGGATCCCGTACAGGCTCAGGGCCCAGATCGCGGTCCAGAAGCCGCCGTCGAGCCACAGGAACAGCAGCACGATCAGGCCGACCGACGGCGCCGCCTGGCCCGCGTTGGCGATGCCGATGACGACGGGCGACGCGGCTCGGAACTTGCCGCGCGTCAGGAGGATGCCGAGCGGCACCGCGATCGCGACCACGATCACGGCCGCCACGACGGTCAGCTGGATGTGCTCCCAGCCGAGCGAGCGCAGCTCGGACCAGCGCAGCTGGTTCGCCTCGACGGAGTCGAGCTCGGCGGTCTGACGCCACCACACGAAGGCACCGAACACGGCGGCGACGAGCACCGGCGGCACGATGAGCATGATCACCATCTCGCGGGTGATGACGCGGGCGGAGCTCTTCGGCGACAGCTCGTCCTCCGGCGCCTCGGCGACGGGCACTGCGGTCGTGTCAGCCATCGGCGTGCGCCCCCTGCTGGTCCTGCTCCTGCTGCAGCTCGAGCTGGTGCTCGGCGGCCTCGCGCTCGGTCTTGCGCATGTGCTCGGTCACGGTCTCGAAGTCGAGGACGCCGAGGTAGCGGTCGCGGTCGCCGGTGACGATGACCTTCGAGTGGGCGGCCGTCAGCATCGTGTCGAGCGCGTCGTTCAGCGTGGCCGCCTCGTCGAGCGTCACGAGGTTCTCGCGCGGCGAGCTCTTGACCTTGTCGTTGTTGCGCACCTGACGCAGCCACGGCCATGCGACGGGCCGGTCGCGGTCGTCGAGCACGACGATCGCGTCGTCCCCGGCGTCCTCGGCGCGCCGCACGGCGGGTCCGGTGTCCTCGCCGACCTTCGCGGTCGTCGGGTGGAGCAGGTCGAGGCTGCGCACCCGGGCGAGCGAGAGCTGCTTGAGCGTCGATCCCGCCCCCACGAAGTCGGCCACGAAGTCGTTGGCCGGTGCCGCGAGGATCGCGTCGGGGGTGTCGTACTGGGCGATGTTCGCGCCCTCCTGCAGGATCAGGATCCGGTCGCCCAGCTTGATCGCCTCGTCGATGTCGTGCGTGACGCAGACGATGGTCTTGCGCAGCTCGCGCTGGATGCTGATCAGCTCGTCCTGCAGGCGCTGGCGCGTGATCGGGTCGACGGCACCGAACGGCTCGTCCATCAGGATCACGGGCGGGTCGGCGGCGAGTCCGCGGGCCACGCCGACCCGCTGCTGCTGACCGCCGGAGAGCTCACGCGGGTAGCGGTCGCGATACCGGTCCGGGTCAAGGCCCACCAGGTCGAGCAGCTCGTCGGTGCGCGTGGCGATGCGCTTCTTGTCCCAGCCGAGCATCTTCGGCACGACCGCGACGTTCGCCGCGACGCTCATGTGCGGGAAGAGGCTGCCGCCCTGGATGACGTAGCCGATCTTGCGCCGCAGGCTCGTGGCGCTGTCCTTGCGGATGTCCTCGCCGTCGATCAGGATCGACCCCGACGTCGGCTCGATCAGACGGTTGATCATCTTGAGCGAGGTCGTCTTGCCGCAGCCCGAGGGACCGACGAACGCGACGATCTCGCCCGCCGGGATCGTCAGCGACAGCGACTCGACGGCCGGCGACTTCTGCCCGGGGTAGCGCTTGACGACGTTCTCGAGCCGCAGCTCGGCGCCACTGATCGACCGCTCGGCGGCCTGGTCGGTCTGCGTCATGCGCGGATTCCCTTCGAGATGGTGAGGCGCCCCAGCAGGAGCATCAGGAGGTCGGCCACGAGGGCCACGATCACGATGCCGACCGTGCCGACGACGGCGTAGTTGACGGCGTTGGTGCCACCGGCCTGCGTGAGCCCGGTGAAGATGTAGCCGCCGAGTCCCGGTCCGAGGACGTAGGCGGCGATCGCGGCGATGCCCATCGACATCTGCACCGAGGTGCGGACACCGGCGTGGATGACGGGCCAGGCGAGCGGGATGCGCACGCGCAGCAGCACGCCGAGGTCGGACATGCCCATGCCCTTGGCGGACTCGATCAGCGTCTTGTCGACCTGCGCGAACCCGACGACCGCGTTGCGCAGGATCGGCAGCGTCGCGTAGAAGGCGACGCAGATGAACGCGGTCAGCGCGCCGATCATCGTCAGCGGCAGCAGCAGGCCGACGAGGGCGAAGGACGGGATGGTCAGGCCGATGGCCGAGACCGTGTTCGCGATGGGGTCGAGGAACCGGTAGCGGTCGACGATCACGGCGATCCCGACGGCGATGACGGTCGCGACGACCACGGCCTGCAGCACGAGGTTGGCGTGCTGCAACGCGTTGTACGCGATGAGGTCCCAGCGCTCGCTGATGAACTCCCACATGTTCCGGAAATCCCCTCGACGCGCGATCTTGGACGATCTACCCAAACACGGGTCGACCGATCCCGCTCGTCGAGCGCGCCTCGCTAGCCTTCCCCCATGGCCGAGAATCCCCCGTTCAGCCCCACCGTCACGCTGCTGACGGTAAGCCGGAGACTGCGGGCGAGCCGTCAGGCCTGATCGATCCGGATGAGGTTGCCGGAGGGGTCGCGCACCGATCCGTCGCGCACGCCCCACGGCCGGTCGGCAGGCTCGTCGACGACCTCGGCCCCGTGCTCGACCAGGCGGGCGAACGTCGCCTCCAGGTCGTCGGTGCGGAAGTGGACGCCGCCGAGCGCACCCTTGGCCACGAGGCCCGCGACGTTCGAGCGATCGGTGTCGCTGCCGTCGACGTAGTTGGTCAGGATGACGGCGACGCCTGGCTGGGCCGGGGGCACGACGGTGACCCAGCGAAAACCGTCGTTCGGGACGTCGAGCTGCACCTCCAGCCCGAGGGCGTCGCGGTAGAACGCGACCGCGGCATCGACGTCGGTGACCTGGAGGAAGCACTTGGAGATCGAGAGGCTCATGCCGTCAGCCTAGGAGCGTGCGGGCAGCCGTGGCTTCTCCGATCCTGCTCGATAGACCGGTCGCGTGCCGTACTTCGCGACGCACCGCGGCAGGGCGTCGAGGTCACCGTGGTCGCGGTCGCGGTAGGCCGTCGGCGTCTCCCCCACGACCTGCGTGAACCGGGCGCTGAAGGAGCCGAGCGACGTGCAGCCGACCGCGAGGCACACGTCGGTGACCGAGAGCTCGCCGATCCGCAGCAACGACGTGGCTCGCTCGATCCGGCGCATCATCAGGTGCGCGTGCGGGGTCTCGCCGTAGGCCGCACGGAAGCGGCGCGTGAAGTGCGCCGGCGACATCAGCGCGACCCGGGCGACGTCCGCCACCCCGATCGGTCGGGCGAACTCGTGGTCCATGAAGTCCCGGGCACGGCGCAGGCGTGCCAGCTCGTCGAGCTCCGCCGGTGTCACGGCGTCAGTCTAGGGACGGATCGAGCAGCATCCGAGAAACGAATCGCGCCGAGCCGTGCCTGCCCTGCGGCAGGATGTCGGGCATGGCTGCGAGCACTCCCCAGACGTCCGGGCACCCTGCCGACACCCACGACCTCATCCGCGTCGACGGCGCGCGGGTCAACAACCTCAAGGACGTCAGCGTCCAGATCCCGAAGCGCCGACTGACGGTCTTCACCGGCGTGTCCGGCTCGGGCAAGAGCTCGCTCGTCTTCGGCACGATCGCCGCCGAGTCGCAGCGCCTCATCAACGAGACCTACAGCGCCTTCCTGCAGGGATTCATGCCCACGATGGCGCGCCCCGACGTCGACCTCCTCGACGGGCTGACGACCGCGATCCTCGTCGACCAGGAGCGGATGGGTGCCAACTCGCGCTCCACGGTCGGCACCGTCACCGACGTCAACGCCCTGCTGCGCATCCTGTTCAGCCGCCTCGGAGAGCCGCACGTCGGCGGTCCGCAGGCGTACTCCTTCAACGTCGCCTCGATCAGCGGTGCCGGTGCGGTGAAGTTCGAGAAGGGCGGCGAGACGGTCAAGGAGCGCCGCGAGTTCAGCATCCAGGGCGGTCAGTGCCCGCGCTGCGAGGGCATGGGCCGGGTCTCGGACTTCGACCTCACCGCCTTGTTCGACGCGGACAAGTCGCTCAACGAGAGCGCGATCCTGATCCCCGGCTACTCGATGGACGGCTGGTACGGACGCATCTTCCGCGGCGTCGGCTGGTTCGACCCCGACAAGAAGCTGGGGAAGTTCACGAAGTCCGAGCTCGCCGACCTCCTGCACAAGGAGGCCACCAAGATCAAGATCGACGGCATCAACCTGACCTACCTGGGCCTGATCCCCCAGATGCAGAAGTCGATGCTCAGCAAGGACCCCGAGGCGATGCAGCCGCACATCCGGGCTTTCGTCGACAAGGCCGTCATCTTCACGGCGTGCCCCGACTGCGGCGGCACGCGGCTCAACGAGCAGGCCCGCTCCTCGAAGGTCGCCGGCCTCAACATCGCCGAGGCCTGCGCGATGCAGATCAGCGACCTGGCCGCCTGGGTGCGCGAGCTCTCCGAGCCGTCGGTCGCCCCGCTGCTGAAGGGTCTGCAGGAGACGCTCGACTCCTTCGTCGACATCGGCCTGGGCTACCTGAGCCTCGACCGGTCGTCGGGCTCACTGTCCGGCGGCGAGGCCCAGCGCACCAAGATGATCCGCCACCTCGGGTCGTCGCTGACCGACGTCACGTACGTCTTCGACGAGCCCACGATCGGCCTGCACCCGCACGACATCGACCGCATGAACAACCTGCTGCTGCAGTTGCGCGACAAGGGCAACACCGTGCTCGTCGTCGAGCACAAGCCCGAAACGATCGCGATCGCCGACCGCGTCGTCGACATGGGTCCGAAGGCGGGCACCGCCGGCGGTGAGATCGTCTTCGAGGGCACGGTCGAGGAGCTCAGGAGCGCCTCGACCCTGACCGGCCAGCACCTCGGGTACCGCGCGTCGCTCAAGGAGGAGGTGCGCAGCGCGACGGGCCGGATCGAGGTCCGCGGCGCCAGCTCGCACAACCTGCGCGACGTCGACGTCGACGTGCCGCTCGGCGTGCTGTGCGTCGTCACGGGTGTCGCCGGCTCGGGCAAGAGCTCGCTGATCCACGGATCGGTCGCGGAGCGCGACGGGGTCGTCGTGATCGACCAGGGCGCCATCAAGGGCTCCCGCCGCAGCAACCCCGCGACGTACACGAGCCTGCTGGAGCCCATCCGCAAGGCGTTCGCCAAGGCCAACGGGGTCAAGCCCGCGCTCTTCAGCGCCAACTCCGAGGGCGCGTGCCCCACCTGCAAGGGCGCCGGCGTCATCTACACCGACCTGGGCGTCATGGACACCGTCGCCACCCCGTGCGAGGACTGCGAGGGCAAGCGCTACAACGCCGACGTCCTGCAGTACACCTTCGGCGGCAGGAACATCGCCGAGGTCCTGGCACTGCCGGTGGCCGAGGCGGAGGAGTTCTTCTCAGACGGTGTCGGCAGGCTGCCCGCGGCCCACAAGATCCTGCAGCGCATGAACGACGTCGGCCTCGGCTACGTCAGCCTCGGCCAGCCGCTCACGACCCTGTCAGGCGGCGAGCGCCAGCGGCTGAAGCTGGCCACGCACCTCGGCAACGACGGCGGCGTCTACGTGCTCGACGAGCCCACCACGGGCCTGCACCTCGCCGACGTCGAGAACCTGCTCGGCCTGCTCGACCGCATCGTCGAGTCGGGCAAGTCGGTCATCGTGATCGAGCACCACCAGGCCGTCATGGCGCACGCCGACTGGATCATCGACCTCGGCCCCGGTGCCGGGCACGACGGCGGCACGATCGTCTTCGAGGGCACGCCCGCCGACCTCGTGAAGGACGCCTCGACCCTGACCGGCCAGCACCTCAAGGCCTACGTCAGCGGCTGACGCCCGGGTCAGGCGAGCTTGGCGGTGAGCTCGGCCTTGGCGGCGTCGAACTCGGCGCGCAGGCGCGCGACGAGGTCGGCGGCGCTGACGACACCCTCGACGGCTCCGACGCCCTGACCGGAGCCCCAGATGTCGCGCCACGCCTTGGAGTCGTCGGTGCCGAAGCTCATCGCCGACGGGTCGGACTCCGGCAGGGCCACCGGGTCGAGGCCCGCGGCCTCGATGCTGCCGCGCAGGTAGTTGCCGTGCACGCCCGTGAAGAGGTTGCTGTAGACGATGTCGGCCGCGCTGGAGTCGACGATCATGTCCTTGTAGCCGTCGACGACGTTGGCCTCGTGCGTGGCGAGGAAGGCCGAGCCGACGTACGCGAAGTCGGCACCGGCTGCGAGGGCCGCGAGGATCGAGCGCCCGTGGGCGATCGCGCCCGAGAGCAGCAGCGGGCCGTCGAACCAGGCACGGATCTCCTGCAGCAGCGCGAGCGGCGACTGCGTGCCCGCGTGTCCACCGGCACCGGCGGCGACCGCGATGAGGCCGTCGGCGCCCTTCTCGATCGCCTTGTGCGCGAAGCGGTCGTTGATGATGTCGTGCAGGACGATGCCGCCGTAGGAGTGCACCGCGTCGTTGATCTCCGGGCGGGCACCGAGCGACGTGATGACGATCGGCACCTGGTGCTTGACCACGAGCTCCATGTCGGCGTCGAGGCGGTCGTTGGACTTGTGCACGATCTGGTTGACCGCGAAGGGCGCCACGACGGCGCCGGGGTTGGCCTCGGCGTGCTTGGCGTTGCTCTCGCGGATGTCGTGCAGCCAGTCGTCGAGCAGCGCGGCCGGTCGGGCGTTCAGCGCCGGGAACGAGCCGATCACGCCGGCCTGGCACTGCGCCTTGACGAGCTCGGGGCCGGAGGCGATGAACATCGGCGAGGCGACGACCGGAAGGGTCAGCGGGCTCCGCAGGACGTCGGGCAGCGACATGGGGGACCTCCACGAGGTGGGGAACGGATGGGACGCGAGCGGGTCGGACCCCTCACGCGATATCGTGCATCGTAGCCTACAGTCAGTGTTGACTGCGGAACAGAGAGGGACGTCATGACCGACCAGACCCCGCCCCCGGTACGTGCCTGGCACGCGCTGGTCGAGCACCCCGACGCCGGCGCCCTGCGCGGCCTGCTGTCCCCCGAGGTGACCTTCCGCTCCCCCGCCGTGCACACGCCGCAGGAAGGCCCCGAGCGCACGTTCGCCTACCTGTGGGCCGCGCTCGCCGTCCTCGGTCCCGGGCTGACCTACCACCGCGAGTGGTACTCCACCGACTCCGCGGTGCTGGAGTTCACGACGACGATCGACGGCAAGGACGTGCACGGCGTCGACATCGTCACGTGGGACGCCGACGGCCTCATCACCGACTTCACCGTCATGGCCCGCCCCCTGCGCGGCCTCCAGGTGCTCATCGACGCGATGGGCGCAGAGCTGAAGAAGGGCCAGTCATGACCACCTCCCACGCGTTCGTCGCCGGCGGCACGAGCGGCATCAACCTCGCGATCGCCACGGCCTACGCGCAGCGCGGCTGGGCCGTCTCGGTCCTGAGCCGATCGCAGGACAACGTGGACGCGGCCCTCGTGTCGCTCCGCGAAGCAGCCGGCGACGGCCCGGTACCCCTCGGCTTCGCCGCCGACGTCCGTGACGCCGAGGCCGTGGCGGGTGCCATCGCCGAGGCCGCCGCCCAGCACGGGCCGATCGACGCCCTCGTCTCCGGCGCGGCCGGCAACTTCGTGTCCCCCGCCGCCGAGCTCAGCTCGAACGGCTTCCGCACCGTCGTCGAGATCGACCTGCTGGGGACGTTCAACGTGATGCGCGGAGCGTGGGACCACCTGCGCAAGCCGGGTGCCTCGATCGTCAACATCAGTGCCGCCCAGTCGTGGCTGCCGGTCCCCGGCCAGGTCCACGTCGGCGCCGCCAAGGCCGGGATCGACCAGGTCACCCGCACGCTCGCGATGGAGTGGGGCCCCGACGGCGTCCGCGTGAACTCCGTCGCGCCCGGCCCCGTCGAGGGCACCGAGGGCATGCGCCGGCTCGCGCCGACACCCGCGTCCGTCGAGGCGTGGACCGAGGCCGTGCCGCTGCGCCGCTTCGCCACGACCGAGGACATCGTCAACGCCGTCGCGTGGCTGACCTCCGACGAGGCGTCCTACGTGACCGGCGTCGTGCTGAGCGTCGACGGGGGCCTGGCCCTCGGCGGCTCCGGCATGATCCACCGTGCGATGCACGCCCAATGACACCGTGCCATGCACGCCAAGTGAAGGAGATCCACCGTGCCTGCTGAGCGTCTGCTGCCGACCGAGGAGGCCGGCGACCTGATCGCGCTGACCCGCGACATCGTCGGCAAGGAGCTGCGCCCGATCGTCGACGAGTACGACAAGGCCGCCCGCTTCCCGCGCGAGGTGTTCCGGACCCTGGGGCGCGCCGGTCTGCTGGGCCTGCCGTACCCCGAGGACGTCGGCGGCGGTGGACAGCCGTACGAGGTCTACCTGCAGGTCGTGGAGGAGATCGCGTCGGCGTGGGCCGCGGTCGGTGTCGGGGTGAGCGTGCACGCGCTGAGCTGCTTCGGCCTGTTCGAGCGGGGCACCGACGAGCAGAAGCAGTCCTGGCTGCCCGACATGCTCGCCGGCGACCAGCTCGGTGCGTACTGCCTCTCGGAGTCGCACGCGGGCTCCGACCCGGCCGCGATGCGCACCAAGGCCGTCCGCGACGGCGACGACTACGTCCTCAACGGCGCGAAGGCGTGGACCACCCACGGCGGTCAGGCCGACTTCTACAAGGTCATGGCCCGCACCAGCGACGACGGCGGCAAGGGCATCTCCTGCTTCCTGGTCCCGGCCGACACGCCCGGCCTCTCCTCGGACACACCCGAGCAGAAGATGGGCCTGATGTCGTCGACCACCACGACGATGCTGCTCGACGACGTCCGCATCCCCGCCTCACGACGCCTCGGCGCCGAGGGCCAGGGCCTGCCGATCGCGCTCGCCGGCCTCGACGCGGGCCGCCTCGGCATCGCGGCGGTCGCCACCGGCGTGGCGCAGGGCGCGCTCGACGCGGCGATCGCGTACGCCAAGGAGCGTGAGGCGTTCGGCAAGGCGATCATCGACCACCAGGGCCTCGGGTTCCTGCTGGCCGACATGGCCGCCGCCGTCGAGTCCGCTCGCGCGACCTACCTGCACGCCGCGCGGCTCAAGGACGCCGGGCGCCCCTACGGCCGCCAGGCCTCGATCGCCAAGCTCGTCGCGACCGACAACGCCATGAAGGTCACGACCGACGCGGTGCAGGTGCTCGGCGGCGCCGGGTACACCAAGGACTTCCCCGTCGAGCGCTACATGCGCGAGACCAAGGTCATGCAGATCTTCGAGGGCACCAACCAGATCCAGCGCCTCGTGATCAGCCGCCACCTGGCGAAGTGAGCACGCTCAGTCGAGCCCGAGCTCGCGCAGGGCCAGGTTCGTCCACGTCGTGAGGTAGCTGTCGGCCTCGAAGTCGCGCGGGTCGAAGGAGTAGGTCAGGGCGACCCCGCGCATGCTCGAGTTGAGCACCTCGCGCAGGGCCGAGTAGCGCGGGTGCGCCGTGACCTCGGGGCCGAAGAGCTGGTCGACGGCCTCGCGGATCGCCGCGCCGAGCGCGTGCTCACGGGGCCGCAGCGCCTCGGCGAGCGCCTCGTTCTGCCGGGCGGCGAGCCACAGCTCGGTCGCGGCCCAGAAGTACCCCTGGTGGTAGGTCGACCACATCGAGGCGATCGCGGCGCGCACCCGCTCGGCGGGCTCGGTCGGCCAGCCGCTGCTGCTGTGCGTCTCCAGCACCCGTCCCTCGGCGATGTGCTGCACCGCGGCGACCAGCAGGGCGTCGCGGTGGGGGTACTGGTGCAGCAGGCGCCCTCGGCTGACGCCGGCCCGCTGCTGGATCTTGAGCGTCGACGCGCCGCTGTAGCCGTACTCGATCAGCACCTCCACCGCGGTGTCCAGCAGGTGCTGCTGGGTCACGCGGCTGCGCGCGGCGTAGTCGGAGTACGCGATCTCGTCACCCGGCTCCGGCACCACCTCGGACGGCTTCTCGGACGGACTCATCGCACCTCGATCCTGGTCGCACCCGGTCGGCGCCACCTGTTACAGTCACCGCTGACTGTACCAGCGATCGACTCCCTGAACCCTAGAGCGAGGACCCCCGTCATGGACATCTCGAACACCGTCGCCCTCGTCACCGGCGGCGCCTCCGGCCTCGGCCGTGCCACCGTCGAGGCCCTCGTGGCCAAGGGCGGCAAGGCCGTCGTCCTCGACCTCCCCGGCGCGGGCGACGACGTCGCTGCCGCCCTGGGCGACTCCGTCAAGGTCGTCGGTGCCGACGTGCGTGACGCCGAGCAGGTCCAGGCCGCGATCGACGCCGCCGCCGAGCTCGGCGACCTGCGCATCGTCGTGAACTGCGCCGGCACGGGCGACGCCATCAAGACCGTCGGCCGCGACAACGCGCCGTACCCGCTGGAGAAGTTCCAGCGCATCATCGAGATCAACCTGATCGGCACGTTCAACGTGACCCGTCTCGCCGCGGCGCACATCGCGGGTCTCGACCCGGTCGGCGAGGAGCGCGGCGTCATCGTCAACACCGCCAGCGTCGCCGCCTTCGACGGCCAGATCGGTCAGGCCGCCTACTCCGCCTCCAAGGGTGGCGTCGTGGGCATGACCCTGCCGATCGCGCGCGACCTCGCGAAGCTGCAGATCCGGGTCAACACGATCGCGCCCGGCCTGTTCAACACCCCGCTGCTCGCGTCGCTGCCGCAGGAGGCCCGCGACTCGCTCGGCCAGCAGGTGCCGCACCCGTCGCGCCTCGGCGAGCCCTCGGAGTTCGGTCAGCTCGCCGCGCACATCGTCGAGAACCCGATGCTCAACGGCGAGACGATCCGCCTCGACGGCGCGATCCGCATGGCTCCCCGCTGATCTGTCGGGTCTGAGTCAGGACACCGGCGGCGCCGGGAGCGGGGCGACCTGCTCCCGGCGTTCGTCGTTCGTGAGGGTCCAGGTCCACACGTGGCAGACCGCCGTGAGCACCACGACGATCGCCAGGGCCAGCATCAGCGCGCCGCCGGTGCCGAGGCCCGGCTCGGGCGTGCTGCTGTAGGGCTTGGTGAGCAGCAGGAACACGCCCGGCAGGCTCAGCACCGCGGCCACGCACGGCACGACCGGCACCGACTCGGCCAGGATCGCGCTGACCACGAGCGCGGTGACCAGCAGCAGCGCCAGCATCAGCCCGAACGCCGCGACGTCGCCACCGGTGTTGCCGATCACGGCACCCTCCCAGAGGTTCATCGAGTCGAACATCTGGACCTCGGGCGAGGACCACAGCGGCAGGAACGTCGCCACGAAGGCGAGCAGCGCCGAGGTCACGTAGACCTGGGAGTAGAGGCGGGTCGTGCGGGTCATGGTGGCTCCGTCCGTCGTGGGTGAACCGGTGGCGAGGCCGCTCCCGAGTAGGGCGGCCCCGCCATCGGCCCCGATGGCCTGACCGACCCCGGCCGCGCCCCACCTCCCCGGTGATGCAGCGGCGCGGCGTGGCCGGTCCGACACCCCTCAGAGGGTCGAGGACGCCAGGATGTTCCCGCGCCGGTCGCACCGGCTGTCCGAGGCCCCGCCTAGGGTTCAGGCATGCGCATCTGGCACACCTCCGACTGGCACGTGGGGCGCACGTTCCACGGCCACTCCACGCTGGAGGCGCTGGAGGCCGTGCTGACCGAGACGGCCCAGAAGGTCACCGAGCTGGGGGTCGACGTCGTCGTGGTCGCGGGCGACGTCTACGACTCGTCGACGCCGTCGGCCGAGGCCATCGCGGTGCTCAACCGGGCCCTCCTGCGCCTCCACGCCACCGGCGCGCGCCTCGTCGTCACGGCGGGCAACCACGACTCCCCCACCCGGCTCGGCGCGATGTCGGAGTTCGTCGCCGCCGCCGGTGTCCACGTCGTCACCCGGCCCGAGCAGATCGAGCAGCCGGTCACGCTCGACGACGCGCACGGGCCGGTGCACTTCTACGGCATCCCGTTCCTCGAACCGGCTCGGTTGCGCCACGTCTGGTCCGTCGATCCGATGCGCTCGCAGGCCGATGCCGTCGGTGAGGCGATGCGCCGGGTCCGCGCCGACGCCGCCGAGCGCGGCGGGCGCTCGGTCGTCCTCGCGCACACGTTCGTCGCCGGCGCCGAGGGCGAGTCGTGCGAGTCCGAGCGCGCCATCGTGGCCTCGGACGCCTCCCCCGCCGTCGGCGGGGTCGACCGCGTGCCGGTCTCGGCGTTCGACGGCGTCACCTACGCGGCGCTGGGCCACATCCACGGCCGCGCCGAGCTGGCGCCCCACCTGCGCTACTGCGGCGCGCCGCTGCACCTGTCGTTCTCCGAGGAGGCCAAGCCGCGCGGCGCCTGGCTGGTCGACCTCGACGCCACGGGCCTGGCCGAGGTCACCTGGGTCGACCTCGGGGTGCCGCGTCCGCTCGTCACCCTCACCGGCACGCTCGAGCAGCTGCTCGCCGACCCGGCGCACGAGGCGCACGCCGACGCCTGGGTCCGCGCACGCCTCACCGACCCGCAGCGCCAGCGCGACGCGATGCGCCGCCTCCAGGTCCGGTTCCCGCACTGCGCCCAGCTCGAGTACGTCGCCCTGGCCACGCCCCTGGGCGGCGAACGCGCCTACCGCGAGCTGGTGCAGGGCAAGTCCGACCTCGAGGTCGTCGACACCTTCCTCGGGCGCGTGCGCGGTGCCGGGCTCACCCCCGACGAGCACCAGATCGTCGGCGACGTCGTCGGCGGGCGGGGGCCTGCGTGAAGATCCACTCGGTCACGATGAAGGGCTTCGGTCCCTACCTCGAGCAGGTCGTCGTGGACGTCGACGCCTTCGACGACGACGGCATCTTCCTGCTGGCCGGCCGCACGGGGGCGGGCAAGTCCTCGATCCTCGACGCCTTGACCTACGGCCTGTTCGGCACGGTGCCCCGCTACGGCGGCAAGGTCGACGAGGAGATCCGCAGCCGCTATCTCGAGCCGGGCGAGCCCACCGAGGTCGCGGTCGAGTTCACGGTCGGCGGCACCCGCTACCGGGTCTGGCGGTCCCCCTCCTTCGCGCGGCCCAAGAAGGTCGGCACGGGATTCACGACCCAGGCGGCCCGCATCGAGCTGGGTCGGGTCACCGACGCCGGCGTCGAGGTGTTCGAGACCAAGATCGGCAACGCCGAGACCCACGTGCAGCAGCTCGTCGGCCTCGACGCGGCCCAGTTCCTCCAGGTCGTCCTGCTCGCCCAGGGGCAGTTCCAGGAGTTCCTGGTCGCCACCAGCAGGGAGCGCCAGGGGCTGCTGCGCACGTTGTTCCGCACGCGTCGCTTCGACGACTACGCACGCGACGTCCAGGAACGCGCTCGAGCCGAGGAGGCCTCCCTCCAGCACGTCCTGACCACGATCGAGGCCAAGGTCGGCACGCTGGCGCAGCAGACCGGCAGCGAGGCGCCCGGCACGTCGGCCGACGCGGTGCACCCGTGGCTCGACGGGCTCGTGGCCGACCTGCGCTCGTCGCTCGCCTC
>NZ_BAAAME010000002.1:1245850-1289250 GCF_039529015.1 Aeromicrobium alkaliterrae
GGCTCGCGCCGCCGACGAGCTCGCCACCGCCGACGCGGCCTGGCAGGCCGACCGCACCACGGCCGAGCGCCAGCGTCGCCGCGCCGAGGCGGCCGAGCGGCGCGCCGCACTGCTGACCGAGCACGAGCTCACGCAGCAGCGACGCCAGCAGGTCGCGGCCGCGCGGCGCGCCGCACTGGCCCACCAGGCCGTCACCGCCCAGTCCTCGGCCGCCGAGTCGCTGGCCACGGCCACCGCCGCGCTCGACGCCCTCGCCCCCGAGTCGTCCGACGACCTCGCATCGCTGCGCGAGCGCGAGCACGACCTCGCCGGCCAGGTCGGTGCCCTCGCCACCGCAGCCGAGCAGGAGCGCGCGCTGCCGGGGCTCCGCCGCCTCGCCGAGGAGGCACGCGTCGCCCTGGCCGACCTCGAGAGCGAGACGGCTCGACAGCGCGACCAGCAGCGCGAGCTGCGCAGCCGGCAGGCCGAGGTCGACCGCGAGGTCGAGTCCCTCGGCGACCTCGGAGCGCGTCACGAGAAGGCTCGATCCGCCCTCGAGTCGCTCCGTGCCCGACTCGCCCAGGCCACCCAGGCGGAGGTCGTGGCCGAGCAGCTCCGGCAGGCCGAGCACGAGCACGTGACGCTGTCCGAGGCGGCCCTCGAGGCGAACCGCGCCGTGGTCGCACTGCGCCGCCGCCAGCTCGAGGGTTGGTCGGCCGAGGTCGCCGCGCAGCTCGAGCCCGGCGCCGCGTGCCCCGTCTGCGGCTCCACCGAGCACCCTGCACCCGCCGAGGCCCGCGACGACCACGTGGGCGAGGCCGACCTGGAGTCGGCCCACCACGCTCACGAGCGCTCCCGCGACGCCGAGTCCGGTGCGGGCCGGAAGGTCGAGGCCCTGCGCGCCTCACGCGACGCGGCCCGCGCTGCTGCCGACGGGTCGGTCGACGGGCTCACCGTCGAGGTCGCGTCCGCCGAGGCCGAGCTGGCCGAGGCCGCCCAGGCCCTGACCGCCCGCCAGGCGCTCACGGCCGAGGCCTCCACGCTGCGCGAGCAGCTCGCGGCGCTCGAGGCATCGCTCGGCACCGCCGACGAACGACGCCACGAGGCCACCGCCGTCGCCAGCGCCCACGAGACCAGCCTCACGTCGGCCACGACCCTCGTCACGCGGGCCCGGGGCGACGCGGAGTCCGTCCAGGAGCGCCAGGCCCACCTGCGCACCCAGCTCGCCACCGCCCGGCGGCTCATCACCGCCACCGAGGCCGTGCAGCACCGCACCGAGGTGGCGCACGCGGCCGCCGAGGCGCTCGAGGTCGCCTTGGGCGAGCACGGCTTCGCGAGTGCTGCCGAGGCCTCTGCCGCAGTCGTCGCGCCGGCCGAGGTCGCGCGACTGGAGGCCCTCGTCGGGGCGCACGAGCAGGCGCTCGCGGTCGTCACCGCCACGCTCGCCGAGCCCGAGCTGGCCGACCTGCCGGACGTGCCGGTCGACCCCACGCCCCTGCACGAGGCGCGGGCCCTCGCGAGCACCGTCGCTGCCGAGTCCGCCGACGTCCGCGCCACGGCAGCGAAGAGCCTGTCCTCGTGCGAGGCGCTCGTCGCCGACATCAGTGCGGCCCTGCGGGCCTCGGCGGAGCAGCTCGCCCGCTACGACACGGTGCGTGAGCTCGACCTCGCGCTGCGCGGTTACGGCGCGAACCAGCTCCGGATGCCGCTCGAGACGTTCGCGCTCGTGGCCGAGCTCGAGGACATCCTGGGCGCCGCGAACGTCCGGCTCGCCACCATGACCCACGGGCGCTACCAGCTGCTGCACTCCGACGACGCGGGATCGCGCGGCACGTCGGGTCTCGAGCTCACGGTCCTCGACGCGCACACCGGCGACTCCCGGTCGCCCAGCTCGCTCTCGGGCGGCGAGAAGTTCCAGGCGTCGCTGGCCCTGGCCCTCGGCCTGGCCGAGGTCGTCACCTCACGGGCCGGCGGGCTGCGGCTCGACACCCTCTTCATCGACGAAGGCTTCGGGTCCCTCGACGCCGAGACCTTGGAGACGACGATGGAGACGCTCGACTCGCTGCGTGAGGGCGGACGCACGATCGGACTCATCAGTCACGTGGAGGCGATGCGCGAGTCGATCCCCGCTCAGGTGCAGATCGACGTCACCGACGGCGGCTGGAGCACGATCAGGTCGACCGGCTGAGCCGCGCGGCCTGCTCCACCCGCTCGACGTGCTCGGGCCAGTCGACCTCGTCGGGCATGTTGTCCACGCCCGCACGCAGGCCCGCGAACCCGTCGATGGTCTCGCGGAGGATGTCGGCGTGGCCCGCGTGGCGGGCCAGCTCGACGTTCATGTGCACCAGCACCCGGTGCAGGGTCACGCCGCCGCGCCGACCCCACCACGGCACGTGGCCCGCGGCGTCCAGCGGGAGTGCCTCGATCGTCGCGTCCGCGTGCTCCCACGCCCGGTGCCAGAGGTCGAGCACGTCGGAGCGTGACTCATCCGCGGGACACCACAGGTCGAGCAGCGGGTCGTCGTCGCTCAGCGGGATCTCACCGGGGAACGGTCGGTCGAAGACCAGCCCGAAGTACTCGGCGGCGCAGGCCGCGACGTGCTTCGTGAGTCCCAGCAGGTTCGTTCCCGTGGGGGTCAGCGGCCGACGGACGTCGTAGTCGTCGAGACCGTCGAGCTTCCAGAGCAGCGCCTCGCGACTCTGGGTGAGGTAGAGGACCAGCTGCGCCTTCTCGTCGTCGGACATCGACCCATCGTGGCACGAGGTTGTCGGTCCGGCAGTGCACGATGGGGGGATGGACGACCCGCACGAACGGCTCGCGAGCGCACGGCACCGCACGCTGGCCAGGCTCGCCGCCCTCACACGCGACTTCGACGGCGTGGTCGAGGCCTCGAAGGACTCCAACGCCGACGACGAGCACGATCCGGAGGGTGCCACGATCGCGTTCGAGCGGTCCCAGGTCGAGGCGTTGGTGCACCAGGCGCAGCGCCATCTGGTCGACCTCGACCGGGCCGAGTCGCGCCTCGAGGCCGGCACCTACGGCACCTGCGAGACGTGTGGGCGCCCCATCGGCGCCGAGCGTCTCGTGGCTCGGCCCACCGCCACCCGGTGCATCGCCTGCGCCTCCCGCGCCTAGATCAGGGTGCGGAGGCGGTCGGAGAGCGAGTCCTTCACCGCCTGGGTCACCGCCTCGTTGACCTGCTGCTCCAGGTCGCCGCCGCTGCCGAGGTTCTCGAGGAGCTCACGCAGGTCGAGGTCCTCGATCGTGCGGGTCAGCACGTCGTCGGTCTTCAGCGCCGCGTCGATCACGCGGTCGGGCAGGACCCGGATCGCCGCCTTCAGCAGGCTGTTGAGGTCGGCGCTCTCCAACGCCTCGTCGACCAGGGCCGAGGCCGGCGGCAGCGTCCCGTCGGCCTTCATCTCCTGCACCGCCGACAGCAGCCCCGCGCGCACCGCGTCGACCTGCGCGTCGGTGGGTTCCTCGGACTGCGCGAGGTCGAGCGTCAGCTCCTCCCGGCTGACGCCGAGCGCGCAGGCGGCGTCGTCGATGCCCAGCAGCACGAGCCGCTCGGTCAGGCCCTCGATGCCGTCGGCCTGGGCGGTCACGTCCCGCTCGGCACACGCGTCGGCCGGGCGGAGCGGCTCGAACTGACCGCCTCCGTTGAGCAGCTGCACCCCGACGACCGCCACCACGAGCAGCACTGCCGTCACGGGGAGCCAGATCCACCGGTTCACGAGGCGCGCCTCCGTCCTGGCAGGGTCACGGCCAGCAGGGCGAGCAGCGCGAGACCCGCCCCCACGAGGAAGGAGTCGCGGAAGGCACGCGTGGCGGCTCGCTCGAGCTGGCCCACGAGGTCGTCCTCGAGCTGGTCCGTAGCCGCCCGCTCGGATGGGTCGACGTCGAGCCTGGCGAACGCCGGCCGCAGGTCGGGCACCTGGCCCTGCTGGTCGGTCAGCGCCTGACCCAGGGCCTCGGCGACGGCGATCTTGGCCTGGGGCTGCAACGGCGCGTCGATCACGAGCGCCGTGACCGCCTGCTGGGCCGGCTCCTGGGCGTCCTGGAGGTCGGAGGTGAACACCGGCGTCAGGATCGCGAGACCGACGACGACCCCGAGGTGCCGGGCGCCGATCGTCCAGGCGGCGTGCGTGGCGCGCGGGAGGCGCATCTCCATCGCCTTGGCCGTGAGCTGGTCGACCGTGAAGCCGAGGCCCAGGCCCACGAGGGCCTGCGGCGCGATGCTCCAGACCAGGTTCGACGACGGCGGCAGCGCCAGGCCGACGAGACCGCCCGCGACCAGGAAGCAGCCGACCGCGATCTCGACCTCGGGTGGCGGGCGCAGCAGGCGTGCGGCCGGGCGCGCCAGGAGCGCAGCGACGGGCACGACCGAGACCGTGATCGCCGCGGTCGCCGGCGAGTGGTGCCAGCCCTCCACGAGCAGAAGCACCAGCAGGAACAGCGCGGCGGTCAGGGCTGCCGAGAGCAGGGCCAGCGTGACGTTCGCCCGGACGGCCGGGCGGTGCCGGTCGTCGGCGACCTCGGCCGGGGCCGCCACGGCGAGCGCGGCAGGTACCGCGAGGGCCGCGAAGGGCACCTGCGCGACGAAGATCGCCTCCCACGAGATCGCCTGGGTGAGGAGGCCGCCCGCGAACGGCCCGGCCGCCGTGCCGACGACCCCGGCCGTCACCCAGATCGCGACGCCGCGTCGCTCACCCCGCTCCTCGACGAGCAGCTCGAGGCTCCCCGCGAGCGCCAACGCACCACCGAGGGCCTGCACGCACCGGGCGACGATCAGCACCTCGATCGAGTCGGCGACCGCACACCAGGCCGACGCGCCGGCGAACACCGCGATCCCGGTCGCGGCGAGGACGCGGGGCTGCACCCACCGCAGGCCCAGAGCGGCCGGCACGGCCACGAGCCCGAGCACGAGGTTGTAGGCGATCAGCACCCAGGCGACCTGGCCCACGCTCGCGCCGAGGTGCCGCAGGATGTCGGGCAGCGCGAGCGTCACGACGGCCGAGTCCGCCAGCACCAGCCCGACCGTCAGGGCGAGCAGAGGAGACACAGCACGACGCACCCCGCCATCCTCTCAGCGGAGGGCGTCGGCAGCGACCGCGGCGACGCCCACCACATGTGTGCGCTCCCGGGGGTCGACCCGCACGATTTGTGCACTTGTGCGGCTCGAACGGCCTCTTTTACCCGCGCAAGCGCACAAATCTGGAGGGCCGGAGAGCCAACCACGGAGCCGAGCGGAGCGAGGCCAGAGCTGCCTGCAGCTCGCTCTAGCGAGGTGCAGGAATGAGGGCGAGGAACGAGCCCGTCAGCTCTGCCACTTCTCGAAGCCCAGCACGATCAGGCGCATCTCGCGGCGGGCCTTGCGCGTGATCTCCTCCTCGCGGTCGGGCCGACCTTCCGGCATCTGCACGACCTGCTCGGCGCGGTAGACCATGTTGCGCACGAAGAGGCCGGACGCCAGCTTGACGTCCTCGCTCGACCAGGTCTCGATGTTGGGCAGTCGCGCCAGGACCACGGCCAGCTCGGAGATGAACAGCTCGAGCTCGCGCTGGATGGCCTCGCGCACCGCGGCGGAGCCGCTGGCACGCTCTCGGGCCACGAAGGCGAAGTGCATCCGGTTCTGCTTGACGACCCGCACGAGGACCTCGGCGGACGCGTCGATGATGTTCTCGAAGACCTGCGGGTCGCGCTGCGCCTCGCGGATCATGGTGCGCAGCGTGAGGAACGACCGCTCGACGAGGGCCAGGCCGAGCTCGTCCATCGACTCGAAGTGGCGGTAGAAGGCGGTCGGCACGATGCCGGCCTGGCGTGAGACCTGGCGCAGGCTGATCTGCGCGAAGCCGTGCGTGCCCGACAGCTCGAGCGCCGCGTTGAGGATCGCCTCACGCGTGCGGCCCTTCTGCTCCTGCCGAGACGGCGACTCGCTCACGGCGACCATCCTAGGGATCTGCTGAGCACCTGGCGCATCGGCGCTGGTCACAGGCCTGGTGGCCGGCGGGTGTCTCACGTCACGAAACGGGCAACTTGCCAAGCGCGCCTCGTCGGACCACACTTTCAGTGTACGCCTGTTCACTGATGGAAGGAGAGGTCGATGGGAGTCGTCCGCACCGCCCTCGCTTCGCGGGCCGTCGGCAGCGTCACCTCGCCGCACCACGTCGACCACTACCTCGAGAAGCTCCACCCCCTCTGGACCGCTGAGGCCGTGCGCGCCCGCGTCGTCGGGATCGAGCGCGAGACCGACAACGCCACGACCGTGACCCTGCGCCCCAACGGCGCGTGGGACGGGTTCGTCCCCGGCCAGCACGTCGAGTTCGGCGTCGAGGTCGACGGCGTCCGGAAGGTCCGCGTGTTCTCCGTGTCGAGCTCCGCAGCCGCCAAGGGCCGGAACTTCAGCGTCTCGGTCAAGGCCCACCCCGACGGATTCGTCTCACGCTTCCTCAACAGCCGCCTCGCCTCGGGCGAGCTCGTCTACCTGTCGCAGGCCCAGGGCGACTTCGTCCTCCCGGCCGGGCTGCCGGACGAGCTGCTGCTCCTCTCGGGCGGCTCCGGCATCACGCCCGTCATGTCGATGCTGCGCACGATGCTCGACGGCTCGGCCATCCGTCCCCGCCGCATCACGTTCCTGCACTACGCCCGCTCCCGCGACGACGAGATGTTCACCGAGCAGCTCGACGCCTGGGCCGACGTCCCCGACGTCGAGGTCGTGCGGGTGTACACGCGTGAACCGGAGAGCGGCGCCGAGCTGGACGGCCGCTTCACGGTCGACCACCTCAAGCACCTGGGCATCGACCCCGCCACGACGCTCACCTACGTGTGCGGCCCGGCGGGCCTCATCGCCTCGGTCCGCGACGCGTTTGCCGAGCAGGACGCGGCCGACCAGGTGCGGTTCGAGTACTTCAAGGTCCCCACGATCGACCCCGCCCTGCTGGCGGCCGCCTCGGCCGAGGCCAGCGGCACCCTCAGCTTCGACCGCTCCGGATCCGAGGCGGCGAACTCCGGCAACACGATCCTCGAGCAGGCCGAGGCAGCCGGGCTCACGCCCGAGTACGGCTGCCGCATGGGCGTCTGCAACACCTGCGCGATCAAGAAGCTGCACGGCGCGGTCCGCCACGTCATCAGCGGCGAGATCAACGCCAACACCGACGAGACCATCAAGCCCTGTGTCCACGTGCCCGTCGGCGACGTCGCCGTCGCCCTCTGACCGGAAGAAGTGATCCTCCGATGAGCCACAAGCGCACCCTCTCCCGCACCGCCCCCGTCTACGACGCGACGGGCCACGACGAGGCCCCGCGCCCCCTGGTCGGCGACACCGACCGGGAGGCCACGATCGGCCTCGACATCATGAGCCGCGAGGAGCTCGACTCCTTCGGCACCGAGCTTGACGCCCTGCGCCTGCGGACGCTCGAGTCGCTCGGCCAGGCCGACGCCAACTACATCCGTCGCGTCATCCGCATCCAGCAGTGGTCCGAGATCCTGGGCCGCATCGGCATCTTCACGCCGTTCTTCTGGCCCACGTTCGTCGCCGGCATCGTGCTGCTCGGCCTCTCCAAGATCCTCGAGAACATGGAGATCGGCCACAACGTCATGCACGGCCAGTACGACTGGATGAACGACCCGCTGATCGACGGCAAGCGGTACGAGTGGGACAACGTGGCCCCCGCGCAGGACTGGAAGCACGGCCACAACTACCTGCACCACACCTACACGAACATCCACGGGATGGACAAGGACATCGGCTACGGCCTGCTCCGCATCGACGAGGCGCAGCCGTGGTACCCGAACCACCGCTTCAACCTCCCCGCGGCGACGCTCCTGATGCTGTTCTTCGAGTGGGGCGTGATGTACCACGGCCTCGAGCTCGGCGACTACCTCAAGGGCGACATGTCCAAGGAGGAGTTCGTCGCACGCAAGAAGCGGGCGATGGCCAAGACCCGCCGTCAGGTCTTCAAGGACTACGTCGCGTTCCCCGTGCTCGCGATCGCCCTCGTGCCCGTGGTCGGCTGGTGGGCGCCGCTCGCCGTGCTCGGCGCGACCTTCGCGGCCAACATCATCCGCAACATCTGGACCTTCCTCATCATCTTCTGCGGCCACTTCCCGGCCGAGGTGCAGACGTTCGACGAGGAGGAGGCCACGAACGAGTCGCGCGGCCAGTGGTACCTGCGCCAGCTCCTCGGCTCGGCCAACATCTCCGGCAGCCGCCCGTTCCACATCCTCAGCGGCAACCTGAGCCACCAGATCGAGCACCACCTGTTCCCGGACATCCCCGCCCGCCGGTACCCGGAGGTCGCCCGTGAGATCCGCGACATCTGCGAGCGTCACGGCCTGCCGTACAACACGGGCCGGATGAGCAAGCAGCTCCTGAGCGTCGCGCGCCAGCTCGCCGCCTACGGCAGCAAGCCGTCCGATCCGTACCTCCAGGGCAACAGCCCCGAGAGCAAGGCCCTGCGTCGCGCCAAGCGCGAAGCGGCTCGCGCGGCGACCGAAGGTGCGGAACACTTGACCGCATGAGCTTGACCCGACGCGAGATCGGCAAGGACGTCGTCGAGCAGTCGATCGACGCAGCGATCGCCACCACTGGCCGAGTGGTGGCGATCCTGTTCGCTGCGGGCCAGGGCATCGCCCGCGAGCTGGGGGGCTTCGCGACCGAGATCTTCGAGATCGCCGAGGCCAGCAAGCGGGCGGAGAGCGACACCGATCACAGCTCTCCGACCCATCCAGTTGCGGACTGAGACCGAACTACTGACATGACGTCTTCTGTCGCGGTCATCGGCTCCGGGATCTCCGGGCTCACCGCCGCCTACGCGCTGCGGGCCACGCACCAGGTCACCCTCTTCGAGGCCGACGACCGGTTCGGTGGCCACGCGCACACGCACGAGATCGCCGAGGGCGACCGCACCCACCGCGTCGACACGGGCTTCATCGTCATGAACGACCGGACCTACCCCGAGCTGCAGCGCCTGTTCGCCGAGCTCGGCGTCGAGATCCGCCCCACCGAGATGAGCATGAGCATCCGCTGCGACGGCTGCGGCCTGGAGTTCGCCGGCGGTCGGGGCGGCAAGGGCATCTTCGCGCAGAAGCGCCGCCTGTTCGACGTCCGCTACGTCCGGATGCTGCTGAACATCAAGCGCTTCCAGAAGCTGGCGCTGGCCCTGCTCGACGCTGACGACGACGGCGTCGCCCCCGGCGAGGTCCTGACGTACGGCGACTTCCTGCGCCGCCACGCCTTCGACGAGTACTTCCTGCGCCACTACGCACTGCCCGTCGTGGCGTGCGTGTGGTCGTCCAGCAACGACGACGCCCGCGACTACCCCGCGCGCTACCTCTTCGAGTTCCTCAAGCACCACGGCTTCCTGTCCGTCAAGGGCTCGCCGCAGTGGTACACCGTCGTGGGCGGCTCGGGCACCTACGTCGACCGCGTGACCGCCGAGATCGGCGACGTGCGCCACTCGACCCGCATCACGGGCGTGAGCCGCAAGCCCGACCACGTCCTGCTGACCGACGCCACCGGCGCGACGCACGAGTTCGACAAGGTCGTCATCGCGACCCACGCCGACGACGCGCTCGCGCTGCTGACCGACCCGAGCGACGAGGAGACCCGCACGCTCGGCGCGTTCGGCTACTCCCGCAACGAGACCGTGCTGCACCACGACGCGTCGCTGCTGCCGGTCGCCGAGCAGGCCAAGGCCGCCTGGAACTACCGCATGGACGCCTGCGCCCCCAGCGGCACGGCCACCCCGGTCACGTACTGGATGAACCGGCTGCAGGGTCTCACCGACGCCCCGCCGTTCCTGGTCACGCTCAACGGCTCCGACCGTCTCGCCGACGGCTCGGTGGTGCGGACGATGCAGTACACGCACCCGCTCTACACCCCCGACTCCGTCGCCGCCCAGCGCGACCTGCCGGCCCTCTCGCGGCCCGACACGGTCTTTGCCGGCGCGTACCACGGGTGGGGCTTCCACGAGGACGGCTGCCGGTCCGGCATCGCTGCCGCCCGTGCCCTCGGGGCGTCCTGGTGACGGCCACCGTCACCCTTCCCACGCTGCCGGCCCTGGTGCACGGCACGGTCTCGCACGCCCGGAAGGGGCCGGTCGACCACAGGTTCCGCCACCGCGTCTACCAGTGGCTCGTCGACCTCGACGCGATGCCGCGGGTGCCGTTCTGGCTCCGCCCGTTCGCCTCGTTCCGCGCCTCCGACCACATCGGCGACCCGGACGCCACGCTCCGCGCCAACATCGAGCAGTACTGCCGCACGCAGGGCGTCGACGTCAGCGACTGCCGCATCCTGATGCTGGCCAACGCCCGCGTCCTGGGGCACGTCTTCGACCCGCTCAGTGTCTTCTGGGCGATCGACGACGACGGCGTGCGCTGCATCGTCGCCGAGGTGCACAACACCTACGGCGAGCGCCACGCCTACTTCCTCCAGCCCGACGCGGCCGGCAAGGCCCGCGTCGACAAGGCCTTCTACGTCTCCCCCTTCTACGAGGTGGACGGCACGTACGACCTGCTCTTCGAGCTGGGTCAGGACCGTGTCACCACCACGATCATCCTCAAGCGGGAGGGCCGCACGGCCTTCGCCGCGACGTTCGACGGAGCACCCCGCCGAGCTTCCCCCGGGCAGGTCCTGCGCACCGTCGTGACCCAGCCCCTCATGACCCAGCGCACGAGCCTGCTGATCCGTGTCCACGGCATCTGGCTCTGGCTGCGGCGTCTCCCGATCGTCCCCCGACCCCACCGTGACCCCCAGGAGGGCACCTCATGACTGACTCCACCACGGACCTCGTGCCCACCCAGCGCACTCCCCTGCCCGCACCGGACCAGAACGCCTGGCCCGAGCTGTCGGACACCCCGGCGACCCCCTTCAAGGGACGGGTCGCCAAGTCGCTCATGAAGCGCGCCGTCCGCAAGATGCCGGTGCGCGTGAGCTTCCCGGACGGCACCGTCTGGGGCAAGGGCGACGCGACCTCCCCCGAGCTGGCCGTCGCCAGCTCGGCCGGACTGTTCAACCGCATCGGCGACCAGACCAAGATCGGTCTCGGCGAGGCGTACATGGTCGGCGACTGGTCCGCCGGTCCCGACACCGACCTCGCCGACCTGCTCACGCCGTTCGCGGCGCGCCTGACGAAGCTCGTGCCCGCCCCCCTGCAGAAGCTGCGCGGCCTGGTCGACATCGACCTGCCGGGCTCGGACCGCAACACGACCGAGGGCTCGCGCGCCAACATCGAGGCGCACTACGACCTCTCGAACGACCTCTTCACGCGCTTCCTCGACCCGACCCTGTCGTACTCGTCGGCGTGGTTCGCCGACGACGACGAGTCGCTCGAGGCCGCCCAGGTCCGCAAGATGGACGGCATCCTCGACCAGGCCGCCGTGACCGAGGGCTCGCGGGTCCTCGAGATCGGCAGCGGCTGGGGATCGCTCGCGATCCGCGCCGCCCAGCGCGGTGCCACGGTCGTCACGATCACGCTGTCGCAGGAGCAGGCCGCCCTCGCGCAGCAGCGCTTCGAGGAGGCCGGCGTCGCCGACCGCATCGAGATCCGGCTCCAGGACTACCGCGAGGTGCCCGAGGCCGAGACCGGCACGTACGACGCGATCGTCAGCTGCGAGATGATCGAGGCCGTCGGCGAGGAGTTCTGGCCGACGTACTTCCAGACGATCGACCGCCTGCTGGCTCCCGGCGGCCGCGTGTCGATCCAGGCCATCACGATGGCGCACCACCGCTACCGCTCGACGCGCCGCTCGTACGGCTGGATCCAGAAGTACATCTTCCCCGGCGGGCTGATCCCGTCGGAGAAGGCGATCGACCAGTCGCTGGCCAAGCACACGGGCATCAAGGTCACGTCGCGCCGTCCGCTCGGCCGCCACTACGCCCACACGCTGCACCTGTGGCGCGAGGCGTTCAACGCGAACTGGGACGAGATCTCGCACTTCGGCTTCGACGAGACCTTCCGCCGTATGTGGGAGTTCTACCTCGCGTACTGCGAGGCGGGCTTCGCAACGGGCTACCTCGACGTCGTGCAGATCCAGATGCAGCGCCGCTGATCCTCAGGTGACTCCTAGGTGCCCGCTCCAATCCGGGAACCTTCGGGCAGCGAATCTCCTCTGAAAGGCGAGCACAGGAGGAGATTCATGGCCAGCATCACCCGGCTTCCCGCCCCCCGGCAGGAGTCCTACGAGTGGCAGTACCTCGGCGCCTGCAACACGGCCGATCCGGAGACCTTCTTCCCGCCCGAGCACGAGCGAGGCCCGCGACGACGCCGTCGTGAGGCCGCCGCGAAGTCGTTCTGCGCGGCCTGCCCCGTCGTCGAGGCGTGCCTCCAGCACGCGCTCACGGTGCAGGAGCCGTACGGCGTGTGGGGTGGCCTCAACGCGACCGAGCGTGAGCACGTGCTGCGGGCCCAGGCCCACCGTCTCGCGGTCCGACCCGAGATCAAGAAGGCCGGCTGACCCTCGCCCCTCAGGGGTCGGGGGTCGCGGCCTGCTCGCCCCAGAACACGCGCTCGATGACGGCGCGTGCCTGCCGTGTGGTGCGCAGGTAGTCGTCGACCATCCGCTCGCTCTCGTCCTGCCGGTACCCGAGCAGGTGCGCGAGCCCGGCGCGCTCGGCGGCCTGCTCGACCATCGACTCCGCCGGCTTGCCACGCAGCAGGACGACGCCGTTGCGGATCCGGCTGACCAGACGCCACGCCTCCTCCAGGATCGCCGCGTCGTCGGCCTCGACCAGACCGGCCCCGGCCGCCGCGTGCAGGGCGTCGAGCGTGTCGGTCGTGCGCAGGCCCGGGACGTCGTGGCCGTGACGCAGCTGCAGGAGCTGCACCGTCCACTCGACGTCGGCGATGCCGCCGCGACCGAGCTTCAGGTGGGTCGTCGGGTTGGCACCGCGCGGCAGCCGCTCGGACTCCACGCGGGCCTTGATCCGACGGATCTCCCTCACGCCGGCCTCGTCGAGACCGCCCTCGGGATACCGCAGCGGGTCGATCAGGGCACGGAACCGGGCACACAGGTCGGGGTCGCCGATGACCGGGGACGCCCGCAGCAGCGCCTGCGCCTCCCAGACCGCCGACCACTTGGCGTAGTACGCCTCGTAGGAGGCGAAGGTGCGCACGAGCGGGCCGTTGCGGCCCTCGGGGCGCAGTTCCGCGTCGATCTCGAGCGGCGGGTCCTCCCCCGCGACCGAGAGCATCTCGCGCAGCTTCGTCGCCACGGCCGTGGCCGCCGTCGACGCAGCCTTCTCCTCGGCGCCCGGCAGCGGCTGGTGCACGAACATCACGTCGGCGTCCGAGCCGTAGCCGGCCTCACGTCCGCCGAGGCGGCCCATCAGGACGACCGCCATGCGCGTCGGCATCTCACCGCGCTCGGTCTCGACCTCACGGATCGCCGCCGAGAGAGCGGCCCCGATCGTGGCGGCGTTGACCGCCGACAGCGCGTGCCCGACGTCGACGATGTCGAGGCGGCCCAGCACGTCGGACATCGCGATACGCGAGAGCTCGCGGCGCCGGATCCGTCGGATCGCGCGCACGGCGGCCTTCGCGTCGTTGGCGTGGCGCTTGGCGCCCAGCTCCATCTCGGTGTGGATGCGCTCGAGGTCGCGCGGCACCAGCTCGGTGTCGTCGCCCAGCAGCGCCACCGCGTCGGGGTTGCGGACCATCAGGTCGGCCGCGTAGCGGCTGGACGAGAGCAGGCGCGCGAGCTGCTCGGCGCCCTCGCCCTCGTCGCGGAGCTTGCGCAGGTACCAGTGCGACTCGCCGAGGCTCTCGGAGATCGAGCGGAAGGCCAGCAGGCCCGCGTCGGGGTCGGGCGACTCGCTGAACCAGGCCAGCATCGCCGGCAGCAGCGCGCGCTGGATGGCCTTGCGGCGCGAGACACCGGAGGTCATCGCCTCCAGGTGCGCGAGGGCACCCTTCGGGTCGCGGAAGCCCAGGGCCACGAGGCGCTCGCGGGCGGCCTCGGGCGAGAGCCGCAGGCCCTCGGTCGGCAGGGCGGCGACGGCCTCGAGCAGCGGCTGGTAGAAGAGCTTCTCGTGCAGTCGGCGCACGATCCGCCGGTGCGACTGCCACTCCGAGACGAGGTTTGCGGCGGGCTGACCGCGGTACCCCATGCTGCGACCGAGGCGACTGAGGTCCTCTTCGTCGTCCGGCACGATGTGGCTGCGCTTGAGCCGGTAGAGCTGGATGCGGTGCTCCAGCGTGCGCAGGAACTCGTACGCCTCCTCGAGCGCCGAGCCGTCGCGCCGGCCGACGTACCCGCCCTCCGTGAGGGCCTCGAGCGCGTCGAGCGTGGTGGGGCTGCGCAGCGACTCGTCGGCGCGACCGTGCACGAGCTGCAGCAGCTGGACCGCGAACTCGACGTCGCGCAGGCCGCCGCTGCCCAGCTTGAGCTGACGCTCGCGGTGGGCGGCCGGGATGTGGTCGATGACGCGGCGCCGCATCGCTCGGGTGTCGGACACGAAGTTCTCGCGGGTGCTGGCCTCCCACACCATCGGCTGCACGGCGGCGAGGTACTGCTGGCCGAGGTCGGCGTCGCCCGCGGCGAAGCGAGCCTTGAGCAGCGCCTGGAACTCCCAGGTCGTGGCCCAGCGCTCGTAGTAGGCCACGTGGCTGGCGACGGTGCGGGTCAGCGGACCCTGGTTTCCCTCCGGGCGCAGGTTGGCGTCGACCTCCCAGATCACGCCCTCGCTGGTGTGCTCGCTGCAGATGCGCATCGTCGCCGACGCCAGCCGGGTGGCCGCCCGCAGCGCCTTCTGGTCGTCGGCGCCCTCGACGACCTCGTGCACGAAGATCACGTCGACGTCGCTGATGTAGTTGAGCTCGTGGCCGCCGGTCTTGCCCATCGCGATGACCGCCAGCCGCACCAGGTCGGCGTCGTCGTCCTCCGAGCGGGCGATGCCCAGTGCGGCCTCGAGCGTCGCGACCGCCAGGTCGGACAGCTCCGAGGACGTCTCGCGGAACGTCGAGTACGCGTTGAGGTCGCGCGCGATGGTGCACAGCAGCTGGCGGTAGTACGTGACGCGCAGCTCGGTCGCGTTGGTGGCCTCGGCCAGCTCGGCGCGCATCGCGTCGGCCTCGCGCCGACGCAGGTCGAGCTGGTCGGCGGCCAGCTCGTCGAGGTGCTCGGGGTGACGGGCCAGGAAGTCGCCCATCGCCTCGCTGGTGCCGAGCACGACCAGCAGGCGCGAGCGGAGCTCGGGCTCGGCCAGCTTGGCGCGCAGGGCGTCGGCCCCCATCGACCGAGCGATCGCCGCCAGGGACGAGATCGCGCTGTCGGGCGACGCCACGGAGGCGATCTGGTCGATCAGCTCCAGGTCGACGTCACCCAGGTCGGCGAGGTGCGCAGCGGCGGCGTCGGCGTTGCGGAAGCCGCGTCGGGACAGGTCCAGGGACGCAGAGGGCACCGCATCAGGTTACGGCAGCGTCACGACGCCCCCGACCAGCGTCAGTCGGCCCGCCCCGAAGCGCCGCGTCAGACGATCGGCATCAGCTTGTCGATCTCGAACTGCGTGACCTGCGTCCGGTAGTCCTGCCACTCCTGGCGCTTGTTGCGCAGGAAGAAGTCGAAGACGTGCTCGCCGAGGGTCTCGGCGACGAGGTCGCTGCCCTCCATGATGCGGACGGCCTCGTCGAGGTTGCGCGGCAGCGACGGGATGCCGAGCGCCTTGCGCTCGCGCTCCGACAGCGACCAGACGTCGTCCTCGGTCTCGGGCGGGAGGTCGTAGCCCTCCTCGATGCCCTTCAGCCCGGCCGCGAGGAGCAGCGCGAAGGCGAGGTAGGGGTTGCTCGCGGCGTCGATGCCGCGGTGCTCCACGCGGGCCGAGCCGCTCTTGTGCGGCTTGTACATCGGCACCCGCACGAGCGCGCTGCGGTTGTTGTGGCCCCAGCAGATGTAGCTGGGGGCCTCGCCGCCACCGGCCAGACGCTTGTAGGAGTTGACCCACTGGTTCGTGACGGCCGCGATCTCGGCGGAGTGGCGCAGGACGCCCGCGATGAACGCCCGGCCCGTGCCCGAGAGCTGGTACTCGGCGCCCGCCTCGTAGAACGCGTTCTCGTCGCCCTCGAACAGCGAGACGTGGGTGTGCATGCCCGATCCCGGGTGCTCGGTGAACGGCTTGGGCATGAACGACGCCCACTTGTTGTTGTTCAGCGCGACCTCGCGCACCACGGTGCGGAAGGTCATGATGTTGTCGGCCATCGAGAGAGCATCGGCGTAGCGCAGGTCGATCTCCTGCTGACCCGGGCCGGCCTCGTGGTGGCTGAACTCGACGCTGATGCCCATGCTCTCGAGCATCGTGATGACCTCGCGGCGGAAGTCCTGGCCGCCGCCGCCCTGGGCGGTGTGGTCGAAGTAGCCGCTGTCGTCGACCGGGACGGGACGTCCACCGGCCTCCGGCTTGCCCTTGAAGAGGTAGAACTCGATCTCGGGGTGCGTGTAGTACGTGAAGCCCATGTCGGCGGCCTTCTGCATCGCCCGCTTCAGCACGTGGCGCGGGTCGGCGAAGGACGGGGTGCCGTCGGGCAGCTGGATGTCGCAGAACATGCGCGCCGTGGCCGGCGTCTCGCCACGCCACGGCAGGATCTGGAACGTCGACGGGTCGGGCTTGGCCAGCATGTCGGCCTCGTGCACCCGGGCGAAGCCCTCGATCGAGGAGCCGTCGAAGCCGATGCCCTCCGCGAAGGCGCCCTCGAGCTCCGCCGGGGCGATCGAGACCGACTTCAGCGACCCGAGGACGTCGGTGAACCACAGTCGGACGAATCGGACGTCGCGCTCCTCGAGCGCCCGAAGCACGAAGGCCTCCTGCTTACCCATGGCGTCAGTCTCGCACGGGGATTGTTACGCCCATGTTTCCCCCTGAGGCGGTCGTGGAACCTTTTCCGAAGGCGCCCGGAGCACCGTCGCTAGGCTCGTCCCGTGCCCCGCCTGCGCCTCGCCCTCGCCCAGATGAACCCCGTCGTCGGATCGGTCGACGCGAACACCGACGCCGTCGTCGAGCAGGCCCGTGCCGCGCACGCTGCCGGGGCGCACCTGTTCGTCACGCCGGAGATGGTGCTGACCGGGTATCCGATCGAGGACATGGCCTACCGCGCGACGTTCATCGAGGCCTCGCGCGCCGCCGTGGCCGCGCTGGCGACCCGCCTGGTCGACGAGGGCCTGGGCGACCTCGTCGTGGTCGTCGGGCACCTCGACACCGCCAAGGACGCGACGCTGGCGAACCTTCCCGACCGGCTCGGCGTCCCGAAGAACCAGCCGACCAACTCGGCCTCGGTCGTGACCGGCGGTCGGGTCGTCGCGCGCTACGACAAGCACCACCTGCCGAACTACGGGGTGTTCGACGAGTTCCGCCACTTCGTCCCCGGCGACGAGACCCAGGTCGTGCAGGTCAAGGGGGTCGACGTCGCGATCGCGATCTGCGAGGACATCTGGCAGGACGGCCCGTCCGCGGCGGCCGACGCCGCCGAGGCCGGGTTGCTCGTCGTCCTCAACGGCTCGCCGTACGAGGCTGCCAAGGACGACACCCGCCTCGAGCTGTGCGCCCGCCGGGCGCGCGAGGGCCAGTGCGCCCTCGCCTACGTCAACATGGTCGGCGGGCAGGACGAGCTGGTCTTCGACGGCGACTCGATCGTGGTCGACTCCGGCGGCGAGCTCGTCGCCCGTGCCGGGCAGTTCGTCGAGGAGCTCGTCGTCGTCGACCTCGACCTGCCGGCGGCGACCGCACCGATGCCCGAGCCCGGCACCCGCTTCCACGGCCTGCGGGTCGAGCGCACGATCGTCTCGACCGACCACGCCGAGCCGGTCGCGGAGCCGCTGCGTCCCGAGCCCGCCGAGCGCTGGGACGACGCGGGCGAGCGCTACCAGGCGATCGTGCTGGGCCTGCGCGACTACGTCCGCAAGAACGGGTTCCGCACGGTCCTGATGGGACTGTCCGGCGGCATCGACTCCACCCTGGTCGGCGCGATCGCGGTCGACGCCCTCGGCCCCGAGAACGTCTTCGGCGTCTCGAACCCCAGCGCCTGGTCGACCGAGCACAGCCTCGGCGACGCCGGCGAGCTGGCGCGCCGCACGGGGCTGACGCTCGACAACGTGCCGATCGCGGGCATCTTCGACACGTTCCAGGAGTCGCTGCACCTCGACGGACTCGCCGAGGAGAACCTGCAGGCCCGCATCCGCGCCGTGATCTGGATGGGCCTGTCGAACCAGCACGGCCACCTCGTGCTCGCCTGCGGCAACAAGTCCGAGCTCGCGACGGGGTACTCGACGATCTACGGCGACGCCGTCGGTGGCTACGCCCCCATCAAGGACCTGCCGAAGACCCTGGTCTGGGAACTGTCGCGCTGGCGCAACGCGTGGGCCGAGCAGCGCGGCGAGACCCCGCCGATCCCCGAGAACGCGATCAGCAAGGAGCCGTCAGCCGAGCTGCGCCCAGGGCAGCTCGACTCCGACTCGCTGCCGCCGTACGAGCTGCTCGACGCCGTGCTCGACGCCTACGTCGAGCGCGACCTCGGGGCGACCGAGGTCATCGCCGAGGGGTTCGACCCGGCCCTCGTGGAGCGCGTCGTGACGCTGGTCGACCGGGCGGAGTACAAGCGGCGTCAGTACCCGCCGGGACCCAAGGTCAGCCGACGCAACTTCGGTCGGGACCGCCGCCTGCCGATCACGACCCGCTGGCGCGAGTCGCTGTAGCCGTCGGCCTGTCCCCCTCCGGACCCGCGATCCGACCGCGCTCGAGCGCGCTCCAGAAGTCGCCGCGCACGTAGTCGGGCCGCACGGGCGGCTGGTGGTCCCACTCCGTCGGCCTGCCGGACGCCAGCGCCCGGTGGACGACCCGTCGGCGCGCCTGGCTCTGGCGCACGTCCCGCTCGAGCGCGGTGAGGTCGTAGCGCGCCGCGATCTCGGCCCGCAGCTCTCCCACGATCCCGGCGTGCGCCGGGTCGTCGGCGAGGTTCACGAGCTCGTCGGGATCGGCCCGCACGTCGTACAGCTGGTCCGGGTCGCCCGGGCAGCGCACGTACTTGTGGTGGCCCCGCACGACCGTGACCTGGGGGCGGGTCGTGCCCTCGGCGAGGTACTCGATCAGCAGGGGTCGCTGCGGCGCGTCCTCGGCCACCGTGGTCACGAGGCTTCGGCCAGGACCGTCGACCTGGGGCGCCCCCGCGAGCTCGACGAGCGTCGGCAGCACGTCGATCAGCGAGACCGGATCGGCGACGCGGCGCGGCGCAAACCGCTCCGGGGCGTTTACGATCAGCGGGACCCGCGCGGACTGCTCGAACGGCGACATCTTGTACCAGAGCCCGCGCTCGCCCAGCATGTCTCCGTGGTCGGACGTCACGATGATCACGGTGTTCTCGCGCAGGCCGAGCTCGTCGAGCCGTCGCACGATCGCCCCCACGTGGTCGTCCACGTAACTGACGCACGCGTAGTAGGCGCGGCGGGCGCGACGGACCTGGTCTTCGTCGGGCACCTTGACGTCGAACCCGGACATCTGCTGCAGACGCGTGCTGTGCGGGTCGGCCTCACCCACCTGCTCGGCGGTGACCCGCGGGCCGTCGATCTCGACGCCCTCGTAACGGTTCCAGTGCTCGACCGGCGGCTCGTACGGGTCGTGCGGGTGGATGAAGGACGACACGAGGAGGAACGGGCGGCCGTCGTCGGCCCTCGCCCGGTCGTTGAGGTGGCGCAGGGTGCGGAACAGCACCTCGTCGTCGAAGTCCTGCTGCACCGTCGCGCGACTGGTTCCGGCCGTGAAGACGCTGCCGGCGTCGTGGTACCAGGCCAGTCGCTCCTCGCCCGGCAGGTCCCAGTCCGGCACCATGTCGAGCCCGGCGGGATACACGTCGGTCGTCAGGCGCTCCTCGAAGCCGTGCAGCTGGTCGGGGCCGATGAAGTGCATGCGACCGACGAGCGTCGTGGCGTAGCCGGCCGACCGCAGGTGGTGGGCGAACGTCGGCACCGACGCGGGAAAGTCCGCGCCGTTGTCGTACGCGCCGATCTGCGACGGCAGCAGCCCCGTCATCATCGACGCCCGCGACGGCGCGCACAGCGGCGAGTTGCAGTAGGCGCGGTCGAACGTGAGGCCACCGGCCGCGAGCGCGTCGAGGTGCGGCGACTTCACGACGGTGTTGCCGTAGGCGCCGAGGGCCGCCGCGGCCAGCTGGTCGGCCTGGATCACGACGATGTTGGGGCGGTCAGCGGCGGGAGGCATGTCTCCTGGGTAACACCGCACCGGCGCCCGGCGCCGCTCGTCTTGCCCCCTGAGACGCGGCCGAGCGACCTAGGATCGACGGGGTGAGCAGCTGCTGCAGCCCCTCGGCGGGCCGCGAACCGGTGGGGAGGCCCCCGCACGCCGTGCGGCCGGACGGCACCGGCTGCACGAGCGGCCTGATCGAGCTGTCCGGCGGCACGCTGCTGATGGGCTCGGACTCCCCCGAGGCCTACCCGCAGGACGGTGAGGGCCCCGTGCGCGAGGTCGACGTCGCGCCGTTCGCGATCAGCGCCACCGCCGTGACGGTGCAGGAGTTCGCCGCGTTCGTCGACGCGACCGGCCACGTCACCGACGCCGAGCACTTCGGCGACGCCCTGGTCTTCGCGGGGCTGGTCTCGCCCGACGCGCAGCCGCGCGGCGCGGTGGCGGCCACGCCGTGGTGGCACGTCGTGCCGGGCGCGAGCTGGCGTCACCCGGGCGGTCCCGGGTCCACGGTCGAGGACCGCGCCGACCACCCCGTCACGCAGGTCTCCCAGCGGGACGCGAACGCCTACGCCGCCTGGGCCAGCGGCCGTCTCCCGACCGAGCAGGAGTGGGAGTGGGCCTCCCGGGGCGGCCTCGTGCAGCAGCCGTTCCCCTGGGGCGCGGAGCGCGAGCCCGACGGGACGGCCCGCATGAACACCTTCGTCGGCGACTTCCCGGACCCGGCGGGCGCGGTCGGCACGGTGCCCGTCGACGCCTTCGCGCCCAACGGGTACGGCCTGTTCAACACCACGGGCAACGTGTGGGAGTGGACCTCCAGCCCGTTCTCCGCGTGGGACCGCCGACCGGTCCTGCGCGGCGGGTCGTACCTGTGCCACGACTCCTACTGCCGCCGCTACCGGACCTCGGCCCGCACGGCCAACACGCCCGACACGGCCCTCGGTCACACGGGCTTCCGGCTCGCCGCCAACGGGTGACCCTCCTCACGTACCCGCGTGGGTGACCGTGTGCCACGCTGGGACTGTTCCGTGGACCCCGTCTGGGGCCGCGAGAGAGAAAGAAGGCAGTTCCATGACTGAGTCGACCCCTGCCCCCGTGCCCGCCGAGGAGACCGCCCCGTACGGCGCGGGTGCCGCCGCTGCCGTCAAGCGCGTGCGCACCCACCACCTGCAGCAGTGGAAGGCCGACGGCCACCGCTGGGGCATGCTCACCGCCTACGACCAGTACATGGCCGGGGCCTTCGACGCCGCCGGCATCCCGGTGCTGCTGGTCGGCGACTCCGCCGCCAACAACGTCTACGGCTACGAGTCGTCGCTGCCGGTCACGGTCGACGAGCTGCTGCCGCTGGTGCGCGCCGTGACGCGTTCGGCCCACCGCGCGCTCGTCGTCGCCGACCTCCCGTTCGGCTCCTACCAGCGCTCCCCGGAGCAGGCGTACGACACGGCCGTGCGCTTCATGAAGGAAGGCCGCGCCCACGCGGTCAAGCTCGAGGGCGGCGCCGAGATGGCCCCCCAGATCGAGCTGCTGACCAAGGGCGGCGTGCCCGTCATGGCGCACATCGGCTTCACCCCGCAGTCCGAGCACGCGCTCGGCGGCTACCGGGTCCAGGGCCGCGGCGAGACCGCGGACCGGCTGATGCAGGACGCGATCGCGGTGCAGGAGGCCGGCGCGTTCGGCGTCGTCATGGAGATGGTGCCGGGGCCGATCGCCGCCGACATCACCCAGAAGCTGCGCATCCCCACGATCGGCATCGGCGCCGGGCCCGAGTGCGACGCCCAGGTGCTGGTCTGGCAGGACATGCTCGGCCTGCGCACGGGCCGCGCACCGCGCTTCGTCAAGCGCTATGCCGACCTGCACACGATCGTCGACGGGGCCGCGAAGGAGTTCGCCGCCGACGTCGCCGCCGGCACCTTCCCCGGCCCGGAGCACACCTTCGACTCCTGACCCCGACGCCACCACCGGCGGTGGGTCAGAGGCGCCAGCCGAGCAGGCCCACACCGACGGCGTTGACGGCGATCCAGGCCAGGAACGCCGCTGCGGCGATCCAGACGGTCGACGCGGGCCGGACGCGGACGCGTCGGGCGTAGAGCGCCACGAAGCCGGCCAGCACCAGCAGGTGCAGGACGACGCCCCACCACGGGGCGTACAGGGTCGTCGACACGACGAGCCACAGGACGGCCAGCAGGCCGATCGCCGCGATCCACGGGCCCGTGCGGTCGAGGTCGACCCGCCTGCGGCCCGGCGCACGGGTCGCCGGCTTCATGGACCCCGGCTTCACGAGGTCTCGTCGGCGGCCGGCTTGTCGTTCCACTTCGGGTCGTCGTCCCACTCCTCATTGCGCTCGGCGACCTTCTCGAGCGCGTTGGCCGCATCGGCCTCGGTGTCGTACGGGCCGAGCCGGTCCTTCGCGCGGCAGCCGTCCTCACCCTCGACGGTGTGGTGCTTGAGGCAGAAGTAGTAGGCCATGTCCGCATTCTGCCCCAGGGAGCGCCACCCGCACCCCGATAGACTCCTGCGGTGCCGAGCGACCTCCTGACCCCCGGAACCATCAGCCCGACGCGATCCGTGCCGAGCGGCATCGAGCGGCCGGAGTACGTCGGCCAGGTCGCTCCGCTGCCCTACAACGGCCCCGCCGTCCGCGACGCCGCGACGATCGAGGCGATGCGCGTCTCGAGCCGCATCGCGGCGCAGGCGCTGGACGCCGTCGAGGCCGCGATCGCCCCGGGCGTCACGACCGACGAGCTCGACCGGGTGGGCCACGAGTTCCTCCTCGACCACGGCGCCTACCCGTCGACGCTGGGCTACCGCGGCTACCCCAAGTCGCTGTGCAGCAGCGTCAACGAGGTCATCTGCCACGGCATCCCCGACGACCGCCCGCTCGAGGACGGCGACATCGTCAACATCGACATCACGGCCTACCGCGGCGGCGTGCACGGCGACACCAACAAGACCTATCTCGTGGGCGACGTCGACGAGACCTCGCGCCTGCTCGTCGAGCGCACGCACGAGGCCACGCTCCGCGCGATCAAGGCGGTGCGTCCCGGGCGCCAGCTCAACGTGATCGGCCGCGTCATCGAGTCGTACGCGGCGCGCTTCGGCTACGGCGTCGTGCGCGACTTCACGGGCCACGGCGTCGGCCCGGCGTTCCACGACGGCATGATCGTGCCGCACTACGACGACCCGAGCGCCACGACCGTCATCGAGGCCGGCATGACGTTCACGATCGAGCCCATGCTGACCCTCGGCACGATCGAGTGGGACCAGTGGGACGACGACTGGACCGCGGTCACGCGCGACGGAGCCCGCACGGCGCAGTTCGAGCACACCCTGCTCGTCACCGACTCCGGTGCGGAGATCCTGACCCTGCCCTGAGGCGGGGGCGAGCTCAGAGCGGCTCGGGCGTGATGCCGGAGACCGACGGCGTGACGGATTCCCACTTCCACTTCACGCGGCTCGCCTCGCCCGGGTCACCCGTGATCGTGACGAGCGCGTCGCCGATGGGCGTGCCGACCGGCGCCGCCTCCTCGGTGGCCTCCGAGATGACGCAGGTCGCCTGGTTGCCGGTGATCAGCTCGATGCGGTCCGGGCACGTCACCTGGACCGCGCGCCCCAGGCTCTTGCCGGCCTGGACCTCAATCGTCTGCTCGAACTCGTCGGAGACGACACCGGCCGGCGGGGGCTCGGTGGCCGCCGGCGCGTCAGCGGCCTCCTCCTCGGGCGTGGCCGGGGTGATCAGCTCGAGCGTCAGGTAGACGAGCGCGATCACCAGGAGCCGCAGCAGCACCGACGAGACGAGCGACCGGCGCAGGTAGCGTCGACTGTTCACGCTCACTCCTGGTTCGTTCGGGGCGAATGAGCCGGCCTGTAAGCCGGATTCTGTCTGGGCCGGAGCCCTGGGCGACCATCCATCTGGGACGCCCATTGCTGGACGCCTCCTGCAACCTACCCGCTGACGTCGGGCGAGCAGCCCGTCAGCGCAGATCCGAAGATCCTCGTGGTCTTGCTCCCGGTGGGGTTTACCGAGCCGGTGCCGTCACCGACACCGCTGGTGAGCTCTTACCTCACCGTTTCACCCTTACCTGTTCCCCGTCTCCGAAGAGGGGGGCCATCGGCGGTCTGTTCTCTGTGGCACTGTCCCGCACGTCGCCGTGGGTGGCCGTTAGCCACCACCGTTGCTCTGTGGAGTCCGGACTTTCCTCAGCGCCGCCCGGAGGCGGTGCCGCGGCCGCCCGGCCGGCTCATTCGCGTCGCCCATCCTACGCACCTCCGCCCGTGGCGTCGGCCACACTCGCTTGCCCCGGCCGCCGCGGGGCCCGTAGGCTCTCCGGAGCGAAAGGGAGTAGTCCCCAATCACTGCGTCGACATACTGAGTCGCTCCATCAGGACTCCGGTGCGGTGAGCCAGCCCCGAGATCGATCACGGCTGGCGGACGAGACTTTCGACCGGAACTGTCATTGCACGACGAATCCGGTCGAGGACTCGTCAGCACGAGGCTCTTCGTCCGGAAGACGAGGAGCCCTTTTTCATGTTCGACGCACTGCTGCTGAGCACTGCCGTCATCTTCGTGGCCGAGCTGGGCGACAAGAGCCAGCTCATGGCCATGACGTTCGCGTCCCGCTACCGCGCCCGCGACGTGATCCTGGGGATCACGGCCGCCACGGCGATCGTCCACCTGGCCTCGGTCGGGATCGGGTACTGGATCGGGGACGCGTTCTCCGAGTACCAGGGCTGGATCTCGATCGCGGCCGGCGTCGCGTTCCTCGGCTTCGCGCTGTGGACCCTGCGGGGCGACGAGCTGACCGAGGACGAGGCGCAGAAGGCGAAGAACGCCAGCGGCAAGGCGCTGCTCGCGGTCGGCCTGGCGTTCTTCCTCGCCGAGCTGGGCGACAAGACGATGCTCGCGACCATCACGCTCGCGGTCGACAACGACTGGGTCGGCGTGTGGATCGGCAGCACCGTCGGCATGGTCGCCGCCGACGCGCTCGCGATCGTGGTCGGCGCCGTCCTCGGCAAGAAGCTGCCCGAGAAGGCGATCCGCTACGGCGCCGCCGCGGCGTTCGCGATCTTCGCCGTCGTGCTGGTCCTGGAGGGCGTCAACAACGTCTGACCGCGCCCGATCGCGCCTGGCCGAGCGCGCTAGGTTCGGCCCGTGACCCACGACCTCGGCTCTCTCGTCGAGGTCGTGGGTTTTCTCGTGGCGATGACGCTGCTCGGGCGCGCGTGCGCCGACGAGGGCCTGTTCGACGCCTGGGGCGGACTCGTCGCACGGGCGTCGCGCGACCCGCGCCGCCTGACCGTCGCCGCGGGCCTCCTGGCGGCCGGCGTCACCGTCGTGCTGACGCTCGACGCGACCGTCGTGCTGCTGACGCCCGTGCTGCTCGCCGCCGGGATGGCCCGCCGCGGCTCGCTCCTCAGCGTGCGGCTGGCGAACACCGCCTCGACGCTGCTCCCGATCTCGAACCTGACCAACCTGCTCGCGGTGGGCGCGACGGGCTGGGCGTTCCTGGAGTTCGCCCGCGTGATGGCACCGGTGTGGCTCGTCGGGGTCGTCGCGGAGATCGCCCTGGTGACCTGGTGGTGCCGCCGCGACCCGGTGCCCGTGCCGCCCACCGGGGCCGCGCCGGCCACTCCCCTGGTGCCGGCCGGCGTCGTCATCGCCGTGCTGTGCGGCCTCGCGGCCGGCGAGAAGCCGTGGATCGTCGCGACCGCCGGGGCGCTGATCATCGGCGTGCACGCCCTGGCGACCCGCGCCTCGACGTGGCGCGACCTGCTCGCAGCGGCGAACCTCCCCCTGGCCGGGCTCGTGATCGCGTGGGGCTGGGTCGTCACGTGGGCGGCCGGCACGCCCGCCGGTGACTGGATCACCGACCTGCTTCCGCACGGCACGTCGTGGAGCGCGCTGGTCGGCATCGCCGTCGTCTCGATGCTGGTGGCCAACGTCGTCAACAACCTGCCGGCGACCCTGCTGCTGCTCCCGGCCGCCGCGGCGACCGGTCCCGTCGGCGTCGCGGCCCTGCTCATCGGCGTCAACGTCGGCGCCAACCTGACGGCGATCGGGTCGCTCGCGAACCTGCTGTGGCGGGGCTCCGGCGGGCGCCAGAGCGTCGGCTGGGGGCAGTTCCACCGTCTCGGCCTGCTGACGACCCCTCCACTGGTCGTGCTGAGCGCCACGGTGCTCTGGGCCTGGTCGCTCGTCGTCGCCTAGCGGGCCCTAGGCTCGTCCGGTGCTCGTGCTGCTGCCCCCGTCCGAAGGCAAGACGTCCCCGTCGGCGGGCCCGGCCCTCGACCTGGAGGCACTCTCGTTCCCGCGCCTGACGCCGGTCCGTGAGCAGCTGTCCCGGGCCCTGGTCCGACTGGCCTCCGGCTCCTCGAAGCGCGCGGCTGAGGTCCTGGGGCTCGGTCCCACGCAGGCCGACGCGATCGAGGCCGACGCCCGCCTGTGGGAGCTCCCCTGCGCTCCCGCCGCCGAGGTGTACACCGGCGTGCTGTTCGGCGAGCTCGACCTGGCGTCGCTGGACGCGGCGGCGCGCGAGCGCGCCTCCCGGACCGTGGGTGTGGCCAGCGCCCTGTTCGGCGCGCTGCGCATCGACGACCCGATCCCGGCGTACCGCCTGTCCGGCGGGGTCTCCCTGCCCCGCCTCGGACCCGTCGCCTCCCGCTGGCGCGCCAGGCTGCCGCAGGAGCTGACCCAGGCCGCGGGCGACGGGCTGCTGATCGACCTGCGCTCCGGCACCTACGTCAGCCTGGGCAAGCCCGAGGCCGCGATCGCCGATCGCACCGTGACGGTCCGGGTGCTGCACGAGGCGAACGGCGTGCGCAAGGTCGTGAGCCACTTCAACAAGGCCACCAAGGGTCAGCTCGTCCGCGCGCTGCTGCAGTCGGGCGCCGAGCCCGCCACGGTCGACGAGCTGGTGGACGTGTGGTCCGACCTCGGCTGGCACGTGGAGCGCCCCGCGGTCTCCCCGGGCAAGCCCACCCAGCTCGACGTCGTGACGACCGAGGCCGACCACCCCGGTGCCTGACCGCCCCACGGGCGGTCGAGGTGCCTACTCGGGCACGACGGAGAAGTTGCGGACCGACGGGAGTGCGTCAGGCCACCAGACGACCGTGCTGATGCTCGCCGGAGCCAGCTCGAGCGTGTGGATGGCCGACATCGGGGCCCCGAGGGCGTGGCGCACCATCATCTTGATCGGCGTGACGTGGCTCGTGACCACGACGGTCTTGCCCGCATAGGTCTCCACGATCCGGTCACGGGCGGCCACGACGCGTTCGTAGACCGCGTCGAACGTCTCGCCGCCCGGCGGAGCCACGGCGGTCGAGCCGAGCCACGCCGACATCTCGTCGGGCCAGCGCTCCATGATCTCGGCGAACGTGTGGCCGTCCCAGTCGCCGAAGCCGGCCTCGGCCACGCCGTCCTCGATCGCGACGTCCAGGCCCAGCTCGCGGGCGACGAAGCCCGCCGTGTCCTGCGTGCGCTGCAGGGGCGACGACACGACGGCGTCGACCTGGTGGTGCCGGGCGATCCACGCGGCAGCGCGGGCCGCCTGCGCGCGCCCCTCGTCGTTGAGGCCCGGGTCGGACCCACCGCTGCCGCAGAACAGCTTGCGGACCGTGTTGTCGGTGACGCCGTGGCGCAGGAGCACCATGACGGTCGGATCGGTGTCGAGCCGACCGCGCCACCCAGCGCCGATCGAGCTCGTGGTCACAGCCCCGACTCGGCCGTCCGCACGAGGATGCGGCTGCACTCGGGGCAGCGCAGGACCTCGTCGTCGGGAGCTGCAGCGATCTCGCGCAGGTCGGCTCCGTTGATCTCGAGGCGGCAGCCCTCGCAGGCGCGGGCCCGCAGCGCAGCGGCACCGGAGCCGTACTGGGCGCGGACCTTCTCGTAGAGCGCGACCAGCGGGTCGGGCAGACCGCCCGCCAGGATGCTGCGCTCGGCGGCCAGCTCGCCGCTCTGGCCGTCGAGGTCGCTGAACGTGGCGTCGCGCGTGACCGTGACCTCGGCGATCTTGGAGCGCACGGCCTCGAGCTCCTCGAGGACGCCGCTGAGCTCGCTCTCGGCGGTCTCGAACTTGTCCATGACCTCGAGCTCCTCGTCCTCGAGCGTCGTGATGCGACGCTCGAGCGCCTGCATCTCGTGCTCGAGGTTGGTGAGGTCCTTCGGGTTCGAGATCGCGCCGGAGTTCAGGCGCTGCTCGTCGCGCGTGCGCCGCGTGCGGACCAGCTCGACCTCGGCCTCGGCCTGGCGCAGCTCGCGTCGCAGGTCGCCGACCAGGGTGTCGAGCTCGATGCGGCGATCGTCCAGGCGCGCCTCGTCGGCCGTGGCCTCGGCCAGGATCGCGAGCTCGGGGATCGCCGACCGCCGGTGCGAGAGCTGGCTCAGGTGAGCGTCGCAGGTGGCGAGGTCGAGCAGGGTGCGCTGGTCGTGCGGTGCGGCTTTCAGCGTGGGCTCCGGTGTGAGAGGTGGTCGTGGACGAGGGTGGACGTCCAGGGATCGGTGACGGTCGTCGACACGTGGGCCTCCACGGTAGCGCCGAGGCGTTCGACGAGTGCGGCCGCCGCGACCGGCAGCCAGGTCCACTCGGCCGCCCAGTGCGGCACGTCGACGACGGCGCAGGCTCCGGGCCGCTCGAGGTGCTCGCTGACGGCGTGGTGCTTGAGGTCTGACGTGACGTACGCGTCGGCGCCCGCCGCGGTGGCGGCACCCAGCAGGAAGTCGCCCGAGCCGCCGCACAGCGCCACGGTGCGCACGAGCCGACCGGGATCGCCGGCGAACCGCGTGGCACCGCCGTGCGCCGGGAGAGCGTCGCGGACCAGGGCCGCGAAGCGCTCCAGCGGGAGCGGCTCGGGAAGCGTGCCGATGCGGCCCATCCCGCGGTCCGTGGGTGCGGGCTCGGCCTCGACGACGTCGTAGGCAGGGACCTCGTAGGGGTGAGCGGCCAGCAGGGCCGAGCGCACGGCCTCGCGGACGCCCGGAGGTGCCACGACCCGCAGGGCGACCTCGTCGACCTGCTCGAGGTCGCCGATGCTGCCGATCGCGGGCTGGGCGCCGTCGAGGGGGCGGAACTGCCCGGTGCCGGGCCAGCGGAAGGCGGCGCTGTCGTAGCCGTCGTAGCGACCCGCACCGGCGCCGTGCAGCGCGGCCAGGACCTCGTCCGCGGCGTCGCGGGGCGCGAAGACGGTCCAGACGTCGGGCGCTCCTGCGGTCGAGACCTCGAGCGGCTGGACGTCGCGCAGGCCGAAGGCCGCCGCCATCGACGCCGAGACCCCGAGCGGCGGCACGTCGGCGTTGGTGTGGCACGTGTGCAGCGCGATGCCGTGCGAGATCAGCGTGTGGGCGACCCGCCCCTTGGGGTCGGAGGCCGCGACCGAGGTGACACCGGAGAGCCACAGCGGGTGGTGCGTCAGCACCAGGTCGAAGGCACCGGCGACGGCTTCGTCGGCGACGGCCTGCACGGGGTCGACCGCCAGCAGGATGCGCCGGACCTCGGCGTCCGGATCGCCGACCGCCGTGCCGACCGCGTCCCAGGGCTCCGCCCAGCGGGGGTCGTACAGACCGTCGAGGACGGCGACGACGTCACGCAGCGTGGGCATGGGAGGCAGCCTATCGGCGCGTCATCCGACCGAGGCGAGGGCGAACGGCAGGACCGAGTCGGCGCCGGCCTGACGCAGGGTGCGCGCGGCGACGGTGAGGGTCCAGCGGCTGTCGACGAGGTCGTCGACCAGGAGGACGGGCCCGCGGGTGGCCTCGAGCTCGGCCCGCAGCTGCTCGCTCGCGACGAAGCGCTCCCAGACCGCGGCGAGGCGGAAGGCGCTGTTGCCCGTGGGGGTGGCGTCCGGCGCGCCGGGCGTGAGGTCGAGCGGCGGCAGGAGCGGGAGGCGCCCGAGGTGGGAGAGCCCCTCCGCGACGGACGCGACCAGCAGCGGCCGCTTGACCGAGGGCACGGCGACGACGGCGACGGGCCGCTCGCGCCAGCCCCAGTCGCGCAACGACCGGGCCGCCGCCGTGAGCAGAGCCTCGGGCACGGGCGCGTCGTCGGCTCCGGCGGCGAAGATCTCGCGCAGGGCACCGCCCCAGCCGAGGTCGGTGAGGCGGGCGACGACGCGCCCGGTCTCGGGCCGCTCGGCGACGTCGATGCGCCCCGAGACCTCGACTCCGAGGTTGCGCATGCCGGAGGGCCACTGCCCGCGCGGCTCGACCGGGACGCCGACGCGGTCGAGCGAGGCGTTGGCCTGCTCGACCGCCGCGCCGTCGGTGGACGTGGGGTACCAGGGGCCGACGCAGACGTCGCAGCGCCCGCACGGCGAGGCGGTGGGGTCGTCGAGGTGCTGCTGCAGCAGCTCCATGCGGCACGTCGTGGCGCGCTGGTACTCGATCATGGCCTGCTGCTCGTCGAGCCGGGCCTGCGCGATGCGGGCGTACCGGTCCTCGTCGTAGACCCACGGCTGACCGGTCGAGACCCAGCCGCCCTGCACCCGGCGCACGGCGCCGTCGACGTCGAGCACCTTGAGCAGCAGCTCGAGCCCGGTGCGGCGTAGGTCGACCCGCGCCTCGATGGCGGGCACCGACATCGCCTCGGGTCCCAGCACGCCCAGGACCTGGTCGACCTTGGCCTGGGTCGGCATCGAGGCGGTGGCGAAGTAGTGCCAGATCTCGGCGTCCTCGCGCCCCGGCAGCAGCAGCACGTCGGCCGACTCCGTGGCACGGCCGGCGCGGCCCACCTGCTGGTAGTAGGCGACGGGCGAGGACGGCGCACCGACGTGCACCACGAAGCCCAGGTTGGGCTTGTCGAAGCCCATGCCGAGGGCGCTGGTGGCGACGAGCGCCTTGACCTCGTCGTCCTTGAGCGCCTGCTCGAGCCGCGCCCGCTCGTCGGGGTCGGTGCGGCCGGTGTAGGCCGCGACGCCGTGCCCCGCCTCGTTCAGGAGCCGGGCCGTGTCCTCGGCGGCCGAGACCGTGAGCGTGTAGATGATGCCGCTGCCCGGCAGGTCGCCCAGGTGCGAGACGAGCCAGCCGAGGCGCTCGCGGGCCGAGCCCAGCGTGAGGCAGCCGAGGCGCAGGCTCGTGCGCGCCAGGGAGCCCCGCAGGGTCAGGACGTCGTCGCCCAGCTGCTCGGCGACGTCCTCGACCACGCGGGCGTTGGCGGTGGCCGTGGTGGCCAGCACGGGCACGCCCTCGGGCATCGAGGCGACCAGGTCGGACAGGCGCCGGTAGTCGGGACGGAAGTCGTGGCCCCAGTCGGAGACGCAGTGCGCCTCGTCGACCACGAGCAGGCCCGTGCGGCGGCGGAGCTCGGGCAGCTGCTCCTCGCGGAAGCGCGGGTTGGTGAGGCGCTCGGGCGAGACCAGCAGGACGTCGACCTCGTCGGCCGCGAGCTGGGCCCGCACCGCGTCCCACTCGTGGGCGTTGGCCGAGCTCATCGACACCGCGCGCACGCCGGCCCGCTCCGCCGCGGCCACCTGGTCGCGCATCAGCGCGATGAGCGGCGAGACCAGCAGGGTGGGCCCGGCCCCGCGCTGACGCAGCAGCGAGGTGGCGATGAAGTACACGGCCGACTTGCCCCAGCCCGTGCGCTGCACGACCAGGGCGCGACGCTGCTCGTCGACGAGCGCCGTGATGGCCTCGAGCTGGCCGTCGTGGAACGTGGCGTCGTCGCGCCCCGTGAGCCGTCGCAGGGCGTGCAGGGCCTCGTCGGTCGTGCTCGTCGCCGTCATGCCCGCCATCGTGTCAGGCGGCTCTGACACCCCGTCAGTCGTGGACGACGAGGGCCGTGAACAGGGCCGCGACGAGCTCCTCGAGCTGCGTCAGGTCGGCCTCGTCGGCGTCCGACTCCAGCAGCGCGTCGCGCATCGCCATCTCGTACGCACCGATCAGCAGCGTCACGGCCTGCTCCGAGGTGACCAGGAGCCGGCCGCCCAGCAGCTCGACACCGCGTTCGAGCACGCGCTGGATGTCGTCGCGGGTCTCGACCCAGACCTGGCGGTAGACCTCGGCGACCGCGCGCTCGCGGATGCCGTGCGTCACGAACTCCAGGTGCACCAGGAAGCTCTTGCGGTCGCGCGGGTAGGCCGCGAGGAACCGGTCGACCGCGCGGATCGCCGCCGGGACGCCGTCCTCGTCGCCGCCCATCTCCGACTCGACGGCCGACTGCATCAGCGCGATCATCTGGACCTTCTCGCGATCGAAGATCTCGAGGATCAGCTCGTCCTTGGTGGCGTAGTTCGAGTAGAACGCGCCGCGCGTGAACCCGGCCCGCTCGCAGATCGACTCGACCGTCGCGCCCTGGATGCCGATCTCGGCCAGCAGCTCCCGCGCCGCCTCCACGAGGCGTTCACGGGTGGCTTCGCGGCGCTTGGTCGTCACGACGGCGACCGTACACCCGCACTGGATCCCGATACAGGAGTGCATCCGACGTCACGGCCGCACCGAGTCCGTCTGAGTGGGCCCGAGATGGGTACCTTCCGACGGTGAGCATCCTCGACGTGCCGGACACCCCGGGTCCGGACGTCCCGCCGCAGGCGCGGCCCATCAGCACCATCGACCCGGCGCTGACTGCGCTGCTCGACGAGGCTCGCGAACGGCTCGGTACGCAGTCGGTCTCCCTGCTGCTCGTGAACGAGGCCGGGACCGTGCTCGAGCCCCACGTCTCCCTCGGACTCCGCCAGTCGATCCGCGCCGCGTCCCGCGTCGCCGTGGGCGAAGGATTCGCCGGCCAGATCGCGTTGTCGCGTCAGCCCTTGAGCGTCGACGTCTCCCGCGACACCGTCATCAACCCGCTGCTGCGTGCCGCCGGCATCCGCTGCGTGCTCGGCGTCCCCGTGCTGACGGCGGCTCGCCTCGTCGGCGTCCTGCACGTGGGTGCGTCCCACGTGCGCGACTTCGGTGCCGACGACGTGACTGCGCTCCGGGACATCGCCGATCGCGTCGCCACGATCGCCGACGCGGCCACCCCTCGCCGTGCCCACGACGCAGCGCTCGTGCTGCAGCGGAGCCTGCTGCCCACCACCCCGCGCAGGATCGGCGACCTCGAGACCGCAGCACGGTACGTGCCGGCCGAGGGTGAGCTCGGGGGCGACTGGTACGACGTCTTCAACCTCCCCGGCGGCGGTGTCGGGCTCGTCATGGGCGACGTCGTGGGCCACGGCCTGCCCGCCGCGGTCGTGATGGGCCGCCTCCGCAGCGCCCTGCGCGCCTACGCCCTCGAGCACGACGACCCCGCTCGCGTGCTCGAGCAGCTCGACCGCAAGATCCGACACTTCGAGGACGACGCCTTCGCCACGGTCGTCTACGCCGTGGTCCGTCCGCCCTACGACACCATCGCGATCAGCTCGGCCGGCCACTGGCCGCCGCTCCTGGCCGCTCCGGGGACCGAGTCCCACGCGCTCGACGTGACCCAGGACCCGATGCTCGGCGTCGCGGAGTTCGAGCGGCACGTCACGCACCTGTCGCTCCCCGCCGGTGCGATCCTCTGCTTCTACACCGACGGCCTCGTCGAGCGTCGGGACGCGAGCCGACCGGGAATCCCCTCGGTCGACGAGCAGATCGACCTCGTCGGAGGACTCCTCTCCCCCGACGACGACCCCGAGTCCGCCTGCAGCCGCCTCATCACGAGCACCATCGGCGACGACTTCGCCGAGGACGACATCGCCCTGCTCGTCGTGCGCCGGACCTGAGTGGGCGAAGAGGGGCTCGCCCCACCTCAGAGCGACGCTTCGCGTCGAGTGGGCGAAGAGGGGCTCGAACCCCCGACCTTCCGGGTGTAAACCGGACGCTCTGACCAGCTGAGCTATTCGCCCTGGAACCGACCGCACCCTACCCCACGGGAGTCCGGGAGGGCCGGGATGCCGGGCAGAAAAAGACACGGCCGCCAGGGTCTCGGGTCCCGGGCGGCCGTGCGAGACCCATCGTGGCGCATACCTGGCTCACTCCGCACCCAAACGGCGAATTCTGGCCAACTGGCCAGCACTGCGGGGCGCGGGAGGCCTCAGATCGCGGCGAGCGCGGCCCGGTAGTCGTCGAGCGATCGGGCGTCGGGGATGGCGTTCTCGACCTTCCAGCGCACGACGCCCTCGCCGTCGATCACGAACGTGCCCCGGACCGCGGCGCCCACCTTCTCGTGGAACACGCCGTACGCCCGCGCCACCTCGCCGTGCGGCCAGAAGTCGCTCAGCAGCGAGAACTCGTAGCCCTCGGTGTCGGCGAAGACGCGCAGCGCGAACCGCGGGTCGCACGAGATCGCGAGGATCTCCGCCCCGTCGGCCGTGAGGTCGGCGACGTTGTCGCGGAGCTCGCACAGCTCGCCGGTGCAGACGCCGGTGAACGCGAACGGGTAGAAGACCAGCACCACCGTGCGGCCCCGCAGGGCCGCGAGCGAGACGTCCTCGCCGTGCTGGTTCTTGAGCGTGAAGTCCGGTGCCTGCTGACCGATCTCGATGCTCACGCGCTCAGCGCTTGTGCGTCGAGAGCTTGGTCGCCGCCCAGTCGTCGGTGGCCGACGACGTGGTGGTGGTGGACATGCCCGCCACCGGGGCCGCCTCGCCGATGTCGGCACCCGAGACGTACCCGGGGCGCCCGACCTTGGGCGTGAGCAGCCAGATCGACCCGCCCTCGACCAGGTCCTGGAGGGCGTCCATCAGCGCATCGGCCAGATCGCCGTCGCCGTCGCGCCACCACAGGATCACCCCGTCGACCACGAGTCCTACCTCGCCGTCCACGAGCTGGTTTCCGGAGACGGTCTCGACAGCGGCGCGCAGCGCGTCGTCGACGTCGTCATCCCATCCCAGCTCCTGGATGACCGTGTCGGGTTCGAACCCCAACTTCGCCGCGTCCACACTGCTCCTTCCGTCGGATGTCGCCGGGATCCCGGCAGACCTTTAAAACCTACTGAAAAGTAAGGAAAACCGCAGCCTTCCCGGTCTCACCCTAGCGAACAGTGCGTGGAAGGATGGGAGGGTCCACAAGACAGTTCTAGGGAGTCACCATGCCGCAATCCGGCTCGAACGATCGTCGCCCCGTCATCCACGAGGGCCTCCCCACCCAGCTTCCCGACATCGATCCCGACGAGACCTCGGACTGGGTCGCCTCGCTGGACGCGATGGTCGACGAGCGCGGACGCGACCGCGCGCGGTACGTGATGCTGCGTCTGCTGGAGCGGGCCCGCGAGCGTCAGGTCGGTGTCCCGGCCCTGCGCAGCACCGACTTCATCAACACGATCCCGCCGGAGCGCGAGCCCTGGTTCCCCGGCAACGAGGCCATCGAGCGCCGCATCCGCGCGTTCATCCGCTGGAACGCCGCCGTCATGGTCTCGCGCGCGAACCGCCCCGGTCTCGGCGTGGGCGGTCACATCGCCAGCTACCAGAGCGCCGCGAGCCTCTACGAGGTCGGCTTCAACCACTTCTTCCGCGGCAAGGACCACCCCGGCGGCGGCGACCACATCTACTTCCAGGGCCACGCCGCGCCCGGCATCTACGCCCGCTCGTTCCTCGAGGGTCGCCTCACCGAGACGCAGATGGACCGCTTCCGCCAGGAGAAGTCGCACGGCGAGGGCGAGGGCCTGTCGTCGTACCCGCACCCGCGCCTGATGCCCGACTACTGGGAGTTCCCCACGGTCTCGATGGGCCTCGGCGGCATCAACTCGATCTACCAGGCGCGGTTCAACCGCTACCTGCACCACCGCGGCATCAAGGACACGAGCCAGCAGCGCGTCTGGACGTTCCTCGGCGACGGCGAGATGGGCGAGCCCGAGTCGCTCGGCGCGATCAGCATCGCGGCGCGCGAGGAGCTCGACAACCTCACCTGGGTCGTCAACTGCAACCTGCAGCAGCTCGACGGCCCCGTGCGCGGCAACGGCAAGATCATCCAGGAGCTCGAGGCCTACTTCCGCGGAGCCGGCTGGAACGTCATCAAGGTCGTCTGGGGCCGCGAGTGGGACGACCTGCTCGCCCGTGACACCGACGGCGTCCTCGTCAACCAGATGAACCGCACGCCCGACGGCCAGTTCCAGACCCTCTCGGTCGAGACCGGCGCGTACAACCGCGAGAACTTCTTCGGCCCCGACCCGCGCCTGCAGCAGATGGTCGAGCACCTGTCCGACGAGCAGATCGAGCGCCTCCCCCGCGGCGGCCACGACTACCGCAAGGTCTACTCGGCCTTCGACGCCGCCACGAAGCACACGGGCCAGCCGACCGTGATCCTCGCCCACACGATCAAGGGCTGGCTGCTCGACTCCTTCAAGGGTCGCAACGCCACGCACCAGATGAAGAAGCTCACGAAGGACGACCTCAAGGGCTTCCGCGACCGCCTCAACATCCCGGTCACCGACGAGCAGATCGACCAGGATCTCGCGCCGTTCTACCACCCGGGCGCCGACAGCGAGGAGATCCAGTACATGCTGGCTCGCCGCGAGTCGCTCGGCGGCTCGCTGCCGAAGCGTCGGGTCGACCCCACCCCCGTCAAGCTGCCCGGCAACGACGTGTACGCCGAGCTCAAGAAGGGCTCGGGCAAGCAGCAGATCGCCACGACCATGGCGTTCGTCCGCCTCCTGCGCGACCTCATGAAGGACAAGGAGATCGGCAAGCGCATCGTGCCGATCGCCCCCGACGAGTACCGCACGTTCGGCATGGACTCGATGTTCCCGTCGGCCAAGATCTACAGCCCGCACGGCCAGACGTACGAGTCGGTCGACCGCAAGCTGCTGCTGGCCTACAAGGAGTCCGCGCAGGGCCAGCTGCTCCACGAGGGCATCAGCGAGGCGGGCGCCGTCGCGTCGGCCACGGCGGCCGGCAGCGCGTACTCGACGCACGGCGAGCCGATGATCCCGGTCTACCTCTTCTACTCGATGTTCGGGTTCCAGCGCACCGCCGACTCGATCTGGGCGATGGCCGACCAGCTGTCGCGCGGGTTCCTGATCGGCGCCACCGCCGGCCGCACGACGCTGACGGGCGAGGGCCTGCAGCACGCCGACGGCCACTCGCCGCTCATCGCGCAGACCAACCCGGCCGTCGTGCACTACGACGCGGCCTGGGCGTTCGAGCTGACGCACATCGTGCAGGCCGGCATCGAGCGGATGTACGGCAGCAGCGAGGACCACCCGCACGGCGAGGACGTCCTGTACTACCTGACGGTCTACAACGAGCCGCTCGTGCAGCCGGCCCAGCCCGAGGGCATCGACGTCGACGGCCTGCTGAAGGGCGCCTACAAGTTCCAGGCGGCCGAGGGCGGCGACGCGTCGACGCGCATCCTCGCCTCGGGCGTCGCGGTGCCGTGGGCGCTCAAGGCCCAGCAGATCCTCGCGGACGACTTCGACGTCAAGGCCGACGTCTGGTCGGTCACCTCGTGGAACGAGCTGGCTCGCGACGCCGCGAAGGCCGAGCGCGCCAACCTCGCCTCCCCCGAGGCCGAGCAGGCCGTCCCGTACGTCACGAGCGCCCTGAGCGACGAGGTGGACGTGACGGTCGCGGTGAGCGACTACATGCGCGCCGTGCCCGACCAGATCGCCCGCTGGGTCCCCGGCCCGTGGATCGCCCTGGGCGCCGACGGCTTCGGCTTCGCCGACACCCGCGCGGCCGCCCGTCGCTACTTCCAGATCGACGCCGAGTCGATCGTCGTGGCGACCCTGACCGGCCTGTTCCGCGAGGGCAAGGTCGACGCCTCGGTGGTCCGCGAGGCCGCCGAGCGCTTCCGCATCGACGACCCGATGGCGGTCGCCGGCGTCGCGCAGGAGGGCGGCGACGCCTGAGACGTGACCCACGCCGCGGCATGCCCGACCGACGTCTGAGAGCCCTCTCAGACGCACACCATTAGGATGTCGGGCATGCTGCGCCGCAACCCGTACACGTTCATCGGCATCGTGGCATTGGGTTTCGCGATCATCGCGGTCAGCTTCTCGGTCCGCCTCGACATCCCGATGCGCGACCCCGAGGGCTTCCTCGGCCCCGCCTACGTCCGGCTGCCGCTGCTGGCGATGCTGTTCTTCGCCGCGGGCATCATCCCGCAGGCCATCGGGCGCTACGGGTTCAAGCGGGTCGTCTGGGGCGTGCGTGAGGTCATCCGCACCGACTGGACCTGGGCCCGCTTCGGCTACATCGCCGCTGGCCTGCTGGCGTTCTACACGTCGTACGTGAGCTACCGAAACCTCAAGGGGTACCTCCCGGAGCTGCGTCCGCCGACGTGGGACCTCGAGCTCGAGCGGTTCGACCACTGGCTCTTCTTCGGCAACTACCCGTCGGACCTGCTGCACAGCGTCATGGGCACGGGCATCGTCGCCCAGATCATCGCGGTGATCTACGTCAGCTACCTGATGCTGATCCCGATCACCCTCGGCGCCTACCTCGTGCTGAACCGCGACATCTCGATCGGTGCCTGGTACGCGACCGCGCTGAGCCTGAACTGGATCCTCGGCACGATCAGCTACTACATCCTGCCGACGGTGGGCCCGGCGTTCGCCTTCCCGACCCGGTTCGAGGTCATCGACGGCACCCCGGCCTCAGAGCTGCAGCGCTCGCTGTTCCGGGCCGGGCGCGACGTCATCGAGAACGAGCAGAGCAGCAGCATCTACGGCATCGCCGGCTTTGCCTCGCTGCACGTCTCGGTCGTGTTCACGGCCTGCCTGTTCTTCACCATGACCAAGATCCACCCGCTCCTGCGGACGATCGCCTGGGTGTACTTCGCGGGCACCGTCCTGGCGACGGTGTACTTCGGCTGGCACTACGTCTCCGACGACCTCGCGGGCCTGCTGATCGGCGTGATCTCGGTGTACGTGGGCGCCTGGGCCACCGGCAACACCAAACGGCAGAAGGCCAGGGCCGCGGCCGGACACCCCGACGTCGAGGTGCCGGACGTCCGTCCGCACCCGGAGGCCGAGCAGCAGAAGGCTCAGACCACGGCGGGCGAGGACGACTCCGACACGGTGGTCAGCACGGCCTGATCGCCGCGGCGCAGCATCGCGCGCCACTTGCCCCGGTGGTAGGTGGCCGGCGGGTTCTCCGCGACGAACTCCGTGACCATCGCGACGAACCGCTCGGGGTGGTCGCGGTGCGGGAAGTGGCCCGCGTCGTCCAGGAGCCGCACGTCGGTCAGTGAGTGGTGCTCGGCGTTGACGGCGTGGCTCGCCGGGATGACCCGGTCGTCACGGCCCCACACGACCATGACGGGCATGAGCTGGGCCAGGTAGGTGCGGTCGGTCATCGTGACGTACTGGCCGCGCCAGTCGAGCACGTGGCTCGTCAGCCGGCGCACGGCGGCGCGCGAGCGCGGCTCGGCGAACGACTCGTAGATGCGGGCGACCTCGCCGAGGTCGCGCGTCGCGCTCATCCCGGTGGCCGAGAGTCCTCGCAGGCCCGCCGCGACGAAGGGGCGCCAGGCCCGGGCCGTCGCGACCGCCATCACGAGCGGTGCGCCCGGCAGGGTCAGAGCCCGGATGAGCGGCGTGACCTCACGCCCCAGACCGCCGCTGGAGACCAGCACGACCCGCTCCGTGCGCTCGGGGAACTGGTAGGCGAACTGCATCGCGACACCGCCACCGAAGCTGTGCCCCACGATCGTGACCTTGTCGACGCCGAGCACCGTGAGCAGGTCACGCATGCCGTTGGCGTACCCGCCGATCGAGTAGTCGCCGTCGGGCTTGTCCGACTCCCCGTGGCCCAGCAGGTCGGGCGCGATCACGGTGAAGTGCTCCGAGAGCGGCCCGATCACGCGGTCCCACGTGGTCGAGTCGCAGGCCATCCCGTGGATCAGCAGGAGCGTGGGACCGCTGCCGACCTTGCGATATGCGCGGCGATACCCGTGCACGACGACGAACTGGAGCTCCGTGCTCACCGGGGGGCTGATCACTCGCGTCATCGTAGGGGCGACCCGTTGCAGCGACGTTACGTCCGTCCCGGCCGGTCACGCCGGTAGGATGCCCGCATGGTGTCCGAGGGGGAGGTCAGGGCGACGGTCGTCGACCTCGTGGTCCGTCTCACCGGCACGGAGATGACGGCGATCGAGCGCACGAGCCGGCTCAAGGAGCTCGGCGTCGACTCGCTGCTGACCGTCGAGCTGGCCGACGAGCTCGGCCGCCGCTACGACCTGTACCTCTCCGACGAGGCCGTCGACGCGATGCGCACGATCGAGGACGTCGTCCGGTCGGTCGTGCACCACGACGGCGCCACCCCTCCTGCGTGGGCACAGACGCCCGACGCCGATCCGGTCGCGGCCGCTGCGGTCGTCGGGGCCGGCGCCGACGCCCCCGAGGACGGTGGGCCCTCGCGCCACGACGTGCCCCTCAACCGCAAGCGCTTCACCGCCGGTGCCATCACGACGGTCCTGACGATGGTCGTCATCGGCACCATCGTGGGCGGCGCCCTCGGCCTCGGCGCCTCGGCGCTGCTGAGCTCGACCGGCCTCGGCACCACCGAGCTGCCGCCCATCTCGTCGGCCCCGGCCGACACCGAACCCACGCCGACGCCCACCGAGACCCCCACTCCGAGCGAGGACACCGAGCCGCCGGAGTCCGCCGCACCCGAGCCCAGCCTCGCGGCGTCGTCACAAACGGTCCCGCCGGGTCAGCGTTTCACCCTGACCGGGGCCATCCCCGCGGTCGGGCCCGGCGCCGAGCTGCAGGTCCAGGTCAAGGACGCGGGCGGCGACTGGGACGACTTCCCCGTCAAGCTCACGACGGGCGCCGACGGCGGCTTCTCCGCCGAGGTCTACACCTCGCGCACCGGGGCCCGCGAGTGGCGCCTGATCCACCTGCCGACCGGCGAGGCGACCCCGTCGGTCGCCGTCACGATCGGCTGAGCCTCACACCACCTGGTGCAGCCAGCGCACCGGCGCGCCGTCCCCGGCGTGGCGGAACGGCTCGAGCTCGGCGTCCCACCGGACCCCGAGCAGCGCGTCGAGCGCCTCGTCGAGGCTGACGTCTCCGCGGGAGGCCCGCTCGCGCACGGCCTTGATGCGGTCCTCGGGGATCACGATGTCGCCGTGGACGCCGACGACGGCGTGGAAGATGCCGAGCTCAGGCACGTAGGAGTAGCGCGAGCCCTCCGACGACGCCGTGGCGTCCTCGGTGACCTCGAAGCGCACGAGGTCCCAGCCGCGGAGCGCGCTCGCGACGGCGGCGCCGGAGCCGACGGGGCCGCTCCAGGACAGCTCGGCGCGGTAGGTGCCGGGCTCGGCGGGCTGGGCCTGCCAGGCCAGCTCGGCTCCCTCACCGAGCACGCCGGTGACGGCCCACTCGATGTGCGGGCACAACGCGGACGGCGCGGAGTGGATGAACACCACACCTCGCGCAGAGCGCACAGCGGCGCTGTCGGCCATGCTCATGGGAACCTCCCGGTCTCGAGTAGAAGCCTTCCCCAGCACCTCTCGAGCCGACGTGCCCGTGCACACCAACGCTCCCATTCTGCCCGACAGGTCGCGACCTGCCAACTGCAATCCCGGTCAGCAGCCGATGTCGTGGGCCGTGATGCCCTCCTCGCGCCACATCGCGGACACCCGCTCCTTGTCGTCCCACGCCTCCAGGACGCGGTAGCCGTCGTCGCCGATCGCGGTCAGGATCTCGCGCTTGACCTCCACGTCGGGGCGGTAGTCGCCCACGATCCGCAGGTACACGGCGTCGTGCGGGACCTCGTGCTGCACGAGCCAGTCGAGCGTGTGGTCGAGCCAGATGAACTCGCGCGACGACACGACCAGGACGGCCCGACCCGCAGCGGCCTGCTCGCGTGCGACCTCGACCATCGCCGGGTTCGGCGGGCAGCCGACGGCAGCCTCCTGGAAGGCCTTGAAGTCCTTGTCCTCGCCCCTGATCAGGTGCTCGACCCCGGACGTGTCGACCAGCGTGCCGTCGAGGTCGAGGATCACCGCGTCGCGACTCATGCCAGCAGTGTCGCACTGGTAGGGAGGGCGGGGCTCGAACCCGCGACCCAGGGATTATGAGTCCCCTGCTCTGACCGGCTGAGCTACCTCCCCCGGGTCCGACCACCCTAGTGGTGCCGCTCTCGACGAGCGGCACGTGGACGCGCTGAGTACGTTGACGAGATGCGCCTCCCCCTCCCCGATCCCCGCGACGTCGTCGCCCTCGCCGCGCGGGGCCCCGCCCTCGCGGAGGGGCTGGTGTCGGCGCTCCCCCGCGCCCTGGCCCTGCTCGACGCGGCCGAGGCGCTGGTGGCGCGGGCCGCCGTCCTCGTCGACGAGATCGACCAGACGCGGCAGGCCGCCGACGAGGTCGTGGCCCGGACGAACGAGACCGTCGACGCCGCGAACGTCGTGATCGTGCGCACCGCCGGCACAGTGGCCAGCGTGGAACCCACCCTGGAGCGGGCGGAGGGCCTGATCGACCGCTTCGCACCGGCCCTCGAGAAGCTCTACCCGACGCTCGAGCGGCTCTCCGAGACGACCGACCCGAAGGAGGTCGACGCGCTCGTCTCGCTGATCGACCAGCTCCCCCACCTCGTGGAGCGGCTCGACGCCGACATCCTGCCGATCATCACGAACCTCAAGACGGTCGCGCCCGACATCCACGACATGCTCGACGTGACACGCGAGCTCAACCTGATGCTCGCCAAGCTGCCCGGCATGGGCCGCATCAAGAAGCGGGTCGACGAGCAGCAGGCCATCGACGGCGCCTGACACGAGTTCGGCGAAATCGCGGACCTCAGGCGCGATCGAGGTTCATGATGCTGCTCATGCGCCGATTCCTTGCTCCCTTCGCCCTCGTCGCCGTGCTGGCACTGTCCGCCTGCGGAGGCGGCGACAGCGACGCGGGGACCGACGATGACACGAGCACCTCGTCCGACACGGGCACCCCGGCGAGCCCCAGCGACGTCTCGCCGTGCGACCTCACGACCGAGGACACCGTCGCACAGGTCTTCGGCGGCACCGTGGAGAGCGCGGAGCCGGGCGAGGCGCGCAACTGCGAGTACACGCTCTCCGGGGCGTCGGTGACCCTCGTGGAGGTCTACTACTTCGGCGACGCCGACGACTGGGACGCGCTCAAGGCCGGGTACGAGGCGAACCGTGGTCCGTTGACGCCGGTGGATCTCGGTGACGAGGCGTTCTACCCGGGCGATCTGGCCCAGAACGAGTACGTCGTCCTGGCGGGCGACACCGTCTTCGCCGTCGGCATCGGTGATTTCACGACTGACATCGCGCCGGGTGTGGCCGAGCTGGCCGGGATCATCACGGGCGAGGTCGGCTGACCCGTCACCTCACGTGCGTCGGTGGGGGCGGGGTGGGCGTGAGATGTACGTGTGTCCGGTG
>NZ_BAAAME010000003.1:0-18178 GCF_039529015.1 Aeromicrobium alkaliterrae
GAGGGCCTCCTTGGCCTTGTCAGCGGCCTCCTTGTTGACCTTCTCCAGGACGGGCTTGGGGGCGCCCTCCACGAGATCCTTGGCCTCCTTCAGGCCGAGGCTCGTGAGCGTGCGCACCTCCTTGATGACCTGGATCTTCTTGTCGCCGGCCGACTCGAGGACGACGTCGAACTCGTCCTGCTCGGCGGCGTCATCGGCGCCGGCAGCAGCGCCACCGGCCGCGGGGGCGGCGGCAACGGCGACCGGGGCGGCCGCGGTGACCTCGAAGGTCTCCTCGAAGGCCTTCACGAACTCGGAGAGCTCGATGAGGGTCAGTTCCTTGAATGCGTCCAACAGCTCGTCGGTGCTGAGCTTCGCCATGGTGGCGTCCTTTCGTACTGAGACCCCGAGGGGGTCCCGATGGGTGATCGGGGCGGTTCAGCCCTCGGTGGTCGCGGCCTCGGTCTCGGCCTCGGGGGCCGCGTCCTCGGTCGCAGGGGTGGTGTCGGCGGTCTCCGCAGGTGCGGCGACAGCCTCGGCGGGGCTCTCCTCGGCCTTCTTCGCCTCGAGGGCCGCCACGAGGCGGGCCGTCTGGGCGAGGGGCGCGGCGAACAGCGAGACTGCGTTCTGCAGGCTGCCCTTCATCGCACCGGCCATCTTCGCGAGGAGGACCTCGCGCGACTCGAGGTCGGCCAGCTTCTTGATCTCGTCAGCGCTGAGCTGCTTCCCGTCGAGGAAGCCGCCCTTGATGACGAGAGGGGTGTTCACCTTCGCGAAGTCACGCAGACCCTTGGCCGCCTCGACCGGATCGCCCGAGATGAAGGCGATGGCGGTCGGACCGGTGAGGAGGGCGTCATCGAGCTCGACGCCGGCCTCCTTGGCCGCGATCTTGGTCAGCGTGTTCTTGGCGACGGCATAGCTCGCCGTCTCACCGAGGATGCGCCGCAGTTCCTGCAGCTGCTTGACGGTGAGACCGCGGTACTCGGTGAGCACAGCTCCGTTGGACTCACGGAAGTTCTCCGCGAGCTCAGCGACCGCTGCAGCCTTGTCCGGGCGTGCCATGGGTCTCCTTCCAGCACATGTCAGTACCGAGGACCAGGTGAACAGACCCAGGAACAAGAAAAAAGCGCCCCGTGCGAAGGCACGGAGCGCATGCATGCATGAGACTCGCACCTGCGCGGGCCGCCTCCGGATTGCTCCTGAGGCTCTTCGGGCGATCCGGGTGGATCACCGACCAACGGTCTTCGGTGCCTCCACTGTACGGGTGGCGGACGCTCCCGGCCAAATCGGGGGCCGGGGCCGGCTCAGAGGCCGAACGGCGCGCCGTCGGTGACGAGGTCGGCGGGCGGCGCCTCGATGTCGACCGGTTCGCCCCAGGCGCTGTACTCGATCGTGAGATCGGCGCCCGCGATGGTGGAGACGACACGGCGCGGCAGGTCGTCGGGGCCGAGGTACAGCGTGACGTCCATCGTCGGCGGCAGCGCCCCCTCGACGAGCGCGACCTGGGCCGCGCTCAGCACCTTCGCGGGGTCGACGGTGAGGACGTAGGGCGTCGTGGTGACGCCGTCGACCTCCTGGGTGCCCTCGCCGACCGCGAAGCCGACCAGCGCCGACTCGAACAGGCGCAGCTGCGAGACCGGGGCCGCCTGCTCGAGCACCGGGCCGAACGTCGAGGCGAACTGGCCGGTGCCGTCGGGGTCGACCTCGAGGTACATGCCCCCCGAGGCCTGCGCGAGGTTGACGTAGTAGCTGCCGTCGACGAGCAGGACCTCGTTGCCGTTGACGGTCATCGAGATCGCCGAGTCCTGCGGGGTCTGGCCCACGGCGATGTCGCCCTCTCCGGCGGCTCCCCCCGCGCCGAGGTTGAGCACGACGTGCACCGACCCAGACTCGACCATCGCGGCCGTGACGGTCGAGACGAACTCCTCCTGGGTCAGGTCGTCGCCCGCGGGCTCGTCCGACGTCGTCGCGCTGCTGCTCGGCGACGGGTCGGCGGAGTCGTCCCCTCCGCCGCTGCAGGCGGCCAGGGCGAGAACCGCGAGGGCCGCGACGGCCGAGACCGCAGCCCGGCTCCGGAGGCGAGACGTCATGAAACCAGCATAGGTGGGTGCCGCCGCCCCGGACGGGATCAGGCCTGGTCGGAGAACAGGTCCTCGAAGCCGCCCTCGAGGATCTGGTCGGCCGGCGGCGCCTCGATCACGACGGGCTCGCCCCAGCCGGAGAAGTCCATCGTCATCTCGACGCCGATCATGTCCATCACCAGGCGACGGGGGAGGTCGTCGGGGCCGACGAAGATCGTCGACTCGAGCGTGTCGGGCAGCGGGACTCCCTCCAGGTCCTCAGCGGGAGCCCCGGAGGCCTCCATGACCGCCTCGGTGTCCATGACGACGACGTACGGGGTCGCCTCGACGCCGTCGATCGTCTCGGGATCGCCCTCCTGCCGGTAGTCCAGGACTGCGTCCTTCATCATCGCCATCTGGACCCGGGGGTCCATCTGCTCGAGCATCAGGTCGAACTGCTCGCCGAACATCTCGTCGTCGGCGTCGATCCGGACGAACTTGCCGTCGCTCTCGATGCCGAGACTCAGGTACAGAACCTGGTCGATCAGGCGCATCTCCATCGTGCCGAGGCCGGGCATCTCCATCGTCATCACCATGTCGACGTCCGTCGGGTCGTCCCCCGTTCGGGTCTGCGCCTGCCCGACGAGCTCCTCGCCCTCGAGCGACATGCGGAGGTCCATCGTCACGGTCTGGACCGCGGCCTGGGCGTCGGTGACCTGGACCATGAAGGCGCGGGCGTCGGCGCCGCCCTTCCCGCCGTCGTCGCGGCTGGTCTGCTCGCCCTGGGAGAACCACGTCGGCGGGCGGGAACCGGAGTCACCACCGCACGCCGCGAGTCCCAGGACGAGCGCGGCGCCGGCGAGAGCGCCCATGAGGCGAGAACCTGTGCGAAGCATGTGCAAATCCTACGATGCGCCGGGGCCGCCCGGGCGCGAACGCACGAGGGGCCCGACTCCGCGATCGCGGTGCCGGGCCCCTCGGGCAGGAGCGATGCCTCGGATCAGGCCTCGGAGTCGCTCGAGAAGTTGCGCGTGCGCGACGGGTCGACCCCGATGCCGGGACCGTTCGTCGTGGAGATCGTGACCTTCTTGACGTAGCGACCCTTCGAGCTCGACGGCTTGAGACGCAGGATCTCCTCGAGCGCGGCACCGTAGTTCTCGGCGAGCTGCTCGGCCGAGAACGAGGCCTTGCCGATCACGAACTGCAGGTTGGCGTGGCGATCGACGCGGAACTCGATCTTGCCGCCCTTGATGTCGCCGACGGCCTTGGCGACGTCGGTCGTCACGGTGCCGGTCTTGGGGTTCGGCATGAGGTTGCGCGGACCGAGGACGCGGCCGAGACGACCGACCTTGCCCATCATGTCGGGCGTCGCGACGACGGCGTCGAAGTCGAGCCAGCCCTCGTTGATCTTGTCGACGAGCTCGTCGGCGCCGACGTGGTCGGCACCGGCCTCACGAGCGGCGTCGGCGTTGGCGCCGGTGGCGAAGACCAGGACCCGGGAGGTCTTGCCGGTGCCGTGCGGGAGGTTGACGGTGCCGCGCACCATCTGGTCGGCCTTGCGCGGGTCGACACCGAGGCGGACGGCGACGTCCACGGTCGAGTCGTACTTCGTGCTGCCGGACTTCTTGGCGAGCGTCGTCGCCTGGAGCGGCGTGTGGAGCGTGTCCTTGTCGAACGTCTCCGCGACGGCGCGGTACGCCTTGCTGTGTTGTGCCATGGCTACTTTCCTTTGGTTGCCAGGTGTGGTGCGGGCCCAGCGGACCCTCCCACGGATCGGGTGGTGAAGGTGGGGCGTCAGCCCTCGACCGTGATGCCCATCGAGCGGGCGGTGCCCTCGACGATCTTGGCCGCGGCCTCGAGGTCGTTGGCGTTCAGGTCGGGGAGCTTCGTCGTGGCGATCTCACGGACCTGGGCGGCGGAGATCTTGCCGACCTTGTCGGTGTGAGGCGTCGCGGAGCCCTTGGCGAGACCCGCAGCCTTCTTGATCAGCTCAGCCGCCGGAGGCGTCTTCGTGATGAAGGTGAACGAGCGATCCTCGTAGATCGTGATCTCGACGGGGATGACGTTGCCACGCATGGACTCCGTCGCGGCGTTGTACGCCTTGCAGAACTCCATGATGTTGACGCCGGTCGGGCCGAGCGCGGTGCCGACGGGCGGCGCCGGGTTGGCCTGGCCGGCCTGCAGCTGCACCTTGACGACAGCTGTGACTTTCTTCTTGGGAGGCATTTCGGGTCCTTGTTGATCGGGGTGTTGCAGGAGCTGGCGAACCAGCCTTCGACCACAGTGTGGTCAAACTTGGGAGTCAGACCTTCTGGATCTGGGTGAAGCTCAGCTCGACCGGGGTCTCGCGGCCGAAGATCTCCACGAGCGCCTTGACGCGCTGGGCGTCGACGTTGATCTCGGTGATCGTGGCGTGCAGCGTCGCGAACGGGCCGTCGACGACCATGACCGAGTCGCCCGCGGCAAAGTCGGCGAACTCGACCTTGGGCGCCTTGGCCGGCGCGGTCTCGCCGGCGTCCTCGGACGCCGTGGCGGCGACCTCGGCCTCGACGGCCGGGGCGAGCATCTTCTCGACCTCGGCCAGGCTGAGCGGCACGGGCTGGTGGGCGTTGCCCACGAAGCCGGTGACCGACGGGGTGTGGCGCACGACGCCCCACGACTCGTCGGTCAGGTCCATGCGGACCAGGACGTAGCCGGGGAGCACGGTGCGCTTGACGAGCTTGCGCTGACCGTTCTTGATCTCGGCGACCTCCTCGGTCGGCACGACGATCTCGAAGATGTAGTCCTCGGCGTTGAGCGAGGTGATGCGGTTCTCGATGTTGGCCTTGACCCGCTTCTCCATGCCGGAGTAGGTGTGCACGACGTACCAGTCGCCGAACTGGCTGTAGAGCCGGTCGCGGAACTCCTGGAGCGGGTCGGACGGGGCGGCGTCCTCCTCGGCGACCTCGAGGTCGCCGTCGACCTCGGGCTCGTCGCCGTCGGCCTCGGGGGTCTCGTCGGCCTCGACCTGGTCGGCCTCGACCTCCGTGTCGCCGGCGTCGTCCGCCTCGACCTCGGCCTCGACCTCAGGGGTCTGGTCGACGTCGTGCTCCTGCACGTCGCCCGTGGCCATGTCTTCGCTGTCGCTCACCGTGAACTCAGTCCTAACCGAAAATCTTGAACATCAACTGGCCGAACCCGAAGTCCAGGCCGGCCACGATCGCCATCATGACCAGCACGAAGACCAGCACGACGACGAAGTACTGCGCGACCATGGGTCGGGTGGGCCAGACGACCTTGCGCAGCTCCGCGATCACCTGGCGGATGAAGGTGACCGGCGGCGTGCGCGTGGTGGCGCCCTTGTCGTGATCGCTCACGATGCTCCTTCGTCAGTACGTCGTGCGGGGTTCGGCGGCACCGGCGGTGCTGTCGGGGCGGATCAGGCTCCGCCGCTTGGATCGTGCGAGGGGTCGTGCTTCCTGGGCACGGCACGAGGGACTTGAACCCCCAACCTTCGGTTTTGGAGACCGATGCTCTGCCAGTTGAGCTAGTGCCGTTCGGCGTGGCTTCGCCCCGCGCCGCCTGCGCGCGGGCATGACGAAACGATGTGAAATCTCACCGGAGCGACCAGTGTACGGGGTGCGCTCGCTCGGGGTCGAATCGGCCAGGACATGCCTCGGGCCCGGTCGTGTCGACCGGGCCCGAGGCGGGAGTCCTGCGTGGATCAGCGCGCGAGCGGACGACCCTGGGCGTCACCGAGCTTGCCGGTGGCGATCAGGATGATGTCGATGATCGACCAGATGCCGCAGCCACCGAGCGTCAGCAGCTTGGCGATGCCGAGGCCCGTGTAGCCCAGGTAGAAGCGGTCGATGCCGAGGCCTCCGATCAGGACCGACAGCAGCAGTGCGGTGATGAACTGCTTGTCGCTGACGGGGCCGGCGTAGGCCTGGCCGGCCGGCGCGTACGCGGGCTGGCCGGGTGCGGTGTAGCCCTGGCCGGGCGCACCGTAGGCCGGGGCGGCCGGCGGGAAGGCGCCACCGAGCTCGGGGAGCGCCGAGGCCAGCACCCACTCGCCGCCGTCCGAGCGGACGTGGCTGTTCTGGGTGATGTTGCCGCTGCCGGCGAACTGCTTGAGCTGGTCGAGCGTGTACGGGCCGTACTCGGTGCCGTTCACGTAGGTGAAGTACTGGGTGGGCGAGGTGCCCGGATCGGTGGTCATGTGAAGTTCTCCTCGGGATGACGCGGTGTGGGCCGGACAGCACTCTAGGTCAGAACTGGTCCGTCGCGGGGCCGTCCCACCCTGGAACCGGGGGTGTGTCCGTGGTTGTGATGCACCGGGACGTCCGAATGTTCCCGCCGCGGGGATCTAGGGTCGTGGCCATGACCGTCCCCTCGTCACCAGGTGGCACCGCCGTTGCTCGCACCGCCCGCACGCTCGCGTTCGCGCTCGTCAGCGCGCCGCTGTACGTCCTCGTGGCGGTGTGGTTCGCCGCTCCCGAGGCCGAGGAGGACCTCCCGGTCCTGCTCGTCGCCGCGACGATCGGCGTCGTCGTGGTCGGCTGGGGCCTCGCCCAGACCCTGGGCTACCGGACGGCTCCGCTGGCGTTCGGCGAGGACCAGACCGTGGCCCTGCAACGGTTCCAGACCCTGATGCTGCTGCGGTTCGTGCTGACGGAGGCACCGGTGATGCTCGGGATCGCGGCAGCGTTCGCCCTGCCCTACGGGCCGTGGCCCGCCGTCGTCGCCGTCGTCGTGGGCCTGCCGGCGCTGGCCTTCCACGTCTGGCCGAGCCGTCGGGTCGTCGACAAGGTCGCGACGCGGCTCGAGTCCGGCGGCGTCCCCTCGGGCCTGCGCGAGGCCTTCGGGCACCGATGACAAGATGATCCGATGCGCCCGCTCCACGACCTCCCCAAGGCGCACCTCCACCTGCACTTCACCGGCTCGATGCGGCACGCCACGCTGCTCGAGCTCGCTCAGCGCGACGGCATCAACCTTCCGCCTGCGCTGACCGAGGAGTGGCCTCCGGAGCTGAGCGGAGCGGACGAGAAGGGCTGGTTCCGCTTCCAGCGCCTCTACGACGTCGCCCGCTCGGTCCTGCGCACCGAGGACGACGTGCGCCGCCTCGTGCGCGAGGCCGCCGAGGACGACGTCGCCGACGGGGCGAGGTGGACCGAGATCCAGGTCGACCCCTCGGGGTACGGAGCACGCTTCGGCGGCATCACGGCGTTCACCGACCTGGTCATCGACGCCGTCCGCGAGGCCGAGCGCTCGACCGGGCTCGGGATGGGGGTCGTGATCGCCGCGAACCGCACGCGCCACCCGATGGACGCCCGCACGCTCGCCCGGCTGGCCACGCAGTACGTCGATCGCGGCGTCGTGGGCTTCGGTCTCTCCAACGACGAGCGACGCGGCGAGACGACCGACTTCGCCCGTGCGTTCCGGATCGCGGCCGACGCCGGTCTCGCGTCCGTGCCCCACGGGGGCGAGCTGCGCGGACCCGACCACGTCACGACGTGCCTGGACCACCTGCACCCGAACCGCCTGGGTCACGGCGTCCGCGCCGCCGAGGACCCCCGCGTGCTCGAGCGGATCGTGGCCGAGGGCGTGGCGCTCGAGGTGTGCCCGGCGTCCAACGTCTCGCTGGGCGTGTACGCCACGGTCGAGGAGGTCCCGGTGCGCGACCTGATGGCCGCCGGCGCCACGGTCGCCCTCGGTGCGGACGACCCCCTGCTCTTCGGCACGCGGCTCGCGGGGCAGTACGCGCTGCTGCGGGCGGCCCAGGACTTCTCGGACGCCGAGCTCGCCGAGCTGGCCCTCGGGTCGTGGCGCGCGTCGCGCGCTCCGCAGGACGTCGTCGAGACAGCCGCGGCCGACGTGGCCGCCTGGCTCGCCGCCGACGACGCCTGACCCGGAGCCCGCCCGCGGGGCCCAGGGCTGTGCCAGAGTGGAGGCGATGACCTCGCCGCCACCCCCTCCGCCGCCCCACCCCTGGGCGCCCCCGGCCCCGGCCTGGGGCCAGCCGTGGGGTCCCGCGTGGTTCCCGGCGGCTCCGCTGCCGCAGGCACCCGGCGCCACGGCGGGTCTCGTGGTCGGCATCGTCGCCCTGGCCGGTGGCCTGGTGCTGATGCTCCCGCTCGTGGCGGCACCGATCGCCTGGTACCTCGGGGCGAGCGCCCACCGACGCGCCGAGCGTGAGCCCGAGCGCTGGCGTCCTGGCTCAGCCCGCACCGCGATGATCCTCGGCATGGTCGGCAGCGGCTTCCTCGCCGTCGGGACCCTCCTGGCGATCGTGCTCTCGACCCTCATGTGGGTCTCGATGTCCGCACCGTCGCCCTACTGACCGCAGGGGACTGGTCCCCCCTCCCGGTTCGCCGCCTCCGTGGGATGCTTCTCGACATGAGCGATCCGACGCAGCAGCCGCCCTCGGACCCGTACCGCCCTCAGGAGCCGTACCAGCCGCAGCCGCCCCACGGCCAGCAGCCGCCGCCCGGGCCCCAGCAGCCGCCGTACGGCCAGCAGCCGCCCTACGGCGGTGGGCCGTACCAGTCGTACCCGCCGTACGGTGCGCCGCAGCCGATGTTCGACCAGCCGCTCAAGCCCAACCACCCGCAGGCCACGACGTCCATGGTCATGGGCATCATCTCGCTCGTGGGCGGCATGATGTGCCTGCTGCCGATCTTCCTGGCGCCGGCCGCCTGGATCATGGGCCGCAAGGCCGTGCGCGAGATCGACGCCTCCGGTGGTCAGCTCGGCGGTCGTGGTGAGGCCCAGACCGGGTTCGTCACCGGCATCATCGGCACGATCCTGCTGGTCCTGGCCATCCTCGCGATCGTCGCGATCATCGTCATCGCGATCGCGGCCTCCGACTCGGGCAGCGACTACGACTACTACTACGACTCGCTGTCGCAGATCGTCACGCAGCGCGGCTGAGTCGGCTCAGAGCGCGCAGCCGACGAGGTTCGGCTCGGGCTCGAGCTCGATGCCGTAGACGCTCGCGACCCCGTCGCGCACCTCACGGGCGAGCGCGAGCAGACCCTGCGTCGTGGCCGAGCCGCGGTTGGTCAGCGCCAGCGCGTGCTTGGTCGACAGGCTCGCGTGGGCGTCGCCGTGCCCCCGCTCGAACCCGGCGTGGCTGATCAGCCACGCCGCGCTGGACTTGATCGTGCCGTCGGCCTGCTCGAACCGCGGCGCGTCGACCGGGAGCCGGCCGGCCTGCTCGGCGGACAGCACGGGATTGGTGAAGAACGACCCGGCGCTCCAGGTGTCGTGGTCGGCCGGGTCGAGCACCATGCCCTTGCCGCGACGCAGGCCCAGGACGGCCTCGCGCACCTGCGCCGCCGGGGCCCGCTCCCCCACCTCGACGCCGAGCGCACGGGCGAGCTCGGCGTAGGCCACCGGAGCGCCGAGCGAGCCGAGGCGCAGCTGGAAGGTCACGTCGAGCACGAGGTGCCGGCCCGGCTCGGCCTTGAACCGGCTCGTGCGATAGCCGAAGCCGCACTGGTCGGCGGTCAGGGTGCGCACGGCTCCCTCGAGCCGGTCCCACGTGCGGACGCGGACGATCGTCTGGGCGACGTCCTGGCCGTAGGCGCCGACGTTCTGGATCGGGGTCGCGCCGACCGAGCCGGGGATGCCGGCCAGGGCCTCGACACCGATCCACTCGTGCTCCACGGCGGACGCGACGAAGGCGTCCCACGACTCTCCGGCGGCGACCGTGACGGTCGCCCCGCTGCACGCGTCCTGGTCGATCTCGACGCCCCGGGTGCGCACCAGCACGACCCGACCGTCGAAGCCCTCGTCGGCGACGACGAGGTTGCTGCCCCCGGCGACGAGCAGGACCGGGGTGCCGGCGTCGTCGGCCTCACGCACTGCCGCGACGAGGTCGTCGGACGTCTCGGCCTCGACCACCTCGCCCGCGGGCCCGCCCAGGCGCAACGTGGTCACCTCGGACAGCAGCATGGAACGACCCTAACGAGAAAGGCCCCCACCGCTGTCGCGGGGAGGGCCTGAGTCGTGATCGAAGCAGCGATCAGCGCGTCTCGCGGTGCACCTGGTGCGTCTTGCAGCGCGGGCAGAACTTCTTGATGTCGAGACGATCGGGGTCGTTGCGACGGTTCTTCTTGGTGATGTAGTTCCGCTCCTTGCACTCGGTGCAGGCAAGGGTGATCTTCGGGCGGACGTCGGAGCTCTTGCTGGCCACGGGAGTGCCTCAGTTCTGATGGATCGGTGCGTTGCTGAATTCAGGGGCTTGCTGGTGAAGTTCGGTAGCGGAGGCGGGGCTCGAACCCGCGACCTCACGATTATGAGTCGTGCGCTCTGACCAACTGAGCTACCCCGCCGGAGTTCGCGAGTCACCTCGCGAGGGGAACCCCGGTCGTGACCGGTGTTCCAGAGCCCCTTTACGGAATCGAACCGTAGACCTTTTCCTTACCATGGAAACGCTCTGCCGACTGAGCTAAAGGGGCAAGCCGACGACCCACCCTACAAGGTTCTGACGCAGATCCGAAATCGGGGGGTGCCGGTCCTCTCAGGAGGGTCGCGAGCCCTCTGCAGCGGCGGCCAGACGGGCCGGCCAGGCGGGGCCTCCGTAGATGAATCCGGTGTAGGCCTGCACCAGGTCGGCGCCGGCCGCGAGGCGTGCCGCGACGTCCTCGGGGGTGTTCACGCCGCCGACGCCGATCAGCGCCAGGCGGTCGCCGACACGGGCCCGCAGGCGCTCGAGCACCTCGGTGGAGCGCGACGTCAGGACGGGCCCGGACAGGCCTCCCCCCCCGGCGGCCTCGACCTCGGTACGCGGGCTGCGCAGCGACTCGGGTCGGGCGATCGTGGTGTTGGTCGCGCTGATGCCGTCGAGCCCCAGGCCGAGGGCGAGGTCGGCGACGGCGTCGACGTCGGCGTCGGCCAGGTCGGGCGCGATCTTGACGACGAGCGGCACGCGTCCGCCTCGTCGCGCCTCCGCGCCGAGGGTCTCGGTGACCTCGCGGACCGCCGCGAGGATCGGCTCGAGCTGCTCGACCGCCTGCAGGTCCCGCAGGCCGGGGGTGTTGGGGCTCGAGACGTTCACGACGAGGTAGTCGGCGAACGGCGCGAGCAGACGCGCGCTGTCGACGTAGTCGTCGACAGCGCGCTCGGGGGCGACGACCTTGGTCTTGCCGATGTTGACCCCGACGACCGCGTCGCGGCCCGCGGCGGACCGGCGCAGGCGGTGCAGGCGCGAGGCCACGACCGCGGCTCCGTCGTTGTTGAAGCCCATCCGGTTGACGACCGCCCGGTCGTCGACGAGGCGCACGAGGCGGGGCCGAGGGTTGCCGGGCTGCGGCTGGGCCGTCACGGTGCCGATCTCGACGTGGCCGAAGCCGAGGGCGAGGAGGCCGGGCACCGCGCGGGCGTTCTTGTCGAAGCCGGCGGCCAGACCGAAGGCGTGCGGGAACTCCACGCCCATGACGGTCCGCGGGGCCGAGGGCACGCGGACGACCGGGCGCACCGCTCGGCCGCCGAGGCGGATGGCGCGGAAGGCCTGCTCGTGCGCGACCTCCGGGTCCATGCGGGCGAACACCTGGCGGAAGAGCGCGTCGTAGACCACGGGCTCAGGCTAGCGGCGTCCGACCCACGCCCCCGCGTCGACGGCGTACACCCAGCGGCGGCCCGGCCACTCCGTGAGCGACCAGAGCCGGTCCGTGCCGGGCCACGAGGTGATGTCCTCGGGTCCGGTCGGGAGGACGCCGCGGTGCCGCTCCAGCGCCCCGGGCCGACCGACCCAGAGGTCTCCCGGGTTGCCCTCACCAGCGCTCGCGGTGACGAACCACGTGCCGTCGACGACCGTCGCTCCCTGCATCCGCGGCACGCCCTCCCCCGCCTCCACGGGGTGGGCCCGGCCGTCGGCGTCGGTCGCCAGCAGCCCGGTCTCGCGGTCGAGGGCGAACCGGAGCAGCCGGTGTCGACCGGTCCGGTCCTTGCGCCCGTACTCACCGGCCACGAGGTGGTCGACGTCGACGCCTCGCTCGACCGAGAGGAACGAGTAGGTCATGCGAGGACCCTCGTCCTGCTCCGACGCGTAGGCACCGGCCTGGGGCAGCACGTGACGTGTCCCTCGTCCCCGCAGCCAGGACCCCGACCTGAGGCGGAGTCGCTCGACGTCGGCGACCCGGAAGACCCGAAGGCCGCCGCCGCTCGCGGCGACGAACAGGTGCGGGCCGTACCAGGCGAGGCCCCCGGCGTGGACCGGAACGCGGGTCAGCCCCCGCAGCCCGGCGACCCTCCGCTCGTCGACGAGACGGACGTGGGCGTAGCGCGGCGCGTCCTCGGCGGCGAGGTCGACGACCGAGATCCGCGAGCCCAGGACCGCGTACCCCAGCGCGCCGTGGCCGTACCAGCTCGTCAGCAGGACGCGGCGGCCGTCCGCGTCATCACCGGTCGGGTCGAACCGTGTCGTGATGCCTTGCGGGAACCAGCGCCGGGTCTGCGCGTCGCGCTCGTCCCACGTCAGGCCGTCCTCGGCTGCCTCCCCCGGCACCGAGGTCCACGAGCCCACGCGGTCGAGTCGGCCGAGGACGCCGTCGATCCCGACCCGCCTCGCGCGGCTCGCCAGCGTCCCGCCGGGGCGGTGGACGAGGCGCACGTCAGACGACGCCCTGCGCGAGCATCGCGTCAGCGACCTTGCGGAAGCCGGCGATGTTGGCACCGGCCACGTAGTCGCCCGGGCTGCCGTACGCCTCGGCCGTCTCGAGGCAGCGGGCGTGGATGTCGCTCATGACCGTCTCGAGACGGCCGTCGACGTCGTCGGCGGTCCACGACTCGCGGGCGGCGTTCTGCTGCATCTCGAACGCGCTCGTGGCGACCCCTCCGGCGTTGCTCGCCTTGCCCGGCGCGAACAGGACGCCCGCCTCGCGGAGCAGGTCGACGGCCTCGGGGGTCGTGGGCATGTTCGCGCCCTCGGCCACGACGCGGCACCCGTTCTCGACGAGGGCGGCGGCGTCCTTGTCGCTCAGCTCGTTCTGGGTCGCGCAGGGCAGCGCCACGTCGCACGGGACCTGCCAGATCGAGCCGTCACCGGCCGTGGCCCCGTCCCGCTGGTCGGCGTAGTCGGTGACCTGGCCGCCGCGGCCGCCCTTGACCTCGCGCAGCAGCTCCAGGTCGATCCCATCGTCGTCGACGACGAAGCCCGAGGAGTCCGAGACCGCGACGACCGTGCCGCCCAGCTGGTGGACCTTCTCGATCGCGTAGAGGGCGACGTTGCCGGCCCCCGAGACCACGACGCGCTTGCCGTCGAAGGACGTGTCGTGCGCTGCCAGCACCTCGCGCACGAAGTACGCCAGGCCGTAGCCCGTCGCCTCCGTGCGCACGCGGGATCCGCCCCAGTCGAGCCCCTTGCCGGTCAGGACGCCCGGCTCGAACCGGTTGGTGATGCGCTTGTACTGGCCGAAGAGGAAGCCGATCTCGCGGGCGCTGACGCCCTGGTCGCCCGCCGGGACGTCGGTGTGCTCGCCGACGTGCCGGTGGAGCTCGGTCATGAACGACTGGCAGAAGCGCATGACCTCGCCGTCGCTGCGTCCCCGCAGGTCGACGTCGGAGCCACCCTTGCCGCCGCCGATCGGCAGACCCGTCAGGGCGTTCTTGAGGACCTGCTCGAAGCCCAGGAACTTGACGATCCCGGCATCGACGCTGGGGTGGAACCGCAGGCCGCCCTTGTACGGGCCGAGCGTCGAGCTGAACTCCGTCCGGAACCCGCGGCTGACCTGGACCCGGCCGTCGTCGTCGACCCAGGGGACGCGGAAGACGATCTGCCGCTCGGGCTCCACGAGTCGCTCGATCACGCCGGACTCGAGGTACTCGGGGTGGGCGTCCAGGACCGGGCCGAGGGTCTCGAGGACCTCACAGACGGCCTGGTGGAACTCGTCCTCCCCACCGTTGCGGTGCACCACCGCGTCGTAGACGTCCTGCAGCCGGTCGTCGAGCTGGGGCACGTGCATCCTCCGTGGGGTGTCTGTGGCGCGAACGCCCTCGACGCTAACGGCCCGGCCCAGGGCTCGCCGCCCGACGCAGGCTCAGGCAACGCCGTCGGTGCACGGAATGGCCGGGGGGTGGACACCGTTGACGTGGGCATGACGACACTCGGACTGATCGGCAGCGGCAACATCGGCGGCACCATCGCGAGGCTGGCGGTCGACGCCGGCATCGACGTGGTCCTGAGCAACAGCCGCGGGCCGGAGACCTTGACCGACCTCGTGGACGAGCTCGGTCCCCACGCCCGAGCGGCGACGGCCGAGGAGGCCGCGAGCGCCGGTGACGTCGTGGTCGTGACCGTGCCGCTCAAGGCCTACCGCGACGTCCCGGTCGAGCCGCTGCGCGGCAAGGTCGTGATCGACACCAACAACTACTACCCCGAGCGCGACGGGTCGATCGCCGAGCTCGACGACGAGTCGACCACCACCAGCGAGCTCCTGCAGGCGCACCTGCCGGAGTCGCACGTCGTGAAGGGGTTCAACAACATCTTCTTCAAGCACCTCGCGACGCTGGCGCGGCCCTCGGGCGACCCTGACCGCTCGGTCCTGGCGATCGCCGGCGACGACGAGGCCGCCAAGACCGAGGCGACCGCGCTGCTCGACCGGCTCGGGTACGACGCCCACGACGTCGGAGCGCTCGCCGAGGGGTGGCGGTACCAGCGCGACACGGCGGCCTACGCCGCCCTCTACGCCGACCCGGACTCCGCTGACTTCTCGCCGCGAGTGGTCAAGGCCGACCTGCTGCAGCAGCAGCTGGACGCCGCCGTCCGCTACCGCGACGAGTAGGCCCCGACAACGCACCAGCGCCCCCCGCTTCGATGCGCGGGGGGCGCTGGCACGAACGTGGCAGGTGAAGGACTCCGTCGCACGCTCCTCCCCGAATCCGCAGCGCCCGACAACGCACCAGCGCCCCCCGCTTCGATGCGCGGGGGGCGCTGGCACGAACGTGGCAGGTGAAGGATTCGAACCTTCGAAGGCAATGCCGGCTGATTTACAGTCAGCTCCCTTTGGCCGCTCGGGCAACCTGCCTCGCACGCCACCCGCGAGGCGGGCGACGGAGAGAGAGCCTACCCCACGCCGTTAGGCTGATCGAATCCAGATCCACCCTTCTTCAGGAGACGCAGATGGCCGACTCGTCGTTCGACATCGTCAGCAAGTTCGACCGGCAGGAGGCCGACAACGCCCTCAACCAGGCGGTCAAGGAGATCAACCAGCGCTACGACTTCAAGGGCACCGGCGCCACGATCGAGTGGAAGGGCGAGCAGGGCATCGAGATCACCGCGAACGCCGACGAGCGCGCTCTGGCGGTGCTCGAAGTCTTCAAGGAGAAGCTCATCAAGCGCGGCATCAGCCTCAAGGCGCTCGAGACCGACGATCCCCGCCAGAGCGGCAAGGAGACCAAGCTCAACGGCACGTTCAGCGACGGGATCACGACCGAGCAGGCCAAGAAGGTCAGCAAGATCATCCGCGACGAGGGCCCCAAGGGCGCCAAGGTGCAGATCCAGGGTGACGAGCTGCGCGTCACGAGCAAGAAGCGCGACGACCTGCAGGAGATCATCGCGCTCGTGAAGGCCGCCGACCTCGACTTCCCGGTGCAGTTCGTCAACTACCGCTGACACACTGCAGGCGTGTCCGACCCGCTACGCCGCCTGCTCGCCGCACCGCCCGACCTGCCGGTCACGGCGGGGCTCGCGACGCTGGGCGAGGCGCTCCGCACGCGGGGCCTCGCGGTGGTGCAGGCACCGCCCGGCACGGGCAAGACGACGCTGGTCCCACCCGCGGTCGCTGACGTCGTCGGCGGACGGGTCGTCGTCACGCAGCCCAGTCGCATCGCCGCCCGCGCTGCCGCCCGCCGACTCGCCCACCTGCTGGGCGAGCAGGTCGGCGAGACCGTCGGCTACTCGGTCCGCGGGGACCGGCGCACCGGTGCGCGCACCAGGATCGAGGTCGTCACGACCGGCCTGCTGCTCCGGCGGATCCAGCGCGACCCCGAGCTGGCCGGTGTCGGCGCCGTCGTGCTCGACGAGGTACACGAGCGCCACCTCGACGCCGACCTGACCCTCGCACTGCTGATCGACGTCCGCGCCAACCTGCGCGAGGACCTCGCCCTCGTGGCGATGTCGGCCACGATCGAGGCGGAACGCACGGCCGACCTGCTCGGTGGGCAGGACCGGGGCGCGCCGGTGGTCCGCGTCCCCGGCGCCCTGCACCCGGTGCGCACCGTCTGGTGCCCGCTCCCGGCGGGCGCGCGCCGGACCGACGACCGCGGGATCACCCCCGCCTTCCACGACCACGTCGCCGCGACCGTGCGCCGCGCGCTCGCCGAGCACGAGGGGGACGTGCTGGTCTTCGTGCCGGGAGTCCGCGAGGTCGACGCGACGATGCGTCGCCTCGCCGGCGTGGACGCGGCCGTGCACGCCCTCCACGGACGCCTCACCGGCGCCGAGCAGGACAGGGCCCTCAGCGAGGGCCCCCGGCGTCGGGTCGTCGTCTCGACCGCGATCGCCGAGTCGTCGCTGACGGTGCCCGGCGTGCGGGTCGTCGTGGACGCCGGGTTCTCGCGCGAGCCGCGCACCGACCACCGGCGCGGGCTGGCGTCGCTGGTGACCGTCGCGGTCAGTCGGGCCGCTGCCGAGCAGAGGGCGGGCCGGGCCGGACGCCTGGGACCGGGAGCCGTGCTGCGCTGCTGGTCCGAGGCCGAGCAGGCCCACCTGGCGCCGCACCCGGAGCCGGAGATCGCGACCGCCGACCTGACCGCCTTCACCCTCGAGGTGGCCTGCTGGGGTCACCGCGACACGCGCGCCCTGGCGATGCTGGACCAGCCACCGGAGCACGCCATGGCGGCAGCCCGACAGGTGCTGGTCGACCTGGGCGCGATCGCCGAGGACGGGACCGTCACCCCACGGGGGCGGGCGATCGCGGACGTGCCGGCCGACCCCCGACTGGGGCGCGCACTCGTCGACGGAGCGGAGCTCGTCGGCGCCACGCGGGCCGCCGAGGTGGTCGCGATGCTCAGCGAGGACGTCCGTGCGCCGGGCGGAGACCTGGTGGCCGCGCTCCGATCACTCCGCACCGACCAGCGGGCGGGCGCCTGGCGCAGCCAGGTCACGAGGCTGACGGCCATCGTGAAGGAGCAGGCGCCTCACGGACGGTCCCTGACCGACGACGTGGCCGTGGGCCTGGTCGTGGCGCTAGCCCACCCCGACCGGATCGCACGCAAGCGCTCCGGCGGTTCGAGCTACCTGATGACGTCCGGCACGGGTGCCGCGCTCGACCGGCGCGAACCCGGGCCCCTGGCCGGCCTGGAGTGGCTCGCGATCGGCGACGCGGACCGGCGGTCCGGCGAGCGCGAGGCCCGGATCCGAGCGGCGGCACCGCTCACCGAGGACCTCGCGATCGAGGCGGCGGGCTCGCGGTGGACCGAGGTCGACGAGGTCAGCTGGACGGGAGGCCGGGTGCTGGCCCGCCGCCGCACGCTGCTGGGTGCGATCGAGCTCGGTTCCGTCCCGCTCCAGGACCCGCCCGCGGAGGCCGTCACTGCGGCGATCCGGGAAGCGCTGGAGAGCGAGGGGCTCGGCCTGTTCACCTGGTCGGAGGCCGCCACCGCCCTGCGCGACCGGCTCGGCTTCCTGCACCGGGCGCTCGGCGAGCCCTGGCCGGACGTGAGCGACGTGGCCCTGGCGCAAGACCTCTCGTCGTGGATGGGACCGCAGCTGGCGCGGGTCCGCTCGGCCGCGGACCTCCGTCGGATCGACGTCGGCGCCGCCCTGCGCGCCTTGGTGCCCTGGCCCCAGGCGGGCCGGATCGACGAGCTCGCCCCGGAGCGCGTGGAGGTGCCCACCGGATCGAGCGTGCGGATCGACTACTCCCAGGAGCAGCCGGTCCTCGCCGTCCGGCTGCAGGAGGTGTTCGGCTGGGCCCCGGTGCCGGCGCTCGCCGACGGGCGCGTCCCGCTGCTGCTGCACCTGCTCTCCCCCGCTCGACGCCCGGCCGCCATCACGGCCGACCTGGAGTCGTTCTGGGACAACGGCTACCCGGGGGTGCGTGCCGACCTGCGCGGGCGCTACCCGAAGCACGCGTGGCCCGACGACCCCCGCTCCGCACCGGCCACGCGCCGCACCAACACGCCGCGCTCCCCACGCTGAGGGGCCCCGACCGCGG
>NZ_BAAAME010000003.1:18198-24727 GCF_039529015.1 Aeromicrobium alkaliterrae
GATCGGTGCAGCAGGATCAGTGCATCATGATCGGCGCTGCGCCGGCGTCCTCGTCGTCGAGGAGCGCCGACTCCTCCCGCTTGCGCGGCAGGAAGAGCGCCGGGACGACCGCGACGAGCACCAGGACCAGCGCGACCATGAAGGTCGAGGAGAACGCGTCGGCCGCGAACGCCAGACCTCGCTGGATCAGGTCGCCGGGCAGGCCCAGCTGCTCGATCAGACCCGGCTGCATCTGCGTCGCGATCGCGGCTCCCGCCTCGGTGAGCGGCTCGCCGTTCTGGTCGACAGCGCCCGGGATCGCCTGCGACGCCTGGATGCTGTTGGTCAGGATGACCGACATGACGGCTGCGCCGACCGAGCTGCCGACCTGCTGGGTGATGTTGAGCAGCGTCGAGCCGCGGGCCACCTCGTGGTGGGTCAGCGACTTCAGCGCCGACGTCATGATCGGCATCATCGTGCCGCCCATGCCCAGGCCCATCACGAACAGCGCGCTGCCAGTGATCCAGTAGGACGTGTCCGCGGAGAGCATCGTGAACGGGACGAAGCCGGCCGCGATCAGCAGCATGAAGAACGGCACGGTGCGACCCACGGGGATCTTGTCGGCCATCGTGCCGGCGATCGGCATCATGATCATCGCGCCGATGCCCTGCGGGGCGATCAGCAGACCGGCCATCAGCGTGGTCTCGCCGCGCACCTGCAGGAAGTAGCTCGGGAAGAGCAGGCCGGCACCCATGAACGCGACGATGAAGACGAACATCGCGATCGTCGCGACCGTCAGTCGACGGTTCTTGAACAGGCGCAGGTCGATCAGCGGGTGCGCCGGGCGGAACGCGTGGAACACGAACGCCGTGATCAGCAGGATGCCGATCGTGGCCGAGACCCACACGCGCGGGCCGAGGTGCACGCCGTTGCCGCCCTCGGCGATCGACGAGACACCGAACAGGAACGCCGCGAGACCGGGCGAGAGCAGCAGCATGCCGACCAGGTCGAACGACTCCGAGGCCGTCTCGGTGTCCTTCGGCAGGACCCGCCACGCGTAGACGATCGCGATCAGGCCGATCGGCAGGTTGATCATGAAGATCCAGTGCCAGCTGAACTGGTCGATGAGCCAGCCGCCGAGGATCGGGCCGCTGATCGGGCCGAGCAGCATCGGGATGCCGAGCACGGCCATGAGGCGACCGATGCGCTCCGGGCCCGCGGCCCGGGTCATGATCGTCATGCCCAGCGGCATCAGCATGCCGCCGCCGAGACCCTGCAGCACGCGGAACGCGATGAGCATCTCGATCGAGTCGGCCATGGCGCACAGCACCGAGCCGGCGGTGAACAGCACCAGGGCGGCGATGTAGAGCCGCTTCGTGCCGAAGCGGTCGGCCGCCCAGCCCGTGAGCGGGATGACCGTGGCGAGGGCCAGCGTGTAGCCGGTCATGGTCCAGGCGACGGTCGCGAGGGTCGTGTCGAAGACGTTCGCGAACGTCGGCAGCGCGACGCTGACGACCGTGATGTCGAGGATCGACATGATGGCGCCGAGGACGACGACACCGGCGACCTTCAGCACCGCGCCGTCGAGCTTGTCAGGCGCTGCGGGTGCAGATGCACTCATGCAGTGACTTCCTTCGGAGTTGATCGCAGGTGGTCGCCTGCGAGGATCGGGTCGAGTGCCTCGGAGAGCCGGGCACACAGGTCTGAGGGGATCTGGTCGACGACGTCGCGCAGCGCCTGGGCCTTCTGCGCGCCGTGGGCGTCAGCGAGCTCCATCCCGCGCGGGGCGAGCTTGACGAGCTTGACGCGACGGTCGAGCTCGCTCTCACGCCGCTCGAGGATCGAGAGCTTCACCAGGCGGTCGACGACGCGGCCCTGGGCGGCCACCGTGAGCCCGACCTGCTCGGCGATCGCCGAGATGGGGAGCGGTTCGGGGGCGCACGCCAGGAGGAAGACGGTCTTGGCCTGGTTCAGGGTCAGGTCGAGATCGGCGATGACGTCGTCAGGCCGGGAGTGCATGAGGCCCATGACCCGCTGCATGAATTCCTGCAGCTGGTCGTAGAGCACGACGGACGAGGTGGACACGAGAAGAAATGCTAACCGATCGGCAACCTTTGCAGAACGGCAGTCGATGTGATCTGGCTCGCACGCCCCGCGATTTCGGGCCCTGCGCCCTCGCCAGTAGAATCTTGCGCGGCGCGCCGTCGCCCTCGTTCACGCCGCACTGGCGTCCCCTTCTGAAGACTCGGATCTCTGCATGCCCACTCGTTCTGATCTGCGCAACGTCGCGATCGTCGCCCACGTCGACCACGGCAAGACCACCCTGGTCGACGCCATGCTCCAGCAGCAGGGCGACTTCGACGAGCACCACCAGCTGACCGAGCGCGCCATGGACTCCGGCGACCTCGAGCGCGAGAAGGGCATCACGATCCTCGCGAAGAACACCGCGGTCCGCTACAACGGCCCCGGCGCCCCCGAGGGCGGCGTGACGATCAACATCATCGACACCCCGGGCCACGCCGACTTCGGCGGCGAGGTCGAGCGCGGCCTGTCGATGGTCGACGCGGTCGTGCTGCTCGTCGACGCCTCCGAGGGCCCGCTGCCGCAGACCCGCTTCGTGCTGCGCAAGGCGCTCGCCGCGAAGATGCCGGTCATCCTGGTCGTCAACAAGGTCGACCGTCCCGACTCGCGCATCGCCGAGGTCGTCGACGAGACCTACGAGCTGTTCCTGGACCTGCTGCCCGAGGACGCCGGCGACGACGCGCTCGACTTCCCCGTCGTCTACGCCTCGGCCAAGGCCGGCCGCGCCTCGACGACGCAGCCCGCCGACGGCGGCCTGCCGGAGAACGAGAACCTGATCCCGCTGTTCCAGACGATCATGGACGCCGTCCCGGCCCCCGAGTACACCGAGGGCGCGCCGCTGCAGGCGCACGTCACGAACCTCGACTCCTCGCCGTTCCTCGGCCGCCTCGCGCTCGTGCGCGTCAAGGAGGGCGAGCTCAAGAAGGGTCAGCAGGTCGCGTGGATCAAGCGCGACGGCACGATCGAGCGCACCAAGATCACCGAGCTCCTCGTGACCGAGGCGCTCGAGCGCAAGCCCGGCGAGAAGGCCGGCCCCGGCGACATCGTGGCCATCGCGGGCATGGCGACGATCAACATCGGCGAGACGCTGGCCGACCCGGAGAACCCGATCGCGCTGCCGCTGATCCACGTCGACGAGCCCGCCATCTCGATGACGATCGGCACGAACACCTCGCCCCTCGCGGGTCGCGAGAAGGGCACGAAGGTCACGGCGCGCCTCGTGAAGGACCGCCTGGAGTCGGAGCTGATCGGCAACGTCTCGATCAAGGTGCTCCCGACCGAGCGTCCGGACGCGTGGGAGGTCCACGGTCGTGGCGAGCTCGCGCTGGCCATCCTGGTCGAGCAGATGCGCCGCGAGGGCTACGAGCTCACGGTCGGCAAGCCGCAGGTCGTCACCCGCGAGGTCGACGGCAAGATCCACGAGCCCGTCGAGCGCCTGACGATCGACGCGCCCGAGGAGTACCTCGGCGCGATCACGCAGCTGCTCGCGGTGCGCCGCGGCCGCATGGAGCAGATGATCAACCACGGCACCGGCTGGGTCCGCATGGAGTTCCTCGTCCCGGCGCGTGGCCTGATCGGCTTCCGCACCGAGTTCCTGACCGACACGCGCGGCACGGGCATCGCCCACCACGTGTTCGAGAGCTACGAGCCGTGGGCCGGCGAGATCTCCACGCGTCCGTCGGGCTCGCTCGTCGCCGATCGCGCGGGTGCGGTGACGTCGTTCGCGATGACCAACCTGCAGGAGCGCGGCACGCTGTTCGTCGAGCCCACCACCGAGGTGTACGAGGGCATGATCGTCGGCGAGAACTCGCGTGACGACGACATGGACGTCAACATCACCAAGGAGAAGGCGCAGACCAACATCCGGTCGGCGACGTCGGACAACTTCGAGAAGGTCATCCCGCCGAAGAAGCTCTCGCTGGAGCAGTCGCTCGAGTTCTGCCGCGAGGACGAGTGCGTCGAGCTCACGCCCACGCACGTGCGCATCCGCAAGGTCGTGCTGAACCAGTCCGAGCGCGCCCGCGCCGCGAAGGCCCGCCGCTCCGGGCGGTGAGCTCTCCCGCCCCTGGGCGGTGAGTTAGCGTCCATTTCGTCGCTGCGGCGGTGAGTTAGCGTCCTATTCTTCGCATGAGAAGGACGCTAGGTCACCGCCGCAGTGGCGTCTTCGCGGGGATGCGGCGGTAAAGGCTGCGGAAGTGCGGGCCGAAGTCGGGTGCCGGGCCGTCGTAGCCGCCGGCGACGAGCTCCGCGTGGACCTTCGTCACGACCGCGATGACGTTGCGCATCTGCTCCTTCGTCACCTGCAGGTAGCGCAGGTCGGTCGTCCGGACGAGGGCGTAGCGGTCGATGTCGATCAGGTACTGCCGGCGGTCGGTCTGGTGGTGGCCACCTTCGTACTCGGCGATGAGCTTCCAGATCAGCCACGCGAGGTCCGCGATGATCGTGCGGCCGTCGATCGTGATCTCGACGTTGAGGTCGGGCTTCGGCAGGCCCGCGAAGACGACCGCGGCGCGGAACGCTGACTCCTCGGTCGACCACGAGCGGGCGTCGAGGTACGGCGCGATCCAGACCGCTTGGGCCGACCCGGCGCGCCAGTCGTCGTGGCGGGCGAGCTCGACCAGGCCGGCGAGGGTCATGTGGCCCTCGCGCAGGAGCCAGTCGCCGACGATGATCGCGTCGAGCACGATCGCGTCGACGCAGTACGCGAGGTAGGCGGCGGTGGGGGTGACCGCGTGGTCGTCGGCGAACGGGATGCGCTCGGTGCGGTGGAGCATGATGCCGTCGGTCGCGATGTGGTGGTCGCGGGCCACGACGAAGTGCAGCGGACGATCCGGGCCGTGGTCGAGGCCCAGCTGCTGGATGCGGGTGATGCCGGTCAGGCGAGCGTCGGGCGGGAGGGTCAGGACGGCCGCGAGAATCCAGTCGCTGCGGGTCATCACGTGATCGACGTGTACCCACACCCGCGGGAAGAGACGGCGAAATCGCCGACCGCGGAGCATCTTCTCGGACACTCCGGCTGCCGCGGCTTCAGCCGAGGTGAAGGGACGGCTGAGAAAGACCGTCGGAATCGGGCGCATGACCCCATCGCAGCCCCTGGTCCCGTCCCGGTCCACGCGCGATCGTCCACTTGTGGACGAACCGCCCCTGTGGATGCGGGCGGTGACCTAGCGTCCGTCCGCCCGCACTAGACAGACGCCATCTCACCGCCCGTCGGCAGGAACGGACGCCAACTCACCGCCCGTCGGCAGGAACGGACGCTAACTCACCGCCCGGGGGTGAGGAGGAGGGGGAGGGTCGTGGCGACGCGGGCGGTGAGGTTGGCTCGGGCGGCGGTGGGGTCGGAGGCGCTGGCGATGACGGCCTGCTCGAAGAGGCCGTCGACGAGGGCGTACGCCGTGGGGGCGTCCACGGCGAGCGCCCGGCCCGCGAGCTCGGCGTAGCGCGACAGCACGCGCCAGGTCATCTGCTCGAGCAGCCCGTCCACGTGCACGACGTCCTCGCGCAGCGCGGGCTCGAACACGCTCTGCGCCCGCACGTCGTACCAGAGGCGGTGCAGGCCGGCGTCCTCCACGAGCGTCGTCCCCATCGTCGCGAGGAACCCGTCGGCGAGCTCGGCGGGCGTCGTCGCCGCGTCGACCACGGCGTCGTAGCGCCGCGAGCACGCGGTCTTGTAGTGCCGCACGCAGAACGTGATCAGGTCGGTCTTGTCGCTGAAGTAGTAGTGCACGACGCCGTGGCTGAACTCGGAGTTCTGCGCGATCTCGCGCAGGCTGGAGCGCGCGTAGCCCATCTCGCCAAGCGTCTTGAACGCCGACTCGGCCAGCTCCAGACGACGACGATCGGCCTTGCCCGGCGGCACGGTCGCGCCGTCCTCGAGTGCGGTGACTGCCATGACTGCCTCCTTCGACGCCCCAGCCTAGACCGACCCGACGGTTTCGGTCGTCGATCTTGACAACTGTCCAGAAAACTCTTGACAAGTGTCAAGATGTTACGGGAACGTGACGTGCATCACTCACCTCGCCGGAGGGTCCGACTCCCCCGGCGGCGACGAAGGAGAACCGATGACCGTATTCGACCTGACCGGGCGCACCGCGCTCGTCACGGGAGGCGCACAAGGCCTCGGACTCGGCATGGCCACGGCGCTCGCCGCGGCCGGCGCCCGCGTCGTGATCGGCGACGTCCAGACCGACGTCGGCCGCGCTGCCGCCGACGCCCTCGGCGACGGCCACGGCTTCGTCGAGCTCGACGTCACGAGCGAGGCCGCCTGGGAGAACGCCGTCGCCCAGACCGTCAGTCGGCTCGGCGGCCTCGACATCCTCGTGAACAACGCGGGGATCGAGATCACGAGCCTGCTGACCGACGTCCAGGCCGACGACATCCGCCGCATGCTCGAGGTCAACGTCCTCGGCACGACCCTCGGCATCAAGCACGGCCTCGGCGCGATGCGGCCGGGCGGTGCGGCCGGCAA
>NZ_BAAAME010000003.1:24738-46637 GCF_039529015.1 Aeromicrobium alkaliterrae
TCGTCAACGTCGCCTCGGTCGCCGCGACGATCGCCTTCCCCGGCATCGCCGTCTACTCGGCCACGAAGTCGGCGGTCGACCGCCTGACCCGCGTCGCCGCGATGGAGGCCGGCAAGCTCGGCACGGGCGTCCGCGTGAACTGCGTCTACCCCGGCCTGGTGCCGACCGAGATGGGCGCCGGCCTGGCGAACGACGTCGCGAAGCTCGGCCTGTTCGAGTCGCCCGAGGCCGCCGTCGGTGCGGTCATCGAGCTCACGCCCGCCGGACGTCTCGGCGAGGTCGAGGACATCGCGGACGCGGTGGTCTTCCTCGCGTCGGACGCCGCGAGGTTCATCACGGGTGCCGGACTGCCCGTCGACGGTGGGATGGGGATGTGAGCGCCATGTCGGACAAGCGAGTCGTGGTCTACGGAGCGTCGGGCTACACCGGTCGGCTGGTGTGCGAGTACCTGCGCGAGTACAACGTGCCGTTCATCGCGGCCGGACGCAGCGAGGAGACCCTCACGACGTCGATGGCGAGCCACGTCGCCGGCGTCGAGACGGCCGACTTCGAGGTCGTCGCGGTCGAGCACGACGTGGAGTCGCTGACGCGGCTCTTCGCGGGAGCGGACGTCGTGCTCAACACGGTCGGCCCGTTCAGCGAGCTGGGCCCCGCGGTCGTCGAGGCCTGCCTCGCGTCGGGCGCGCACTACACCGACACGACGGGCGAGCAGGACTGGCTCGTGACGTGCGACGAGACGTACGGCGCCGACTTCGCCGCGGCCGGACTCCTCCTCTCGCCGGGCCTCGCGCAGATGTACACGACGGGCGAGATCGCGGCCCAGCTGTGCCTGGAGACGCCCGGCCTCGACACGCTCGACATCGCGGTGTTCTGGGGCGGCAGCCCCACGATCGCGTCCACCCGGACGATCCTGGTCAACGCCGCGACCTCGGCCGCGCAGTACCTCGAGCAGAACCAGTACGTGCCGTTCGACCCCGAGGCCGGCCTGGTGCCGCTCGTGGTGCCGGGGCAGCACGAGCTGGCCCTGTCGCTGCCGTGGGGCGGCACGTCGCACCCCGTGTGGTTCAAGCGCGACCCCCGCGTCGCGAACTGCAAGGCGCAGGGCGGCGTCTTCAACGCGGCGCTGATGCACGGCGTGCCGCAGATCGTCGCGGCGGCGCTGGAGGCCACCAAGGACATGTCGCCCGAGGACCGCGACGCGGCACTGACGGAGACGGCCCTGCAGGTCATGAACGTCATGCCGCCCCGGGAGAACCCGCGGGTCAACAAGTCGCTCGACTCCGTGCACGCCTCCGGCCCGCTGGGCCGGGCGCACTGCGTGATCCACGGCAACAGCAACTACAAGCAGACGGGCCTGCTCCAGGCCTACGCCGCCTACTCGCTGCTGCAGACCCCGCCGTTGCGGGTCGGCTTCGCCAGCGGCTGCCAGGCCTTCGGGCACCGTGAGCTCCTCGGCGTGCTGCGGGCCTTCGGCCTGGTCGCCGAGCCGCGCCTGACCGTGCACGCCTGAGGCACCGATGCGACTCGTCGACTACCTCGACAAGGGGGCCTCCGTCGACCCGGAGGCCCCCTGCCTCACCCTGGACGACCGGTCCTTGACCTACCGCGAGGTCCAGGGGCTGGCGGCACGGATCGCGGCCGCCCTCGCCGCCCAGGGCGTGCGCCCCGGCGGCAAGGTCGCGATCCTCTCGGCCAACGACCCCACGTCGTTCTCGTGCGTCTTCGGCATCAGCCTGGCCGGCGCCGTCTGGTGCCCCATCAACCCGCGCAACGAGGCGGCCGAGAACCGTGACCTGCTGTCGGCGTTCGACTGCGAGGTGCTGATCTACCAGGAGGCGTTCGCGCCGTTGGTCGACCGCATCGCCGACGACCTGCCGGGCGTGCACACCTTCGTGTGCGTCGACGGCAGCCCGGTCCGCGGGATCGACTGGGACACGTTCCTCGAGCCCGCCGAGGCCGTCGAGGCGCGCGAGCCCGAGGGCGTCGCGATGCTGGTGGGCACGGGCGGCACCACGGGGAAGCCGAAGGGCGTCCTGCTGACCGAGACCAACCTCGAGACCATGACCAGCATGACGTTGATCGGCTACCCCTTCGGCCGCCGCCCCGTCTACCTCGCGATCGCGCCCCTGACCCACGCGGCCGGGGTGCTGTGCCTGCCGGTCCTGGCCCTGGGCGGCGAGATCGTCATCATGCGCAGCCCCGACGTGCACCGCTTCCTGGAGCTCGTGGAGCACCGGCGCGTCACGCACACGTTCATGCCGCCGACGCTGATCTACGCCCTCCTCGGGAGCGACCGGCTCGACGCCACGGACCTGTCGTCGCTGGAGTGCTTCTGGTACGGCGCGGCTCCCATGTCGGTGACCCGCCTCGAGGAGTCGTTGCGCCGGATCGGGCCCGTCATGGGCCAGCTGTTCGGGCAGACCGAGGCGCCCATGATGATCTCGATGCTGCCACCCGCGGAGCACTTCGAGGCCGACGGCTCGGTCGCCACCGGCCGGCTCGCCTCGGCCGGCCGGCCCGCGCCGCTCGTGACGGTCGAGATCATGGACGAGGACGGCACGCTGCTCGCGCGCGGGGAGCGCGGCGAGGTCGTCGTGCGCAGCTCGCTGGTGATGGCCGGCTACTACCGGAACCCGGAGGCCACGGCCGAGGCGTCCGCGTTCGGCTGGCACCACACGGGCGACATCGGCTACCTCGACGACGACGGCTACCTGTTCATCGTCGACCGCGCCAAGGACATGATCATCAGCGGCGGCTTCAACGTGTACTCCACGGAGGTCGAGCAGGCGGTCATGGCGTTCGACGGCGTCCGCGACTGCGCCGTGCTCGGCCTGCCCGACGAGAAGTGGGGCGAGCGGGTCGTGGCGGTCGTGCAGGCCGAGCCGGGGACGCCGATCGACGGCGATGCGCTGCGCGCGTTCGTCAAGGAGCGCATCGGGAGCGTCAAGACGCCCAAGGAGGTCCACGTGTGGGACGACCTGCCGCGCTCCAAGGTCGGCAAGGTCGTCAAGCCGGAGATCAAGGAGCAGCTGCTCGGGGTCACCTGAGGAAGGCGAGCACGGCCTTGACGCGACGATGCTGTCCGTCGTCGGCGTGGAGGCCGAGCTTGGCGAAGATCCGTTGCGTGTGCTTCTCGACGCCGCCCTCCGTGACGTGGAGGCGGGCGGCGACAGCGGCGTTCGAGAGGCCCTCGGCCATCGCGGCCAGCACGTCGCGCTCGCGCGGCGTGAGCTGCTCCAGCGGGTCACGGCGGCGGCGCATGAGCTGGCCCACGACCTGGGGGTCGAGCACCGTGCCGCCGCCCGCGACGGACGCGACCGCGTCGAGGAACCCGGCGAGCTCGCTGACGCGGTCCTTCAGCAGGTAGCCGACGCCGCCGTCGCCCGTCGCGAGCAGCTCCTCGGCGTAGGAGACCTCGACGTACTGGCTCAGGACCAGGATGCGAGCCTCCGGCGTGGCCCGCCGCACCTGCACCGCGGCCCGCAGGCCCTCGTCGGTGTGGGTCGGCGGCATGCGGACGTCGACGAGACACAGGTCGGGCCGGTGCTCGGCGTGCGCGGCCACGAGAGACGGCCCGTCGCCCACGCCCGCGACGACCTGGTGCCCCGCCTCGGCGAGGATCAGCTGAAGACCCTCGCGCAGCAGCACGGAGTCGTCGGCGACGACGATGCGCAGCGACATGTGGCCCTCCCTGTTCGACGCCCCCGGATCATCCGGCCGTGGGGACCTCGGCCCGCACGACGGTCGGCCCGTTCATCGGCGAGGTCACCGTCAGTGTGCCGCCCAGCCCCTGCACCCGCTGCTCCAGGCCCGCCAGACCGGTGCCCTTGCCCGGGTGGGCCCCGCCGACGCCGTCGTCACTGACCTGGGCCACGGCGCGCCCGTCGGCGACGCCGACCGCGACCTCGACGCGGAAGGCGCTGGCGTGCTTGGCCACATTCGTCATCGCCTCGGCCACGACGAAGTACAGGCAGGTCTCGACGTGCGGGGCGAGGCCGTGCAGCGTGTCGGCCTCGAGCCGCAGCGTGACGGTCTCGTCGTGCCGGGCGACGAGCTCCTCGAGCGCCGGGCCGAGTCCACGATCGACCAGCAGCGGCGGGGCGATGCCGCGCGAGAGCGCCCGGAGCTCGTCGATCGCCTCGCGGGCGTGCCCGTAGGCCACGTCGAGCGTCTCGCGGGCCAGGGCCGGGTCGTTCTCGATCTGCTGCCGGGCCCGGCCGAGGTCCATCGCGAGACGCACCATGCGCTGCTGCGGCCCGTCGTGGATGTCGCGCTCGAGCCGGCGCAGCGAGGCGGCCTCACCCTCACGGGCCGCGTCGCGCCCTCCGGTCGCCCGGCGCACCTCGGCCTGCAGGCTCGCGCGGCTGCTGAGCATGACATCGGCCAGGCTTGCGTGCACCAGGGCGGCGAGCCGCATCACGAGCGGGGCGAGCAGCAGCGCCACGACCCCGAACGCGGTGTTCAGCCAGATCTCGGCGGCCCGCGAGTCGCCCAGGCCGATCAGCTCGGCCAGACCCTGCTGGTCGGGTCCGTCGGGCAGCCACTGCTGCCAGAACCAGTACGTGGCGCCGTTCAGCACGACGGCCCACCACGAGATCGCCAGGACACCGGCGAACAGCCCGGTCGCGAACGCGAGCAGCGACCACGCGATGTCGAGCCACGACTGCGGGTCGCGCAGCGAGGCCGTCACGCGGCGCAGCCAGCCGTCGCCCGGCCGGCTCGTCAGGTACTCCGGCGTGGGCGCCTCGCGGCCGAGCATCGAGCGCAGGCGGACCCGTTCGAGGTGCGCGAAGCCGCGGGCCGCGAAGGCCGTCGCCGCGAGGACCGGCAGGCCCAGGACCATCCAGGCCAGCGAGACGCCCGCGACGACCCCGGTCAGCACGAGGCTGAAGGAGACGATCACGATCGGCAACGCGGTCAGGGCGTAGCCCGTGTCGGCCGCGAGACGCCGGATGACGCCGGGCCGGCGGACCTCGGACTCGCTCGCGGACAGCTGCATGGTCTCAGTCTCGATCATGCCGACGACGCTACGAGCGAGCGGCAGTGCGCAGGAGCCGGTGAACCGGACGATCCGGTGTCGGGCTGGCCCGACGTCATGGGGTCGACGGGCGCACGAGGCGGGGCAGGCCGAACGACGTGTGCACGGGGTCGGTCGTGAGGACCGAGACGGGCGGGTCGCCGACGACGCCGGGCAGGCCGGCGGCGGCCACGAGGCTGTCGTCCAGTGCCAGCAGCTCGCCCTCCCGCAGCACCCACGGTGCGTGCGTGTTCGGCACCCACCAGGTCCGCCCGAGGTGGCGGGTGTGCAGTCCGAAGCGCGCCGAGAGGAAGACCGAGAGGTCGTCAGGGTCGTCGATCACCGGTCCCCGACGCACCACGAGCCGGCCCCCGGCGCCACGCGGCGACGGCCAGCGTCGGTGGGTGCGGAAGTCGAGCACGTCACCGTCGCTCACCATCGACATCCGGGCCCACGTGTACGGGGTGGCGAAGGCGAGACGGGCGGCGAGGCTGACCAGCAGACGATCCGCCTCGAGCGACCGGAACACGACCCCGTGGCGCCCCTGGTCGTCGACCGAGTACAGCCGCACGTTGGTCTCGAGGAAGTCGCCCAGCCAGGGGATCGCCGGCCCCCGGCCGAGGCCGGCGCGCCGCATGACGAACGGGACGAGGCCGACGTAGGTCGATCCGCCCAGCACGTCGGGCCGGGTGCCGCGGGGCAGCAGCGGCGCGACCCGGTCCGGATCGACCGCCCAGTGCACGTAGACCAGCTGGTCCCACGTCTGGCGCATGATCCGGGGTCCGGAGAGCACGGGCGGGTGCGGGTCGAGCTTCGTCACCTCCTCATCCTCGCCTCGCCGGGCGCCTGCGGCCCGCTGAGCGGGTGTGACGCTCCCGACCGACGGCTCAGAGCACGCCGCGGGGGCGGAGCTGGACCGAGATGCGGGGCCCGACCGGCTTGGAGGTCTTGAGCACCGCGTGGTCCCACGTGCGCTGGCAGCTGCCGCCCATGACCAGGAGGTCGCCGTGACCGACGACGAAGCCGATCGCCTCGCCCCCACCACGCGGCCGCAGGCTGAGGCGGCGCGGGGCGCCGAGGGAGACGATCGCGACCATCGTGTCCTCCTCGCGACCACGCCCGATGCGGTCGCCGTGCCAGGCGACGCTGTCGCGGCCGTCGCGGTAGTAGCAGAGCCCGGCCGAGACGAACTCCTCCCCCAGCTCGTCGGCGTAGTGGCCGTTGAGCGCCCGCCGCATCTCCTGCAGCGACGGGTCGGGCCAGGTGTGGTCCGGCCCGAAGTGGGCCAGGAGCCGCGGCACGTCCACGACCGACTCGTACATCTCGCGACGCTCGGCCCGCCAGCGCACCGTGGTCTGCAGCGTCAGGAAGAGCGGGTCGGCGCCGTCGACCCACCCGGGCCGGACGTCGACCCACGCCCCGTCGCCGAGGTCGCGGCGCTGCACCCGGCGCCCGAGCGTCCCGAGCGTGGGGACCTCGGCGTGGTCGAGCAGCGACGCCTGGAAGTACACGCCGCCATGATAGGCCGGAGTCGAACGGATGTTCTAGGCCCGGTGGCGTGTCGGTCCACCTAGACTGTCGACGTGACTCCGGCCTGGGACGCGCTGATCGGCGCCTTCGAGCGAGCGGTCGGCGGCGCGCCGGTGGACGCGTCCGCGTTCGAGCCGCTCGTCAGCGCCGCGATCTCGGACGGCACGGTCGACTCCGAGCTCGACCCGCACCGGACCGCACGCCTCCTCGCCGCCCTCGCCACGGGCACGCACGGGATCGGCCCGGACGACTCCGACGTCGCCACGGCGCTCATGGTCGCGACACGGTGGATGCACCCGCCGCGCCTCGGCGCGCGGCGCGAGTCCGGCCCGGCCGTCTGACCCCCGTCGCGGATACCCCGGAACTCCGGTGGCCGCTGCGCGGTCTTGCAGGACGAGATGTCGATGAGGCGTCGCCGAGCGCTGCCACGGTGGCACGACACGAACCCCATCGGAGGCACTCTCATGTCCGAACCCATCACCCCGCCGTCCGCCGACGTCGACGACGCGCGCCGCTTCGCCCTCTCGGAGGACTGGCTGGCCACGATCGCCGGCCTCGCCGTCGTCGCGCTCGCCGCGGCCGGCGTCATCACCGCCGACTGGATCCCGCTGTGAGCGAGCGCCAGCGAGAGAACCGAGGACACGAAGCAGCGCCGCTCCCGTATGGTCGCGCTCTTTCTGACACGGGGGCGGCGCTGTGAGCGAGCGCCGGGCGACGGAGCAGGGCCCGCTCGAGGACTCCGTCGTCAGCCTGAACCGGGGGCTCTGGACCGGGGCGTTCCTCGCGGGGCTCGTCGCCGTCGTCGTGGGTGGCGTCCTGGCGCGCTACCTGGCCGTCAACGTGCCGGAGTGGACCGCCGACGGCGGAGCGGCCGAGCTCGGCGCCGCCGTCGAGTACCCCGTGTACGCGATCGCGATCGGCCTGCTGCTCAACGCGGTGCTGGCCCTGACCGGCGTCCGCGACCGCATCGCGGTGGGCTTCCGCACCGAGTTCTTCATCAAGACCGGACTCGTCGTGCTCGGCGCGACGGTCCTGCTCTCGGTCATCGTCCGCGCCGCAGGACCGGCGATCCTGCAGGGCCTGCTGCTCATCACGGGCGTCTTCGCGTTCACCTGGTGGTTCGCGGGAAAGCTCGGGCTCGACGACAAGCTGCGAGCACTCCTCGCGTCGGCCGTGTCGATCTGTGGCGTGAGCGCAGCGATCGCGGCGGCCGGCGCCGTGCGCGCGAAGCGGGAGCAGCTCGCGTACACCGCGAGCCTGGTGATCCTGTTCGCGCTGCCGTCGATCTTCGTCCTGCCGTGGCTCGCCGACCTGCTGGGCCTGTCGCCCTCGGTCACGGGAGCCTGGCTGGGCGGCAACATCGACACGACGGCCGCGGTGACCGCCGCCGGCTCGATCGCCGGCGAGGAGCCGCTCCAGATCGCCTCGATCGTCAAGCTGACGCAGAACGCCCTGATCGGGTTCGTGGCGGTCGGCCTGACCGCCTGGTTCGCGTTCAAGGTCGAGCGCAGCAGCGAGGGCGCCCCGAAGGCGATCGAGCTGTGGCACCGGTTCCCGAAGTTCGTGCTGGGGTTCCTGGCGGCGTCGGTGCTGGCCACCGTCTACGCGGAGCAGGCCTCGGCAGCGAACCTCGAGCAGTTCGAGAGCACGATCAAGGTCTTCCGCGACAGCTTCCTGACGCTGGCGTTCGTCTCGATCGGGCTGGAGTTCAAGGTCACCTCGCTGCGCGAGGCCGGCTGGCGTCCGGTCGGGGTGTTCGCCGCAGCAACCCTGGTCAACATCGGCCTGGCGCTCGCGCTCGCCTCGATCCTGTTCGCGGGCTTCACGCTCTGACGGCCACGGTCAGGGGCTCACCAGGAGCGGGACGAGCCCCTGATCTGGGCCAGGTAGACCAGCGCGGCGACCGTGCCGACGAGGTTCAGCAGCGACAGCGGGTTCCACCAGATCAGGTGCGCCGCGACGGCGATGCCGAGGATCAGGAGCCACGCGTTCTTCGAGAGCGTGTCAGCGCCCGCGAAGTCCCCCGCACGGCGGGCGACGCAGTCGCCGAGGGCGAAGGCCTTGACGACGAACAGCACGATCGTCAGCAGGAGGGCGATCGTGGACTGCAGGGAGCCGAGTTCGAACACGGGAGCAGCGTAACGACCACGGGCGGACCGACATCCCCGAGAGTGGGATGTCGGTCCGCCCGTGGCGTGTGCGAGGGGACTCAGGCGTTGGTCGCCGGGGCCTTCGTCGCGGGCGCCTTCGTGGCCGGAGCCTTCTTGGCAGCCGGAGCCTTCTTGGCAGCGGGCGCCTTCTTGGCGGTGGTCGTCTTCTTGGCAGGAGCCTTCTTCGCCGGGGCCTTCTTGGCCGGCGCGGCCTTCGTGGCGGTCGCCTTGGCCGGGGCCTTCTTGGCGGCCGGCGCGGTCTTCGCGGGCGCCTTCTTGGCCGGGGCCTTGGTGGCGGCCGGCGCGGTCTTCGCCGGGGCCTTCTTGGCGGGGGCCTTCTTGGTCACCTTGGCGACGGTCTCCGAGACGGTCTCCTCGGCCTTGTCGGTGTAGACCTTGACGGCCGAACGGACGTCGTCGGCGGTGACGGACTTGGCAGCGGCGACGAGCTCCTCGGCGCGCTTGGCCAGGTCGGCGTAGGCGCCGGCGGCGGAGGTCTTGGCCTTGCCCTGCAGCTCGCTGACGTCGATCTTCGCCAGCTCGTCGGTCAGGGACTTGACGTCCTTGGCGATGGCCTTGATGCGGGTGTTCACGGAATCGGTGATGCTCATGGTGCGGTGTCCTCCTGGACGTTGGTGTTCTCGGTCTGTACCTCGGGCTGCCCCTCGGTCTGTTCGGACAGCTCCAGCGCCAGCTCGTCGCCCGTGGCGACGTCGGCGCCGACGAACGAGCGGTAGATGTCGAGCAGGGTCGACTTCTGTCGCTCGGTCAGCCGTGGGTCGAGGGCGATGGCGTCCTCGACCATCCGAGGTCCGCTCCGGTCCACGTCGAGAATTCCCGCGCGTACGTAGAGCGACTCGGCCGAGATGCGCAGTGCTTTCGCGATCTGCTGCAACACCTCTGCCGACGGACGACGCAGGCCTCGTTCGATCTGGCTGAGGTACGGATTCGAGACGTCCGACTCCTCGGCCAGCTGACGCAACGAGAGCTGGGCCTGGCGACGCTGCTCGCGGAGGTACTCGCCGAGTCCCCCCACGGTGTCCTTGACCGTGTCCTTGACGACGCCAGTCACGCCGTCGGTCGAGGTCAGCTTCGCCATGCCTCCAGCATGCTTGCAAAAGTTAGCAAGTGCAAGCAGAGCGGCGAGCGACGTGAGTCACAGCAAATGGAGCGGTGGCCAGGCCTCTGACCTGCGGCGATGCCCGTCGGGCGTCAGAACGCGGGGCGGACCTCGCCGACCGGGCGTCCACCGCCGAGCACGGCCGGCCTCGGCTCGGGCAGCACGACGGGTCCACCGAGCAGCTCGACCGCGCGTGACATCGCCACCGTGAGCGCGCGCGCTCCCCCGTCCTCGATCTTGCCGACCAGCGCCGAGCCGTCGGGCCAGCCGACGACCATCGTGCTCTCGGCGGCCGTCTTGGCGATCGCGCCCGGGAGTCCTGTGATGAAGTGCCGCTCGGTGCTGCGCGTGCCGCTGACGTGCGTGGGATGGGCGGTGATCGCGTCCACGAGCCGCCGGGTCTCCGGCGTCGCCCCGGTCGCGACGCGGCCGATCGCTCGGGCGAGCCCGAGCACCGTGGTCGCCAGCAGCGGGGCGCCGCACCCGTCGACCCCGACGACGGGTGGAGGCGCGCCCGTCTCGCGCGTGAAGACCTCCGTGACCTGCTGCTGCAGCGGGTGCTCGGGGTCGAGGTAGCTCTCGATGGGCCAGCCCTGGCGGGCGCACGTCAGCAGCATCGCGGCGTGCTTGCCCGAGCAGTCCATCAGGATCGGTGCCTTGCCACCGCCCTCACGGATGACGCGGGCGTGCTCGTGGGGCGAGTCGGGCCAGGAGGCGGGCGTCTGCAGGGCGGACTCGTCGAGCCCGGCGCGCGCCAGGATCGCGCGGACCACGTCGAGCTGGAAGACCTCGCCGTGGTGGCTCGACGTCGCGATCGCGAGCTCGGCGCCGTCCAGCGGCAGGCCGGCCTCGAGCATCGCGAGCGCCTGCAGCGGCTTGTTCGCCGACCTCGGGAAGATCACGGTGCCGGGGTCGCCGAGGGCCCAGTCGACCTCCCCCGCCGCGTCAACGTGCACCAGCACGCCCCGATGACGACTCTCGACGAGTCCCGACCGCTCGACCTCCACCAGCACGTCCATCTCGCCAGCCTAGGACCGTGTCGCCGATCCGGGGGCCGGGCCCGCCGCCCACGACTACGCTGACCACCGTGACCTCGCGCCCTGCCCTGGACGACCTCCACGCCATCGTGCCCGCCGGCGGCTCCGGGACCCGGCTCTGGCCGCTGTCGCGGCAGGCCCGCCCCAAGTTCCTGCTTGACCTGCTCGGGGACGGGCGCACCCTGCTGCAGCAGACGTGGGACCGGCTCGAGGACCTCGTGGGTCCCGATCGCATCCACGTCGTGACCGGCATCGCCCACACGAGCGGCGTGCGCGAGCAGCTGCCCGACCTCTCGCACCTGGTCGTCGAGCCGTCGCCCCGTGACTCCATGCCGGCGATCGCGGTCGCCGCGGCGATCATCGCCGAGACCGATCCCGACGCGATCATCGGCTCGTTCGCCGCTGACCACGTGATCGACGACCATGCCGCCTTCGCCGACGCCGTCGCCCAGGCGGTCGTCGCGGCCCGCACGGGCCTGCTCGTGACGATCGGCATCACGCCCGCCTCGCCGTCGACCGCGTTCGGCTACATCGAGGGCGGCGACCCGCTGGAGGTCGACGGCGCGCCCGCCGCGCTCACGGTGCGACGCTTCGTCGAGAAGCCCGACCTGCCGACCGCGCAGGAGTACGTCGCGAGCGGGGCCTTCAGCTGGAACGCGGGCATGTTCGTCGTCCGCGCCTCGGTCCTGCTCGACCACCTGGCGCGCCTGCAGCCGACCCTGCACGACGGCGTGCGCGAGATCGCGCGGTCCTGGCGGACCGCCCAGCAGGACCTCGTGCTGGCCCGGATCTGGCCGACGCTGACCAAGATCGCGATCGACCACGCGATCGCCGAGCCCGTCTCGCTCGAGGGCGGCATGGCGGTCGTGCCGGGCCGGTTCGGCTGGGACGACATCGGTGACTTCGCGGCCCTCGCCGACGTGGGCGCCGCGTCGAGCCCCGGCACGATCTTCGTCGACGCCGACGGGCTCGTGATCTCCGGCGACGACACGACCGTGGCGGTCGTCGGACTGCACGACGTGGTGATCGCCCGCACCGCGGACGCCCTGCTCGTCACGACGCGGGAGCACAGCCAGCGCGTCAAGGAGGTCTCGGCCGCGCTCCAGGAGCTCGGCCGCGCCGACCTGCAGTGAGCGCGCGCTTCGTGGGCTGAGGAACCCCCTTCGAGGCTCCTTCGTCGCACCTCAGGGGGCGGTCAGCCCTCCGCGCCCCCAGTGCGAGCGAGGCACGAGCGAGCCTCGAAGGGCACACCGTCACCACCCAAACGTCACCCCATCGCTGAGGAACCCCCTTCGAGGCTCCTTCGTCGCACCTCAGGGGGCGGTCAGCCCTCCGCGCCCTGAGGTGCGAGCGAGGCACGAGCGAGCCTCGAAGGGCGGGCGACTCAGACGAGATCGATGAGGCGGCCGGCGATCTCGTCGTCCGGCGTGAACGCCACGGCGACCTCGCCCGAACCGACGACCTCCACGCGGCCGTCGGCGGCCTCGAGGAACACCGAGTCACCCCGCACGAGCGGGAGGCGCTGGCCGCCCTCGGCGACGAGCTCGACCCGCCCACCCGTGCACAGCGCGATGCGGCGCCCGGCGCCGTACAGCTCCACACCGCTCGCCGTGAGCGCGACCTGGGTGACAGCGAGGGCGAACTCGTCGACGTCGGGCGCGAACACCTCCGTCTCGGTGCCGACGACCTCCGGCGTGATGCGTGCCAGGCGCGACATGCCGCGCTCGAGGCACGTCACGAGCCCCTCGGGGTCGACGTGCTTGCTCGTCAGGCCGGCGCGCAGGACGTTGTCCGAGGAGGTCATGACCTCCAGGCACATGCCGTGCAGGTGGGCGTGGATGATGCCGGCGCCCAGGAACGCCGCCTCGCCCGGCTGCAGCGTGACGCGGTTGAGCAGGAGCGTCAGGACCAGGCCGGAGTCGCCCGGGAAGTGCTCGAAGACCTCCAGGACCGTGACGTAGGCCCGCTTGACGTCGACGTGCTGCGCCACCAGGCGTCGGCACTCGTCGACGATCGCCGTGATCTCCTCGGCCGTCGGCGGCTCGTGGAGCAGCTGCTCGACGATGCGGACGATGCCGTCGAAGCCCGGCTTCGCGCGCAGCTCCTCGGCCAGGCGGCTCGTGACCTCGGTGTCGAGGCCGTCGAGGACCCGCAAGATCTCGGCCGTGGGGCGGAACCCCACGAGCGTGTCGAACGTCGTGAGCGCGTAGGCCATCTCGGGCTTGTGGCGCGGGTCCTTGTACGTGCGGTGCGGGGCGTCCAGCGGCACTCCCGCGGCGTTCTCGGCCTCGAAGCCGATCCGCGCGAGCTGCGCGTTGGGGTGCACCTGCAGCGACAGCGGACGGCCCGCCGCCAGGATCTTCATCATGTAGGGCAGCTGACCCGCGACGCCCGACAGCGACGACGTCTCGCCCTCCACCTCGATCTCGGAGGGGCTGAGCTCGTGGGTGCCCATCCAGATCTCCGCGAGCGGCCTCCCGTCCGGGGAGGCACCGAGGAAGTGCGGGATGTCGTCGGAGGAACCCCAGTCGTAGTCGCGCGAGGCGTTCCGCAGCCGATGCATGGGCGCCATCGTATGTCGACGGCCCTGCTGCGGGACGAAAGGCCCGTCAGTCGCGGCGCGCCGAGTGCCGCGGCTTGCGCGGACCACCGGACGAAGGTCCCGCGTACCCGCCCTGACGGCCGCCACGCGGCCCGTCGCCACGGTTGCGGTTCGGCGGCGGGCCGTCGTCGAGGCGCAGGTCGATGAGCTTGCCCGAGATGCGGGTGTCGCGCAGGGCCTCGAAGACCGCGTCCGGCAGGCCGGAGGTCAGCTCGACGATCGCGTGGTCGGCGCCGAGCGTGATCTTGCCGAAGTCCGACCGCTTCAGTCCGCCCTCGTTGGCCAGGGCACCGACGATCGCCGACGGGCCGATCTTGTGACGCTTGCCCACCGCGAGGCGGTACCGCGTCCAGTCGCCCGACTCCGCCGAGTCGAACCGGCGGCCACGCTCACCGCCGCGGTCACCGCGGTCGCCCTCCTCGCGGGGGGCGCGCTCGCGCCGCTCCCGCGGCTCGTGGCGCTGCTCGTCCTCGGGGCGCAGGAAGAAGTTGGGGTCGTCGGCACCCAGCACGGCCAGGGCCGCGGCGACGTCGGTCATGTCGACCCCGTGCTCAGCGGCGTAGCCCTCGACGAGCGCGCGGAAGGCGTTGACCTGCGGCGCGCCGAGGCTCTCGGTGATCGACTCGGTGAACTTCTCGGCGCGACGGGAGTTGACCTCGTCCGGCGAGGGCACCGACATCTGCTCGAGCGTGCGACCCGACACCTTCTCGAGGGCCGAGAGCATGCGACGCTCACGCGGGGTCACGAAGACGATCGCGTCGCCGCTGCGGCCCGCGCGGCCCGTGCGGCCGATGCGGTGCACGTAGGCCTCGGTGTCGTGCGGGATGTCGTAGTTGATGACGTGCGTGATGCGGTCGACGTCGAGGCCGCGGGCGGCGACGTCGGTGGCCACGACGATGTCGATGGCCCCGGACTTCAGTCCCCCGACGATGCGCTCGCGCTGGGCCTGGACGAGGTCGCCGTTCAGGGCCGCGGCGTCGAAGCCCCGACCGCGCAGCCGCTCGGCCAGGTCCTCGGTGGACTGCTTGGTGCGCACGAAGATCAGCAGTCCGTCGCCCGACTCGACCTCGAGGAGGCGGGTCAGCGCGTCGAACTTGCCGTGGTGGTGCACGCCGATCCAGCGCTGCTTGACGGTCGAGGTCGACCGGATGCTGGCGTCGATCGAGACGTCGACCGGGTCGTCCAGGTACTTCTTGGCAAGACGGCGGATCGCGGGCGGCATCGTGGCCGAGAACAGTGCGACCTGCTTCTCGTCCGGGGTGTCGCGCAGGATGCGCTCGACGTCCTCGGCGAAGCCCATCGTCAGCATCTCGTCGGCCTCGTCGAGCACGAGGTGGTCGAGCCCCGACAGCTCCAGGCTGCCGCGCTCCAGGTGGTCGATGACGCGACCGGGCGTGCCGACCACGACGTGGGCGCCGCGCTCCAGGCCGCGCAGCTGCGCCGCGTAGCCCTGGCCGCCGTAGACGGGGAGCACGCGGATGCCGGGGAGCTTCGCGGCATAGCTCGTGACGGCGTCGGCGACCTGCAACGCGAGCTCACGGGTGGGCGCCAGGATCAGGGCCTGCGTCTCGGAGCGGTCGGGGTCGAGGCCGTCGAGCATCGGCAGCGCGAACGCGGCCGTCTTGCCGGTGCCGGTCTGCGCCAGGCCGACGACGTCGCGACCGGCGAGGAGCTCGGGGATGGACCGGGCCTGGATGGGGGTGGGGGTCTCGTACCCGAGGTCGGAGAGCACCTCCACGAGCCCGGCCGACAGGCCCAGGTCGGCGAAGGTGGACGGGGTGGAACTCATGCTGCTCCGATGATCGGCGAGGTCGCGGTGCAGCGCAACGTCACCAACATCAATCAGCGCATCACCGGCGGGATCTTCATACCGTAGTGTTTCGGCCAGTCCGGACCGCAATCGGGAGGAAGACTCGTGCGTCACACCCTGGCCTCCATCACGCGCCGGTGGCCGATCGTGGCCGTCGTGACCCTCGTCGGGATCGGCCTGGCCGCCCTCGCCGTGACCTTCCAGACGCCGCAGTACACGGGCACCGCCGAGGTGCTCGTGCAGCAGACCGGCGCCGACGGTCCGGCCTCCCCCGGTGCCCGCGTCGTCGCCTCGTACGCCGCGACGCTCGAGGGCACCGACCTCGCCGAGGGCGCGGGCGTCGAGGCTCCCGTGACCGCCGAGGTGCGGGACGGATCGGACGTCGTGGCCCTCGCGGTCGACGGTGACACGCCGGAGCAGGCCCGCAATCGTGCCGAGGCCGTCGTCGACGCGTTCACCCGGTGGATCGAGGACCGCGCCGGCGAGTCCGGCCTGACCGCCACGGTCGTGTCCTCGCCCGCGTCGAGCGACTCCCCCACGAGCCCCGACTGGGCCCTCTACCTGCTCGTCGGCGCCGTCCTGGGCCTCCTGGTGGGCGCCGTCACGGCCCTGGCGCGCTCCGGCGCCCCGCCGGGCGTCGGCACGGCCGACGACGCCAAGTCCCTGACCGATGCACCGGTCCTCGGAACGGTCGCCCAGGACCCGGACATGTCCGAGCACCCGCTGCTGTCGCAGCTGGAGTCGAACCATCCCCGCCGCGAGTCGATGCGGATCCTGCGCACCAACCTGCAGTTCCTCGACGTCGACTCCCCGCAGCAGGTCATCACGATCACCAGCGCCCTGCCGGGCGAGGGCAAGTCCACGACCTCGTCGTCGCTCGCGATCGCCCTGGCCGAGACGGGCCGCCGCGTCCTGCTGATCGACGGCGACCTGCGCAAGCCGCGCCTCGACGCCATGTTCGGCCTGGAGCGCACGGTCGGCCTCACGACCGCCCTGGTCGGCCGGGTCTCGCCCGAGTCCGCCGTGCAGCCCACCCGCACCGCCGGGCTCGACGTCCTGACGAGCGGCACGCTCCCGCCGAACCCGTCCGAGCTGCTGCAGACCGAGGCGATGCTGAACCTCGTCGGGCACCTCTCCGAGAGCTACGACCTCGTCCTGATCGACGCGCCGCCGCTGCTCGCCGTCACCGACGGTGCCCTCCTCGCGGCGCTCTCGGACGGCGCCCTGGTGGTCGTGCGGCACGGCCGCACGCGGCTCGACGAGCTCAAGGGCGCCGCCGAGCGCCTGCAGGCCGTCGGCGCCCGCGTGCTCGGCACCGTCATCACGATGACGCCGCGGCGCTCGACCTCGCGCTACGGCTACGGCAGCGGCTACGGGCCGGAGTTCTTCGCCCGCGAGACCGAGTCCGGCTCCCGCCGCCGCCGCTGAACAGCACACCTCGAAGGCGGCACGTCTTCCGCGCCCTGAGGCGCGACGAGGAACGAGGAGCCTCGAAGGGCGTCCCGCCACCCGTGGCCGACGAACCCCCTTCGAGGCTCGTACCTCGCACCTCAGGGGGCGGCAGGCGAACCTCAGGGGGCGGAGGTGGCCACCAGGGCGTTGAGCCGGGTCGAGATCGTCGTGCACGCCTCGTCGATCTGGTCGGCGACCGTGCGGTAGACGGCCGGCTTGCGGCGGAACGGGTCGACGACGTCGAGGCTGCCGCGTGCGCGGCTGCGCAGCCGCGCGGCCTCGGCGACGAGCGACTCCGGGTCGTCGGCCTCGATGGTCGCCGCGAGCTGGGCGAACTCGACCAGCGTGAAGGTGCGGCGCAGGGCCTCGGGCGAGCCGCCCAGGATCGACGACCGGTGGTCGGTCGTCGCGGTCAGGATGAGTCCGGCCGACGCGACGAAGTAGTCGTCGATGGGGTGCGAGCGGAACGAGCCTGGCGTGAGGCCGAGCCGCATGAGCTCCATCGCGGCCATCGCGTCCATGGGCTTGTCGACCCAGCCCCGCACGCCGGCGCTGGCCACCTCGAAGTGCTGCGGGTCGAGCCGGTCGCGCAGCACCATCTCGATCAGGGGCGACCGGCAGATGTTGGCGGTGCAGACGGCCAGCACGGCGAAGCGGTGCTGCACGTCAGCCCCGCATCGAGGGTCGGACGTGCAGCCCGACCTCGGGATCGACGACGACCTCCTGGGAGGCCGCGACGCCGTCGACCTCCAGCGGTGCGGCGAGATCGACCGACCGCTTGAGCAGCGCCAGCGCGATGGGGCCGAGCTCGTGGTGGCGCGCCGAGGTGCCGACGGCTCCGACTCGACGGCCGTCGGCCGCGGTGACGTCCGACCCGCGGGCCGGGAGGTGGTCGACCGAGCCGTCGAGGTGCAGCAGCGTGAGCCGACGCGGCGGCCGCCCCAGGGTGTGGACCCGGGCGACGGTCTCCTGGCCGCGGTAGCAGCCCTTGTCGAGGTGCACCGCGACGTCGAGCAGGCCCGCCTCGTTGGGGATCGTGAGCTCGTCGGTGTCGAGCCCCACCCGGGCGCGTCCGTCGGCGATGCGCGCGGCCTCCCAGGCCCACGTGCCGACCGGGTCGCCGAGCTCGCCCGGCAGGTCGGTGAGCGTGGCGCGCGGCCGCAGCTCCCAGGCCAGGCCCGGCAGGCCGATGACCGCCTGCTCGTCGGTGACCTCGCGGACCTCGACCCGCGACATGAAGCGCATGCGGTCTAGCCACGCCACGAGCGGCGCCGCGGCACCGGGCTCGGTGTGCGCCCAGACCGTCTCGCCGTCGTCGACCAGGTCGAAGCCGTGCTCGATGCGCCCTTGCGGCGACAGGATCAGCGCCGACGTCGTGACACCGGGCGCGAGGTCGCGCACGTGCTGGGTCGACAAGTCGTGCAGCCACGTCAGCCGGTCGGGGCCGGAGATCGTCAGGACGTCGCGGTGCGACAGGTCGACGAACGTGCCGCCCGCCTCGAAGCGGCGCTGCTCGTGGACGATGCTGCCGTAGTGCGCCGCGACCCCGGAGTCCGGAGCGTCGCCGAAGACCGCACCCGGCAGGTCCAGGAGCGGCGAGCGGCGGGGCTCAGACGCGCTCAAGCTGACCCCACAGGTGTGACTGCATCTCGTGGCCCTCGGCCGCCATGTCGTAGGCGTACATCAGGCGGCTCTCGACCAGGCCGTAGAGGCGCTGGCCGGCGGTGTACTCGGTGGCGGACGCCGTGCGGGCGACCAGGTCGGTCGCGAGCTGCAGCCGCGGACCGTCGGTCGCGCCGTACCAGACCTCGGCGTGACCGCTGGGGTGCGCGAGGACCATCTCGATGCCGTCGTCGGTCGGACGCAGGAAGCCCGTCTCGAGGGCGCCCGGGCCCGTGCGGTTGCCCTGGTCGTCGGTCGTCCACGCGCGGCTGAAGTAGTGCAGGAACGGTCGGGTGTCGTGCGCGAACACGAGCTCCTGCTCGAACGAGTAGGGCTCGATCGTCGGGTACTCGCCGCGACCGTTGCCGTGCCACGTGCCGAGGAGCCACGCGACCGGCACCAGGGACGGATGCAGGTCACCGGGGATCTCGAAGGCCATGTCTCGAATCCTACCGGCGGGCGTGTGACGCTCCTCATCGGTGAGGACCGACACGACATCCTGGTTGGGCGGCGGAAATTGGGCCGGACCCGGCACAATAGGACGACGTGCCCGCAGCCGCCGGCATGACGAGGTGGAAGAGAGCAGCATGTCCGGAGGTCGGGAGACGTCGCGCAAGTACCGCGACGCCGGCAAACGACGCATGGGCGGGCTCCCCTTCCACCGCCGTCACCGCCGTCTGCTGCTCATCCTGCTGACGATCGTCGGCCTGCTGCTGAGCTCGGTCGGAGCGTATGCCTACCACCTGAACAAGCAGCTCTCGAACTTCGGCCGCGTCGACATCAGCACGGTCCAGTCCGGCGAGCCCGACCCCGACGAGGGACGTGCGCTCAACGTGCTGCTCCTGGGCTCGGACATGGCCGAGAACGACGAGGGCGGGTCCTCGATCGAGGAGGACGCGACGCTCGAGAACTGGCCGTCGGGCAAGTACCGCAGCGACACCCTCATGATCGTGCACATCCCGGCCGACCGCACCGGCGTGCAGCTCATCTCGATCCCGCGCGACACGTACACGACGATCTACGACGAGGACGGCGAGCCGCGCAACAAGCAGAAGATCAACGCGGCCTTCTCGCAGTACGGTCCCGCCGGCGCGATCGCGACGGTCCAGGCCCTGACCGGCATCCAGCTCGACCACCTGGCGATCATCGACTGGGAGGGCTTCAAGGACATCACCTCCGCCGTCGGCGGCGTCGAGGTGACGATCCCGGAGACGTTCACCGATCCGCAGCAGGGCATCACGTGGGAGGCCGGCACCAAGGTCATGGAGGGCGAGGAGGCGCTCGCGTACGTCCGCACCCGCCACGGCCTCAAGCGCGGCGACTTCGACCGCATCGCCCGCCAGCAGAACTTCCTGCGCAGCGTCATGAACAAGCTGCTCTCGCGCGGCACGCTGACCAACCCGATCAAGCTCTCGAACACGCTCGAGGCCCTGTCGAACAACATGACGCTCGACTCGAACTGGAACCCCTCGAGCCTGCGATCGCTCGCACTGTCCCTGCGCGGAGTGAGCTCCGAGACCGTCGCGTTCATGACCGCGCCGGTCGCCACGACGCAGGACGTCTCCGGCATCGGCAACGTCGTGATCCTCAAGGAGGACCAGTCGGCCGAGCTCTGGGAGGCCGTCGCCGCCGACCAGGTTGGCACCTACATCACGGCCTACCCGGACGAGCAGCTCCCGGGCGCCGACGAGGTCAGCTGACGCCGGTCAGCAGGACGAGCGGAACGCCACGTCGCTCTGACCGGGGCTGATGCCCGGAGTGGTCAGCAGACGGCCGTCGGCGGTCTGCCCGGCGCCACCCGTCATCGAGACGCGGACGTCGCTGGTGGCGCCCGGCGCGAGCTGCACCTCGACGTAGGCGACGATCCGGTCGCCCTCGACGTGGGTCTCGAGGGGGACCTCGGCTCCGTCGACCGTGACGGTCCCGACCGTGCCGCCGGACGGCGTGTAGGCGCGGACGCGCACCACCATGGTGCCCGGCGGGGCGTACGGCGCCAGGCCGAGGACCGACAGCGGCAGTCCGGAGGGGTCCGTGGGGACCGTCGAGCGCAGCTGCGTGCGCACCGAGAGCTCCTGCTCGTCGTCCTGGCAGCTCGCCGAGCTGACCGTCGTCGTGCTCGAGAGGTAGTACTCGAGCTTGGCCTCGGTGCGGTCGGACAGGAAGACGCCCACGGAGGGGACGTCGGTGTCGGGGTCGAAGCGGCCGGCGACGACGTCGTCGCCCAGCTCCTTCTCGAGGCCCTCGTCGCGGAACCACACCAGGACCCGACGCTCGCCCGCGGCGGTCGCGAGGCCGCGCAGGACGGTCGACGGGTCGCCCTGTCCCGCCGTGAAGACGTCGAAGACCGCACGGGCCGTGCTCTCGAAGAAGGCGTTCTGGCTCGCACCGTCGGGGTAGTTGACGTACGACTGGTTCAGCAGGACGTCGACGGCGTTCTCGGGCGTCAGGACCGACCCGTCGCTCGCCTGGATCGGGCCGGTGCCGACCAGGAGGTAGGCCAGGGTGACCGGATCCACCGAGACCACGCCGTCGACCAGGACGCCGCGGTTCGCCGCGAAGATCGCCGAGGCCAGCTCGGCCGAGCGCGGGTAGTGCGGGTTCAGCATCGAGTTGCGGAAGTCCGTGCCGATCGTCGTGCCGTAGAGCGCGAGCTCCTGGGTCGTGAGCGGGGCTGCCGCCGAGGGCAGCGGCGGCAGGTCGCTCGACGAGCCGGTCTCCAGGATCGAGATCCGTCCGCCGTCGGCCTGCACGAGCAGCCAGGTGCCCGGGACACCGCCCAGGGGCCGGATCTCGGCGTTGCTCTGCACCGCGACGAGGTACGTGCGAGGGCCGTCGGCACCGAGGACCTGCGGCAGCACGTCGGAGGCGCGAGCCGCGGTGTCGAGCACGGTGCCGACCTCGAGCAGCTGGTTCTGCGCGGTCACGACCGGACGCCGCAGACGGCCGAACAGGCCGCTGGTGTCCAGGTCGCCGACCTCGTCGATGACGGCCCGGTAGGCGTCCGAGCTCTCCGAGAGCGCCGGAGCGATCGAGGTGAACAGCGTGGGATCGATGACGCTGTCGCGGACCGTGAAGTTGTCGGCCTCGAGCTGGCCCGCGACGTCCATGAGGGGCGGGAGCGCGTCGTTGACCGCGACCGACAGGCCGGACGAGATCGTGCTGATCGCCTGCGCCTCGTCGCCGACGATCGGCAGGTGCCCCGCGACCCACCACAGGGGACCGTTGGAGTTGTCGTGAGCGCGGTCGGCGAAGACCGTGAGCTGGTCGAGCGCCGCCTCCGCGGTCTCCTGGTCACCCGAGATCAGAGCCGTGCGCAGGACGTCCGACTGGTCGGCGGCCTTGGAGAGGGACAGGGTCGCGAGCGTGGCCTGGAACGCCATCCACACGAAGGTCAGGCCGAGGACCACGGCAACCGTGATGAGCACGCCGCGGCGGGTCCACTCCGACGGGGTCAGTACGTCACGCAGCACGGTCCAGCCTTTCGGTCATCGTCCCCAGGACAGCACGACGCCGGGTCAC
>NZ_BAAAME010000003.1:46669-47480 GCF_039529015.1 Aeromicrobium alkaliterrae
GCAGTGTGGGTAGCTCAGGCCTTGCGACGGCGAGCCGCCACCGCGATGCCCGTGCCGCCGATCACGAGGAGACCGCCGACGGCCAGGAGCCACAGGCCGATCTCGGTGCCGGTGGTCGGCAGGATGCCGGAGCTGTTGTTGCCGCCGGTCGAGTCACGCGGCAGCAGCACGATCGTGTTGCTGTTCGTGACGCAGCCGGCGCCGCACGCCGCGGAGACCGCGGGGAGCGAGGCCGTGCTGGCCGTGGCGACGCCGGACTCGCCCAGCGCCACGATCGGCGTGTAGTTGCAGACGACGGTGTTGGTCGTGGGGGTGCGCTTCTGGACGACGTCGGTCTCCAGGTTGAGGTCGTAGCTCGCCGCGCCGCCGCCGGAGAAGCTCTCGACGAGATCGGGGACGGTGTTGACCGTGACCGTGTTGCACACGACCGGCTGGGTGACGCCGTCAACGATGCGCGAGGCGCTGACCTTGACGTTCACGACGTTGCCGCCGACGAGCTCGCCGCCGGAGATGTTGACGACGACTCCGTCGCCGCCGGGGTATCCGGCTCGAAGCTCAGCGTTGGCGGGACCGGCGGTCAGGCCGACCAGCAACAGGGACGCCAGAGCAGCGAGCGTTCCGAGGATTTTCCTCATGTTGCTCCCAATTTCAGTCAGGGTGGGCCAGGGCTGGCAGGTCGTGTCGCGCGTGGGGAGCCTCATCGTCCCGAGACCACTCACTACGTCCTCAACGAGTCAAGGGCGTCGACGTCACGTCCGAGTTCGGACGAGGACATCACCTAATGAAACCACAAACCGGCCGGTCGGACCAC
>NZ_BAAAME010000003.1:47512-48404 GCF_039529015.1 Aeromicrobium alkaliterrae
AGTGACGCGCCTCTCAGGATCGGCGGCGTCGCGCGGCCAGCGCGCCTCCACCGAGCACGAGCACACCGCCGACGACCAGCAGCCAGAGTCCCACCTCGGTGCCCGTCGTCGGAAGGATCCCGCTTCCGTCACCCCCGACGGAGCTGCCGAGCGGGAGCAGGGTGATGACGTTCGAGGCCGACGCGGTGCCGCCGCCCGGGCCGAACGGCGTGTACTCGCAGGTGGCCGTGACGACGGTGCGGGTGACGTCGCGCACGACCTTCGTGCCCAGGCGCAGGTCGTAGGTCGCCGACCCGCCGCCGACGAACGACTCGACCAGGTCGGGCGAGGTGCTGACCCGCAGGACGTTGCAGACCACGGGGACCTGGACCCCGTCGACCGTGCGCGTGACCGTGACCGGGACGCGGACGACGTCGCCACCGATCAGGGTGCCGCCACCGATCGTGACGACGACCCCGTCGTCGACGACGTAGCCTGCGCGGACCTCGGCGTGGGCCGCCCCGCCGGCCACGCCTGCCATCACCACGACCAACGCCAGAACGGTCGTGAACGACCTCAGGACTCGACGCATCGGACTTCCTCACTGCTGCAGCTGACGGTCGCCGCCACAGCCCCAGCGGGGGTGTCGCGACCCTTCTCGGCGAGGTGACGTCCGAGCGGCACGATCATGACGCCACTGTGACGCACCCCACATCGACGCCGCCGTCGGTGGCGGCGCGATGGACGCCACGACCTGGTGGCGTCACACCTCGAACGACGTGCCCTCCGCAGGGTCACGGCCAGCCGGCCCTGATGGGCCAGATGCCCCCCCGAACGGGGGTCACGCCCCTCCCGAGCGTCGGCGAACGCGGCTCGGCCCCTCGCAACGTGGAACCGGCCGGTCGGACCCCGA
>NZ_BAAAME010000003.1:48422-53149 GCF_039529015.1 Aeromicrobium alkaliterrae
GTCGTGAGTCGTGCTGTGCGTCAGACGGTGACCGCGACGTCGGCCACGCTGCCCAGGGCAGCGACGACCGGGCGGTCGACCGAGGCGGAGCGCGGCGCGAGGGTGCGCAGCGTCCACTCCCCCGGGGCCGCGAAGAAGCGGAACTGCCCCGTGGCCGAGGTGGGCACCTCGGCGGTGAACTCGCCCGTGCGGTCGAGCAGGCGCACGTACGCGTTGCCGACCGGCTGGCCGTCACGCGTGACGATGCCCTGGATCACGGCCTGGTTGGCGACGTCGACGCCGTCGAGGCTCGGGCCTCCCTGGATCGCTCCACACATGGTCAGGCCTCCCCGCGCTCGTCGCCCAGGGCGACCGGGACGCCGCGCAGCGAGCCGTACTCGCTCCACGAGCCGTCGTAGTTCTTGACGTTCTTGTAGCCGAGGATCTCGCTCAGCACGAACCACGTGTGCGAGCTGCGCTCGCCGATGCGGCAGTAGGCGATCGTGTCCTTGCCCTCGTCGAGGCCGGCGTCGGCGTAGAGCTCCTTGAGCTCGTCATCGCTGCGGAACGTGCCGTCGTCGTTGGCGGCCTTGCTCCACGGCACGTTGCCGGCGGTGGGGATGTGGCCGGCGATCTGCGCGGCCTCCTGCGGCAGGTGCGCGGGGGCCAGGAGGCGACCCGCGTACTCGTCGGGGCTGCGGACGTCGATCAGGTTCTGGACGCCGATGGCCGAGACGACCTCGTCGCGGAAGGCGCGGATGTCGTCGTTCGCGCCGGAGACCGTGTAGGTCGTGGCGGGACGCTTGGTCGCGTCGGCGGTGAGCTCACGGCTGTCGAGCTCCCACTTCTTGCGGCCACCGTCGAGCAGGCGGACGTCGGTGTGGCCGTAGTACTTGAGGTACCAGAAGGCGTAGGCGGCGAACCAGTTGTTGTTGCCGCCGTAGAACACCACGGTGTCGTCGTTGCTGATGCCCTTCTCCGACAGCAGGGCCGCGAGGCGGTCCGCACCGATGAAGTCGTGGCGGACGCCGTCCTGGAGGTCCTTCTTCCAGTCGAGCTTCACGGCGCCACGGATGTGGCCCTTGTCGTACGCCGACGCGTCCTCGTCGACCTCGATGAGGACGACCTTGTCGTTGTCGAGGTTCTGCTCGACCCAGTCAGCGGTGACCAGCGCGGTCTCGCGGCTCATGTGGTTCTCCTTGATAGGTGGTGATGCGTCGGGATGGATGGACAGGGCGGTTCAGGTGGAGCGGTCACGCCGGTCGCGTCGAGGCACGACGGGCCAGCAGGTAGATCTCGCAGCCGAGGCAGAAGCCCACGACGGCGTTGAGCAGGGCGGCGACGAGCGCGAAGGCCAGGGCGACCAGCGCGACGACCGGGGCGCCTGCCGCCAGGGCGACGAGCGCCACGACGGCGAACCCGAGACCGACCGCCTGCGCGAACTGCGGAGGACGGGCGTCCTCGAGCTCGTCGGGCGCTCCCAGGCGGGGGCGCACGAAGCGGGCGAAGACCCGGCCGTACGGCGAGTGCCGCACCCCGAGGAAGGCACCGATCGCGAAGACCACGGTCTGGACGCCGACCAGGACCAGCGCGACCTCGCGCGCCGGCGAGACGGTGAGCAGCGCCGCCGCCAGGACGACCGAGGTCACGGCAGCACCGAAGCGCAGGCCGCGGGGGTCGACCTGCGCCGGCGCGGAGGGGCCGGCCGCGGGCACGGGAGTGCCGGTGGGGGACGTGGACATGGGGAGCTCCTCGCGCCCGTGGGCGCATGACGAAGGAGGGCGCGCCGAGGACACGGCGAGCGGGACGGCGACGAGTCAGCCGGTCAGGAGCGACACAGCGCTGAGCGCGTGCGGCAGTTGTCCACTGCCAGGCGACGCGTCAGGTGGGTGTGTCGAAGCATGCAGCCACTGTAAGCAGACCGGTGCGACCACGTCGCATCGTGGTCCCACATCCTGGGACGCATGTCCGCATCACGAGACGCGGTTGCCGTCAGTCCTCCGACTGCCGGCTGAACGCGGCGTCGAACGCCACCGCCGGCGGGGCGAAGTCGAGCGGACGCAGCCGGGCCAGCGCCTCCGGCGCCCCCTGCAGGCGGTCCATCCCGGCGTCCTCCCACTCGATCGAGATCGGACCGTCGTACCCGATCCGCCGCAGCGTGCGGAAGCAGTCCTCCCAGGGCACGTCACCGTGACCGGCCGAGACGAAGTCCCAGCCGCGGCGCGGGTCCCCCCACGGCAGGTGGGAGGAGAGGATGCCGTTGCGCCCGCCGCCCATCCGCATCCGGGTGTCCTTGCAGTCGACGTGGTAGATCCGGTCGGCGAAGTCGGAGATGAAGGCGACCGGATCGATGCCCTGCCACACCATGTGGCTCGGATCCCAGTTGAGGCCGAACGCCTCCCGGTGGCCGATGGCCTCGAGAGCGCGGACCGTCGTCCAGTGGTCGTAGGCGATCTCCGACGGGTGGACCTCCAGGGCGAACCGCACGCCGCACTCGTCGAAGACGTCCAGGATGGGGTTCCACCGGTCCGCGAAGTCCACGAAGCCGGACTCGATGCGCTCGGCGGAGACCGGCGGGAACATCGCGACGTAGGGCCAGATCGACGATCCCGTGAAGCCCACGACGGTCGAGACGCCGAGACGCTGGGCCAGCCGCGCCGTGTGCTGGAGCTCCTCGGCCGCCCGCTGCCGGACGCCCTCGGGATCGCCGTCGCCCCACACCCGGTCGCGCACGATCGCGCGGTGTCGCTCGTCGATCGGGTCGTCGCACACGGCCTGACCGGTCAGGTGGTTGGAGATCGCCCAGAGGCCCAGCCCGTGCCGCTCCAGGATCGACAGCCGCTCGGCGACGTAGTCGTCGTCGTCCCAGCGCCAGGCGTCCAGGTGCTCGCAGGACACCGCGATCTCGAGCCCGTCGTAGCCCCATCCGGCGGCCAGGGCCGCGACCTCCTCGAGCGGGAGGTCCACCCACTGGCCCGTGAACAGGGTGAAGGGGCGTCGGCCGGTCGGCTGCTGGTTCATCGAAGGACCTCCGGTTGCGGGGTGCTGACGTCCTGGTGGGTGCCGCTGCGCTCGATCGCCTCCAGCACCTGCTGGACCGCGAGCCCGTCCTCGAAGGACGGCGTCGGGTCCTCGCCCTGGGCGAGCGCCTGGAGGAAGTCGGCCGCCTGGTGGGTGAAGGTGTGGTCCCATCCCAGCACGTGCCCCGGTGGCCACCAGCCGTCGAGGTAGGGCTGGTCGGGCTGCGTCACGAGGACCCGCGTCGCGAACTCGGCACCGTCCAGGCACGTCCAGAGCTCGTTGAGCGACTCCAGGTCGAAGCGCAGGGACCCGCGGCTGCCGAAGACGTCGATCTGCAGGGAGTTCTTGCGACCCGTGGCCATGCGGCTGACCTCCAGGCTGACGACGGCTCCCCCGTCGGTCCGCAGGGTCGCCCACGCGGCGTCGTCGACCGAGACGTCCTCGGTGCCGCGCTCCCCGGGACGGCGGGTCACGAAGGTGTGGGTCATGCCGTCGACCTGGGTGACCTCCTGCCCGAGGAGGAACCGGACCTGGTCGACCGCGTGGGACCCGAGGTCACCCAGGGCGCCCGAGCCGGCGGACTCGCGACGGAGGCGCCACGACATGGGGGCGGTCTCGTCGACCAGCCAGTCCTGCAGGTAGCTGATCCGCACCTGGCGCACCTCGCCGATGCGTCCGTCCGCGACGTGTTGACGAGCGAGCGCGAGCGCCGGGACCCGGCGGTAGTTGAAGCCCACCATCGAGCGGATGCCGCGCGTCCGCGCGAGGCGAGCCGCGTCGACCATCTTCTCGGCCTCGACGAGCGTGTTGGCCAGCGGCTTCTCGACGATCACGTGCTTGCCGGCCTCCAGCGCCGCGACGGCGATCTCGGCGTGCAGATGACCCGGCACGCAGACGTCGACCACGTCGACGTCCGCGCGCTCGAGCACCGCGCGCCAGTCGGTCGAGCTCTCGGCCCACCCGAGACGCCTCGCGGCGCGGTCGACCTGACGGGCGTCGCGGCCCACCAGCACCTGCTGGCGCACCTGGGGAAGCTCGGGACGGAAGGCCCCCACGGCGCGCCAGGCGCCGGAGTGGGCTCGGCCCATGAAGGCGTAGCCGATCACGGCCACACCGAGGACACCGTCGGACTCGCTCACGTGATCGCTCCTGCGCTCGTGGTGGTGCGGTCGCCGAGCGACCGCAGGAAGGACAGGCCGTCGCGCGCGAGGTCGTCCTGCGAGGCCGCGAGCGGCCTCCAGATCGAGGCCGCCGTCGCGATCGAGGCGTTGTCCGCGGTGAAGCTCTCGATCATGAGCGGGCCGTCGTACCCGGCGTCGTCGAGCGCCGTGAGCAGGGCCGGCCAGTCGGTCTGGTCGTGACCCGGTGCGCCGCGGTCGTTGCCGCACACCTGCACGTGCACCAGGTGCTCGCCGGCCCGGCGGACGGCGTCGGCGCTCGACCGCTCCTCGATGTTGAGGTGGTAGGTGTCCAGCGCCAGGCCGAGGGCGGGTCCGAGCAGACCGTCCAGGGCCTCGAGCGCCTGGTCGACGGTGTTGACGAGCGAGGTCTCGTACCGGTTCAACGGCTCGATCCCCAGGGTGATCCCTCGCTCGCCCGCGTGCTCCACGACCGGGGCCAGTCCCTCGCGGAGCTCGGCGCAGGCCGCGTCACGCTCCGCCGCGGACATGCGCCAGACCCGACCGGTCGCGGCGTAGAAGGGCCCGCACACGGTGCGGGCGCCGACG
>NZ_BAAAME010000003.1:53157-74040 GCF_039529015.1 Aeromicrobium alkaliterrae
CCCCCGCCAGGTCGACGCAGGCCCGCAGGTAGGTGCGGGTCGCGTCGACCGTGGCGGGGTCGGTCGCGACGAGGTCGCGCCCGGGCGCCATCGCCCCGACCACGCAGGGCTGCAGACCGGAGTCCGCCAGCGCCTGCGCCACGACGTCGGCCGAGAGGTCCCCCACATTCTCCAGGGGAAGCTCGACGGTGTCGAAGCCGAGCCCGGCGACCCGCTGCAGGAGCGGGCCGACGTTCTCGTCGGTCAGGGGCGACGTCCAGATCCAGGTGTTGGCCCCGATCCGGCGCGCCCGAGCGGTCGTCGTCACGCCGTCAGCCGACCTTGCGGTCGATCCAGACCTGCGGGAACCCGGGCAGGTCCTCGCCACCGAACTTGGCGTAGTGACCGTCCGGCAGGCCCTCGTTGGCCTCGAGGAACTCGGCGCGCTGGTCCTCGGTGATCGGCGTCTGCGGCAGGACCCACTCGGCGGGGACGGGCTGTCCGGCGAAGATCATCTGCACCGCCAGCAGCGGGGTGCGCCACTGGAAGTTGGAGTACACGGGAGCCAGACCCGTCAGGCCCGTCTCCTCCCACTTGCGCAGGAAGCTCATCTCGTCCTCACCGGTCATGACCGGGTAGTCGGCGCCGGCGTCCTCGAAGGCCTCGATTGCGGCGACGGCGCCGTCACCGGCGTCCATCCACACGCCGTCGACGTCGCCCTGGACGAGCGCGTCGGACATGATCTTCTTGATCTCGGCCGGGTCGCCGCCCGTGAAGTGGTCCTCGGTCTCGATGCCGTTGTCCTCGAAGATCTTCTCGGCCGCGGCCCAGCGGGTCTCCAGGACGTCGACGCCCGGCAGGATGCGCAGCGCGATGACCTTGTCGCCCTCCTCGAGGTTGTCGACGAGGAACTCCGCGGTGTCGATGCCCCAGGCGTAGCCGCCGATCGGGTGGATGAACGTCGTGGCGCAGTCGGTCTCGACGCCGCGGTCGAACACGACGACCGGCTTGCCCGTCTCGCACGCCCGCTCGACGGCCGGGGTGATGGCCGCGGTCGAGTTCGGCGAGATGATGAAGGCGTCGCAGTTGCCCTCGGAGATGAAGTAGTCGATGTCGGCGATCTGCGTGTTGTCGTCGTCCTGCGCGTCGCGGGTCTCCATCTCGGAGATCGCGCCCTGCTCCTGCAGCACGACGAGCTGCTGCTGCATCGTGAGGAAGCCGGTCTGGCGCCACGGGTTGCTCACGGAGGCGTTGGCGAAGCAGACCTTCTTGGCGCCGGCCGAGGCGAACGCGGCCGTGTCGGTCATCTCGCCGTCGATGTACTGCAGCCACGGTGTCGCCGGGTCGCCCTCGAACGTGGCGTCACGCTGCTCGTTCTGCTCGTCGAAGTCGGCCTGGACGTACCACTCCTGGCCGTCGTCGGACGAGGCGTCGTCCGTGTCGCTGCCGCAGGCTGCGAGGAGGGTCAGGGCCGCGGCTGCGGCGAAGACCCTCCGGGTCGCGTGTCGCTTCATGGCTGTTCTCCTTGGTGAGTGCCCGGGGTGGGCGGGGTGGGGGTGGAGGAGTCGGGTTCGGAGGTCGGAGGTGGGGCACCGCTGCGACGGCCCACCTGCCAGACCCGGGCGGAGGCCGCGACGGCGACGATGATGATGAGTCCCTGCACCGAGTCGCGCCACGTCGAGGGCACGTCCAGCACGGTGAGCAGGACGAAGAGCAGCTCGAGCGCGTACGCGCCGGCCGCCGCGGAGAGCACCCAGCCGCGTCCGCCGCCGAGCAGGACCCCGCCCACGACGACCGCCGTGATCGCCGAGAACTCGTATCCCTGACCGACGGCCCGGCCGCCCGCGTAGCCGACCAGGATGATGCCCGCGACCGTCGCCGACAGGGAGGAGATGATGAAGGCACGGGTCTTGACCCACCAGACGGACGTCCCGCCGAGCCGAGCCGCCTCGGGGTTGTCACCCACCGCCACGAGGGAGCGACCGAAGGGCCGCCGCATCGAGAACGCCGCGAGCGTCGCCAGCACCACGACGATGATCAACGGGTACGGCACGACCTCGACGACCGGCACGTCCTCGAACCCGCCGCGACCGATCTCGCGGAACTCGTCGACCGGGTTGCCCGCGGGGGCGACTCCGGCCACGTAGCGCAGCAGACCGAACAGCGCCAGCATCGTGCCGAGCGTGACGATGAAGCTCGGCACCCGCAGGAGTGTCGTGAGCAGTCCGTTGACCAGACCGATCAGCGCACCGACGACCAGCATCAGCACCAGGACCGGCACGACCTGGCCGGAGTCGTCGCCGGCCAGGTTGCCGGCGATCACGACCTGGGTCGTGACCACCGCGCCCATCGACAGGTCGAACTCGCCGGAGACGATGACGTAATACTGCCCCATCGCGGCGATCGCGATGGGAGCGGTGCGCCCGGCGAAGCGGATCAGCGCGCCGGGCTCGCCGAAGTTCGGGTTGCTGATGATGATCGAGACCAGCAGGACGACGACGAGGACGTAGACCGCGCCCCCGGGCGTCGCGGCACCGGCCGCCAGGCGCGCACCGAGCGAGCGCGAGTGCGCCGGGAGCCCCCGCCGCTCCCCCGCGTCGCTCGCCGGACGGGTCGTGGTGCTCATCGGACCTCCTGGGCCGGTGGTGTGGAGCCCGCCGGCGCGTCGGCGACGGAGCGGTCGAAACGAGCGGGCCTGACCTGCAGGTTCCGCCGGGCGTACACCGCGACCGCGGCGATGATGATGACGCCGCGGACCACGTCCTTGAGGAACGGGTTCACCTCGAGGGCGCCCATCGTGTTGTCCATGACGGCGAAGATCGCGACGCCCCCGAGGGTGCCGACGACCCCTCCGCGTCCGCCCGCCAGCAGCGTGCCGCCGAGCACGACCGCGGCGATGGACAGCAGGTCGTAGCCGCCCTGCGACCCGATCGTGGGACTGCCGACGCTGAGCCGCGACAGCAGCAGCAGACCGGCGACGCCGGCCATGACCGAGCAGAGGACGTGGGCCAGGATCACCGGCGGCGACGTCCGCAGCCCCGACAGGCGGGCGACGTCCGGGCTGCCGCCGACGGCGTACATGTGGTGCCCGATGCGGGTCCGGCTCAGCAGCAGCAGGACCAGGGCCGCGAGCCCCAGCATGATCAGGACGCTGACCGGCACCGGGCCGACCTTCGCCTCGTCCAGGGCCCGGAAGGCCTTCGGGGCGGACCCGCTCGAGCCCTGGTAGTTCGTGCCGAGGTAGCCGCTCACGATCAGGCCCACGCCGAGCGTGGCGATGAAGCCGTGCACGTGCAGCTGGCTGACGACCAGGCCGCTGACCAGGCCGATCGCCGCCGAGACCGCGAGGGTCAGCAGGACCGCCGGGAGGATGTTGCTCGCCTCGCCGGCCATCGTGGTCCCGCCGATGATGCTGGCCAGGCTCACGACGTACGGGACCGACAGGTCGAGGCTGCCCACCAGGATCACGAGCGTCTGCCCGATCGCGACGAGGCCGAGGATGCTGGTCGCGGTCAGGATCGCGGCGACGTTGCCGCCGCTGAAGAAGTTGCGGTCGGCCGTGGCGGTCAGGATCGCGCCGACGACGACCACCGCCAGCAGCACCAGGTAGACGATCACGGTCGAGGACGGACCCGCACCCAGGATGCGCCGTCGAGCGGTCGCGGCGCTCATGCGACCGCCTCCGACGCGGCGCCGGTCGCCAGCTGGAGCACGTCCTCCTCGGACGCGCCGGCGGGCACCTCGCCGGCGACCCGCCCGTCCCGCAGCACCACGATGCGGTCGCTCATGCCGATGACCTCCGGCAGCTCGCTGCTGACCATCAGCACCGCGAATCCGTCAGCGGCGAGCTGTCGCACGAGGTCGTAGATCGCGACCTTCGCGCCGACGTCCACGCCACGCGTGGGCTCGTCGAGCAGCACGACCTTCGGCTCGGTCGCGAGCCACCGCGCGAGCACGACCTTCTGCTGGTTGCCGCCCGACAGGAACTGCACCTCCTGGTCCAGCGCCCGAGCGCTGACGCGCAGGGACGACAGGATGCCCGGCACGGCACGCCGCGCCTCCGCCGTGCGGCCCGGGACGACGCCGCGCACGACCGACAGCGCGTTGTCGAGGATCGACTGTCGCAGGGCGAGCCCCGTGGCCTTGCGGTCCTCGGTCACGAGCGCGAGCCCGGCGCGGACGGCCCGCCTCGGCGAGCGGAGCCGGACCTCACGGCCGTCGAGGCGGACCGTGCCCCGGCTGAACGGGCGGACGCCGAAGACGCCCTCCAGGAGCTCGGTGCGACCCGATCCCTGCAGGCCCGAGATGCCGACGACCTCCCCCGCGTGCACCGTGAGGGTCACGTCGTCCACGTCGCCGTGGCCGACCCCCTCCAGCTCCAGCCGGGGCCGGCCCACCACCGTCCCCGGCAGCGGGTCGGGGAAGTACGTGACGAGCGAGCGTCCCACCATGAGGCGGACCAGCTCGGACTCGTCGAGAGCAGCGGCCGGCCGGGTCGTGACGTGCTGACCGTCCTTCAGGACCGTGATGGTGGTGCAGAGGTCGAAGATCTCCCTCAGCCGGTGGGAGACGTAGAGGATCGCGACGCCGCGGGCCGTGAGACGCCCGATGATCGCGTACAGCAGCTCGACCTCGTGGTCGGCGAGCGCAGCCGTCGGCTCGTCCATCGAGATGATGCGCGCGTCCTGGCTGACGGCCTTGGCGATCTCGACGATCTGCTGCTCGGCGACCGAGAGCGTCCGGACCGGACGGCCGGACTCGAGGTGCGAGACGCCGAGCCCCTCCAGCAGCTCCTGTGCGTCACGGCGCATGCGGGCCGTGTCGACCAGACCACGGCGCCGGGGCTCGCGCCCCAGGAAGACGTTCTCGGCGATCGTGCGGTCCGGCAGGAGGTTGAACTCCTGGAAGACGGTCGAGATGCCGGCCTGCTGGGCCTGCACCGGATGACTGAAGCGGACGTCGGTCCCGTCGAGGACGATCGTGCCCGCATCCGGCTGGTGGACCCCGGCCAGCAGCTTCATGAGCGTCGACTTGCCGGCGCCGTTCTCGCCCACGAGCCCGTGCACCTGGCCGGCGACCAGCGTGAGTCCGGCGTCCTGCAGGACCGTGGTTCCCAGGAAGCTCTTGGTGAGCCCGGCAGCCACGAGCACGGCTCGGGAGTCCGCCGCCGGGGCGGGCGTGGGGGTCGGTGAAGGTGTCGCAGCCACGGCAGCACTGTGACACGGCTCACGGCTTTTGTCGAGAAACATTCAAAAGTTGACTGCTGGACGACTCAAAGAAGATCGTGGTTCACTCCCACCGTGCGCACCGGTGACCTCTTCGAGCTCCTCAAGGACGGGCGGCCGTGGACCCGGGCCGAGCTCGCCGACACGACGGGCCTGGCCCGCTCGACCGTGGCGGCCCGGATCGACGTGCTGATGCGTCTCGGCCTCGTGGCCCCCTTCGGCGACGCCCGGTCCACGGGTGGACGTCCCCCGGCGCTGTTCGCCCTGAACCCCGCCGCCAAGGTCGTCGTGGGCGTCGACGTCGGCGCGACGCACGTGCGTGCCGTCCTCGCCGACCTGTCCGGCACGATCCTGGGCGAGGAAGCCGCCGACCTGCAGGTCTCCGACGGCCCCGACGTCGTGCTCGGCTGGATCGGCGACGCGGCCGGACGGCTGACCACCCTGGCCCCCGCAGCCCAGCTCGCCGCGGTGGGCATCGGCCTCCCCGGCCCCGTGGAGCACTCGACCGGGCGCCCCATCAGCCCGCCGATCATGCCGGGGTGGGACCGCTTCGACGTCGTCGAGCACGTCCGTCGCAGCACCGGGGTCCCGGTGCTGGTCGACAACGACGTGAACATCATGGCGCTCGGCGAGCGGCGGGCCCACCTCTCGGACGTCGACGACCTCGTGCTCATCAAGGTCGCCACGGGCATCGGTGCCGGCATCGTCTCCGGAGGCCAGCTGCAGCGTGGTGCGCAGGGCACCGCCGGCGACCTCGGCCACGTGCGCGTCGCCCGGGCCGGCGACGTCACCTGCCGCTGCGGCAACACCGGTTGCCTCGAGGCGCTGGCGGCCGGTCCGGCCCTCGCCGAGTCCTTGCGGAAGCGCGGCGTCCCCGCCAGGTCGGGTCAGGACGTCGTCGACCTGGTCCGCGCCGGCGACGCTGCGGCGATCGCCGTGGTGCGGGACGCGGGCCGGGACATCGGCGAGGTCGTGGCCACGATGGTCAACCTCGTGAACCCCTCCGTCGTCGTGATCGGCGGGCAGCTGGCCGGGGCCGGGGAGCACCTGCTGGCCGGCATCCGTGAGGTCGTCTACCTCCGCTCGCTGCCGCTCGCGACGGCGCAGCTCCGGATCGAGTCCTCACGGGCCGGCGGCGAGGCCGGCGTCCTCGGGGCGGTGGCGCTGGCGGTCGACCACGTCCTGTCGCCCGCGGCGGTGGAGGCCGCGAGCCTGGCCCTGCTGGAGTCCTGAGCCTCAGGCACCGACGGAGGCCAGGACGGCCTCGACCTGATCGCGCCGCGGCAGGCCTGACGCGCGTCCGACGACGGCACCATCGGGATCGATGACCAGCACCGTGGGGGTGCGCAGGATGTTCAGGCGCCGCACGAGCTGCAGGTGGGACTCCGCGTCGACCTCGACGTGCACGATGCCCTCACGGCCCCGCACGACGTCGGCCAGCAGCACCCGCGTCGCGCGGCACGGGGAGCAGAACGAGCTCGAGAACTGCACGAGGGTGACGCGCTCACCGAGCGCCGCACCGCCGAGGTCCTCGGTCGTGACGACCTCGCGGGACTCCGGGCTCGGGGCCGATGCCTCGTCGTGGACCGGCGCCGCCGAGCGGAACCGGCCGTCGACGCGGCGCTTCACCAGCGCGATCGCGGCCGTGGCCACGACGGCCGCCAGCAGGACCCACACGCCGATCATGGACTCAGCCTACGCCGAGCTGCCCGATCAGGTGCACCAGCGGAGCTGCGAGCGCGACCGACATCGCCCCGGGGAATCCCCAGCCCGACGCGGCGTGCCGACGACCCTCGCCCCAGGCGCGACCGACGACCTGGCCCAGCACGGCACCGATCGAGACCTGGGCCCCCATGACCAGGCCGAAGACCCACGTGAACGTGAAGAAGTCGCCCGCCAGCTGCGCCACGAGCGCGCAGGCCACGGCGCTGCCCGCCATCGCGACCGACGCGACGACGTACCGGTCGCCGGGCAGGCACCACAGCAGCACGCCGACCCCCACGCCGACCGCGCCGAGCACGACGGTCTCCTCGCCCAACGGGTTGCGCGCCGCGGTGATCCAGCCGATCGCGAGCGCCGCCAGGAGGCTGGCGGTCGCCGCGTGGGCCGTCGTGGTGACGAGCTCGCGCCGACCGTCGCGACGGAACATCTGCGAGATCAGCGCGACGACGAGCCCCGCCGCCGTCGCCGGGACGATCGCGACGAGCGAGCCCGGGACGACGTCGGCGATGTCGCCGGCGGTCGTGCCGTCGGCCCCGACGAGGGTCCGTGGCCACAGCGTCAGCGCGGTCGCGACGAGCGAGGCGGTCATGACGGCGGCGACCTTCGGGGCGCGGACCGTGCGACCGCGAGGATCCGTGGGATGGGGTCCGACCGCGATCTGCGCCTGGACCAGCAGGACCGTCGCGGCCACGAGGACCGGGTCGACCTGGGCCGCCACGGCCATCACCGCGACGAGGGCGACCGTCCACAGCGCCGGAGGGAGCCGTGACGGCGCGCGGCGGGTCGGGGCCCGGCGGGGGACGGCCTCGGCCGGGGCGACGTGGCCCCGGGAGGGCGAGCCCCGATGGGCGCTGCGCGACACCCCCGCATGATGTCACCCGACGCGGCACGACCGCCTGGGACACGCGTGAGACGACCCCGTGACACCCCGGCAACCGTCGGTCACCCGATGGAGTGATGCCCGTCACCTGTTCGACATGCTCTGGAGATTGACCCGACACGTGCGTTAGAGTTGAAACCGCAATGAGGCCCGGCAGGTTTGCCGCGGCCTCGACCTGTATCCGGGGTCCCTCGCACCAGGGGGGTCCGTCCAGCCGGAGGTGCCCGTGTCCCACCTGCTCCTGCTCACCAAGAGCCCGCAGTCGTCGGTCGAGGTGCTTCCAGCCCTGGCACTGCTGCCGCACCACGTGCGCATCCTCCCCGCCGAGGCGAGCGCGCTGCTCGACGCCCCGTCGTGTGACGCCGTCCTGGTCGACGGCCGTCACGACCTCGCCCAGGTCCGCAGCCTGACCCGCGTGATCCGCACGACCGGCATCGAGGTGCCGCTCCTGGTCGTGCTGACCGAGGGCGGTCTCGCGGTCGCGGCCGCCGACTGGGGCATGGACGACGTCATCCTCACGACCGCCGGTCCCGCCGAGCTGGAGGCGCGCCTGCGCCTCGGCATCGGCCGCATCGCCGCCGCCTCGAACGGCGCGGGCGAGAGCCACGTCATCTCCACGAGCGGCCTGGTGGTCGACGACGCCACGTACACCGCGAAGCTCGAGGGTCGCTCGCTCGACCTGACGTTCAAGGAGTTCGAGCTCATCAAGTTCCTCGCGCAGCACCCCGGCCGGGTCTTCACCCGCCAGCAGCTGCTGCAGGAGGTGTGGGGCTACGACTACTTCGGCGGCACCCGCACGGTCGACGTCCACGTGCGTCGCCTGCGCGCCAAGCTCGGCCCCGAGCACGAGACCCTGATCGGCACCGTCCGCAACGTCGGCTACCGGTTCGTCTCGACCAAGGCCGACAGCCGCGAGACCGCCGACGCCAACGCCTGACAGACTGCAGGCGTGTCCCGCCTGACAGCGCACGACCTGATCGACCTCGTCCTCGACGAGGGGTCCGTCGAGTCCTGGGACTCGGCGATCGACATCTCCGGCCACGCCGAGCCCTACCGGCGCGAGCTCGAGGCCGCCGCCGAGCGCGCCGGCACGGACGAGTCGATCCTGACCGGACGCGGCACGATGCGCGGCCGGCCCGTCGCGTTCGTCGTCAACGAGTTCCGGTTCCTGGCGGGCTCGATCGGCCGGGCATCGGCCGACCGCATCGTCGCGGCCGTGCGCCGCGCCACGGCGGAGGGGCTGCCGATCCTGGCCGCGACCGCCTCCGGCGGCACCCGGATGCAGGAGGGCACGCCGGCGTTCGTGCGCATGATCGACATCAGCCGGGCGCTGATGGACCACCGCCAGGCCGGTCTGCCGTACCTCGTCTACCTGCGCCACCCGACCACCGGCGGCGTCTTCGCCTCGTGGGGCTCGCTCGGGCACGTGCGCATCGCCGAGCCGGGCGCGCTGATCGGCTTCCTCGGCCCCAAGGTCTACGAGCTGCTGAACGGTCGCCCGTTCCCGGCGGGCGTCCAGACCTCGGAGAACCTCGTGCGCCACGGGGTCGTCGACGCCGTCGTGATCCCCGACGAGCTGCCCGTCGTGGTCGACCGCACCCTGTCGCTCCTGGTCGACGGTCCGCGCCCGCGCGAGCTGCAGCCCCGCCGCGGGACCGTCGAGCGGCGCCTCGACACCTGGTCGTCGATCGAGCTGACCCGCTCGCCGGGGCGCACCGGCGTGCGCGAGGTGCTGCGGCACGGCAGCGACGCCACCGTGCGCCTGCAGGGCACCGGGGAGGGCGAGCGCGATGCGGCGATGATCGTGGCGCTGGCCCGCCTCGACGGACAGCCGTGCGTCGTGATCGGGCAGGACCGCACGACCCAGACCCCGGAGTCGCCGATGGGACCGGCCGCCCTGCGCGAGGCGCGGCGCGGCATGGAGCTCGCCGACGAGCTGGGGCTGCCGCTCGTCTCCTTCATCGACACCCCCGGCGCCGAGCTGTCGCCCGAGGCCGAGCAGGGCGCCATCGCGGGCGAGATCGCGCGCTGCATCAGCCAGATGTCGACGCTGCGCGTGCCGACCGTCTCGGTGCTGCTGGGCCAGGGCTGCGGCGGCGGCGCGCTCGCGCTGCTGCCGGCCGACATCGTCGTGGCGGCCGAGAACTCCTGGTTGTCGCCGCTCCCGCCCGAGGGCGCGAGCGCGATCGTGCACGGCGACGTCGAGCACGCGGCCGAGATGGCGACGTCGCAGCAGGTCAGTGCGGTCGACCTCCACCGTCACGGGGTCGTGCACCAGCTCGTGCGCGAGTACCCCGACGACGACGCCGAGTCGCTCGCGCGGGCCGTCGCGGCCGAGGTCGCGGCCCAGCTCGAGGCGCTGAGGGCGCGATGAGCGAGCGCCAGCGAGCGATCCGCGACTCTCTCATCGCGCCGCCGACATACCGTTACTCCTCCTCGGAGGCGGCGCGATGAGCGATCAGGATCTGACCGCGCTGGCGCGGCGGGCGGCGGAGTTCGACGGGGTCGAGCCGTTCAACGAGGCCGCCCGGCTGGCGCTCGCTGCGGGCGAGGATGCGCGAGTCGACGTGCGCGTCGAGGCGGGGGCCGAGCTGGTCGCCGCGGCGATCGCGATCGGTGACGCGCCGGTCGAGCTCGTGGTCGACCCCCGGTTCCGCCGTGGCGGCCTGGGCCACCGCGTCGCGGCCTCGGTGGTGAAGGACGGGGACTCCCGCTTCTGGGCCCATGGCGACCTCCCGCCGGCGCAGAAGCTCGCCCGCCGTCTGGGGCTGCGCGCCGAGCGCACCCTGCTGGTGCTGCGGCGCGAGGGCGCTCCCCCGGTCGACCTGCGGGTGCCGGAGGGCGTCACGATCCGCACGTTCACCGAGGCCGACGCCGAGGCCGTCGTGGCGGTCAACGCCCGTGCGTTCGCCTCGCACCCCGAGCAGGGCGCGATGGACCTGGCCGACTTCCGTCGCCGGGCCGCGTCACCGTGGTTCGATCCGGCCGGACTGTTCGTCGCCGAGCGTGACGGCGAGGTCGTCGGCTTCCACTGGACCAAGGTCGAGGACGGCATCGGCGAGGTCTACGTCGTCGGCGTCGACCCGGCCGCGCACGGCGGCGGCCTCGGCACGGCCCTGACGGCCCGCGGGTTGGCGCACCTCGACCAGCAGGTGTCGGTCGTCGACCTCTACGTCGAGGCCGACAACGAGGCGGCCCTGGTCGTCTACCGCCGCCTCGGCTTCACCGAGCACGCCCGCGACACCCTCTACGCCCCCTGACCACCCCCGGGCGGGCGGTGAGTGAGTCGCCCATCGGGCCAACGGGCGGTGAGCTAGTCGCCCATCGGGCCACTTGATGGGCGACTAACTCACCGCGCACGGCGGCGATAGGCGACTCACTCACCGCCCGGGGGTCAGGAGGAGAGGCCGCGCTGGAGGGCGGCGGAGAAGCGGCGGATCGCGGCAGGGGCGCTCTGGCCGAAGGAGACCATGTTCGCGAAGCCGTGGATCAGCGACTCCTCGCAGTGGTACTCGACCTTCACGCCCGCGGCGGCCATCAGCTCGGCGTACTCGCGCCCCTCGTCCAAGAGCGGGTCGAAGCCCGCGGTCACGACGTACGCCGGCGGCAGACCGGCGAGGTCGCCGTGGATCGGCGAGAGCCGCGGGTCGCTGCGGTCCTCGTCACCGACGAGGTAGTTCTCCTCGGCCTTGTCCATGAAGCCGGTCGTCAGGTAGAAGCCCTGGCCGAACGTCTGCCGGCTCGGACGGCGCTCGGCGAAGTCCGTGGCCGGGTAGATCAGCAGCTGGAACGCCGGCTGCTGGCCGCCGGCCGCGACGGCCTGCTGCGCGACGATCGTGGCGAGGTTGCCGCCGGCGCTGTCGCCGCCGACCGCGATGCGGGTCGGGTCGATCCCGAGCCCCGCCGCGCTGTCGCGGACCCACTCCCACGCGGCCCACGCGTCGTCGACCGCCGCGGGGAACTGCGCCTCGGGCGCGAGTCGGTAGTCGACCGCCACGACCCGCACCTGGGCGGTCTCGGCGAGGTGGCGGCAGAGCGCGTCGTGGCTCTCGAGGTCGCCGTAGATCCAGCCGCCGCCGTGGAAGAACACGAGCGCCGGCGAGGCGCCCGAGAGGTCGCGCGGGGTGTAGAAGCGCAGCCCGAGCCGACCGCCCGGTCCGTCGATGAAGCGGTCGGTCACGGCCCCGATCGGCGGCGTGCCGCCCGCGAGCTGCGTGCTGGACCGCAGGATCTTGCGTCCGCGCGTGACGCTGACGTCCTCGACCGCAGGGCCCTCGATCTTCGCGAGCCTCAGCAGCAGCTGCATCTCGTGGTCGAGCTGCTTGCCGTCGAGCACGACGGGCGAACCGGCAGCCGCCCGCAGCGCGCGGGCCGGGAGCCGCATGATGCCCCGCGCGGCGACCCCGCGCGCCGTGCCGAGGACGGTGCCGAGTGAGGGTCCGGGAGTCGCCATGTCGGCAAGGTACCGCAGAACCTCTCGTTCACCTGGCGTCTACGTGCCCGTGCCACGATGAACCCATGGAGAGTGCAGATCTGGACGTCACGGACGTGACGTCGCCTGACGAGTTCGACGTCGACCCGCCCTTCGACGCCACGCAGGGCACCCTCCCCGACGACCGGTTCCTGGACCGCGAGCTCTCGTGGATCTCGTTCAACGAGCGCGTCCTCGAGCTGTCGAAGGACGCCAGCCTGCCCCTGCTCGAGCGCGTGCGGTTCATGGCGATCTTCGCGAGCAACCTCGACGAGTTCTTCATGGTGCGCGTCGCCGGCCTGAAGCGGCGCATCGCCGCCGGGGTCGCGGTGGCGTCCTCCAGCGGCCTGCACCCGAAGGAGGTGCTGGCCCGCAGCCTCGCCGCGAGCCAGGACCTCCAGCGCCGCCACGCCGAGCTCCTGCACGAGCACCTCGACGGCGACCTGAGCGCCGCCGGCATCGAGCTCCTGCGCTGGGACGAGCTGACCCCGCAGGAGCAAGAGGACCTCGGCGCGACGTACCGCGAGCGCGTGTTCCCCGTCCTGACCCCGCTCGCGGTCGACCCCGCGCACCCGTTCCCGTACATCTCGGGCCTCTCGCTCAACCTGGCCGTCGTGCTGCGCAACCCCGCGACGGGCAAGGACCACTTCGCCCGCGTCAAGGTCCCGCCGATCATCAACCGCTGGATGGAGGTCGGCCCGCAGCGCTACCTCCCGCTCGAGGACGCGATGGCGGCCCACCTGCACCTGCTGTTCCCCGGCATGGAGATCCTGGCGCACCACACGTTCCGGGTGACCCGCAACGAGGACCTCGAGGTCGAGGAGGACGACGCCGAGAACCTGCTGAAGGCCCTCGAGCAGGAGCTGCTGCGCCGCAAGTTCGGACCCGCCGTGCGCCTCGAGGTCGAGCCGACGATCGCCGACGACGTCCTGGAGCTGCTGGTCTCCGAGCTCGGCGTCCGCGACGACGAGGTCGTCCGCCTGCCCGGGCCGCTCGACCTGCGCTCCCTCAACGAGATCGCCGACATCGACCGGCCCGACCTGCACTTCGACCCGTTCGTGCCCGGCACCCACGAGCACCTGGCCGAGGTCGAGACCGCGAGCCCGGCCGACCTGTTCAGCGCCCTGCGCAAGCGCGACGTCCTGGTGCACCACCCGTACGACTCGTTCGCAACGAGCGTCCAGCGCTTCATCGAGCAAGCCGCCGCCGACCCGAAGGTCCTGGCGATCAAGCAGACGCTCTACCGCACCTCGGGCGACTCCCCCATCATCGACTCGCTGATCGACGCCGCCCGCGCCGGCAAGCAGGTCCTGGTGCTGGTCGAGATCAAGGCGCGCTTCGACGAGCAGGCCAACATCCGCTGGGCGCGCAAGCTCGAGCGAGCAGGCTGCCACGTCGTCTACGGCATCGTCGGCCTCAAGACGCACTGCAAGCTCGCCCTGGTGCTGCGCGACGAGCCCGACGGCCTGCGGCGCTACGCCCACATCGGCACGGGCAACTACAACCCGAAGACCGCCCGCCACTACGAGGACCTGGGGCTCCTGACCGCCAACCAGGACATCACCCACGACCTGACCGACCTGTTCAACCACCTGTCGGGCTTCTCGCAGCAGAGCGAGTACCGCACGCTGCTGACCGCGCCGACGGGCCTGCGCACCGGGCTCATCGACCGCATCCGGCGCGAGATCGCGCACCACCGCGCGGGCCGCGAGGCCCACATCCGCATCAAGGTCAACTCGCTCGTCGACGAGGCCCTGATCGACGCCCTGTACGAGGCGTCGAACGCCGGCGTCCCGGTCGACATCGTGGTGCGCGGCATCTGCGCGATCCGTCCCGGCGTGCCGGGCCTGAGCGAGAACATCCGCGCGATCAGCGTGCTCGGACGGTTCCTGGAGCACAGCCGGGCGTACTGGTTCGCCAACGGCGGAGAGCCCGAGGCCTGGATCGGCTCGGCCGACCTCATGCACCGCAACCTCGACCGCCGCGTCGAGGTCCTGGTGCGCATCCCGTCGACGGCCCACACCGACCGCATCGGCGAGCTGCTCGCGACCTCGGCCGACGACGGGACGGCGAACTGGCACCTGACCGCCGACGGCGAGTGGGTCCGCGGCGAGGGCACGCACGACCTGCAAGCCGGCCTGATCGCGGACTCCCGCCGCCGTCGATCCCGCGCGAAGGGCTGACCGGGGCCGTGCCCTCAGCAGGACGCGAGGACCAGCGGACCGACGAAGGACATCAGCGAGACCGAGTCCTCCTGGCGGTCCAGGTCCAGCACCGCGACGTCACCGTCGACGCTCTCGCGCGTCAGCACGATCGACTCCTCGACCGTGCCGGTCTGGCCGATGAACGGGCCCGAGGCGAGCTGGGAGCGCACCTCGACCTGTCCCGCGGCCTGCGCGCCGGTCTCGAAGGCCATCGCGACCACGAACCGGTCGGTCTCGTCCGAGCCCGCCGCGGCGGGCTCCAGACCACGCAGCAGCCACCGGTACGGCAGCAGCTCCCCGGCGGCGTCGACCGCGACGGTCGCCTGGGCGGCGATGTCGGCGCCCGACTCGGCCGGATCGGTGGAGGCGCACCCGGCGGCCCCGTCCTGCAGCGCGAAGACGTCGAGCGCCGAGGCCTGGGCCCACACGCGCGCGACGCTCGGGTCGTCGGCCAGGGCGGTCTCGCTACCGTCGGCCGCGTCACGCACCTGCTCGACCACGGTCTCCTCGGCCGAGGCGACCGCGACGCCGCCGTCCAGGATCCGCACGTGCAGGAACACCTCCGGGGTCGAGGCCCCGCCGGCACGCAGGTCCGGGAGGTCGATGCTCCACAGGCCGTCGGACTCGACGTAGCCCACCTCGCGCAGGCGCGCCTCGGTGCCGGCCGTCGACTGGGGCAGGCCGACGAGCAGCCCGGTGCCGGCCGTCGTCTGCACGAAGGCCTCCCACCGCACCGTGCCGGGCGCCCAGCCCAGGCCGTCGCTGACGACCACGTCGCTCGAGACGAGGACCGACCGCGTCGCGAGGTCGCGGTCGGACGCCGCGGCGACCAGGGCGGCACCGCCCGCGTCGAGACGGTCGCGCAGCGCGGTCCAGTCGGTCACGTCCACGCCGGCCACGTCGACGGGCACGAGGCGTGCGACGTCGTCGACCCCGGCATCGGCGGTCCAGCGATCCGAGACGGCGACTCCGGCCCCGGCGGCGAGGGCCACCACGACCACGGCGACCGCGCCGGCGACCCACCCTCGCGGCGACCAGTCCCGTGCGCCCACGACGACCGCCTCTCCTCGGGCCTCGGCCCGGACTCGACAGCCCACCTGGCGACGGACCGGCCCACGGCTAGGACAATACGACCATGACGCGTGAGCGAACCATCGTGGCCGCCGGCGGCGTCGTGTGGCGTCCCCGCGCCGGCACGCGCAACGGCGTCGAGGTCCTCGTGGCGCACCGCCCGCGTTACGACGACTGGACCTTCCCGAAGGGCAAGCGCGACGACGGCGAACCGGTGCAGCGCACGGCCGTGCGCGAGATCGAGGAGGAGACCGGGTTCCGGGTGCACCTCGGCGTGCCGTTGCCCGCCGTGCGCTACCGCGTCGGCGCCGGGCCGAAGATCGTCCACTACTGGAGCGCGCAGCCCGACGCGCTCGACCCCGGCGCGTTCGTGCCGAACAAGGAGGTCGACGAGGTCCGCTGGGCCCGGCCCCGCGTCGCCCGCGACCTGCTGACCTACAGCCACGACCGTGACCTGCTCGCCGCCTTCCGGGGTCGGCGCGACATCGGCCACCACAAGGCGCGCTCCCTCGTGCTGCTGCGCCACGGCAAGGCCGCGTCGGCCGGCCGCTGGCGCGGCGACGACCACGACCGCCCGCTCACCGACCTCGGTCTGAGCCAGGCCGCGGAGCTGGGCCAGACCCTCGCCCCGTACGGCCCGGCCCGGATGTTCGCGAGCCCGGCCCTGCGGTGCCGCCAGACCCTCGAGCCGCTCGCGACCACCGTGGGCCACCCCGTCACGCTCGAGCGTCGTCTGGTCGAGGACGCGCCCGAGGCCGCGATCGCCGCGGTCGTCCGCGAGGCGATGGCGCGGCGCGGTCTCACCGTCCTGTGCAGCCACCTGCCGACCCTGACGGCCGCCTCCGTCGCCGTCGGCCTCAAGCCGCTCGACCTGGGTCCCGGCGAGGGCGTCGTGGTGCACCACCGGCACGGCCGCGTCGTGTCGACCGAGCGCCTTCCGTAGGTCCCCCGTGCGGGGTGACCTTCGTTACCTCACGGACACCCCACGGGCCTGCAACCCCGCGGCGTCAGCTCGACCGTTCCCGGATCGTTCACGCGGCGTTCACCCAGCTCGGGGCCCCGATACACCTGCCTTCCCTAGCGTCCACACGTCAGTCCCCCCGTTCCTTTTGAAGGGATCTTCACGTGAAGCGCAACACCCTGCGTGCCTCGGCCTCCGCCGCGGCCGTCCTCTCCCTCGCTCTCGTCCTCGGCGCCTGTGGCGCCGGCAACGAGGGTTCCGGTGACTCCGGCTCCGGTTCGCTGTCCGGCACGCTCAACGGTGCGGGCGCGAGCTCGCAGCAGGCCGTCGTCGCTGCATGGAAGTCCTCCTTCCAGACCGAGAACTCCGACGCCACCGTCAACTACGACCCGGTCGGCTCGGGCGGCGGCCGCGAGCAGTTCATCGCCGGCGGCGTCGACTTCGCCGGTTCCGACGCGCCCCTCGACGACGAGGAGCTCGCGGCGGCCAAGGAGCGTTGTGGCGGCGAGGTCGTCGAGGTCCCCGTCTACGTCAGCCCCATCGCTGTCGTGTTCAACCTCGAGGGCGTCGACTCCCTGAACCTCTCGGCCCAGACGATCGGTGCCATCTTCGAGGGCACCATCACGACCTGGAACGACCCGGCCATCGCCGCGGACAACCCGGACGCCGACCTGCCGTCGGACCCGATCGTGACCGTCCACCGCTCCGACGACTCGGGCACCACCAAGAACTTCACGGCCTACCTCGAGGAGACCTCGGGCGGCTCGTGGACCGCGGGTGAGGTCGAGACCTGGCCGACCCCGGAGGGCGAGAGCGCCCAGGGCACCGCCGGCATGATCGATCGCGTCGGCGCCACCGCCAACTCGATCGGCTACGCCGACGCCAGCCAGGCCGGCGAGCTCTCCACCGCCGCCGTCAAGGTCGGCGACGAGTTCGTCGAGTACTCGCCCGAGGCCGCTGCCGCGATCCTCGAGAAGTCCGCTCCCATCGAGGGCCGTGGCGAGACCGACCTCGCGCTCGAGATCGACCGCGCGACCGAGGAGGCCGGCGTCTACCCGGTCGTCCTGGTCTCCTACGCGATCGCCTGCCAGACCTACGAGGACGCCGAGAAGGCCGAGCTCGTCAAGGGCTGGCTGGCCTACCTCGTCAGCGACGAGGGCCAGGAGACGGCCGCTTCCGACGCCGGTGCCGCGCCCATCGGCGGCGACATCGCGTCGAAGGCCCAGGCCGCCGTCGAGACGATCTCGGCCGGCTGATTCCGCTCGGGGGCCGGTCGGTGAGAGTGTAGAAACCTCACCGGCCGGCCCCCGACGGGGTCCACCCCCTGTTTCGACCCACCAGTTCAGCGGAAAGGAACGCCGTGAGCAGCACGACCGAGCGGGAGAAGGAAGCCCCTCGCCCCGTTCGCCGTCCAGGCGACCGCATCTTCGAGGCACTCTCCACGAGCGCCGGCATCATGATCCTGCTGACGCTCCTCGGCGTCGCGGTGTTCCTGACGCTCGAGGGCCTCCCCGGCATCACCGCCTCCGCCGACGAGATCGGCAGCAAGACCGGCGGCAAGGGCTTCTTCGGCTACGTCTGGCCGCTCGTGTTCGGCACCGTCTGGGCCGCGGTCATCGCGCTCGTGATCGCCGTGCCCGTCGCCATCGGCGTCGCCCTCTATATCTCCCACTACGCGCCCCGGCGTCTCAGCTCCACGCTGGGCTACGTCATCGACCTGCTGGCAGCCGTGCCGTCGGTCGTCTACGGCCTGTGGGGCCTGCTGTTCCTCTCGCGCGAGCTCGCGCCCTTCTACCAGTGGTTGACCGACACGTTCGGGTTCATCCCGTTCTTCGCGGGCAACCCGACCGGTGGCGTCTCGGCCAACAGCATCCTGACCGCCAGCCTCGTGCTCGCCGTCATGGTGCTGCCGATCATCACCGCGATCTGCCGCGAGATCTTCCTCCAGACGCCGCGCCTGCACGAGGAGGCCGCCCTGGCCCTCGGCGCGACGCGCTGGGAGATGGTCCGCCTGGCGGTCTTCCCCTACGCCCGCTCCGGCATCGTCTCGGCCTCCATGCTCGGCCTGGGCCGAGCTCTCGGCGAGACCATGGCCGTCGCGATGGTCCTGTCGGCCTCCGGCGTCGTGACCTTCAACCTGATCGGCAGCACCAACCCGAGCACGATCGCTGCCAACATCGCCCTGCAGTTCCCCGAGGCGTTCGGCACCTTCACGAACGTGCTCATCGCGACCGGCCTCGTGCTGTTCGTCATCACCTTCGCCGCCAACTTCGCCGCACGCGCCATCGTGGAGCGTCGCAAGGACTTCTCGGGAGCCAACTGATGACCACGACGCTCCAGAAGACGCCTGAGCCCGCCGACCTGCAGAGCGAGCTGCAGGAGCACCAGCTGCCCACCTGGGTCCCGAAGGGGGTCGTCGCCGGGGCCGCCGTCATCGGCGTGCTGCTGGCCGTGACCGGCATCGTCTCGATCGCGCAGGCCGTGCTGATCGGCTGGCTGCTGACCTGGGCCCTGCCGATCGCGTCCCGCGTGGTCGAGGGTGGCCGCAAGGCCACCGACCGCACCGTGACCCTGCTGGTCTCGAGCGCGTTCGGCCTGGCCCTCATCCCGCTCGGCTCGATCCTGTGGCTCGTCATCAGCCGCGGCGGACCGCAGCTCAGCACCGAGTTCTTCACCTACTCGATGCGCAACGTGGTCGGCGAGGGTGGCGGCATCTACCACGCCCTGGTCGGCACGCTGCTGATCACCGCGGCCGCGACGATCATCTCGGTGCCGATCGGCCTGTTCACGGCGATCTACCTCGTCGAGTACGGCGACGGCAACCGCCTCTCGCGCTCGATCACCTTCCTGGTCGACGTCATGACGGGCATCCCGTCGATCGTCGCCGGCCTGTTCGCCTACGCGCTGTTCGTGATCTTCTTCGGCGAGGGCGTCCGGCTGGGCATCGGCGGCGCGGTCGCGCTGGCCGTGCTCATGGTGCCGATCGTGGTCCGTGCGTGCGAGGAGATGCTGAAGCTCGTGCCGAACGAGCTGCGCGAGGCCTCCTACGCGCTCGGCGTGCCGAAGTGGCGCACGGTCGTGAAGGTCGTCCTCCCGACGGCCATCTCCGGCATCGTGACGGGCGTGACCCTCGCGATCGCCCGCGTCATCGGCGAGACGGCCCCGCTGCTCATCATCGCCGGCCTGACCGACTCGGTGAACTTCAACCTGTTCTCCGAGCGCATGACCACGCTGCCGGTGTTCACGTACTTCTCGGTCAAGTTCCCCGGCGTCCCGCCGGAGGCCAGCATCGACCGGGGCTGGGGTGCGGCCCTCGTGCTCATCATCATCGTGATGCTGCTGAACCTGGTCGCCCGCGCCGTGAGCTACTTCTTCTCCCCCAAGGGCGAGCGATGAGCCGCCTGCACTCCCCCACTGACCTGCTGCACCTGACCGACCGCGCCGCGCGGCTCGGGCTCTGAAAGGAAAACCGATGGCCAAGAGCATCGACGTCTCGGACCTGAACATCTACTACGGGGACTTCCTCGCGGTCGAGGGTGTCAACATCACGATCCCCGCGAAGTCCGTCACGGCCTTCATCGGCCCGTCCGGCTGCGGCAAGTCGACCTTCCTGCGCTCGCTGAACCGCATGCACGAGGTCATCAAGGGCGCCCACGTCGACGGCAAGGTGCTCGTCGACGGCAACGACCTGTACGGCGCCGACATGGACCCCGTGAACGTGCGCCGCCTGATCGGCATGGTCTTCCAGCGTCCCAACCCCTTCCCCACGATGAGCATCTACGACAACGTGCTCGCGGGGCAGAAGCTCAACAGCAAGAAGCTGAAGAAGTCCGAGGCTGACACCACGGTCGAGCGGGCCCTGCGCCAGGCCGGCCTGTGGGCCGAGGTCAAGGACCGCCTCGAGCGTCCCGGCTCAGGCCTCTCGGGTGGTCAGCAGCAGCGTCTCTGCATCGCTCGCGCGGTGGCGGTGCAGCCCGAGATCCTGCTGATGGACGAGCCCTGCTCGGCCCTCGACCCGATCTCGACGAGCGTCATCGAGGACCTGATCCACGAGCTCAAGACCGAGTACACGATCGTGATCGTGACCCACAACATGCAGCAGGCCGCCCGCGTCAGCGACGACACGGCGTTCTTCAACCTCGCGGGCGTGGGTCAGCCCGGCAAGCTGGTGGAGTCGGGCCGCACGGAGAAGATCTTCTCCAACCCCGACAACCCCGCCACCGAGGCCTACATCCAGGGTCGGTTTGGGTGAGCCGAGCTCGCTCAGCGAGCGAGCGCGAACCCAGGTCGAGCGCGACACCGGCGAAGCCGGTCAGCTGTCGAGACCAGGTCGGCTCCTCGTAGCGTGAGCCACCCAACGAAGGCCCCCA
>NZ_BAAAME010000003.1:74067-77561 GCF_039529015.1 Aeromicrobium alkaliterrae
TGGCTGAGGAACCCCCTTCGAGGCTCCTTCGTCGCACCTCAGGGGGCGGCACCCCTCCGCCCCTTGAGGTGCGACGAGGAACGAGGAGCCTCGAAGGGCACACCTCGACCACCGGCACACCCACCACCGGTGGTTGAGGTGCGAAGGCGCTCTAGCGCCTGAGCCTCGAAACCCTGGCTGGCTCGACCCGGAAGGTCACCACGGTTTCGAGGCTCGCGCCGCAAGCGGCACTCACACCTCAACCACCGGGGGTCACCGTCCGCGCCCTGAGGTGCGACGAGGAACGAGGAGCCTCGAAAGGGGCACCTCGACCACCGGGGCGCTGCTCAGGGCAGGAAGAGGCGGCCGATGAAGTAGGTGATCGCGGCGACCGCAGCCGCGGCCGGGATCGTGACGATCCAGGCGGTGACGATGCCGCGGGCGACGCCCCAGCGCACTGCCGAGATCCGCTTCGTGGCACCGGCGCCCATGATCGCGGAGGTGATTGTGTGGGTCGTGGAGACGGGCGCGTGCAGGCCGATCGCCATGACGTACAGCACCGTCGCTGCGACGCCCTCGGCGGCGAAGCCGCGCGGCGGGTCGAGGTCGATGATGCGGCGCCCGAGGGTGCGCATGATGCGCCAGCCGCCGGAGTACGTACCGGCAGCGATGGCCGAGGCGGCGGCCACGATGACCCACAGGGGCACGCCGTCGCCGTCGTGGAAGCCGCCGGCGACGAGCGCCAGCACGATGACGCCCATCGTCTTCTGCGCGTCCTGCAGTCCGTGGCCGAGCGACATGCCGGCCGCCGAGACGGTCTGCGCGTGCCGGAAGCCGCGCGAGACCTTGTGCGGGTTGGCCTTGCGGAACCCCCACATGATCGCCGTCATCAGCGCGAACGCCCCGAGGAAGCCGATCAGCGGCGACAGCACCATCGGGATCGCGACCTTTTCGACCAGCGTGTCCCACGAGACCGTGGTGGACGAGGCCACACCGGCACCGACGATGCCGCCGATCAGGGCGTGCGAGGACGACGACGGGATGCCGAAGTACCAGGTGATGAGGTTCCAGGTGATCGCGCCGATCAGCGCGGCGAGCACGATCGTCAGGGCGTGGGCCCGGTCGGCGTCCGAGATGCTCGTGACGCCGTCGATGTCGATGATCCCTTGGATCGTCTTGGCGACCTCGACCCCCAGCAGGGCTCCGACGAAGTTCAGGATCGCCGCCATCGCCAGGGCGACCCGGGGCGTCAGCGCGCGGGTCGAGACCGACGTGGCGATCGCGTTGGCGGCGTCATGGAACCCGTTGGTGTAGTCGAAGACCAGGGCGATGACCACCACGGCGATGACCATCGCCAGGACGGTGTCCACGTGTCAGGACTCCTTGACGGCGATCTGCTCGACGATGTTCGCCACGGTCTCCAGCGCGTCGATCGCCTGCTCCACGGACTCGACGATGTCCTTCATCTTGAGCACCTGCATCGCCTTGTAGCTGCCGCCGAACAGGTGCGCCAGGATCCGGCGGTGGTTGCGGTCGCCCTCGTTCTCGAGCCGGTTGATCTCGATCCAGTACTCGTCGAGGTTCTTCATCGTGCGCAGGCGCGGCATCGAGTCGGCCGTGAGCCGCGAGGCCCGCTGCAGGACGTCGAGCTGGTCGGCGAAGTGGGGCGGGAACTCGGAGACGTCGTAGAGGACGATCGAGTCGACCGCCTCCTCCATGAAGTCCATGACGTCGTCGAGCGCGCTGGCGAGCGAGTAGATGTCCTCGCGGTCGAAGGGCGTGACGAAGGTGCTGTTGACGAGGCGCACGATGCGGTGCGTCGTCTCGTCGGCCTGGTGCTCGGCCTCCCGCATCTGGTCGGCGAGGGCCTCTCGGTCCACCCCGTCGGCGAGGATCCCCGCCAGGAGGTCGGAGCCAGCCACGAGGTGGCTGGCGGATTCGGAGAAGAGATCGTAGAACGTCGTCTCCACCGGTCGAATGCGGAAGCGCACGCCTTGCTCCTGTCAACGGTCAGTTGGCCGTGACCATGCTAGGGGTTCACCGCCGCTTCACCAACGCGACGGTTGGGCCGAGCCCTCAGGAGGCCGGTTCGGCGGTCCCGTCGTCGTCGGTGAGACCGAGGATCTCGTCGACCTCGTGCTGCGAGAGAGGGGTGTCCGAGTCGGTGGCCGCGATCATGAGCTTGCTGGTCAGCTCGATCTCGTCGAGCGCGTCGTCATCGCGCAGACGCTCGTCCAACGGCTCCGTCATGGCCTCCCTCGCTTCTCCCCTGAGAGGATCAGGGTAGCGCTGCAGCCCACGTGTCGCGGCCCAATCCGCGCACCGGACGACAACCAGGACCCCGATCTACTTACTTAGCCATCCGGTTGGTAAAGTAAGTACGTGCCCGCTCCCCCTCACCGCCCGTCCCAGCGCGAGGCGCTCCTCGCCGCGGCGCTCGACGTGGTCCGCGACGGCGACGCCCTGTCGCTCGACGCCGCAGCCCGCGCCGCTGGCGTCACCAAGCCCGGACTGATGTACCACTTCTCCTCGAAGCAGGCGCTCGTGGCGGCCCTCGTCGACCACGTGCTCGACCGGTACGAGCGCGCGCTCGAGGCACTGCTGCCCGGCGGCGACGCCGCCCCGGCGCACGAGCGGATCGCCGCCTACGTCCGATGGTCGGTGACCACCCCGCACGACGCGACCGACCTCGTGCTGTTCAGCGACCCACGCCTCCGGGAGCAGATGGCCGAGCGCTGGGCCGCCCGGTTCGCCCCCTGGGTCGAGGTCCCGACCGACCTGGCCCCGGACGAGCGCGCCCGGCTCCAGACCGCCCGCCTGATGGCCGACGGCTGCTGGTTCGCCGACGCAACCGGTGTCCTCCCTCTCGCCCCGCACGACCGGGAGGCCGTGCTCGCGACCGCCCTCGACCTGATCGGATCCCCCACCCCATGACCACGTGGCTCCTCCTCGCCGGCGCGATCGCCAGCGAGGTCACCGCGTCCCTCTCGCTCAAGGGCGCCCTCGACCAACCCGCGCTGTACGTGATCGTGGTGACGGGCTTCGTGGCGGCGTTCACGTTCCTGTTCGCCGCGCTCGGCCAGGGCATGGCCCTCGGCGTCGCCTACGGCATCTGGGCCGCGTGCGGCGTCGCGCTGACGGCGGTGCTGTCGAGCGTGATCTACGACGAGCCGCTGACCCCGCTCATGGGCCTGGGCATCGCCGTGATCATCGGCGGCGTGCTGCTGGTCGAGCTCGGCTCACAGGCTGCGCACGCTGCAACAGCGTCGGCCGAGGACGAGGCCCTCTGATGGCGTGGATCTACCTGGTCGTCGCGATCCTGACCGAGGTCACCGCGACGCTCTCGCTCCGCATGGCCAGCACCGGCTCGCGCGCCTGGTTCGGCGTCGTCGGCGTGGGATACGTGATCGCGTTCGGCTGCCTGAGCCTAAGCCTCTCGGAGGGCATGAACCTCGGCGTGGCCTACGGCATCTGGGCCGCGAGCGGCGTGGCCCTGACCGCGATCGCCTCCCGCC
>NZ_BAAAME010000004.1:0-87573 GCF_039529015.1 Aeromicrobium alkaliterrae
CAACAACTTGCTGGTATCCATGCCCGCCACAATCCGGCTCGTATCGAACGACTCCAACAACTTGCTCGTGTCCATGCCCGCCACAATCCGGCTCGTACCGAACGACTCCAACAACTTGCTCGTGTCCATGCCCGCCACAATCCGGCTCGCGTCAAACGACTCCAACAACTTGCTTGTGTCCATGCCCGCCGCCAACTTGCTGGTGTCCATCGCTGCCAAGATCCGGCTCGCGTCGAAGGGCGGGGAGGTCGGCTCATCGTTGGGTGACGTTGGGTCCGGCTGGTCGCCCGGCGGCGTTGGGGCCTGCTCATCGCCCGGTGACGTTGGGTCTGATGCGTCAGCCATGGTTCAACATTAGGCCGTACTACCGACACGTCCGCCAGGGTGGAAACTGGCGTCCCGGTTCGCCACGGGATACGAAGCTAAGTCAGGATTTCAAACAAGGTTGACAGATCCCCATTTACCGGATGAAGTATTGGCCATGGTCACGACCCCGCTCGCCGAGCACACGCCGCCAGTGGCAAAGCTTCTCAACCGCCCGAAGGCGGGGTGCTGAACTATGCCGCGCCACGCACTCGCACCGTACGAGGTTGATCAGATTGCGGTCAGCGATCATCCCAAGACGCCCGGCTTGGTTCGTGCTCGGGCTCGATTCCGACGCGAAGACGGAGGACCGCTGCTTGACGTCTACGGGTCTGGCAAGACACCAGCCGCTGCCAAGCGCGACCTGCGCGCCAACCTCGCGAGGAAGCGTCAGCAACACCACGGCGGAAGCGACCGAGTCAGCACCACGAGTACGGTCGAGCAAGTCGCCGCCGTGTGGCTGAGCGAGAAGCAAGCTCAGCGACCGGCATTGGCGGAGAAGACTCTCAGCGAGTACGCCAAGTGGGTCAGCGCCTACATCACGGGGACGGCGTACGGCAGCCTCAAGATCGGTGCGGCTGCCAACGTCGTTCGCGGGGAGCAGCACCTCCGCGACGTGGCGAACGGTCAGCACAAGAGCACCAGTCGAGGAGGCGGCGAGGGGGCCATGAAGTCGGCCCGCAAGGTTCTGCACGGGATCACCGACACGGCGCATCGGCACGGCGCGATCCCTCACCCGACCAGGTTCCGTCTGCAAGGTCGGACCGCCGACGAAGGTCGCGACAAGATCGACACCGAGCGAGTCTTCACCCATGACGAACTCGTCGAGGTCCAGGCTGTCGCCGATGCCCACACTGCCGACATGGGTGACCTCGTGGCTTTCCTAACTGCGCTCGGCCCTCGGGTCTCAGAGGCGCTCCACGGCGTCACTTGGGACGACGTGGATCTCGATGCCGGGACGGTGACCATCCGAGGCACGAAGTCGAAGAACGCCAAGCGGACGGTGACGATGCCCGCGTGGCTGATCGAGCGACTCGGCGCGCGGGCTGGCCTCCACGGCACGACCGGCCTTGTGTTCGGCGTAACCAGGTACGCGAGCAAGATGGGCCAGCCGCGCGACCTGTCCAACGTCCTCGACAAGATGCGGAGCCTGCTCGATACGGCGGGATGCCCGTGGGCGGGCAGCCACACGTTCCGCCGCACGTACGCAACGCTTGCCGATGACGCTGGCGCGAGCCTCGGGCAGATCGCCGCCGTGCTGGGACAGGATCCGGCGACAACCGCCACCTACATCAAGACCCGTCCTGTTGCGACAGCGGTGGACGTCCTCGCCAGGTAGATGGGGACTAAGTGGGGATCACCCTGAAAACGAAGAACCGGCCCCCACCTGTCTTCGCAGGTCAGCGCCGGTATCTTGCTCCCCCATCTGGACTCGAACCAGAAACCCTTCGATTAACAGTCGAATGCTCTGCCAATTGAGCTATGGGGGATCGACTCCCTCACCGGGAGCACGGTGCACCACCTTAGCAAGCCCCTGCCGCAGTTGTCGCATCGCCTGGGCCTCGCGGTCGCGGACCTGCGACTCGGTCAGTCCCAGCAGCCGGGCGACCTCGTGGCGTGGGCGCGGGAGGCCTGCGGTCTCGCCCAGTCGGTACCGCAGTCGGAGCACCTCAGGGACGTCGTCGGGGACGAGGTCCGACGCTACGCTGTCGTGGGCCGGCTCCCCCGCGAGGTCGTCGGGCAGCGGAGCCGAGACGATCGGCACGGCGGTGCGCATGGCGTCGCCGATCCACCACCACGCGTACGTGCGCAGCCGGGCTCCCCTGCTCGGGTCGAACCGGTCGACGGCCTGGATGAGCCCCAGACAACCGGCTTGGATCGCGTCGTCGAGGGCGTCGCCCCGGAAGCCGAGCATGCGGGCGCGCTGCACGACGTGACGCAGCCCTGACCGGATCAGCGCGGCCCGGGCATCGGTGTCGCCGGATCGGGCTCGACGGGCGAGGTCCCGCTCGGCGGCTGCGTCGATCTCGGGCTCGGCCAGCACGCTGCGGACCCAGGGTGTCGTCATGGGACCACCGTGGATCGGTGACGACGTGCGTGGGTGATCCGATCACCCACCTGTGGAGGGCGAGTGCCGGCACGTCAGCTGGGGACGACGCCGCCCACGGCCTTCTCGCGCAGCTCGCGGTGCTGCTGCTCCAGGGCGATGAGCTCACCGAACATCCGGTTGTAGGCGTCGGCGTCGTCGATCGGGTTGGTGCGCTGCAGGCGCGACTTCACGTCGGCCACGTGGCGACCGACCGTGAGCACCTGCAGACGGAAGATGCTCGAGGAGACGACCTGCACCGTCGTGCTCTCCTGCGCGAGCAGCGGCTCGACCGTGGCACGCGACAGGATCGGGCGCAGGGCCTCGGGCAGCGCCTCGACGACCCGCGGGATCCAGGTGGGGTCGGGCTTCTCGGGCCAGCCCTGGGCCTTGAGCGCGGTGAAGATCTCGCGGGACACGGGGTGCGTGAAGTCGTCCTCGTCGAGGTCGACCGCGAACTGGCGCGCCAGGTGCGGGTGCTGCGCGAGCGCCTTGAGTGCCTCGCGCTCGTCGGCGAACTGCGGCGCACCGAACGACGGCCCCGAGGCCACGGGTGCCGGGGCGCCGGAGGCCGGCTCGGCGGCGGGAGCGTTGCGCCGGGACGAGGCCGCCGGCTTGCCCTTGATCTTCTGGTGCTCGGCCCGCACCTGCTCGACCTCCACGCCGATGCGGCCGGCCACCTCGCGCAGGAAGGCGTCGACCTTCGAGACGTCGCGGATCGCGCTCGCGAGGTGCACGGCGTCGCGCACGGCGTCGACGCGCTGGTCGCCCCGGTCGAGGTCGTACTGCTTGAGCGTGTTGTCGAGCACGAAGCGGTAGAGCGGGATGCGCGAGGCGATGAGCTCGCGGACCGCGGCGTCGCCGTCGGCCATGCGCAGGTCGCACGGGTCCATGCCGCGCGGCTCGACGGCGACGTAGGTCTGGCCGACGAACTCCTCGTCGCCCTCGAACGACTTCACGGCGGCGCGCTGACCGGCCTCGTCGCCGTCGAAGGTGAAGACGACCTCGCCGCGGAAGGCGTCGTGGTCGAGCATCAGACGGCGCAGGATGCGGGCGTGGCCCTCGCCGAACGCCGTGCCGCAGGTGGCGATGGCGGTGGTGACGCCGGCCTGGTGGCACGCCATGACGTCGGTGTAGCCCTCGACGACGACGGCCTGGCTGGCGCCGGAGATCTGGCGGCGGGCCAGGTCGATGCCGTAGAGCACCTGGGTCTTCTTGTAGAGCGGCGTCTCGGAGGTGTTGACGTACTTGCCGGCCATGAAGTCGTCGTCGTAGAGCTTGCGGGCGCCGAAGCCGATGATCTCGCCCGTCATCTCCTTGATGGGCCACAGCAAGCGACCCTGGAAGACGTCGAACGTGCCGCCGCTGGTGCGGCGCGCGAGGCCGCCGACCACGAGCTCCTCGTCGGTGAAGCCCTTGTTCTTCAGGAAGCCGGTGAGGCTCTGGCGGTCCTTCGGGGCGTAGCCGAGGGTGAAGTGCTCGGCGGCGGCCTGGTCGAAGCCGCGGTCCTTGATGAACTGGCGGGCGACCTGCGCCTCGGGCGCCGAGCCGAGCTGCGAGGCGTAGTACTCCCCTGCGGCGGCGTGGGCCTCGAGCAGCCGCTGACGCTGGCGCGGGTCGCGGCGCGGCCCCGAGGACCGACCGTCCTCCTCGTACCGCAGCTGGATGCCGAACTTCGTGGCCAGCCGCTCGACGGCCTCGGCGAACGGGAGCCCCTCGATCTCCATGAGGAACTTGATCGAGTCGCCTCCGGCTCCGCAGCCGAAGCAGTGGTAGAAGCCCTGCGCCGGGCGCACGTTGAACGACGGAGACTTCTCGTCGTGGAAGGGGCACAGGCCCTTGCGAGCGCCGCCGCCGGCGCTCTTGAGCGTCACGTAGCCCTCGACGACCTCGTCGATGCGGGCACGTTCGCGGACGAGCTGGATGTCCTCGTCCTTGATCCGCGGCATGGCCGCATCCTATGTCGGCCCGCCCACTCCCCGGACGGAGCGTTCAGAGGCCGAGGCGCTGGGCCCAGAGCGGGGCGGAGACGTCGGTCAGGCAGGCGACCTGGTCGACCGCCACGCGCAGCCGGGCCGCGTCGTCCGGAGCGGTCGCGAAGTCGGCCGCGAGGTCGGTGTCGAGGTCGCGGCCCTCCCGCTCCAGGAGCGCCGCGACCAGCGCCGTCAGCAGGTCGCGCTGGGCGACCAGGTTGGCCGTGCGGTCGTCGGCCAGCATCACGTGGTGGGCCGCGATCGACTTCAGGATCGTGATCTCGTCCAGCGTCGCGACGGGGACCTCGAGATCGGCGTCGAACCGCACGAGCGGCCCGTCGCCCCAGCGCTGCATCGTGGCGCTCTGGGCGGCGACCGCGAACCGGCCGATCAGCGCGCTGGTCAGGCTCTTGATCGCGGCGAGCGAGCGGCGGCTGCCGTCGAAGCGGGTGGTCGGCCACTCCGGCAGTGCCTGCAGGCGGTCGAGCGCCGCGCCGAGGCGCGCGTCGTCGGCGTCCGGCAGGTACCAGTCCCGGGCGACGGCGCAGACCTGGGCGAGCTGCAGGTCGTCGGTGAGGTCGAACCAGCCGCCCACCACGCCGTCCTCGACGTCGTGCACGGAGTAGGCGATGTCGTCGGACAGGTCCATGACCTGGGCCTCGATCGGGCGCACGAAGGGGGCGGCGTCGGCGCGGACCCACGTGTAGACCGGCAGGTCGTCCTCGTACACGCCGAACTTCGCACCGCCGCCGGGGGATTCGCCGCGGCGCCACGGATACTTGATGCAGGCAGCCAACGTGCCGCGGGTGAGGTTGAGACCCACGCTCGCACCGTCCGGGCCGAAGGTCTTGGCCTCCAGCCGGGTCAGCAGGCGCAGGGTCTGGGCGTTGCCCTCGAACCCGCCGCAGGAGGCCGCGAGGGCGTCGAGCGCGACCTCGCCGTTGTGGCCGAACGGCGGGTGACCGAGGTCGTGCGCGAGGGCGGCCGAGTCGACGATGTCAGGGTCGCAGCCGAGCGAGGCCCCCAGCTCGCGGGCGACCTGGGCGACCTCCTGGGAGTGGGTCAGGCGGTTGCGCACGAAGTCGTCGAAGCCCGGGCCGAGGACCTGGGTCTTGGCCGAGAGGCGGCGCAGAGCGGCCGAGTGGACGATGCGGCCCCGGTCGCGCTCGAACGGCGTGCGGCCGGCCCGCTTGGGCGGCTCGGGCACGAACCGCGCCCGCGCCTCCGCGCCGTAGCTCGTCACGCCAGCACCGTAGCGGACGGCCCGCGGCTCAGAAGCGTCCGTTGCGGGGGCGGGGCTGGCAGCGGGGGCACCAGTACGACGACCGGTTCATGAAGGGGCTGCGGCGCATCGCGGTGCCGCACCGCCCGCACGGCTCGCCCTCGCGGCCGTAGGCGTTGAGCGAGCGGTCGAAGTACCCGCTCGCGCCGTTGACGTTGACGTAAAGCGCGTCGAACGACGTGCCGCCCTGCGCCAGCGCCTCGGACATGACCTCGGTGACGTGGTGCAGCAGCGTGTCGACCTCGGTGCGGCGCAGCGTGCGCGTGTTGCGCGCGTAGTGCAGCGGGACGCGCCACAGGGCCTCGTCGGCGTAGATGTTGCCGACGCCCGAGATCAGCCCCTGGTCGAGCAGCGCCCGCTTGACGCCGGTCTCGCGGCGCTTCAGGCGGGCCGCGAACTCGTCGGGGTCGAAGGCCGGGTCGAGCGGGTCGCGGGCGATGTGGGCGACCTCGGCGGGCAGGTCCGCTCCCCCGTCGCTGATCGCGAGACCACCGAAGATCCGTTGGTCGACGAACCGGAGCTGCGCGCCGTCCTCGAGGTCGAGCGTGACCTTGAGGTGCTTCTGCAGCGGGGCGTCGGGCTCGCTGATCAGCATCTGACCGCTCATCCCGAGGTGGGCGAGCAGCGCGTCGTCCCCGTGATCGACACCGTCGAGCGGGAGCCAGAGGTACTTGCCGCGCCGGCGGGCGTCGGCCACCGTGCGTCCGGTCAGGCGCAGGGCGAAGTCCTCCGGCCCGGCCACGTGACGACGCAGCGAGCGGACGTCGAGCACGCGGACCGCGGTGATGCGCCGACCCACGACGTGGTCGGCCAGGCCGCGACGGACGACCTCGACCTCGGGGAGCTCAGGCACCCGCGGCGCGACCGGCGCTGAGGATCTCCCAGGCGATCTGGGCGACCTGCTGCTCGGCCTCCTTCTTCGAGGTGCCGGACCCACCGTCGAAGACGTGCTCGCCGACGTGGACCGCGGCGGAGAAGACGCGCGCATGGTCGGGCCCCTCGCTCTGGACGGCGTAACGCGGCACGCCCAGGCCCTGGGTCGCCGACACCTCCTGCAGGGAGGTCTTCCAGTCGAGCGCCGCGCCCAGACGGGCGGCGTCGGCGATGACCGGGTCGAAGATGAGGTGGACCACGGCCGAGGCCCGCTCGATGCCGAACTGCACGTAGATCGCGCCGATCAGCGCCTCGACGGTGTCGGAGAGGATCGAGGCCTTGTCGCGGCCTCCGGTGGCCTCCTCGCCCCTGCCGAGGCGGACGTGCTCACCGATCCCGAGCGTGCGGGCCACGACCGCGAGGGCCTTGGCGCTGACGACCGCCGAGCGCAGCTTCGCGAGCTGACCCTCCGGCAGGTCGGGATGGGTGTGGAACAACGCGTCCGTGACGACGAGCCCCAGCACCGAGTCGCCGAGGAACTCAAGACGCTCGTTGTTGGGGACCTGGCCGTTCTCGTAGGCGAACGACCGGTGCGTCAGGGCATGCGTCAAGAGCTCCGGATCGAGATCCGGAGCTCCCAGGACGGCGCTCAGCTCGTGCGGGCCGCGCTCGTCCACGACGGGGTCGGTCAGAGGACCTGGCGACGCTCGCCGCGCGCGCCGTACTGGCCGCACTCGCCGCACGCACGGTGCGGGATGACCTTGCTGTCGCACGCGGGGTTGGCGCAGTCGACGACCTGGACCTTCGTGGCCTTCCAGGCCGAACGACGGTGACGGGTGTTGCTGCGCGACATCTTCCGCTTCGGGACGGCCACGATTACTCCTTGGGGGGTTCGATCAGCTGGGTGAGGGCCGACCATCTCGGGTCGACCGCCTCTCCGTGTGTGTGGTCGGGATCATCCGCGAGCCGGGCCCCGCACTCGGGGCACAGTCCCGGACATTCCGGATCACACAACGGGTGGTGCGGCAGTGCGAACACTGTCGCGTCACGCAGTGGAGGTTCGAGGTCGAGCAGGTCGCCCTCGAGCCACAGGGACTCCTCCGCCTCGTCGTCGTCCGACGGTCGTTCGAACAGGTACAGCTCCTGCACGTCCAGGTCGATCTCTTCCTGGACATCTGTCAGGCACCGCACACACTCGCCGACCGCCGTCACCGTGGTGGATCCCGTTGCCAGGATCCCGTCCACCAACGCCTCGAGCCGCAGCTCCAGGTCGATCGGTGAACCCTCGGGGACGCCGAAGACGTCGTAGCCCCACTGCGCCGGCACCTGGACGGACAGATGGTACGAGCGTTCGTTTCCAGGTCGTCGCCCCAGCTCGTGGGTGTCGATGACCAACGGTCCCGTCTGCACGCTCATCCATTCGTCGAAAGTGCACAACACATGACCTGCGTACAGGCCAGCGTCGATCATAGCCTGCGGACCGCCTCGGGCGGTAATCGAGGGACCTCGACCGCACGCGTTCTGTCGGTCCCGACCGCCATGATCGTCCCATGACCGAGGGCCCCACCGAAGGGACCGTGCTGCACGCCGACCTCGACGCGTTCTTCGCGTCGGTCGAGCAGCGCGACGACCCGTCCCTGCGCGGCCGTCCCGTCATCGTGGGCGGCGGTGTCGTGGTGGCCGCGTCGTACGAGGCGAAACGGCGTGGCGTCCGCACGCCGTCGAACATCCGCCAGGCCCTGCGAGCGTGCCCCGAGGCCGTCGTGGTGCCGCCGCGCTTCGAGGCCTACTCGGAGGCCAGCAAGCGGGTCTTCGAGGTCTTCGCCGACACGACTCCCCAGGTCGAGGCGCTGTCGATCGACGAGGCGTTCCTCGAGGTCGGCGGTCTCCGGCGGATCCGGGGGCTGCCGTCCCAGATCGCGGCGCAGCTCCGCACCGACGTCGCCGAGCGCGTCGGGCTGCCCATCTCGGTGGGGGTGGCGCGCACCAAGTACCTGGCCAAGATCGCCAGCGCCTCGGCCAAGCCCGACGGTCTGCTGGTCGTGCACCTCGAGCACGAGCAGCGGTTCCTCCACGCCCTGCCGGTCGAGCGGCTCTGGGGCGTCGGCGACGTCACGGCGGCCAAGCTGCACCAGGCCCACGTGCGCACCGTGGGTCAGATCGCCGCCATGGAGCTGCGCGAGGCCACGGCCCTGCTCGGCAACGCCACGGGGCGCCACCTCTGGGCGCTGGCGCAGGGGCACGACCCCCGCCGGGTCGAGACCGGCCGGCGCCGTGGGTCGATGGGCGCCCAGCACGCCCTCGGCTCGCGCCCCCGGACGGCCGCCGAGGTCGAGGCGATCCTTCTGAGCCTGGTCGACCGCGTCACGAGCCGCATGCGCCGCGTCGACCGCACGGGCAGTGTCGTCACGCTCAGCCTCCGGTTCGGCGACTTCGGCCGCTCCACCGCCTCGCACACGCTGGCCCGTCCCACCTCGCACACCGCCACGATCCTCGAGGTGGCGCGCACGTTGCTGCGGCAGCGCTGGTCGGAGGCCGAGCGCCGCGGACTCACGTTGATCGGGGTCTCGGTCGGCCAGGTCGACGACGCTCCCCTGCAGCTCGCGCTGCCGCTCGACGCCACCTCCGGCACCGAGCTCGATACCGCGGTCGACGAGGTGCGCGCCAAGTTCGGGCGCACCTCGGTCAAGCGGGCGGTGCACGTCGGCGACCGCGAACGCGCGCCGCAGCCGATCCTGCCCGACTAGCGGCTAGTGGCCGAACTTGGCGTCGAGGGCGTTGAGCACGACGGGCGAGACCAGGTCGGCGACGTCGCCGCCGTGGCGCGCGACCTCCTTGACCAGGCTCGAGGCGATGAACATGTAGTCGGGCGCGGTCGGGATGAAGACCGTGTCGATCCCCGTGAGGTTGCCGTTCATCTGCGCCATCTGCAGCTCGTAGTCGAAGTCCGACACGGCGCGCAGGCCCTTCACGATCGCGTCCACGCCGTTCTGGGCGCAGTAGTCGACCAGCAGTCCGGCGTAGAAGTCGACCGTGACGTTGGGGCTGTCGCGGAGCGAGCGCCGGATCAGGTCCATGCGCTGCTCGGTGTCGAACAGGCCCTTCTTGGACTCGTTGACCAGCACCACCACGACGACCTCGTCGAAGAGATGGGCAGCCCTCTCGATGATGTCGAGATGGCCCTTCGTCACCGGGTCGAACGAGCCCGGACACACCACGCGCGTCATCGCTGCACCGCCATGTCAGCGACCGTACCAAAGCGTGGTCTCGCCGTAGGCCCGCTCGTCCCACGCCTCGACCCCGTCGGGCCAGGCGAACGGGTCGCGCGACGAGCGCTCCACGACGAGCAGTCCGTCGGGCAGGCACCAGACAGGGTCGGCGAGCACGGTCACCAGGTCCGTGACCTCGGCGGTCGGCACGGCGTACGGCGGATCGAGCAGCACCAGGTCGTAGGGCTGCAGCGGTGGCGTGCGGACGAACTTCTGGGCCGTCGTGGCGTGCACCTGCGCCGCCGTGATGCCGAGCTCGTCGAGGTTGCCCCGCATCGTGCGCACCGCGTGACGGTCGGGATCGACCAGGTCCGCATGCGCGGCGCCGCGCGAGATCGCCTCGATGCCGAGGGCGCCCGAGCCGGCGTAGAGGTCGAGGACACGCAGGTCGTCCATGCCGCCGAAGGCCGACGTCAGGGTCGCGAAGAGCGACTCCCGCACGCGGTCGGAGGTGGGCCGGGTCGCGTCACCGGGCGGGGTGCGCAGGCGTCGGCCCTTGAAGTTGCCCGCGACGACCCGCGTCACGTGCGCTCCAGGTAGTCGGCGCCGTCGGTGGCCTCCAGCGCGGCCACGGCGGCGGCGAGGACCGGATGGCCCGCGAGCTCCGGGTCGGCCTCGACCACGGCGGTCGCGACCTCCCGCGCCGCGACGATGACGTCCTCGTCGCGCACGACCGACAGCAGCCGCAGGCTCGAGCGGAACCCCGACTGCCGGGTGCCCAGCACGTCCCCCTCGCTGCGCATAGAGACGTCCAGCCGCGACAGCTCGAAGCCGTCGGTCGTCGAGGCCACGGCCTTGAGCCGCTCGGCCGAGGGCGAGGCCGCGTCGGCGGTGGTGACGAGCAGGCACAGGCCCGGCTCGCTGCCGCGGCCGACCCGGCCGCGCAGCTGGTGCAGCTGGGAGATGCCGAAGCGCTCGGCGTCCATCACGACCATGACCGTCGCGTTGGGGACGTCGACCCCGACCTCCACGACGGTCGTGGCCACCAGCACGTCGATCCGTCCGGCCGCGAAGGCCGACATCACGGCGTCCTTGTCGTCGGCCGACATCCGCCCGTGCAGGGCGCCGAGCCGCAGGCCGTGCAGCGCTCCCCCGGCGAGGTCCTCGTGCAGCTCGACGAGGGACGACGTCGGCGAGTCCGCGTCGCTCGACTCGTCCCCGATGCGCGAGACGACGACGTAGGCCTGACGCCCCCGCCCCACTTCCTCACGCACCCGTTCCCAGGCGCGCTCGAGCCACGCCGGCCGGTCGGCGATCGGGACGACGTTGGTCTGGATCGGCTGGCGGCCCGCGGGCAGCTCGGTGAGGACCGAGACGTCGAGGTCGCCGAACACCGTCATCGCGACGGTGCGCGGGATCGGCGTGGCCGTCATGACCAGCACGTGGGGGCGGGTCTCGTAGCGGTCGACCAGGGCCGCGCGCTGCTCGACGCCGAAGCGGTGCTGCTCGTCGACGACGACCAGGCCCAGGTCGGCGAACTCCACGCCCTCCTGGATCAGCGCGTGCGTGCCGACGACGATGCCCGCCTCACCGGTCACGAGGTCGAGCAGCGACTCCTGCCGCGCCCGCGTGCCCATCGAGCCGGTCAGCAGCCGCACGCGGGTCGCCCCCTCGGCGCCGCCGAGCATGCCGGACCGCGACAGGTCGCCCAGCATGCGCGTGATCGTGCGGTGGTGCTGGGCCGCGAGGACCTCGGTCGGTGCGAGCATCGCGGCCTGACCGCCGGCGTCGACGACCTGCAGCATCGCCAGGAGCGCCACGACGGTCTTGCCCGACCCCACCTCGCCCTGGAGCAACCGGTGCATCGGGTGCGCCGAGGCCAGCTCGGCGCTCACCGCGTCGGAGATCTCCTGCTGTCCCCGCGTCAGCTCGAAGGGCAGCTGCGCGACGAACCGGTCGTGCAGGCCACCGTCACGGGGCGGCCTCGCTGCTGCCGTGGACGCGGTCGCGCGGTGGCGTCGCTGGGCGAGGACGGTCTGCATCACGAACGCCTCCTCGAACCGGAAGCGAGCCTTGGCCGCCATCCCCTCGGCCACGGAGTACGGGCGGTGGATGCTCTCGAACGACGCGGCGACGTCGGCGTAGCCGCGCTCACGGCGCACCTCGTCGGGAAGCACCTCGGGCAGGTCCTCCACGGCGTCGAGGGCGAGCCCGACGCACCGCTCGATCAGGACCGACCCGGCGGCGGCGCTGGCGGGATAGATCGGGACGACACCGCGTGCCAGGCGGTCGCCGATCGCGTCATGCTGCGGATGAGTCAGCTGGAGCTTGCCGCGGAAGCTGCCGACCACCCCGGAGAACAGGCCCACGTCGCCGGTCTTGATGCCGAAGACGCGGCTGAAGAAGGTCAGCGTGATCTCGCCGGTCTGGTCCGTCACCAGCACCTCGGTGCGGGTGCGCCGGCCGCCCGGACCGAACGGGAACGTCTTGATCGCCCGCACCTCGGCCATGATCGTGACGTGCTGGTCGACCTCGAGGCTGCTCATCGGCGTCAGCTGGCCGATCTCGAGGTATCGACGTGGGTAGTGGCGCAGGAGGTCGCCGACCGTCTGCATGCCGAAGGCCTTGGTCAACGGCTTGGCGGACTTGTCGCCGATGACCGGAGCGAGGCTGCTCGTGAGGGTGACCGGCACCGTCACTCCACCGCGATGAACAGCGGGTAGTGCTCCTGGCCACCGGCGTAGACCGCGACGTCGACGTCCGGGCGGGAGCGCTCGATGTGGTGCTGCAGCTGGGTCGCGAGGTCCTCGTCGGCCTCGTGGCCGCACACGACCGTGACGAGCTCCGACGACGGGGTCAGCAGGCGCTCGACGACCTGCGCGGCGACCTCGAGCGGACCCTCGCCGACGAACGCGAAGTCGCCCGAGACCACGCCGAGCACGTCGCCGGCGACGCACGGACCGGCCATCGTGATGCCGGGCTCGGTCGCGACGGTGATGGCGCCGTGGGCCGTGCTTCCCGCGGCGCTCGACATCGCCACGACGTCGTCGTCGAAGTCGATGCCCGGGTCGTGGACCGCCAGTGCGGCGAGACCCTGCACCTGGGCGTGCGTGGGGATGACGGCGACGCGGCGGCCGGCCTCGCGGGCGGTCTTCGCGGCGGCCTCGAACAGGCCCACGTAGCGGTGGTTGTTCGGCAGCACCACCACCTCGTCGGCGTCGGCGGTCGCCAGCGCGGAGGCCACGACGTCGTGCGAGAGCGGAGCCGTGCGCGAGAACGGCATCGTCACGGCGCCGCTCTCGTCGCACAGCGCCGTGATGCCGTCGCCCGTCGTGGCGGCGATGACGATCCGGCGGCGGCGCTGGGTGCGCTGCGTCGAGATCTGGTCGGCGAAGTGGGTCACGGCGATGCGGCGGGGTCGCCCGGCAGCCAGGCCTGCCTCGATCGCCGCACCGACGTCGTCGACGTGCACGTGCACGTTCCACAGACCCTCGCCGCCGACGACGACCAAGGAGTCGCCGAGCTTCTGCAGCGCGGTGCGCAGCTCGGGGATCGCGTCGTCGTCGCCGTCGAGCAGGTACATGACCTCGTAGGCGGGCCCGCCCTCGACCAGGTCGATGCCGGCCTCGACCGGCACGGGGACGACGGCCTTGACGTGCGGGGCCACCCGCCCCGTCAGGGCCTGCTCGGTCGTGTCGAGCACCACGACCAGCACCCGGCCGCCGGCGTCGACCACGCCGGCGCGCGCCAGCAGCGCCATCTGCTCCGGGGTGCGGGCCAGACCCTCGCGGGCCGCGGCGGCTGCTGCGCTGAAGGCGTCACGGGCCGAGCGACCGGCGTCGGCCGCCTCGCGCGCACCACGGCTCGCGGCGGCGGCGACCGAGAGGATCGTGCCCTCCTGGGGGTCACCGACGGCCTCGTACGCGGCCTTCGTGGCGCGCTCGAAGGCCGCCGCGACGTGCTCGGCCGTCACCTCGCCGTCGATCGGGAGGCCCGACAGGCTGCCGCGCACGAGCTGCGACATGATCACGCCGGAGTTGCCGCGGGCCTGGGTCAGCAGCCCGTCGCGGTAGGCCTTGACGAGGGTGACCAGGTCGGCCTCGGAGCCCAGCTCGGCCACGGCCTCGGCCCCCGCGGCGAACGTCACGAAGGCGTTGGTGCCGGTGTCGGAGTCGGGGACCGGGAAGACGTTGAGCGCGTCGATCTCCGCCCGGGTGGACGCCAGCGCGTCCGCGCAGAGCTGGGTCCAGCGCACGAACGGCGCCGGACCGAGACGCAGACTCATGGCGCCGAGGGTATCGGCCCACGGGACCGATTAGCACTGCGCCACGTCGTTCGGCTATTCTTGAGCGGTTGCCTGCTCGACGACTCGTCGATGCGGCACCTCTTTCGTTTTGGTTCATCGAGATCGTTCAGGAGTGATCACCGTGGCAGCTGTCTGTGACGTGTGCAGCAAGGGACCCGGCTTCGGTCACAACGTCTCCCACTCGCACCGACGCACGAAGCGTCGTTTCAACCCCAACATCCAGCGCGTCCGCGCGGTCGTGAACGGCACGCCGCAGCGCGTGAACGTCTGCACCTCGTGCCTGAAGGCCGGCAAGGTCTCTCGCTGAAACTGCCTGGCCCCCGGGTCCTCTGGCGCTAGTGTCACCGTGTGACCAGCACCACGACCCGAGTCCACGCCTTCGCTGACGACGCACTCGGCGACCTCGACGCTGTCGGGGTCGCCGTTGCCATTTCCGCAGGCGAGATCAGTGCGGCCGAGGCCGTCGAGGCCGCGATCGCGCGCGCCGAGGCCGTCAACCCGCGGCTGAACGGCATCGTCACGAGCGACTTCGACCGCGCTCGCAGCACCGCCGCGACCCCGCTCACCGGGGTCTTCGCCGGCGTGCCGACCTTCATCAAGGACAACACCGACGTCGCGGGCCTGCCCACCGGGCACGGCTCGGCCGCGGTCATCGACCCGCAGCCGGCCGCCGCGAGCGAGCCCTTCGCCGAGCAGCTGCTGTCCACGGGCGCGGTCAACCTCGGCAAGACGACGATGCCGGAGTTCGGGTTCAACGCCACGACCGAGTTCCAGGACGCCGAGCCGACCCGCAACCCCTGGCACACCGACTACTCGTGCGGTGCGTCCTCCGGCGGCTCGGCCGCCCTGGTCGCCGCCGGGGCCGTGCCGTTCGCCCACGCCAACGACGGCGGTGGGTCGATCCGCATCCCCGCAGCCGCGTGCGGCCTGGTGGGCCTGAAGTTCACCCGTGGCCGCGAGCTGCCGTCGGCCGAGGCGAAGGACCTGCCGGTCAACATCATCTCCAACGGGATCGTGAGCCGGTCGGTGCGCGACTCCGCCGCGTTCCTGGCCGCGGTCGACCAGCACACCCCGAACCGCGGGCTGAGCCGCGTCGGTCTCGTCGAGGGCCCGTCCGACCGGCGCCTGCGCGTCGGCCTGATCCTCGACTCGCTGCGCTCCACGACCGACGACGAGACCCGCGCCGCGGTCCTCCAGGTCGCGCAGCAGCTCGAGAAGGACGGCCACGAGGTCGTCGAGGTGGCGCTGCCGGTCGACGAGGCCTTCGTGCGGCACTTCCTGCACTACTGGGCGATGCTGGGCTTCTCGATGCACCGCTTCGGTGGACGCCTGATGCACACCGCCTACGACCGCAGCCTGAACGACTCCCTGACCAAGGGTCTCGCGCGCGACTTCATCCGCCACCCGTGGCGCACCCCCGGCGCGATCCGCGGGCTGAAGAAGTCCGAGGCGACCTACAAGGCCGCCTTCCGCGAGAACGCCGTCGACGTGGTCCTCTCCCCCGTGCTGGGCTACACGACGCCGCTGCTGGGCCACCTGTCGCCGGCCGCCGGCTACGAGGTCATGCTGCCGCGCCTGCTCGACTACGCGGCGTTCACGCCGGCCAACAACGCCTCGGGCGGGCCCGCGATCAGCCTCCCGCTGGCACAGACCGCCGACGGCCGCCCGCTCGGCATCCACTTCTCGGCGGTCCACGGCGACGAGCGCACGCTCCTCGAGCTCGCCTTCGAGCTCGAGCAGTCCATCGGCTTCGCCCGCATCACCGACTGACCCCTCGCGAGTGGATTCCCGCCCCCCGCGAGTGGATTCCCGCCCCTCGCTGGGGCGGGAACTCACTCGCCGCAGGGCGGAAACTCACTCCTGGTCGGGCGGGAATCCACTCGCGAGCGGTCGTTGGTCAGCGGAAGTGCTCGTGGCCGGTCTCGCCGTCCCAGGGGAGGCCGTCGACCGTGACGCGGGGCTGGTCGCCGGCGGGGACCGCGACGACGGCGCCGATCGGGTACCAGTCGTCGGGCAGCGCCGCCTCGGGCGGGAACGTCGCGGCCAGGGCGTAGTCGTCGCCCCCGGTCAGGACGAACGAGACCGGGTGGCGACCGAGGGCCTCGGCCACCGTGATGACCGCCGACTCGATCGGCACGTGCTCCGAGCTCAGGTCGATCTGCACGCCGCTCGCGCGGGCCACGTGGCCGAGGTCGCCCAGCAGTCCGTCGCTGACGTCGATCATCGCCGTGGCGCCGGCGTCGGCCCCCGTCTCGCCGGAGCCGTACGGCGGGTGCGGGACACGGTGCGCCTCCACCGCGGCCCGGGGCGAGCGGAAGCCACGGCTCAGCGCCGCGAAGCCCGCGCCCGCGAGTCCGAGCGTGCCCGCGACCGCGACGACGTCGCCGACCTGGGCGCCGCTGCGCCGGACCGTGCGCGTCGCCTCGCCCACGACCGTCACCGCGATCACCAGCGTGTCGGACGCCGTGACGTCGCCACCGACGACCGCAGCGCCGACCAGGGCGCACTCCTCGACGACCCCGCGCACCAGCTCGTCGACCCACGCGACCGGCAGGTCGCCCGGGACCGCGAGCCCCAGCGTGAGCGCCGTGGCGTGACCACCCATCGCGTTGATGTCGGACAGGTTCGACGCCGCCGACTTGCGACCGACCTCGTGCGCCGTGGACCAGTCGCGGCGAAAGTGCCGCTGGTCGACCAGGACGTCGGTCGAGACGACGAGCGTCCCGCCGACCGAGATCTCCGCCGCGTCGTCGCCCGGCCCCACGAGGACCACGTCCGTCGTGGGCAGGGCGCGCGTGATGCGTTCGACGAGTCCGAACTCCCCCAGCTCGGACACCGTCTCGACGGTGAGGTCCCTCGTGCCTCCTCCGGATGCCTGCATGCGTCCATTGTCGCCCAGGCGGGCATCAGTTCCGCGCAGGACATCCGGTACCGTGTGCCGGTCCGCGTTACGAAGGAGTCACGATGACCGTGCAGGCGTACGTCCTGGTCCAGACCGAGGTCGGCACCGCTTCCGATGTCGCGACCGCGATCGGCGAGATCGAGGGTGTGAGCTCCGCGCAGGACGTCACGGGACCCTACGATGTCATCGTCCTGATCGAGGGTCCCTCGATCGACGAGCTCGGCACCCTCGTGGTCAGCCGCATCCAGAAGACGCCCGGCATCACGCGCACGCTGACGTGCCCCGTCGTGCGGGTCTGACGCTCCCCCCGCAGGTCAGCGCAGGCCGGTGGGCCGCGCCAACGCCTGCTGCAGCAGGCGGTCGACGAGCTCGGCGTACGTGACGCCGGACGCCTCCCACAGCAGCGGGAACATCGACGACGTCGTGAACCCGGGCATCGTGTTGATCTCGTTGATCACGAGGTCCTCGCCGTCGAGGAAGAAGTCGACGCGCGCCAGGCCCTCGCCCCCGATCGCCTTGAAGGCCTGGACGGCGTAGGCACGGATGCGGTCCGAGATCGTGGTCGACATCTCGGCCGGGACGATGTTGGCGCTGGTGCCGTCGAGGTACTTGGCCTCGAAGTCGTAGAACGCGTGCGCGCCGTGCTGCACCCGCACCTCGCCGACGACGCTGGCCTGCGGGGTCCCGTCGACCGCCTGCACGATCCCGCACTCGACCTCACGGGCGCCGATCTTGCCGGCCTCGACCAGCACCTTCGGGTCGAACGAGCGCGCGTGCTCGATCGCCGGGGCCAGCTCGTCCCACGTGTCGACCTTGACGACGCCCGAGCTCGAGCCCGCGCGCGACGGCTTGACGAAGACCGGCAGACCGAGCGCCCGCACGCGCGCCTCGATGCGATCGCGGTCGCTGGGCCACTCGGCCGGCTCGATCGGCACGTACGGCACCTGGGGAAGTCCGGCGGCCGCGAAGACGACCTTGGCGAAGACCTTGTCCATGCCGACGGCGCTCGCGAGCACCCCGGCGCCGACGTAGCGGACGTCCGCGAGGTCCAGGAGGCCCTGCAGGGTGCCGTCCTCGCCCCACGGGCCGTGCAGGAGCGGGAAGACGACGTCGGCGTCGGTCACGGACTCCCAGGGCACCGGCGGGGCGCTCTCGTCGACCGCGGGCAGCTGCCCGGGAGCGAGGTCCGGCCACTGCGGCGCGGCCTCGACCCAGCGACCGGACGGCGTGACGCCGATGGCGCGCACGTCGAAGCGGGTCGTGTCGATGACCGACATCACCTCGCGCGCCGTCAGGCAGGAGACGCCGTGCTCGCTGGAGCGACCGCCGTAGACGAGACAGACACGGGTCCGGGAGTCGGAACGTGACGTAATCATTTTCAGGACCCTATCCCCCGGCCACCTCCGACCTTGCACAATGGAGCCATGTCAGTCCGCCCGACGTCGCTCGAGACCCTCGCCGTTGCTGCCGGACGGCCGGCCCACGAACCAGGTGGTCCCCTGAACACACCCATCACGCTGGCGACCGCCCTCGTTCCCGGTGGCGCCTCGGAGTACACCCGGCACGGGCACCCGGGCTGGGAGGCGTTCGAGGAGGCGGTCGGCGCGCTCGAGGGCGGCAACGCCGTCTCCTTCGGATCGGGCATGGCGGCGACCGTCGCGGTGCTGGAGCTCCTGCCGGTCGGCGCCAAGGTGGTCGCGGCCGACGGCAGCTACTACGGCACGACCGTCGAGCTCGAGCGGCGGGCGCGTCGCGGCCTGATCAAGCTCGAGCTCGTCGACGTGACCGACACCGAGGCCGTCATCGCCGCCGCTGCGGACGCGGCGATGGTCTGGCTCGAGTCACCGACCAACCCGGCCCTGGACGTCGCCGACATCCGGGCGATCTGTGCCGCGGTCACGGCCGTCGGCACCGCGGTCGTCGTCGACAACACCCTCGCGACGCCGCTGCGCCAGCGCCCGCTCGACCTGGGCGCCGACTTCGTCGTCCACTCGGCGTCCAAGCTCCTCTCGGGCCACAGCGACGTCCTGATGGGTGTCGTCGTGACCCACGACGACCGCGCGGCCCGTGCCCTCGCCACCCGCCGCACGTCGCTGGGCTCCGTACCTGGCTCTCTCGAGGCCTATCTCGCGCTGCGCGGGCTCCGCACGCTGCACGTGCGCCTGGACCGCGCCGAGGACAACGCCACCGAGATCGCGGCGCGCCTGCTGGAGCGCACCGACGTCACCGGCGTCCGCTACCCCGGCTTCGGCACGATGGTCTCGTTCGAGGTCGCCGGCGGCGCCGAGGCGGCGCAGCGCGCCACGGAGGCCAGCGAGGTCGTCGTGCACGCCACGAGCCTCGGAGGCGTCGAGTCGACGTGGGAGCGCCGTCGCCGCCACGCGGGCGAGCCCGCCAACGTGCCGGAGTCCCTGGTCCGCTTGTCGGTCGGCATCGAGAACGTCGAGGACGTCTGGGAGGACATCGCCCGCAGCCTCGACGCGGTCAGCACCGGCGCGCCGGCCGGTGGCGCCCGCCGTGAGCCTCAGCGCACCTCGGGCTGGGTCTGACGCGCGATCATCGCCTTGACCAGCTCGGTCGGGGTGATGACGCCCTGCACGAGCGCGTCGACCGCGTCGACGATCGGCATCTCGATGCCGTGGATCGCTGCGAGCTCCTTGACCGACGTGCAGGACTTCACGCCCTCGGCGACCTGACGCATCTGCGCCGCAGCCTCGTCGACCGTGAGCCCCTGCCCCAGCTTCTCGCCGAAGCTGCGGTTGCGCGAGAGCGGTGACGAGCAGGTCGCGACGAGGTCGCCCAGGCCCGCGAGACCCGCGAACGTCATGGGATCTGCGCCGAGCGCGGCACCCAGGCGGCCCGTCTCGGCCAGTCCGCGCGTAATGATCGAGGCCTTGGCGTTGTCGCCGAAGCCGAGGCCCACGGCGACGCCGACCGCGAGGCCGATGATGTTCTTGGTCGTGCCGCCCAGCTCGCACCCCACCACGTCGGTGTTGGTGTAGGGACGGAACGCCGCCGAGTGGCAGATCGACTGCAGCCGCAGGGCGGTCTCCTCGTCCGCGCACGCCACGACGCTGGCGGCGGGCTCGCGCATCGCGATCTCGCGGGCCAGGTTGGGCCCGCTGACGACGGCGATGCGCTCCGGGCCCGCCCCGGTGAGCTCGGCGATGACCTCGCTCATGCGCAGGTGGGTGCCGAGCTCGACACCCTTCATCAGGCTCACGAACACGGCGTCGCCGGGCACGTGGGAACCCCAGTCGGTCAGGTTCGAGCGCAGCTGCTGCGACGGAACCGCGAGCACGACGACCTCGGCGCCGGCCAGGACCTCCGCCGCGTCGGAGGAGGCCGTGATGACCTCCGGCAGCACGATCCCCGGCAAGTAGTCCGGGTTCTCGTGGGTCGAGGAGATCGCCTCGCACAGTTCGGTGCGCCGCCCCCAGATCCGCACCTCGTTGCCGGCGTCGGCCAGGACCAGCGCGAACGCCGTCCCCCAGGATCCTGCTCCCATGACCGCGATCGATGCCATCAGTGCTCCTCGGTGCTGGTGTTCGTGGGGGGTGAGTAGTTGGTGCGCGGCTTCTCGAGCGTGTGCACGTCGACCCGGGGGCCGGCGGGCAGCTCGCCGCGGATCTCGCCGACGAGCGCCGTGAGCGCGTCGACGAGCCGGTCGGTCGCCTCGTGGAGCAGCTTCTCGGTGAGCTCCTGGCCCTCCAGGTCGGACAGGTCGACGGGGTCGCCGACGCGGACGTGGATCGTCTTGCGCGGGAGGAACCGGAACCGCTTGGAGTACGGCCACAGGATGTCCTGCGCACCCCACTGCGCGAGCGGCACGAGCGGACGGCCGCTGGCCAGCGCGACCCGCACGGCCCCCGTGCGTCCCGACATCGGCCACAGCGCGGGATCGCGCGTGATCGTGCCCTCGGGGTAGATCGTGACGACCTGGCCCGCCTCGACGGCCGCCGTGGCGGCGGCCAGGGACTCCGCAGCGCCAACCGTGCTGCGGTAGACCGGGATCTGCTCGGCCCCCCGGAGGATGCCGCCCACGACCTTGACGTCGAACAGCGTGTCCTTCGCGAGGAAGCGCGGGGTGACCCCGTGGTCGACCATGAAGTGCGAGATCAGGATGGGGTCGAGGTGCGAGATGTGGTTCGGGGCGAGCACGTAGCCGCCGGTCGGAAGCTTCTCGGCACCGCGCCAGTCACGCCGCGTGATCCGCATCAGGAACGGGTGCAGGAGGCGAACCACCCACCGCGTCGTGCGCGGCATGTTCGTCCACCTGCCCATGGATCAACACTAGTACGTCGTCGCACGAACATGACGCTGGTCACTCTCCGGAGGTCCCCACGGCCGCACGCTCGGCACCAGCGTCGGCAGCAGGCTGGCCAGGACCAGCACCGCCGCTGCCGTCAGGAACGCCGCCGGGAAACCGGCCCGTGCCGCGACCATCCCGGTCACTGCGGCACCGCAGGCCTGCCCGAGCACCAGGACCACGAACAGCAGCGAGGTCCCGACGGGCGAACGCGCGGGGTCGATCCTGGACGTCCAGGCGATGAGCACGCCGGTGGCGGCCGTGAACCCCCAGCCGAAGAGCCCGCACGCGACGAGGGCGATCACCGCCGCCTGCGGGGCGACGGCCAGTGCTGCCGATCCGCCGGCCGCGGCCAAGGTCGTCAGCGCCCAGGACCGCGCTGGGCCGAGGCGGCCGAGGGCCCACGTCGTCCCGATCACCACTGCTCCGCCGACGCCGAGGGCAACCCAGGCCAGCACCGACGAGCGATGGCTCGCTCCGGCGTCGGTCAGGAGGGTCCTGCCGTAGTTCCAGACCGCTGCCGACCCGGCCCCCATCGCGAACGCCGCGACGACGAGGTGGCGGTGCGCGCGGAACCACGACCGGCCGGGCGGGCTCGGCACGTCCTCGTCGCGGACGGGGTGGGCCTGCCCGCGGTCGAGCCTCAGGACCGCCGCGGTCACGGCGAGCGCAAGACCGGCCACCAGGAGCCACGCGATCCGCCACTGCGGAAGCAGCACGAGGGCCAGCAGCCCGGCGACGACCAGCCCTGCGCCCGTGCCGGAGTTCACGGTCGACTGCGCCCGGTCCTGCCGGTCGGGGGCGATGTTGAGCGCGACGAGCCGGACGAGCGCGGGCGAGGCGAGGCCGGCAGCAGCGGAGCCGACGACGCAGGACACGGCGAACACCGGGACGCCGGGTGCCGCAGCCATGCCGAGGGACCCGATCGCGGCGCACGCCCCGGCTGCGACCACCACGGCGCGCGGACGACTCGCGCCGAGGAAGCCGGCCACGGCCCCCAGGCAGTAGGCCCCCGACGCCCCGGAGGCGACGTAGCCGGCCGTCGACGTGCCGAGTCCCAGGTCGGCCTGGACGTCGGGGAGGAAGAGTCCGTAGGCGAGTCGCACGAGGCCGTACGTGACGGCGATGAGTCCGGTGCCGGCCGCGATGAGACCGGTCGACCGGCTCGCGCCAAACAATAACGTGCGTTTCACTTTTGCGAGTCTAGGCTGTCCCCATGGTGCTGCGCACGTCGACCGAGGCACGGATCCTCGATGCCGCCGACGAGCTGTTCTTCACCCACGGCATCAGCGCGACGCCGATCGACGCCGTCATCGCCCGGGCCGGGGTCTCCCCCGCGACGCTCTACCGCGGCTACGCGAGCAAGGAGGCGCTGGTCGCCGCCGCGCTGGGCCGACGTCACGACCGGTGGGTGGAGGTCTGGCAGGAGGCGGTCGATCGTCACACCTCGCCCGAGGGTCGACTGCTCGCGGTCTTCGACGCGCTGGAGGAGTTCCGGGCCCGGCCCGACGGCGCACGCTGGTGCGCCTTCCTCGGGTCGGCGGCCGAGCACGCGGACGGCCCGGCCGAGATCACGCAGGCCGTCGCCCAGGACACCGAGGCGCTCCGATCACGGCTCGCCCGGCTCGCCGAGGCCGTCGATGCCCCGTCGGCGACGGACCTCGCCGACGACCTGCTCCTGCTGGTGACGGGCTACCTCGCCATGCGCCTGCGGGACGACACCCACACCACGGCGCGCGCCCGCGCGATCGCGGCCGTCCTGGTCGCCGGTGCGACGGACGTCAGTCGGGCCACTGCCGACGCAGCCGGCGGTGACGGTGCGCGAACAGCGCCGCCAAGACGCGCGGTGCGAGCGGACGGAGCGCGGCCCGCGGGGTGAACGTCACGACGTCGCTGACCCGGCACGCGTGGTCGTCGACCGGGTCGACGATGCGCTCGTGCTGCCAGACCGGCGAGCTGAACATCCGCGACCGCTCCAGGAAGCGGCGCCCCGGCTCGAGCTCGACGATCGAGATGTCGTCGTAGTCGACCGGAACCACGCCGAACAGCCGGATCCACGACTTCCCGAGGTGCACGACGGGTTCCACCGAGCCCAGGTCGAGGTCGTCGGCGCCCGCAGGGACGGACATCGTCATCCACGGACGCAGCTCGGCGTTAATGCCGTCGGCGGTCGTGACGCGGTCCCAGACCACCTGCGCCGGCACGGGCAGCAGCGACTCGTGCCGGACGACACAGGTGGCCATCAGGGGGTCCTCGAGGACGTCAGAGCGTGGCGGGCTTGAACGCGAGGCGGCGCGCCTCGTAGGCCTCGATGTCGCTCTCGTGCGACAGCGTGATCGCGACGTCGTCCAGACCCTCGAGCAGGCGCCAGCGGGTGTAGTCGTCGATCGTGAAGGAGTCCTCGATGCGGTCGACGCCCTCGCCCGCGCTGACCGTGCGGCTCTCGAGGTCGACCGTGACCTGGGCGCCGGGGTTGGCCTCGACGTGGTCCCAGAGCGCCTGGACGACCTTCTCGTCGACCTCGGCCGCGAGCAGGCCCGCCTTGCCCGAGTTGCCGCGGAAGATGTCGCCGAAGCGCGAGCTGATGACGGCCTTGAAGCCGTAGTTCTGCAGCGCCCACACGGCGTGCTCGCGCGACGAGCCGGTGCCGAAGTCGGGGCCGGCGATCAGCACGGTCGACGCTGCGTAGACCGGCTGGTTCAGCACGAACTCGGGGTCGTTGCGCCAGGCGGCGAACAGCCCGTCCTCGAAGCCCGAGCGCGTGACGCGCTTGAGGTAGACGGCCGGGATGATCTGGTCGGTGTCGACGTTGCTGCGGCGCAGCGGGGCGGCGACGCCGGTGTGCGAGGTGAACTTGTCCATGATTCAGGCTCCCGTCGAGCTCAGGGCGGGCAGGTCGGACGGTGCCGCGAGGTGGCCGAGCACGGCCGTGGCCGCGGCGACCTCGGGCGAGACCAGGTGGGTGCGGCCCCCCTTGCCCTGGCGGCCCTCGAAGTTGCGGTTCGAGGTCGAGGCGCTGCGCTCACCGGGGGTCAGCGTGTCGGGGTTCATGCCCAGGCACATCGAGCAGCCCGCGCCGCGCCACTCGGCGCCAGCCTCCTTGAAGACGAGGTCGAGCCCCTCCTCCTCGGCCTGAAGGCGGACCCGGACCGAGCCGGGCACGACCAGCACGCGCGTGTTGTCGGCGACCGTGCGGCCCTTGATGATGTCGGCGACGACCCGCAGGTCCTCCATGCGGCCGTTGGTGCACGAGCCGATGAAGACCGTGTCGACGTCGATCTCGCGCATCGGGGTGCCGGCGGTCAGGCCCATGTACTCCAGCGCCCGCTCGGCGGCGACGCGCTCGTTGGCGTCCTCGATCTCGGACGGAACCGGGACCGAGCCCGACAGCGCCACGCCCTGGCCCGGGTTGGTGCCCCAGGTGACGAACGGCGTCACGGTGGACGCGTCGATCGTGACGACCTTGTCGAAGTGCGCGTCGTCGTCGGTGACCAGGCTCTTCCAGTACGCCACGGCCTCGTCCCACTGCTCGCCCTGCGGCGCGTGGGCGCGGCCCTGCAGGTAGGCGAAGGTGGTCTCGTCCGGCGCGATGAGGCCCGCCTTGGCGCCCCACTCGATGCTCATGTTGCAGATCGTCATGCGGGCTTCCATCGACAGCTGTCGGATGGCCTCGCCGCGGTACTCCACGATGTAGCCCTGGCCGCCACCGGTGGTCTCCTGCGTGATGAGCGCGAGGATCAGGTCCTTCGCGGTCGAGCCCGGGGGCAGCTCGCCGACGACGTCGACGGCCATCATCTTGGGCTTGGCCTGCGACAGCGACTGCGTGGCGAGCACGTGCTCGACCTCGCTCGTGCCGATGCCGAAGGCGATCGACCCGAAGGCGCCGTGGGTCGAGGTGTGCGAGTCGCCGCACACGATCGTCATGCCGGGCTGGGTCAGGCCGAGCTGCGGGCCGACGACGTGGACGATGCCCTGGTCGATGTCACCCATGGGGTGCAGCCGGACGCCGAACTCCTCGGCGTTGCGCCGCAGCGTCTCGACCTGCGTGCGCGAGACCAGGTCGGCGATCGGCTTGTCGAGGTCGGTCGTCGGGATGTTGTGGTCCTCGGTGGCGAGCGTCAGGTCGGGCCGGCGCACCGGACGCCCGGACAGGCGCAGGCCGTCGAAGGCCTGCGGGCTCGTGACCTCGTGGATGAGGTGGAGGTCGATGAAGAGGAGGTCGGGTTCACCCGCGGCGCTTCGGACGACGTGGTCGTCCCAGATCTTCTCTGCCAGAGTCCTGCCCATCACAACCGCTCCTTCGATCTTGCTGGTGTCGTGTCTCGGTTCTTGGCGCATCATTGACCTGACCGCCACCGCGAGGTCCGTGCAGGGTGGGCTTACCCACGCTTGCGTCTCACGATTCGATACGGCAGTATCAAGACATGGACAACTCTAGCGGAGTCGGCGTTCTCGACAAAGCCGCTGTCGTGCTGGCAGCCCTGGAGCCGGGCCCCGCGACGCTCGCCGGGCTCGTCGCCGCCACGGGCCTGGCACGCCCCACCGCGCACCGACTCGCTGTCGCGCTGGAGCACCACCGCCTGGTCGCCCGCGACATGCAGGGCCGCTTCATCCTCGGCCCGCGTCTCGGCGAGCTCGCCTCGGCCGCCGGCGAGGACCGCCTGCTCGCCGCCGCCGGCCCCGTCCTCGCGCGCCTGCGCGACATCACGGGCGAGTCCGCCCAGCTCTTCCGCCGCCAGGGCGAGCACCGGGTGTGCGTCGCCGCGGCCGACCGACCCACCGGACTGCGCGACTCGATCCCGGTCGGCAGCCAGCTGACGATGACGGGCGGCTCGGCCGCCCAGGTGCTGCTCTCGTGGGAGGACCCGGAGCGCATGAACAAGGGCCTGCTCAAGGCCACCTTCTCGGCGGCCGAGCTGGCGGCGGTCCGCCGTCGCGGCTGGGCGCAGAGCGTCGGCGAGCGCGAGAGCGGCGTCGGCTCGGTGTCGGCACCCGTGCGCTCACCCTCCGGCAAGGTCGTCGCGGCCGTGTCGGTCTCGGGTCCCCTGGAGCGCCTGACCCGCCAGCCCGGACGCATGCACGCCCCGGCGGTCGTGGCCGCGGGCGAGCGTCTCTCGCAGAGCCTGCGTCGCGGTCTCTGACCCGGAGGCCAGAGACCGCGACGTCGGTCAGGCCAGCTCGGTGAGGAGCTGCGCCTTGGTCTTGCGCGAGTAGCCCGCGACACCCTTGCGGCGCGCCTCGGCGCGCAGCTGTGTCACGGTCCAGTCGGCGCTCGGCGTGGCGCTCGTCGCCGACGACGCGGGCGCCGCCGGCGCGGCCTTCTTCGCGGGCGCCTTCTTCGCGGCGGGCTTCTTCGCGGGCGCCTTCTTGGCAGCGGGCTTCTTGGTCGTCGCGCGGGTCACGGCCTCGCGGGCGTCGCGGGCAGCGGCGGCGACGCGGGAGCCGGCCTTCTCGGCGGCGTCCTCGACGGCGTCCTCGATGTCGTCAGCGGCGTCCTCGACCTTGGCGGCGAAGCGCTTGGCATCGTCGGCAGCCTTCTTGGCGACCTTCTTGGCCTTGTCCTTGTACTTGCCGGCCTCCGACTTGTAGGAGTCGGCGAGGGACTTGTACTTCTTGACGTCGACCTTCCGCTCCTCGAGCTTGGCCTCGAGCCGGTCGATCGTCTTCTCGTACTTCTTGATCTGCGCCTTCAGCTCGGCGACGACGCTGTCGGTCGCGGACTTCTTCTTCGCCATGACTCTCCTCGGTGTGTTCCGGTTGCACCCATGGTGCCGTACTCGGGTGAACGACGAGTGTGCGTCCTGAGGCGCGACACGGGTCAGAACAGGCCGGGTCGCTCCAGGTCGAGCAGGATCTGCTTGCGCTCGATGCCGCCGGCGTAGCCCGTGAGCGTGCCGTTGGAGCCGATGACGCGGTGGCAGGGGACGACGACCGGGATCGGGTTGGCGCCGTTGGCCGCGCCAACGGCCCGGGAGACGACGGGCTCGTAGCCGAGGCGGGCCGCGATCTCGCCGTACGTCACCGTCTCGCCGAAGGGGATGCGACGCAGCTCGCCCCACACCTTCTGCTGGAACTCGGTGCCGTCGTTGGCGAGCGGCAGGTCGAAGTCCTTCCGCTCCCCCGCGAAGTACTCGGTGAGCTGCTGCTCGGTGGCGTCGAGCACGGGATCCGCGACGCGGGAGCCCCGCACCTCGGCGCCGAACTCGATCGCGGTCAGCAGCCCGGCGGACGTGTGGAGGCGGAGTCCGCCGATCGGTGAATCCATCCATCGCGTGCTCATGCAGGCATCCTCTCGGGTCGGGTGGCGGCACGCCAGAGGTGCATGCCGGCGTAGGACCGCCACGGCGCCCAGCGGGCGGCGTCGGCGGCGGTGACGTGGCGGCGCTCGAGCTCACGGCGGAGCACGAGGTCGGAGCTCAGAAGGACGTCGGGGTCGCCGAGACCTCGCATCAGGACGTAGTCGGCGGTCCAGGGACCGATCCCCGGCAGGGCCACCAGCGCGGCACGGGTCGCCGCGCGGTCGGCCCCGGCCGAGAGATCGAGGTCGCCCGCCACGACGGCAGCGGCCAGGGTCGCGACCGCTCGGCCCCTCGACCGGGGCATCGGCAGGGTCTCCGGATCGAGGCCGGCCAGGGCCTCGGCCGACGGGAAGAGCCGGGTCAGGCCGTGCTCGGAGGCCAGCGCGAGGTCGACGGCGTCGCCCTCCTGAGCGACGAGGCGTCCGAGGACCGTGCGGGCGCCGGCGACCGAGACCTGCTGGCCGACCACGGTGCGCACCGCCACCTCGACCCCGTCGAACCCGCCGGGCAGCCGCATGCCGGGCACCTCGGCGACGAGGTCGGCGAGTTCGGGGTCGGCCGCCAGGACCTCGTCGATCGCGACCGGGTCGGCGTCGAGGTCGAGCAGGCGGCGGGCGCGCTCGACCGCGACGGCGGTGTCGCGCAGGTCCGCCAGCTCGAGCCGGGCGACGACGTGGTCGTCCGCCGGGGTCAGCTCGACCACCCCCACCCCGTGCGGGAGGCGGACGAGGCGGGCGTAGGTGCCGCCGCGGACCGCCTCGAGGCCGGGCACGGCGTGGTCGTCGAGGAACTGCAGGATTCCGGCGCCGTCGAACGGTCGGCGGACCGCGAGCCGCAGGGTCAGATGACCACCGGCGGTGCCCGGGGTGCGGCGTGCGCGCAAGGCCGACGGGGTCGTGTCGTAGACCTCGCGGATCGTGTCGTTGAACTGCCGCACCGACGCGAAGCCGGCCGCATGGGCGACGTCGGCCATCGAGAGTGCCGTGGTCTCGACCAGGATCCGCGCCGTGTGGGCCCGCGCTCCGCGGGCGAGGGCCAGCGGGCCGACGCCGAGCTCCGCCGTGAGCATGCGGTGCACCTGGCGGCTGCTGTAGCCGAGCCGCTCGGCCAGGCCCTCCACGCCGTCGCGCTCGACGACCCCGTCGCGGATCAGGCGGACGGCCCGGCCGACGGCGTCGGCGCGGTGGTCCCACTCCGGCGAGCCGGGCACGGTGTCGGGGCGGCAGCGGCGGCAGGCCCGGAAGCCGGCACCGTGCGCCGCGGCCGACGACCGGTAGAACACGACGTTCTCGCTGCGCGGGGTGACCGCGGGGCACGACGGCCGGCAGTAGATGCCGGTCGTGCGCACCGCCGTGAAGAACACCCCGTCGAACCGCGCGTCGCGCGAGCGCACGGCGCGGTAGCGCTGCTCGTGGAGCGGGTCGGTCTCCTGCGTCGCTGCCGGGGTCATGACTCCATCATGCGTCGCCCCACCCACGAAGTCTGGCGGGTTTCGGACACGACCGTCAGCGCTGGTTCGGCGACTCCTTGCGTCGCAGCTGCACGTTCGCGGTGGACTTGTCGATCTCGAACAGATCGATCTCCTCGAGCAGCGTGATCAGCTTCGCGTAGCCGTAGTTGCGCGGCTCGAAGGACGACTGGTTGCGCACCTGCTTGCCCACGGCGGACAGCGTGGCCCAGCCGTGGTCGTCGGCGTCGGAGTCGACCGCGGCCCGCAACATCTGCACGAGGCGGGAGTTTCCGCGCATCTCGCTGCCGCTCATCCGCGTGCCGCCCGTGCGCTTCTCGGGGCGCTCCTGGTCGGCTTCCTCGCCGCCGATGCGCTCGAGGTAGACGAAGCGCGTGCAGGCGTTGACGAAGGCGGCGGGCGTCTTCTCCTGGCCGAAGCCGAGGACCGTCGCGCCAGACTGGCGCAGGCGCATGACGAGCGGGGTGAAGTCGGCGTCGCTCGAGACGATCGCGAAGCCCTGGGCGCTGCCGCTGGCCAGGATGTCCATCGCGTCGATGACCATCGCGATGTCGGAGGCGTTCTTGCCCTTGGTGTAGGCGAACTGCTGGATCGGCGCGATCGCGTATTCCTGCAGGACCTTGGCCCACGGGCCGATCGTCGCGTTGGTCCAGTCGCCGTAGGCCCGTCGCACGTGCGCGACCCCGACCGTGGCCACCTCGCTCAGGATCGCGTCGATCTTCTTCGCGGGCGCATTGTCGGCGTCGATCAGGACGGCGATCCGAGACTCTTCCATTCCCCGGACGCTACAGGTGACTCACCGCGCGGGCGCGCGCCGCGCAGGCGTCCCCCACGCACTCCCCCAGATTTGCGCACCTACTCGGCGCCCGAGGGCCGAGTCTGCCGAACAACTGCACACATCTGGTGGGGTCAGAGCGCGGCTCGCAGTCGGCCGCCGGATCGGTGGCGCATCTGCTTCGGAGGGACCTGACGACTCCAGTCGTCCATCGCGCCCGCCAGCGGCTGCGGGAGCGGATCGTCGTCACGACCTCGCACGTTCTCCAGCTCGAGCATGACCTCGAGGTGCCTGCGGTCGCCCCGCGCGTCGGGATCCTGGATCCACGCTCGCCGGTAGGCACGCTTGAGCGGATCGCCACGAAGCAGCTGACCGATGACCTCGACCACGAACTGGATCACGTCGCCAGCCTTCCAGATGTGTGCGGGTCAGAGCCAGCGCGAGACACCGCCGTGGCCGGAGCAGGTGCCGCTGCGACTCTGGCTGAAGCTCCAGGTGCCGTCCTTGCACTGAGCCGTGGCACCCGCCGGGGGCGCATCGCTCTCGTAAGGTCTGCACACCGTGTTGCCCGCAGAGTTCTCGTAGGTGCCGTTTGGGCAGCCCGTGGGCGCGGGTGGCGGCGGAGGTGGCGGCTTGTCGACCTTGGTACCCCGCGCGATGACCTCGTTGACGGCCGGCGTCGTGACGACCGCGCTCACCTCGACGCGCGAGGTCTCGACGCCATCGGTGTACGTGACCTCGAAGGTCCGCGTCAGCGTTCCCGGTACGCCGGCAACCGACACCGCGGTGGTCCCGGACTTCAGGTTCGGGTCGTCGACCGTCGACGACGTGTAAGCCACCGACTCGGTCGCAGCCTCGGTGCGCGTCTCGACGACCGGGGTCGGTGAGGGTGACGGGGTCGGCGAGGAAGTGGAGGTGCCGACGAGCGGAACTGGGTCGCCCTCATCGCTCCCGGCGGCGCCTCCACCGATCGCGCCGGCGATTCCCGACGTCAGCACCAGGGCAGCGAAGGCTGCCCCCACCGCCACGAGGGCCTGTCGCGCGGAGGTCTGGGCACGGAACCGCTGCCATGCCATGCCGGTCCGCGTCGTCGGCGGCTCGGCGCGGACCCCCGTCGGCGGCGGAGGTGGAGTGATCGGAAGCGGCGGGAAGATCACCGGCCGTGGCGGCGGAGGCGTGCTTCCGCTCGGAGGCGGAGGAGGCTGGACCATGAGACGACGGTCACACGCCCCGCACAGGATGGAGACAGTTTCGTCGATCATGGCCCGAAGACCACCCACCCGAACTACCTCGCCCGCCAGAGGCAACCCGCGAAAAAGGTAAGACCCCCACCGGGTGGAGCCGATGGGGGTCTTGTAGCCCCGACGGGATTCGAACCCGCGCTACCGCCTTGAGAGGGCGACGTGCTAGGCCGCTACACAACGGGGCCATGACTCAAGCGAGCCATGAGGACCTTCCCCGAGGGGAAGGTTTCGTACCCCGTACCGGATTCGAACCGGCGATCTCCGCCTTGAGAGGGCGGCGTCATAACCGCTAGACCAACGGGGCGCGGGGTCGGACAAGCCGACCTTAGCTGGGGTACTAGGACTCGAACCTAGAACAACTGAACCAGAATCAGCCGTGTTGCCAATTACACCATACCCCAAGGGGGTATCGAATCCCTCGCTTTCGCAAGGCTTCCGAACCGAGGTGACACTCTACCCGACGTCGCTCCTGGCTCCCAAACCGGTCACGCCTTCGGGCCGTACGCGGCCTGCAGCGCAGCCCGCAACGGCTCCGGCACGGGCGCCTTCGCCAGCGTCTCGGCGTCCACGCACACATGGCGGATCGTGCCCTCGACGACCAGGTCGTCACCGCGACGGATCTCGATCGCGCTCGTGATGGAGGTCGTGCCGATCGCGGCAAGGGTCAGGCCCACGTCGATCAGGTCGTCCGGACGGGCCGAGGAGCGGAAGTCGATCGTGACCGAGCCGACCACCAGGTCGACCCCGTGCTCCGCGACGGCCGCCTCGTAGCTGCCGAACGCCTCGCGCCACAGCTCGGTCAGCGCGACGTCGACGTAGGCGACGTAGTTCGCGTTGAAGACGATGCCCTGCGGGTCGCACTCGTGGAAGCGGACCCGCAGACGGTGCGACCAGGCGCTGGTCACAGGGCGGCCGACAGCCGTGCGAGCGTGCGGGAGCGACCGAGCAGCTCCAGCGACTCGAACAGCGGCGGCGAGATGCGGCTGCCGGTCACGGCGACGCGCACCGGCCCGAAGGCGAGGCGCGGCTTGAGCCCGAGACCCTCGATCAGGGCCGACCGCAGGGCGGCCTCGATCGACGCGGTGTCCCAGGACTCCAGGTCGGTGAGCGCGTCCCGCGCGGCGCGAGCCGTCGCGCGGCCCGACTCGTCGAGGTTCTTCGCCGCGTCGGCCTCGTCGACCACGAAGTGCTCGTCGTCGATGAACAGGAACCGCAGCATGTCGACGGCCTCGCCGAGCTTCGCGATGCGCTCGTGGACCAGCGGGGCCGCGGCCGACAGGAGTGCCGTGGCCTCGTCGGAGACCGGCTCGTGCACCAGCCCGGCCGCCTGGAAGTACGGCACCAGGCGCTGGGCCACGTCCTCGACGTCGAGCAGGCGGATGTGGTCGCCGTTGATCGCCTCGCACTTGGCCAGGTCGAAGCGGCCCGGGTTCGGGTTGACGCGCGAGATCTCGAAGGCCTCGACCATCTCGGCGAGGCTGAAGACGTCCTTCTCGACGCCGTCGACCGCCGGCAGCGACCAGCCGAGCAGCGCGAGGTAGTTGAGCAGGCCCTCGGGCAGGAAGCCCTGCTCGCGGTAGCCCAGGAGGTTCGACTCCGGGTCGCGCTTGGAGAGCTTGCGGTTGCCCGCTCCCGTCACGTACGGCAGGTGGCCGAAGCGCGGCGTCGAGCCGTCGCCGACGCCGATCTGCGCGAACGCCTCGTACAGCGCGATCTGGCGCGGGGTCGAGGAGAGGATGTCCTCGCCGCGCAGCACGTGCGTGATGCCCATCAGCGCGTCGTCGGTGGGGTTGGTCAGCGTGTACAGCGGCTGGCCGTTGGCCCGCACGATGACGAAGTCCTGCACGTTGTCGGCGCCGAACGTGATCGGGCCGCGCACGAGGTCGTCGAAGGTCCAGTCCTTCTCGGGCATCTTGAAGCGGATGACCGGCTTGCGGCCCTCGGCCTCGTACGCCGCCTGCTGCTCCGGCGTCAGGTCGCGGTGCAGGCCGTCGTAGCCGCTCGGCTTGCCGGCCGCGCGGGCCGCGTCGCGACGCTCCTCGAGCTCCTCGGCGGAGTCGTAGGCCTTGTACGCCAGGCCGGCGTCGAGCAGGCGCTGCGCGACGTCGGCGTAGACGTCCATGCGCTCGCTCTGGCGGTACGGCCCGTTGGGGCCGCCCACCTCGACGCCCTCGTCCCAGTCGAGACCCAGCCAGCGCATGACGTCGACCAGGAGGTCGTACGACTCCTGGCTGTCGCGGCTCGCGTCGGTGTCCTCGATGCGGAACACGAAGCGGCCGCCGTGGTGGCGCGCGAAGGCCCAGCTGAACAGCGCGGTGCGAGCCATGCCCACGTGCGGGTTGCCGGTCGGCGAGGGGCAGAACCGCGCGACGACGGGCTTGCTCGGGCCAGGAGCGGGAACAGTGTCAGTCATACGAGACCACCTGGTTGACGAGGGTGCCGATGCCGGCGACCGTCACCGCGACGGTGTCGCCGACGACCATCGGGCCGACGCCCTCCGGGGTGCCGGTCAGGATGACGTCGCCGGGCAGCAGCGTCATGAAGCTGGAGACGTAGGCGACGATCGCGGGCACGTCGAAGACCATGTCGGCCGTGGTGCCGTCCTGGGTGGTCTCGCCGTTGAGCGTCGTGCGGACCCGCAGGTTCGAGGTGTCGAGGTTGGTCTCGATCCACGGCCCCAGCGGGCAGAAGGTGTCGTAGCCCTTCGCGCGGGCCCACTGACCGTCGGACTTCTGCAGGTCGCGCGCCGTCACGTCGTTCGCGACGGTGTAGCCGAAGATGACCTTCGCGGCGTCCTCGGCCGGCACGTCACGGCAGATGCGGCCGATCACGACGGCGAGCTCGCCCTCGAAGTGCAGGTCCTTGGTCGGGCGCGGGTAGACGATCGGGTCGCCGGGGCCGACCACGCTGGTGTTCGGCTTGAGGAAGACCAGCGGCTCGGTCGGCAGGTCGTTGCCGAGCTCGGCCGCGTGGGCGGCGTAGTTCCGCCCGATGCCGAGCACCTTGCTGCGGGGGATGACCGGCGCGAGCAGGCGCACGTCCTCCAGGGCGACCTTCTGCCCGGTCAGCTCGATCCCCGCGTACAGCGGGTCTCCCTTGAGCACCGCGATCGTGGGGGTGCCGTCCTCCTCCCCCACGACGCCGAACTGGGGATCGTCATCTCCGGCAAATCTCGCAATACGCACGAGGTCGAGCCTAGCGGCGCTCCAGCAGGCGAGACGCGCCGCGCCGTTCTGGACAGGTCGGTCCAGATTGGTCTACCGTCGAGCCATGGCCCGCCCCCGCTCGTTCGACGACGACACAGCGCTCGCCGCGGCCGTCGACGACTTCTGGGACTCCGGTTTCGGCGCCACCTCGACCGACGAGCTGTGCCGCAGCACGGGGCTCTCGCGCAGCAGCCTGTACAACGCGTTCGGCAGCAAGCGCGACCTCTACCTGCGGGCGATCCTGCGGTACGCCGCCGAGAAGCAGGGGCAGCGCGCCGACCTCCTGGCGAGCGACCTCGACGGACGCGCGCTGCTGCGCACCGTGCTGACGACGGTGCTCGACGAGCAGTGGGGCGACGACGACCGGCGCACGTGCCTGATGATCAACGCCTGCGTCGAGGTCGGCTCCAGCGACGAGGAGATCCGGCGAGCCCTGGCCGACAACGCCGACGACTTCCGCCGCATGATCTCCGACGTCGTCCGGCGCGGGCAGCTCGACGGATCCCTGACCGGCACCGTCGGCGCCGACCAGCTGGCCGCCGTCCTGCACGCCGCGGTCGACGGCCTCCAGGTGCGCTCGCGCATCGACCGCGACCGCGAACCCGTCGACCACGCCGTCGAGACCCTGCTCGCCCTGCTCTAGGGCTACCCGTCGAATCCACCTCGCTGCTGCACGTCCTGATTCTGTACTGACCGTTCCACAACTCTCGGGAGACCTCATGACGACCACCACCGCGACGCCGACCCGGCTCCCCACCGCCGTGCCCGTGCTGGCCCTCGGGATCTTCTGCCTCGGCACGTCCGAGTTCATGCTGGCCGGCCTGCTCCCGGAGATGGCCCGCGAGCTGGGCGTCACGATCCCCGCCGCCGGCTCGCTCATCAGCGCCTTCGCGATCGGCATGCTCCTGGGCGCGCCGATCATGGCGCTGCTGACCCTGCGCCTGCCGCGCAAGGTCACCCTCGTCGGGTCCGGCATCGTCTTCGCCCTGGCCCACCTCGCCGGCGCCCTCACCACGAGCTTCGGCCTGCTCGTCACGACCCGGGTCGTCGCGGCCGTGGCGTGCGCGACGTTCTGGGCCGTCGCCAGCGTCACGGTCGTCGCGGTGACGCCCAAGAACCTGACGGCCCGCGGCCTGGGCGCGCTGATCAGCGGCATCACCCTGGCGAACATCGTGGGCGTCCCGGCCGGCACCTGGGTCAGCGACCACTGGGGGTGGCAGTCGACCTTCGTCGCCGTCGCGGTGCTCAGCGTGGCCGCGACCGTCGCCGTGGCGCTCCTCGTGCCCGAGACGTCGACCGGCGAGAAGATCGCGATCGGCGCCCTCGCGAAGCGCGAGCTGCGCGGACTGACCGGCGCACGCCTGTGGCTCGCGGTCGGCACGACCGTCGCAGTGCAGTCGACGATGGTCGCGACCTTCTCCTACCTCTCCCCCTTGCTGACGGACGTCTCCGGCGTGGCCTCCAGCGCCGTGCCCCTCGTCCTGCTGGCCTTCGGACTCGGGTCGTACGCCGGCATCACCGTCGGCGGCCGGTACGCCGACCGCGACCCGCTGCTCAACGTCGTCGTCTCCCTCGTGGCCACGACGATCGCCCTGGCCGTCGTCTGGCTGGCGGCCCCCTCGGCGGTGGCCGTCGTGCCGGCCGTGGTCGTGTGGGGGTTCGCGACCTTCACGGTGGCCTCGGCGATCAACGCGCGGGTCTTCCAGCACGGCGACCAGGCACCGAACCTGGTGGCCGGCGTCAACGTCGCGGCCTTCAACATCGGCAACGCCCTCGGCCCCTGGTTCGGCGGCCTCGTCATCACGGCGGGCCTGGGCTACCGCGCCCTGCTGCCCCTGTCGATGTCGCTCGCCGTCGTCGGGCTCCTGGTCGCCGCCGCGTCGTGGCGGCTCGAGCGGGGGCGGGCTCAGGCACCCGAAGCGGCGCCCTGCCCCGCCTGAGGTGACGAGAGCCACGAGCCCCCGATCCGGTTCCAGTTCCGCCGGACCAGCCACGGTGTTAGGCTCCCGCGGTCAGGTGAGCCTCACCTGAGTAGTTGCTGTGAGCAGGAGCCGGACGGAGCGACGTGGTCGGGACCTTTATCATCGGGCTGCGCGAGGGCCTCGAGGCCGCACTCGTCGTCGGCATCCTGTTGGCGTACGTGCAGAAGGTCGGTCGCCCCGACGTCCGCGCCCGCATCTGGGTCGGCGTCGCCGCTGCCGCGCTGCTCTCCCTCGCCGTCGGCGCGCTCCTGACCTTCGGCACCTACGGCCTCACGTTCCAGGCCCAGGAGCTCATCGGCGGCACGATGTCGATCATCGCGGTCGGCTTCGTGACCTGGATGGTCTTCTGGATGGCGCGCACCGCCCGCCACCTCAAGGGCCAGCTCGAGTCCGAGGTCGACAAGGCCCTCACCGGCTCGGCCTGGACCCTCGTCCTCGTCGGCTTCCTCGCCGTGGCCCGCGAGGGCATCGAGACCGCCCTGTTCCTCTGGAGCGCCGTCCGCTCCTCCGGCGACGGCGAGTCGCCCTGGCTCGGAGCCGTGCTCGGCCTCGCCGCCGCCGTCGCGCTCGGGGCCCTGATCCACCGCGGCATCGTGCGCATCGACCTGGCGAAGTTCTTCCAGTGGACCGGTGGCCTCCTCGTCGTCGTCGCGGCCGGCGTGCTCGCCTACGCGGTGCACGACCTGCAGGAGGCGCGCTTCCTGCCCGGACCCTTCGAGCCCGCGCCCGCGGGCGCCAGCTCCTTCGCCTCGGGCCTCTACGGCGAGTCCGCCTGGCTCTTCCGCATCCCCGACGTCATCGACCCCTCCGGCCTTCCCGCCGCGATCCTCAAGGGCACGATCGGGTTCAGCCCCGAGATGACGGTCCTCGAGGTCCTCGCCTGGGGCGTCTACCTCGCCGTCGTGATGACCCTCTTCCTGCGTGTCACCCGCCGCCGCACTCCTGCGGCCGTCTCTCTCTCCGAAGGAGCCTCATGAACCGCACTGCCTCCCGGTGGGCGATCCCGCTGGTCGTCACCGGCGCCCTCGCGCTGAGCGGCTGCGTCGAGAACAACAGCGCCGACGCGACCGCGATCCCCGTCACCAGCACCGCCGACGACTGCCAGGTCGAGACGGCGACGGCCACCAGCGGTCCTGTCCGCTTCGAGGTCGAGAACACCGGCGACGACGTCACCGAGTTCTACGTGCTGGCCGACGACGGCCTCCGGATCATCGGCGAGGTCGAGAACATCGCGGCCGGCTCGAGCCGCAACCTCACGGTGCAGATGCAGCCCGGCGACTACTTCACGGTCTGCAAGCCCGGCATGGTCGGCGAGGGCGTCGGCCAGGCCGACTTCAACGTCACGGGCGACGCCGTCACGGCCTCCGAGAGCGACCAGGCAGCGATCGACGACGCCGTCGCGAGCTACACGGCGTACACCAAGACGCAGGTCGCCGAGCTCGTCACCGGCACGAAGGCGTTCACCGACGCCTACCGCGCCGGCAACGACGACGAGGCACGGCGGCTGTTCCCGCTGGCCCGCATCAACTACGAGCGCGTCGAGCCCACGGCCAGCAACTTCGGCGACCTCGACCCCAAGATCGACTACCGCAAGCCGGGCGCCGAGGCCGAGGGGCTCGAGTTCACCGGCTTCCACCGCATCGAGATGGACCTCTGGATCGACGAGGCCCGGGTCAACTACCCCGGTGAGGACATCCAGCCGCTGGACCCCGCCGGCCGTGCCGCCGTGGCCGACCAGCTCGACGCCGACATCTCGTCGCTGTACGACCAGGTCCACGCCGACGACTTCGAGCTGACCATCGACGACATCACCAACGGCGCGATCGGCCTGCTCGACGAGGTCGCCGCCCCCGACGGCAAGCTGCCCGGTGAGGAGAACGAGTTCGCCCACACCGACCTCTACGACTTCCTCGCGAACGTCGAGGGCGCCGAGGTCGCCTACGAGACCGTGCGCGACATCGCGGCCGGCAAGGGCACCGACGGCGAGGACCTCGTGGCCGAGCTCGACGAGCAGTTCGCGGCGATGAAGGACCTGCTCGCCACGTACGGCAGCTACGACGCCGGCTTCGTCTCCTACGACACCGTCGACCAGGCCGCGCGCAACGCGCTCGGCGCCCAGCTCAACGCCCTGAGCGAGCCGCTCTCGCAGCTCACCTTCACGGTGCTCGGCGTCGACCAGGGCGAGTGAGCGACCCGACCGGCCCCGAGGGCTCCCCCGCGCGAGGCGTCTCGCGCCGGGGAGCCCTCGGCATGGCCGCCCTCGCAGCGGCCGGCACCGCCGTGGGCTTCGGCGTCGGCCGCGGCACGGCCAGCGGCTCGGCGTCCGACGACGACGGCGCCTACGACTTCGACGGCGAGCACCAGGCCGGCATCACGACGCCGGTGCAGCGCCACCTGTACTTCGCGAGCCTGGACATGACGGCTGGCGCCACCCGCGAGGACCTGATCTCCCTGCTGCAGGAGTGGACCGACGCGGCACGGCAGCTCACGGCGGGCCAGGAGGTCGGCGACACGGGGGCCGTCGACGGATCACCGCTGGCCCCGCCGGACGACACCGGCGAGGCGCTCGGCCTCGGCCCGCACCACCTCACCGTCACGTTCGGGCTCGGCCCGTCGCTGTTCACGCGAGACGGCGACCCCTTCGGCATCGCGGCTCGACGGCCCGAGGCCCTCGCTCCCCTGCCGCTGTTCGCGTTCGACCTGCTCGAGGAGCCGATCAGCGGCGGCGACCTCTGCATCCAGGCCTGCGCCGACGACCCTCAGGTCGTCGTGCACGCGATCCGCAACCTCAGCCGCATCGCGTTCGGACGCGCCCAGGTCCGCTGGACCCGGCTCGGCTACGGCCGCACCTCACGCACCAGCGCGGAGCAGCAGACCCCGCGGAACCTGTTCGGCTTCAAGGACGGCACCGCCAACATCCTGTCCGACGACGCGAAGGCCCTGGACCGCTGGGTCTGGGCCGACGACGGCTGGATGGCCGGCGGCAGCTACCTCGTGGCGCGCACGATCCAGATGACGATCGAGAGCTGGGACCGCACCCGCCTCGAGGAGCAGGAGCTCGTGATCGGCCGGTCGAAGGGTGAGGGCGCTCCGCTGTCGGGCGGCACCGAGATGACCGAGCCGGACCTCGAGATGACGTCCTCGACCGGCGGCTTCGCCGTCCCCGAGACGTCGCACGTCCGGCTCGCGCACCCCGACCGCAACGACGGGGTGCAGCTCCTGCGCCGCGGCTACAACTACGTCGACGGCAACAACGACCTGGGCCAGATCACGGCGGGGCTGTTCTTCCTGTCCTTCCAGCGTGATCCGGCCCAGTTCGTGCAGGTGCAGAACTCGCTCAAGACCGATGCGCTCAACGAGTACATCCGCCACGTCGGCTCGGCCCTGTTCGCCGTCCCCCCGGGCGTGCGCCGCGGCGGGTACGTGGGCCAGGGCCTGTTCGAGTCCTGAGCGTCGCCGTGGGGCTCAGGTCAGCGTCACCTCGACCGGCACCGCGGTCCGCAGCGTGTGGCCGACCGGCGAGGAGTCGAGCACCTTGGCGTGCAGCAGCTCGACCTGCTCGCGCGGGGCGCTGGACTCCAGCGTGACCTTCGCGCGGATCGCGTCGAAGCCGGCGTGGCCCTCCGTCAGACCGAGGAACACGTGGAGGTCGACGTCGCCCTGGAGGTCGATCGAGAGGGCGTCGATCGGGACGCCCGCGACGCTGGCGTTCGCGGCGTAGCCGACCGCGAGGCAGTTGCCGAGGGCGCCGAGCAGCTGCTCCACGGGGTTCGGTGCGGTGTCGCCTCCGCCGAGCGCGGGCGGCTCGTCGGAGCGGATGCCGTCGAACTGTCGGATCCGGGCGTGCGACGCGAACGCTCCGTCCCACGTCACGTGGGCGGCCCAGGTCGTGACTGCCTTCGCCGGGTCGGCCTGGATGCCCGCGACGAGCGCGCCGACCGCGGCGAGGTCGACGTCGTTGAGCTGGGTCGTGGTCTGCTGGGTCATGGTGGTCCTTCTCCGAGATCGTGGGTGATGATCTCGAGCGTCCTCCGTCGCGGCGCGCTTCCGGCGGGCTCTTGCGATGCAAGACGTCCGCGAGGACCGCGGGAATCGTGGTAGCACCGACGCCCCGGCGCAGCTGACCGTCAGGCAGACCCGTAGCGGCGGTTGCGCTGCGCGTACTCCTCGACCGCGGCGAACAGCGCGCGACGGTCGACGTCGGGCCAGGCGATGTCGCTGAAGACCATCTCGGCGTAGGCCGACTGCCAGAGCAGGAAGTTGCTGGTGCGCTGCTCGCCGGAGGTGCGCCAGAACAGGTCGACGTCGGGCATCCACGGCTCGTCGAGGTAGCGGGCGAACGTGCGTTCGTCGATGCGGTCGGGGTTGACCTTGCCCGCCGCGACGTCGCGCGCCAGCGCCGTGGCCGCGTCGACGACCTCGGCGCGACCGCCGTAGTTGACGCACATCGTGAGCGTGCAGACCGTGTTGGCGCGGGTGAGCTCCTCGGCCGCCTCGAGCTCCTTGACGACGCTGCGCCACAGGCGCGGACGACGACCGGCCCAGCGGACGCGGACCCCCATCTCGTGCATCTCGTCACGGCGCCGGCGGATCACGTCGCGGTTGAAGCCCATCAGGAAGCGCACCTCCTCGGGCGAGCGCTTCCAGTTCTCGGTCGAGAACGCGTAGGCCGAGACGGCTTCGATGCCGAGCTCGACGGCACCCTCGACGACGTCGAACAGGGCCGCCTCGCCCATCTCGTGACCCGCCGTGCGCGGGAGTCCGCGCTCCTTGGCCCAGCGGCCGTTGCCGTCCATCACGATGCCGACGTGGCGCGGCACGAGCTCGGGCGGGAGGTCGGGCGCGCGCACGCCGGACGGGTGGGGCCGGGGCGGGCGTGGCTCCCCGCGCCGTGGTGGCGGCGGGACGGACGGGTTCACCCGGTCGAACCTACCGATCGACGTGGGCGAGCGAACGCAGGGAGCGCTCCAGGTGCCACGCGACGTAGGCGTTGACGATGCCGGTGGCCTCGCGTCGCGAGCGGTCGTCCGACGCGGTGACGGCCTCCCAGTCGCCCGCGAGCAGCGCACCGAGCAGCGCGACCGTGACGGCGCTCGGGGCCGCCGATCCCGGCACCCGGCACGTGTCGCACAGGATGCCGCCGGAAGCGGCGTTGAAGTTGCGGTGCGGCCCTGGTGCGCCGCAGCGCGCGCACAAGCCGAAGCTCGGGGCGTAGCCCGCGATCGCGAGGGCCCGCAGCTGGTAGGAGTCGAGCAGCTGGCCGGCCGGCTGGCGCTGCTCGGTCAGGGCTCGCAGGGCACCGACGAGGAGCTGGTACTGCGGCAGCGACGCCTCGGAGTCCTCGGGCACGACGCGTTCGGCGGTCTCGAGCATCACGGTGCCGGCGGTGTAGGCGCGGTAGTCGCCACCGAGCCGACGCGAGAACGGGTCGATCGTCTGCGCCTGGGTGACGATGTCGAGCGTGCGCCCGACGGCGAACTGCAGGTCGACGTGCATGAACGGCTCGAGGCGGCCGCCGAGGCGGCTCGAGGTCTTGCGGACACCCTTCGCGACGGCCCGGACCTGCCCGTGGTTGCGCGTCAGCATCGTGATGATGCGATCGGCCTCACCGAGCTTGTGGGTGCGCAGCACGACCGCGGAGTCGCGGTACAACGTCATGGCGCACCTCCGTGCTCGTCGTGTCGACCATTGTGCCGCGTGATCCGTAGGCTGACGGCATGACTCGCGCGATCGTGATCCGAGACCATGGCGGACCCGAGCAGATGCGTCTGGAGGAGATCGTGGTGCCGGATCCCGGCACCGGTGAGCTCCTCGTCGAGGTGGCCGCCGCCGGCGTCAACTACATCGACACCTACCAGCGCTCGGGCCAGTACCCGACGCCCCTGCCGTTCACGCTCGGCAAGGAGGCCGCCGGCCGCGTCCTGGCGGTCGGCGACGGCGTCACGGAGTTCGCCGAGGGCGACACCGTCGCCTGGGGTCACGGCGAGGGCGCGTACGCCGAGCACGCGATCGTCCGGACCGCGCAGGCCGTCCGCGTCCCGGAGGGCACCGACCCGCAGCTCGCCGCCGCGGTGATGCTGCAGGGCATGACGGCGCACTACCTGGTCCACTCGATCCTCCCGCTGGCCGAGGGCGACACCGTGCTGGTGCACGCCGGGGCCGGCGGCGTCGGTCTGCTGCTGACCCAGATGCTGACGCGTCACGGCGTACGGGTGCTGACCACGGCCGGCTCACCCGAGAAGGCCGAGCTCTCCCGCGGCGCCGGTGCGTCCGACGTGCTCGACTACGAGGGTTTCGGCCCGGCGGCCCGCGACCTGACCGAGGGCCGTGGCCTGCGCGCGGTCTTCGACGGCGTCGGCGCCACGACGTTCGACGAGGGCCTGGCGGCGCTCGCGCCCCGCGGCACGTTCGTGCTGTTCGGCGCCGCGAGCGGGCCGGTGCCGCCGGTGGACCCGCAGGACCTGAACTCCGGCGGCTCGCTCGTGCTGACCCGACCGTCGCTGGCGCACTTCATCGCCGATCGTGCCGAGCTCGAGTGGCGCGCGAGCGAGGTGCTGCGGGCCGTGGCCTCTGGCGACCTCGACGTCAGGATCGGCGGGACGTACCCGCTGGCCGACGCCGCGACGGCGCACGTCGACCTCGAGGGGCGCGCCACGACCGGCAAGCTCCTGCTGCTCCCGTGAGCTGATCCGCGGGGTCAGTCGAGACAGAACTCGTTGCCCTCGGGGTCGGCCATCGTGATGAAGCCGTGCTCCATGCCCCCGTCGGGCTCGACCCGGTAGAGCCGCGTGGCACCGAGCGCAGCAAGACGCTCGCACTCCGCCTCGAGGGCGGCCATGCGCTCGTCACCCCGCAGCTCGGGCGCGACGCGGAGGTCGAGGTGCACGCGGTTCTTGCCCGCCTTGGCCTCGGGGACCTGCTGGATGAACAGCCGCGGGCCCACGTCGTCGGGGTCGACGACGGCGGACCGGGAGTTGTGGAGCTCGGGCGGCACCCCGAAGGCCGTGAGCGCCTCCTCCCACGTGGCGAAGCCCGGCGGCGGCGCCTGCACCTCGTAGTGCAGGGCTGCGGCCCAGAACTCGGCGACGGCGGCGGGGTCGGCGGCGTCGAAGGTGATCTGCACGGTGCGTCCCATGCAGCCAGGCTGCCACCGTCCACCGACAGTTCGGCCGACGACGGCTGCGACGATGTGCCTCATGACCGAGCCCCGCTGGATCGACGACGTCCTCGAGCCCGTCCTCAACACCCCGCTGCACCGGACGCTGGGCCTGCGGCTGCGGGTCCCCGGTGACCCCTCGGCGGGTCTCGAGCTCGACGTCGCCACGGGCACCGCGACCCCGACCGACGTGCTGCACGGCGGGCTGCACGGCCTGCTGATCGACGTCACCGCCTTCCTCTGCCTCGCCGCCGAGCTGCCGCGGGGCTCGCACGCCGCGACGATCAGCTCCTCGATCTCGATCGTCTCGGCCGCCCGGCTCGGCTCGACCGTGCAGACCAGCGCCCGCATCGACCGGCTCGGCGGGGGCATGGCCTTCCTGTCCGGCCAGGTCGAGAGCGACGGCCAGGTCGTCGCCACGGGCCAGCTCGTCAAGATCGTCAAGCGCCCCTGACAGGTCCCCGGCTCACCGCCCGGTGGCCTGGACGGCGTCGAGGCGGTCGAGCAGCTCGCCGATCACGAGGGAGTCGTAGCGACCCGCCGAGCGCAGGGCGAGGAGCGCCTCCCGCTGGTCCTCGATGACCCGCAGGTGGAGCTCGCGGAAGTCCTGCAGCAGCTGCTCGCGCTCGGGTCCCTCCACCCCGGCCCAGGCCCACTCGGCCGCCGGGGTGGACCGGCGCCTCACGTGCTGCACGACGGAGGGGTCGACGGGCCGGCCGTCCAGCCCCTCGGCCTCGGTCTCGTCGCACCGCGACTGCGAGACGTCCGCCAGCGCCGTGATCAGCAGCCCGAGCTGCTCGCGGCGCGCCTCGGCCCGGTCGTCGACGACACCGAGCCGCCGCACGACCCAGCCCAGCGTGCCGCCCTGCACCAGCAGCGAGGCCCCCGCGACGGTGAACGCGACCAGCACGAGGAGGTCGCGCTGCGCCAGGTCGGGCGGGAGGGTCTGCGCCGCGGCGACCGTGATGCAGCCGCGCATGCCCGCCCAGGTCAGCACCAGGCCGTCGCGGGGCCGCAGACGTTGCTCCCCGTAGAACGTGATGTCGTGCTCGCGGCGCTCGATCGCGCGGAGCGCCCGCTCCCGCCGCGCCTCGGAGTGCCGCTGCGCCTCGGGCGAGGCCAGGAAGTCGCGCAGGGCCGCGATGCGGGGGCGCGACGCCTCGTGCTGCTTGCGGTCGCCGTAGAGCGTCACGAGCAGGAAGGCGTTGAACAGGACCCGCGAGACCATCACGACCCCGAGCACGATCGCCGCGACAGCGGCGACCAGACCGACCGACTGCCCGGTCGACTGGAAGTCGTCCCACAGCGGCCGCAGCTGCAGGCCCATCACGAGGAAGACCGCCCCCTCCAGGAGGAAGGCGATCGTGCGCCAGTTGATGCGCTCGGCCACCCGGTCCTCCGGCCGCAGCTCGACGTAGCCGCGCGACCCGATGCCGAGGCCCGCGATCACGACGGCCACCAGGCCCGAGCCGCCCAGGTGCTCGGCCGGCGCGTACGCGACGAACGGCACGACGAAGGAGATCGCGGTCGCGACCGTGGCGTCCTTGACCAGCGACCGGATCGCCAGGCTGAACCCGGCCACCACGACACCGACCAGGCAGGCCACGACGACGGCCTGGAGCAGGTGCAGCCCGACCTCGAGCACCGAGACCGTCACACCGGTCGCGGCGATCGCGCTGCGCAGCAGCACCAGGGCCGTCGCGTCGTTCAGCATGCTCTCGCCGTCGAGCACCGTCAGCAGGCGCGGCGGCGCCCCGGTGCGGCGGGCGATCGACGTCGCGACGGCGTCGGTGGGGCTGACGATCGCCCCGAGCGCGAACGCCTCGGCGAAACCGATGCCGGGCACGACCAGCGGGAGCACCAGACCGAGCACCGAGGACGTCACGACGACCAGGACCACCGAGAGGCCGCTGATCGCCTTCAGGTCGCGGCGGAAGTCGGTGATCGGCATCGTCACCGCCGACGCGTACAGCAGCGGTGGCAGCACGCCCGCGAGGATGATCTCGGGGTCGACCTGGGCGTCCGGCACCCCGGGCACGAACGACAGGCCGACGCCGACCGCGACGAGCGACAGCGGTGCCGCGACGCCCAGCTTGGGCGAGACGACGCACACGGCCACGACCACGATGACGCCGAGCACGGCGAGCTCCATCGGTTCCATGCCCTCGATGGTGGCACTCCGCAACCACTCGGAGCGGCACGGACTCAGCGGGAGGCGGCGGCCCGCTCGGCGTCGTACAGCGCGTACGGGTCGTGGAGCGGGCGTCCGAGCGCGTCCTGCAGCCAGGTGGCGTCGCGGGCGGCGGCACGCTGGGTCGCGTCGCTCGCGCCGTCGCTGGTGAGGTTGGAGGCGAAGATCCCGGCGGCGGACCTCGGCAGGAAGTCCTCGTAGACGATGGGCCGCAGGACGTCGCCGTCCTCGACGTAGTACGCGAGGTCCTGGGCGTGCAGCTCGGCCTCCGTGGGCGGGAACGCCGTGAGGCCCTGGTCGTCGTAGAGCGCGCGACCGGCCGGGGTCAGCGCGACCCCACGGGCCTCCACCTCCCCGAAGCGGACCCGCAGCTCGCCCGTGACCACCGTGCCGTCGACCTCGCGGAACCGGCGGGGCTCGGCCAGGGCTCGGAAGGAGGTCTGCCGCAGCAGCACGTCGGGCCGGCCGGTGTCTCCGGGCGGGCCCTGGATGCGGTCGATCATCGCGATGCCCTGCGCCTCCATGCGCCGGTACAGCTCGTCGATGTCCAGCACCCGCGGGGTCAGGTGGTTGATGTGGGTCGAGGTCACGCCGCCGATGTCGGCCGCGACGCTGCTGATCGACTCCAGGTGGTCGTACCAGGCGCGGTCGACCGGTTCGGCGGACAGCGCGAACGCCGCGGTGGCGAGCTCGAGGAAGCGCGCCGCATCGGCCTCAGACAGCCCGCCGGCCGCCTCCGCGGCGTCGGCGAGGTCGAGCAGCTCGGCCGGGAACAGCTGCCGCGCCGCCAGGAACTCCTCGAGCCGGGCCTGGGTGTCGGCGTCGAAGAACCGGCGGTCGTCGGCCACGAGCACCGAGGTGAACACGCGGAACGGGTTGGCCGCCAGCTCGGCCCGATCGACGGGCCGGAAGGCCGTCGACACGACCGGGATCGGCGGCGTGGCCTCCCGCAGGTCGTAGAAACCGACGGGGTGCATTCCGCACGCGCCGAAGACGCGGGCGACCTGGGCGATCTCCTCCGCCGTGCCGACCCGGATCGCGCCGTGACGCTCGGCCGTGACGCGCCCGATCGACCCGAGCCGCTCGGCCTCCGGCCCCAGGCGCCGGAGCACCTCGGCGTTGATCTCCTCGCACGTGCGCACGAGCGTCGTGTAGGCCGGGACCTCCGTGCCGTAGAGGTCCGACAGCGCGCGGGCGAACCGGGCCCGCAGCTCGGTCGAGGAGACCGCCGGGCCGAGGGACCCCGGTGTCACAGGAACTCGACCCCCTGGGCCAGCGGGAGCTCGGTCGAGTAGTTGACCGTGTTGGTCGTGCGCCGCATGTAGGCGCGCCACGCGTCGGAGCCCGACTCGCGTCCGCCGCCGGTGTCCTTCTCGCCGCCGAACGCGCCACCGATCTCGGCGCCCGAGGGCCCGATGTTGACGTTCGCGATGCCGCAGTCCGAGCCGACGGCCGACACGAACGTCTCGGCCTCGCGGACGTCGAGCGTGAAGATCGACGAGCTGAGCCCCTGGCTCACCGCGTTGTGCAGCGCGATGGCCTCGTCCAGCTCGTCGTAGGTCAGGACGTAGAGGATCGGCGCGAACGTCTCGGTCTCGACGATCGCGGACTGCGCGGGCATGTCGACGATGGTCGGGCGGACGTAGGTGCCGCCGGCCACGCCGTCGTCGCGCGAGCCACCCGCGACGACCGTGCCGCCCTCGGCCCGAGCCTGCGCCACCGCTGCGTCGAAGCCGTTGCCGGCTGCCGCGTCGATCAGCGGACCGACCAGCGTCGAGGGCTCCAGCGGCGAGCCGATCGGCAGGGACTCGTAGGCCCCCGCAAGACGGCGCACGAGCTCGTCCTTCACCGAGCGGTGCACGATGACGCGCCGCAGCGACGTGCAGCGCTGACCCGCGGTGCCGGCGGCCGAGAACACGAGTCCGCGCACCGTGAGGTCGAGGTCGGCCGAGGGCGCCACGATCGCGGCGTTGTTGCCACCGAGCTCGAGCAGGGAGCGCCCGAGCCGCGCCGCCACGCGGGGCGCGACGGCCTTGCCCATGCGCGTCGAGCCCGTGGCCGAGACCAGGGGCACGCGCGGGTCGTCGACGAGCGCCTCCCCCACGTCGGCGGCACCGACGACGACCTGGCTCAGGTGCTCCGGGGCGCCGGTCCTGCGCGCGGCCTCGGCGGCGAGCGCCTGGCACGCCAGGGCCGTGAGCACCGACTTCTCCGAGGGCTTCCAGACCACGGCGTCGCCGCAGACGAAGGCGAGGGCCGCGTTCCACGACCACACCGCGACGGGGAAGTTGAAGGCGCTGATGACGCCCACCACGCCGAGCGGGTGCCACTGCTCCATCATCCGGTGGCCCGGGCGCTCCGTCGCGATCGTGAGGCCGTGCAGCTGGCGCGACAGGCCGACCGCGAGGTCGCAGATGTCGATCATCTCCTGCACCTCGCCGAGGCCCTCGCTGAGGATCTTGCCGGCCTCGATGCTGACGAGGCGGCCGAGGTCGTCCTTGTGCTCGCGCAGCAGCTCACCGAGCTCGCGGACGAACGCACCCCGCACCGGTGCCGGCACCGTGCGCCAGGTGAGGAAGGCCTCGTGGGCCCGGCCGACCGCCTCGGCGACCTCGGCGGGCGTGTGGGCCGCGACGCGGGTGATCTCCGCGCCGTCGATCGGCGAGCTCGCCACGAGGTCGCCGCCGGTGGCCAGCGAGACGCCCAGCCGGGCGAGCACCGCGAGGGCGTCGGCGCCGACGGGCGAGGAGGGTGCGGTCTGGGTCATCGGGGTTCTCCTGCCTCGGCGAACAGTCGTCCGGCGTTGGTGCTCTTCAGGTCGGTCAGGGCGATGTCCTCCTGGCGGACGAAGCCCGTGTCAGGCAGTCTGCCCTCCGCCACCAGCTCGACGACAGCCACGGCCGAGGCCGCCGTGGTCCAGGAGATCGCGCGCCAGCGGCGTCCGCCGACGTCGGTCGGCAGGTAGCCGCGCACGTAGTTCTCGCGGAACGCCAGGCCGTCCTTGACGCCCTCGACCGCGGCGTGGAGGTACACGATGTCGTCGCTGACGGGGGGCTTGGCGTCCTGCAGGACCCGGCTGACGAGCTCGCGCTCGTCGCGCAGCCCGAGCTCGTCGAACAGGAAGTGCATCTGCTTGAAGTGCCCCGGGTACCGCATCGTCTTGTAGTCGAGCCGGTTGACCCGACCCTCGTAGGTCTGGCACATCGTCCCGAGCCCGCCGGACGTCAGCGCGGCCTCGAGCTCGATGCCGCCGATCACGACCCGCTCCTTCTCGGTCATCGCGGGCACCATCTGCCGGTGGCCGGACCGCAGGACCTCGCAGTCGTTGAGGTACTCGTTCACGACGCCCTCGGCCGACCAGTTGAAGGCGTAGCCGAGGAGCCCGGTGGGGTTCTGCGGCAGCGCCCCGACCTTGAGCTCGATCGACTTGATCTTCTGGAACGTCGCCGCGATCGAGGCGCCCACGATGCCGATCAGGCCCGGCGCGAGCCCGCACTGCGGGGCGAAGGTCGAGTCGCTGCCCAGCTGCGACAGCTCGATGACGCGCTGCGTCGTCGGGACGTCCTCGGTCAGGTCGAAGTAGTGCGTGCCGGTCGCGTGCGCGGCCTCGGCCACCGCGATGTTGCGGTGGTACGGCAGGCACGAGACCACGGCGTCGACGTGCTCGAGCGCCTGGCGGATGCCGGCCTCGTCGCTCACGTCGAGCTGGTGCCGGTCGAAGGCCTCGACGCCGGCCGCGCCCTCGCGGGCCGTCGCGTCGTAGCCCTTCACGGCGAAGCCGGACTCCACCAGCATCAGCGCGACCAGCTCGCCCACCTTGCCCAGCCCGAAGACCGCGACGGTCTCGATCGTGCGTCCCATGCCTGCTCCCCTCGTCGGTGCGTCGATCGTAGGAGCGCAGCGCGGGCCTGGCTATACCGTCCGGACGGTTCAGTGGTTGCGATTCGATGACGTCGCCGACCCGTGACGCACGACGGCGCCGGCACTCCCCTGCGGGAGCACCGGCGCCGTGGTGACGGGCTTACTTGATCAGGCGGTGCGAGTACGCGTCGACGAAACGTGCGTCGCGCTGCGCCTGCTGCTCACGACGCTCGCGCGCCTGGTTCAGCAGGACCTCGCGGTCCGCCTCCGACAACTCGTCCCAGGCGCGCTTGACGCGGGCCTGGCGACCGAATCGGGCCATGTCCGACACCTCCTCCCCCGTGGGTCGACCGGCATTCCGGCCGGGGGTGGTCGGATGGGTGTGTGCGGGCATGGGATCGGTCGTGCGTGAGGTCTTGATGGTCATGGCGCGCCTCCTTTCGATTGAGTGGACATAGAGAAAACCGCCCCGGATCGTCGATCCGGAGCGGTGGTGTGGACGTGCCGCAGGTACTACGGCAGGTGCACGACTCCGGAGGACGAGCCGTTCGAGAACGGGACGGCGGACGTGACGCGGAACGCGTCGTTCATGTCGGCGTGGTTCTTCATGGGGCTCACCTCTCTCGTCGTGCGGGTGACAGCAGGCTAGCCCGTCGGACGTCCGCCTGTCGAGGCCGACACGCGCCGGCGTCGCTCAGTCGAACGCGAGGAGGTCGCCGAGCTCGTCGCGGGTCACGCCGCTGGCCGACAGCAGGTCGGCCGCGAGCGAGCGGACCTGAGCGCCGATCGCGGCGGCGTTGATCGTCATCTCCCCCGAGAGGCACGTGATCGCGATGCGGGCCGCCGCGACGAGCTCGTCGCGCGCCTCCGCGAAGCTGTCGTGCGTCGCCAGGTCGTCGGCGTAGATCCGCACCGCCCTGCCCATGCGCTCGATCGCGTCCTGCATGTCGCGCGGCGCGGTCTCGCCGTGCCGCAGCATCGCGGACACCCGGCGCGCCAGGACGCGGACGTCGCGCAGCGCGTTGTCCAGGTCGCGCACCGAGCCGACGAACCGCGCGAGCTCCTCGCGCTGGCGCCAGCGCACGGGTGACATCCGCGCGATCTCGGCGACGTTGACGCCGGTCGAGGAGACGGAGTCCATCAGGGCCTGCGCCGACCGGGCCTGCCCGAGGGCGATGTCGGCCAGTGCCGCGTCGCCCGTGCGCAGCGACTGGGCCACGCGGTCGAGGACCTCGGCGATGTCCTCGAGCAGGCGCTGGACCTGCTGGTTCATGTCGCGCACCGGGTTGCGCGGCAGGAGCAGCACCATCGCCAGGCCGCACGCCCCGCCCACGAGCGAGTCGAGGAAGCGGGTGACCGCCGGGTTGCCGGCGCCCGTCGCGGGCAGCACGGCCGCCAGCAGCACCGCCGAGTTGGCGGCCTGGGTCAGCGCGAGGCCCTTGATGCCCACGAGCGTCGCGACCGCCACGGTGAGGGCCACGACCAGCGCGATCTGCCAGGCGCCGCGGCCGATCGTGAGGATCAGGAGCTCCCCCACGAAGACGCCGATGGCGACCCCGACGACGAGCTCGATCGTCGTGCGGCCCCGCTGCCCCGCCCCCGCGATGATGACGATGACCGCGGCGATCGGCGCGAAGAACGCCTGCTGGTGGCCCAGGAGGTGGGTCGCGATCGCGAACGCCGCGGCCGTCGAGATGCTGAGCCGCAGCATGAGCCGCCAGCGGCGGCGCAGCGTGGCCCAGCGGTCGGCGAAGGACTCCTGCGGACGGGGCACCCGCCGCAGGGACAACAGCGGATGGGGCCTCACAGCGACAGCTTGGTGCTCATGTCAGCGGGTCAGGCGACGGACCACGATCGCGGCGGCGAGGACGCCCGCCACCCCGGCGACGAGCGGGACGATCGTCTCGAAGCGCGGTGATCCGCTCTCGTCGACGAACTTCGCCTTCACGGACGCCGTGGTGCGCCGCAGGATCGACTTCGGGCTGGTCCGGTCGATCAACGTGTCGATCGTGGCGGCGAGGTGGTCGCGCACCTCGTCGATCTCGGACACCAGCTGGTCGGTCTCTCGCGCCACGTCTCGCTCCTGTCCCCATCGGTCGGACGTTCCGCCCGCTGGGCCAGGATAGGCCTCATGACGACACGACTGCAGCCCGGTGACACCGCACCCGACTTCACCCTCCCGAGCGACACCGGCGAGACCGTCACGCTGTCCTCCCTGCGCGGCACCTCGGTGATCGTGTACTTCTACCCGGCGGCCATGACGCCGGGCTGCACCAAGCAGGCCTGCGACTTCACCGAGTCGCTCGACCGACTGAAGGCCGAGGGGTACGAGGTCGTCGGCATCTCCCCCGACAAGCCCGAGAAGCTCGCAAAGTTCCGCGAGAACGACGGCCTGACCATCACGCTGCTGAGCGACCCCGAGAAGGAGGTCCTGACCGCGTGGGGCGCCTTCGGCGAGAAGAAGCTCTACGGCAAGGTCGTGCAGGGCGTCATCCGCTCGACGTTCGTCGTCGACCCCGAGGGCGCGATCTCGTACGCCGCCTACAACGTCAAGGCCACGGGCCACGTCGCCAAGCTCCGCCGCGACCTGAAGCTCGACTGACCGCCGGTCCACACCCGCGCCGTTATCCACAGCCCTCACCGGCACGCAGCCCGACTGTCCGCGGGCGCTCCTAGCGTCTGCGGCATGAGAGGCCCGTACAAGTACACCCGCGAGCTCCTGGAGCCGCTCGTGATCGAGTCGACGTCCGTGGCCGAGGTCGTTCGCAAGCTCGGTCTGAGGCCCAACGGTGGCGCGCACACCCATCTCGGCCGCGTCATCAAGAAGCACGGGTTCGACACCTCGCACTTCCGTCGACCTGGGAAGGGCCAGAAGTACGCGCGCTTGACACCGGAACAGATCCTGGTCCGTCGCGATCCCTCGCAACGACGTGCTCATGCGCACATGCTCCGCCGCGCGCTTCGCGAGTCGGGGCGCCCCTACTGCTGCGAACGATGCGGCAACCCTGGGGAGTGGATGTCGGAGCCTTTGACGCTCGAGGTCGACCACATCAACGGCGACATCCATGACAACACCGCCGAGAACCTCCGCTTTCTCTGCCCCAACTGCCACCGGCTCACACCCAACTTCGCCGGTCGCAGTCGCGGCGTCCACCTCCGAGAGGACGCTGCCGCCACGGCGACGTCATAGAATTGGGTGATCGCCGAAGTGGTGGAAAGGCAGACACGCGGCGCTTAGGACGCCGTACCTCAGGGTGTGCGGGTTCGAATCCCGCCTTCGGCACTGGGTGAGCAGGTCACGGGACGAGCTTGGGCAGGCCCTTGCCGATCGCGAGGGTCAGGATCTTGCCGACGACCACCGCGAGGCCGGGCACGGCTGCGTCGAAGCCGATCGTGTAGTCGAGCCGCGTGCCGCCGTCGGCGGTCGGGGTCAGGGCCTGGCGACCCCAGTGGCCCTTGAGCGGCGAGCCCTTCGTGATCTTGTACTCGATCAGCGTCGGCCGGTCGGCGACCGTCGTGGTCTCCTCGAAGCCCGGGAGCGGACCGATCTTGAGCGACCGGGTCGAGCCGACGCCGTTGCGCTCGCTGTCGCCGTCCTTGACCCGGCGCACCTTCGCACCGAGGACGGGGCCGAGGTTCTCGTGCTCGGCGAGGGCGTCGAAGACGACCTCGGGGCTCGAGGTGTAGATCTGGGAGACGCGCACGCGCGTGGGGGCTGCCATGAGCGATGAGTCTAGAGCGCTCCGAGTACTGTGCGAGCCGTGTTCCAGATCTGCTTCGTCGAGCCGCGCATCGCCGGCAACACCGGCAGCGCGATCCGGCTGGCCGCCGCGACGGGCGCCCACCTGCACCTGGTCGACCCGCTGTTCGATCTCGAGGACAGCAAGCTGCGCCGCGCGGGGCTCGACTACCACGACCTCGCGGTCGTGACGGTGCACGAGGACCTCGAGAGCGCCTACGCCGCCTTCGACGGCGCCCGGGTGTTCGCCTTCACGACCTCGGCCACCCGCCGGTACACCGACGTCGCCTACGAGGCGGGCGACGTGCTGATGTTCGGCTCCGAGCCCACCGGGCTGCCCGACGAGGTGCAGCACGACCCCCGGGTCAGCGACCGCCTCCGCCTGCCGATGCAGCCGTCGAGGCGGTCGATGAACCTGGCGAGCTGCGCGTCGATCGCGGTCTACGAGGCCTGGCGGCAGCAGGACTTCCCCGGCGCGGTCTGACCGTCCTACGCTGCGGTCATGGCCGACGACGCGAAGACCCGCCCGACCGAGGTCGCGGTGGAGGAGTTCGTCGCGTCGGTCGCCGACGAGACGACCCGCGCCGACTGCGCGGCGCTGATCGAGGTCATGACGCGCGCCAGCGGCGCCGCCCCGGTCATGTGGGGCCCGAGCATCATCGGCTTCGGCAGCTACCACTACCGCTACGCCAGCGGGCGCGAGGGCGATGCCGCGGTCATCGGCTTCTCGCCGCGCGTCGGCAAGCTCTCGCTGTACCTCAACGACGGCACCGACCAGCACGCCGAGGCCCTCGCGCGCCTGGGCCGGCACAGCACGACGCAGGTGTGCCTGCACGTGAAGCGTCTTGCGGACGTCGACCTCGACGTGCTCGAGGAGATCCTGAGGACCTCCTACGCGAGCACCACCGCCGCCCACGCCTGACGACGGTCAGTCGGCCGGGGCCGCCACCCGGGTCGGCTCGGTGCGTCCCCGGGCCACGAACGGCTCGACCTCACGCCAGTGCTCGGCCTCGTCACCCGCCGCGTCCAGCAGGCCGGCGTTGGCCGCGACGTGCGACGGCGGCAGCTGCTGGGCCCGCGCGGTGAGCCGGGACGCCTCGTTCACGGGGTCGCCGATCACGGTGTACTCGTAGCGCTCGGCGGCGCCGACGTTGCCGGCGACGGCTCGCCCGCCGGACACGCCGATCGCCGCCGCGAGCTCGGGCACCTCCCCCGCCAGGCGCGCGGCCATGACGCGCGCCGCGGTCAGCGCCTTCTCCTCCGGGGCGTCGACCTCGACCGGCGCGTTCCAGATCGCGAGCGCCGCGTCGCCCTCGAACTTGTTGATCCAGCCGTCGTGGTCGTGCACGACCTCGATCACGACGGTGAAGAACCGGTTCAGGAGCGAGACGACCTCCTCGGGCGGTCGCTGGGCGGCGATCGCGGTGGAGCCGATGACGTCGACGAACAGCACGACGACGTGGCGGGCCTCGCCGCCGAGACGGACTCCTCCGGCCGCGGCCGCACGGGCGACGTCGCCGCCGACGTGGCGGCCGAACAGGTCCCGCAGCTGCTCGCGCTCGCGCAGGCCCGCCACCATCTCGTTGAAGCCCGCCTGCAGCAGCCCGATCTCGGTGCCGTCGTAGATGGGTGAGCGCGCCTCGAGGTCGCCCGCGCCGACCTGGGAGATCGCGTTCCGCAGCACCCGCACGGGGTCCGACGACGCGCGAGCCGCGACGTAGATCGTGAACCCGCCGACGACGAACCCCAGGGAGCCGAGGACCAGCATCGTGATCGACAGCTGGACGACCGTGACGTCGTCGCGCCGCACGAGGGACGCCAGGCCGACGGCCCCGATCCCCCACACGACGACCCCGGTGCCGAGCATCCACGCGAACATCGTGCGATTGGCGACCGAGCGCACGCGCAGGCTCTCCGGGATCCCGCTCGCCAGGGCGCGCCCGGCGAGCCCCCGGGTCAGGCGCTCCGAGACGAGATAGGCCACCGAGCTCGTCGTGATGCCGGCCAGGCCCACGACCTGGAGCACCGTCACGCCGAGCTGCACCGAGACGACGGCGTTGAAGATCGCGAAGAACAGCGCGCCCATCGCCCAGAGCACGGCGTGCAGGACGAAGAAGCGCCGCGGCACGTCGAGCACCGCTCGCTTCTCGGCGTCGGTCGGTGGGCGGTCCTGGCGCACCCACCGCAGTGCCGGGGCCGAGATCCGCAGGCCCGCGATGATCCCGGTGGTCAGCAGGACCGGGACGACGATCGAGACCGTCACGAGGTTGACGATCGCGAGGTCGTCGTCGTTCGCGATGGGCAGCGGGATGACGAGCGTCGCGAGGCAGTACACGATCACGGCACCGACGACGCTGGTCAGGACGAGTCCCGTGACCATCGCGACGCGCAGGCGCCAGACGAAGGAGACCCGCGACCTGCGGGTCTCGCGCGCGGCTGCGCTGTCGGGGGCCATGCAGGTTGTCTACCGCGTGGCACCCCGCCAGCGCACCTCCCGCGGGGTCAGGACGCCGAGTCGGAGGAGTCCTCCGAGCCCTGGGACCCCTGGGGGCCGCCGGAGCCGGGCGGGCCGACCCGTCCGTCGGGGCCCTGACCGGCTCCGGGCCCGCCCGGCACCTGGCCGGGCTGGAGCTGTCCCGGGGCAGAGCCGTTGCCGTTGGCGTTGCCGTTGCCGTTGCCCGAGTCCAGGGCGAAGCCGAGGCCCGTGCCGGCGCCGACCCCGGCGACGAGGGTTCCGGCCGCGACGACGGCGGCGACCCGCAGCGAGATCCGCCGGCGCTCGCCGGACGGTTCCGCCGGCGGCACCGGCGTGGGGTTCTGGGCCTCCGGAGGGGCCGGCGGCGGGACGGGGGTGTCGAGGGTGCTGGCGGTGTCAGTCATGTTCCCCACCGTGCGAACCGCGTCTGTCCGGGGCCTGTGACGAGGTCAGGCATCCGCTGGGACAGCCCGGGCACCGCAGCAGCACGGCACACCTCGTCCATACTCACAGGTTCAGCACAGGCTTCTGCCAGGCATTTCCGGCCGGTCAGGAGCAGACTGTCGATCATGACCACGGCCCTCTCCCGCCCGGACGGATCCCCCGTCCGCGTCCTCGTCGTCGACGACGAGCAGAACATCGCCGAGCTGCTGCAGATGGCACTGCGCTACGAGGGGTGGGACATCACGACCGCCGCCACGGGGCGCGCCGCCGTGCAGGCCGCCCGCGACGTCGGACCCGACGCGATCGTGCTCGACATGATGCTCCCGGACTTCGACGGGCTCGAGGTCCTGCGCCGCATCCGCGCCTTCGCGCCCGACGTCCCGGTCGTGTTCCTCACGGCCCGCGACTCCGTCGAGGACCGCGTGCACGGCCTGACCGCCGGCGGCGACGACTACGTCACCAAGCCGTTCAGCCTGGAGGAGGTCGTCGCACGCCTGCGCGGGCACCTGCGCCGTTCCGGCGCGCTCGAGCACCGCGAGAGCCACGTCCTCACGGTCGGCGACCTGACCCTCGACGAGGACAGCCACGACGTCACCCGCGGTGGCGACGAGATCGCGCTGACGGCGACCGAGTTCGAGCTGCTCCGCTACCTGATGCGCAACCCCAAGCGGGTCCTCAGCAAGGCCCAGATCCTCGACCGGGTGTGGAACTACGACTTCGGCGGCCAGGCCAACGTCGTCGAGCTCTACATCTCGTACCTGCGCAAGAAGGTCGACGCGGGACACGCGCCGATGATCCACACCAAGCGCGGTGCCGGGTACGTGCTCAAGCCCGCGCCGTGACCCTGGCACGCTGACCTCGTGGCCCGCTTCCTGCCCGCGACCCTCACGGGCCGCCTGATCGTCACGATCATCGCCCTCGTCGCGTTCGTCGGCGTGGGCGCGTCGGTCCTGACCGCGATGACGATGCGGTCGCACCTGACCGACCGGCTCGACTCCCAGCTGCACGAGAGCCTCGACCGCTCGACCCGCGAGCTCGACCTGCTGCCGGGCGGACCGCGGCCGCCCTCCAGCGGGCCCCTCCCCGTGGCCGTCGGTCAGGGCACCGGCACGCTGACCGCGGTCTTCCACGGGTCGACCCAGCGCGGCGACGTGATCGGCGACGGCGAGCAGAACGCCCTGTCGACCGACGTGCTCGACACCCTGGCCGACCTCCCGACGGACGACCGGGTGCGCACGGTCGACCTGGGCGAGCTCGGCAGCTACCGGGTGCTCGCGGTCCGGGACGCCGACGGGGTGACGATCGTCGGCGGGCTCCCCACCGACGAGGTCACCGAGACGATCCAGAACCTGATGCTCTGGGAGATCGTCCTGACGCTCGCCGGCGTGCTGTTCGCGGCCGAGATCGGTCGCATCCTGGTGCGCCGCCAGCTCCGGCCCCTGCGCGACGTCGCGGCCACGGCGCACGAGGTCGCCTCGATGCCGCTGTCCAGCGGCGCCGTGGCCCACACGCCGCGCGTGCGCTCGGACCTGACCGACCCCGCGACCGAGGTCGGTCGCGTCGGCGACGCGCTCAACGTCATGCTCGACCACGTCGAGAGCTCGCTGGAGGCCCGGCACGAGAGCGAGCAGCAGGTGCGGCAGTTCGTCGCCGACGCCTCGCACGAGCTGCGGACCCCCCTGTCGACGATCGCGGGCTACACCGAGCTGGTGCACCGCTCCGGCGAGGACCCCGACGTCGTGCGGCAGGCGCTCGCCAAGATCGAGACCGAGTCCTCCCGGATGTCCGCCCTCGTGAACGACCTGCTGCTGCTGGCACGTCTGGACTCGGGCCGCCCGCTGGAGCAGGCGACGGTCGACCTGACGCAGATCGTGCTCGAGGCCGTCACCGACCGCCAGGTCGTCGATCCCGAGCGGCGGTGGAGCATCCAGGTGCCCGACGACGCCGTCGAGATCTCGGGCGATGCCGACCGCCTCCACCAGGCCGTCACGAACCTCCTGATCAACGCCTCGCGCCACACCCCCGAGGGCACGAGCGTCACGACCGCCCTGCGCAGCACGTCGGTCGGGGTGACCGTGTCGGTCCGCGACGACGGCCCAGGGCTCGACGCCGCGCTCGTCCCCCACGTGTTCGACCGCTTCACCCGCGGTGACACCTCGCGCACGCGCGCCTCCGGCGGAGCGGGTCTCGGCACGTCGCTCGTCAAGGCGATCGTCGAGGCGCACGACGGCCAGGTCGCGGTGCGCAGCCGCCCCGGCGACACCGTCTTCACGCTCACCTTCCCGGCCTGACCCGCGTCTGGGGGCCCGACCGGGCCGGCGCCGGTTGAGTGCGGGCTCGCCGTGCGCTTGGATCGAGGCACACACCCGCTCCCAGGCGAAGGACCCGTCATGGCCCAGAAGCAGTCCATCCTCGGTCGCATCAGCCAGCTGACCCGTGCGAACATCAACTCGCTCCTCGACAAGGCCGAGGACCCGCAGAAGATGCTCGACCAGCTCGTCCGCGACTACACCAGCTCGATCGCCGAGGCCGAGGACGCCGTGGCCCAGACGATCGGCAACCTCCGCCTCGCCGAGTCCGACCACGCCGAGGACGTCGCCGCCGCGAAGGAGTGGGGCGGCAAGGCGCTCGCCGCCTCGCAGCGCGCCGACGTGCTGCGCTCGAGCGGCCAGTCGGGCGAGGCCGATCGCTTCGACCAGCTCGCCAAGCTCGCGCTCACCAAGCAGATCTCCTTCGAGGGCGAGGCCAAGCAGGCCGCGCCGATGATCGCCTCGCAGGGCGAGACGGTCGAGAAGCTCAAGACCGGGCTGGTCCAGATGCGCGTCAAGCTCGACGAGCTCAAGGTCAAGCGTGACCAGCTCGTCGCGCGCGCCAAGACGGCCGAGGCCCAGGCAAAGGTCGCCGACGCGGTCAAGTCGATCGACGTGCTCGACCCGACCAGCGAGCTGTCCCGCTTCGAGGAGAAGGTGCGCCGCGACGAGGCGCTCGTCGCCGGACACGCCGAGCTGGCCTCCGCAAGCCTCGACTCGCAGTTCGCCGAGCTGGAGGCCGACGGCGACACGCTGGAGGTCGAGGCCCGGCTCGCCGAGCTCAAGGCGCTCCAGACCGGAGCGCAGCAGGCCGTCGAGGGCGAGGGCAGCGCTCGCTGAGAGCGCTGACAAGTCGCGTGTCGACTGACAGGATGACCCCATGAAGCTCTCCGAGACATTCACCTATGACGCCACGGTCGACGAGGTGTACGGCCTCATCACGTCCGAGGCGTTCCGCACCGAGACCTGCGAGGACCAGGGTGCGCTCGAGCACGACGTCTCCGTCCAGGACGGCGTCGTGACGATCGTGCGGTCGATGCCGGCCGAGCTGCCCGACTTCGTCAAGAAGCTCACCGGCCCCACGGTGAAGGTCAAGCAGACCGAGAAGTGGACCGAGGGCAGCAACGGATCCCGCCACGCCGACGTCAAGGTCTCGATCGTGGGCCAGCCGGCCGAGATGCTGGGTACTGCAGAGCTCACGGACGACGGAAAGGGTGGCACGGTCTTCACGGTCAAGGGTGACGTGAAGGTCTCGATCCCTCTCCTCGGTCGCAAGATCGAGCCGGAGATCCACAAGCAGATCGTTCGCTCGATCAACGCCGAGGTCGAGCTCGGCAAGACGAAGATCTGACACGAAGGGCCAACCAGGCCCTACACTCGACGCAACACAGGGTCCCGCTCCCGATGGGAAGGAGCGGGGCCCTTTGTCGTCCGCCCGGCGCTCAGGCCAGCAGGGCCCGCACGGCGTCGAGCTCGTCGGCCCCGAACCACTGCAGGTGGCCACTGTCGTCCAGGGCCACGTGGAAGGCGGCCACGTGCCGCAGCAGCACCGGGTCGTCCTCCACGTCGACCTCGGCCGCGACGGCGACGGCACCGCTCTCGGCGGCCTCCTCCAGCGCGGCGAGCTCGTCCTCCTCGTCGTCCGAGGCGGGCAGGAGCTGCTCGTTCGTCAACGCCTCGCCGGCAGCGAGGCGGGCCAGGTCGTCGGCGTCGGCCGCGAGGTAGACCCTCATGCGTCACCGCGCTTCGGCCGCTGCCGGCCCCGCGGGGCTCGGCGCCCGGCCGACGTGGCCGTGTCGACCAGCTCCTCCATCGACTCCGCGATGCACTGGGCCAGCACGTCGAGGTCCGGGACCGCGTCGCGGTCGCCGACCAGCCCGAAGAACACGTGGCCGTTGTACGACGTGACCGCGATCGAGACGGCGCGGCTGCCGTGCAGCGGGATGGCCGAGTACACCTCGCGCACCTGCTGCCCGGCGAGGTAGACCGGATCGAAGGAGCCCGGCACGTTGGTGATCGTGATGTGGTGGTCGCGGCGCGCCTCCGCCATCGCGACCCGGGCGCCGACGGCGTGGAAGGTCGAGGTCGCGAACCCGGGCAGGTTGGCCAGCTCGTTGGCCGCCACGGCCAGTCCGGTCTCGCGGTGGTCCTTGAGCGCGTACGAGACCTGGTGGAGCCGCACGACGGGGTTGGACTCCCCCACCGGCAGCGACAGCAGGTGCCCGCGGACGCGGGAGCCGAGCGACGTCGGCAGACCCTCGGAGACGACCGACATCGGGACGAGTGCCCGGAAGCTGGTCTTCGGCGTGACCGGCTCGGCGCGGGTCAGCATCCAGCCGCGCAAACCCCCGGCGATCGAGGCCAGCACGGCGTCGTTGACCGTGCCGCCGTGCAGCTCGCGGACGCGCCGCAGGTCGTCGAAGGAGACGGCGAGCGAGGCGAAGCGCCGGTGCCGCGACAGCGTGGTGTGCAGGACGTCGGTCGTGGGCGGCGTGGGGGCGCCGATGCCCGGGAGGTGGCGCACGAAGCGGCCGGCGATGCGCTCGACCGTGTGGAGCGCCTCCCCGGGATGGGTCACGGTGCGGTTGATCGCCGACGCCGCGAGGGTGACGGCGCCCGGATCGGGTCGCGGCGTCCACTCCTCGTGCGGGATGTCGCGGTCGTGGGCGACCTCCTCCAGGAGCACCTGGGCCAGGTCGACCGTCTCGGAGCCGTCGACCAATGCCTGGTGCGACTTGAACAGCAGCGCCACGGCCCCGTCCTCCAGGCCCTCGACGAGGTACAGCTCCCACAGCGGACGCTCGAGGTCGAGGCGACGGGCGATGAGTCGGCCCACCAGCTCGTGCAGCGAGTCCCGCGTGCCGGGCGACGGCAGGGCCGAGCGCCGGACGTGCATCGTGATGTCGAAGTTCTCGTCGTCGGCCCAGACGGGCGGGCCGATGCGACCCGGGACGTGGCGCGGCACCTGGCGGTACCGCGGGACCAGGTCGATCCGCTCGTCGATGATGCGCAGGAGACGATCGTGGTCGAGGGGTTCGGGTCCGCCCTCCAGGATCGCCAGGGTCGCGATCTGGCGGGGAACGGTGGTGCTGTCGCTCTGCAGGAACAACGCGTCCAACGGGCTCAGGCGCTGCATGGCCCTCCTCACTCCGGTGGAGGCGACGCTATCACCGCACGCCCACGCGTGAGGGACGTGGCGAGGTCGTCGAGACGGCGCACGAACGACGACGTCGGAGCACTCGTCCGTGGCGACCGACCGAGCATCGCGGCGGCGTCCAGCAGCGCGTGGTCGAGCGGCAGGAAGACGTCGGGGACGCGGCCCGTCAGGCGGCGCACGGTCTCGGCGATCTCACGCTCGGTCCAACCCAGACCGGGGCGCACCTGGTTGACCACGACGGCGCTCGGAGGGGTCGTCAGGACGTCCGCGAGCTCGAGCAGGCCGTGGACCAGCCGGGTCAGCCCGACCGGGTCGGCGCGGCCCACGACGACGACCTCGTCGGCGTTCTCGAGGAGGTGGCGGGTCAGGGCGTGGCGCGAGCGCCCCACGGCCCCGTCGAGGTCGATCCCGGACCCGACGTCCAGGACGACCTCGTGGTCGGCACGCAGCCGGTCGACGACCGTGGTGAACGCGCCGATGCGCAGGTGGGGCCAGAGGTCGGCCCGCGGCAGCCCCGTGAGCAGGTCGAGCCAAGGCTCGACCTCGACGAGGTGGTCCGGGACCTCGTGGGCCCGACCGTTGCCGGCCGCGCGGCAGGCCGCGAGCACGCCGCTGAGGTCGTCGAGCACCCCGAGCTGCTGGGCCAGGCTGCCACCCGCCACGTCGGCATCGACCAGCGCGACCCGACGACCCGCCGCTGCGACGGTTGCGGCGATCGAGATCGCGACGGTCGACCGCCCCGGCGCCCCGGCCGGACCCCAGACGACGATGCTCCGCGACGTCGGGAGGGCGTCGACCACGGGCGGGGGCGGCGGCACGGGCGCGGGCTGGCCCCAGTCGACCTCGCCGAGGTGCGCTGCCGCCGGCCTGCGGACGATGCCGAGCGCGGCGGCGGCCTCCGGGTCGCCGCACGCCGCGACGGCCACTCCGGTAGCCATGAGCTCGCGCACGACGTCGAGGTCGAGCCCCGGCAGCGACGGGTCGACGACCACGGCGGCGACGGCCCCCGTGCGGACCAGCGCGAGCAGCTCGGCGACGTCGACGCAGCGGCGGGCCAGACGCAGGTCGGGGGCCCGCTCGATCGCCCCGATCGCGGCCGGCTCCCACGCAGCCCCGGCCGCCGCGATCGCGAGGTCGGTCACGGGACGCGGACCAGGGTCACGTGCCCGGCCGCGACCGCGGCGACCTGGTCGCCGGCGAGCGTCTCCTGACCGAGGTCGAGCACGATCGCCCTCGTCACGCTGGCCCCGAGGGTCTCGGACTCCCCCGCCTGGACGACGCGCAGGCCCGTCGCGACGCGCTCGGCGGGCGCCTCGACGCTCTCGCCCGGCCCCGGACCGACCCACACGTCGACCAGGTCGCCCACCGCCAGGTCGGCCGGGAAGGAGCCGGTCTGCACCGAGACCGGGAGGTGGCCGCGGGTGGGTTCCTCCGCCTGCCAGGAATTCGGCGCGACCAGCGCGCCCGGCCCGAGGTCGCTGCTCCACCGCAGGTCGTCGAGCGCGGCGGGCAGCTCGTCGTCGACCCGCACGTACGCCCCGGCGACGTCGCCGCCCAGCTGGACGTGGGTCGCGACCAGGTCGTCGCGCTGCACCGGGTCGCCGGCACGGACGTCATCAGCCACCGCCCAGTACGCCACGGTGTCGTCGGCCTGCGCCAGGACCCGAGCACCGAGGGTCGTCGCGCCGAGGACCAGGACGACCCCGCCCAGGAGGCGCGGGTCGCGCCACCGCCGGACCTCGACGCGCCGCGCCGCGGGCGCACCCGCCCCTGCTGACGACCGTGCTCGTGCCATGAGTCCATCCCCCGAACGGATCGATCGGGGCCCGTCACGGGACCCCGTCCCGGAGTTCTACTCGAACCGGCGAGGACTCCGCCACCCTCAGGTCGAGTTGTCCACAGGGCTCCGCGTCGCCGTCGCCCTGACACTCCGCCGTGCCACACTGGCGGCATGGTTTCGGAGACGCCGCGATTCCTCACGCTGGCTGATGTCGCCGAGGTCCTCAACGTGACGGTCCGCCAGGTCTACGCGCTCGTCCGCACGGGGGACCTCCGCGGCATCCAGATCGGCGGGCGCGGTCAGTGGCGCGTCGAGCACGTCGAGCTCGAGGACTACATCCAGCGGCTGTACGCCCAGTCCCGGTCCACGCCCAGCGCCCTCGAGGCCGATCTCGACACGCGTCAGAACGCCGACTGACCAGCACTCGCCTGCAGCGTCGCGACGGCCGATAGCGGCACCCACTCCTCGGCCCGGGCCGAGACCAGCTGCACCGCGTCGGCGATGACGGCCTCGACCCGGCCCTCGACCCGACCGCCGTCGACCCGCACGACCTGGACCTCGGTCGCCTCGTCGCGCAGCTCGCGCAGGAACCGCGCCCACCCCAGTCGCGCCAGGACCGGGCTCGGCGACGGGGCGCGCCCCTGGCCGCCGCACCAGCCGATCACCGCGGCCCGCGCCACGACGACTTCCTGACGGAGCGACTCCACGACGACCAGGTCAGTCAGCGCCTGGGTGACCTGTCCCTCGACCCGCCCCGCGCCCAGCACGTCGAGCACGACCTCGCCCCACAGCAGGTCGCGAGCGCGGACACCGGTCCACTCCTCGTCGACGAGCTCCTCGACCAGCGCGTCGCGCTCGAGAGCCGCGGTGTCGAGCAGCGACGCCTCCAGCTCCCGGAACAGACGCTCCCACCGCATGCCGGGAGCGTAGCCACCGATTGGCACTGCCCCTCCCCTGTGCACGGGTCGTTGACACGTGAGACCAAACGGTCTTGTGTGTCACTGAACGTCATCAAACGATATCAAACGGGGGATTAGACCATGAATTCCAGTCAACGCCGGGGTCTCCTGACCACCGCGGGAGCGACGGCCGGTCTCGCGCTGGCCGCGCCCGGTCTGCCGGACGCACCGCGACAGCTCCGCGGCGGCGAGTTCGCCGACGTCCTGGCTGGTGGCACGACGCTCGCACTGGCGGCGCTGGCCGCCTGGCTCCTCGTGGCGGCCCTGCTCGTGCTGACGGCCGAGCACACGGGGGCCGGCACCACCGCCGCCCGGCGGCTCGCCCCGCGGTGGCTCGCCGCCGGACTCACGACCGGCGCCCTCGTGCTCGGGCCGACGGCTCAGGCGACTCCGGGCGACCTCGACGGCCTTCCACTGCCCGACCGGGCCTCGGTCGCCGTGACCACAGCGGCCCCGGAGGCGCCCGCTCCGGCCCCGGCCGAGGCCGCCCCGTCGGTCACGGTGCAGGCGGGCGACTGCCTCTGGGACCTCGCGCGGCGGCACGCGCCTGCCGGCACGCCGGACGCCGCACTCGCGCGGCTCACCGCGCTCTGGCACGAGCAGAACCTCGCCGTGATCGGGGCCGACCCCGACGTCCTGGTGCCCGGTCAGGTGCTGGTCGTCCCGACCGGGCTCCTCGTGGGCACCCCGGTGACGCCGTGAGGACCGCCACGGCCCTCGCGGTCCTGGTGCCGTTCGGCGCCGACTCACCTGACGACCACCAGATCCCGCTCCCGATCCCGGGGGTGCGGCCGGTGCTCCCCGTGCCGGTCGAGCGCGGCCCGGAACCGGGAGCGCCGCTGCGGGAGCGGACGTCGCGGTTCCTGCAGGCGGTCGTCGAGGTCCTGGTCGGCGAACGGCCGACCCGTCAGCTTGCCGGCTGGCTCGCACCGGACGTCTACCGGGCGCTCGAGCGCCGGGTCGCGATCGGCAACCAGCGCGCGGCCGGCCGTCGCAGCAGTGCACGCGTCGTCTCGGTGCACGTCTCGATGATCGAGCCGACGATCGCCGAGGTCTCCGGGCGGTTCGTCCACCACCGCCGCTCACGCGCCGTGGCGGTCCGCCTCGAGCTCGTCACCGACCACCGGGACCAGCCCTGCTGGCGCTGCACCGCCCTCGAATGGGCCTGAACGACCGCTCGCGAGTGGATTCCCGCCCCACCAGGAGTGAGTTTCCGCCCCTCGTAAGGGCCGAAACTCACTCGCCGAGGGGCGGGAATCCACTCGCGACGGGGCGGGAATTCACTCGCGAGGGGTGATCAGCGGTTGTTCTTGCGGCTCTTGCGCTGCTGCTTGGCCTTCTGGCGGGCCTTGTCCTTGGCGTTCTGCTGGCGGCGCACCTCGGGGTCGCCCGCGTCGGCGTCCTCGGTGTGGACCTCGGCCTCGCCGTCCTCCGACGGCGCCGAGTAGGCGAGCTTCTGCTCGGTCCGCGTCTCGACGCCCTTGGCGGAGACCTGCGGGGCCTCGGCCTCGCCGTCGGCACCACCCTCCGGCGTCTGCACGTTGACCTCGACGTTGAAGAGGTAGCCGACGGCCTCCTCCTGCGTCGCCTCCATCATCGCGGTGAACAGGTCGAAGCCCTCGCGCTGGTACTCGATCAGCGGGTCGCGCTGGCTGTACGCGCGCAGGCCGATGCCCTCGCGCAGGTAGTCCATCTCGTACAGGTGCTCGCGCCACTTGCGGTCCAGCACGCTGAGCACGACGAGACGCTCGGCCTCACGGGCGACCGGCTCGGTGAGCTCCTCCTCGCGGCGGGCGTACGCGGCCTGCGCGTCCTCGACGAGCGCAGCGGTGAGGCCCTCGCGGCTGAGCTTGTCGCGGCCACCGGCCTCCTCCTCGACGTCCTCCACCGAGCGGGTCACCGGGTACAGGGTGCCGACGGCGGTCCAGAGGGCCTCGAGGTCCCACTCCTCCGAGAAGCCCTCGGTGGCGCCCGCGACGTAGGCCGTGACGACCTGCTCGATCATGTCGTGGACCCAGTCACGCAGGTCCTCGCCCTCGAGCACCTTGCGACGCTCGGCGTAGACGACCTCGCGCTGACGGCTCATGACGTCGTCGTACTTGAGGATGTTCTTGCGGGTCTCGAAGTTCTGCGACTCGACCTGGCCCTGCGCCGAGGCGATGGCGCCGGTCACGCGCTTGTTCTCGATCGGGACGTCGTCGGGGATGTTCATGCGCTGCAGGACCCAGTTGACCCAGTCGGCCTTGAACAGGCGCATGAGGTCGTCCTCGAGCGACAGGTAGAACGACGAGATGCCCGGATCGCCCTGACGGCCCGAACGACCACGGAGCTGGTTGTCGATGCGGCGCGACTCGTGACGCTCGGTGCCGATGACGGCGAGACCGCCGAGCTCGACGACCTCGTCGTGCTCGGCCTTGACCTGCTTCTCGGCCGTGGCCACCGCGTCGGCCCAGGCGTCCTCGTAGCCGCTCTCGGGGTCGCTCGGGTCCATGCCCTGCTTGCGCAGCGCCTGGTCGGCGATGAACTCGACGTTGCCGCCGAGCATGATGTCGGTACCGCGGCCGGCCATGTTGGTCGCGACGGTGACGGCACCGCGGTGACCCGCGAGGGCGACGATCGCGGCCTCGCGCTCGTGCTGCTTGGCGTTCAGGACCTCGTGCACGACGCCCCGCTTGCGGAGCATCTTGGAGAGCCGCTCGCTCTTCTCGACGCTCGTGGTGCCGACGAGGATCGGCTGACCCTTCGCGTGGCGCTCGACGATGTCCTCGGTGACGGCCTCGAACTTGGCCTCCTCCGTGCGGTACACCAGGTCGGGCAGGTCCTCGCGCGCGACCGGACGGTTCGTGCGGATGGGCACGACGCCGAGGCCGTAGATCTTGTCGAACTCGCTGGCCTCCGTCATGGCCGTACCGGTCATGCCGGAGAGCTTCTCGTAGAGGCGGAAGTAGTTCTGGAGCGTGATCGTGGCGAGGGTCTGGTACTCCTCACGGATGCGCACGCCCTCCTTGGCCTCGATCGCCTGGTGCAGGCCCTCGTTGTAGCGGCGGCCGTCCAGGATGCGGCCCGTGTGCTCGTCGACGATCAGGACGTTGCCGTCGATCACGACGTAGTCCTTGTCGCGCTTGAACAGCTCGCGCGCCTTGACGGCGTTGTTGAGGAAGCTGATGAGCGGGGTGTTGACCGAGTCGTACAGGTTGTCGATGCCGAGGGCGTTCTCGACCGCGTCGATGCCCTCCTCGGTCACGCTGATCGTGCGCTTCTTCTCGTCGACCTCGTAGTGCTCGTCGGGGTTCATCTTGGCGATGATCGCGGCGAACTCCGCGTACCACTGGACCTGCTCCTGCGTGGGGCCGGAGATGATCAGCGGGGTGCGGGCTTCGTCGATGAGGATCGAGTCGACCTCGTCGACGACGGCGAAGAAGTGGCCCCGCTGGACGCACGCGGCGATGTCGGTCGCCATGTTGTCGCGCAGGTAGTCGAAGCCCATCTCGTTGTTCGTGCCGTACGTGATGTCGCACGCGTACGCCTCGCGGCGCTCGGCGGCGGTCATCCCGGGCAGGATCGAGCCGACCGTCAGGCCGAGGAAGCGGTGCACGCGGCCCATCCACTCGGCGTGGTAGCGGGCCAGGTAGTCGTTGACCGTGACGACGTGGACGCCCTTGCCGGCCAGCGCGTTGAGGTAGGCCGGGAGCGTCGAGACGAGGGTCTTGCCCTCACCGGTCTTCATCTCGGCGATGTTGCCGAGGTGCAGCGCGGCGCCACCGAGGATCTGGACGTCGAAGTGACGCTGGCCGAGGACGCGGTCGGCGGCCTCGCGCACGACGGCGAACGCCTCGGGCAGCAGGTCGTCGAGCGACGCGCCGTCCTCGATGCGCTCGCGGAACTCCTCGGTCATGCCGCGGAGGTCGTCGTCGCTCATCTCGGAGAAGTCGTCGGCGAGAGCGTTCACCTGGTCGGCGATGGCCTCGAGCTGACGGAGGATCTTGCCCTCGCCGGCGCGGAGGATCTTGTCGATGATCTTGGGCACGCGGATGCACTTCCTAGCAGGTGGGCCGGGCGGATTGGCCGGAACAGGGCGAGTCTAGGCGGTCTCGCCAGCATCGCGGGTGCTGGGACGACCCTGGAGCGATTCGGCGAGGGCGGGGGCGAGGTCGCCGCGCTCGGCGACCGTGACGTCAGGGGCTCCGAGCCACTGCGCGAGCAGCCGGAGCTCGGCCGCCAGCTCGACCGCCGTGTGGTCCGGTGCGTGCGGCTCGGCGTAGGCGCCGAGCACCTGGACGCACCCCGTGCGCCGGTCGTGCTTGAGGTCGACGCGCGCGACCAGCCGGTCGCCGAGCAGGAACGGGAGCACGTAGTAGCCGTGGACCCGCTTCTCGGCCGGGACGTAGATCTCGATCCGGTAGTCGAAGTCGAACAGCTGCTTCAGGCGGGTGCGCTCGAAGACCAGCGGGTCGAACGGGCTCACCAGCGCGCGGGCCCGGACCTTGCGGGGCGTGACGGCGTCACGATGGCGCCAGGCGGGTCGCGACCAGCCGTCGATCGTCACCGGCACGAGCACGCCCTCGTCGGTCAGCGACTCGATCGCCGCGAGCGAGGGCTGCGGGGCGAGCCGGAAGTAGTCGCGCAGGCACTGCACCGTGCCGATGCCGAGCGCGCGGGCCGCGTGCTCGATCAGCAGCCGGTGCGCGTCCGGGCTCGACAGGTCGGGGGCGGCGGCGACGTCGGGTGGCAGCACCCGCTCCGGCAGGTCGTAGAGCCGCTCGAACTGCGGGGTGCGGCCGGCCGCCATGACCTGGCCCACGTAGAACAGGTACTCCAGCGCCTGCTTGCCCTCCGACCAGTTCCACCCCCAGTGCGAGCGGTCGCGCGGCAGGTCCTCCTCGATCGCGCGGGCCGTGATCGGACCTCGCCTGCGCACCTCGTCGAGCACCCAGCTGACGAACTCCGGGTTCTCGCGGGCGATCGACCGCGGACCGCCCCACATGCGCGTCTCGTCGTGGCGACGGAACGCCATCGCCGGCCAGAGCCGCACGTCGACGAAGGCCGCCTCGTGCGCCCAGTACTCGACGAGGCGCCGGGGCTGCCGCTCGGCCGCGCGGTGCAGCATCGCCGTGTCGTACGGCCCGAGCCGGGAGTACAGCGGCAGGTAGTGCGCCCGCTGCAGGACGTTGACCGAGTCGATCTGGAAGAGGCCGAGGCGGTCGATCGTCGACCGCAGGTGGCGAGCGGCGACCGGTCCGGTCGGGCGGCCGCGGGCGAAGCCGAGGGCCCCGAGCGCGAGGCGCCGGGCCTGCAGGACGGTGAACCGCTCCGGGGCAGAGGTCACGCCAGGACTCAGAGGTCGTCGACGAGCTTGCTGCGCACGGCGTACATGGCCGCTTCCATGCGCGACTTCATCTGCAGCTTCTCCAGGATGTTGCGGATGTGGTTCTTGACCGTGTTCTCGCTGATGTAGAGCTCGCCGGCGATCTCGCGGTTCGACTGACCGCGGGCCACGAGGCGCAGCACCTGGAGCTCGCGAGCGGTCAGGCTGGCCGACGGGGCGGGGCCCTTCGAGATCTGCACGAACTCCTCGAGGAGCTTGGTCGCCATCGTGGGGCTGATGAGCGACTGGCCCGAGGCGACGAGCCGGACGGCCTCGGCGACCTGGTCGTACGTCGAGCCGTCCTTGAGCAGGTAGCCGGAGGCGCCGCTCTTGATCGACTCGTAGAGGTCGGACTCCTCGTCGCTGGCCGTCAGCATGATGATGCCGGTCGTGGGAGACGTGGCCTTGATGGCGCCACAGATCTCGACGCCGCTGCGCCCCGGCATGCGCACGTCGAGCAGGACCACGTCCGGCGGGTTCTCCGCGACCTGCGTCAGCGCCTCGTCGCCACCGTTGACCTCGATCAGGTCGAGCGTCGGGTCGGCGCTCAGCACCATGCTCACGCCGCGGCGGAACAGCTCTTGGTCATCGACGAGCAGAACCCGGATGCGCTCATGGACCTCTGACACGGTCAGAACTATGCCACGCGCACCCGGGTTCGCACGTCTAGACGAAGATTGAGACGGAACTGGGTCAGTCCGCGGTGGGATCCAGGTGGATCACGCCGTAGTCGTAGCCCCGCCTGCGGTAGACGACGCTCGGCTGCATCGAGTCCTTCTCGACGAAGAGATAGAAGTCGTGACCGACGAGCTCCATCTCGTACAGGGCCTGGTCGAGCGTGATGGCCGGCGCACGGTGCGTCTTCTCCCGCACGACCATCGGACCGTCGCCCTCGATCTGCACCGGGGGCGGCGCGTCGTCCACGGTCGGCGAGGCATCGGCCAGCAGGCCGTCCGGCACGTCGGCCGTGGCCTCGGCGAGCGAGACCGGGGCGTGCTGGCCGTGGTGGATCCGCTGGCGGTCGGCGGCACGACGCAGTCGCGTGTGGAGCTTGTCGACCGCCGCGTCGAGGGCGGAGGCCTGGTCGGTCGAGCACGCCTCGGCGCGGACGACGGGGCCGCGCGAGCGCAGCGTGAGCTCGACCCGGGCGGCGCGGTCGTGCTGGCGGGGGTTCTTCTCGTGCGTCACCTCGACGTCGACCCGGCTGATCCGCTGGCGGCTGTCGAACTTGTCGATCCGCTGGAGCTTCTCATGTACGCGCTCGCGGAACCTCTCCGAGATCTCGCTGTTGCGGCCCGTGACGACAATTTCCATGAGTGACCTCCCGCGTTGTGGATGAGCGTTCATGCCATGTTCATGACCGTAGTCCGCCCGGAGCAGCGATGGGAAGGGTCGCGTGTGAAGTTCTGTCACTTCTCAGACGGTCCACGGACCGGCACGGGGGTGTGGGCCACCACGACCACCCCGGCGGGGCGGACCCCGGCCGAGCGCAGGGCGCGCAGGGCCTCGCGGGCCGACGCGCCGCTCGTGAGGACGTCGTCGACCACGACCACCTCACGCACGCCGACGCGCACACACGCGTCGAGCGCGTCGCGCTCGGCGGCAAAGGCACCCGCGACGTTGGCGCGACGATCCGCGGCGGCCAGGCCCACCTGGTCGCGGGTCCGTCGCACCCGACGCAGCAGCGGGTGCGCGACCGCGTCGGCCCCCACCTCGGTGAGGCGCTGGGCGGCCCGTTCCGCCAGGAGCCTGACCGGATCGGCGCCGCGGCGCCGCACCTGCGAGGGTGCGGTCGGCACCGGTACCAGGCCCACGCGCCCGTCGAGCGGGAGTGCGGCGCAGCCGGCCGCGAGGAGATCGCCGAGCGGTCCGGTCATCCGCAGGCGGCCCCGGTCCTTCCACGCGACCACGACCCGGGCCGCCGGTCCGACGTTGTCGAGCACCGCTACCGCCGGCACGTCGACGACGCCAGGCACGAGGCGCGGCCGCGGCCAGCACGCGGTGGCGCATCGCTGGCACCAGTCGAGCCCCGGGCGCCCGCAGCCCGCACAGTCGGCGCCGACCGCCAGGTCGGCCGCAGCCGACCACCACCCGCGCGACGGAGTCATCACCGAAGGCTCGCCGACCCGCCGCCCGCCCGCCAGGGCGCGACGACCACCGGTGGACGGGCGCGACCTGTGGACGGCGCCGGGTAGGCCGTCAGCGCCCGCTGGACAGGCCGCGGGCGGAGATCCCGAGCAGCCGCCAGGCCCCACCGCTCGGCAGGTACCAGAGGCGGCTGCGGTCGTCGGTCACGTACAGGTCCGGGTCCTGCCCCGCGCCGGTCGCGACCGCCGTGATCGCCACGTTGGGCAGGCGGGGCGCCGTTCCCGCCGAGGCGTCGGACGGCGACCCGTCGATCGACGCCCGGTAGACCTGGCGCCCCGTCTCGCCGTCGCCGACCACCGCGATGCGCGTGTCGCGGAGCCAGACGACCTCGGCCGGCGACGCGACGTCCGGGGCCACCCTCGTCGGCGCACGCAGCGCGGGCGTCGGGACCTCGTCCACGACTCCGGCGAGCACGTCACCCGCCTCGCGGGTCACGGCGTAGCGGGTACCGCTGGGGTCCAGGGCGAAGGAGGTGACGCCGGCCAGGTCGGGGACGGGCACGTCCAGGACCGCGGCGTCGGTCACGAGACGCACCCGCAGCTGACCGCCCGGACGATCGGCGATCCAGAGCCGGTCCGTCGCGTCCCACGCGAGTCCGACGAGCTGCTCGGCCGGGACGACGCGCTCACCGCTGTCGACCAGCACCCGGACCACACCGTCCGCGTCCAGCACCGCCGTGGCGCCCGGGCGCGCCGCGACGAGCTGCGCCGAGGCCACCAGGGCCTCGGGCAGGCCGGCCACGGTCGAAGTCGCACCGCCCGTCAGGGTCACGATCCCCCTGTCGGTGACCGCCGCGGCCTGGCTCGTCGCGGAGGGCGGGTCGAAGCGGGCCCAGGCCGTGACCGGCTGGTCGGCCGTGCCGCCGGCGACCAGCGGTCCGTCGCTGCCGACGATGCGGACCACCTCGACCTCCGGCACCTGCGCCAGGGTCCTCACGACCTGGGCGGACAGGCGCCGACGGACCTCGACGTCGAGCGTCGTCAGCGAGGTGTCGAACTGCACCGTCGCGCGGCCGTCGGAGACCGTCACGGCCGGGTTCCAGTCGCTCGCCGGCGGGACGTACGTCCGGGACTCGGCCGCGACGCGGGCCGGCGCCCCCGCCACGAGGGCGGCCGTCAACGACGTCGCGAGACGCTCCCCGACCTGCAGGTGCACGGGATCGGCCACGAGCGCGTCGCCGGCCTGGTCGAACTGGAGCACGTCGAACGCCTGGAAGTAGGTCTCGAAGTAGCCCCGCGAGATCGCGAGCCCCGGAGGCGGGTTGTCGATGCGCCACTCGCCGCCGTCGCGCACGAGCTCGAGGGTCGTGGTGACCGGTCCTGCGGACTCCTGGAAGTGACCCGTGCGGTCGAGCGTGCCGGTCTGGTCGACCGTGAGGTCGACCAGCGTGAGTTCCGCGCTGACCTCACGGACCTGCAGCGACGGCGTCCGGTAGATCTGCACGCCGTCACCCGCCGCCCAGTCAGCGGCGGCCCCCCGCGACAGGTAGGCGCTCGCCGTGGCGCTCGAGACGGGGTAGGCCAGCATCGCGTCGAGGTAGCCGGCGACGATCTCCAGCGGCTCGGCCCCTGGGGCGGGCGGGGCCGGCTGGTACGTGATCAGGTCGCCCTCGTCCGCCGCGTCGCTGGCCTTCTGGACGTCCGTGGCGGTCGGCAGTCCGGCGCACGCCGGCAGCAGGGTGAGCGCCAGCGCCACCGACGCGAGCCGGCGCAGGACCCGTGAGCGGGCGCCCGTCCGGCGACTCATCCGTCCCCCGGCTCTCGCATCGGCTCGAGCGCCGGCTGCTTCGCGTCGCCGCCGGGCTTCGGCAGGGTCAGCACGAAGTCGGTGCCACGACCGGCGACGCTGCCGACGCGCAGGTCGCCGCCGTGCAGCCGCGCGTCACCGCGGGCGATCGACAGGCCGAGGCCCGTGCCGCCCGCCGCACGGGCCGGGTCGGCGCGCCAGAAGCGGTCGAAGACGCGCAGCGACTCCTCGGAGGTCAGTCCCACCCCGTGGTCGCGCACCGAGAGGGAGACGCAGTCGGAGTTCTGCGCGACCGTCACCACGACGTCCTTCGAGCGGCTGTACGCCGCAGCGTTCGCCACGAGGTTGCGCAGCACCCGGTCGACCCGCCGCAGGTCGGCCTCGGTCACGACGGGGCGGTTGGCCCCGACGACCCGGACGTCGATGTGCTTGCGACTCAGGACGGGGTCGTCGACGACCCGGCGGGCGACCTCCGCCAGGTCGACCGGCTCGAGCTCGAGCTGGGCCGCTCCGGCGTCGAAGCGCGAGAGGTCCATCAGGTCGGCGAGCAGCTCCTCGAACCGCTGCAGCTCGCGGTGCAGCAGCTCGGCGGCCCGCGCGGTCGACGGGTCCCAGCCGGAGCGGGCCTCGTGGAGGACGTCGCCGGCCATCTTGATCGTGGTCAGCGGCGTGCGCAGCTCGTGCGACACGTCCGAGACGAAGCGTTGCTGGAGCTTGGAGAGGTTCTCCAGCCGCGCGATCTGGCTCTGCAGGCTCGCGGCCATCTGGTTGAAGGACTCCGAGAGGCGGGCGAGGTCGTCCTCGCCGCGGACGTGCATGCGCTGCTCGAGGTGGCCCGCGGCGAACCGCTCGGCCGTGCGCCGCGCGAGACGCACGGGCTCGAGCACCTGTCGCGACATCACGAGCGCCACGCCCGCGACCATCACGATCATCGCCAGGCCCGCGAGCGCCAGCGCGTTGCGCACCAGGTTCAGCGTCGCCTGCTGGTCGGCCGTGCTGAAGACGTAGTAGATGCCGTAGTCGTCTCCCGTCGACGGCACGTCCAGGCGGCTGCCGACCACGACGACGGGACGGGTCTCCCCGCCGGTCACGGGGATCTCGGCGAAGCGCCAGAACAGTCCGTCGGACCCGCCGACGGACTCGACGAGGTCCTCCGGGATGGCGGACGCGGCGACGTTCCCGCTCGAGCGGACGGGCGACGGCTCCCCGGGCTCGCCGAGCGGGCCGGCGACCACGACGTCGTACCGCCCCTCGCCCTGCCCGCTCTGGGTCAGCGAGTCGACGATCTGCGCGACCGCCTCGCTCGCGGCCGCCGCGTCGGCGACGGCCGTCGTCTCGAGCTGCGCCCGCACCCGGTCGAAACCCGCTCGGGCCTCCGCCACGGCACTCGTGCTGCGCGCCTCGGCCAGCCCGTCGGCGACCTGCGCGAGCAGCGCCCATCCCGTCAGCCCGATCGCCAGGCTGGTCAGCGCGACGGTGCTGCCGACGACGCGCAGCCGCAGCGAGCGGCGCCAGAACCCGGCGACCGCGCTGCCGGCCCGGCGCCAGCCCCCCTCGCGGGGAGACGTCATGACGGCGCGATCGCCTGGTAGCCCACGCCTCGGACGGTGCGGATGATCGAGGGGTTCTCGGCGTCGTCCTCGATCTTGGAGCGCAGCCGGGTCATGTGGACGTTGACGAGCTTGGTGTCGCCCGGGTGGTGGTAGCCCCACACCTTCTGCAGCAGCACCTCGCGGGTGAAGACCTGCTCCGGCGTGCCCAGCAGGCAGGCCAGCAGGTCGAACTCGAGCGGGGTCAGCTCGAGCGGCTGGCCACCGCGGGTCACGGTGTGCCCGGCGGGGTCGAGCACGATGTCACCGAACTCGAGCGGCTCGAGCAGCTGGTCGGTGCGCCGCAGGCGGGCCCGGATGCGGGCCACCAGCTCGGAGTTCTTGAAGGGCTTGACGATGTAGTCGTCGGCACCCGCGGCGAGCCCCGCCACGACGTCGTCGGTGTCGGTGCGCGCCGTCAGCATCACGATCGGCACGTTGGACGACTCGCGGATCCGGCGGCAGACCTCCATGCCGTCGACGCCGGGCAGCATCAGGTCGAGCAGCACGACGTCGGGGCGGAACGACCCCATCGCGGCCGGCACCTTGTCGCCCGAACGACACACCGCCGTCGTCAGTCCCTCCCCCTCGAGCACGATCGACAGCATCTCGGCCAGCGACGCGTCGTCATCGACGATGAGGACGCGGTCGTGGTGGGTGCGGCGATGGCTCATGCGGGTGGGACCGCCGACGGCGGTGTGGTCTCCGGACTCAGTACCGGTAGTGGTCGGACTTGTACGGGCCGGCGATGTCGACGCCGAGGTACGCGGCCTGCTCCTTGGTCAGCTCGGTCAGCTCGACGCCCAGGGCGTCGAGGTGCAGGCGAGCGACCTCCTCGTCGAGGTGCTTCGGCAGGACGTGGACACCCAGCTCGTACTCGTCGGCCTTCGTGTAGAGCTCGATCTGCGCCAGGACCTGGTTCGTGAACGAGTTCGACATGACGAACGACGGGTGGCCCGTCGCGTTGCCGAGGTTGAGCAGACGCCCCTCCGACAGCACGATGATCTTCTTGCCGTCCTCGAAGATCCACTGGTGGACCTGCGGCTTGATCTCGTCCTTGACGATGTTCGGGATCTTGGCCAGGCCGGCCATGTTGATCTCGTTGTCGAAGTGGCCGATGTTGCCGACGATCGCCTGGTGCTTCATCTTCTGGAAGTGCTCGACCGTGATGATGTCGAAGTTTCCGGTGGTGGTGATGAAGATGTCGGCGGTCTCGACGACCGACTCGAGGCGCTTGACCTCGTAGCCGTCCATCGCGGCCTGCAGCGCGCAGATCGGGTCGATCTCGGTCACGATGACGCGCGCGCCCTGGCCGCGCAGCGACTCGGCCGAGCCCTTGCCGACGTCGCCGTAGCCGCACACGACGGCGACCTTGCCGCCGATCATGACGTCGGTGGCGCGGTTCAGGCCGTCGATCAGCGAGTGGCGGCAGCCGTACTTGTTGTCGAACTTGCTCTTGGTGACCGAGTCGTTGACGTTGATCGCCGGGAAGAGCAGCGTGCCCTCGCGGAAGCGGTCGTACAGGCGCAGGACGCCGGTGGTGGTCTCCTCGGAGACGCCCTTGATGTCCTTGGAGATGTTCGTCCAGTGCTGCGGCTTGGCGGCGACGGAGCGGGCCAGCACGCGCAGCACCTCCTTGAACTCCTCGTTGTCGGTGCTGTCCTGCGACGGCACGACACCGGTCTTCTCGTACTCGACGCCCAGGTGCAGCAGCATCGTGATGTCGCCACCGTCGTCGAGGAGCACGTTGGGGCCGCCCTCGGCGAAGTCGAAGACCTTCTCGGCCTCGTCCCAGTACTCGGCGAGCGTCTCGCCCTTCCAGGCGAAGACCGGGATGCCCTGCGGGTCCTCCGGGGTGCCGTTCGGCCCGACGACGACGGCCGCGGCCGCGTGGTCCTGGGTCGAGAAGATGTTGCAGGTGGCCCAGCGCACGTCCGCACCGAGAGCGGCGAGCGTCTCGATCAGCACGGCGGTCTGGATGGTCATGTGGAGCGAACCCGCGATGCGGGCGCCGGCGAGGGGCTGGCTGTCGCCGAACCGCTCGCGCATGGCGACCAGGCCGGGCATCTCGTGCTCGGCCAGGTCGATCTCCTTGCGGCCGTACTCGGCCAGCGAAAGGTCAGCGACGTTGTAATCCATGCGCCCATCGTAACCGTCTGATACCGACCCGTGTCAGCGACTCCGGGGGTTCACGAGGGTGATCTGGACCGCTCAGAGGGGGCGTGCCTCGTGCACCAGCATCGTCGGGATCCCGTCGCTCACCGGATAGGCGAGCTGGCACGCCTGGCAGACGAGCTCGGAGGCCTCCTCGTCGACGAACAGGCGGTCCCGACACTGGGGGCAGACGAGGATCTCCAGCAGGCCCGGGTCGAGGAACATGCGATCCAGCCTAGCGGGTGCGCGGTCTAGGTCAGGGCGCAGAAGGCCTCGACCTTGGGCGTCTGGCCCGAGACGATCAGCTCGTCGCCCGGGGTCACGTAGGTCTCCGGGCGCGCGTAGGTGAAGTCCTCGCCGCGGGTCTTGACGCCGACGATCGTCACGCCGTAGCGCTGACGCAGGTTGGCCTCCGAGAGCGTCTTGCGCTCGGAGCACTCCGGCGCCCGGGTGCGGGCGATCGCGAAGCCGTCGTCGAACTCGATGAAGTCGGTCATCGTGCCGGTCACGAGGTGGGCGACCCGCTTGCCCATCTGCGACTCGGGGCGGATCACGTGGGTCGCGCCGACGCGCTCCAGGATCGCGGCGTGCTTGCCGCTGATCGCCTTGGCCCACACCTCCGAGACGCCGAGGTCGAGCAGGCCCAGCACCGTCAGCACGCTGGCCTCGATGTCGGTGCCGATGCCGACGACCGCGATCTCGAACTGCTCGGCGCCGATCTGCCGCAGTGCCTCGGTGTCGGTCGTGTCGGCCGCGACGACGTGGGTGAAGTCGCTGGCGTACTTCTGCACGATCTCGGGGCGCTCGTCGACCGCCAGGACGTCGTGGCCGAGCTGCACGAGCGAGCGCGCGACGGCAAGACCGAACCGACCGAGGCCCAGCACGATGACCGGCGCGGTCGGCGAGGTGTCCTTGCTCCTGGCCATGACGTTCCGTCCTTCTCTATCCGATGATCGGCTGTTCCTCGGGCACGGTGTACCGCGGTGCCCGACGACGCAGGATGAATGCCGAGGCAGCCGTAATGGTGCCGACTCGGCCGATGAACATCAACACGATGATGACGACCTGCGACGCCACGTTGAGGTCGAAGGTCAGCCCGGTCGACAGGCCCACCGTCGCGAAGGCCGACGTGCACTCGAACAGGGCGTCCTCGAAGCTCACGTCCGAGAGCAGCATCAGGGTCCAGGTCGCGACGCCGACCAGCATGACCGAGATCAGGGCGATCGTGACCGCGGTGCGGACGACGGCCGAGCTGATGGCCCGCACGCCGATCGTGACCTGCGGGTCGCCGCGCAGCTCGGCGAGGATCACGTAGGCGAGCAGCAGGAACGTCGTGACCTTGATGCCTCCGGCCGTCGAGGCGCTGCCGCCACCGATGAACATCAGGACGGTCGCGAAGCTCTGCGTCTCCGGGCGCACCGAGCCCCAGTCGAAGCTGTTGAGGCCACCGGACCGCGGCATGATGCCGCCCTCGAGGCCGGAGACCAGCTTGTGGTCCCACGCGAGCGTGCCGAGGGTCGCGTCGTTGCTCCACTCCAGCGCCAGGAACACCAGCGCGCCCACGACGAGCAGGAAGATCGACCCCCACACCGTCAGGCGGGTGTGGATCGTCCACTTGCTGGGCTTGCGCCAGCCGCTGAACAGCTCGGCGAGCACGGGGAACCCGACCGCGCCGAAGAACACGCCGATGCAGATCGGGACGATGATGAGCCAGTCGCCGGCGTACCGCGTGAGGCTGTCGGGGTGCAGCGAGAAGCCGGCGTTGTTGAACGCCATGACCGCGTCGAAGACGCCGTGCCAGAGCGACGTGCCCCAGGTGTCGAAGTAGGTCGCACGGTAGCGGATCGCGAGCACGGCGGCGATGACGGCCTGGAAGCTCAGCATCACGACCGCGACGCGGCGGAACAGCGGCTTGACCTCGCCCAGGCTCACGACGTGCATGTCGGTCTGGGCGACGAGGCGCGTCCGCAGCCCCAGGCGCCCCCCGATGAACAGGCCGAGCACGGTCGCCAGCGCGACGATGCCGAGGCCGCCGATCTCGACCAGGACGAGGATGATCCCCTGCCCCGCGGGCGACCAGTAGGTCGAGGTGTCGACCGAGGCGAGGCCGGTGACGGTGACGGCCGAGGTCGAGGTGAAGAACGCCGCCATGAAGTCGGGCGAGTTCACGCCGGAACGGGCGAACGGGAGCAGCAGCAGCCCGGTGCCCAGGAGGATCAGCGCGAAGAAGCTGAGCGGCAGGAGACGGACCGGGTGCGCGATCGCAGCAGGGATCACCGGGCGGGCCACGAGGCGACGCTACACCGGCCCGAGGGTCTCGGCGGGTCATCGGCCGGACGGGACTGGCTAGGGTGGCCTGCGTGCCTGAGCAGCCCACGCGTCTCGCGATCGCCATCGTGACGTTCAACCGACCGGAGTTCCTCGCCGAGCTGCTCCGGAGCGCGACGCGGCTCGAGACGCCCGCCTGGCGGATCGTCGTGATCGACAACGCCAGCGACGAGCCCACCTCCCGCGTGCTGGAGGAGGCGGCCGGCTGGTTCGAGCCGGGCGTCCTCGTGACGCGGCGCCTCGCCACCAACACCGGCGGCGCGGGCGGGTTCTGCGAGGGCACCAAGGTCGCCCTCGAGCTCGGCGCCGAGTGGGTCTGGCTGATGGACGACGACGTCGAGATCCTGCCCGAGGCGCTGGACCGGTTCGCCCCGTGGATGGAGCGGTTCCGCGTGATCCACGGCCGCCGGTACGACTTCGACGGCTCGCCCTTCTACTGGCAGGCGAAGTTCAACGAGTTCCTCGGCGTGCCCCTGCCGTACGGCGTCAAGCGCACGTTCAACGACGAGGGCTTCGCGCTCACGAACTCCGGCACCTTCGAGGGCATGCTGATCCACGCCGACGTCGTGCGGACGATCGGGCTGCCCGACCCGCGCTTCTTCATCACCTGGGACGACGCCGCGTACGCCTGGCTCGCCGCGCAGCACACCGACGTGGTCTACGTCGACGCGTACGTCCTGAAGCGCAAGCGCGAGCAGAAGCAGGTCAACCTGGGACTGCGCCACCTGAACGACGGCAGTCCGCTGTTCCGCTTTCACGTCATGCGGAACCGCGCCTACGTCGGCAAGTACTTCGCCCTGCACGGTCGCCTCAACCGGGTCGGCTTCGGCCTCGGCACGGCGCTGACCTTCGCGAAGGAGGTCTTCCGGCTGGTCGTCGTCCAGCACACCCTCACGGGCCTCGGCGACCTGGTGCGCGGCTTCCGCGAGAACCGGCGCCTCTGGAAGGACCGCAGCTGGCGTCCGATGGACCCCGCCGACGTCCCCCCGGCCCTGCCCCAGCCCTGAGGCCCGGCGAGGTACCGGACAAGCGGCCACGGACAGCGCGCGAGGTGGGTGTGGGGCGGGCCTGACCCGGCGCCTGCACGATGTGGTCACTCCGGTCACGCTTCCGGCCTAAAAGCGTGCCGCAACTGACCACATCTCGTGGCCCGACCAGATGTGTCCAGTTCGGGCCCGTTCTTTCGGAAGGAATGGGCCCAAAGTCGTCACATCTGGGCGCGGAGCACGGGTCTTGGTCCATGCCGCTTGTCCGGTACCCGAGGACTCGGCCAGATGACGGGAGGTCCCCGGTCAGTCCTCGGCGAGCCATCTCCGGGCGAGGTCGAGGTCGGCGGGGCGCGTGATCTTGAGGTTGCGCTCGTCGCCCGGGACGACGGCGACGCTGGCGCCCGGCACGTGGGCCAGGACGACGCCGCAGTCGTCGGTCGGCTCGGCGTCCTCGCCCGCGGCGGCCGCGTGCGCCTGACGGAGGACCCCGGCGCGGAAGGCCTGCGGCGTCTGGACGCGGCGGACGCTCCGTCGGTCGACGCCGCGGAGGATCACCCCGGCGTCGTCGACCTCGACGAGGGTGTCGACGACGTCGACCGCAGGGGTCACGGCGTCGTGCTCGTCCAGCGCGTGCAGGCACGCGTCGACGATCGTGTCGGTCACGAGGGGGCGCGCGGCGTCGTGCACCAGGACGACGTCGTCGTCGGCCAGACCGGGCACGGCCGCGAGCCCGAGGCGGGTGCTGTCGGCCCGGGTGCGTCCGCCCTCGACCACGGCCACGACCTTGGCCTCCGCCACCGCGATGCGGTGCGCCTCGCGGGCCGACTCGGCGTGCGTGACCAGCACGATGCAGTCGATGCCGGGGTGGGCGGCCAGCCGGCGCACCGCGTGCGACAGCACGGTGCTGCCCTCGAGGTCGAGGAGCTGCTTGGGGGTCGTGGCCCCGAACCGCGTGCCCGTGCCACCGGCCAGGACGAGGGCGTGGACGGTCATGCGCCGGGCGTGCCGGGACGGATCATCGGCTCCTCGCCGCGGGCCCGCTCCGACGCCTTCCAGGCCCGGAAGCCCTCCTCGGTCTCGCCGAGGCGCCAGTAGGCCGAGACGGACACGTCACGCCGCTCGACGCCGCGCTCCTTCACGAGGTACGGCCGGACGGTCTTGAGCAGGCCCGACTCCCCGTGGACGAAGATCTGCACGCGCCCCTCCGGCCACGGCCAGGCCCGCACGGCGTCGTCGAGCAGGTTCGTCGTGCCCGCGTGCGCCGGGGCGCGGTGGAGCCAGTGGATCTCGACGTCGCCGGCGGTCGACACCGGCTGCTCGTCGGCGGGCCCGTCGACCTCGATGAAGGCCGTGGCCCTCTGCCCGGGCCGCAGGGCCTCGATGCTCGCGAGGATCGCGGGCAGGGCCGCGTCGTCGCCCACGAGGAGCTGGTGGTCGGCGTCCGGGTCGGGACGGTAGGCGCTGCCCGGACCGCTGAAGTGGACGACCTCGCCGACCTGCGCGCGAGCGGCCCACGGGCCGGCGAGCCCCTCGTCGCCGTGCACCACGAAGTCGATCCACAGCTCGCCGGCCTCGGCGTCGAGGCGGCGGATCGTGTAGGTCCGCAGGACCGGCCAGTGCTCGGCCGGCATCGACTCGCGCAGCGCCGCGACGTCGATGCGCTCGGGGTAGGTCACGCCGGGGGTGAAGAACGCGATCTTGACGTACGCGTCGGTGTCGCCCTTCCACCCGGTGACGATGCCCTCGAGCTCGGGACCGCCGAGCACGATCCGGCGCATCGACGGGGCGAGATCCTCGACCCGGACGACGGACAGACGGGTCAGGTAGGTGCTCGACACGCCTGTAGCCTAACGAGGTGACCCAGGGCATCGACATCACGCAGCTGGACCCCGCGATCCGCGTCCAGGACGACCTCTTCCGCCACGTCAACGGCCGATGGCTCCGCGACGCACCCATCGCTCCCGACCGTGCCACGGCCGGCTCGTTCGTGACGCTCGTCGACGAGGCCGAGGCCAAGGTCCGCGAGATCATCGAGGGTGCCGCGGCCGCCGAGGCGCCGGAGGGCACCGACGAGCGCAAGATCGGCGACCTCTACGCCTCGTTCATGGACACCGACCGGATCGAGGCGCTCGGCACCTCCCCGCTGCGGCCCGACCTGGAGCGCATCGACGCGGTCACCGACTACGCCGCGTTCGCGAGCCTGCTCGGCGACCTGGAGCGCACCGGCACGCACGGCGTGCTCGGCATCTACATCGCCCCCGACCGCGGCCAGCCCGACCGGTACGTCACGCACGCCTTCCAGGGCGGCACCGGCCTGCCCGACGAGTCGTACTACCGCGAGGACGACTTCGCCGAGATCCGCGACGCCTACGTCGGCCACGTCGCCCGCATGCTGGCGCTCGCCGAGCTCGACGACCCCGAGGGGCGCGCCGCCCGCATCCTCGACCTCGAGACGCGCATCGCCGCGCACCACTGGGACCGCGTCGCCTGCCGTGACGCCCAGAAGACCTACAACCTGCTGACGCTCGACGCCGTGCAGGCGCTCGTGCCCGCCTTCGACCTGACCGCCTGGGCGACCGCCGGCCACATCGACGCCGAGCGGGTCCTGGGCGAGATCGTCCTGGCCCAGCCGTCGTTCCTCGAGGGACTCCAGACCCTCCTGACCGACGAGCTGCTGCCCGCGTGGCGCGACTGGCTGCGCTGGCAGGTCGTGCACGCCGCTGCGGCGTACCTCTCGAGCGCGCTCGTCGAGGAGAACTTCGACTTCTACGGCCGCACCCTGTCCGGCACCGAGGAGATGCGTCCCCGCTGGAAGCGCGGCGTCTCGTTCGTCGAGGGCGCGATGGGCGAGGCCGTCGGCAGCATCTACGTGCGCACCGAGTACCCCGACGCCGCGCGTGAGCGCATGGGCGAGCTCATCGAGAACCTGATCGAGGCGTACCGTCGCTCGATCGGCGAGCTGTCGTGGATGAGCGACGAGACGAAGGCGCGTGCGCTCGAGAAGCTCGAGGCGTTCACCCCCAAGATCGGGCACCCCGAGGCCTTCAAGGACTACACGGCGCTCACCACCGACCCCACCGACCTGCTGGGCAACGCCCGCCGCTCGATGGCCGTCGAGACCGCGCGCGAGCTCGCCAAGATCGGTGCTCCGATCGACCGCGACGAGTGGTACATGACGCCACAGACGGTCAACGCGTACTACAACCCGACGATGAACGAGATCGTCTTCCCCGCGGCGATCCTGCAGCCGCCGTTCTTCCACGCCGACGCCGACGACGCGGTCAACTACGGCGCGATCGGCGCGGTGATCGGGCACGAGATCGGTCACGGCTTCGACGACCAGGGCTCGCAGTACGACGGCACGGGCGCCCTGCGGAACTGGTGGACCGACGCCGACCGCGAGGCCTTCGACGCCCTCACCACGACGCTCGTGGCGCAGTACGACGCCCTGACCCCCGAGGGGGCCGAGGGACAGAACGTCAACGGCTCGCTGACGATCGGCGAGAACATCGGCGACCTCGGCGGCCTCAGCATCGCCTACCGCGCGTTCCGCCTGGCCCAGCCCGAGGGCGACGGCGAGCCGATCGACGGCCTGACCCCCGAGCAGCGCTTCTTCATCTCCTGGGCCCAGGCCTGGCAGGCGAAGGTCCGCCCGGCCGAGACGGTCCGGCGCCTGACGGTCGATCCCCACTCCCCGCCGGAGTTCCGCTGCAACCAGGTCGTGCGCAACATCGACGCGTTCTACGACGCGTTCGGCGTGACGGCCGACGACGCCCTCTGGCTCGAGCCGGAGGACCGGGTCACCATCTGGTCCGCATGACCTACCCGCAGGGGCGCCTCGTCGGGTCCCTCGCGGGGGTGCAGGTCGTGGGCGGCGTCGGCAACGGCGCCGGTCTGGCGATCGGGGCCCTGCTGGTCAAGGACGTCAGCGGCTCGTCCGGGTGGGCCGGCATGGCGACCGTGATGCTCACGGTCGGCGCAGCGCTCGCGACCGTTCCGCTGGCTCGCTGGGCGGTGCGGGCCGGCCGACGCCCCGCCCTGACGACGGGCTGGTGGATCGGCGCCGTCGGTGCGGTCGTCGCGATCCTCGGCGCCGACCTCGACTCGCTGCCGGTCGTGCTGCTGGGCCTCGTGCTGTTCGGTGCCAGCACCGCGGCCAACCTGCAGTCGCGCTTCGCCGCGACCGACCGCGCCGAGCCGCGCAAGGTCGCACGCTCGCTGTCGGTGGTCGTGTGGGCCACGACGGTCGGTGCCGTCGCCGGGCCGAACCTGACGCAGCCGGGAGCCCGCGTCGCGGACGCTCTCGGCATCCCGCACCTCGCGGGCCTGCTGGTGTTCTCGTCCGTCGCCTTCGCCCTCGCCGGGCTAATGACGTTCGTGCTGGTCCGGCCCGACCCGTTGGCCCGCGAGCAGGGTGTGGCGCGGCCCCCGCGCGTCTCCCCCTGGCCGCACCTGCGTGGCACGGCACTGACCGCGATCGTCGCGATCGCCGCCTCGCACGCCGTCATGGTCTCCGTGATGGCGCTGACCCCGGTCCACATGCAGGACCACGGCGCCGACCTGGAGCTCATCGGTCTGACGATCAGCCTCCACATCGCCGGGATGTTCGCGCTCTCGCCGGTCTTCGGCTGGCTGAGCGACGCCCTGGGTCCCGCGGTGGTGGTCGTCGCCGGCCAGGTCACCCTCGTCGTGTCGACGGTCGTCGCCGGCACCGCGGGCCACTCCGAGCCGCGCATCATGGTCGGACTCGTCCTGCTGGGGATCGGCTGGTCGATGTCGGTCATCGCCGCCGCGGCGATGCTGACGACCGCGGTGACCCCTCAGGTGCGGCCTGCTGTGCAGGGCGTCGCCGACCTGGCGATGAACGTCGCGGGCGCGACGGGCGGCCTGCTTGCCGGCCTGGTCGTGGCCTGGCGCGACTTCGGCACGCTCAACGCCGCCGCGGCCGTGCTGACGATCCCGGTCGTCGCCCTCGTGGTCGCCGGGAGCCGAGCCGCCGCAGCGGCCAGCCCCGACACCGAGACGGCCGGTCGGCTCTAGTCGACCCGCTCGTCGACCTCGCTCCGTGACGCCCGCCGCTCACGGATGCGATCACCGAGATCGACGAACGGGTCCGAGACGCGGAACCAGAGCGCCTCCACCCGACGCCGCAGGGGCTCGGTGACCTCCGCGAGCCAGTCGACCCGCTCCTCGAGCAGGTCGTTCGGGAACACCACGAGCGTGACGGCGATGATCGCGAGGGCCGCCGGGACGGCACCGAAGACCACCGCGAAGAAGACGTTGCTGACCAGCGCGATCGTGACGGCGACGATCCGCGAGACCCGGTTCAGCATGAGGGGCGCGAAGAACAGCTGCGTCAGCAGCACGAGGTAGGTCAGGAACGCCAGGAAGACCGGGCTCGCGGAGACGAGGTCGGACAGCCAGGGGAACGGCCTGAACTCAGGCAGCTGCGTCGTGTAGTAGAGCGCCTCGCCCGACCGCCAGGCCTCCCGGGCGATCTTGTCCAGGCCTGCCGTGGCGTACAGCAGGACGGTCTGCACGCCGAGCCCGAGCAGGCCGATGTTGTGCAGGCTGATGCCCAGCCACGGGGGCAGGACCTCGTCGGAGTCGAACCCCCGCTGGTCGGCTTCCAGGCCCGCGGCGCGGGCGTCACGGCGGCGCTGGTCGATCGAGCAGCGGTCGCCCGAGCTCGTCAGCACGAGCCACAGCAGCGCGAGCCGCACCGCGTTGTCGCTGGCGCTGCCCACCATGGGGTTCTGGCCGACGACCGCGATGAACCCGATCAGGGTCACGACGTTCGCGGCCCGCGTGTACCAGCCGGCGGTCAGCGCGAGGGCGGCGAGCGTCGTGACGAGGTACACGACCGTCACGACGGTGTCGGTGGCGTTGCGCACCAGCCACAGCTCGGGGAAGTCGACCGCGTCGCGCGCCGGCTCGGCCCACACCGAGGCGTTGCCGACCCAGAGCGTGCGGTCGGAGAAGTTGACGACGAGCGTCAGCAGCACCGACAGCCCCAGCAGGATGCGGCACAGCGCCAGCCCGACGAGCGCGTTGCGCCCGCCGAACAGCCAGCGCTCGGCCGACTCGCGCACGCGCACGAACGCGTCCAGGACGGCCCACCAGGCGTCACGCACCGTCGTCACCCCCTACGTAGTCGTCGAAGGCCCGCTGGGCCTCCTCGTTGCCGGCGATCGCGTCGCGCCACCCGAGCGTGGTCCAGGTGTAGTCCTCGTCGTCGAGCTGTTCGTCGACGCGGTCGCCGTAGGCCGGCACCCGTCGCAGACCGACCCTGATCTGGATCTGCTCCACCGTTCCCTCGGCGGAGGCCGTCGTGAAGAGCGTGCCGAACTGGGTCGCCATCGCCCAGTTCGCGAAGAACGTCTGCGCGATGAAGGGCGTCGCCCCCTCGGCCTCGATCTCGACCTGGCGCACCGCGCGGTCCTCCTCGGTCAGGTCCTGCTCGACGAGCGGCCGCGCCGCCTTCGGGAAGGAGGCGATCGCGACGTTCAGGTTGGTGGCCAGGGACCGGGCTGCCTTGTCCATGCGGGTGCGCAGCAGCCCTCCGCTCTCGAGACGTGCGGTGACGTCGACCCACGCGGTCTCGACGAGCTCGCCGGCGTCGTCCAGCACGCGGGCCCGGACCAGCAGCGCCTCGTCGGCCCGCTGGAGCCCCGGGTCGATCGTCGAGGGCGACTGCCGGAAGTACGGGTTGACGTACGAGGTCAGCGTCGAGCTGCCCACGCTGTCGCGGATCGGACTGACCGGGCTGAGCCACAGCCCCACCACCGCCGAGTGCACGACGACCGCGGCGGCGATCGTGAGCATGAGCCCGCTCTGCCACCGGGTCACGGAGACCTCGGGGGTGGCGGCAGGCATGGTCCTCATCCTAGGTGGCCCGGGTGATC
>NZ_BAAAME010000004.1:87611-129276 GCF_039529015.1 Aeromicrobium alkaliterrae
TCACCGGCATCCGTTCAGTGGTCGCTGATCAGGCGAGGAGAGCCGACTCGCGGCGCTTCTCGTTGATCATCGCCGCGGCACCCAGGGCCACGAGGAGCAGACCCAGCAGCCAGAAGGGCCACAGGTTCGAGGCGCCCGTGCTCGGCAGGGTGTCGACCGACTTGTCGGCCAGGCCGCCGTTGCCGTTGAGGTTGGCGTTCGCCGGGGCGTTCGCGTTGGCCGGAGCGTTGGCGTTCGCCGGGGCGTTGGCCGGAGCGTTCGCGTTCGTCTGGTCGTCGGTCGTGACGGCCGAGTTGGCGCCGGCGAGCGAGTTGCCCAGGTTGAGCGCGAGGGCGGGGTCGCCCGCAGCGCTCAGGAGGGCGACGCGCAGGGCCGTCGTCGAGAACACGTTCGTCGTGGTCGGCAGGCGGTCCGCGATGAGGCTGCGGTAGCTGCCCGGGTTGGCCTCCTGCACGTTCACGCGGATGTCGACGAGCGGCTCGAGCGCCGTCAGCAGCTGCGTCAGCGCCGGGCCGAGGGCGTCGCCCACGGTGACCAGCAGCGGGTTGACGATGTCGTCGACCAGCGGCTTCAGGACGGGGCCGAGCAGACCGTTGAGCGCCTCGCCCAGCGGGACGACGATCGGGTTGCCCAGCAGGTCGAGCAGCGTGACCTCGAGGTTGGCGATGCCGTCCGTGAGGGTGCTGGTCAGGTTGCTGAGCAGCGTCGGGAGCTCGTCGAGGACGCCCTCGATGACGACCGGGAGGATCGGCGTGTTCGGGTCGAGGTTGTTCACGTCGACGCCCGCGGCGACCAGGAGCGGCTCGATGTCGATCGTGACCGTGCCCGTGGACAGGTCGATCGTCAGGCCGTTGCCGGTCAGGGTGGTCAGCGAGTCGACCAGGGTGCCGACGCCGTTGATGCCGACGAGACCCAGGACGCTGATGTCCTCGACCTGGTCGAGCGTGCCCAGCAGGTCCGCCAGGAGCGGGACCTCGAGGACGAGCGCGCCACCGGCGATGCCGTAGTCGTGGATGCCGACCGTCGGGGCGCCGGCGGCGACCTCGGTCGACGAGCCGACGGCACCGATGATCAGGCTCGCGTTCGCCAGGCCGTTGAGGGCCTCGAGCGGGCTGCCCGGACCGGTGAGGTCGAGGCTCGCGTTGGTCGGGTCGGCGGCGTCGAAGTTGCCGACGTCGACGATGCCGTCGGAGGTCAGCAGGCCGGAGGCCGCGCGGGACGCGTCCTGGTTCGCGACGGCGAAGCTGCCGGCCGGGCCGACGCCAGCGCCGAGGAGGTCACCGAGCGGGCCGGTGAGGGCCTCGAGTGGCTCCAGCGGCGTGTTGTCGGTGGAGAAGGGGCCCGACGTGGCCGGGGTGCCCGCGGCGGTGTCGACGAAGGCGGCGGCGCCAGCGGCGCCGTCGTCCTCACCGAAGGATCCACCCTCGAGGAAGTCGGCCAGCGGGTCGACGAGAGCGTCGCCCAGCAGCGCGCCGGAGGCGGCGATGTACTGCGCCTCGGCGTAGGACTTGTAGTTGGTGACCGTCGCGGCACCAGCGTTCAGGCTGGCGACGGACGTGATGAGCAGCGTCGCGACGCCGGCTCCAATCACCTTCTTGCCGATGTGCTTCATTCGGGAGAGCTCCTCGTAAGTTCTTACGTCGGACGGGGCGTGGGGGTGTTCCCGGCCCGTGACAGCAGGACTAGTCCAATCGGACCGGTTCTGTCCGATCGACAGTTAACCACATTCTCAGCAGGACTTAATACCCGTCCGAAACCCGGCGCTGTGGCATGGGTCACAGCCTCATGGCCCCTCAGGCGGGGACCGACCGCTGGCGCCATCGCGCACTGCGTTTCCGGAGATTCCCGGCCGCGGCCCGCCAGCTGTCGTCACTGATGAGCACGGCGTCCGCGGCGATCATCGCCAGCGAGAAGTACATGAGTCCCATCAGGACGCCGATGCCCAGGTGCGTTCCGGTGATGAGGACGAATCCGATGATGCGGGTGCGCCTGGTCAGCAGGAGCAGGGGGAAGCCGAGCTGGATCACCATCGCGCTCCACGACGCCAGGTGCACGAACGGGGACCACTCGTAGAGCCACCCCAGCTCGCCGAGCCAGGGCGAGTACTGGTGGACCTGCAGCGGGTAGTAGACGGCCGTGCCGTCGATCCACACCGATCCGTCGAACTTCCACAGCGCCGACCCGACGTAGATCATCACGATCTGGTGGGCGATCAGGACCACGGCGGCGTTGTTGAGCAGGATCGTGACCCACTCCCGCGACGGCGTCGGGCGGTCCAGACGCCGGCGACGCCGGGCGTCCAGCGAGGCGGCGGCGCCGCTGTCGCTGAAGCACAGGTAGAAGAGGACGAGCCGCACGACGTCCTCGGCGCCCGAGCGCAGGATGGGCGACGCGTCGATCATCAGGGCCCACAGCAGGAAGGTCGCGATGCACGCCGTGCGCGTGTGCCACCCCAGCAGCAGCGCGATCCCGGCCAGCACCGAGGCCAGCACCGCGAGCTCGGTGACCCACGCCGGGCCTGCCGGCAGCCACGGGATCCACGTGACCACGGCCTGACGGTCGTGGAACGGCTCGGCCCACCGGTGGCCGACGCCCCAGATGTACTGCCGATCGGCGAAACCCACCGCGATCTGCACGAGGATCGTGAAGGCGAGGGTGATCCGCGTCGCCGCCAGGCCGAAGGTCGACCAGCGGTGCGACGTCAGCCAGGCGACCAGGCGGTCGACGGAGGTCGCGACGACGTCGGTGCGGGCGCTCACGAGTTCCGCTCCAGGTAGCCGGCGATGCTCTCGCGCCGCTCGGGATCGTCCCGGGCGGGCGTCCGCCAGGGCCCGTCGATCACCGCACCCACGGACTTCTCGGCCTCGTGCCTCTGGTCCCACGTCGGCGCGGTCGACAACCGGGTCCCGTAGCGGACCGCGACGAGCTCGCGATCCGGCTCGAGCGACCGGAAGACGTCGGTGAGGTAGGTCGTGGCGCCCTGGTCGCGCTCGACGATGAGGTCACGGGCCAGGCCGGTGACCTCCTCCGCGCCGAGCAGGTCGTGGAGGTCCTCGGTCGTCAGCGGAGACGACTCGGTCGTCTCGTCGGACACGCCCCTGCGGACCTCCGCGGACACGTTCGACCACACGGCGTCGAGACCTCCGGCCAGCCGCGATGTCAGGTAGGCCGACCGCGGGGCTCCGACCGAGTGCGCGACGACCGCGTCGTCGACCGCCGTGATGTTGACCCACTCCCCCACCTCGACGGTGTCCCCGTCGCGCCAGGCCGCCTGGATCATGAGGTCGCGGTCGGCGTTGACGGGGCTCGGCGCGAAGAGCTTCCACTCCTCCTCGAAGTACGCGTTGAGGACGAGTTCCGACGCGGCCCGGGTACCCGGCGGCGCCGACTGGGGCGGGATCGAGATGAACGTGACGCCGAACAGCTGGACGCAGGTCACGAGCACCACCAGCACCACGACCACCCCGCGCACCCTCGAGGCGCGGCTCGGCGTGGGGGGTTCGTTCGACACCGGGCCACTGTAGGGCGCACGGCTCCGGCAGGTGACAAGTTGCCTACGTCACCCTTTTGCAACCTGCTGAACCTCCCCAGGACGCCTCCCCGCTGGCTACGGTTCCGAGGACTCGGGTCCGACGGGCGGGCCTGTTCTCGTGAGGAGTTCGCATGACGTTGCGCCGAGGCGCTGCCATCGCGCTGACCACGGCCGTCTCGGCCGCCGCTCTCGTCGCCTGCGGTTCGGGCGACGCCACGGCCGGCCTGATCGTCGGCACGACCGACAAGGTCGTCTCGATCGATCCCGCCGGCTCGTACGACAACGGCTCGACGACCGTGCAGACGCAGGTGTACCAGTACCTGCTCAACTTCAAGCCGGGCTCGACCGAGCTCAGCCCCGACGCGGCGGAGTCCTGCGACTTCACCGAGCCCACCGTGTACACCTGCACGGTCAAGCCGGGCCTCACGTTCGCCAACGGCAACGACCTCACGGCCTCCGACGTCGCCTTCTCCTTCCAGCGCGTCGTCGACATCAACGACCCCAACGGCCCCGCGTCGCTGCTCGGCAACATGGCCTCGGTCGAGGCCGTCGACGACTCGACCGTGACGTTCACGCTCAACTCGCCGAACGACCAGACGTTCCCGCAGATCCTCGTGACCTCGGCCGGCCCGATCGTCGACGAGGAGACCTACCCGGCCGACGAGGTGCTGGCCGACGACGACGCGGTGGAGGCCAACGGCTTCTCCGGCCCGTACACGATCACGTCGTACGACAAGAACGAGCTCGCGGAGTTCACGGCCAACCCCGACTACGACGGTGCGTACGACGCGCCGGCCGAGGACGTCGTGACGCTGAAGTACTACGCGAAGTCCGAGAACCTCAAGCTCGACATCGAGAACGAGGCCATCGACGTCGCCTACCGCTCGCTGACGCCGACCGACATCGCCGACCTCGAGAAGAAGGACGGCATCACGGTCCACACCGGCGCCGGCGGCGAGCTGCGGTACATGGTCTTCAACCTCGACACGATGCCGGGCGGCACGCCCGCGCAGAAGCTCGCCGTCCGTCAGGCCGTCGCCTCGTCGGTCGACCGCAGCGAGCTGTCCGAGGACGTCTACCAGGGCACTTACTCCCCCGCGTGGTCGATGGTCCCGGAGGGACAGACCGGCGCGACCGAGGCGTTCAAGGAGCTCTACGGTGACGCGCCGAACCTCGACGCCGCGACGAAGTACCTGACCGACGCCGGCGTCACGACGCCGGTCGAGATCCAGCTCCAGTACAACCCCGACCACTACGGCTCGAACTCCGACCAGGAGTACAACGCCGTGAAGCGCCAGCTCGAGGACACGGGGCTGTTCACCGTGAACCTGCAGTCGACCGAGTGGGTCACGTACTCCGAGGAGTTCCCGACCGACGGATACCCGGTCTTCCAGCTCGGCTGGTTCCCGGACTTCCCCGACGCCGACAACTACCTGTCGCCGTTCCTCAGCCCGTACTCCGAGGACAAGGCCGGCAACTTCACGAACTCGCACTACAACGAGGACGGCACGCCGTACTCCGATCCGGAGATGACGAGCCTCCTGGAGTCCGAGCGCACCGACGGCGACCCGACCACGCGGGCCGCGACCCTGGGCCAGATCCAGACGCGCCTCGCCGAGCAGGTGCCGTTCCTGCCGCTGCTGACCGGCACCTCGGTCGCCATCGCGGTCGACGGCGTGAAGGGGGTCGAGGACACCCTCGACGCGTCCTTCAAGTTCCGCTTCACCTCGCTGTCCCAGTAGGTCGCCAGCGCAGGGGCGGGTCCGTCGGACCCGCCCCTGCTGCGCGATGCCACCGCCCGTCGAAAGGGACCACGCCCATGTCCTCCGCCGAAGTCCTCGGCCAGGCCGACCTCCCCTCCTCCGGGCCGCCCACCGCCGACGCGCCGCGTCGCGGCCGCCTCAACCCGCTGGCCCGCTACCTGCTCGTGCGGCTCGCCCTGATCGTCCCGATGATGTGGGTCCTCGTGACGCTCGTCTTCGTGCTGATGCGTGTCATCGGCGACCCGATCCAGGCGGCGCAGGGCGGACGCCTGCAGCCCGCGCAGATCGCCGAGCGCAAGGCCGAGGCCGGGCTGGACCGCCCGATCCTGACCCAGTACTTCGAGTACCTCGGCGGCATCCTCCGCGGCGACTTCGGCACGACGCTGACCGACAACCGCAAGGTCTCCGACATCCTCGTGCAGAACGGTGCCGCGACCCTCGAGCTGACGGTCTACGCCCTGATCGTGGCCTTCGCGGTCGGCGTGCCGCTGGGCCGCCTCGCCGCCCGCCACCGCGACCGCTTCCCGGACGTCGTCCTGCGGCTCGGCGCGATCCTGGTCTACGCCGCGCCCGTCTTCTTCGTGGGCCTGCTGCTCAAGCTGGCCTTCACCCCGTTCGGCTGGCCGTCCTCGGGTCGGGCCAGCACCACGACCGAGCTCGCGCTCTCGCGGGCCGACGGGCAGACCCACATCCTGCTGCTCGACGCGATCCTCCACGGAACTCCCGCGATGGTCGTCGACGTCCTCCAGCACGCGGTGCTGCCCGCCGTCGCGCTCGGCCTGCTGACCGGCGGCGTGTTCCTGCGCCTGGTTCGCGTCAACCTGCTCCAGACCCTGCGGGCCGACTTCGTCACCGCGGCCCGCGCCAGAGGGGTCTCGGAGCGCCGCGTCGTGCGCAAGCACGCCTTCCGCACCGCCCTCGTGCCGGTCGTCACCGTCATGGGCATGCAGATCGCGATGCTGCTGGCCGGTGCGATCCTGACCGAGACGACCTTCGAGTGGAAGGGCATCGGCTACGAGCTGTCGGAGTACCTGATCGCCCGCGACTTCCTCGCGGTGCAGGGCATCGTCACGCTGATCGCCCTCATCGTGGGCGTCACGAGCTTCCTGATCGACGTCATCGTCGCGATCGTCGACCCGCGAGTGAGGTTCTGATGAGCGTCGCCACCCCGACCCGCTCGCTCCGCCCGCGGGTGCCCGCCGTGGTGCGGCAGTCGCACGGCCTGCAGCGGTTCATGCTGCTGCTCGGCTTCGCGTTGATGGCGGTCTTCCTCGTCGTCGCGATCTTCGCGCCGTGGATCGCCCCTTACGACTTCAACGCCGTCCGTGACGCCGAGGGCGTGCGGTTCGGCACGCAGCAGGCTCCGTCCGCGGCGCACTGGTTCGGCACCACGGTCGGCGGGCAGGACGTCCTGTCCCGGGTCGTGTTCGGCGCCCGCACCGCCGTCGAGGTGATCCTCATGGCGGTCGTGCTGTCGAGCCTCGTCGGCGTGCCGCTCGGGCTGGTCTCGGGCTACCTCGGCGGCTGGCTCGACCGCGTGCTCGTGCTGGTCATGGACGCCCTCTACTCGTTCCCCTCGCTGCTCCTCGCGATCGTCGTGTCGATCGTGCTGACCGGCGGGCAGAGCAGCGCGTTCGGCGGCATCCTCGCGGCGGCGATCTCGATCACCGTCGTGTTCGTGCCGCAGTACTACCGCGTCGTGCGCAACGCGACGCTCGCGGTGAAGTCCGAGCCGTACGTCGACGCGGCGCGGGTCGCGGGCGTCCGGACCCCGCGGATCCTGTTCCGCCACGTCTTCTCCAACGTGTCGCAGTCGCTGCCCGTGATCGCGACGCTCAACGCCTCCGAGGCGATCCTGACGCTGGCCGGGCTGGGCTTCCTCGGCTTCGGCATCGAGCCGTCGGCCGCGGCCGAGTGGGGGTACGACCTCAACAAGGCGCTGCCCGACGCCGCGTCCGGCATCTGGTGGACCGGCACGTTCCCCGGCCTGGCGATCGTGCTGATCGTCCTCGGCGTGACGCTGGTCGGCGAGAGCCTCAACGACATCCTCAACCCGCTCCTGCGGACGCGTGGCGGCAACGACGCCCACGACGCCGAGGAGGTGGCCGAGATCGTGGCCGACGACGTTCCCGTCCAGGCGGCTCGGGCGACCCCCGACGGCGAGCGCGTCGCCGTGCTGTCGCTGCGGGACCTGTCGGTCTCGTTCCGCACCGACGGGTCGCCCGTGCGCGCCGTGCGCGAGATCGGGTTCGACGTGGCGCCGGGCGAGGTCGTGGCGGTGGTCGGCGAGTCCGGTTCCGGCAAGTCCGTCAGCTCACGTGCCGTGCTGGGCCTGCTGCCCGACACCGCGACGGTGGAGGGGTCCGCCGTGCTGACCACGCCCGGCGACGAGCCTCGCGAGCTCATCGGTGCGGCTCCGGGCGCCCTGCGCTCGGTGCGCGGTGACGAGATCTCGATGGTCTTCCAGGAGCCGTCCACGGCGCTCAACCCCGTGCGCACGATCGGCTGGCAGATCGTCGAGGGCATCCGCGCCCACCGCGACGTCTCGGTCGCCGACGCCCGGAAGCGAGCCGTCGAGCTGCTCGAGCTGGTCGGCATGCCCGACCCCGCCGAGCGGATCGACCACTACCCGCACCAGCTCTCCGGCGGTCAGAAGCAGCGCGTCGTCATCGCGATGGCGATCGCCTGCGACCCCGACGTGATCATCGCCGACGAGCCCACCACGGCCCTCGATGTCACGGTGCAGGCGTCGATCCTGGAGCTGCTCCTGTCCCTGCGCGACCGGCTCGGCACCGCGATCGTCCTGATCACGCACAACATGGGCGTCGTGGCGGACGTCGCCGACCGGGTCGTCGTGATGTACCGGGGCACGATCGTCGAACAGGCTCCCGTCGACCGGCTGTTCGCCGCCCCCGCCCACGCCTACACGCGAGCGCTGCTCGACGCGGTGCCGCACCTGGGCAACGAGTCGGGCCCGGACCCGCTCTCGGGCGACCAGGAGGTCGTGCTCGACGTCGACCGACTCGTCGTCGACTTCCCGGGTGGCTTCGGCCGGCCCACGTTCCGCGCGGTCGACGACGTCTCGCTGCAGGTGCGCCGCGGCGAGGTGCTCGGCCTCGTCGGCGAGTCGGGCTCCGGCAAGTCCACGATCGGCCGCACGACGGTCGGTCTGCAGCAGCCCACCAGCGGGTCGGTCGTGGTGTCGGGCCAGCAGGTCTCGGGCGTCAGCGACGCCAAGCTGCGACCGCAGCGCAAGAAGTTCGGCTTCGTCTTCCAGGACCCGGCGGCCTCGCTCAACCCGCGGATGTCGGTCGGCGACTGCCTGGCCGAACCGCTGCGCACGCAGACCGACCTGGGCGAGACCGCGGTGCGGGCCAAGGTCCGCCAGCTGCTCGACGACGTCGAGCTCCCGGGGGCCTACGAGGGCCGCTTCCCGCACGAGCTGTCCGGCGGCCAGCGCCAGCGGGTCTCGCTCGCCCGCGCGCTGGCGCTCGACCCCGACCTGCTGATCGCCGACGAACCGACGTCCGCGCTCGACGTGTCTGTGCAGGCCCGGGTGCTCGAGGTCTTCCGCGAGCTCCAGGAGCGTCTGCAGTTCGCGTGCCTGTTCATCAGCCACGACCTCGCGGTGGTCGACTCACTCGCGAACCGTGTCGCGGTGCTGCAGCACGGACGTCTCGTCGAGATCGGCCCGCGCGCCGAGGTGCTGGGGTCGCCCCGCGAGGAGTACACGCAGCGCCTCATCGCGGCCGTGCCCGTGCCCGACCCGGTCGAGCAGCGCCGCCGCCGCGCGGAGCGAAGCGGGGTCTGACCACCTGCTCCTGACCGCTCCGGGTGCCGCGCCGGTCCGCTCGGCGAAGCAGGGCACGGCAATTGGTCCCCGGGCACGGCAAATTTGCTGTGCCCGGGGACCATTTGCCGTGCCGACTCCGTCATTCGACCGTCGGGGTGCGGGCAGGAGCCCGCCGCGCTACCGGCGGAGCCCGAACAGGCCGCCGGTCAGGGTGTTGATCAGCGAGGTCAGGACGCCCTGGATGCCCGCGGCCGGCGCCGGGGCGGGGGGTGCGGTCGGGGCGGGTGTCGGGTTCGTGACGGTGCCCGGGACGACGGCCGGGGTCGTGCCGACGCCCGGCGGGCGCTGGACGAGGAGCTCGACGTTGCGTGAGGTGACCTCGCCGCGGTACTTCGCGCGGTCGGTCTGCGGGTCGTTCGCCGACAGCTCACGCGACAGGGCCGCGAGCGAGACGGGGTTGTCCAGGTCGCCGTCGAACGCGGCCGGCGCCGCGTGGTCGAGCAGGGTGCCGAAGATCGACCACGTGCCGTCGCGGTTGTCGGCGATCTCGATGACGCGCGCCTGCTGCGGGAAGTCGATGTGCGCCGCCGTGTTGATCTCCCAGAACCCGCCCGAGCCGTCGGCCCGCGGGTGCTGGATGACGCGGTTGGTGTGCGTGTGGCCGTTGACCCACGCGATGACCTGCGGCTTGGAGAGCAGGTAGCTCACGAGCGCCGGGCCGAGCACCCGCGTGCGCACGTCGCCACCGAGGCCCTGCAGCGAGTTGCCCATCGTGTCGGACGTGTGGTGGCTGAACAGCACCACGGCCTTGTCGGTCGTCGCGTCGACGACCTGCTTGAGCCAGGCGAACTGGGTGTCGTCGAGCGAGCCGTCGGAGTAGCCGTTCGGGTTGACCGTGTCCATCACGACCATGCGGACGTCACCACGGTCGAACGTGTAGTACGCCGTCCCGTTGCTGCGGTTCTGCGCCGTGAAGCCGTGCCCCACAGGCGATCCGGTGGTCGTGAAGTGCTGGTCGACGACCTGTTTGCGAGTCAGGAGCCGGCGGTTCTGGTCGGCCGTCACGACGCGCGCGCCCAGGCCGAGCGTCAGGCCCTGCAGCAGGATGCCGAGGTCGGCGCGCGTCACGGCGTCCAGCAGGTTGGCCTGCGAGACGCCGAGCGGGGGCGAGATGACCTTGAGGTTGCCCGTCGAGAGCAGGCCGAACGGCACCGTGCCGGCCGGGAAGAGCCCCTGCACCAGGCCGTCGTGGTTGCCGTAGACCGAGAACCACGGCACGCCCAGGCCCTCGGCCTGGAAGCGCTTGCGCGCGGCGTCCAGCAGGCCGGGGATCGTCGGGTAGCCGAAGTCGCCGCGGTAGTCGTCGTCGGCGCGGCCGGGCGGGGACCCGTCGGGGTGCCAGTAGTGCGTGTCGTAGGTCAGCGCGTCCTGGTCGGCGACCCCCTCGTACCGGTTCGGGTCGCCGCTGTCCGGGGTCACCGGCCCGCCGTCGAGGATGTCGATGTTCCAGCGGATCTCGTTGTGCTGGCTGTTGTCGGAGTTGTCGCCGGTCTGGATCGCAAACTGCAGCGGCGTGCCGAGCACCGGGCCCGCGCCGAGGGCGTTGATCGCGCGCACCATCGAGTCGGCGACCTGGGCCGAGAGGATCTCTTGGGGGCGGTACGCCGAGCTGAACAGGCCGACCGTGGGGGCGCCCGAGGTGCCCGGGTCGTCAAAGCGGTCGAACCACTCCAGGCGGGCGGGCGACTGGTGGTCGACGACGTGCACGTCGCTGAGCTGCACGAACGTCGCCTTGTGCACCCGGCCGGAGGCGCGCCCGGGAGCGGCCGCGATGCCCAGGTCGGTGCGCACGACGTGCGGGTCCGGTGCCGCGATCGCGACGTTGCGGTAGCCGCGCGCGTTCGGCGCGGTCACGGTGAAGGTCGACTGCAGGGTGCTGCGCGCGAGCAGAGCATTGACGCGCGCGGGCGAGACGGCCTGGGCTGACAACGGCCCCAGCACCTGGCTGCCCACCACGACCACGGCGCCGAGGGCGCCTCCACGAATCACGTCACGCCGGGAGATGTCCACGCCCACTCAACGTCGAAACGTGACCTAGGTCACGGGTCGCCGGGCACCAAACTGTGGCGCCGCTGTACAGTGGTCCGCGTACCACTCCCGCCGATTCGAGGTTTCCGGTGAAGATCGCCGACCGTCACCCCACGCGTTCCACGCGCTGACGTCGCCGATTCACCCGTCCCCTCATCCTCGGGACCGGCTCCGCGGTCAGCGCTCGACTGACCACCCGGGAGCCCCATGTCCACCCCCTTCCACCCTGCCGTCGTGCTCGACGGCCTCACCTTCGCCTGGCCTGACGGCACGAGCGTCCTGGCCGATGTCTCCGGCACCTTCGGCCGCGGCCGCACGGGCTTGGTCGGCGCCAACGGCGTCGGCAAGTCGACCCTCCTGAGGCTCGCGCTCGGCGACCTCACCCCGACGAGCGGCAGCATCACGGTCGACGGGTCGATCGCCCACCTCGACCAGTTCGTGCACCGGCGTTCCGGCGCCACGGTCGCCGACCTCCTCGGCGTGCGGACCGTCGTCGACGCGCTCACCGCGGTCGAGGGCGGCAGCACCGACGTCGCCCACTTCGACGCGATCGGCGACGCGTGGGACGTACACGAGCGCAGCGAGGCCGACCTGGCCGCGCTGGGCCTCGACACCCTCACCCTCGATCGTCCGCTGACGACCCTCAGCGGCGGCGAGATCGTGCTGGCGGCGCTGGCCGGTCTGCGGCGTGAGCCGGCCGACGTCACGGTGCTCGACGAGCCCACCAACAACCTGGACAGGAGCACCCGCTCACGGGTGCACGACCTCGTCGCGACGTGGCCGGGCGCCCTGATCGTGGTCAGCCACGACGTGGCCCTGCTCGACCGCATGGAGGACACGGCCGAGCTGCACTCCGGCGGGCTGACGACGTTCGGCGGCGGGTACTCGGCGTGGCGCGAGCACCTGCTGGCCGAGCAGGAGGCCGCGGAGCAGACGCTGCGCACGGCCGAGCAGAAGCTCCGGGCCGAGAAGCGTCAGCGCCAGGAGGTCGAGACGAGGCTCGCGCACCGCAGCAAGCAGGGCGCCAAGGCGGCGCGCGAGAAGCGGGTGCCGAAGATCCTGCTCAACACCCGCAAGTTCAAGTCCGAGAACTCGATGGCCAAGGTCCGGGGCACGCAGGAGGCCAGGATCGACGAGGCCCGTCAGGCCGTCGACACCGCGGCCGAGGCGGTTCGCGAGGACCGCACGATCCGGATCGACCTCCCCGACCCGCGCCTCTCGCCCCGGCGGCGGCTCGTCGAGCTCACGAGCGGCGACACCGTCGTGGAGGTGCGGGGTCCCGAGCGGGTCGCCCTGATGGGGCGCAACGGGATCGGGAAGACCCGCCTGCTGCGGCAGCTCGTGCGGGGCACCGACACCGACGCCCCGGTCTCGGGCGTCGCGCTGACCGACCGGATCGGACACCTGGACCAGCGGCTCGACGACTTCGACGAGGCCGCCAGCGTGCTCGACACCGTGCGGTCGGCCTGTCCCGACGCCCCACCGGGGCAGGTGCGGGGCCAGCTCGCGCGGTTCCTGCTGCGCGGCGAGGAGATCGCCCGCCCCGTCGGCACCCTCTCCGGCGGGGAGCGGTTCCGGGTGGCCCTGGCGCGGCTGCTGCTGGCCGATCCGGCGCACGAGCTGCTGGTGCTGGACGAGCCGACCAACAACCTCGACCTCGACTCGATCGACGCACTGGTCTCGGCGCTGTGGTCGAGCCGCTCGGGCCTGGTCGTCGTCAGCCACGACGACGATTTCCTGGAGCGGCTCGGGATCGACCGTTGGCTCGAGCTGACCGAGGACGGTCTGGCGGAGGTCGCGGGGCCCGGAATACCCGAGGAGGACCAGACGGTTGACTGAGGACGTGACCACGAGCCTCTTCTCCCCCGTGACCCTCGGAGCCGTCGAGCTCCCCAACCGCGTCCTGATGGCGCCGCTGACCCGCATGCGGGCCACGCCGCCCGGTGACGTGCCGAACGACCTGATGCGCGACTACTACGTGCAGCGCGCCGGCGCGGGCCTGATCGTGTCCGAGGGCACGCAGGTCTCGACGTGGGGCAAGGGCTACATGGACACCCCCGGCATCTACTCCCCCGAGCAGGTCGCCGGCTGGCGCCGCATCACGGACGCCGTGCACGAGGCGGGCGGCCGGATCGCGGCCCAGCTGTGGCACGTCGGGCGGGTCTCGCACGAGTCGTTCCACGGCGGCGAGGCCCCCGTGTCGGCCTCGGGCGAGCCCTACCGCAACCGCACGTCGATCCGCGGCGAGGACGGCCTCCCGCAGCGGGTCAGCTGCCCGACCCCGCAGGCCCTGACGGCCGAGGGCATCGCTCGCACCGTCGAGGAGTTCCGCCACGCGACGGTCGCCGCCCGCGAGGCCGGCTTCGACGCCGTCGAGATCCACGGCGCCCACGGGTATCTGCTGCACCAGTTCCTGAGCCCGGTCAGCAACCTGCGCGACGACGAGTACGGCGGTTCGGTCGAGAACCGCGCCCGCCTGCCGCTGGCGATCGTGGACGCGGTCGTGGGCGCCTGGTCGGCCGATCGCGTCGGCATCCGGATCTCCCCCATCGGCTCGTTCAACGGCCTGGAGGACCTCGCGGGCGGCGACACGGGTCTCTACTTCGCCCGCGAGCTCGCGAAGCGTGACCTTGCGTTCCTGCACCTCTCCGAGCCCGACTGGGCCGGCGGTCCGGCGCTCGACGACGCCTTCCGCACCTCGCTCCGCGAGGCGTTCCCCGGCCCGATCGTGGGCGCCGGCGCCTACACGACCGAGAAGGCCGACCGCCTGCTCGCGGCCGGCTTCATCGACGCGGTCGCCTTCGGCCGCAGCTACATCGCCAACCCCGACCTGGCCGAGCGGCTCGAGGCGGGCGAGAGCCTGAACGACCCGAACCCGACGACGTTCTACGGCGGCGGCGCGGAGGGCTACACCGACTACCCCGCCCTCGCCTGACCCGCCCAGATGTGTCGAGTTTGGGCCCGATCTGCGGACAGAAACGGGCCCAAACTCGACAATTCTTGCTGGATCAGCGGACGTCGTAGCGGTCGGCGTCCATGACCTTGACCCAGGCGTCGACGAACTCGGACACGAAGCGCTCGGCGCCGTCGTCGCTCGCGTAGACCTCGGACAGCGCCCGCAGCTCGGAGTTCGAGCCGAAGACCAGGTCGGCCCGCGAGCCGGTCCAGCGCACGGCACCCGAGGCGTCGCGGGCCTCGAAGACCGTCTGGGTGTCGTCGGTGGCCTTCCACTCCAGGCCGAAGGCCAGCAGGTTGACGAAGAAGTCGTTCGTCAGCGTGCCCGGCGCGTCGGTCAGGACACCCAGCGAGGAACGGTCGTACGTGGCACCGAGGACGCGCAGACCACCCACGAGCACGGTCATCTCCGGCGCGCTCAGGTCGAGCAGGTTGGCCTTGTCGACCAGCAGGTACTCGGCGGGCAGACGCGCGCCCTTGGCCTGGTAGTTGCGGAAGCCGTCGGCCGCGGGCTCGAGCCACGCGAACGACTCGACGTCGGTCTGCTCCTGCGAGGCGTCGACCCGGCCCGGCGTGAACGGCACCGTGAGGTCGCGGCCGGCGGCCTTCGCCGCCTGCTCGACGCCCACGTTGCCGGCAAGGACGATGACGTCCGCGAGCGAGACCTGCGCGCCACCGGCGGCGTTGAACTCGCCCTGGACGCCCTCGAGCACGCGCAGCACGCGCGCCAGCTGGTCGGGGTTGTTCGACTCCCACGCTGCCTGCGGCTGCAGGCGGACCCGCGCACCGTTGGCGCCGCCGCGCATGTCGCTGATGCGGAACGACGAGGCCGACGCCCAGGCCGTCGTGACCAGGTCGGCGACCGACAGGTCGGTCGCGGCGATCGCGGCCTTGAGCGTGGCGACGTCGGCGTCACCGATCGGCGCACCCTCGGCGGCGGGCAGCGGGTCCTGCCAGAGCAGCTCCTCGCTGGGCACCTCGGGGCCGAGGTAGCGGACGACCGGACCCATGTCGCGGTGCGTCAGCTTGAACCAGGCGCGCGCGAACGCGTCGGCGAGCTCCTCGGGGTTGTCCTTGAAGCGGCGCGAGATCTTCTCGTAGACCGGGTCGAAGCGCAGCGCCAGGTCGGAGGTCAGCATGCGCGGCTCCCGCTTGCCGTCACCGAAGGCCTCGGGCACGAGGCCCTCGCCCGCGTTGTTCTTCGGACGCCACTGGTGCGCACCCGCCGGCGAGGAGAACAGCTCCCACTCGTAGGCGAACAGGATGTGGAAGAACTCGTTGTCCCACCGGGTCGGGTGGTAGGTCCAGGTGACCTCCAGGCCCGACGTGATCGCGTCGGCGCCCACGCCCGTGCCGTGGGTCGACTTCCAGCCCAGACCCTGCTGCTCGATCGTGCCACCCTCGGGCTCGGCGCCCACGAGGTCGGCCGGGCCGGCGCCGTGGGTCTTGCCGAAGGTGTGGCCGCCGGCGATCAGCGCGACGGTCTCCTCGTCGTTCATCGCCATGCGGGCAAACGTGTCGCGGATGTCGCGCGCCGAGGCGAGCGGGTCGGGGTTGCCCTCCGGGCCCTCCGGGTTGACGTAGATGAGGCCCATCTGGACGGCCGCGAGCGGGTTCTCCAGCTCGCGGTCGCCCGAGTAGCGCTGCTGGCCACCCTGCTCACCGCCGAGCCACTCGGTCTCCGGGCCCCAGTACACGTCCTGCTCGGCCTCCCAGACGTCCTCGCGGCCGCCGGCGAAGCCGAACGTCTGGAAGCCCATCTCCTCCAGGGCGACGTTGCCCGTGAGGACCATGAGGTCGGCCCACGAGATCGACTGGCCGTACTTCTTCTTGACCGGCCACAGCAGGCGGCGGGCCTTGTCGAGGTTGCCGTTGTCGGGCCAGCTGTTGAGCGGGGCGAACCGCTGCTGACCGGCGCCCGCGCCACCGCGGCCGTCGTAGACGCGGTACGTGCCGGCGCTGTGCCACGCCATGCGGATCATGAACGGCGCGTACGTACCGAAGTCGGCGGGCCACCAGTCCTGCGAGTCGGTGAGGATCGCGGCGATGTCGGCCTTGACGGCCGCGAGGTCCAGTGCGTTGAAGGCGGCGGCGTAGTCGAAGTCCTCGCCCAGCGGGTTGCCGACGGCGGGGTTCTTCGCGAGGAGGCGCAGGTTGAGGCGCTTGGGCCACCAGCCCTCGTTGACGCTGCCGCTCTCGGCAGGGAAGTCGGTCTTGCCGTGGGCGACGGGGCAGCGTCCCTCGTTGCTCGGGTCGTTGAGGTCGCCGACCTCGGCGTTGTGCTCGGCCATGTCGATCCTTTCGTCGGGTTACGTGGGTGTCGGTTGACGTGCGGGTGAATCGGGGTGGTCAGGGGGCGCAGGCCGAGCACAGGCCCCAGTAGATGACCTCGGCCTCGTCGATGACGTAGCCGTGGTCGTGCGCAGGGGTGAGGCAGGGGGCGGGACCAACGGCGCAGTCGACGTCGGTGATCGAGCCGCACGTGCGGCACACCAGGTGGTGGTGGTTGTCGCCGACGCGCGACTCGTAGCGCGCGACCGAGCCGTTCGGCTGGATGCGCCGCACCAGACCGGCGTCGGTCAGGGTGTGCAGCGAGTCGTAGACCGCCTGGTGCGAGACCTCGGGGAGGTCGGTGCGGGCGGCCGAGATCAGCGACTCGGTGTCGGCGTGCGGGTGCGCGTGCACGGCCGTGAGCACGGCGACGCGGGGGCGCGTGACCCGCAGGCCCACCTCGCGGAGCAGCTGCTCCGCATCCGCCGCCGTGGTCATGACTCGACCGTACCGCTTTTCTTGAACGGGTCAAGATAAGGCAGACCTTCGTGTCGCGCCGAGGTCCTCCCTCGGTGGTTCTCCACGGTTGTCCCCAGGCCCGTTCGCACTTCAGGTCCACTGTCGGTGGGGGCTTGTTGGCTGGAGTCATGTTCGAGGACCTGGCGCCGGAGGAGGTGCTCGCCGCGGTGGCGAGCACCGACTACTCCGTGATCGAGCCCATCGATCTGACGGGTGTGAAGCGGATCGACGCGATCCGCGCGCTGGAGCGCCTGGTCCGCGCGGCCCAGGCACAGCTGGCCGAGCAGACCGCAGCACTGCTGGCCGACCGCCGCCGCGACACCCCGTTCGGGCTCGGCGACCCGTTCCTGTCCGTCGCGGCCGAGGTCGCGATGGCGAGGGGCATGTCGCCCTCGTCGGGTGTCGCCCTGCTGAACGTGGCCACGGGCCTGCGGCCCATGGTGAACGTCCGCACCGCGCTGACGAACGGGGTGATCAGCGAGGCCACGATGCGCGCCATCGTGCGCGAGAGCGACACGTTGGACCCCGCAGCGGCCGCCGACCTGGACGCGGCGATCGCCGACCACCTGCCCGGGCTCACCCCCCGCAAGGCCGCCGAGCTGACCCGGTCCCTCGTGGTCACGATCGACATGGAGGCCGCGGCCGAGCGCGAGAAGACCGAACGCCAGAACCAGTACGTCACCTACTTCGGCGAAGCGCACGGCATGGGCACCCTGATCGCCCGCGGACCGGCCGAGCAGCTCCTGCTCATCCGCGACTCGCTCCAGAAGCACGCCGACACCCTCCGCACCAAGGGCGACCCGAGGGATCGGGGTCAGATCATGCTCAACAGCCTCTACGAACGTGCCACCGGCCAGGTCGTCCTCGACGGACCCGACGTCCACCTCGACATCCTGCTGCCCATCGAAGCCCTCAACGGCCAGGCGGTCGCGGCCGAGCTCGGCGGCCACGGCCCGATCACCCCACACCTGGCCGCCCAGCTCGTCGACCACGCCGGTCAGACCTGGTACCGACGACTCTTCACCGACCCCACCGGCACCCTGGTCGGCCTCGACACCAGAAAGCGCTGCTTCACCGGACTCCTCGCGAAGTGGATCCACACCCGCGACCACCAACGCTGCAGCCAACCGGGATGCGAGTGCAGGTCCCGGGAGATCGACCACATCACGCCCCACCGACACGGCGGACCCACCACCCAGACCAACGGCCAAGGGGTGTGCCGCCTGTCCAATCTCGTCAAGGAGCTCCCCGGCTGGCAGGTCGAACCCGGAGACGGTGGCGAGGTCACCTGGACCACACCCACCGGCCACACCTACACGTCGCCGCCCCCTCGCGCGCACCGCAGTTCCGCGCGACACTCGGGTCCATGACCTGGAGCGACGTGCGGTTCGTCGTCGGCGACGGTGTGTCGCTGGCCGTCGAGGAGGTGGGCGACGTCGGCGCTCCCCCGCTCGTGCTGGTCTGCGGCGGGTCGACCTCCAAGGAGTGGTGGGACGACGACCTGTGCGAGCTGCTGGCCACCGCCGGTCGTCGCGTCGTCCGGTACGACCTGCGCGACAGCGGCCAGTCGAGCACCTCGCCTCCCGGTGAGCCCGACTACACCGGCACCGACCTGGCCGACGACCTCGCTGCGGTGATCCGCTCACTCGATGCCGGACCCGCGCACGTGTGGGGCCTGTCGCTGGGAGGCGGCGTGGTGCAGGCGTTCGCGACGCGCCATCCCGACCTCGTCGCGGCGGTCGTGCTCGAGTCGACGAGCCCCGGCGGTCCGAACACCCCGGGCGCACCCGAGCTGCCAGGACCCTCACCGGCCGTTCTCGCGACCTTCGAGGAGACCGACCCCGGCCCCGACTGGGACGATCTCGACGCCTCCGTGGCCCATCTCGTCGAGGCCGAGCGACCGTTCGCCGGCACGCTCGGGCTCGATGTCGGACGGATGAGCCGGATCGTCCGACGCATGCTCGAGCGGGGTGGCCCGCAACGGTCCGCTCCGAACCAGTTCATCGTCGAGGACGGCCCCCACGTCATCGATCTCGCAGCCCTGACGGCGCCGACGCTCGTGATCCACGGCGACGCCGACCCGCTGTTCCCGCTCGCGCACGGGGAACGGCTCGTCGAGGTCCTGCCGCACGCCGAGCTGCTGGTCGTGCCCGGGCTCGGCCACGAGTACCCGCCGCCGGCCACCTGGGACGTCATCGTCCCCGCCGTCCTGGCGCACACCTCAGCCACCGGCGGCTCATGAGGTTTCGAGGCTCGCAAGCTCGCACCTCAACCACCGGTGGTTGAGGTGCGAACGCCGCCTGCGGCGTGAGCCTCGAAGCCTCGAGGCACCCTTCGAGGCGCCTCGCAGAGCTCGTCGCGCCTCAGGGAGCGGGGTCAGCCCAGGCCGGCGGCCTTGGCCTCGAGCACGGCGCGCTCGCGCTCGTTGCGGGCCAGTGAGGCCGCCGTCAGGAGCTCGCCGCGCGCCTCCTGGGTGCGCTCCATCCGCGCCAGCAGCTCGCCCCGCACGCTCGGCACCAGGTGCGACCCGGCCAGCGCCCCCTGCGCCACGAGGCCGTCCACGATCACGAGGGCCTCCTCCGCGGTGCGAGCCATCGACACTGCGACGGCCCGGTTCAGGTCGACCACCGGGTTGGGTGCCAGCCGGCCGAGCGCCTCGTACAGCACCACGATCTGCTCCCAGTCGGTCTCGTCGACCGACGGCGCGACCGCGTGGCACTCGGCGATCGCTGCCTGCAGGGCGTAAGGCCCACGCCCCCGCCCGAGCCGGTCGACCTGCGCCAGCGCCGCACGCCCGCGGGCGATCGCGTTGCGGTCCCAGCGTCGACGGTCCTGGTCGCCCAGGAGGATCGGATCCCCTGCCGCGTCGACGCGCGCTGCGAAGCGGGACGACTGGATCTCCATCAGTGCGACGAGGCCACGCGGCTCGGGCTCTGCGGGCACCAGGGCGCTGACGAGTCGACCGAGGCGCAGCGCCTCGTCGGCCAGCTCCCGACGCACCCACTGGTCGCCGCTGGTCGCGGAGTAGCCCTCGGTGAAGACGAGGTAGACGACCTTGAGCACCGCGCCGAGCCGCCCCGACCACTCGGTGTGGTCCGGAACCTCGAACGGGACCCGCGCCTCGGTCAGCGTGCGCTTGGCCCGCACGATCCGCTGCTGCATCGTGGACGTCGGCACGAGGAACAGTCGAGCGATCTCCTCGCTCGAGAGTCCGCCGACGACCCGGAGTGTCAGCGCGACCTGCGCCTCGCGCGACAGCACCGGGTGGCAGGCCGTGAACACGAGTCGCAGACCGTCGTCGGCGATCGGCTCCCAGGTGTCCTCGGCGCTCTCGTCGAGGTCACGGGCGATCGCCTCGTGGCGGGCGTCGAGGCGCTCACGGCGGCGGAAGGCGTCGATCGCGCGGCGCTTGGCCACGGCCGTGAGCCACGCGGCGGCGTTGCGGGGCACGCCCGTCGTGGGCCACTGCTCGAGCGCCTCGGCGACGGCCTCCTGCGCCAGGTCCTCGGCCAGGGCCAGGTCGCCCGTCATGCGAGCCACCGTCGCGACGACCTTCGCCCCCTCGATGCGCCAGACGGCGTCGACGGTCCGGGCGATCCCGGCCGCCGACGCCGTGTCCTGGTGCGTCATGGCTCAGTCATCGCCGAGCTCGAGGTCGGACGCGTCGCCGAAGCGGCGCACCTCCAGCTTCGAGCCGGGGCCGAGCGGGCAGCGCTTGCCCCACGCGACGGCCTCCTCCTTCGTGGCGGTCTCGATGACCCAGAAGCCGTTGAACAGCTCGTGCACCTCGCCGTACGGCCCGTCGGTCGCGACCCGGTCCGCGGAGGAGAAGTCGATCACGACGCTCTCGGACGGGTCCGAGAGGCCCTCGCTCGCGACGAGCACCCCAGCGGCCTCCAGCGCCTCGTTGTAGGCGCCCATCGCTGCGATGATCTCGGCGAAGTCGACGTGCTGCGACGCCTCATAGGCCTCGGCGGAGTCCCGCATGACCAGCATGTACCTGCTCATGGCGATCCTTTCGATCCCGGGTCCGCGCTCAGTCCGTGCCGAGCTGCTCGCGCCAACCGGCTTCCTTCTGCACGTACTCGTTGTCGGCGAAGTCCTCGAAGTCCGTCTCGTCGGTGATGCGGCGGACCTCCAGCTTCGAGCCCGCGCCGAGCGGGGCCCGCTTGGCCCACTCGACGGCCTCCTCCTTCGAGGACACCTGGATGATCCAGAAGCCGTTGAACAGCTCGTGCACCTCGCCGTAGGGGCCGTCGGTGACGATCGGCTCGTCGGCCGAGAAGTCGACCACGACGCCCTCGGCGGCGTCGGTCAGGCCGTCGCCGCCGGCCATCACGCCGGCGTTGATCATCGCCTCGTTGTAGGCGCCCATCTGGTTGATGATCTCCTCGAAGTCGACGTCCTTCGAGGCCTCGATCGCCTCGGCCGTGCTCCGCATGATCAGCATGTACTTGCTCATGGTGTTCCCCTTCGATGTGGGGCGATCTCTTCGCCCTTCACCCACACGTCGAACGGCACGGCGCCGGATCGACACGGACGCCGAAACTTTTTCACGGATCGGTGGACGAGGGCCAGGGCGCGGGCCGAAAAGGGGACGCGGTCAGGAGCCGCCGCCACCGCCGCGGGTCCACGAGGTGCGGCCGATCGCACGGCGGGCGGCCTCGTCGGGGCTGACGTCGTCGGTGCGGCCCGCGCGGCGGTCGGGGCCGTGCGTCGGCTCGTCGGGACCCGTGAGCCACCACGCGCCGAGGCCGCCGAGCACCAGGACTCCGAGGAACACCACCACGATCACGACGGCCATGACGCCACGCTACGCCCCTTGCGCCAGCCCTGCCAGGACGTGGCAGGGTGTGACGCAGGCCGCAGCAACGGAGCTGCGCGCCCGGACGACGTCGGGGGTTGGCGCATGGAGGTCCTGCACACCGCGATCGCGATCGTGCTCGCGATCGGTCTGATCATCTGGGTCAAGGTCGACCCGGTGATCTCGCTGATCATCGCCTCGCTCTACCTCGGCCTGGCCGCCGGCGTGGGCTTCGCCGACACGGTGGAGGCGATCACGATCGGCTTCGGCGACATCATGGCCAAGGTCGGTCTGCTGATCGGCTTCGGTGTGGCGATCGGTGCGCTCCTGCACTCGATGGGCGCGTTCCGCAAGCTCGTGCACGCCCTGCTGCGCGTCTTCGGGCCCCGACGCCTTCCGTACGCGCTCGCCACGGCGCTCTCCACGATCTTCCCCTCGATCTACGTCGACGTGCAGGTCGTGCTCGCCGCCCCCATCGCCCGCACCTCCGCACCGCACGTCGGGCGACGGGGCCTCGCGCTGCTCTCCGGGGCGATCGGCACCGGCATCTTCGCCGGCTACGTGTTCGTCGTGCCGGGCCTGGCGGCGGTCTCGATCGCGAGCCTCCTGGAGATCCAGCTCGGTCAGTACCTGCTCTTCGGCATCTTCCTGGGGCCGCTCACGGCGGTCGCCACGACCCTGCTCTTCGCGCTGCTCCTGCGCACCCGCTACTGGAACCCCGAGACCGACGAGGAGCCCGAGGCCCGCGAGGCGGAGGAGGGGCCCACCCAGGACGATCCCGAGGCCGTCGACGCCGGGCTGCCGCTGGTCGTGCTCCTCCTGCCGATCCTCGTCCCCCTCGTCCTCATCGCGTTCGGGGCGGTGGCCGACGTCGCCGGCTTCTCGAACGCGGTCATCGCCTTCCTCGGCAACGCCACGATCGCCCTGTTCATCGGTCTGCTCGGCGCCTACGGCCTGTCGCGCTGGCGGTCCGGGAGCCACCTGACGGACGAGGCGCTCTCGAACGGCTTCAAGACGACCGGCGAGATCCTGCTCATCACCGGCATCGGCGGCTCGCTGGGCGAGGTCATCTCGGCGACCGGCATGGACAAGACGCTGGGCGACCTCTTCTCGGCCGACGCCGGCGCCCCGGTCGTCATCACGATCCTCCTGGCCTGGTTCATCGCCGCAGTCCTGCACCTCGCCATCGGATCGGTCTCCGTCGCGGCCATCGCGGCCGCCGGCATCATCGGCCCGGTCGTCGGGTCGACGGGTGTCGCGCCGGTCGCCGTGGGTCTGGCGATCGCCTCGGGTGCGATGTTCGCGCTCCAGGTCAACAGCAACTTCTTCTGGATGTTCAAGTCGCTGCTCAACCTCACGACGTCGGGCGCGCTCAAGACGATGACGATGGTCACGAGCATCGCCTCGCTCGTGTCGCTGCCGCCCGTCATCGTGCTCGCGCTGGTCCTGTAGCCCCCTCAGGCGGGGGCCCGCCGGCGAATGCAAAGTCTCCGTAAAGGCTGGCGCGTGACCGCTGCCACATGACGGCGGTCACACCTAGTGTCCGGGAGGTCCGACGAGCGACTGGCCCCTCGTCCGGCGTGCACGTTCCCGGGCCGTGAGGTGGCGACATGAGCAAGGCGATGACAGCGGAGGCGACCGGAGGAGCCCAGGCTCCCGGGATCCGGAGGGCCGTGTTCAACACGATCCGCGGATCCCTCGGCAACCTCGTCGAGTGGTACGACGTGTACGTCTACACGGTCTTCGCCTCGTACCTGCAGAGCAGCTTCTTCGCCGAGGGCGAGCCGAACGCCGGCATCTACACGATGGCGATCTTCGCCGTCACGTTCGTGATGCGTCCGATCGGCTCGTGGTTCTTCGGCCGGTTCGCCGACAAGCACGGGCGTCGCCCGGCGCTGGTGTTCAGCATCTCGGTCATGGCGGCCGCGTCACTGCTCATCGCGATCACCCCGACCGTCGAGACGATCGGCAGCGCGGCGGTCGTGATCCTCGTGCTGTGCCGCCTGCTCCAGGGCTTCGCGACCGGCGGCGAGTACGGCACGTCCGCGACCTACATGTCCGAGGCGGCCACGCCTGGACTGCGCGGCTTCTTCTCGTCCTTCCAGTACGTGACGCTCGTCGGCGGCCACGTCCTGGCCCAGCTGACGCTGCTGATCCAGCAGGCCGTCCTGACCGACGAGCAGATCGCGGCGTTCGGCTGGCGCATCGCGTTCGGCATCGGCGCCGTCGGCGCGCTCGTGGTGTTCTGGCTGCGCCGCAGCATGGACGAGTCGCTGCAGGAGACCGACGGCGAGCGTCGCGCGGGCTCGATGGTCGAGCTGTTCACGGCCTACCCCAAGCAGCTCCTGCTGTGCTTCCTGATCACGCTCGGCGGCACGGTCGCGTTCTACACGTACAGCGTCAACGGGCCGCTCATCGTGAAGTCGACCTACGCCGACGAGGGCATGACGGCGACCTGGATCAACTTCGCCGCGCTCGTGCTGCTGATGGTCATCCAGCCGCTCGGCGGCCTGCTGAGCGACAAGATCGGGCGCAAGCCTCTGCTGGTCGGGTTCGGCGTGCTGGGCGTGCTCTGGACCTACACCTTCCTGACGCTGCTGCCGCAGATCACGACCCCGATGGCCTCGTTCCTGATGCTCGCGGGCACCTACGTGATCCTGACCGGGTACACCTCGATCAACGCCATCGTGAAGGCCGAGCTGTTCCCGTCGCACGTCCGCGCCCTGGGCGTCGGGCTCGGGTACGCCCTGGCCAACTCGATGTTCGGCGGCACCTCGCCCCTGATCTACGAGGCGGCCAAGAGCCGCGACGTGCTCGACGCGTTCGCGATCTACGTGACGATCGCGATCGGCATCTCCCTGCTCGTCTACGTCTTCGCCCTGCGCAACAAGGCGCCGACGTTCCTCGACGCCGAGCAGGCCGGCCGCGGGCCGAGCACGAACCGCGCGGCGCGCGAGAGCGTGTCGGCGGGCTGATCCCCGGACGGTGGGCGGGTCTGCGGCGGTGCCGTGGACCCGCCCACCGTCGTGCGCGGCGCTATCGTCGAGCGGTCGGAAGGACAGTCGGGTGAGAGTCGTCATCGTCGAGGACGATCCCGGGGTCGCGGACGCCCTCACGCAGGCGCTCCGCGGGCACGGGTGGTCGGTCCGTCACGCGTCGACCGCCCACGCCGCGCTCGAGCTCGTCGACGACGCCGAGCTGGTCCTGCTCGACATGGGCCTGCCCGACCGCGACGGGCTGTGGGTGTGCCAGCAGGTCCGGCAGCGGTCGGCGGTGCCGATCGTCGCGCTCACGGCACGACGCCACGAGAGCGCGATCGTCAACGCGCTGCGCGCCGGGGTCGACGACTACGTGACCAAGCCGTACAGCACCGACGTGCTGCTGGCCCGGATCGACGCCGTGGTCCGGCGCGCCAGCGGGACCGCCGTCGCCGCGCCCGCCGTCGATCCCGGGTTCACGATCGACGCCACGGCCCGGGAGGTGCGGTTCGCCGCCGGCCAGGTCGTGCAGCTGACGGCCAAGGAGTGCGAGCTGCTGCAGGCGCTCGCCCGCACCCCGGGCCGTCCCGTCACCCGCGCCGCCTTGATGGAGGAGGTCTGGGACACGACGTGGGTCGGGGCGTCCCGCACCCTCGACGTCCACGTCGCCACGCTGCGGGCCAAGCTCGACCCCCACGCGCAGATCGACACCGTGCGCGGTGTCGGCTACCGCCTGGCGGAGCCGACGTGAGGCGACGGCTGCTGGTCCTCACGGTCACCACGACGGCCGCCGTCCTCGTGCTGCTGACCGTGCCGCTCCTCGCGGCGTACGCCGAGCAGCGCGCGGTCGACCTGCACCAGCAGCGTCTCGCCGCCGCCACCCGCTTCGCGGCACTGGCCGACAGCCTGCCTGCCACGGTCGACACGGCGACCCTGGGCTCGGACCTCGAGCGCTACGACGAGGTCACCCGCACCACCACGTCCTGGCTCGTCGACACCGACGGCTCGGTCCTCGCCCCGGCCGACCAGCCGCTCCCCGACGACGTCCCCGGGCTGGACGCAGCGATCGCGCAAGCGCTCAACGGAACGCCGACGACCGCACCCGGCGGCCTGTGGCCGTGGAGCGAGGACCGGATGGTCGTCGCGACGCCGATCGGGCGCGACGCGCAGGTCCTGGGAGCCGTCGTGATGGTCGACGACACGGCCGGGCCCCGCGCCGACGTCGGCACGTGGATGGCGGTCGCGGCGGTGGCCGGCACCCTCTTCGTCGCCCTCCTGGCCTGGCTCGTCGGCGTACCCCTGGTCCGGTGGGTCGTGCGCCCGGTCGAGGAGCTCGAGGAGCGGGTCCAGGACCTCGGGCAGGGACGGGCCGCCGCCTCGGGCCGCGTCGAGGGTCCGCCGGAGCTCCGCCGGCTGGTCGCCTCGTTCAACGAGATGGCCAGCAACGTCGAGCACTCGCGGCAGCAGCAGCGCGACCTCATCGCCGACGTCTCCCACCAGCTCGCGAACCCGCTGACCGCCTTGAGACTCCGCCTGGAGCACCTCGCGCGCGACGACGAGTCGGTCCTGCCCGTGCTGGCCGAGACCGACCGGATGGCGCGATCGCTCGAGGACGTCATCGAGATCAGCCGCGCCGGCGGGCTCGACCGGGCGGCGGTCGACGTCGACGTCGCGGCGCAGGTCCGCGAGCGGGTCGAGCTGTGGCAGCCGCTGTTCGGCGACCTGCTCACGCTGCACGCGCCCGACGGCAGCCTGCCCGCCCTCCTGGAGGACGACCTGGTTCCCACGATCGTCGACGTCGCGCTCGACAACGCCGCCAAGTACGCCCCGGGCGCCGCTGTGGAGATCGGTCTGGAGCTCGATCCACGGGCCGGGCTGGCACGCCTCCGCGTCCTCGACCACGGGCCGGGGGTGACGGGTGCCGAGGCCGACGAGATCGGCGGCAGGTTCCACCGACTCCCCCGTCACGCCGACGTCGACGGCACGGGTCTGGGGCTCTCGATCCTCCAGCTGCGCGTCCGCGACGCCGACGGCACCGTGACGATCAGGCCGGGCACCCCGGGCCTCGAGATCGTCGTCACTCTGCCCGTTCGTCCCGCTCCTGGAAGTACCGCAGCGCGCCCGGGTGGAGCGGGATCGGCTGGGTGAAGATCCCGGCAGCCGCCGTCGGCTGCCGGATGTCCGGCACCGTCCGGGACAGGACGTCCTGCCGGTCGAAGATCACCGACGCGAACCCGTGTGCCACGTCGTCGGCGAGCTGCGGCGTCGCGAGCATGTACGTCGTGATGCTGACCGTCTCGACGGCCTCGGGCAGGCCGTAGGGGCCGGCGGGGAAGGGGCCCGCCACGTACTGGCCCGCGAAGTCGGACGCCAACGAGGCGACGAGGTCACCCAGGTCGATCGCGCGCAGCGGCATCCTCCGTCCGAGGTCCACGAGGGCCGCGACCGGGAACCCGCTCACGAAGGCGAGGGCGTCCACCTCGCCCCGCTCGAGGGCCGCCGTGGAGTCCTCGAGTGACAGCCCGAGCTGCTCGGTGTCCCCGTCGGTCAGCCCGGCGGCGCGCAGGCAGCGCTCCACGACGAGCTTGGTGCCCGATCCGACTTGCCCCGACGCGAGACGCCGCCCGGCCAGGTCGCGCACGGCGACGATCGGCGAGTCCCGCGGCACGACGACCTGCAGGAAGCTGTCGTAGAGGCGGGCGATCGCCACGACGCCGGTCGGAGCCGTGAACGGCGGGGCGCCGTCGTGCGCCAGACGGGCTGCGTCGCCGAGGCAGAACCCGACGTCGGCCGTTCCGGCCAGCAGGTGCTCGACGTTGCCGACCGACCCGCCGCTGATCACGACGGACGACGAGACCTCAGGCATCACGACGCCCACCTCCCGCGCCAGGGCGGCGCCGTACCGGTCGAACACCGCCCCCGGGTTGCCGGTCGCGATTCGCAGTCGACCGCTCGCGTCGGCCCACGGGACGGAGCGCGCGCAGGCAGCGATGAGCGGTGCGGCCACGACGGACGCCGCGCCGGCGAGGAACAGCCGCCGTCCCACCTCGTGACCCATCGCCCCAGCATCTCAGGACGACCGCCGAACGCGCCGCGAGGTTGCACCGCGCCTGCGCAGTACCTAGCGTTCCGGGGTGAGACGTCCCGGCACCCCCGCATCCAGCCCACGACGCGCACGTGCGGGCGTCTCCCTGATGTTCTTCACCAACGGCGTCCTGTTCAGCGCCCTCCTCCCGCGCTATCCCGAGATCAAGGCCGCCTTCGACCTGAGCAACAGCCAGTTCGGGCTCGCGGTCGTCGCGTTCCCGGCCGGCGCGCTGGTCGCCGCCGGGTTGGCGGGCCGGATCATCCGCCGGTTCGGCACGCTGCGGACGAATGCCGTCGGCTCGGTCGCTCTGGCGGCCACCATGGCCGTCGCCGGAGCCAGCGCGGACGCCGGGCTCGGGGTGTGGCTGTTCGCGGTCGCGATGGTCGCCGCGGGCGTGAACGACGCGGTCGTCGACGCCGCGCAGAACGTGCAGGGCGTCCTGGTCGAGCAGTGGCGCGGGCGGTCGGCGGTCAACTCCTTCCACGCCCTGTGGTCCGTCGGTGCCGCGACGGGTGGCTTGATCGGGGCGGCCTGCATCGCGACGGACGTCTCGGTGTCGCTGCAGATGGGCGTCAACGGCGGGGTGTGGGCCGTGGTCGCAGTGCTCGCGTGCCGGCTCGCCGTGGTCCCGTCCTCGATCCGCGACGAGCTCCGCGATGACGAGAGCACGACGACCACCGACGGTGCGCTGCACCGTCCGTGGCGGTTGCTCCTGCCGCTCGTCCTGCTCGCGATCGCCGGGACGACGGTCGAGGAGGTCTCCAACAGCTGGTCGGCGCTGTACCTCGGGCGCGACGCGGGCGCACCCGCGTGGGCCGCTGGCCTGGGCCTCACGGTCGCGATCGGCGCCCAGTTCGTCGGTCGCATCCTCGGCGACCCGATGACCGACCGCTGGGGCCGCGCCGCCGTCGCCCGAGCCGGGGGCGTGCTGATCGCGGTCGGCGGCGTCCTCGTGGTCGCCGCGCCGGGCTATCCCCTGGTGTTCGCCGGCTTCGCCCTGGCCGGCTTCGGCTGCGCGACGCTCGTCCCGGCCGCGTTCGCTGCGGCGGGCCGGGTGCCCGGGCTCCCGGAGGCGACCGGCATCGCGATGCTGGGCTGGCTCATGCGCGTCGGCTTCCTCGCGACCTCACCCGCGATCGGGGCGATCTCCGACCTCGTCAGCCTCCAGGCCGCGCTGGGCATCCTCGTGCTCGCGGGCCTCGCCGCCACCCTGCTCGCCCACCTCCTAGGGCAGGCTCGTCCGCAGCCGCCTCTCGCCCGAGAGGGCCCCTGACTCCTAGACTCGCGTCGACCAGGCCCGCACCACCACCAGGCGGCGGGACCCGAGGCAGGGGGCACCGATGTTCGGATCGAAGAAGTCACGCAGGACGACCACGCTGGACGACCTGGTGGGCCGGTTGCGGCCGGACCTGACTCGTGAGGCGCTGGGCGTGGGGCCCGACTTCCCCGGCGTCGCGCCGAATCCGTTGCTGAGCCGTCAGGCGCGGCGACGGAACGCGGACCTGCGCTCGGGAGTCCTCGCCCTCGGCACCCTGGTCGACTGGCGGGAGGTCAGCAGCGACGGCATTCCCCGCGTGGTGCTGATGCTGGACGTGAGCACGGCTGAGGGCATCACGTTCCGCGGGATCGCCGACGAGACCCTGACCATCACCGAGCTCACCCGGCTCGCTGCGGGTCAGGTGCTGCCCGTGCGCTACCGCCCGGCGGTCATGGACCACTACGTCGCCCTCGCCCCCGACGCCGATCAGGCCGAGGTGCAGCGCCTGGCGGACGTCATCGCGCAGCACGGAGCCTGAGGCAGCCCCACGACCAGGCAGCTCACACAGCAAGGGCCCCACGACAGTGTCGTGGGGCCCTGCGCTGCGAGTGGAGCATAGGAGATTCGAACTCCTGACCTCTTCCATGCCATGGAAGCGCGCTACCAACTGCGCCAATGCCCCGCATTCGGGTGACCCGAAGGCCGATCACCGATCTTAGTAGATGCCCCCGGCGAGGTCCAAACCGGGTCAGTCGTCGTCGGTCATGACGGGCTCCGGCAGGGTGCCTGCGTTCCACTCCGTCAGTCGCCAGTAGCGGTGGCTCGGCGGGCCGGACTCGGTCAGGACCGACCAGGAGCAGTTGCTGAGCGCCCCGAACGTGCGCCAGGTCGACTGCGGGAACTTCAGGAAGGAAGCCACGCCCGTGCGGATGACGGCACCGTGCGCGACGACCACGAGGGTCTCCCCCGCGGGCAGGTCCTCGAGCACGTCGTGCAGGGCGGCGGCGAACCGCTCGCCCGCCTCCAGGTGCGTCTCGGTGTCGGGGACCTGGGTCTCGTCACCGGAGATCCACGCCTTCATCGCCTCGGGGAAGCGTTCGAACGACTCCTCCCACGTGAGGCCCTCGCGCGCGCCGAAGTTCATCTCGCGGAAGCGCTCGTCCGGCTCGACCTCGACGCCGGCGACCCTCCCCAGCGCCTCGGCCGTGTGGCGGGCGCGCTGCAGGTCGGAGCACACGATGCGGTGCGGCTGCAGCGCAGCCAGTCGCAGCGCGGCCGACTCGGCCTGCTCGCGTCCGACCTCGTCGAGCGGGGTGTCGGTCTGGCCCTGCACGCGACCGGCGACGTTCCACTCGGTCCGGCCGTGGCGCCAGACGATGACCTGCCGGCTCACCGAGCGGCCTCGACCGACACCTCGGGGCAGTCGCGCCAGAGGCGCTCCAGGGAGTAGAACTCGCGCTCCTCGACGTGCTGGACGTGGACGACGATGTCGGTGAAGTCGAGCAGGATCCAACGGCCCTCGCGGGAGCCCTCGCGGCGCACCGCCTTGGCGCCGTGCTCCCGCAAGGCGTCCTCGACGGCGTCCTGCACGGCGCGCGCCTGGGTCGAGCTCGTGACCGAGCAGATCAGGAAGACGTCGGTGATGAAGAGCTGCTCGGACACGTCGAAGGCGCGCACGTTCGTGGCGGACTTCTCGGTCGCGGCGGCGGCCGCGAGGCGCGTCAGGTCGAGGGCGAGCTGGGTGGCAGTCATGCAGGAACGATTCCTTCGGTGGGGGCGTACAGCTCGTGCTTGGCGACGTACTGGACGACGCCGTCGGGCACGAGGTACCAGACAGGTTGACCGCTGCGCACGCGGTCGCGGCAGGCGGTCGAGGAGATGGCCAGGGCGGGGATCTCGAGGATCGTGACCCGGCCCTGCGGGAGGTCGGACATCATCGCCTCGTCGAGCTCGTGGCCCGGACGGGTGCAGGCGACGAACTGGGCGAGCTCGAACAGCTCGTCGTGATCGCGCCAGGTGAGGATCTGGGCCATCGCGTCGGCGCCGGTGATGAAGAACAGGTCGGCGTCAGGTCGCTGCGCCGCGATGTCGCGCAGCGTGTCGATCGTGTAGGTCGGACCGTCGCGCTCGATGTCGACGCGGCTGACCTCGAAGCGCGGGTTCGCCGCCGTGGCGATGACGGTCATCAGGTAGCGGTGCTCGGCCGGCGAGACCTCACGGTGCGCCTTCTGCCACGGCCGACCCGTCGGGACGAAGACGACCTCGTCGAGGGCGAAGCGGGCCTGGGCCTCGCTCGCCGCCACGAGGTGTCCGTGGTGGATCGGATCGAACGTGCCACCCATGACACCGACCCTTCTCCTCCGCGGGGCGGGAGACGAGGGTCGCGAGGTGGCGTCGTGCGCGCTCAGGTGTGCTCGCGGCCCTTGCCGAAGGCGAGCAGGATCAGCAGCAGCGTGAACAGGATGCCCAGCGCCACGCCTCCGATGATGTACGGATTGATGGCCTCGGCTTCCTCGGCGTGCTCGGACGCGGCAACCAGGATCGTGGAGAGCATGCGCACAATCTACCAGCGCCAGAGCCTCAGCGGACGTGCCCGTCGCCCTCGACCACGTAGGTCGTCGTGGTCATCTCGGTCAGGCCCATCGGCCCCCGCGCGTGGAGCTTCTGGGTGGAGATCCCGATCTCGGCCCCGAAGCCGAACTCGCCACCGTCGGTGAAGCGGGTCGAGGCGTTGACCATGACGGCAGCCGAGTCCACGCCGAGGGTGAAGCGGCGGGCCGTCCTGGCCGAGGCGGTGACGATCGCCTCGGTGTGGCCCGAGGAGAACCGGCGGACGTGCGTGATCGCGTCGTCGACCGAGTCGACGACCTTGGCCGAGATCTCCAGGTCGAGGTACTCGGTGGCGTAGTCCTCGTCGGTCGCCTCGGTGACGGCAGGATCGACGGCCTGGAACGCGGCGTCGCCGTGGATCACCACGTCGTGCTCACGCAGCGCGGCGACCACGCGCGGCAGGAAGGCCTCGGCCACGTCCCGGTGCACCAGCAGCGACTCGGCCGCGTTGCACACGCTGGTGCGGTGGGTCTTGGCGTTGACCACGATCGCCAGCGCCATCTCGAGGTCGGCCTCGGCGTCGACGTAGACGTGGCAGTTGCCGGTGCCGGTCTCGATCACGGGGACGGTCGACTCCTCGACCACCGTGCGGATCAGGCCGGCGCCGCCGCGCGGGATGACGAGGTCGACCAGGCCGCGGGCTCGCATGAGCTCGGTCGCGGACGCCCGGTCGGCGCTGGGCAGCAGGGAGATCAGGTCGGCCGGGAGGCCGGCCTTCTCGATCGCAGCCCGCATGACCTCGACGATGACCTCGTTCGAGCGGGCGGCCGAGGCCGAGCCGCGCAGCACGACCGCGCTGCCGGCCTTGAGACAGATCGCGGCGGCGTCGGCGGTCACGTTGGGTCGGCCCTCGTAGATCATGCCGATGACGCCCATCGGCACCCGGACCTGCGTGAGCCGGAGCCCGTTGGGCAGCACGGAGCCGCGCACCACCTCCCCGATCGGGTCGGGCAGCGCAGCGACGTCACGGACGCCCTGCGCGAACGCGGCCACCCGGGCGGGGTCGAGTCGCAGGCGGTCCAGGACGTGCTCGCCGGTGCCTCCGTCGCGGGCCGCCTCGACGTCGAGCTCGTTGGCGGCGACGATGCGATCGGTGTCGGCGACGAGCGCGTCGGCCGCAGCCAGCAGTGCCGCGTCCTTCGCGAGCCGCGTGGCGGTGGCCAGGCTGATCGACGCCTCGCGGGCCAGGCGCGCGGTGGCGTGGACCTGGTCACGGATCGCGGCGGCGGGGGCCTCAGTGCTCATGGGCGAATTCTATGACCCCGCCGCGCGAGCCGTGAGCGCGACCGACGCGGCGACCCGGCGCCCTCGTAGCACCGAACCGCCGCGTCAGCCCCCATCACCGGGTCAGCTGGACCGTCGTCCGCCGACACCGGGCACTGCCGCCAGACCGAGGTTCTGGCGAATCTTCTGCACCGCGCGTGCGGTGAGGCCGATCCGGGCTCCGATGACCGAGTCGGTCGAGCCCTGGGCGTTCATGCGCCGGATGACCTCGGCCCGCTCCGCGGTCGACAGCCGCTCCGGCGGCTCCCCCGCGCAGGCCCGCTCGACCGCGAGGTGGTCGATGTCGGTGGCGTCCTGGGCGCTCGCCGGGGACGGCACGAGCTCGATGTCGGGGTCGCGACGGTGCACCCACGCGTAGGGCCGGGGCACGCCTCGCACGAAGGGTCGGCCCCCGGCGATGCCGGTGTAGTGGTCGAGCTCGGCCCACTTCGCGCACGCGACGATGACCGCGCATCCGCCGCAGATGTCGACCAGGGGTGCGGCGGCTGCGAGCGCCGTGCCTGCCGATCGCGCCGAGGTCCAGCTGCGCTCGCCGTCGGCCCACTCGATCTCGCGGCCTGCACAGTTCGCGCCCCCAAGGTTCGCCGACGCGCTCGCCGCGAGCAGGTCGCGGTTCGACGGCCGAAGGCTGGGGCCCTGACGCTGGCCCGCCGCGGTCACGCGGGACGCCCGTGGGCGTGGTGAGGGACACCGGTGGGGAGGCCGTGGTTCGTGAGCGGCCCCCGACAGGTCTCGAGCATGATGTTCTCCCTTCGTCCCTAGGTAAACGGGATTTGCCCCCTGCACATGACGCGATACCGACCAGGACTTCCGGACCCGTCCTTCCGACTGCCGTCATCCCGGGCAGAACGTCCCGAAGTTTTCGCGCGCGCGGGGCGGTGGTGGGGCGGGCGCTGCCGGAGGTTGTCCCCCGACGACGTCGTCGTGGGAGGTACCCCCAGTGCGAGTGCCGCCTGCGGCGCGAGCCTCGAAACCGCCCGCCATCTGACCTCGCGCCTCGGTACCGGACCAGCGGCATGGACCAGGAGCAGTGGGTCTCGGTTCGCGATCGGGTGCGCGACCGAGGTCGTCAGGGACCGGAAACGATGCATCCGGGTAGCCCCAACAACAGCAATGCCTCATCCCCGGTCCGACCAGGACCGCCGATGATGCATTTCGGTCGCTCCGGCAGCCCGAATGCATCATCTCCGGTCCCGGCCCCGCTGGGTCGTCCGTGCCCGCTTGTCCGCCACCACCGCGAGCCCTCAGATCCCGTCCCCGCGACCGGAGTCAGCGGACGGGCGGCGGGTCCTCCCGCAGGGCTGCGGCGATGGCCGTGCGCGACTCGACCCCGAGCCGCTCGAAGATCGCCGAGACGTGCTTCTCGACGGCCTTGACCGTCAGACCCAGCGAGTCCCCGATCTCGGCGTTCGTCAGGCCCAGGGCGACGCGGGAGGCGACCTCGGTCTGCCGCTGCGTCAGCGGCAGCCGCAGGCCTCGGGCGCCGGTGTCGCCTCCCGGGACGATCTGCACCAGGTCGATCCGCCGGGTCGCTGACATGAGCCGCAGGATCTCCGACACGTCGCGCTCGACGGTCTTCACCGAGACGCGCATGAGCTCGGCGATCTCCCGGTTCCGCCGGCCCTGCGCCGCCAGGCGGGCGACGAGCTGACGCCGTTCGTCGAGCTGGTCCCAGCCGATCCCCGGCACCGGGCGCGACTCCGTGCCCAGCCCCTCGAGCTCCCGCTCCGCCCAGGCCGTGACGTCCCCGGGGCCCACCTCGCTCGCGAGTCGCGCTGCCTCGGCCGCGGCCGCCGGGTCGCCGGACTCGCGCTCCGCGACCGCGTGCAGGAGCCGGGCCCGGATGACGTACAGGGCTCCCCCGACGTCCTCGGCCCGCCGACCGGACTGCTGGGCGTGCTCGGCGGCCACGACGGAGTCGCCCACCACGACGGCCAGCCGGGCCCGCGCGCGGTCGAGGGCGGCGTCGGCCATCGGGTGCTCGGACACGTCGAACCCGTCCGCCAGCCGCACGTACTCGGCCGCGACCGCGATCTGCGCCGTCCCGATCGCGCCCTCCACCATCACGTCGACCGCGTAGGCCCGCGCGAACAGCGGCAGGTCGGGCAGCCCTCGGCCGCCGCACGAGCCGAACAGGAGCTCGGCGCCGGCGGTCGGCCGGCCCGCGGCGCTGAGGGCCAACGCGCCGAGCAGGTAGGCCATCTGCTCGCCGTAGGAGCGCGCCGTCGGGACGCGCAGACGCAGCGACTCCGCCCACGACTCCACGGCGGCCACGTCACCCAGGTGGGCAGCGACGAAGGTCGAGACCGAGTCGGCGACGAGTGCCGGGGCGGCCCACCCGTGGCTGCGGGCGAGCTGGGCGACGGCCTCCGCCTCCGCCCGCGACTCCGTCAGACGTCCCAGGAACGCCAGCGACCGGGCGCGCACCAGACGGGCCATGACGAACCAGGGCTGGTCGGCCGGGATGACCTCGATCGCCGCCACCGCGAGCCGCTCCGACTCCGCCACCAGGCCCGCGGTCATCGCCGTCTCAGCGCGCAGGTACCGCACGAGGCACGCCTCGTCGCGGGCCTCCGGGAGCGCATCCTCCAGGTGCTGCGGCGCACGCGCCAGGCAGGCGGCTCCGACCAGGTCGCGCACCGCGTCCGCGACCGGCCCCCCGGGTACCGGCGCGTCGAGCTGGTCGACCGCCTCGCGGTAACGCCGCGCCAGGAGCAGCGCGTAGGGCCACACGGGACCGCCCACCCCACCCGGAGGTGCCACTCCCGTCAGGAGGGCGTGCTCGGCCACCTGCGTCATGGCCGCAGCGTAGGGCAGCCGGGCACCGCGCAGGGCGGGTTCGGTCAGGGCCGCCGGGTCAGGGGCGCTGCAGCACCATGAGGTCGTCGCGGTGCACGACCTCACGGTCGTAGTCGGGGCCCAGCTCCGCCACGATGTCGGCGGTCGAGCGTCCGAGCAGCGAGGGCAGCTCGGTGCTGTCGAAGTTGACCAGCCCGCGAGCGATCACGCCGCCACCGGGTGCGACCAGGTCGACCGGGTCGCCCGCGCTGAACGTGCCGTCGACCCCGGTGATCCCGGCCGCCAGCAGCGACGCCCCCCGCTGCGTGAGCGCGCGGACGGCACCGTCGTCCAGCAGGACCGCGCCCTTGGTCTGGCTGGCGTGCGCGAGCCAGAGCAGGCGCGACGAACGCCGCTTGCCCGTGGGCTCGAAGCGTGTGCCGACGGCCTGACCCTCGAGGGCCGTCGCCGCGTTCTGGGCACTGGTCAGCACGACCGGGATGCCGGCGGCGGTGGCGATGCGGGCGGCCTCGACCTTCGTCACCATGCCGCCGGTGCCCACCGCCGAGCCGACCCGGGCGATGTCGACGCCGGCCAGGTCCGCGTCGGAGGCGACCGACGCGATGAGCCGCGACCCCGGCTCCGACGGGTGCGCCGTGTAGAGACCGTCGACGTCCGAGAGCAGCACGAGGAGGTCGGCGTGCACGAGGTGCGCGACGAGCGCGGCCAGCCGGTCGTTGTCGCCGAACCGGATCTCGCTCGTGGCGACCGTGTCGTTCTCGTTGACGATCGGGACGATCCCGAGCTCGAGCAGCTTCGCGAACGTCTGGTGGGCGTTGCGGTAGTGGCCCCGGCGCGTGACGTCGTCGACGGTCAGCAGGACCTGGCCGACGGCCAGGCCGAGCCGCGCGAACCGGTCGGAGTACTGCGCCATGAGCGCGCCCTGACCGACGCTCGCGGCAGCCTGCTGGGTCGCGAGGTCGCGGGGCCGCTCGGGCAGCCCCAGCGGGCCGAGACCCGCCGCGATGGCACCGGAGCTGACGAGGACGACGTCGTCGCCCCGCTGCCGCGCCCCGCCCACGGCCTCGACGAGGCCCGCGAGCCGCTGGGGGTCGATGTGGCCGTCAGGCGTCGTCAGGGACGACGATCCGACCTTGACGACGACGCGGCTCATCGGGAGTCGGCCTCCTGGTCGACATCGGTCTCGACGACCTCGTCGCCGTCGTACTCCTCGTCGAGGTCGTGGACCTCGACCTCGGTGCCGTCGGGACCGACGAAGTACTCGTCGTCGCTCTGGCTCTCGCGCGCCTCACGCGCTTCCGCCTCACGCTGACGCCGGGCCTCGAGCGACTCGCGGCGCTCGCGGTTGGTCCGGCGGTCGTTCTCGTCGAAGCGGAGGTCGCCACCGCGGGGGCCGAGCACCTCGGCGCCGGCCGGCGTCTGCGGGTCGAAGTCGAACACGACGGCGCCGTCGTCCTCGGGACCGGAGCCACCGATGATGACGTCGTCGCCGGCTCGGGCACCCAGCGTGAGGAGCTTGTCCTCGACGCCCAGCCGGTTGAGGCGGTCGGCGAGGAAGCCCACGGCCTCGTCGTTGCTGAAGTCGGTCTGACGGACCCACCGGGTCGTCTTCTCGCCACGCACGACCCACTGGGGCGCGTCCTCGGGGCCACGACGGTGGACCGTGAACTCGGCGTCGACACCGGAGTCGGCGCGCGGACGCAGCACGATGCGGGTCGGCGGGGCGTCGGGCTCGGCGGCGCGGCGCGCGCTGACGATGTCGGCCATCGCGAACCCGAGCTCGCGCAGGCCGGCGTGGCTGGCGGCCGAGACGTCGAAGACCCGCAGGCCGCGAGCCACCAGGTCGGCGCGCACGAACTCGGCGATCTCGGCCGCGTCCGGCACGTCGGTCTTGTTGAGCGCCACCAGGCGGGGACGGTCGAGCAGGTCGGTCTCGGTCGCCGCGGCGTACTGGGCCAGCTCGTTCTCGATGATGTCGAGGTCGGTCAGCGGGTCACGTCCGGGCTCGACCGTCGCGCAGTCGATCACGTGCACGAGCGCCGCGCAGCGCTCGATGTGGCGCAGGAAGTCGTGGCCGAGGCCCTTGCCCTCGCTGGCGCCCTCGATCAGACCGGGGACGTCGGCGACGGTGAACGTCACCTCGCCCGCCGTGACGACGCCAAGGTTCGGGACGAGGGTCGTGAAGGGGTAGTCCGCGATCTTCGGGCGGGCGCGCGACAGGGCCGCGATCAGGCTGGACTTCCCGGCGCTGGGGAAGCCCACCAGCCCGATGTCGGCGACGACCTTGAGCTCGAGGGTGACGACGAGCTCGTCGCCCGGCTCACCCTTGAGCGCGAAGCCGGGGGCCTTGCGCTTCGACGAGGCGAGCGCCGCGTTGCCGAGGCCGCCGCGGCCGCCCGCGGCGATGACGATCTCGGTGCCGACGCCGACGAGGTCGGCGAGCTCCTCGCCCGTGGCCTCGTCCTTGACGACCGTGCCGTCGGGGACGGGCAGGACCAGGTCGGCGCCGTTGGCGCCGCTGCGGTTGGAGCCCGCGCCGGGCATGCCCTTGCCACCCGCGCGACGGGGCTCGTGGTGGTAGTCGATCAGGGTCGTGACGTCGGCAGCGACCCGCAGGATCACGTCGCCGCCGTGCCCGCCGTTGCCGCCGTCGGGGCCGCCGAGGGGCTTGAACTTCTCGCGGTGGACCGACGCGACGCCGTGGCCACCGGAACCGCCGGCGACGTGGAGCGTCACCCGGTCGATGAAGCTGGGGATCGCCATGACGTCACCTTCTGGGTGATGAGGGACCTGGAGTCAGGTGCCCGGTGGAAAAAAGACAGCAGGAGGACGGCCGCACCTGGCGGTCCGTCCCCCTGCTGGGAGAGCTGTCAGCGCCGGTTCAGACCGACGGGACGATGTTGACGACCTTGCGGCCGCGCTTGGTGCCGAACTCGACCGCACCGGCCGAGAGGGCGAACAGCGTGTCGTCGCCGCCACGGCCGACGTTGCTGCCGGGGTGGAAGTGGGTGCCACGCTGGCGGACGATGATCTCGCCGGCGTTCACCTCCTGACCACCGAAGCGCTTGACGCCGAGTCGCTGGGCATTGGAGTCGCGGCCGTTCTTGGTGGACGCCGCGCCCTTCTTGTGAGCCATGTGTCAGGTCCTCTACTTGATTCCGGTGATCTTGACCTGGGTGTACTTCTGACGGTGACCCTGGCGCTTCTTGTAACCGGTCTTGTTCTTGTACTTCTGGATGATGATCTTCTTGCCCTTGGTGCCACCGAGGACCTCGGCCGTCACGCTGACCTTGGCCAGCGTGGCGGTGTCGGTCGTGACGGCGTCGCCGTCGACGAGGAGCACGGCGGGAAGCGAGACGGACTCGCCGGCGGCGGTAGCCACCTGGTCGATCTCGATGACGTCGCCGACGGCCACCTTCTGCTGGCCGGCGCCACTGCGCACGATTGCGTACACCACGGGAAAATCCTTCGTCGAGAGCCTTGCGGGAGCGATGCGCACGGGTGGCGCATCCGAGTACTTCAGAGTGCTTGGGGGCGCTTCACGACCAGGCCGTGCGCGCACCGACGGTCCAGTCTACGGAGCCTGACCCTCGTCGGTCAAAACGGGGGCCTCGTCGACCGGCGGGGCCGGCGTCTCGTCGGGCGCGGGAGCGCTCTCGGAGGGGGTCGTCTCGGCCGTCTCGACCGCCGGGGGCGCCTCGTCGACCGGCGGTGCGGGCACCTGGTCGGTCACCTCGGGTGCCGACTCAGCGGGCTCGGCGGTCTCGGCGGTCTCGACGGCCTCGACCGGCTCGTCCTGCTGCTGGCCGTTGCCGTTGCCGCCACGACCGCCCCGACCACGGCCGTTGCCGCCGCCGTTGCCGCCGTTGCCGTTGCCGTTGCCGTTCTGCTGGCCGCCCTTGTTCTGCTGGCCACCGGACTGCTGTCCGTTGCCCTGCTGGCCGCCGCCCTGACCGCCACGGCCGCCACGGCCGCCGCGGCCGCCACGACGTCCGTCGTCCTTCTTGGGCTCGATGGGCTCGGCGTGCAGCTGCACGCCGCTGCCCTTGCAGTGCTCGCACTCGGTGCTGAAGGACTCCAGCAGGCCCGTGCCGATGCGCTTGCGCGTCATCTGCACCAGGCCCAGCGAGGTGACCTCGGCGACCTGGTGGCGCGTGCGGTCGCGGCCGAGGCACTCGACCAGGCGACGCAGCACGAGGTCACGGTTGGACTCCAGGACCATGTCGATGAAGTCGATGACGATGATGCCGCCGATGTCGCGCAGCCGGAGCTGGCGCACGACCTCCTCGGCCGCCTCGAGGTTGTTCTTCGTGACGGTCTCCTCGAGGTTGCCCCCCGAGCCGGTGAACTTGCCGGTGTTGACGTCGACGACCGTCATGGCCTCGGTGCGGTCGATCACGAGCGAGCCGCCCGACGGCAGCCAGACCTTGCGGTCGAGCGCCTTGTGGATCTGCTCGTCGACCCGGTACTCGGCGAAGACGTCGGACGCGGTCTCGTCGGTGGCCTCCCAGAGCGTGAGCCGCTCGGCGAGGTCGGAGGCGACGTGACCGACGTAGGACGAGATGTTGTCCCAGGCGTCGCGGCCCTCGACGACGAGCGTGCTGAAGTCCTCGTTGAACAGGTCGCGCACGACCTTGATGACCAGGTCGGGCTCGGCGTACAGGAGCTCGGGGGCCCGGCCCGCCGTCACCTTGCGCTCGATGTCGTCCCAGCGGGCCTTGAGCGACGTCACGTCGCGGGTCAGCTGGTCCTCGGAGGCACCCTCGGCCGCGGTGCGCACGATGACGCCGGCATCCTCCGGCAGGACCTCCTTGAGGAGGTTCTTGAGGCGGTTGCGCTCGGTGTCGGGCAGCTTGCGGGAGATGCCGTTGTTCTGGCCGCCCGGCACGTACACGAGGAACCGGCCCGGCAGGCTGATCTGGCTCGTGAGGCGGGCGCCCTTCTGGCCGATCGGGTCCTTGGAGACCTGCACGAGCACGGTCTGGCCCGGGCTCAGCGCGTCCTCGATCTTGCGCGCCTTGCCGTTGCCGAGGGTCGACCAGTCGACCTCACCGGCGTAGAGCACGGCGTTGCGGCCGGCGCCGATGTCGACGAACGCGGCCTCCATGCTGGGCAGCACGTTCTGGACCTTGCCGAGGTAGACGTTGCCGATCAGCGACGTCTGCGACTCGCGTGCCACGTAGTGCTCGACCAGGACCTTGTCCTCGAGCACCGCGATCTGCGTGTAGGTGTCGCCGTCGTTGCTGCCGGTGTGCTGACGCACGATCATCTGGCGGTCGACGGCCTCGCGGCGAGCCAGGAACTCGGCCTCGCTGACGATGGGGGCGCGGCGGCGCCCGGCCTCGCGGCCCTCGCGGCGGCGCTGCTTCTTGGCCTCGAGCCGAGTCGAGCCGGCGACGCTGGTGATCTCGTCCTCGGCCGAGCGGCCCTCGCGCACCCGCACGACGGTGTTCTCGGGGTCGTCGTTCGCGTTCCCGTTGCCGTTGCCGTTGTCGCCGGCGCGGCGACGGCTGCGGCGACGACGGGTCGTGCCGCCGTTGCCGGACTCGTCACCGGAGTCGTCGGCGTCGTCGCCGGTCTCGGAGTCGTCGGCGCCGTCGTCGGAGCCCGACTCGTCGTCGTTGCCCTGCTGGCCACCGGACTTGCGACGGCGGCGACCCCCACGGCTGCGGCGGCGACGCTTGTTGGCGTTGCCGTCCTCGTCGTCGTCATCGTCGGCGTCGTCTGCGTCGTCGCCCGAGTCGTCGGAGCCACGGGCGTCATCGGTCCGGCGGTCGCGGCGCGCCGGAGATGCGGCGGCCTCGGAGTCGTCGTCGGTGTCGTCCTCGACCTCGTCGCGCGGGGCCCGGCGGCGCGCCGGGGCGGGGGCCGCCGGGGGCGCCTGGAACAGCAGTCCGCCGATGCCCGGCACGACGACCTCGGC
>NZ_BAAAME010000004.1:129366-160662 GCF_039529015.1 Aeromicrobium alkaliterrae
GGTGCCGAGGTTGAGCTGGCGCGTCGGGCCCGGCATGCCGGTGACCGTCACCCCGACGACCTCGTCGGTCAGGTCGTCGTCGACCTCGACCTCGGCCGCGGCGATGGGCTGGTCGAGCTCGACCGTGTCGTCGGTCTCGGGCTCGACCGGGGCGGCCTGGGCGGGCTTCTCGGCCTTGGCCGGCTTCTGCGCCTTCTCGGCCTTGGCGGGCTTCTCGGCCTTCTCGACCTTGGCGGCCTTCTCGACCTTGGCGGGCTTCTCGGCCTTGGCGGGCTCGTCGGCCTCACGGCTGCCGGGGACGGCGAAGATGTCGCCGCTGACCGGGGCCGGCGGACCGGCCGGACGACCTGCCGCTCGGCGGCGGGGGCGGGACGATCCCCGCACCGATCCGCCCTGCTCGGCGGCGTTCTGGGTAGGGGTCGAGTCCTCGTCGAGCATCTGCTCTCCTTCACCTCGCGCCACCCGGGGGCGGTCTGAGGAGTGTCACGGCCCGTCAGGCGGGCTCGAAGTCTGGTGCACGTCGGCCGGCTGGCCGGGGCGGCGGCCCGGGCCGTCACGATGCTGGGTCCGCCGCCGCGGTCGCTACCTGGTGGGTGCGTCGCGGTCGGAGCGGGACCCACCACGATGGTGGTCCGGCGTGCCGTCCGGTCGAACAGCGTCGGGGACGCAGGAACGACTGGGGCCAGTATCGCACAGACACCCGCAGGTCACCTGCAGGTCACCCGCGGCCGCGGCGCGTCGAGGGTCAGGCGAGGGGGTCCTGGACCGTCCCGTCGACGAGCGGCCCCTGCTCCACGCGGGTCGCGACGGGGGCGCCAGGGATCTCGGCGCCGAACTGCCGGAGCGCCTGGATCACGTCGTCGGGCCGGACGGTCGGGATCGTGCTGTGCACGACCGCGTCGACGACGTCGCCGTCGCGGACGACGACCGAGACCACGGCGGCACGGACGTCGATGTCGCGCAGACCGCGCTTGGTCATGCGCTCGACCGCGACGTCGTCGGCGGCCAGGAAGGCCATGGCCGCCTCCTCGAGACCCGTCGCGCCGGCCACCCGGACGCTCCAGAGCGAGGCCTCGAGACGGTCGGCGAAGGTGCCCTCGGGAGCTGGCACGACCGCGACGATGTCGAGACCTGGCGGCAGCGCCGCGTCGAGGCTCGCCCGCACCTGGTCGGGGTCGCACACCTGGGTCAGGCCGATCTCGAGGAACTCGGCCTCGCTCGCGGCCCCGGTGGGAGCGGCGTTGGCGTAGGAGATCTTGGGGTGCGGCGTGAACCCCGAGGAGTAGCCGATCGGCACCCGAGCCCGGCGCACGGCACGCTCCAACGCGCGCCCGAAGTCGCGGTGGCTCGTGAAGCGCAGGCGTCCCCGCTTGGCGTAGCGGACGCGCAGCTTCTGCACGATCGGCAGCTGCGGGTTGGGCGCCTCGGGGTTCGGGGTGCCTTCGAGGGTGGTGCTCACCCACCCGAGGCTACGCGAGTCGGATCCCGGGACCAGACTGGTGCGGTGACCCCCGAACCGACGCCGCTGGCGACCCGTCCTGGACGGTCCGGACCGGTCTGGCTCGTCGGAGTGGCGATCGTGCTGCTGGCCCTGAACCTGCGCAGCGCGGTCGGCAGCGTGGGCGTCGTCCTCCATCCCCTGCGCGCCGACCTCGGCATGAGCGCGACGGTCGCCGGAGTGCTGACGACCCTGCCGGTGCTGTGCTTCGCGCTGTTCGGAGCCACGACGGCCCGCGTCGTGCGGACGCTCGGCCTGGACCGCACGGCAGCCGCCCTGCTGGTCGTGGCCGGTGTGGGCCTGGCGCTGCGTCCCCTCGTCGACTCCTCCGCCGCGTTCCTGGCACTGACCGTCGTGGCGCTCGCCGGCTGTGCGATCGGCAACGTCGTGCTGCCCGCGCTGGCCAAGGAGCACTTCCCCGACCGACTCCCCCTCATCAGCTCGCTGTACGGCGCGGCGCTGATGGGTGGCGCGACGCTCGGCTCGGTCCTGACCGTCCCGATCGCCGACACGTTCGGCGACTGGCGCATCGGCCTCGGCGCCTGGGCGGTGCTGGCCTTCGCCGCCCTGATCCCCTGGCTGCCGACCGCGATCCGCGAGGGTCGTGCCGGACGGCTCGACCGACCGCGCGGACCGACGCTGCTGCGCCTCGCGCGCAGCCGGCTAGCGTGGGCCTGCGGCATCTTCTTCGGCCTGCAGTCGGCCCAGGCGTACGCGCAGTTCGGCTGGTTCCCCGCGATCCTGACCGACGCGGGGCTGGAGTCGGGCCAGGCCGGCCTGGCGCAGGGCCTGATCCCGGCGGTCGGCATCCCCGTGACCCTGCTGCTGCCGACGCTGATCCGCCGCACGGGCGACCGGCCGATCCTGCCCTGGGTCTTTGCGCTCGTGACGTCGGCCGGCTGGCTCGGGGTGTTCCTGGCGCCGACCGCCGCGCCGTGGCTGTGGGCGTCCCTGCTCGGCATCGGCGGGTGCGCCTTCACCTGGGTGCTGACGATGTTCGGTCGGCGCACCGCGACCGCCGGGGGCACGGCCGGGCTCTCGGCCTTCGCCCAGTCGGTCGGCTACCTCGTGGCGGGCCTCGGCCCGTTCGGCACCGGGCTGCTGCACGACCTCACCGGGTCGTGGGACGCGCCGGTGCTGGTGCTGATGTGCGCCGCCCTCCTGCTCGGCCCCGTCGGCATGCTCGTGGCACGCGACCGCACCCTCGAGGACGAGCTGGACTAGCGCTCCTCGCGCGCGTTGAAGCGGCCGTCGACGCGGTCGCTGAGGAAGGACAGGACGCCCGCGGCGACGCCGATCACCAGGCGCGGGCGGGAGACGCCACGCTTGACGAGGGCCGCCTCCATGCGCCGGTCCATCGCGAACGAGGACGCCATGACGCCGGCCGCCACGGCTGCTGCGGCGGAGGCCGTGGCCACCGGCGCGACCAGCTCGCGCGGCGTGAGCTGCGCCGGGACCTCCGCATCGCGCTGGAGGCCGCGCACGGCGACACCGGCTGCGACCGCCGTGCCGCCGGCAGCGACACCCGCGACGATCCGACGGGTGCGGCGCGAGGCGCGCCCGATCGGCACGGCCGAGAGGGAGCCGGCCACCACGGCGAAGACCAGGGAGGCGCGCAGGCCCCGGGGCGCCTCGGGCGCGATGAACTCGCTCACACGACGCTCAGCGGGATGAGCTTCTGGCCGGTCGGCCCCATCTGGATGTCGGTGTCCATCGAGGGGCAGACACCACCATTCCCGAAAACAGAAACAAGGTTGCGCATCATGCCCCTGAGGGTACGAGCAACGCCATGCCTGACCCGCAGACGAGCCTTCCTCCGCTCGCCATGCGAGCACCTACGCTTGCGAAGTGGACGAAGATCGCGCCGAGCCGTGGGCGGACTACTCCCGGTCTCGACTCCCCCGTGGCTACTCGCACGCCGTCCGCCGCGATGACGTCGCGCAGGTGCTCAGAACGTCCGGAGCGAATCTGGACAGCTTGTCGTTTGGATCACCGCACAGGCGAGCACGGCCTCACACGACACGTACGCCTTGAACCTCCGAAGCTCGCTACGGGGACGCGAACTCGTCTCCTCCCCCGATGGCGAAGACGTCAACGACGATGGAATCGCCGTCACCACGCCCGGACCGCTCGGAGCTCCGGAAAGCACAGTCAAGCAAGCCCCACCCGACCTCGGCGGTCGTTGCGGGGTCGACACGCCCAGCCGTCTCGATGTCGCGCCAGACGATGGCAACCCGCTTACCGACGTTCTCCCCGGCAAAGTCCTCGAAGCAATCGCTGAACGCGTCCCAGTTCCGCCCGTACCAATCAGGGAAACCGAACGCCTTCTGCAGAACCTCGTGGGCCGCCTCACTTGATTTCATAGCCGTCCCATCGATCACGATCAGACGGTAGTCGTGGCGCTTCAGGAACTCATGAACCACTGGCCAAGCACTGTCTCTCACGCGATAGAGCGGACCGCCGAGCCACGGGAGCTCGCCTCGCACCCACGGAATGTCTCGCTCCACGACAACACACTAGGCGCTCCGGGCTTATCGACACGGTCATGTCGATCCCCGCGACTCCGTGCTCATTGCGAGTATCGAACCTCAGCTCGGCCAGACAAACCGCCGGACCTTCGGCCCGGGCCGGTCCACGGGTGGCCCGACGTACGTAGGAGGCTCAAAACGTTTGAGCATGCCGGGCGCGTAAGGGTGCTGGGTGCCGTCCTCGTCCACAACGAAAACCGTCACGGTGATGTTGGCTCGGCGGGCCACTCGCGGAAGCCTCAGACTCTCGATCTCTTCCATCAGCATGGACTTGCGAGGTCGACGCCCTGAGTGGTCGACCACATTCGCCTGATTGGCCTCGTTGTAAGCATCTAGGACGGTGCGCGCGATCCGCCCCCTGACACCTACGTCGTAACCGTTGAGCTTGGCCCAACGCCGGACCTGAGCGTACGGCGATGAGTTCGCGCTGGGCTCAGTCACGAGTCGAGCCGGCATCGTTGAGTCGGTCCACCCGCTCATCGTGCAAGTTTGAATCGCGCCGGTCCATCGGGCCGGCCTTTCGGGTTTTCCAGCGATTCAAAGTCTCATTTGCACAGCGTTCTGGTCATCTTGACCGACAGCGACATCGCCGCAGGTCAGCTACCTACACCACAGAAAGCGGTAGCAACTTTTGGCCGGTGGGGCCCACTTGTATGGAAACGTCGAGGTCAGGGCAGACGCCGCAGTCGAAGCACGGGGTCCAGCGGCAGTCCTCGACCTCGACCGGATCGGGGTCGAGCGCGTCCTGCCAGTCCTCCCAGAGCCAGTCCTTGTCGAGGCCCGAGTCGAGGTGGTCCCACGGCAGGATCTCGTCGGCGCCACGCTCGCGGGTCGTGTACCAGGCGAGGTCGACGGGCGTGTCGGCCAGCGCCTCGCCCGCCATGCGCTCCCAGCGCTCGTAGGAGAAGTGCTCGCTCCAGCCGTCGAACCGGCCGCCGTCGCGCCACACCGCCTCGATGATCCGGCCGACGCGACGGTCGCCGCGCGACAGGAGTCCCTCGACGATGCCGGGCTTGCCGTCGTGGTACCGGAAGCCGATCGCCTTGCCGTACTTCTTGTCCGACTGCACCGAGGCGCGCAGCTTCCGCAGGCGCTCGTCGGTGGTCTCGTGGTCGAGCTGCGCCGCCCACTGGAACGGCGTGTGAGGCTTGGGCACGAAGCCACCGATCGAGACGGTGCAGCGGATGTCGCGACGGCCGGAGGCCTCGCGGCCCGTGTCGATGACCCGCTTGGCGAGCTCACCGATCTGCAGGACGTCCTCGTCGGTCTCGGTGGGCAGGCCGCACATGAAGTAGAGCTTCACCTGGCGCCAGCCGTGCGAGTACGCCGCGGCGACGGTGCGGATCAGGTCGTCCTCGCTGACCATCTTGTTGATGACCTTGCGCAGCCGCTCGCTGCCACCCTCCGGCGCGAAGGTCAGGCCGGAGCGGCGACCGCCGCGGCTGAACTCGTTGGCGAGCGTGATGTTGAAGGCGTCGACGCGGGTCGAGGGCAGCGAGAGCGAGGTGTTGGTGCCCTCGTAGCGGTCGGCCAGCTGCGTGGCGAGCTCGCCGATCTCGGAGTGGTCGGCGCTCGACAGGCTCAGCAGGCCGACCTCGTCCAGGCCCGACTGCTCGAGGCCGTTGGCGACCATCTCACCGATGCCCTGCAGCGACCGCTCGCGCACCGGGCGCGTGATCATGCCGGCCTGGCAGAAGCGGCAGCCGCGGGTGCAGCCGCGGAAGATCTCGACGCTGTAGCGCTCGTGGACCGTCTCGGCCAGCGGCACGAGCGGGGTCTTCGGGTACGGCCACGCGTCGAGGTCCATCAGCGTGTGCTTCGCGACGCGTTCGGGGGCGGACGGCTCGGTGACGACGATGGCCTCGATGAAGCCCTCGGCGTCGTAGTCGACCTCGTAGAACTGCGGGACGTAGATGCCACCAGTCGCGGCGAGGCGACGCAGGATCTCGTGGCGTCCGCCCGGGGAGCCCTCCTCGCGGAACTCGCGGACGATGTCGCTGATCTTCAGCACGATCTCCTCGCCGTCACCGAGGACGGCGGCGTCGATGAAGTCGGCGACGGGCTCGGGGTTGAACGAGGCGTGGCCGCCGACCAGGACGATCGGGTCGTCGTCGCCGCGGTCCTTCGCGTGCAGCGGGACGCCCGCGAGGTCGAGGGCCGTGAGCAGGTTGGTGTAGCCGAGCTCGGTCGAGAACGAGACCCCGAGCAGGTCGAAGGCCTTGAGCGGGCGGTGCGCGTCGACCGTGAACTGCGGGATGTCGTGCTCGCGCATGACCTTCTCCATGTCGGGGAAGACCGCGTAGGTGCGCTCGGCGAGGATCCAGTCGCGCTCGTTGAGGATCTCGTAGAGGATCTGGACGCCCTGGTTGGGCAGGCCCACCTCGTAGGCGTCGGGGTACATCAGCGCCCACCGGACCGTGACGGAGTCCCACTCCTTGACGGTCGCGTTGAGCTCGCCGCCGACGTACTGGATCGGCTTGCTGACCTGCGGCAGCAGTGGCTCCAGGCGGGGGAAGATCGACTCGACGGACATGGGTTCCAGCCTAACGCCGTGCGCGAGCCCGACTGACACTGTCTAGAGTCGTGCGCATGGGCCTGTTCACGAAGAAGCCCCGGCCGCTCACGGTCCGGTACGAGGCGAAGTCCACCGACGGCGGGCTCGACCAGGTCCTCACGATGACCAACAGCACCGAGCACGACCTCGTTCCGGTGCTGCGGTTCCGGCCCCTGGACTTCTACGGGCGCGAGCTGCCGCTGGTCCAGGTGACGTCGCTGCAGGGGCTGACCCGCGGCCAGGTCGTGGTGCCGTCGAACTCGGCCACGCGCGACGTCCTGCGCTTCGAGGGTCCCGGTTGCCGCTCGGTGCGGTTCGTCGACACCGAGGTCGTCGACCTGGCCGAGATCGAGGTCACGGGGCTCGAGACCCAGCCCACGACCGTCATGGTCGACCTGAACAAGAAGGCCACCGCCAACGCGGAGGACTTCTGGGGCGTCGGCGTGGCCAACGCCAACGAGGCCGAGATGCGGGTTCGCGTCACGCTGATCCAGCTCGAGCCGGAGCACACCGAGAAGAACCTCAAGGACTCGCCGCGGCAGGCCCTCGACTGGGTCAGCCTCGAGGGCGACGTCGTCCTCGGCGCGAAGGACCACGACGTCGTGTGGCTCCCCGAGGACGTCCGCGGGAAGTACCACGGCGTGCTCGGCTCCGTCGCCGCTCCCCCGCTCGACTGACCGCCGCGCTGGTCAGCCCTCGGGCAACAGCTCCGTCACGTCGGCGACCTGCGCATCGAGGACTCTGACGACGTCGGCCGCGTCGACCGTCGCGGCCACGCCGTGCCCACCGGCGCCGAGCGAGATCGTGCCGACGACCCGGGAGTCCGCCACGACGGGCCACGCGGTCGTCGAGCCGAAGGGCGTGATCGTGCCGCGCTCGTAGCCGGTCGCCGCGAGGGCGACGTCGGCCGACGGCATCGACAGGCGCGAGACGCCCAGCAGCTCGCGCAGCCTCGGCCAGGAGATCTGCCGGTCTCCCGGCACGAGGACGAGCAGGAAGTCGTCGTCGGCCCGCCGCACGACGAGCGTCTTCACGATCTGCGACGGGCTGATCCCCCGCGCCTCGGCGGCCTCGGCGAGCGAGCGCACCGGTCCGTGCCGCGTGATCTCGTACGCGATGCCCGACGCCTCCAGGGCGGCCCGCGCCCGCTCCTCGCTCATGCCCCGACCCTACGAGCACCAGGAGCGATGAGGTTCGCCCGCAGACCGCCAGATGTGGTCACTCCGGCCCCGGAATCGTCGTGAAACCGGGGCCGGAGTGACCACATCTGGTAGGAGGCGGTGGGGTCAGCGGCGCGGCTCCCAGCGGAAGTACTGGGCGGCCAGGGCCACCGCGACGACGACCCAGGCGGCAGTCGGGGCGAGCAGCATCAGCGAGTCACCGACCGCTGCGCCGCCGTTCCAGGCGTCGGTCATGAGCTCGGTCGCCGAGCCGCCCGGCAGCAGACGCTTGAGCAGCGTCAGCTCCTCGGTGCCCGTGATGCCGACCCAGCTGGCCACGGCGATCGTGCCGAGGCTGACCGGCAGGGTCGTGACCTGGGCGTGCTCGGGCGAGTTGGTGAACCCGGCGGTCGCCAGGCCGAGGCCCAGCATCATCGCCAGCGTGCCGACCACGCCGGCGGCCAGGAGGCCCACGTTCGCGGGCGTCTCGGCGATCGAGGAGAACACCGCGAGGATGCCGACGATCTGGACGACGGCGATCACCGCCGCCGGGACGACGAGGCCCGCGAGGATGCTGCCGTCACCGGCCGCGGTCGACCGGAGTCGCTTCAGGAAGAGGTTCTGGCGGCGCGACGCGAGCGTCGTGACCGTCGTCGTGTAGAGGCCGAACGCCCCGACCGTGAACACGATGATCGCAGCGATGTAGCCCAGGCTCGCCAGGTCGGCGAACGTCTCGTGCTGGTAGACGAAGTAGGCGCTCACTGCGATCGGCATGACGAAGCTCGTGACGAGCACCGCGCGGTTGCGGAAGATCTGGATCAGCTCGGAGTAGGCGATGGACAGCATGGGACGGGGTCCTTTCGAGGAGGTGCGAGGGGCGGGGCGCGCTGCGACGGCGGCGCTCACGCGGGATCAGCGCCGATCGCGCGGAAGACGTCGTCCAGGCTCGTGGGCCCGGCGTGCAGGTCGGCGAGCTCGAGCCCCTGCTGGTGCGCCCAGTCCAGGAGCACCCGCAGGTCGAACTGCAGCTGGAACGTCTCGACCGTGAACGCACCGGCGGAGGCAGCAGCCGCAGGGATCGGGGGCGGCGGCGAGCCCGCCGGGAGCCGGAAGCCGATGACCGCCGGCAGGGTCTGCGTCAGCTCCGCGACCGTGCCCTCGCGGTGGAAGGTGCCCCGGTGCATCAGCCCGATGCGATCGGCCCGCTGCTGCGCCTCCTCCAGGTAGTGCGTCGTGAGCACGATCGTCGACCCGTCCTCGCGGAGGCGGTCGACGGCCCTCCAGAGGTCGTCGCGCGAGGAGATGTCGAGACCGGTCGTCGGCTCGTCGAGGAAGATCAGCTCCGGGCCGCCGTAGACGGCGGTCGCGAAGTCGAGGCGACGCTTCTCGCCGCCGGACAGCTGCGAGACGCGGGTCGTGGCCTTGCGCTTCAGGTCGACGACGTCGATGACGCGGTCCACGTCGTCGACGCGGCGGCTGAGGCCGCCGATCAGACCCACCGTCTCTCGCACGGTGAGGTCGGGCGAGAAGCCGCTCTCCTGGAGCATGATGCCCATGCGTGAGCGGACGGCGCCGCGATCGCTGGGGCTGTGGCCGAGGACCGACACGGTGCCGGAGGTGGCCTTGCGGTGACCCTCGATGATCTCGAGCGTCGAGGTCTTGCCGGCCCCGTTCGTGCCGAGGAGGGCGTAGAGCTCGCCCTGCCCGACCCGGAAGGACAGGTCCTTGACGGCGTGGAAGTCGCCGTACGCGAGGTTGAGCTGGTGGACGTCGATGACGGGTGTGGTGGACATGACTCCATCCCAGCCGGATCCGACCCCGCGCAGCAGTGGCCGCACGTCACGACCTGACCATGACGCAGCGTCACTGGTGGCCGCGTGGCGGAGCCCGAATACTGGGAGCATGGTCGACCCCGCCCGCCCCGTCCGGCTCACCCCCGGGACGAAGGCTCCGGTCGACGACGTGCGGGCCCAGGCGCGGCTGCGCTCCCTGAACCTGACGATGCTCCTGCCGTTCATCGCGGCCGCGGGGGTGCTCTCGATCGGGCTCGACGCCCGGGGGCCGGTCGACGTCGTGGTGCTGGCGGCCGGGGTCCTCGCCGGGCTCGCCGCGTTCGTCCGCTGGATCAGCAACCGCCTCACGACCCGCCTGGCGATCCCGCTGGTGATGGTCGCGGCGGGCGTCTGGGCCTACGGCGCCCTGGTCGCCGACGCCGGCAGCGCGATCTTCGGGTTCACCCTCGTGGCGTCGCACGTCATCCCGCGCCTGCCTCGCCACCACCTCGCGGTCGCGGTCTCGGCGGTCACCTACGTGCTCGCGATCGGCGTGCTGCGTCTCCTGCTCGCGGACGATCTCCAGCGGGCCGACCTCGTCACCTTCGTGCTGTTCCCAGCCGGCATCACCGCCGGAGTCATCGGACTCATGTTCCCCAACCAGCGCTTCTACGACGTCGTCGCCGACCTGGAGTGGGCGCTCGACCGCGAGGCCGAGCTCGCGGTGACCCGTGAGCGGATCCGCTTCGCCAGCGACCTGCACGACATCCAGGGCCACACGCTCCACGTCGTGAAGCTCAAGATCGCCCTCGCGCAGCGTCTCGTGCACACCGACCCGGCCCGGGCCGAGCAGGAGCTGCGCGAGATGCACGAGCTCGTCGGCGACACCATCACGCAGACCAAGGAGCTCGCCCACGCGCAGCGCCGCCTCAACCTCACCGCAGAGCTGGAGAACGCGAAGAATCTCTTCGAGGCGGCGGGCATCACGGTGCGCGTCGAACGGGGCTCCGAGCCCGACCCGCGCGTCAACGAGCTGCTGGGCCAGGTGCTCCGCGAGACGACGACCAACGTCCTGCGCCACGCGCGGGCCGCCCTGGTGCAGATCACGCTGAGCGAGGACGGCATCTCGATCGTCAACGACGGTGCCGCCGGCACGGGACCGCCCGAGCTCAGTGGTCTCGGCACGCTCAAGCACCGCGTCGCCGACGCCGGTGGCGAGCTCACCGTCGGCGTGGAGCTCGGCCGGTTCTCGACCGTCGCCCGGTTCCCCGCGGCGACGGGGGCGAGCGGATGACGACCATCGTGCTCGCCGACGACGAGGTGCTGCTGCGGAAGGCGCTCGCCTCCCTCCTGCCGATGGAGGGTGACGTCACGGTCCTCGCCGAGGCGGTCGACGGCGCCGACGCGGTCCGCGCGACCCTCGAGCACCGGCCCGACGTGCTCGTGATCGACCTCGAGATGCCGAACGTCGACGGACTCGGTGCCGTCGAGCAGCTCCGCCAGGAGCTCCCCGACCAGGTCGTGCTGATGCTGACGCGTCACGCGCGCCCCGGCGTGCTGCGGAAGGCGCTCGCGCTCGGCGTGCAGGGCTTCGTCAGCAAGTCGGCCGAGCCGTCGCACATCGCGTCGGTCGTCGCCGCGCTGCACCGCGGTCAGCGCTGGATCGACCCCGAGGTCTCAGCCGCGGCCGTGATGGACGACTGCCCGCTCACCGACCGAGAGCTCGACGTGCTGCGGGTGACGCGCGACGGCTACTCCGTCGCCGAGATCGCCGCCCAGCTGCACCTCGCGGAGGGCACGGTGCGGAACTACCTCTCGAACGCGATGCAGAAGACGCAGACCAGCACCCGCCACGCCGCAGCCCGGTACGCCCGCGAGCACGACTGGCTCTAGGGACGCACCGCCGTGCGACGGGTCCGGGTCAGAGGGAGGGGAACCAGAGCGCGATCTCGCGCGCCGAGGACTCCTCGGAGTCGGAGGCGTGCACGAGGTTCTCGCGGTTCGACAGCGAGAGGTCGCCACGGATGGTGCCCGGATCGGCGGCCCGTCCGTCGGTCTTGCCGTTGAGCAGGCGCACGACGGCGATCGCCTCGTCGCCCTCCAGCACGAGCGACACCAGCGGGCCGGAGACCGCGAACTCACGCAGCGGCGGGTACCACGGCTGCTCGACGTGCTCGGCGTAGTGGGCGTCCGCCATCTCGGCGTCGATCGCGCGGTGCTCCAGGGCGACGATGGTCAGGCCCTTGGCCTCGAAGCGGCCGAGGATCTCCCCGACCAGGCCACGGCGGACGGCGTCGGGCTTGATCAGCACGAGGGTGCGTTGCGTCATGCTCGTAACGTATCGCCCATGTCCGGAAGCCTTCTCAGCGACCAGACGCCCTGGTGGCGTGACGCCGTGATCTACCAGGTCTACCCCCGCTCGTGGGCGGACGCCGGCGGCGACGGGATCGGCGACCTGCCAGGGATCACCGCCCGCCTGCCCCACCTCGCGGCCCTCGGGGTCGATGCCGTGTGGCTGTCGCCGTTCTACGCGTCCCCGCAGCACGACGCGGGCTACGACGTCGCCGACTTCCGTGAGGTCGACCCGCTCTTCGGCGACCTCGCCGACGCCGACGCGCTCATCGCCCGGGCGCACGAGCTCGGGCTGCGGGTCGTCGTCGACGTCGTGCCGAACCACACGTCGAACGCGCACGTGTGGTTCCAGGCGGCGCTCGCGTCGCCGCCCGGCAGCCCCGAACGTGCCCGGTACCTCTTCCGCGACGGTCACGGCGAGCACGGCGACCAGCCGCCGAACAACTGGCAGAGCATGTTCGGCGGACCTGCCTGGACCCGCATCGCCGAGGCGGACGGGACGCCTGGCCAGTGGTACCTGCACCTGTTCGACACGACTCAGCCCGACCTCGACTGGACCAACCCCGAGGTGCACGCCGAGCTGGAGTCCGTGCTGCGGTTCTGGCTCGACCGCGGCGTCGACGGCTTCCGCATCGACGTCGCGCACGGACTGGTCAAGGCTGACGGCCTGCCCGACGGTCCCGAGGAGTTCGACGCCACGGTGCAGGCCACCGCGCTGCAGCCGCAGTTCGACCAGCCGGGGGTGCACGAGATCTACCGGCACTGGCGGCGGGTCGTCGAGGAGTACGGCGTCGAGGGCGAGGACCGCGACCGGATCCTCTGCGCCGAGGCCTGGGTCCTGCCGCTGGAGTCGCTCGCGCAGTACGTGCGGCCCGACGAGCTGCACCAGTCCTTCAACTTCTCCTTCCTCATGACGCCGTGGCTCGCCGACGACCTGCGGCGCTCGATCGACGAGGGCCTCGCGAGCGTCGCCGAGGTCGGGGCACCGCAGACGTGGGTCCTGTCGAACCACGACGTCGTGCGCCACGCGACCCGGCTGGGGTACCCGCAGGTGCCGGGGCACGTGCGCATCGCGGGCATCGGGGCCGACGACCCGCAGCCCGACGCGGAGCTGGGCCTGCGTCGAGCGCGGGCAGCCACCGCGCTGATGCTCGCGCTGCCCGGCTCGGCCTACCTGTACCAGGGCGAGGAGCTCGGTCTGCCCGAGGCGACCGAGCTGCCGGACGACGCCCGGCAGGACCCCACCTGGCAGCGGTCCGGGCGCACCTCACGCGGCCGCGACGGCTGCCGCGTTCCGGTGCCGTGGGAGGCCGACCGGCCGTCGTACGGGTTCGGTCCGAGCGAGGCCACCTGGCTCCCCCAGCCCGCGTCCTACCGCGCCCTCGCGGTCGACCAGCAGGAGGGCGTGGACGGCTCGACCCTCGAGCTCTACCGGGCCCTGCTGCACGCGCGGCGCCGGCTCGGGCTCGGCCGCGGCACGCTCGCCTGGGCCGACGACTTCGGACCGGACGTCCTGGCGTTCGAGGTCGTCGGGGAGGCGTCGCGGACCGTCGTCATGGCCAACCTCGGAGCCGATCCGGTGCCCCTGCCAGCGGACGTGGAGGTCGTCGTGGCGTCGGGCCCCCTGTCCGCAGACGGCGCGCTGCCGACCGACACGACGGCGTGGTTCCTGAGCGGCTCCTGACCTCCGCGCGGCCGCCCGTCGGCCCCTGACCTGCACCGATGACCGCGCTGTTGCGGCGGTCTTCAGGCGGCGTTAACGTGCGATGACCGTGACGGGGAGCACACCTGGTCGCGGAACGGGGAGGGAACATGCACACGCGTTCGCGACGACGGAGCCGAGGCCTGGCCGTCACGGCAAGCCTGGTCCTCACCGGCACCCTGCTCACCGCCTGCGGCGGTGGGGACGGCAAGCCGACGCTCAACTGGTACATCAACCCTGACGGCCAGGAGACGCTCAACCAGCTCGCCTCGGACTGCAGCACCGACGAGTACGACATCGAGATCCAGCTGCTCCCCTCCAGCGCGACCGACCAGCGCACGCAGCTCGCGCGCCGCCTCGCAGCCGGCGACACCTCGACCGACCTGATGAGCCTCGACCCGGTCTTCGTGCCGGAGTTCGCGAGCGCCGGTTGGCTCGAGCCCTTCACGGGCGACCTGGCCGACCAGGTCCTCGACGACGACGTCCTCGAGGGCGCCGCGCAGACCGTGCAGTGGGACGACCAGGTCGTCGCCGCGCCGCAGTGGTCCAACACGCAGGTGCTCTGGTACCGCAAGTCCCTCGCCGAGGCGGCCGGGCTCGACATGACCCAGCCCGTCACGTGGGACCAGGTCATCGACGCCGCCGCCGACAACGACGGCACGGTCGGCGTGCAGGCCAACAAGTACGAGGCCTACGTCGTCTGGATCAACGCACTGATCCAGGGCGCGGGCGGCAACATCCTCGACCCCGACACGGTCGAGGCGGGCCGCGACGCCAAGGTCACGATCGACTCCGAGGCCGGCCGCGACGCCGCCGCCGTGATCCAGAAGCTCGCCGACTCCGGCGCCGCGCAGGCCGACTTCACGACCTCGAACGAGGGCACGAGCCTCGGCCAGATGTACCCCGACGACGGCCCGGGCGAGTTCATGACGAACTGGACCTTCGTCTACCAGAACTACGCCGGTGCGGTCGGCCAGCCGGGCGGGCCGGCCGACGAGAGCGCGCTTGAGGACCTCGGCTGGGTGCGCTACCCGCAGACCGTCGCCGGTGAGGAGTCCAAGCCCCCGATCGGCGGCATCACGATCGGTGTCGGCGCCTACTCCGAGAACCTCGACTTCGCCCAGGAGGCCGCTCTCTGCATCACGAGCCCCGAGGCGCAGACGCAGCTCGCCGTCAACGAGGGGCTGATGCCGTCGCGTCAGTCGGTCTACGAGTCCGACGAGCTCACGGAGGCCTACCCGGCCGACCTGCTGGAGCTCTGGCGCGACAGCGTCGACACCGGCGGCCCGCGCCCGCAGAGCGCCTACTACAGCCAGATCTCGAGCGCGATCCAGTCCCGCTGGCACTCGCCGACCTCGGTCAACCCCGACACGACGCCGACGAGCTCCGCCGAGTTCCTCCAGGCGATCCTGAGCGGAGAGGCACTCCTGTGAGCGCTGCCACGAAGGCCCCGTCCCGCAAGGCGGAGAAGCCCACCAAGCCGGTCGCGACCGATCGCGAGCGCGCCGAGAACTCCCTGGCCCGCAAGCTCGTCGCCCCGGCGATCGTGCTGATGCTCCTGGTCACCGCGTTCCCGATGCTGCGAGCGCTGTACCTGTCGCTGTTCAGCTACTCGCTGACCGCGCCGGACGACCGCGAGTTCGTCGGCCTCTCGAACTACTGGACCGCGCTGAGCGACAAGCTGTTCTGGCAGGACACCGGCAACACCGTCATGATCATGCTCGTCACGGTGTTCTTCGAGCTCGTGATCGGCTTCGCCTTCGCGCTCGTGATGCACCGGCTGATCTTCGCCCGCGGCCTGGTGCGCACCTCGATCCTGATCCCCTACGGCGTCATCACGGTCGTCTCGGGCTTCGCCTGGCAGTTCGCGTTCTCGAACAGCAACGGCTTCGTCAACGGGTGGCTCCCGTTCATCGGCGACGACTTCAACTGGTTCGCCCAGTACGACTCGTCGATGATCGCGATCATGGCGTCGGAGATCTGGAAGACCACGCCGTTCATGTCGCTCCTGCTGCTCGCCGGCCTCGCCCAGGTCAGCGAGGACATGATCGAGGCCGCCAAGGTCGACGGCGCCACGTGGTTCCAACGGCTGTTCAAGGTGATCCTGCCGAACATGCGCGCCGCGATCATGGTGGCCGTGCTGTTCCGCGCACTCGACGCGTACCGCATCTTCGACAACATCTTCGTGATGACGGCCGGTGCCAACGGCACCGAGTCGATCTCGTTCCTGACGTATCGACAAGTCATCGAGCAGTTCCAGCTGGGCATCGGCTCGGCGTTGTCGGTGCTGCTCTTCCTGTCGGTCCTGGTCGTGGCGTTCCTGATCGTCAAGATCTTCAGAGTCAACCTCGCCGACGCCAGGCAGGAGAGCTGACATGGCACTCACGGGCAAGAACAAGGAGCGCGCACAGCGCGGCGGGATGGTCCTCGGCGTCGCGCTGGTCCTCGGCTGGTGCCTGCTGCCGGTCGTGTGGATCATCTCGCTGTCGTTCAAGTCGCAGGCCGCCGTCACGAACGGCAGCCCCGGCTTCCTCCCCGCCTCGGGGGGCGGCGCCGGCTGGGACAACTACGTCGACGTCATCCAGGACGAGCAGTTCCGCCGGGCGATCATCAACTCGATCGGCATCTCGCTGATCGCGACGATCCTGTCGGTCGCGATCGCGACGCTGGCGGCCTACGCGATTGCCCGCCTGGAGTTCAAGGGCAAGAAGTTCGTCCTCACCACGGCCCTCGTGATCGCGATGTTCCCCGTCGTCTCGCTCGTCGGCCCGCTGTTCGACGTGTGGCGCACGATCGGCATCTACGACACGTGGATCGGCCTGATCATCCCCTACATGTCCTTCACCCTGCCGCTGGCGATCTGGACCCTCTCGGCCTTCTTCCGCGAGATCCCGTGGGAGATGGAGCAGGCGGCCCAGGTCGACGGCGCGACGCAGTGGCAGGCGTTCCGCAAGGTCATCGTGCCGCTCGCGGCGCCCGGTGTGTTCACGGCGGCGATCCTGACGTTCTTCTTCGCGTGGAACGATTTCGTCTTCGGCATCTCGCTGACCTCGACCGAGAACGCCCGCCCCATCCCCGCGGCCCTGTCCTTCTTCGTCGGCCAGGACCCGTTCAACCGTCCCGCGTCCCTCCTGGCGGCCGGTGCCGTCGTCGCCACGATCCCGATCGTGGTCCTCGTCCTGTTCTTCCAGCGCAAGATCGTCGCCGGCCTGACCGCCGGCGCAGTGAAGGGTTGATCCATGGCCACCATCGAGATGAAGAACATCGTCAAGAAGTACGGCGACGGCTTCCCCGCCGTGAACGACGTCAGCATCGACGTCGCCGACGGGGAGTTCCTGATCCTGGTCGGTCCGTCCGGCTGCGGGAAGTCGACCCTGCTGCGCATGATCGTCGGCCTGGAGGACATCTCCGGCGGTGACATGGTCATCGGCGGCAAGCGGGTCAACGACCTCGCACCGCGCGACCGCAACCTGTCGATGGTGTTCCAGAACTACGCGCTCTACCCGCACCTGTCGGTCTACGAGAACATCGCCTTCCCCCTGCGGCTGCAGAAGCGGCCCGAGAAGGAGATCGACGAGAAGGTGCGCGAGGCGAGCAAGACCCTCGACCTCGACGAGCACCTCGAGCGCAAGCCCGCCAACCTCTCCGGCGGCCAGCGCCAGCGCGTCGCGATGGGCCGCGCGATCGTGCGCGAGGCCGACGCCTTCCTGTTCGACGAGCCGCTGTCGAACCTCGACGCGAAGCTGCGCGGCCAGATGCGCACCGAGATCGCGCGCCTGCAGAAGAAGCTCGGCATCACGACGGTCTACGTCACCCACGACCAGACCGAGGCCATGACGCTGGGCGACCGGGTCGCCGTCATGAAGCGCGGCATCCTGCAGCAGCTCGCCACCCCGCGCGAGCTGTACGAGCAGCCCGTCAACCTCTTCGTCGCCGGCTTCATCGGCTCCCCGCCCATGAACTTCCTGCCCGCGACGGTCGAGAACGGGCAGGTCACCCTGCCGTTCGGCACGTTCCCGCTGCCGGCAGCGAAGGCCGAGCGCACCCAGGGCAAGGGCCTGCTCATGGCGGGCATCCGGCCGGAGCACTTCGAGGACGTCTCGGTCATCGGCGCGGACGAGGTCGACTCGGCGCGCACCTTCGAGGCCACGATCGACGTGCGCGAGTGGCTCGGCGACCAGCAGTACGCCTACGTGCCGTACGAGGCCGAGCCGCAGGTGCAGGACCAGCTGCGCGAGCTGGCCCGCGAGGCCGACGGCGACTCCCTGCGCACGCAGCTCGTCGTCTCGCTCGACGCGGCCAGCAAGGGCGAGGACGGCGAGCACACGACGCTGTTCATCGACACCGACCGCATGCACCTGTTCGACCCGGCCACCGGCGAGAACCTCACCGTCGGCGTCTGACCCCACCTGCGACCGCCGGTGGTTGAGGTGCGAAGGCGCTCTAGCGCCTGAGCCTCGAAACCCTGGCTGGCACGACCCGAAACGTCACCACGGCTTCGAGGCTCGCGCCGCAGGCGGCACTCGCACCTCAACCACCGGTGGTCGGCTTGGCCTTGCGGGCCCGCTTGCCCTTCGTGACCTGGGCCATGATCTCGGCGCTCCACTCGTGGTCGCGGATGAGCGTGTAGCGCTCGCACGCGACGCGGAGGTACGCCTCCGTGGGCCGCTCGGTGGCGCCACGCACGCCGGCCTCCTCGATGAGCTCGACGACGGGCTGGTACTCCTCCTCGTACCAGCGGCGCGCCATCGTGGCCTTGTCCATGTACGCACCCTCGGCGTGCATGTGTCGCGCCGCCCACGCCTCCACGTTCTCGGCGATCTCGCCGTACATCGCGGGCGTGTCGACCGCGACCGCTGCGCGCGCCTCCCCCGTGAACGGGACCCGCTCGAGCATGATCCGGCGCCAGTGCTTGAGCTCCAGGTCGTCGCGGTCGCCCACGCCCACGGGCGCCAGCAGCGTGTCGACGGCCGTGACCCGCGCCTCGATGAGCTTGACGCCCAGGCTGTGGGCCACCGAGACGCGGTGGTGCCCGTCCTGCACGAAGTAGTAGTCACCGACCTGGTAGACCTCGATCGGCGGAATCTCCTCGCCCTTGCGGCTCGCGCGGGCCAGCCGTTCCCACCGTTCGCGGCTGCGGGCCGAGGTGGGGCGGAAGCGGCGGTCGAAGTCCTTGACCTTGTCGACCGAGCCGACGATCGCGGAGATCGGGATGACCTTCGTCCCGACGTAGTGCTCGCCCCGACGGCCCAGCGCGGCGACGACCTCGTCGAACGACATCGACTGGACGACGTCGTCGGTCTCGCCGCGCAGCCGCGCGGCCAGCCCCGACAGGACCTGGTGGCGGCGGGCGCGCAGGAAGTCGCTCTCGGCGTCGACGCGGGGCGATCCGCTCTCTCTCGGCACGTCACACCTCCAGGAGGCGGTACGGGATCACGTTCGTGATCGTGGTGTCGCCGACCTGGCGGTCGGCGCGGGGGAAGCCGTGCGGGTGGATGTGTCCGTGGACGTGCCACCGCGGCTCGAGGTCGGTCAGGAGCCCGTGCATCGCCTCGACGCCGACGTGCGTCGGGTCGTCCTCGTCGCCGAGCCCGCGCGGGGGCGCGTGCGTCAGGAGGACGTCGACCGGACCGCTGCGTCGGGCCCGGCGCAGGAGCCGTCGGGCGCGGCGCCCGTACTCGCGCTGCGTGTACTGGTGCGGACCGCGGTTGTAGCGGACGCTGCCGCCCAGGCCCGCGATGCGCAGGCCCGCGGCCTCCACCACGCGCTCGTCGGCGTTCACGGCACCGTGCGGCCGGGTTCCCTCGAGCGGCGGACCTCCCCAGGCCGAGCGCCCCGCGATCGCGGGGTCGTGGTTGCCGGGCACGAAGACCACCGGCACGTCGAGGCACGAGGCGAGGAACTCCAGGTAGTCCCACGGCAGGTCGCCCGCGGCCAGGACGAGGTCGGGGCGCATCGAGCGCACCCCGATGTCGTCCACCTGCGGGGCGATCTCGTCGGCGACGGCCAGGATCCGGACCATGCCCCGACCCTAGACCCGCGACCTGGCGATCACACCTCGTCGGCTGGGCCGGCTTCGTCGGCCTCGGCGGCCCAGCGGGCCTTGTCGTCGTCGATCCGTCCTCCCAGGACGTAGGCACCGATCCAGAGGGCCGCGAAGAGCCCGCCCACGAAGAACATCGCGGGCGCGAGGAAGCCGAGGGCGACGGACGCGACCTGGATGGCGTGCCCCAGGAACAGGCCGCCGGGGCGGCGCAGCATGCCGGCGACGACGAGACAGGCGACGCACAGCCCGAGGCCGAGCCACAGCGCGAGGCCGCGGTTGACCTCCTCGACCATGATCATGACCGGGGTCGAGAGCCCCAGCAGGATCGCCTCGAAGCACAGCATCGCGGCGCACAGCCGGGCCCTCATCGCTGCTCGTCCGGCCCGTCGGGCGAGTGGCCGAGCAGGGTGCGGGCCTCGCCGACCGTCACGACCGAGCCGGTGACGATGACGCCACCGCTCCCGATCGCGTCCTCGAAGCCCTCCAGCGCCTCGGCCAGCGACATCGCGCGGACCAGGGCGTCGTCGAGCTGCGGCAGGACCGTGACCCGGTCGTCGCCCAGGACGTCGGCGGCGATCGCACCCAGCTCCTCGGCCGACAGGCACCGCGGCGAGGAGTTCTGCGTGCAGACCAGGTGGGCGACCGAGCCGTCGAGGATGCGCACGATCTCGTCGACGTCCTTCTCGGCCATGACCGCGGCGACGCCGACCAGCGGGCTGAAGGTGAACTCCTCCGAGACCGCGGCCAGGGCGGCCTCGAGCCCGTGCGGGTTGTGGGCCGCGTCGAGCAGGACCGTGGGGCTGCGGCGGACGACCTCGAGCCGCCCGGGCGACGTCACCGAGGCGAACGCGGTACGGACGATCTCGGCGTCGAGCTCGCGGGCCCCGAGGAGGGACTCGACGGCGGCCAGCGCTAGCGCCGCGTTGCGCGCCTGGTGGGCGCCGTGCAGCGGCAGGAAGATGTCCTCGTACAGGCCGGACAGGCCCTGCAGGTCGATCTGCTGACCGCCCAGCGCGGCCAGCCGAGCGGCGACGCCGAAGTCGACGCCCTCGCGGACGAGGGTCGCGCCGACCTCCGCGGCCCGCAGCCCGAGGATGTCGAGCACGGCGTCCTCCTGCTCGGCCACGACGACGCGCGAGCCCGGCTTGATGATGCCCGCCTTCTCGTGCGCGATGTCCTCGGCGGTGTCGCCGAGGTAGGACGCGTGGTCGACCGCGATCGGCAGCACGACGGCGACGTCGGCATCGGCCACGTTGGTCGCGTCCCAGGTGCCGCCCATGCCGACCTCGACCACCGCGACGTCGACCGGCGCGTCGGCGAAGGCCGCGTACGCCATGGCGACCGACATCTCGAAGAACGACAGCGGGTGCGGCTGCGACTCGTCGACGATCTGCGCATAGGCGGCGACGTCGGCGAAGGCGTCGACGAACTCGTCCTCCGTGAGCGGTTCACCGTCGAGGCTGATGCGCTCGGTCATCGACTGCAGGTGCGGGCTGGTGAAGCGGCCCGTCCGCAGCTCGAGGGCCTGCAGCAGCGCGTCGATCATGCGGCTCGTGGAGGTCTTGCCGTTCGTGCCGGTCAGGTGGACGACGCGGTAGGACTGCTGGGGATCGCCGATCAGGCGGCACAGCGCGGAGATGCGGTCGAGGGACGGCTCGAGGCGCGTCTCGGGCCAGCGCCCCAGGAGGGCGTGCTCGACTTCGGCGTAGGTGGGTCTCATCGCTGCCAGTATCGACGCCCGCTGCAAGCCGCAACAAATCGAGAAGTGCGGAGGCGACCCGCAGCGGCTCGCGCGTCGCTCACCGGTCCACCAGATGCGGGATTCCTGGGCGGGGGCACCTCCCAGCACGAAGCGCGAGGGGGAAACCCAAGAATCCCGCATCGCGCGCATGAACCTTCGTGCGCTCGATGCGGGAAACGAGCGGTCACGTGGGAAACCGCGCGGCGGTCCTGCGGGCTCCGACCGACCGGCGAAGACGTCACGGGTGCTCTCAGGGTGAGATCAGGGTCCTCACCCATCGCCAACTGTCGGTCTGCACCGCCATGATGATCGCGACCTGCAGTGCGCGGAGCCTGCAGCGCCCCCCGGAGGAACAGCCATGAGCCACTCGACGCACGACACGGCCCCCGCCACCCGTTCACGGCGTGGCGTCTGGATCAGCATCGTCGCGGGCCTGGTCGTGGCCGTCGCCGTGCTCGGCAGCTTCGCGTCGCTGGCCAGCAACCTCGGCGGCGTCCAGGACAACGACATCGCGAGCTGGCTGCCCGGCGACGCGGAGTCGACCCAGGTCATCGAGCGCACGGCGGCGTTCGCCAGCGACGACGAGTCGCCGGCGATCGTGGCCTTCGTGCGCGACAGCGGCATCACCGCCGACGACGTCGTGGCCGTGCGCGAAGCCCAGGCCGAGCTGCAGGACTTCGACGAGAACGTGGTGGGAGATGTCATCTCGCCGGCGTTCGCGAACCTCACACCGGCGGACGTCCAGACGCTGGCCACCGCCCCCGCCAGCGGGATCTCCGACGACCTCGTGCAGCGCCTCACCTCCGAGGACGGCAAGGCCCTGCAGCTCATCGTGACCTACCGCATCGACGACACGGCCGGGTTCGAGGAGCTGCCCGACGCGATCGACGAGATGCGCTCGATCGTCGAGTCGCACGCCACCGGCGGCCTCGAGGGCTACGTCGGCGGACCCCTGGCCTTCGGTGCCGACCAGGCCACGGCGTTCGCCGGCATCGACGGCATCCTGCTGCTCGCCGCTCTGGGCGTCGTGGTCGTGATGCTGCTGCTGACCTACCGCAGCCCGTTCCTCTGGCTCATCCCGCTGTTCTGCGGCGTGCTGAGCGTCGGCGCCGCCGAGGGAGTCGTCTACCTGCTGGCCAAGTACGCCGACCTCACGGTGAACGGCCAGAGCGCCGGCATCCTGGCGGTCCTCGTGCTGGGTGCCGGCATCGACTACGCCTTGCTGCTCGTGGCCCGCTACCGCGAGGAGCTGCGCAACTTCGAGCACCGCATCGACGCGATGAGCCACGCCATCCGCCGCGCCGCTCCCGCGATCGTCGCGAGCGGGCTGACGGTCGTGATCGGCCTGCTCTGCCTGAGCTTCGCCCAGATGAACTCGACGGCCGGGCTCGGACCGGTCACGGCTGCGGGCATCGTCGTCGCGCTCCTCGTCATGCTGATCGTCCTGCCGCTCCTGCTCGTGATCTTCGGCCGCTGGGTGTTCTGGCCGTTCATCCCGCGCTTCGGCGACGTGAAGGCCGAGGGCAGCGGGTTGTGGGGCCGCGTGGGCACCCAGGTCGCCCGGCGCCCTCGCACCGTCTGGGTCACGACGACCGCGCTGCTGGGCCTGGCCTGCGTCGGCATGCTCCAGCTGAACTCCGGCGTGCTCGCGAACGCCGACACCTTCACCAAGGAGCAGCCGTCGATCGTCGCCGACGAGGTGATCGCCGAGCACTTCCCCGCGGGCGAGGGCTCTCCCCTGCAGGTCGTCGCGAAGGCCGACGACGCCGCCGCCGTCGCCGAGGCCCTCGACGGGGTCGACGGCATCCAACCGGCCTCCTCGACGACCGACAACCCGGCCGAGACGGCCACGGGCTTCAGCCAGGACGGCGTCGTCTACTTCGAGCGCACCCTCGCGTCCGCGTCGGACACCGAGGCCGCGTACGACACCGTGGAGCGGGCTCGCGACGCGGTGCACGCGGTCGACGGCGCCGACGCGCAGGTCGGTGGCATCTCGGCGATCAGCCTCGACATTCGCGAGGCCTCGGCCGCCGACAACCGCCTGATCATCCCGCTGATCCTGGTCGTCGTGCTGCTGGTGCTGGGCGGACTGCTGCGCTCGATCATGGCGCCGCTGATCCTGCTCGGCACGGTCGTGCTGTCGTTCGGCGCCGCGCTCGGCATCAGCGCCCTGGTGTTCCAACACGTCTTCGACTTCGCCGGCACCGACACGTCGTTCCCGCTGTTCGCGTTCGTGTTCCTCGTGGCGCTGGGCATCGACTACAACATCTTCCTCATGACCCGCGTCCGCGAGGAGTCGATCAAGGTGGGCACACGGCGCGGTGCCCTGATCGGCCTCGCGGCCACCGGTGGCGTCATCACGTCGGCCGGTCTGGTGCTCGCGGGCACGTTCTCGGCCCTCGCGACCCTGCCGATCGTGTTCCTGGCCCAGCTCGGCTTCGTGGTGGCGCTCGGCGTCCTGCTCGACACCATCATCGTGCGGTCGGTGCTCGTGACCGCGCTGACGCTCGACGTCGGGCGGTGGATGTGGTGGCCCAGCCACCTGTGGCGCACCGACGGCTCGAGCCACGTCGCCGACCCCGCCCACCCGGCCGACCCGGTCGACGCCGAGCACGCCGAGGCCGCCCCCGAGCACAAGGCCTGACCCCCGCCCCCGGCGGGGCAGACTGGGCTGCATGGATCTTTGGACGGACGTGCGCGGCCAGTACCGCCGTTTCGCGGACGAGTCGACCGACTCACCGTGCTTCAGCTCCTGGTCGAGGCACGTCGCCGACGATCCGGAGGTCCTGGCGTGGGTGGCCGCGCTGCCCCAGCTCAAGCAGCAACCGAACCTGGTGTTCGCGGCGGCGCGCTGGCACGGCGTCGAGGCCCCCGGTCCCTACGCCGGCCTGCGTGACGCGCTGCTGGGTGACGACGGCGCCATCGTGGCCACGATCCTCGAGCGCTCCACCCAGACCAACGAGGCGGGCCGGCTCGCCACGTTGGTCCCAGCCCTGAGCCAGGTGTCGGCTCTCGTCGGCAACCGTCCGCTGTCCCTGGTCGAGGTGGGCGCGAGTGCCGGCCTGTGCCTCTACCCCGACCGCTGGTCCTACGTCTGGGAGACCAGCGACGGGCCCGTCCGTGCGGGCAACGGTCCGGCGCTGGCCTGCCGGGTCAGCGGGCCGGCGCCCCTGCCCAGCGACGTTCCGCGGGTCGCCGCGCGCCGTGGGATCGACCTCAGTCCCATCGACGTCCGCGACCCGGACGCCACGTCCTGGCTGGCGAACCTGGTGTGGCCGGAGCAGGAGGACCGGCGGGAGCGGCTCACGCAGGCCGTGGGGATTGCCAGGTCCGATCCGCCACGGATCGAGCAGGGCGACCTGGTCGACACCCTTCCCCGCATGGTCGAGCAGGCCGCGGCGGACGGACCTGTCGTCGTGTTCCACAGCGCCGTGATCGCCTACCTCGACCTCCCGCACCGCGCGCGGTTCGAGGCCGTGATCCGCGAGCTCGTCGCGGCCGGGGCGTGCCACTGGATCTCGAACGAGGCCGCCACGGTGCTCCCGTCGGTGACCGCCACCGGCCCCGCCGTCCCCGACGACCACCCGACCTTCGTGCTCGGCGTCGACGGACGCACCGTCGCCTGGACCCACGGCCACGGCCGCTCGCTGCGCTGGCACCCCTGACCGGCTCCCGCGCTGCGGGGCGGAGTGGGGCGACGCCTAGACTCTTCTCCCGTGAACACCCCCGCGAACCGCGTCCCGGAGAAGCCCGTCCTCGAAGGCCTCGAGGAGCGGTGGAGCGGCGTATGGGAGGACCAGGGCACGTTCCGGTTCCAGCGCCCCGCCGAGCGGTCCGCGGTGTACTCGATCGACACCCCGCCGCCGACCGTGTCGGGCTCGCTGCACGTGGGCCACGTGTTCAGCTACACCCACACCGACGTCATCGCGCGCTACAAGCGCATGCGCGGCTTCGAGGTGTTCTACCCGATGGGCTGGGACGACAACGGCCTGCCCACCGAGCGTCGGGTGCAGAACTTCTACGGCGTGCGCTGCGATCCGACGATCCCGTACGACCCCGAGTTCACGGCGCCCGAGAAGCCTGACGCGAAGAAGCAGATCCCGATCAGCCGCCGCAACTTCATCGAGCTCTGCAACGAGCTCGTGGCCGAGGACGAGAAGGTCTTCGAGAAGCTGTGGCGCACCCTCGGCCTCAGCGTCGACTGGACCCAGACGTACACGACGATCGGCGAGTCCGCCCAGATCACGAGCCAGCGTGCCTTCCTGCGCAACGTGGCCCGCGGCGAGGCGTACACGCAGGACGCGCCGACCCTGTGGGACGTGACGTTCCAGACCGCGGTGGCCCAGGCCGAGCTCGAGGCCCGCGACTACCCCGGCGCCTACCACCGGGTGGCGTACCACCTGGCCGACGGCACGACGACCCACGTCGAGACCACGCGCCCGGAGCTCACGCCGGCCGCCGTCGCGCTCATCGCGCACCCCGAGGACGACCGCTACCAGCACCTGTTCGGCACCACCGCGACCTCGCCGATCTTCGGCGTCGAGGTGCCGGTCATCGCCAGCACGCTCGCCGACCCCGAGAAGGGCTCCGGCATCGTGCACTGCTGCACGTTCGGCGACCTGACCGACGTGCAGTGGTGGCGCGAGCACCAGCTCCCCAACCGCACCGTGATCGGCCGCGACGGCCGGTTCCTGCGCGAGGTGCCGGAGTGGATCGCGACCGACGCCGGGCGCGAGCTGTTCGGCGAGCTGGCCGGCAAGACCACGTTCTCGGCCCGCGAGGCCATCGTGGCGGCCCTGCAGGGCAGCGGCGACCTCGACGGCGACCCGGTGCCCACCCAGCGCATGGCGAACTTCTACGAGAAGGGCGACAAGCCGCTCGAGATCGTGTCGACCCGCCAGTGGTACATCGCCAACGGCGGCCGCGACGCCGACCTGCGCAGCGCGCTGGTCAAGCGTGGCGACGAGATCAGCTGGAAGCCCGGCTACATGCAGAGCCGCCTGACCAACTGGATCGAGGGCCTCAACGGCGACTGGCTCGTGAGCCGCCAGCGGTTCTTCGGCATCCCGTTCCCGGTCTGGTACCGCCTCGATGCCGACGGCGAGCCCGACTACGACGACCCGATCTTCGCGGCCGAGGACACCCTGCCGGTCGATCCCGCCTCGCAGACGCCCCCGGGCTTCGAGGAGTCGCAGCGCGGCGCCGCCGGTGGCTTCATGGCCGACCCGGACGTCCTCGACACCTGGGCCACCTCGTCGCTGACCCCGCAGCTCGTGACCGGCTGGGAGCGCGATCCCGAGCTCTTCGCCGCGACCTACCCGATGGACCTGCGCCCGCAGGGCCACGACATCATCCGCACCTGGCTGTTCAGCTCGGTCGTGCGCGCCCACCAGGAGTTCGGCGGCGTGCCGTGGAGCAACGCGGCGCTCTCCGGCTTCGTGGTCGACCCCGACCGCAAGAAGATGAGCAAGTCCAAGGGCAACGTCGTCGTGCCCGACGAGATCCTCTCGTCCTACGGCGCCGACGCCGTGCGCTGGCGTGCCGCCGGTGCACGCCCGGGCGCCGACTCGCCGTTCGACGAGGCGCAGATGAAGGTCGGCCGCCGCCTGGCCATGAAGGTGCTCAACGCCAGCAAGTTCGTGCTCGCCGCGGAAGAGGCGTACGGCCTGGGTGCCGACGCCTCGTTCCTCGACGCCGCGCAGGTCACCGAGCCGCTCGACCTGGCGATGCTCGCCGGGCTGCGGCGCGTCGTCGCCGAGGCGACCGCGTTCCTCGAGGACTACGACTACGCCTCGGCGCTCGAGGTCACCGAGAAGTACTTCTGGGACTTCTGCGACGACTACCTCGAGCTGGTCAAGGAGCGCGCGCGCCGCGACGACGCCAGCGGCACCTCGGCGAAGGCTGCTTTCGTGCTGGCCCTGTCGACGCAGCTGCGTCTGCTCGCGCCGTACCTGCCGTACGTGACCGAGGAGGTCTGGTCGTGGTGGCAGGAGGGCTCGATCCACCGCGCCACCTGGCCGACGGTCGACGAGCTGCCCGACGGAGCCGACGCCGGAGTGCTGCCCGCGGCCGGTCAGGTGCTCGCGGGCATCCGTGGCGCGAAGTCGACCGCCAAGGTCAGCCAGCGCACCGAGGTCACGGCGGCCACCGCCTCCGGCCCAGCCGCGGTGCTCGACCTGGCCGCCCTTGCGCTCGACGACGTCAAGGCCGCCGGCCGCGTGGTCGGCGAGCTGACCCTCTCCCCCGCCGACGGCACCACCGAGGTCACGGTCGACGCCACGCTGGCGGAGTAGCGCTTCACTGACCAGGGTTTCGAGGCTCACGCCCTAGCGGGCGCTCGCACCTCAACCACCGGTGGTTGAGGTGCGAGTGCCGCCTGCGGCGCGAGCCTCGAAACCCTGGTCACCTCAGCTAGAACCGCTAGTGCGGGTCGGTGTGGTGCTCTTCGCACGTCTGGAACTTCATCGCCTCGGGGTTGAGGCGGTCGATCAGGGCCTGACCCATCGCGACGGCGGTCGTGGTCTGACCGCTGACCTGCGGCAGGTCGTCGAACGCGAGTGACATCGCGGCCTCGCCGAGGTACTTCGCGGTGCCGCCGTAGCCGGGGTCCTTGCCGGTGACGCGGGTGTGGAGCGTGTCGTCGCCCGCGTCGGCCAGGATGTCGAGCTTGAACCAGGCCTTCTCGCGCTTCTCGGCGTCCGGGCCGTCGCCCGGGTCCATGCGCGAGAGCAGCAGCTTGCGCAGCGGCGGGATCTGCGACGTCACGGCCAGCGCGCCGACGCCGACGGCCCCCGCCGCGAGCATGCGGGTCGTGCGGACGTGCGCGAAGTGCCCGTACGTGAACTCGGGCCCGTACGTGGGCAGGGCGCGGGCCGAGCGCAGCACGATCTGCGGGTCGATCGTGGGCAGCGGCACGGCCCACCCCGTGTCGTGGGGCGCGCGACCGATGCTGCCCGCACCGCGGACCTTCCGGTCGACCGGACGCTGCTCGGCGCTGCGGCGCTTCTTGGCCAGCTTGGCCGACTCCCGGAAGCTCGAGAACTGCCCGATCGCGGAGTGGAACGTGCCGCCCGAGGGCGAGATGCCGGCCCGCAGGTAGGCGTTGACCGTGATGGGCACGTCGTCGGGCAGCTGCTGCACCGTGTAGAGCACGCCGAGGTCGTACGGGATCGAGTCGAACCCGGCCGCGTGCACCAGGCGCGCCCCGGACTCCGAGGCCGTCGCGTGGTGCTTGAGCCACATGTCGTCGACGAACTGCGGCTCGCCCGTGAGGTCGAGGTACGCGATGCCGGCCTGCGCCGCCGCCTTGACCGCGGGCTCGCCGTGCTTGAGGTACGGACCGACCGTCGTGACGAGGACGCGCGTGCCCTCGGCCACCGCCGCCAGCGAGGCGTCGTCGGTGACGTCGGCCGTGACGATCTCCGGCCGGACCCCACCGGCAGCCTCGATGCGATCGGCGACCGCCTCGAGCTTGGCGCGGCTGCGGCCGGCGACGGCCCACGACGCGCCGCTCGGCAGGGTGGCGCCGAGGTAGTCGGCGGTGAGACCGCCCGTGTACCCCGTGGCACCCAGCAGGGTGATGTCGGTGACCATCAGCAGAACCGCCTTCGCTGGAGACCCCGGGGACGGGTTCGTCCCCGGGAAGGGACGACGGCTAGGAGGCCTTCTTCTCCACCTCGTCGCGGGTCAGCACGGTCGGCGGGCTCTCGCCACGCACGACGGCACCGTCGACCAGCACGCGGGCTGCGTGCTCGTTGCTGGGGACCTCGAACATCGTCTGCTGGAGGACTTCCTCGATGATCGAGCGGAGGCCACGCGCACCGGTGTCGCGGCGCAGGGCCAGCTCGGCCATCTCGCCGATGGCCTCCTCGGTGAACTCCAGCTCGATGCCGTCGATCTCGAACAGGCGCTGGTACTGCTTGCTGAGCGCGTTGCGCGGCTCGGTGAGGATGCGCACGAGCGCCTCCTTGTCGAGCTTCTCGACGCTGGCGATGACCGGCAGGCGTCCGATGAACTCCGGGATCAGGCCGAACTTCAGCAGGTCGGTGGGCTCGACGCGCGAGTAGACGCGGTTCGGCTCGTCGGCCTTGACCTCGACCGGCTCGGAGTTGAAGCCGACGCCGACCTTGCCGGCGCGCTGCTCGATGATCTCCTCGAGCCCGGCGAACGCCCCGCCCACGATGAACAGCACGTTGGTGGTGTCGATCTGGATGAACTCCTGGTGCGGGTGCTTGCGCCCGCCCTGCGGCGGCACCGACGCGGTCGTGCCCTCGAGGATCTTCAGCAGCGCCTGCTGCACGCCCTCGCCGGACACGTCACGGGTGATCGAGGGGTTCTCGCTCTTGCGCGAGATCTTGTCGATCTCGTCGATGTAGATGATGCCCGTCTCGGCCTTCTTGACGTCGTAGTCGGCGGCCTGGATGAGCTTGAGGAGGATGTTCTCGACGTCCTCGCCGACGTAGCCGGCCTCGGTCAGCGCCGTGGCGTCGGCGATCGCGAACGGGACGTTGAGCATGCGGGCCAGGGTCTGCGCGAGGTACGTCTTGCCGCAGCCGGTGGGGCCCACCATGAGGATGTTGGACTTGGCGAGCTCGACCTGCTCGTCCTTCGTGCGACCGCCGGCCTGCTGCGCCTGGACCCGCTTGTAGTGGTTGTAGACCGCCGTCGCGAGCGACTTCTTGGCGCCCTCCTGGCCGATCACGTAGCCGTTGAGGAACTCGTAGATCTCGTGCGGCTTGGGCAGCTCACCCAGGCTCAGCTCGGAGTTCTCGGCGAGCTCTTCCTCGATGATCTCGTTGCAGAGGTCGATGCACTCGTCGCAGATGTAGACACCCGGGCCCGCGATGAGCTTCTTGACCTGCTTCTGGCTCTTTCCACAGAAGGAGCACTTCAACAGATCGGCGGTTTCACCGATGCGCGCCACGGGATAGTCCTTTCCTCGGCTGCCGTCCAGCGTAGCCGCGGTCCGGGGTGTTCGCGACGTGCGTCACGTTGCCCCGGACCGCGTGTCGCTCAGACGGCGGGGGTCTTCAGGGTGTCGAGCACCTGGTCGATCAGGCCGTACTCCAGCGCCTGGCTGGCGGTCAGGATCTTGTCGCGGTCGACGTCGCGGCTGACGGTCTCCGGGTCCTTGCCGGTGGCGTCCGCGATCATCTTCTCCATCAGCGCGCGCATGCGGAGGATCTCGTTGGCCTGGATCTCCAGGTCGGAGATCTGGCCACCGGTGCCCTCGGTGTAGGGCTGGTGGATCAGGATGCGGGCGTTCGGCAGGGCGAACCGCTTGCCGGGCGCGCCGGCCGCCAGCAGCACGGCAGCCGCGGAGGCGGCCTGACCCAGGCAGAAGGTCTGCACGTCCGGCTTGAGGTAGCGGATCGTGTCGTAGATCGCCGTCATGGCGGTGAACGAGCCACCCGGGCTGTTGATGTAGATGCTGATGTCGCGGTCGGGCTCCATGTTCTGCAGGCTCAGGAGCTGCGCGATGACCGCGTTGGCGACGTCGTCGCTGATCGGGGTGCCGAGGAAGATGATGCGGTCCTCGAAGAGCTTGGCGAACGGGTCGACGCGGCGGAAGCCGTACGACGTGCGCTCCTCCCACTGCGGGATGTAGTAGCTCATGCGGTCCTCCCCGCTGAAAGTGCACGGTACGGGAAGACCCGCATGAGGTGCTCGTTGTTCACTCGCTGGCGCTCGCTCATGCCTTCGCCTCCTTGACTTCCTGCGCGTTCGTGACGACCTGGTCGATGAAGCCGTACTCCTTGGCCTGCTCGGCCGTGAACCAGCGGTCGCGGTCGGCGTCGAGCTCGATCTGCTCGATGCTCTGACCCGTGTGGACCGACTGGAGCTCGTTGAGCTGCTTCTTGAGCAGGATCGACTGCTCGGCCTGGATCTTGATGTCCGAGGCGGAGCCACCGATGCCACCGGAGGGCTGGTGCATCATGATGCG
>NZ_BAAAME010000004.1:160704-193747 GCF_039529015.1 Aeromicrobium alkaliterrae
CAGGAACTGACCCATCGAGGCGGCCAGGCCCATGCCGACCGTCGCGACGTCGTTCGAGATGAACTGCATCGTGTCGTAGATCGCCATGCCGGCGTCGACGGATCCACCCGGGCTGTTGATGTACAGGTAGATGTCGGCGTCGGGGTTCTCGGCGTTGAGCAGCAGCATCTGCGCGCAGATCGCGTTGGCGTTCTCGTTGCGCACCTCCGAGCCGAGGAAGACGATGCGCTCCTTGAGCAGGCGCTGGTAGATGTGGCCGTCGAGGTCGGACGGCCCCGCCTGCGCGGACATGAATTCGGACTGTGGGTTCACGCTCACGACCCTAGACGGCGAACCGGCCCGACACACGCGCGAACACGCCCTGTTCGCCATGGGCGTACGCGAGGACGTCAGCGGGATCGGGCCGCTGACGCCCCCGCCTCACCCGGCGTGCGTCGGCGGGGTCGCGTACAGCGCGGGGCGCTGCGGGACGTCGATCGTGCGCCGCTCCCCCGACCGCAGCGCGTCGACGCCGTGGCCCGCGACGAGGTTGGCCATGAAGCCGTCCCACGCCGTCGCTCCGACGACGCGACCCGCGAGGGACGCCTCGGTCCACTGCGCGAGCTCGATCCGGTACGACTCGAGGAAGTGCTCCACGAAGTCGCTGCCGATCGAGCTGCGGCTCTGCCCGGCCGTGCGCCGGACGACGGGGGTGCGCGGCTCGAGCATCGCGGACCCGCCGGTGCCCACGACCTCGACGCGCACGTCGTACCCGTAGGCGGCGTTGACGAAGACCTCGGCCGTCAGCATCTGCCCCTGGTCGGTCCACAACGTGGCGACCTGCGGGTCGCGGAATCCGTCCACGACCGGGGACTCCACGCGGATCGCGACGATCTCGCCGTCGAGCAGCCACCGGAAGGTGTCGAGCTCGTGGATCATCGACCCGGTCACGAGGGTCGCGTCGTCGGTGCTGGTGGCGTTGGAGGCGTTGCGGTGGATGCCGTGCACGAGGCGCACGTCGCCCAGCTCGCCGGCCGTGACCGACGCCTTCAGCTCGACGAAGCCGGGGTCGAAGCGTCGGTTGAACCCGACCTGGACGAGCTGGCGTCCGAGGGCCACCTCGGCCTCGACGACCCGGTGGGCGTCCGCGGCGTTCTCGGCCAGCGGCTTCTCGCACAGGACGTGCTTGCCCGCGGCGAGGCAGGCCAGCACGAGGTCGACGTGCGTGAAGTCCGGCGAGACCACGACGACCGCGTCGACCGCGTCGATCAGGGCCTCGGGCGAGTCGGCAACCCGGGCCCCGACCTCGGCCGCGACGGCCGCCGCGCGCTGGGTGTCACGGTCGTAGAGGGCGACGACCTCGGCGGACGCGACGGCGTTCGCGAGCGTGCGGGCGTGGGAGGCCCCCATCGCCCCCGCACCGATGACGCCGACCCGCAGCCGCCGTGCCGCGCTCACAGGTTCACCCAGCTGCGGCCGGCGACCGACGCGCGGACCGCGTCGAGCGTGCGGGCGGCTCGCAGCGCGTCGTGGATCGTGGCGCCGATCGGCTTCGCCTGGGCGATCGACTCCACGAGCCGATGCGCCTCGATGACCTTGAGGTCGTCGAAGCCCATCGCGTTGCCGGCGCCGGGCTGGAAGGCCCGCATCTCGCCGGAGGCCGGGGTCACGTACTCCGTGGTCCACGAGGCGTTCTGGTAGTCCTCGGCGAAAGCCGTGCGCAGCTCGTTGAGGCGTCGGAAGTCCCACGCGACGGCACCCGTGGTGCCGTGGATCTCGAAGCCGTAGGTGTTCTGCTCGGCGACGGCGACCCGGCTCGACTCGAGCATCCCGCGCGAGCCGTCAGCGAAGCGCAACAGCGCGGTCACGTAGTCCTCGTTGCCCACCGGTCCCCGGGCGCCGGAGCCGCGCTCGTAGTGCAGCGCGCCGGGCGTGGCCTCGGGCCGCTCGGCGATGAAGGTCGCCTGGTCGGCGACGAGCTCGGCGATCGGACCCACGACGTGCTCGGCGAGGTCGACCGCGTGGCTCACCAGGTCGCCCAGGACGCCACTGCCGGAGAACTCGTCGTCGAAGCGCCACGACAGCGCACCGTCGGGGTGTGCCGCGTAGTCGGACAGGAAGCGCACCGTGGTGTGCTCGATCCGTCCGATCCGGCCCGAGGCCACGATCTCGCGGGCTCGCTCGACACCGGGCGCGTTGCGGTAGTTGAACCCGGCGGCCGACTGCACGCCGGCCGCGTCGACCGCAGCGGCGATCTCGGCGGTCTCGGCGGCGTTGCGCCCGGCCGGCTTCTCGATCCACAGGTGCTTGCCCGACTGCGCGACGGCGACCCCCACCTCGCGGTGGATGAAGTTCGGGCCGGTGACGCACACCAGGTCCAGGTCGTCGCGGGCCACGAGCTCGCGCCAGTCGGCGACGAGCTCGCCGAACCCGAGCGACGCCGCGGCCCGGCGCGTGCGGTCGTCGATCACGGTGTCCGCCACGGCCACCAGCACGGGGCGCCGGGCGCTGTCGGGGTAGTGCTGCAGCAGACGGCTCCAGGCGCGGGCGTGGACCTGGCCCATCCAGCCCAGGCCCACGACGCCGATCCGCAGGTCGGGTGCGTCGCTCACTCGCGGGCTCCCTTCGCGGCGACGTTCTGCTGCACCTCGGCGAGCTCGGCGGCGACCGACGAGTCCGCGCCCATCTCGCGCTGCAGCTCGTGGGCCAGCGACTCGAGCTCGGCACCGCCGGCCATCATGGCCGTCAGGTCGTCGAGGGTCATCTCGCTCTTGGGGAAGTCGCCCATGCTCTTGCCGCGACGCAGCAGCATGAAGCGGTCGCCGACGGGGTAGGCGTGGTGCGGGTTGTGGGTGATGAACACGACGCCGAGCCCGCGGTCACGAGCCTTGGCGATGTACTTCAGCACGACGCCGGACTGCTTCACGCCGAGGGCCGCGGTGGGCTCGTCGAGGATGAGCACGCGAGCGCCGAAGTAGACCGCGCGCGCGATCGCGACGCACTGCCGCTCACCACCCGAGAGGGTGCCGATCGGCTGGTCGACGTCGCGCAGGTCGATGCCCATCGCGGACAGCTCGGCCTTGGTCGTCCGCTTCATCCCGGCGACGTCCAGGCGGCGCAGCGGGCCGCGCCCCTTCGTGAGCTCCGAGCCCAGGAAGAAGTTGCGCCAGACGGGCATCAGCGGCACGACCGCGAGGTCCTGGTAGACCGTGGCGACCCCAGCCTCCAGCGCCTCGCGCGGGCTGCTGAGCCGGCACTCCTCGCCGTCGATCCGCAGGACGCCCTCGGAGTGCTCGTGCGCTCCGGCGAGGATCTTGATGAAGGTCGACTTGCCCGCACCGTTGTCGCCGAGCACGCAGGTGACCTCACCCGCGCGGACGGACGTCGAGATGCCGGACAGGGCGATGATGTTGCCGTAGCGCTTGCCGACCTGGTCGACCTCCAGGATCGCGGCGCCGCGCGTCTGAGATGCGGTCATCGTGTGGTCACTCCTCGGTTGCGGACCCAGTTGTTGAGGAAGACGGCGCCGAGCAGCATGGCGCCGAGGAACGTGAACAGCCAGTCGGTGTCCCACTGGGCGAACGTGATGCCCTGGAACGCCATGCCGTAGATCAGGGCGCCGAGCGCGGCCCCCACGGCCGAGCCGTAGCCGCCCGTCAGCAGGCAGCCGCCCACGACGGCGCAGATGATGTAGATGAACTCCTGGCCGACGCCCGTGTTCGCCTGCACCGTGGAGGTGCGGAACAGCGAGATCATGCCCACGAGCCAGCCGGCCGCGGCCGTGGTCATGAACAGGCCCACCTTGGTGCGGAGGACCGGGACGCCGACCTGGCGCGCGGACTGCTGGGCGCCGCCGACGGCGAAGATCCAGTTGCCCGCGCGAGTGCGCAGCAGGACCCAGGTCGCGACCGACGCGACCGCGATCCACCACAGGACCGAGACGTAGAACGTGCCCTCGCCGATCTGGATGCTGTGCCCGAACACGGGCTGGATCGAGTCGTAGAACGGCACGTCGCGCATGCCCTGGATCGACACCTGCCCGATGATCGCCTTCGTCACCGCGAGGTCGACGCCCCGCAGGATGAAGAAGGTGCCGAGCGTGATGATGAAGCTCGGCAGGCCGGTGCGCATCACGAGGATGCCGTTGATGGCCCCGACCGACAGCGCCAGGGCGAGGGCGATGAGGACGGCGACCCAGATGTTGAGGCCGTAGTTCGTCGTCAGGATGCCGACCGTCAGCGCGGAGAAGCCCGTCATGACGCCCGCGGAGAGGTCGAACTCGCCGCCGATCATGAGCAGCGCCACGGCGACGGCCATGATGCCGAACGTCGAGGCCGACTCGGTCCAGACTCCCGCACCCGCGAGGGTGAAGAAGCGGTCGCTGATGAGGGTGAAGAAGATCATGACGGCGATCGCTGCGACGGCGGCACCGATCTCCGGGCGGATCAGGAGCCGTGAGACCAGCGAGGTCGAGGCAAGTCGTTCGTCAGGTGCAGCCGTTGCTGTCGCCATGAAGTCAGGTCCTTTCGAGGAGCGGGAGGTGGTGGGGCGTCCCTGGGCGGGACGCCCCACCGGCGGATGTCAGCGCGTGCCCTGCTTGGCGAACTCCGCCACGTCGGCCGCGTTGTCCTTCGTGACGAAGGCGGGCCCGGAGTTGATGGGCTGGCCGCCACCGACGTCGTTGCCGTTGATCGACTTCAGGTACAGCGTCGTGACGCCCAGGAAGCCCTGGACGTAGGGCTGCTGGTCGACCGCGAAGAGGATCTTGCCCGCCTCGATGTCCGAGACGACGTCGTCGGAGAGGTCGAACGTCGCCACCTGGGCGTCGCTGCCGGACTCCTCGACGGCGCCGACGGCGCCGATCGCGAACTGGCCACCGAGCGTCAGGATCCCGTCGATCGACGGATCGGCCTGCAGCTTGGACTTGATCGTGGCCTTGACCTCGGCGTCGTTCGTGCCGTCGACCTGCAGGTTCGTCATCGTGCCGTCGAACGTGCTGGCGGCGGCGCGGCACCGCTCCTCCAGGCCGATGTTGCCGGCCTCGTGGATGACGCAGATCGCGTTGGAGACGCCGGCCTCGGAGAGCTTGGTGCCGACGGCCTCGCCGGCGATCGTCTCGGACTGACCGATGTGGGTGATCGCCCCGAAGGCGGCCGACTCGTCCAGACCGGAGTTGATCGTCACGACCGGGATGCCGGCCGCGACGGCCTTCTCGATGCTGTCCTTGAGGCCGTCGGGGTTGGCCATCGAGACGACGATGCCGTCGACCTTCTGGGCCACCGCGTTGTCGATGAGCTGCGACTGCTTGGCCGGGTCGGGGTCCGAGGTGTAGTCGACCGATACGCCGTAGTCGTCACCCGCGCGCTCGGCGCCGGACTTGACCCGGTCCCAGAACGCGTCGCCGGGACCGGAGTGCGTGATGACGGCGTACGTGAGGTCACTGGTCTCCGCCGTGGCGCCGGAGTCGTCCTGACCGGTGCCGGAGCACGCGGCCAGCAACGAGCCGACCAGGAGCGCAGCTCCGATGAGCGTCAGCTTCTTCATGGTGGGGTTTCCTTCTCTCGGTGACCCGGCGTCAGTGTGCCGTCGGGAAATGGAGGGCGGCGAGGGAGTCCTCGCTCACGTGCGGCCACCGGCTGGTGACCACCTTGGCGCGGGTGTAGAAGTGGACGCCCTCGGGACCGTGGATGTGGTGGTCACCGAAGAGCGAGTCCTTCCACCCGCCGAACGAGTGGAACGCCATCGGCACGGGGACCGGCACGTTGATGCCGATCATGCCGACGTGCACGCGCCGCTGGAACGTGCGGGCCACCTCTCCCGAGGAGGTGAACACCGCCGTGCCGTTGCCGTAGGGGTTCGCGTTCACGAGCGCGAGGGCCTCGTCGAGGCTCTCGACGCGCAGGACCGCGAGGACCGGACCGAAGATCTCGTCGGTGTAGACGCTCATGCCGGTCGTGACGTGGTCGATCAGGGTGGGGCCGACGAAGAAGCCGTCGGCGTGACCGTCGACCACGAGGTCGCGGCCGTCGACGACGACCTTCGCGCCGGCGGACTCGCCCTGGCCGATCAGGTCGACGATGCGGTCGCGCGAGGCGCGGGTCACGACGGGGCCCATCTCGGCGTCGGGGTCGGTGCCGACCCCCACGCGCACCGCGTGGGTGCGCTCGCCGATCTTCGCCACGAGCGTGTCGGCAGCCGGGCCCACCGCGACGACCGCCGAGATCGCCATGCACCGCTGGCCGGCCGAGCCGTACCCCGCCGCGACGATGTGGTCGGCGGCGAAGTCGAGGTCCGCGTCCGGCATCACGACGGCGTGGTTCTTGGCCCCGCCGAGCGCCTGCACGCGCTTGCCGGTCGTCCCGGCACGCTCGTGCACGTATCGCGCGATCGGCGTGGAGCCGACGAACGAGACGGCGGCGACGTCGGGGTGGTCCAGGACGGCGTCGACCGCGACCTTGTCGCCGTGGACCACGTTGAACACGCCGTCCGGCAGGCCGGCCTCGCGGTAGAGCCGGGCGACGAGGTCGGATGCTCCCGGGACTCGCTCGGAGGGCTTGAGCACGAAGGTGTTGCCCGTCGCGATCGCGACCGGGTGCATCCACAGCGGCACCATGATCGGGAAGTTGAACGGCGTGATGCCGGCGACGACGCCGAGCGGCTGCCGGAACGAGAAGGAGTCGACCGACCCGGAGACCTGGTCGCTGTACTCCCCCTTGAGGAGCTGCGGGATGCCGCACGCGAACTCGACGACCTCGCGCCCGCGGACGACCTCGCCCTTGGCGTCGCTCAGGGTCTTGCCGTGCTCGGCGCTGATGATCGCGGCCAGCTCGTCCTCGTGCTCGACGAGCAGCTGGCGGAAGTCGAACATGACCCGCGACCGTGCCGTCACCGAGGTCTCGCCCCAGCCCTCGAACGCGCGCGTGGCGGCCGCGACCGCCAGGTCGACGTCGGACTCGTCCGCCAGACGCACGCCGCGCACGACCGACCCCGTGGCGGGGTCGTACACGTCGCCGACCCGGGTGGAGGAGCCGGCGACGTGGCGGCCGTCGATCCAGTGGTCGTAGACGGAGGTGTGCTGGCTCATGCGGGATCCTTCGGGTCATAGTGCGTGGGAGGCGCCAGGTGGTGGCGCTGGGTGGTCTTGTGCTCGAGGTAGGTCTCGCGCGCGGTGCGGGTGGAGTCCAGCGCCGAGACCTCGGCGACGGGGACGTCCCACCAGGCCGGGCTGTCGGGCGCGGGCACGAGGGGGTCGGTCTCGACGTGGATCACGGTCGTGCGGCTCGAGGCCTTGGCCGTGAGCAGGGCCGCGCGCACGTCGTCCAGGCTCGTGGCCGAGATGACGTCGGCGCCGAGGCTCGCGGCGTTGGCCGCGAGGTCGACCGGCAGGAGGTCGCCGTCCAGGCCCGTCGAGGTCCGCTGGCGGTAGGCCGTGCCGAAGCGCTGCGACCCGAGGCTCTGCGACAGGGCGCCGATCGAGGCGTACCCGTGGTTCTGCACGAGCACGACGATGATCTTGACGCCCTCGGCGACGGCCGTGACGAGCTCGGTGCTCAGCATCAGGTAGGAGCCGTCGCCGACCATCACGACGACGTCGCGGTCGGCGTCCTCGCCCTGGGCGGCCTGGTCGAGCGCCGCCATCTTGACCCCGAGGCCGCCCGCGATCTCGTAGCCCATGCAGGAGAAGCCGTACTCGACGTGGTAGCCCTTGCGGTCGCGGGTGCGCCACAGCTTGTGCAGGTCGCCGGGCATCGAGCCCGCGGCGCAGACCACGACGTCGCGCGGGTCGGTCGTCTCGTTCACGACGCCGATCAGGGCCGACTGGACGAGGCGCCCGTCGCCGTCGGTGCGGGCGTGGGCGGCCTCGACGGTCGCGTCCCACTGCGCCGCGAGATCGGTCGCACGGGCCGTGTGCTCCGGCTCGGCGCGCCAGCCCTCGAGGGCCTCGGTCAGCGCCTCGACCGCGAGGCGGGCGTCGGCCACGAGGGTCGTCGCCGAGAGCTTCACGGCGTCGAGCCGCGCGACGTTGACGTTGACGAACCGCACGTCGTCACCCGCGAAGACGCTGCGCGAGGCGGTCGTGAAGTCGCTGTAGCGCGTGCCGACGCCGATCACGAGGTCGGCCTCGCCCGCCAGCAGGTCCGCCGCGGTGGTGCCGGTGGCACCGATCGCGCCGACGGCCTGCGGGTGGTCGTACGGCAGCGAGCCCTTGCCCGCCTGCGTCTCGACGACCGGGATGCCGGTGGCCTCGGCGAAGGCTCGCAGCGCCGCGTCGGCGCCGGAGTAGATGACCCCGCCGCCGGCCACGACGATCGCACGCCGACTGGCGCGGATCGCGGCTGCGGCGCGGGCCAGCTCGTCGGGCTGGGGCACCGGACGCGCGATGCGCCAGAGGCGACGCTCGAACAGCTCGACCGGCCAGTCGTGGGCCTCGGCCTGCACGTCCTGCGGCAGGCAGAGCGTCACGGCGCCGGTGTCGGCCGGGTCGGTCAGGACCCGCATGGCCTGCAGCAGCGCCGACGGGAGCTGCTCGGGCCGGGCGATCCGGTCCCAGTAGCGCGAGACCGGCCGGAAGGCGTCGTTGACGGTCGTGTCCATGCTCGACGGGTCCTCGAGCTCCTGCAGCACGGGGTTGGCGACCCGGGTCGCGAAGACGTCGCCGGGCAGCAGCAGGACCGGCAGCCGGTTGATCGTCGCCAGCGCGGCGCCCGTGACCATGTTGGTCGCGCCGGGCCCGACCGACGCGGTGACGGCCATCGCCGCGCGCCGGTCGTACTGACGGGCGTAGGCGACCGCGGCGTGCACCATCGACTGCTCGTTGCGCCCGTGCAGGAAGCGCAGGTGGGACGGATCCCCGGAGAGCTCGCGCTCCAGCAGCGCCTGGCCCACGCCCGCGACGTTGCCGTGGCCGAAGATGCCCCAGCAGCCCGCGAAGAACGGGCGCGCGACGCCGTCGCGCTCGACGTCCTGCACCTCGAGGAACCGGACGAGGGCCTGGGCGACGGTGAGCCGCACCGTCGGGGAGCTCGTGCTCATGCCTGTCCTCCGAAGGGGAGCCGGGGGTCCAGCGCCTGGGTCGCCCAGCTCTCGCGGACCCAGCCGTGGTCGGGGTCGTCGCAGATCAGCCAGGCGCGCTCGGCGCCCGGGCCTGCCATGACGTTGAGGTAGTAAAGGTCGTAGCCGGGAGCGGCCATCGACGGGCCGTGCCAGCCGTGCGGGATCAGCACGACGTCGCCGGTGCGGACCTCGGCGAGCACGTCGATCTCCGCCTGCTCGTGACCGTAGACCCGCTGGTAGCCCAGGCCGGCTCCGTGGGGACCGGCGGCGACCTCGAAGTAGTAGATCTCCTCCAGCCGCGTCTCGCCCTCACGCTCCTCGTCGTGCTTGTGCGGCGGGTAGGACGACCAGTTGCCGCCGGGGGTCAGGACCTCGCACGCGATGATGCGGTCAGCCTCGAGGACGCCGGGAACGCCGAAGTTGTTGACCTGGCGGCTGGCCGGTCCGGCCCCGCGCAGCTCGACCGGGACGTCGCCCGCCGGCAGGTAGCCGACCGCGAGGCGCACCGTGGCGCGCGCCGTCGGGACCGCGAAGCGGCCACCGTCCGGCGAGGTCACCGTGACGGTGGAGCCCAGGGGCGCGTAGACGACGTCACTGGGACCGGACCAGACGTCGCGGCGGCCCACGAGCTGCTGCGTGACGTCGTCGACCTGGACCTCGGCCGACCCGCCGAGCGAGAGCACCAGGGCCTCGTCCTCGCCGGTCGCGAAGGTGACCGACTGACCCGGGGCGAGGTCGAGCACCTTCAGCCCCGTGTGCCCCCACCCGGCGCTCTCCGGAGTGACCTCCAGGGCGAAGGGTGGGGACGCTGCCGTGCCGGCCGCGATGACGGAGGCCATCAGAGCATCGCCACCGTCGCGTCGACGGCCGCCTCGACGTCGCCGCCCGGCGGGTACAGCAGGCTGCGACCGACGACCATGCCCCGCACCGACGGGTGCTCGAGCGCCTTCGACCACTGGGCGAACTGCTCCTGCTGGTCGGACGAGACCTCGCCGCCGAGGAGCACGACGGGCAGGGCCGTGGCCGCGAGGACCGTCTCCATGTCCTCGACGACCGGCAGCTTGAGCCAGGTGTGCGCCGACGTCGAGGCCAGGCCGGCCGCGACGGTCGCGGAGCGCACGACGGCAGCGGTCGAGAGGTCGTTGACGACCCGCCCGTCACGCCGGGCGGAGATGAACGGCTCGACCATGGCCATGAGGCCGGCCGCGGCCAGCTCCTCGACCGCGTGCGCGCAGGCCTGCATCGTGGCGACGGTGCCGGCGTCCTCGGGCTCGATGCGGAAGAGCATCTTGCCGCCCTGCAGGCTGCGGTCCCGGATCGCCGCCGCGTGGTAGCCCGTGAAGCGGTCGTCGATCTCGAACGCGGTGCCGGCGAGGCCGCCACGGTTCATCGAGCCGATCACGACCTTGTCCTCGAGCGCCCCGAGCAGCAGGAGGTCGTCGAGGACGTCGGCCGTGCCGAGCACGCCGTCGACACCGGGCCGGGCGAGCGCACGGACGAGCCGGTCGAGCAGCTGGGTGCGGTCGCCCATCGCCAGCGGGTCGTCGCCCGCGCGGAGCGCCCCGCGAGCGGGGTGGTCGGCGGCCACGAGCATCAGGCGGCCGGAGGACCCCACGAGCGACGCGGGGGTGCGACGCGCGGCCCAGCCGCGAGCGATCGCCTGCGGATCGGTGACGCGGGTCGTGACCAGTCGGGCGATGGCCTCGGCATCGACGGCGTTCATGCGACTCTCCCCTGCTCCAGAACCTGTTCGACCTCGGACGACGTGGGCATCGCGTCGGCGCACGACAGCCGGCCCGCCACGACGGCACCGGCCGCGTTGGCGAACTCCAGCGTGCGCTGCAGCGACCACCCTGACAGCAGACCGTGGACGAGGGAACCTCCGAAGGCGTCCCCCGCACCGAGACCGTTGACGACCTCGACCGGCACCGGCGGCACGACGACCGACTCGTCGCCGCGCACCCCCAGGACGCCGGCGGGTCCCTGCTTGACGATCGCGGTGCCGACCCCGGCCGCCCGCAGCGCGGCGGCGGCCTTCTGGGGCTCGGTCTCACCGACCGCGACCTCGCACTCCTCGCGGTTGCCGACCGCGACCGAGACCCAGGGCAGGACCTCGGCGGCCGCGGCGGACGCCTGGGCGGACGAGGGCCAGAACATCGGGCGGTAGTCGAGGTCGACGATCGTCAGGCGGTCGCGTCCACGGGCCTCGAGCGCCGCCAGGTGGGCCTCGCGGCTCGGCTCGGCCGAGAGCCCCGTCAGCGTGAACCACACGACGTCGGCCTCGCGGATCGCGTCGAGGTCGAGCTCGTCGGCCCGCAGCTGCAGGTCGGGGGCCGAGGGCCAGCGGTAGAAGTAGAGCGGGAAGTCGTCCGGCGGGAAGATCTCGCAGAACGTCACCGGCGTCGCCAGGGTGTCGTCCGTGCCGACCATCTCGGTGCCGACCCCGAAGCCCGTCAGCGCCGTGCGGACGAAGCGGCCGAACGGGTCGTCGCCGGTCTTGGTCAGCACCGCGGTGCGGTGGCCGAGCCGGGCCGCCGCGACGGCGACGTTGGTCGGGGACCCGCCCAGGAACTTGGCGAAGGACGTCACGTCCTCCAGGCCCACGCCGATCTGCTCGGGGTACACGTCCACGCCGCAGCGTCCGATCGTGACGAGCTCGAGCGGAAGGCTCACGCGAGCGCTCCCTCGACGTAGGCCAAGCAGGCGGCGACGTCGGCGCGGGGGCCGACGCCCTCGGGCTCGCCCGTCAGCTTGAGGTCCTGCTCCAGGACGTACCAGCCGGTGTAGCCGTGGCCCTCGAGCGCGGAGATCATCGCCGCGATGTCGACCGATCCGCGACCGAGCACGGTCCACAGTCCCTGCGAGACGGCGTCGGAGAAGGCCAGCGACCCGTCCTGCACCTGCGCCGCGAGGCCTGCGTCGACGTCCTTGAGGTGCACGTGGCGCACGCGGTCGAGGTGGGCCAGCGTGATCGCGACCGGATCGGCGCCGGCGGCGACGAGGTGGCCGGTGTCGATGCACAGGCCGACGTGCGAGCCCTCCAGGACCCGGCGGACGTCGGCGGCGTCCTCGACCAGCGTGCCGATGTGCGGGTGGAGCGCGGCGACGACGCCCCGCTCGGCCGCGTGGTCGGCGATGCGGTCGAGCTGGCCGAGCAGCGCCTTCCACTCGACCTCGCTCAGCTCCGGGCGGGCGTCGTAGCCGTCACGGCCCGTGGCCGCCGCCAGCACGACGACCCCGGCCCCGGAGGCCAGGCAGTCGTCGATGAACGCGTCGACCTCGGACAGCGGGTCGTGGTCGGTGTGCAGGACGACCGGCAGGAACCCGCCGACCGAGCGCAGTCCGTAGGAGGCGAGGAGCTCGGCCTTGGCCCGGGGCTGCTCGGGCAGGAAGCCCTGCGGACCGAACTCGGTGGCGCCGAGGCCGAGCTCGGCCATCTCGGTCAGCACCCGGTCGGCGGGGAGCTGGTAGCCCCAGCCGGGGACCTCGCACACGCCCCAGGAGATGGGGGCGCCGGCGATGCGGGAGCGGGCGGTGTCGTTCATCGTGATCCTCGGGCCTCGTCGTATTTGTCCTGACATGTGCTCTGCGTCACGATTCTGGCTGTGGCCTGCGTCACTGTCAAGCATTTGTCATGACATCGTGACGTGGAGGGAACACTTCGCTAGGTTGACGACATGACGCAGCCGTCGATCACCCTCGACCGCTCGAGTCCGGTCCCCTTGTACTTCCAGGTGGCCGAGCAGCTCGAGCGGGCGATCGTCGCGGGCGAGATCGCTGCGGGCGAGCGTCTCGACAACGAGATCTCGATGGCGCGCGACCTCGGGCTGTCGCGTCCGACGATGCGCCAGGCGATCCAGGTGCTGGTCGACAAGGGCATGCTGGTGCGTCGCCGAGGCGTGGGCACCCAGGTCGTGCAGGGACGCGTCCGGCGCCAGGTCGAGCTGACGAGCCTGTTCGACGACCTGTCGGCCGCGGGCCACCACCCGCAGACCCGGGTCCTGTCCTGCGAGCGCCTCGAGGCCGACCCCGAAATCGCCGAGGAGCTCCAGCTCGGCGTCGGCACCCTCGTGTGGAGCGTGCGCCGGCTGCGCCTGATCGGCGACCAGCCCCTGGCCGTCATGCACAACGTGCTGCCCGCGTCGCTCGTCGACCTCACGGGCGTCGACCTGGAGCACGAGGGCCTGTACGCGACGCTGCGCGCGACCGGCCTGGCGATCCGGGTCGCCCGCCAGCGCATCGGGGCGCGGCGCGCCGACGAGGCCGACGCCGACCTGCTCGGCGAGTCCGTCGGCGCCCCGTTGCTCACGATGCAGCGCACGGCGTACGACGACTCGGGCCACGCCGTCGAGTACGGGCGCCACGCCTACCGGCCCGACCTGTACTCGTTCGACATGACCCTCGTCGACCGCTGAGGAGGCTCAGCCCCGCTCGACCTCGGCCTTCAGCCGCGCGAGCGTGTCGTGCATGCCCTGGACGAGCTCGACGTCGTGGTTCGTGACGCCGCCGAGCAGCAGGCGGGCCGTGACGATCGAGGCGAGTGCTGCGCGGTCGTTCGTCAGGCGGCGACGCTCGGTGACCGTGGTGCCGCCGTCGGCGGCGGGCTCGAGGTCGTAGCTCCAGGTCGCGCTCGGGCCGATGACGCGGAACGCCAGCCGCCGCTCGGGCACGACCTCGGTGTAGCGGCTGATCGTCGGCCAGAAGGCGGCCTTGCGCTTGTTCAGGTTGATGCTCACCGTGCCCTCGCGCACGGGCGTGCCGATGAAGCCCTGCTTGTAGGTCTCCTCGGAGAAGTCGGCCATGCGTCGCTGGTCGTGGAGCACGGCCCAGACCGCAGCCGGCGGGGCGTCGATGTGGATGCTGGCCTCGAGCGGGGCCACGTAGGAGCGCGCCACGTCAGGCCGCAACCTTCTTCTCGACCTCGTGCTTGATGCGCGCGAGCGTGTCCTCGATGCCGCGCTGCAGCTCGTCCTCGAAGTTCTCGGTGCCGCCGAGGACGTGCTTGCTCAGGAAGTTCGAGAGGTTCGAGACGCCGTTCGGCGCCGTGCGCGACTCGGTCAGGCGGGTGCCGGCCGCGGTGGGCTCGAGGTCGTAGGTCCAGACCGTGCCGTTCTCGGCGATCTTGAGCGCCAGCGAGCGCTCGGGCTCGAAGACCTTGACGTACGAGCGGGTCGGCCAGAACTTCCAGCCCTGCCGGTTGATGTTGATCGTGCGGGTGCCCTGGGTGACCTCGCCGCCGCGGATGATCATCCGGCGGCACTGGGGGCTCCACTCCCCCATGCGCTTCAGGTCCGAGACCACGGCCCACACGGCGGCGGGCGGAGCGGCGATGTCGATGCTGGCAGTGATGATGTCACGGTTGACCATGACCGGAACCTACTCGAAACACGCTTCACATACCAGCGGTATGTGAAGCGTCAGGCCTCGCCGGCGACGATGGCGCGGCGCTCGCGCGACGCGGCCTTGACCCACTCGACGAGCCAGTCGCCGACCTGCGGGTGGTTCAGCAGCGCGAAGTGGTGGGCGCTCGGGATGTACTCGAAGCGGGCGCCGTCGACGATCGGGCCCGAGCGGCCGATCCCTGCGGCCGACGAGAAGTGCACCAGGAGGTCGCCGAGCACCGCGCTGAGCGGGTGGCGCTGCGTGGCCCCCATCGTGGCGACGACGAAGTGGTACTCGGCGTGGGCCAGGGGCGCCGCGGCGATGCGATCGAGGCCCCAGCGGGCCGTGAGGTCCTGCCCCTCCCACTCGTCGGCGCTGATGTACCCGTGCCGCAGGTCGACGATGCCGGCCGAGCGGGTGTCGAGGAAGTGGCCGAACGGGCGCGACTCCGGGAGGAACCGCAGGACCCGCGACCCCGCGTGCACGGCCTTCTCGAGCGCGGCGCCCGCGTGCGGGGTGCCGAGGCAGACGACGTCGCGCACGAGGCCCGTCCAGGTGCCGCCCGTCGCGGTCGCGTGGTTGGTGGCCGAGCGGGCGACGAGGCCGCCCATCGAGTGCCCGACGAGGGTCAGCCGGGTCACGCGCACGGGCCAGGAGTCGACGAGCTGGCGCAGCAGCGCGTCGAGGTGCTTGCCGTTCTCCGAGATGTGCAGGCCCGTGTTGTAGCGCAGGAAGACCGGCGTGCCGTCGGTCTCGGCCGCGATCCGCTCGCCGTAGGAGGTGCCGTGGGCGCGGCGGCCCTGGCTCCACGACTCGTCGTCCTCGCACAGCCCGTGCAGGAACACGACGAGGTGGCTCGAGGCGTCGCGGAACGCCTCCGCGAGCGGCCAGCCGGTGACCGGCACGTCCATGCCGTCGACCCTGACCGCCATCGTGATTGCCTGCGGGTCGTCGAGGCGGCGCAGCTCGTCGCCGACGAGGCCGTTCACGGCCGCGACGACGCCGCGGCCGAGGCGCGAGGACTCGACCGGACGGCCCACGCCGCGAGCCGACAGGGCACGGACCGAGCCGCTGGACACGCGCAGGACGCCGCTGATCGCACCGTAGATCGAGGTCGCAACGGCGTCGTGCAGCGACTCCGGCACGCGCCCGCCGACGATGCGGGTCGCGCGGAAGGCGCGCTGGGCCACCGCACGGTGGACGTCGCGAACGGTGCCGACGACCAGCCGGTCGCCGTACTCGAGCGCCAGCGCGGCGACATCGGTCGTGCGAGCGGGATCGGTGGGCATGTCACTCAGTGTGACAACTCCGACCACGCCCTGCCAACCGTCTCACGGAGCGTCGTTCGTCACCTCCCGGTGGTTGAGGTGCGAGTGCCGCCTGCGGCGCGAGCCTCGAAACCCTGGCCGGATTGCCCCGAAAGGTGACCGAGGTTTCGAGGCTCAGGCGCCAGAGCGCCTTCGCACCTCAACCACCGGGGGCGGCCAGGACGGCGAACGGGCGCCCGACCTGGGGAGGTCGAGCGCCCGTGCGGCGTGTGCGGGTGAGGTCAGGCCTTGTCGGCGTCCTCGGCCTCGGCGTCGTCGCCCTCGCCCTTGAGCGAGCCGTCGGCCTGGAGGGCCTTCAGGTCGACCGCGGCACCGGACTTCGAGGTGACCGTGGCGCCCTCGACGAGCGAGGCGAGCGCCTTGCCGCGCAGGACCTCGCTGACCATCTCGGGCACGTGGTTGTGCTCCATGATGTGCTGGATGTACGAGTTCGGGTCCTCGCCGGACTGCTGCGCGCGACGCATGATGTGCTGCGTCAGCTCGTTGTCGTCCAGGCCGATCTCGTCGGTCGCGACGATCTGGTCGAGCACGAACTGCGACACGATCGAGTCGCGCACCGACTTCTCGAGCTCGGCCTCGAACTCGTCGGCCGTCTGCTCCTGGTCGTCGAGGTACTGCTCGAAGGCGACGCCCGACATCGCGAGCTGCTGCTCGATCTGCTGACGACGCGCCGTGATCTCCTCGGTGACGAGGTTCTCCGGCAGCGGGGCGTCGACCTTGGTGAGGATCTCCTCGAGGACCAGGTCGCGCGCCTCGGCGGCCTGCTCCATGCGCTTGCCGCGCGTGATGCGCTCGCGCAGATCGGCGCGGAGCTCCTCGACGGTGTCGAACTCCGACGCCATCTGGACGAACTCCTCGTCGAGCTCGGGGAGCTCGGTCTGCTTGACCTCGGTCACGGTCACCGTGACGTCGACCTCGGTGTCCTTGAGCTCGCCGCCGACCAGCGTCGTCGCGAACGTGGCCGTGGAGCCGGGCTCCAGGCCGGTCACGGCCTCGTCGAGGCCGTCGAGCATCTCGGCACCGCCGACGCGGTAGGGCAGGCCCTCCGCGGTGGCGTCCTCGATCTCGGTGCCGTCCTTGTGCGCGGCCGCCAGGTCGATCGTGACTTGGTCGCCGGCCTCGGCGCCGCGCTCGACGCCGGTGTACGTCGCGAAGCGCTCACGCAGGCCCTCGACCTGCTCGTCGATGTCGGCGTCGGTGACGTCGACGTCCTCGACCTCGACCGCGATCGACGACAGGTCGGGCAGCTCGATCTCGGGGCGCACGTCGAGCTCGGCGGTGACCTCGATGTCCTCGCCGTCCGCGAACTTGCTCAGGTCGATCTCGGGCTGACCGAGCGGCTGGAGGTTCGTCTCGACGAGTGCCTGGCGGTACCAGTCGGGCAGGGCCGCGTTGATCGCCTCGTCGAGGACGACGCCCCGACCGACGCGCTGGTCGACGACGGCCGCGGGGACCTTGCCGCGGCGGAAGCCGGGCACCTGGATCTGCGAGCCGATGGACTTGTAGGCCTTGTCGAGAGCGGGCTTGAACTCGTCGAACGGCACCTCGATGGTGAGCTTGACCCGGGTGGGGCTCAGGTTCTCGGTGGTGCTCTTCACGTGGATGACTCCTGCGGTGGACGACTCTGTCTGGATGACGCTGGTGGGTGGCGCCGAACTACCGACGCCGGGCTGCGCGAGCAGCCGCGTCCGCGGACGAACCTCACGCGGACCAGCGGCCAGTCTACGGGCCCGGCGTTCGAGGCCTGCACGCAGGTCGCAGGCTCAGACCGCCTCGATCCGCGACGATCCCGCCGTCAGCGCCCGGGTCGCGAGCCGACGCGTCGAGGCGTTGGCGTCGGCACGGTCGCTGATGGCCCACCACTCCATCCGCGCACCCTCGGCGTCGACCTCCAGGACGCAGTAGCCGTGGTCGTCGAGGTTGACGAACCGGACGTGCGGGTTGAGGTCCGAGATGGCTTCCTCCATCGCGACCGAGACCGATCGCGGCGACGTGCCCATGTAGTCGTCGACGTTGTTGCTCGTGACCGAGGCGCACACGAACTCGGCCGCGACGGGTGCACCGCTGCTCCCGCGGATCTCGTTCGCCCAGGCCGTGTGGACGTCGCCGCTGAGGAACACGACGTCGTCGATCCCCTGACGCTCGATGCGCTGCAGCAGGGCGCGGCGCTGCTGCGGGTAGCCGTCCCACGTGTCGGTGTTGGGCTCGGCGGGCCCCCACGACATCGGGTCGGTCGTGGTGACGAGCGCGAGCTGCTGGCCGCGAGGACGCTGCGGCATCAGCATCGGCGCCACCATGACGGGGTTGCCGATGAGCTTCCACTGCGCCTCGGACGCCTCGAGCTCGTCCACGAGCCAGTCGAACTGCTCGGCCCCCGTCATCTGCCGGTCGGGGCTCTCCGTGGCCGGGTCGTCGACGTCGACGCGCTCGTCGCGGTAGCCGCGCAGGTCGAGCATCAGCAGGTCGACGAGCCCGCCGAAGCGGATGCGGCGGTAGATCCGGTTGCCGTCGCCGACGACCGCCGTGCCGCCGAGGCGCACCGGCATCCACTCGTCGTAGGCCCGCTGGGCCGACCAGAGCCGCTCGGCGAAGTCGCCCTCGTGCGGCTGGTGCTCGAACGCGCCGCCGGGGAACCAGCCGTCGGCGACCTCGTGGTCGTCCCACGTCACGATGAACGGCACCTGCGCGTGCAGCTCCTGCAGGTCGGGGTCGGTCTTGTACTGGCCGTGGCGGACGCGGTAGTCGGCCAGCGTCACGGTCTCGCGCGGCGGCTGGTGGCTGCGCACGTCGACCCAGTCGTAGCCGTAGGAGTACTTGCCGGGCTCGTACTCGTAGATGTAGTCGCCCAGGTGGATCACGGCGTCCAGGTCGCCGCGCTCGGCGAGGTGGCGGTAGGCGCTGAACCACCCGGCCTGCCAGTTCGCGCACGACACGACGCCGAAGCGCAGCGAGCCGGCGTCGGCGTGCGGTGCGGGCGTCGTGCGCGTGCGCCCCGTCGGCGAGACGTCGGTGCCGCTGGTGAAGCGGTACAGGTAGACCTGACCCGGCAGCAGGCCGGTCACGTCGAGCTTCACGGTGTGGTCGCTGCGCGGATCGGTCACGACCGTTCCGGAGGTGACGACCTCGGTGAACCGCTCGTCCGTGGCGACCTCCCACAGGACCTCGACCGGATCGCCGAGGCCGGAGCCGGGCACCGCCTCGATCGTGGGTGTGACGCGGGTCCAGATCACGACGGCGTCGGTCGTCGGGTCACCGGAGGCGACGCCGTGCTGGAAGCGGTGGTGGCGGTATCCCGTCGCGGGCGACGGGAAGGCTGCTGGTCCCACGACGCCGGCGACGGCGGCGAGACTCATGCCACCGATCAGGACCTGGCGACGTGACGGGGCCTCGAGGCGCTGCACGGCCCCATTGCGTCAGCAGGGACGGACGTGACGGTGCCCTTCAGGTGAACGTCACCCGACCGTCCTCGCAAGATTTGGTCACTCCGGTCCCGTCTTCCGGCCTGAAACGGGTCAGAACTGACCACATCTGGCGGGCCGGGTCAGGAGCGGGCCTGCGGCAGGTCCTGCACGTTGCCGAGGAGCATCTGCACCAGCACGGCCGGCCGCTGGTCCCCCGCGAACGACAGGTCGACGACCACGACGGACCCCTCGGCGGTCACGTCCTCGACCGTCAGGAGGTCGGACCACGGCAGGCCGCTGAGCGACTTGCCGTCGGTGAAGTACTCCTCGACCTCGGAGGCAGCGGCCGTGGCGTCCTCGTCGTCGGGGTAGCCGAGCACGAGGCGCCCCACGACGGCGTCGCCGTCGACGACGTACGCCGCCCCGTTCGCCAGCAGCCCCTCGTCGCCGAGGTCGGTGCGGATCGCCACACCGGCGACGGGGTCGACCTCGTCCAGCGCGGTCAGGACCTCGTCGAGGTCGTCGTCGACGAGCGAGCCCTCGGCGTCGGCAGCCTCTCGCGCCAGCGTCGCGGTCGAGGCGATGGCGACACCGTCCTGCGTGGTCGCGAGCCGGAGGGCCTCCCCCAGCGGGCGCGCGGCCGTGCGGTTCGCGAGGTCGACCTCGAGCTCGTCCCCGCCGAGCGCCCAGACGCCGTCGTCGGGCTCGCCGATCGCCTCGGTCAGCTCCGCCTCGCCGTGGTCGCCGTCCAGCACGGCCACCCGGTACGGCGGCGCAGCGACCTCGGCGTACCGCGTCGTGCTCCACAGCGAGACGCCCAGCTCGGCCTCGAGCTCTTGGTGCCGGTTGAGGTTCACCTCCTGCAGGGTCGACGGGAGGAGGACCGGGACGCCGTCGGCCCCGGCGGACAGTGACCAGTCCAGGAGGCTCGGGAGGTCGCCGTCGGTGGGCACGTCGACGGCGTTGGCCGTGGCGATGCCCTCGACGTCGCCGAAGGTGACCACGAACGTGTCGGCGTCAGGGAGCTCGGGCAGGGTCCGGACCAGGTCGACCAGGCTGTCGCCGGTCGGTGCGGGCCCGCCCGCGGTCTCCTCGGCCTCCGGACCGTCACTCCGGCCTCCGCCGCCGCAGGCGGTCACGAGCAGGAGCAGCAGGACGATGGACGCGATCCCCCGACGAGTCATGCCTCAGGACCCTATCGACCTCCGACCCGGTCTCGGGGCGTCGCCGTCGCGGCGTATCGTTGAAAATGTGATCACTTACGCGCGCGTGTCCGGCCCGTCCGCCGTCTCCTTCGAGACCGAGTCGCCGGGCCAGCTGCCGCCGGGAGCGGTCGAGGTCTCGATCACCTACTGCGGAATCTGCGCGACCGACACGCACAGCTGGACCTCCGGCGGCGCCGTCCCGCCCGCGGTGTTCGGTCACGAGTGGACCGGCACGATCGCCCGACTCGGGTCCGACGTCGACGACCTCGTGATCGGCCAGCGCGTCATCGCCTGCGTCGGCCCGGCGTGCGGCAGCTGCGCGATGTGTCGCGCGGGCCACGCCGACCACTGCGACACCGCCTTCGCCGAGGCGAACGGCGTCACGCCCGACGCCCCGGCCCACGGCGGGTTCGCCGACTCGGTCGTCGTGGCGCGCCGGCGGGTCATGCCGGTGCTGCCGGAGCTGTCGGACGTCGAGGCCGCCCTGGTCGAGCCGACGGCGGTCACGTTCCACGCCGTCCGGCGCGTCGCCCAGAAGCTCGGCGCGGTCGTCGTCGTCCAGGGTGCCGGCCCGATCGGCCTGCTCGCGGCGCAGCACGCGCGCCACGCGGGGGCCGGTGTCGTGCTCGTCGTCGAGCCGAACCCGGAGCGCCGCCGGGCGGCCACCGAGCTGGGCTTCGCCGAGGTGCACGAGCCGGGTGATGCGTTCCGTGCCCGCCTCCTGACGCTGACCGACGGCCTCGGGGCCGACGTGCTCTACGAGTGCACCGGCGCCGCGCCCCTCTTCCAGCCGTCGGCCGAGCTGGTGCGCCGTGGCGGCACCCTCGCGCTGCTGGGCTTCCCGATGACGACTTCGGAGGTCAGCTACGGCGACTGGCAGATCCGCGAGCTCACGGTGATCGGCTCGCTGGCCTACAACCACGAGGACTTCCTCGGTGCCCAGCGCTCGATCGCCGACGGCTCCGTGCAGGTCGAGGGCCTCCACACCGGCACGATCGGCCTCGCGCAGCTCGAGACCCTGTTCACCGAGCTCGACAGCGGCACCACGAGCCACGCCAAGGTCCTGGTCGACCCCCGCCGCTGAGGGCCCACCCGCCCCTCCACCAGACGTGCGCAGAACGTCGGCACGTCACGCCGAGATCTGCCGAACAGGTGCGCACATCTGGTGGGGACGTGGGCCGTGAGTCGGGATGACAGGATTTGAACCTGCGACCCTCCGCTCCCAAAGCGGATGCGCTACCAAGCTGCGCTACATCCCGTGGTCGCCGGAATTGCAGTGCTTTCAGGGACTCTCGGCGATCCCTTGACATCCTACTGCCAGGCATCTGACCAACTGCGACCACCGAAGGTCAGGGCCATCTCCGGTCGAAGTTTGGTCTGTACGGGGCGGAGGCCTTTAGAACGTGGGGCGCGCCGGAGCGCCGCGCAGTGGCGACCAACCGGTTCTAGGCAGTCACAGCGCAGCAGGCGGCGGATGGGGGCTGAGCGGGTCGGCGTCGGTGACGCACCATCGGCGCAGGAAGAACCGACCCGCTCAGCCCGTTCAGGAGGCCTGAGCCTTCTCGGCGTAGGCGCGGCGCTGGACGACCATGACGACACTGCCCCGGTCATGGTTCAGCGCGTTGGCCAGGACGACGTCGCCTCTGGCGTGGAGCCGTCCGACTCGGTGCTGAGCGTTGAGATCGTTCAGCACGTGGTTTATGGCGATGGCGTAGTCGTGATCGCCCGAGAGTCCGCGCTGCTGGCGCAGGCGACGTTGGATGATCTTGCGGACTGCCTTAACGTCTCGGTTGCGCCACGCGGGTGTACCTCGCATCGATCCTCGGATGAGGACCGCTTCTCGACATCGGACGGCCAGGACGTTGACATCTTCGGGGAGGTAGGACGGGGCGGTTGGGGCCTCGTAGTGCTTACGCTTCATGTGCGTTCCTTGGGGTTGTGGTGCTGGGGCGCGCGTGGCTATCGGCCCAACCGACGACGCGTGCGCGTCCCAGCACCCAATGGGGTGGCAGCACGCTGCCTCTAGTGCGACAGACCTCGCTCAGCGAGGAAGGTCCGAAGCGTGTACCGGCGGTCTTGCAGGCCGGGGTACTTGTCATAGAGCGACTCCGTGAAGGCCGACGGGTCAGCCTCGATCTCGCGGTAGCGAGCCTCGGACGACGTCAGCGCTTCGTGGCGACGCTGCGCCGCGTTGATCGCGGACTGCGCCTGACTGATCTGATCGACCGCGTCGAGCGCGCCAATGTCTCCTGACTCCAGCGCTCGTTCGATATCGCGGATGCGCTCGTGCGCCTCGCGGACGTGGGCTGAGAGCCGCTGGATGACCTCGGCGTCCCGAGTGCGACCAGCGTTGGTGACACCCGCCGCTCGTGCGAAGTCACGCCTGCGGACCTCATCAGGAAATTTCTTGGCTTCCTCGATCACCCGCGCCGGGATGTTCGTCATCATCATCAGTTGCTCGACCTGGTCCTCAGCCCACACGACGACCACCACCCTGACGACGACGCTCGGCTACCTCGGTCTGCAGGTCGGCAACGTCCCTCTCACGCTGCCTCACCCCTACGGCGGCGTTCTGCACATGCTTGGCGGCGGCTGTCGCTGCTGCGATCTGCTCCCCCAGCCCATCCAGTTGCTTGCTCATCGGTCGGATACTCCTTGCCTGCTCGTCGGCCCGCGCCTGTCTACGGGCGGCGCGTGCCTGTTCCTGGGAAGCGTGGGCAGCGACGAACGCGGCCTGAAGGCGATCAAGCGAGACGACCTCAGTGATCGGGCGGCTCATCAGCCGAGTCCGTCCGAGTTGGCCTGGCGCATCAGCCCGGCTGCTGCGTCCATGGTGAGCATCTCGCGTACGAGCTCGGACCTAGTGAGCCCCAACAACTCACTCAGATGATCGAGCATCGCCGCCTGCGTGTACGACACCTTCACCTTGAGCGTCACGTCGTACGACTTCGGTCGCCCCATCGCCGCCACCTACTTTCCCGGACCCGTAACGGTTACTGGTCCACGAACCAGCCTGCAGAAGCCAGACGCCGTTCTGGGCGGCTCAGCAGATCTACTCCGGCATCGCGAGCATCGACCGCAGCGAGCCGAGCAGTCCCGGAGGGAGCACCATCGCCGATGCCAGCAACGCGGGCGGCGGGCTCTGTGTACTGGTCACTCCCCTAGACCAGGAGCCACCATGACCGCACGCACCCGCCGCCCCCGCGCCTTCCCGATCTACCAGTCCAACCTCGGCCTGAGCATTGGCCAGGCAGAGGTCCAGACCGGCATTCCCGCGCACACCATCAAGCGGCTGATCGCCGAGGGCCACATCGCCACCGCCAGCGACGGCAGCATCCCCAGCAGCGAGATCTCGCGCCTACGCCGAGACCGCCCCGACCTTCTCGATGTCTTGTGAGATGCAGTTCAGGGCAAAGAATGCCCATTCATCTTCCGACTTGGCCATGCGCTCTTCCCAGTCCCGCGCCTTCAAAACGGCGCCCAGGAGTTCGGGCAGGCACTCCCGATTCCGCTTACCCCAAGCCGCCGAATGCATCTCTTCCAGCCCAGCGATCAAAATAGTCGTTAGGTACTGGCTGACTGACTTCTCCATCGTGGCGCTCCGTCCAGTTGATCACCCCGCGTGCCGAGGTAGATAAGACCACCCTCAGCGCTTCATGCGGTGTCGTCGAGTTGCTGCAATGGCAGATAAAAGGATCCAACTGGATGGGCAGCGATAGGACACGTTGGCCACACAAACTGCGTCCGCATCTCTGCTGTTGAGACGACGCGGTCTGAACTTCTCGCGGCAACTTCTGCACCCTGTTCTCGCCATCGGACGACCGTCCGACACGAGACGCCGGGAGGCACCATGACCGCCAAAAAGCCCACGACCGCCAAGGCTGCACCTGCCGGGCCGACCACGCTCCAGGAGGCACTGGCGGCCAAGGCAGTGAGGCTGGTCCGCAAGCGCCGCAACGGCACGCTCCGCTCGCTGCCCTACCTCGCGTCCGGCTGTCCTGAGCGCAAGGACGCCGAGCAGGTCGCAACCCGACGACAAGAGGGCGAGACAGTCGGCACCATCGCCGTTGACCTCAACCTCTCCGTCGCAACGGTCCGACGCATGACCGAGGCACTTGCCCTGGCTCAGCAGGTCGAGGACGGCGACCACGACGGCAAGTACAAGCCAGGAGACAAGCAGGTGGTGATCTCGGTCGTCGGAGCCGTTGATACCCAGACCGGTTGAAACCTAGGTCAGATGGGTTCTTCAAAGTCTCGCTGCCCTAGCGCGAATCTGAGTGAGACAGCCGTTTCATATGCGAACTCGGCGTACTCCATCGCGGCACTCGGCGTCATGTCCACTTCAAGCCGCTGGCCGTGAGCAATGGCGTTCCTGAGCGCAACATGGTCCTTCAGGAGGGCCAGTTCAGTCTGACTGAGGAGATTCTGGCTCTCCGCGAAACTGATCATCGAACGCATGGTTAGTGGCCTGCCAGTGACCGGGATTCGATCGCTGAGGCAGTCTCGGAATACTTGCTCGAGCCGGATAAAACTCATGAGGACCGCGGCGCTCGGATACGCGAGCGCCAAGGTCTCCATAGTGCTCAGGAATGTGATCCCGGCGTAGCGTCCACCGCTGGCATCGCCCCCGTCGATAACGGCGGGAATCTTCGCGTCTGGCTCTGATAGTTCGAGGCGAGTACGAGCCTCACGAACCCTCTGCTCGAACTCAACCTCAACGCCCGACGTCCCAACCTTCAGACGCTTCGGGGGGCCAGCCGCAGCGAACGCTGCTGCGATGTACTTCCGGGAGAGAAGCACGAGTATGAGGATGGCCAGCGGCCACGCGACAGAGCCAACCAAGTCGCTGATGAACTCGCGCCAAGTCACAGGTGCACGGTATACGGACTTAGGCCAAGCGGGGCGTGAATCCCGGTGAGCCAGCGCGAAGTCTCGCGACGCTAGTCGCGGGAGCCGAGTACGCGAGCCTTCTCCGTCTCGAACTCTTGCGGCGTCAAAGCTCCTGCGTCGCGCAGGGCGACCAGCCGCTCTATGTCAGTGATTGCATCCGACTGCACTCGCGATGCATTTGCGGCAGCCCTGAGGATTTCGACCATTGGACGCGTCGCGAGGTTGTCCAGACCTCGCAGCGTGATCGTGCGTGCAGCGCCGAGCACATCCAAACGTCCGACTGGACCAGCCTGCCAGGACACTCCCGTCAGGTCACTCCGCTTCAAGATGTCGGTGGGAGCGCTCGCCTGATCTCGCACGGTCAGCACTCGCGAATCGGTTAGCACCAGCACGGTAGGCGCATTTGCCGCCAACAAGCCCCCGGTCGCGCCCGTCGTGAGCGCCTCGACCTGTTCACCCGGGTCGAGCATCGAGGAGAGAGCGGTCAGGATGCGACCGAACGGCTTCGAAACATTCATGAGTGCCGACGCCGCTTCGGCCACGTCGTCGCGTAGACCGAGCCCTTCAAGACTCACGCGAGTGCTGGCGGCCAGGATCTCTTCACCAGAGCGCGGCTTGTCGTAATCGACAGAGGCGGGGTCCACGCCCGAGGCCCTGTTCATCGCAACGATGTCTCGCAGGAGGTGAGCGAGTTCGTCTGCAGCCTTGGCCTTCTTACGCGAGTTGATGAGGACCGCGTTGGGAGACTCCATTGCCTTCAGAGGACTCGGCTTGTCGGGCGCTGGCTCGTCGCCGAGCACGAGCCAGAGGTAGCCGTCCTTCACTGCGCCCCGCTCCCGATGCAACACCTCCCGGATCGCACCCAGCGGGATTGTGCGCGCGAGAAGCGCGTTGCTCTTCTCGCCAGCACCGAACAGTCCGCGATTCGTAATCACCAGGCAGTCCGGCCTCAGATCGAGCACCGTGCCGCCCACCACATACTCAGTCATGAACGAATGCTACTGAGAGTCCGTGGTTTCAGAGTCATCCACTGACAAGTCTGAAACTCGTGAAACCGCCCACCCCCGATCTCGTCGCCCGACGAGCAGCCGTGGGCGAACGCATCCGGGCGCGGCGCAAGCAACAAGGCGTCTCACAAGAAGACCTCGCGCACGCGGCCGGACTGGACCGGTCGTATGTAGGCGCGGTCGAGCGTGGGGAACGGAACCTCGGGATCGACAACTTGCATCGCTTGGCTGAGGCGCTCAGGTGCGAAGCTCGGGAACTGCTCTAAAGCGAGGGCTCGCGGTGAGACGATCGCTCAATGGAATCCGACCGGACCCCTGCTGTTGATCGAGAAGCTTTTCACTGCCCTATGCCTGGGTGCGGGGTGTTCGCCAACCAAGAGTGGCGGGAAGTGCTCCTCCGTGCTCAGTACGGCGGGGGGTTCAGGAAACTAGAGAACTACTCTGCCGCTGAGTGCACAGCGTGCGGCGAGGCCAGCATCTGGCGGGCAGGCTCGATGATCTTTCCGCTCGTTCGGCAAGGCGAAGAACCTCATGCCGACATGCCTGCCGACGTGCTGGCGATCTACGAAGAAGCAAGAGCCGTGTCGTCACTTTCGCGCAAGAGCGCGGCGGGGCTTCTTCGACTCGGACTTCAGATGCTCGTCGATGAACTCGACACCGGATCCGGAAGTATCGATGCAAAAATCGGCAGGCTCGTACAGGGCGGTCTTGACCCGCAGGTCCAGCAGGCGATGGATGTTCTCCGCGTAGTCGGAAATGAGTCCGTGCATCCCGGCCAGATCGACCTTGATGCAGACGACGACCTGCTGCCCGCACTTTTCAATCTGATCAACGTCATCGTGGAGCAAGTCGTTTCCAGACCGAAGACGATCGGAGCACTTTTCCAAAAGTTGCCCGATGCGAAGCGAGCGGCGATCCAGCGCAGGGACGGCGTCTAAGCAGCACGATCAACCTGACCCCGCGTGAATTTTGGTCTCGCATTGGGTCGAACAGGGCAATTCGCCGCCAGATCCGCTGAGGCACCACTACCAGACCCTCTACTACCGCAGCGGCGGGTTAACCGGAACATGCGAGAGACTCCACCATGGGCGACGAGCCAAATCTGCGGAAAGGAGCATCCGAGGTGCCGTACGAACTAGAGGGACGTCTAGTGGTCGGGGTGGCGTCGAGTGCACTCTTCGATTTGGGCGAAGCAGACGAAGTCTTCAGAGAGCGCGGCGAGGACGAGTACCGCAAGTACCAGGAGGCGCACCTGGACGACACCTTGAGCGAAGGCGTCGCCTTCCCCTTCATCAAGCGATTGTTATCCCTCAACGATCTCGCGGCCGTCGACGATCCGCTGATCGAGGTCATCGTGCTGTCTCGCAACGATCCCGAGACCGGCCTTCGAGTGATGCGTTCGCTGCAGACACATCAACTCCCGATTACCCGAGCTGTGTTCATGCAGGGTCGTTCGCCTTACGCGTTCATGCCTGCCTTCAGCATGACCCTGTTTCTCTCAAAGGAGAGGAGCGACGTCCGCGAAGCGATCTCCATGGGCCTACCTGCCGGGCAGGTTCTCGGGTCCCCAACCGAGGACACGGATGGCGAAGACCTACGGATCGCGTTCGACTTCGACGGCGTCTTGGCTAGCGACGAGTCCGAGAAGATCATGCAGGAAAGCGGGCTGGAGCTGTTTCACCAGAACGAGGTGGAGAAGGTTGACACGCCCATGGAGGCTGGGATGCTCCGCGACTTCCTCAAAGCGATCAACAAGATTCAGGACCGGGAGGACGAGGAGGTCCATCGAGACAGCTCCTACCGTCGACGACTGCACGTCGCGATCGTCACGGCACGCAACGCGCCGTCGCACGAACGAGTCGTAATGACATTGAAGGCATGGGGCGTGAGAGTCAATGACGCCTTCTTCCTCGGCGGAGTTGAGAAGCGTCGGGTCTTGCAAGTCCTTCGTCCGCACATCTTCTTCGATGATCAACTTTCACACCTCGACACCGCGTCTGAGGCGGCACCCAGCGTCCACGTCCCGTTCGGAGTGACGAACGCCCCGACGACAGAAGACTGATACTCGGCGTGTCGCTACCCGCCTCAGCGATTCCGATCGGTAAGTTGAAACTAGGCGGAGCCTAGAAGTTTCTTCAGAGACCTCGGCGTGTCGCCTCAAATCTGGCATCTCCAACTGCGACCCTCGAAGACACGTTCGACGCGTCAGAGTGTCGCGCTTCCCCTCGGACATGATTTACGAGGGAGCGTCATGCCTATCATTCGAGTGACTGACGAGTTCAATCTCAGTCTTCCCGTACCGTTCGTGAACGTCGACGTGGCGAAGGACAATCGCCTGTTCCTCGATCCGAGTGCCATCCGCGTTGCTGGGCGTAACGGCGACCGCTACGCCCAGCGCGCCCACCAGCAGTTGGTGGACTTCTTCACAGAGATCATCACCTGCGCCCGTTCGTCAAAGCCAGCCGATCAGCGGCGCGGACTCAGCATGTTGCAGCGGCTGCACGAGCCGAACGAGACCCGCCTCGGGTACAGCATCAACGGAAGCCGTGGTCACGCATTCGCGGACGAGATGGGCGAGCGCTTGTGGGAGACCATCCGAACGAATCGGACGCTGATGTCAGGCACCGGCCCGACCCTGAACGTGCAGACGGCCGTGCTTTCTCGTCTCGAGCACTTGCCGCTCTTCATCGACCGGATCGATCGCGACATGATCTCGGACATGGCGACGCGCATCGTCTTCGACGTCCTTCGTGACTTCACGTTCGACATGATTGCCGCCTACCCGTCGATCGGTGCATCCATGGCGACGGACACCTACCCGATCTGGGACGCGGTCTCCGGCGACCTCGTGGAGAAGAGCCTCGATCTGCCAGTGGCCCAGGGCAAGCCGCTGTTGCTGGTCCCCACGAATTGGATCTTCTGGCGCACGGTCATGGATCCCGACCAGTTCTACAACCGCTACGCCACGCGGACGATCCAAGACGAGCAAACGACGTACGCCTCGGACGGCAAGGCGAGCAAGCCGTCAAAGGAGTTGATCAAGAAGAACAACAAGGCTGTTAAGGAGACGAACGTCCGCCAGGCCACGAAGTACGCGGACCAGCACGACCGCAACCTGGTTCTCGAGTATGAGCAGGAGATCGACGCCAATCATGAGCCCATGACTCTCGATGAGATCGACCGCAAGTTGCAGTGATCAGCCCGCGTGACCGTGACGCCGCACGTCGGCACCGCTGACTGGCTGTCCGCTCTCGGTCAAGTCGAAGATGCGATCGGCGAACTTCGCGTCTTCCGGGTCGCCCCCGAATACCTGGACGTAGACGTTCATCGTCGTGTTGATGTCTGAGTGCCCCATGAGCGCCCGCAACTTGTGTGGTGGCATGCCCTCGCGCGCCCGGAGGCTAGCGAACGTCACCCGTAGGTCGTGAAAGCGGACGGTCACGCGCTTGGCATCTGCGTCCCAGAAGCCGACTTCCTTGCAGGCAGCCCGCCACTGCCGGTTGTAGAAGTTCTTCTGCGCGAAGTACGGGTTCGGCCCGGCGAAGACGTAGTCGTTTTGCTCCAATCCCTCGCTGGCGACGTGGTCAATGAGCTGCTTCATGACCGGCGTGGGGATCGGGACCACGCGATCTCGGGAGTCCTCCGTCTTTGGCACGCCCGGCTGCAGTACGCCGCTGATGTCCTCGACGGTCTCGCCCACCTGGACGGTGCCACGTAGCGGGTCGAGGTTATGGACCCGTAGGCCCGCGAGTTCTCCGGCTCGGAAGCCGCTGTAGTAGCCAAGCAGCGCGTACAGGCGGAATCGACCTTCTGGCAGCGCGTTGATGATGCTCATGGCCTCCGTGGGGGTGAGAGCACGGCCCTTGAAGCGGTTCCGATTCACGGAGCCAAGCAGTCTCGTGCGAGACCGGCTGTTCATCCGAAACGCCATCGTCGGATCAACCTCGACATATCGCATCTCTACCGCGAAGCCGAACACCGAGCTGATGAGGTTGAAGACGCGGTGGCGGGTCTGAACAGCGCGGGGCTTGGGGTCACCGTTCTTGTCGCGAGCGTTCTTCATCGCGTCGATGACGGCTTTGACGTCGGAGGCCGTGAGGTTGTCGATCGGACGGGCGGCCCACTCCGCGAGCCACGTGTTGAGGATTGTCCGATAGCCCTGCTGCGTGCGGTTGCGAAGATCGTCACCCCGCATGCTCAGATACTCGTCCGCCACGTCTCCGAACGGCGTGCGGCTGCGGTCAGGCGAGATGAACCGCCCGTCGCGAACCTTGATCTGATGACGCGCCTGCCAGTCACGTGCTTCGTCTAGCGTTCGGAAGACCTTGCCTCTAACGACCGGGTAGCCCCGCGAGTTCAACTTCTCCGCGTCTCGGTACCGCACCTCGTATCCGCGGATGCTTCCGTCAGCCCTTCGACGCTCGCGGATGTTCTTGTCCTTCGTCTTCTTCATCGTGACTCCTGTGTCGCTGATCGGCCGTGACCAACCTGCAGAGCAACCTCGGCACTCCGATACGAGATCGGGTGCTCCATCTCGGTTCGGCTGGGCCAGCGGAGGGTCGGTAGCGCCGTGACCTGCTCGGATGTACTTCCGGCGGCCCTTTGGACCACCCGTGAGACCAAAATGCATCGGCTAGCGAGCGCAGCGACCGCCTACCGCCTTTAGAACGGCTCGGCGGCACGCCGTGCACGTCTGGTGCCGTTCTGCGTTCTACGGCCCCGTTCTGTCCGGCTGGTCGTGGGAGGGCGGATCAAACGGGGTCGCCCGGTGATGCGGTGGCCGCTCCGGCAGGGGTCGGGGTTCCTCCACGACCTCACCTTCGATGACGTCGTCATCGTCCAAGTCGAAGTCGATCTCCACGTTGGTGACGGAGTTGGCCATGATGACCTCCCACGGCTGCTGCTCAGTCCAGATGCCGAGGTCGCTCTGGTCTCCGATACCCGCTCGGTTGAGGATGTCCTGATTCGCTTGCAGTTGGACGTACTCGCTCTTCGCGAATTGCGACAGCCACTCCACTCTCGCGGCGGCACCCGGAGCAGCAGCGGCGATCCTCTCTTGGGCCTTCCGCAGGTTCTGCGGGGCCTTGCCCCCGTGCTTGTGACAGACCGTCTGCCCCTTCATGGGTGCGTTCTTACAGCGGTCCCCGTTCTTCTTGATCCGCTTGCACTGCTGGAGGCCCATGCCACCGAACAGTCCGACCTCCGCGTCCAAAGCCTTCGGCAGTTTCTTCTTGCTCATCTCGTACTTCCATCCTTGAATCCGCGTGGGTCGGTTTCCTCGGGCGCGCGGCAGCACCGGACACACGGCCCCTTCAAGGGGGGCCTAGATGTCCGGTGCCCTACCGGAAAGTCGCCGTCCGCTGCCTGGTCCGCTGCGTCTACCAGCGGAATCGGCGTTCCAGTCCGCTGCCGTCCGATGCCTTGTCCGCTGCAGTTCACACGACCACGTGTCCAGTGCCCCTCACCGACGCCCCTGCTCATGCCTCATCCTCGGGAATGAGTTCGTATCGGTCACCGCTACTGCCGCCGGAACCTCCGGTCTTGCCCGGGTGTTTGCGGGCTTCGCCCGCTTGGACCTTGGCGTCGGCCTTGCGCTTCACGTTCTTCCGCAACGTCGCCGTGATCTCCCGGTCGGGGTACATCAGCCTCGCGAGTTCATTCACCGACGCAGGCGCGTCGATCAACATGAATGCCAACTCGAGGTCGACCTCGGGAGCAACTCGGTGCGTCAGACCAGTCACGCGGTCGTGCCTCAGCATCAGCCGCGGTATGCGATCTGCTGGCTCTTTGAGTTGCGTAAGTTCGATGTAGTCCTTATCTCCCTTGCCCTTGGTCAGCATCAGAATGCTTCCGTGCCCGGCGGTCAGCCACCGGCTTCCGTATACGTCAGCGAGCCCGTCTGGCGACTTGTTGTCTCCGTTGGCTTTGCGCTGATGGTGAAGTCCGATCCAGTTGATGCCCCGCGCAACGACCTCCTGGATGGCGAGGTTCACTCGGCTACCGACGCCATCTTCCGAGATGTTGCTCGCAAGGTCTTTCAGGCTGTCCGCGTGCACTTCAGCCACGTTCCCGAACTGCGTCTGCAGCCAGTCAGCGAGTACCTCCGGCGAACTCAGCGGGTTGATCGGCAGCGGTCCCGTCCAAACCGTCAGGTGCCGATCAACAAACGCTCGCGCGTCCTCGTCCAGGCTTGAGAAAAGCCGGTGACCCGCACGACGCGCCTGGTCCGGCCGGTCCATTGCGAGATAGACGATCACGCCCTCGGCTGGCTCGACCGGATACCCAAGCACCTCTTCGCGCAAGCCCAACCTTGCGGAGATCAATTGATGATCAATGGTGCTCTTGCCCGTGCCGTCGTCACCGACGATCATCGTCGGCTCACCATCGGCCCAAAGGATCTCGTTCCCCCTGCCCCAAACAACGGGTACCTCGTCGGGTGCGTCCACAAAGAACTCGCCGCCACCTACTCGGCGCGCCTTGGCTGACTTTCCAAGTCGCACTGCCGTCGTCTCGCTTCGAAAGATCTCCTCGGCGTCACGTCGTGCTCGTAGTCGACCTAGTTCTCTCAGGACCGCGAACTCATGCGCTTCAGTCCGCGCAGGAGAAGCAAGCCCTACAAGCCCGTCGGGACACATGGCGTTATTCACTAGCCAGTCGTCCAGCCCAACCTTCAGTGGCCGACCGTCAGCGTCGAGGTCATCAGCCAGATGCACTGTCCAGACTTCGGCGCCGCGAGTCGAGAGAAACTCAACCAAGCCGTCTAGAGCGGATCGCACAGACTCCTTGCGGGTGACGTC
>NZ_BAAAME010000004.1:193793-200652 GCF_039529015.1 Aeromicrobium alkaliterrae
CAATCCTGCAGAGGGCGACCAGCGCTCTTCCATCCCCAAACCCCGATCAGCGCAATGCAACAGAGCCCTGCCGTAACTGCTGCGTCAGCCTTTTTGGCACCCTCAGTGATCCAGAGCGGAACGTCCGAATCAGCCAAGGCCGCTCTTGCGCTTGGCGGTACATCCAGCACGGCCGTTGAGCCCTCCGGCGTTTCGTACTTGACTGGCCTGCCTTTGGCATCGACCCGTGGCTTCGAAGACCGGTACTGACTCCCGGCCTTCCGGCCGTCCACACCCCAGATCGGCACCAAGAGTCCAGGGACTCGCTGCTGCGCAGCTCCGTATCCAAGAGCGGCCAGCTCGCCACGGCTCTGAATCGACCGGTATCCCCTGCCACGCCTCACCTTTTTCGAGATTCCACTTTCTACAAGTTGCCGCTTGTGATCTGCAGTGAGCGCTTCCTTCACGACGAGGTCCGCTCGCGCCAGTAGCGCTCCAGGTGAGCCGGGGCGGGCGCGGGCGTGAACCCACGTGGGCGCTTCGCGCTCGCGCCGTCCTGCAGCCAGCGGGTCACTTCAGTCAGCCGAAACCGAAGAGGTTGCTTTTGACTAGCTCGTTGGAGAGCCGCCAAGTGGCCGTACCTCACCGCCTTGCGAATCTTCGTGTCCGAGCAGTTCGCCTTCTCGGCGGCTTGAGCCAGCGTCAAGATGCGGTCGTAGTCAGGGATGGTGTCTTTGCGTGCCATGGGTGTGCTCCTACCTAGGAGCAGTGCCACGCTGCCGCAGTCAGCCGGTCAGCGTCGCACCACTCAAGTGGTGTGCTGACCGGCTCGACGTCCGGGGAACCTTCGGCAGCCTCAGGCTGACTTACTTGCCGGTTCTTTCCCTAGATTCGCTGAGCAGCTCGATGTCTCCGGTGCAGCCCCCAGGGCGCCCTTTGAACCAGCGGTTCTGCTCCCACCCTAGTACGGTCCGGCGCACCTACGGGAAAACAACCTTGAGCAATTTCGCCCAAGGATCTCTGGGTCATGCCGACCCGGTCATGGCGAGTTTTTGGTCTCGCGAAGCGGGTGACACATCTGCCGACAACGGAGTCCTTGGAACTGCAGCGATTCCTGACGCCTAAGCTCGTCGATGCCGGGCGACGACCCTCCGCTCCCAAAGCGGATGCGCTACCAAGCTGCGCTACATCCCGTGGTCGGGGCGAGTCTAGTTCCGCCGGGGGCCGCCCCGCCGATCGCCTGTGGCATCATGGTCACGCTGCGCGAGCAGCATCGCGGATGTAACTCAATTGGCTAGAGTCTCTGCCTTCCAAGCAGAATGTTGCGGGTTCGAGTCCCGTCGTCCGCTCCACGCCGAAGGCGTCCCTGGACCGCCGGGCTCATGGGCCCACCGGTCGCGCCGAAGGCGCCCGCTGGGGACCGTCGTCCGCTCCACGCCGAAGGCGTCCCTGGACCGCCGGGGCGTCACTCCAGGGTGACGACGACGGAGTCGTTGCCGGGGTCGCCACCCTCGGCGTCCAGCAGCGACACCGTGAACTCGGCACCGGGATGGTGCATGACGTCGAGCTGCAGCACGTCGCCGGACGACTCGAGCACCGTGGCCCACGGCAGGTCGATCATCAGCATCGTCTGCAGGTCGGGGTGCACGATCATCGCGTCGACGCCACCCTCGCCGGCCATCGCGATCTCGGTGCCGTCGACGACGTCCGCCATCGGGATCGTGACGAGCGACCAACCGGGGTACTCCGGGTCGGGCGCCACGGTGATGGCCTGCGCGTCGATCCGCGGGTCGACGGGATCGACCGGATCGACCGGGTCGACCGGGGCCGTCGGGGTCGGGGTCGGCGTCGGCGTCGGTGCGGGTGCGGGCGCCTGCGTCGGCCTGGGCGCGGGGGTGGGTCGCGGGTCGGCCGTGGCCGGCGCCTCGGAGGGGACCGGGGGCGGCGGGACGACCGGCGGTGGCGGCACGACCGGCGGGTTCGCCGGGGGCGGCGCGGTGGCGGTGGTGGACGGCCCCGCGGCCTCCTGGTCGACCTGGCGACCGTCGAGGGCCCGCTCGCCCACGAAGCCCGCGACGCCCAGCACCGCGATCAGCGAGGCGACGACGAGACCACCGGACATGCCGGCGCCTGACGCGCTGCCGGCGGCTCCCGCAGCGGCGCTCGCCCCTGACGCCCCGCCGGCCGCGCCGGCCAACCCTGCGACGCCCATGGCCCCGACCGCCCCCACGGCCCCCGGCACGCCGGACCCGAGGGCGCTGACGAGCGTGGCGTCCCCGGCCAGGAGGCCTCCGACCTGCTCGCTGCCGGCGACCAGCAGGACGACGGCCGGCAGCAGCCAGGCTCCGAGGCGGACCGACATGCCCTCCAGCTCGCGAACGGCCTCGCGGCACGCGTCGCACCCCTCGAGGTGCGTCTCGACCCGGCGGACGCTGCGGCCCGACGCACGGCCTCGCACGTAGGCGGCCAGCAGCGGCGCGACCTCGAGGCACTCCGGGTCCTCCCGGACGCCGAGGTGCTCGGTGAGGTACGCCTGGCGCAGGCCCTCGCGCGCTCGCTTGACCAGCGCCGCGACCGCGTTGGGGCTGAGCCCGAACAGGCGTCCGATCTCGTCGTAGGGGACGTCGTCGACGCTGGCGAGCCACAGCACCGACTGCCAGCGCTGCGGCAGCGAGGCGAAGGCCGCACCGATGACTCCTGCCTCGGCCCGCGCGGTGGCCCCGTCGTCGACCGACAGGAGCGGCTCGAGGCGTTCCTCGTCGTCGACCCAGACGTGACGCACGCTGGACCGGAGGTGGTCGACCCAGACGCTGTTGACGGTGGCCGACAGGTACGCCCGGAAGGTCGTGCGGGGGCCGGCTCCGCGACGCAGCAGGGACAGGATGCGGACGAACGCCTCCGCCACGAGCTCGGGCGCCATGTCGGACCCGCCGAGCCGACGGGCCATCCCGAGCGCCGCGCCGTGGTGGCGGTGGTACAGCGCCTCGAACGCCGCATCTGCGTCGTCGTGGTGCTCGCGCACCTTGGTCAGGAGAGCCGCGTCGTCAAGCGTCGCCAGCTCCGTGTGGTCTGCGTTCACTCGCCGGCCTCGCGCTGGTCGATCGGCGCCACGAGGTAGACGACGTCGCCCGCGGTGCGCGGCCCCGACGCCGAACGTCGCTCCGCCTCCGCGGCGAGCACGGCCGCGAGCCCGTCGCCATAGGGTCCGAGCAACGTGATGCGGTTGCTGGCCCGGCTATGGCACACGACCACGTGGGGGTGGTCGAGCTCGCCGACCATGGTCTGGATCAGCCGTTCCCGCAGCTGCTCGACCCGGGACGCGGGGTCGCGGTCCTCCTCCGGCCAGCTCATGAGCTGGCTCCGGTGCCGACGAGGACGACAGCGGCAGCAGCGACCGACGCCAGCACCCCGGTCACGACGACGACGGCCACGCCGGGCACGGCCGACGGCCCATCGGCGCGCGCCGTCCGGTAGGTGGCGACGGTCGCGCGATGGCGCGGCTCGTACGTCTCCCCGTGCTCGGTCATCCTGCTCCTCCCAGAGACAGCCGTAGTACGGCCATACCTACTGAGACGCAGATCGGCGCCGAACATGACGCGAAACGCGAAAGAAACCTTTTCCCCGCCGAAGAATCGCTGGGACGTCAGCAGCAGCGCGGCTCAGGCGCGGCGGTCGAGGATCAGCACGGCGCGGTCGTCGCCACCCTCGGTGACGAGCGACAGGATGCGGCGCGGGGCGCTCTCGAGCCCGGTCCCGGCGATCGTGCCGGCTGCCTCACGCAACCAGTCGATGCCGGCCCCGATGTCGCGGGTCCGGGACTCGACGACGCCGTCGGTGTAGAACATCAGGGCGTCGCCGTGGTCGAGGCGGCCGGTCGTCTGGTGGAACTCCGGACGTTCCGCGATGCCGAGCGCGAGGCCCCGGGCGCCGTCGACGATCCACTCCCCCGACACCGCGTCCCAGCGCATCGCCGGGGGGTGACCCGCGTTGAGGATCGAGTACTCGCCCGTCTCCAGGTCGACCAGGACGTGGACCGCCGTGGCGAAGCCCTCGTCCCAGTGCTGCCGCAGCAGGAAGTCGTTGGCCGCCGCGAACAGCCCGATCGGGGGCAGCGCGCCGATCAGGCCACCGAGGGCGCCCGCGAACTGCAGCGACTGCGAGCCGGCGCTGACGCCCTTGCCACAGACGTCGACCAGCACCATCTCGAGCCTGCGCTCGTCCGACGACAGGTTCGCGACCAGGAAGTCTCCCGCGAAGTTGATGCCGCTCGCAGTCTTCATCGCCGACTGGCTGCGCCACCCCTCCGGCAGCGGCGGGACCTTGCTCTGCGACTGCAGGCGGTCGCGCAGGTCGACGAGCATCGCCTGGCCGAGCGGCCCCGGAAGACCCGAGCGCTGGCGGCTCGACTGGTACAAGATCACCGAGATCGAGACCGCCATGAGCACGATGGAGGTCGTCCGGGCCGTGGTCAGCGCCCCCTCCGTCACGACCGTGATCGTGCCGAAGACGATGGTCAGCGACACGAGCGTCACGAGCGGCCAGAAGCGCAGCAGCAGCATCCCGAGCAGCAGCGGCACGTAGAACCCGCTGATCGGCATCCGGTTGTAGTCGTAGAGCGAGACGAGCAGGAACGCGAGGTCGAGCCCGACGATCACCGCGAGGACCTTGAGCTGGCCCTCCCGTGTCCCGCTGCGCCAGCGCACGACCGTGTCGTTCACGTACTCACGCACGGCGCGCAGCGCTCCACGGGCCGGACTGATCACGGTGCGACACTATCGGCGCACTGGCAGCCGGGGCACCAGAACAGCCGACGCGAGTCGAGGTCGGTCGTCGCGACTGGCGTGCCGCAGACCCAGCACGGCATCCCGTCGCGGCGGTAGACGTAGACCTCGCCTCCGTGGTCGTCCTCGCGCGGCGGCCGGCCCATCGCCTCCGGCTCGTGCTCGGGTCGCACCGTGTCGATCCGGTTCCGCTCGACGCCGACGCGCATCAGCGCCACGAGGTCGTCCCAGATCGCCTGCCACGTCGCCAGGTCCACGGCCGATCCGGGCAGCATCGGGTCGACGCCGTGACGGAACAGCGCCTCGGCGCGGTAGACGTTGCCGACGCCGGCCAGGACCGACTGGTCGAGCAGCAGCGCCGCGATCGGACGCGTCGACCGGCGCAGCCGAGCGAACGCGCGCCCCGGGTCGGCATCGGCACGCAGCGGGTCGGGTCCGAGCCGCGCGATGACGGCGTCGACCTCGCCCGGCGTCACGATCTCGCACACCGTGGGACCGCGCAGGTCGGCCGTGACCGGGGCGCCCGAGCGTGCCGAGGCGGTCAGGCGCCACCGCACCTGGCCGACGACGGCGTGCCGCGACCCCGGGGTCAGCCGGAACGAGCCGTACAGGCCCAGGTGGACGTGCACCTGCCACGGGACGTCCTCGACCGTGACGAACAGGTGCTTGCCCCACGCCTCGGAGGGCCCGAGCGTGCGCCCGTCGAGGCGACCGGCCGCGAAGCGCCCCTGCGGGCTGCTCGAGCGGACCCGGCGGCCGGCGAACGCCTCGGTGAGGTCGGCGGCGAGGCGGTGGAGCGTGTGCCCCTCAGGCACCCGCGCCGTCGCCCGGGGCGTCGGCGAAGGAGCCCGTCTCCTCGTAGCCGAGCAGGAGGTCGATGCGACGCTGGTGACGGGCCTCGTCGCTCCAGGGCGTCGTCAGGAACGTCTCGACGATCGCCGTGGCCTCCTCGACCGAGTGCATGCGGGCGCCGACCGAGACGACCTGCGCGTTGTTGTGCTGACGGGCCAGCGAGGCGATCTCGGTGCTCCAGGCGAGCGCGGCGCGGATGCCCTGGACCTTGTTCGCGGCGATCTGCTCACCGTTGCCCGAACCGCCGATCACGATGCCGAGCGAGCCCGGCTCGGCGGCGACGGCCTCGGCCGCGGCGACGCAGAACGGCGGGTAGTCGTCGAGCGCGTCGTAGGCGAAGGCGCCGTGGTCGACGGGCTCGTAGCCGTTCTCGGCCAGCCAGGTCAGCAGGTGGGTCTTGAGCTCGAAACCGGCGTGGTCCGCCGCGACGTGGACGCGCATGGGACCAGTCTGTCAGGCGTCCGCCGACGTCCGGTCACGGGCCGGGAGGCGGGCGTCGAGCACACCGGCGACCATCGCGACCGTCGTGCGAGCCGCGTCGAACACCTCCGGCTGGCGCCAGAACGAGTGCAGCATCCCCAGCGCGCGGTAGCCCACGACCTCGACGCCGGCCTCCGCGAGCGCGGCCGCGTAGGCCTCGCCCTGGTCGCGCAGGACGTCGTGCTCGGCCGTGACTACCAGCGCCGGAGGGAGGCCCGCGAGCTCGGCCCGCAGCGGCGAGACCTCGGGCAGGTCGCCGAGGTCTCCGGGCGCGTACGCCTCCCAGAACCACGTCATCGACGCGGCGTCCAGCGCGTCGTTCTGCTCGGACTCCATCGGGGCGCGACGGTCCGTGACCGGGTACAGCAGGATCTGCGCGTCGATCGCCCGCGGATCGCGGACCGCCAGGCCTGCCACGAGGTTGCCGCCGGCGGAGTCGCCGATCGCGGCCAGCCACGAGGCGTCGACCCCGAGGGTCGTGGCGGTGGCGCGCAGCCATGCGGCTGCCGTGGCGACGTCGTCGAGCGGCGCCGGGTACGGGTGCTCGGGAGCGAGCCGGTAGTCGACCGACAGCAGCGCGAACCCCGTCGCGTCGGCGAGGTAGCGGCAGAACGGGTCGTGCGTCTCGACGTCGTGCAGGGCCCAGCCCCCGCCGTGCACGTAGAGCGCGACGGGCGCCCCCTCACGCGGTCGGTACAGCCGCGCCGGGACGCCGCCCGCGTCCACGTCGACGACGTGCTCGAGGTGGACGCGCTCGGCGACCGGAG
>NZ_BAAAME010000004.1:200663-223711 GCF_039529015.1 Aeromicrobium alkaliterrae
GAACGCATCGCGTCCCGGGCTGCCGCGACGGACTCCGCCGTCAGGGTCTCGCCGTCGGCGAAGAGCTCGAGGTAGGCCCGGGCCTGGGGATGCAGCGTCATGCGCCCAGGCTAGACAGCGCCGGTCGGCTCAGCTGAAGTCGAGGTCGCCGTGGCGCGTGCGCTTGAGCTCGAAGAAGTCCGGGAAGCCCGCGAGCAGTCGCGCACCGTCGAACACCGAGCCGGCGGTCTCGCCGCGCGGGATCGACTGCAGCACCGGACCGAAGAACGCGACGCCCGCGATCTCGATGACCGGGGTGCCGACCTCCTCGCCGACCTTGTCGATGCCGACCTTGTGCGACGAGCGCACCGCGTCGTCCAGCGACGTGTCGTCGGCGGCCGCGGCCAGCTCGGCCGGCAGGTCGATCTCGGCGAGGACCTCGGCGAACAGCTCGGGGCTGAACTCACGACCCTCGTTGTGCTTCTTCGTGCCGATCGACGTGTAGTACTCGCGGAGCTTCGCAGGCCCGTGCTGCTGCTCGATGGCGATCGCGAGGCGGACGGGACCCCATCCGCGCTGGATCATCTCCTTGTACTCGTCCGGCACGTCCTTGTCCTCGTTGAGGACGGACAGGCTCATGACGTGGAACGTCGTGCTGACGTCGCGCACCTGCTCGACCTCGAGCATCCAGCGGGACGTGATCCACGCGAACGGGCAGAGCGGGTCGAACCAGAAGTCGACGTTCTCGGTGGCCACAGGTACTCCTCGGTGAAGGGGACAGCAGGTCTTCTCAGCTCAACACCGCGCGGCCCGTGCGCATTTCCTCGACGAGGGCCGAGACGACCGAGTCGAGCGCGCCACCGTTCGCGGCGGCCACGGCGCGCTGACGCTGGTACGAGGCTCCGCGGGCGACGATGTCGGCGACGCCCGCCAGCTCCTCGGTGCAGCCGAGGTCGTGCGCGACCGGTTCGAGGACGCGCAGCCAGCGGGCGAGATCGTCGCTGACGTGCTGCTCGTCGGCCTCGCGGTCGAGGATCAGGATCGCGTCCATCCCGTAGCGGGCGGCGCGCCACTTGTTCTCCTGGACGAACCACGGCGGCATCGTGGGGAGGTCGCGCCCGGCGTCGAGCTCGCGCGAGAAGTGCTCGACGAGGCAGTGGATCAGGGCCGAGATGCTGAGCACCTCGGTGAGCGTCGGGATGCCGTCGCACACCCTGACCTCGAGCGTGCCGAACTTCGGCGATGGCCGGATGTCCCAGCGGATCTCGTCGAAGATGTCGATCACGCCGGTGTGCAGCATGTCGTCGACGTAGCCCTCGAGCTCGGCCCAGGTGTCGAACTGGAAGCCCAGCCCGGCGGTCGGCAGCTGCTGGAACATCAGCGCGCGGTTCGAGGCGTAGCCCGTGTCCTTGCCGCCCCAGTACGGCGACGAGGCGCTGAGCGCGAGCAGGTGGCCGTAGTGGCCCAGCAGCGCGCGACTGATCGGCAGGACCTTCTCGCGGTCCTCGATGCCGACGTGCACGTGGACGCCGTAGATCAGCATCTGACGGCCCCACCACTGGGTGCGGTCGATCAGCGTCGCGTACCGCTCCTTGTCGGTGACCTTCTGCATGTCCCACCGCGAGAACGGGTGGGTGCCGGCGCACATCAGCTCGACCCGCAGGCGGTCGGTGACCGTGCGGATCAGCTCGATGCTGCGCTCGAGGTCGTGGCCGGCCTCACGCACCGTGCGCGAGACGCCCGAGACGACCTCGACGGTGTTGACCAGCAGCTCCTGGCGGATGTGCGGGTGCTGACCCCCGCCGACGGGAGCCACGGCGTCGAGCACGTACTCGGCGACCTGGCGCAGGTCACCGGAGTCGGCGTCGACCAGGGCCAGCTCCCACTCGATGCCGACCGTGGAGCGCTCGGACGTGGCGAAGGGAACGACCATGGCTCCATCCTGCCCGAGCCCGGGCTCCAGACCTACCGGGCCCGCGGACTGGGACGGGGTGGGTGGCATCTGACCTCGCGCCTCCGTACCGGACAAGCGGCACGGACCAGCAGCGGTGGGCTCGGCTCGCGATCGGGTGCACGACCGAGGTCGAAAGGGACCGGAAACGATGCATCCGGGTAGCCCCAACAACCGCGATGCCCCATCCCCGGTCCGACGAGGACCGCCGATGATGCATTTCGGCACCCCGGGCAGCCCGAATGCATCATCTCCGGTACCAGCCCCGCTGGGTCGTCCATGCCCGCTTGTCCGCAACCACCGCAAACCCTCAGACCCGGTCCCGCAGAACCGGAAACGATGCATTCCGGCGCCCCCGGCAGCCCGAATGCCTCATCTCCGGTCCCAGCCCCGCTGGGTCGTCCGTGCCCGCTTGTCCGCAACCACCGCAGGCGGTCAGCTCCCAGGGCGACCCTCAGCAGGTCTCGGCGAGGTCGGCGGTGTCGTTGGCCAGGGTCGGGTCGGCCGCCGCCTCCTCCTCGGAGCGCTCCGGCTGCGGCAGCACGGCGGTGGCCGTCTCGAAGGCCGACGGCGGCTCGTCCGCGCCCTCGGAGGCGTTGATCGCGTCATCGACCATCTGGCGCACGACGGGGAAGTCCGGGTCGACGGTGTTGACCGCGGGCGGCACGATCGAGACGGTCGACACGGGGAACGAGCGAGCCTTCAGCGCCAGGTCGGCGAACACGTCGAGCTCGGAGGCCGGGATGTCGGTCGAGAGCAGGGCCGCGCTGGACTTCGCGATGTCCTGCACGTTGAGCAGCACCTTCTGCGGGCTCAGCTGGGCGAGCATCGCGTTCATGACGCACTTCTGGCGGCCCATGCGGGCGAAGTCGTTGTCGGCCTTGCGGCTGCGGGCGTACCAGAGCGCCTCGTCGCCGTTGAGCTTCTGCTCACCGACCTCGATCCAGCCCTTGGTCTTCTCGGTGATGCCGCTCTTCGGCGTGCGCTGCTTGACGTCGAGCGTCACCCCGCCCACGGCGTCGATGAGCTGCGCGAAGCCCTGCATGTTGATCGAGGCGTGGTAGCTGATCTTCAGCCCCGTGATCGCCTCGACCGCCTGCGTCGTGGCCAGCAGGCCCGGGTCGGCGGTGTCGCCGAACAGGTCGGCGTGGTCGTTGGCCCACGTGCTGACGCCGTTGAGGTAGTAGCCCTCGTCCTCGTCGTCGCTGACGAACCCGTCGGGGAACTGCTCGTGCATCACGGTGCCCTCGGGGAACGGCACGCGCTGCAGGTTGCGGGGCAGGCTCACGATCACGGTGCGGCCGCTCTCGGCGTCCACGCTGGCGACGTTGATCGAGTCGGGACGCATGCCCTCGCGCCCCTCGCCGGAGTCGCCGCCGAGCAGCAGGACGTTGTAGCGGCCGTCGCTGGCGTCGGCGACCTCCTCGGACGCGAACACCGTGCCGATCAGGTGGTTCTGGGCGGCCAGCACGTTCGCCGCGAACAGCAGGGAGCCGGCGACCGCGAAGCACAGGACCCCGTTGACGGCCGTGACGATCAGCCGGCGGCGCTGCGGCAGCCGCAGCGGCATGCCGAGGCGCCAGGCGTCGAGCAGCAGGACCACCCAGCCGATCGCGGCGGCGGTCACGATCCACCGACCGAGGAACAGCACGCGCTGGTCGAGCACGAGGCTCAGGAACGTCGACCGCGACAGGTACGCCACCAGGAGCCCCAAAAGGGTCACCCCGAGCAGGCTCGCCCAGATGCGCACGGCCACGCGTCCGACGTTCCGGTTCCCGGCCGCGATCTGCGCGGAGCCCGGGACGACGAGCGTCATGACCAGCAGGACGATGGCACGACGGAACTGCACGCGTGCCGACTCCTCGGCGGCGGTGCGGGCAGGCGCGGCCGGACCCGCGCTCGAGCGATCGTCAGGCATGTCGTCCTCACGTGGGGAAGGTGCTGAGCGCGACCATTTGACCACGAAGTCTCGACCTCGACTTGAGGGCACGCCGACCGTCGCCACCGATTTTTTGGGCCGCGCGGTGGTGACGGATGGGTGTCATCGCCGCCGGACGCGGCCTGCGGGGATACCGTCTTCCCATGCCGCAACAGCCGCCCGAGGGGTACGACTGGCTCTACGACCAGGGCCCCTCGACGACGCCCCGCCGCGCCGCGCCCGCTCCGCCGCCGGAGCTGCCGCCGCCGAACCTGCCGCCACCGGGCCGGCGCCCTTCGGGTCCCACCGGCCCCTCGGGCGACGGACGACCGCGCAAGAAGCGGCGCTGGTGGATCCGCGTCCCGCTGCTGCTGATCGTGCTGTGGCTCGTGTTCCTGATCGCCGTGCCGTTCTGGGCGCTGAGCTCGACGAACCGCGTCGACGCGTCCTACGACGGCGACCGCCCGGCCGAGCAGCCCGGCACGACCTACCTCGTCGTGGGCTCCGACAGCCGCGCCGGCCTGACCCCCGAGCAGCAGGCCGAGCTCGCCACCGGCGGCGACGGCGGCGGCAACGGCCGCACCGACACGATCATGCTGCTGCACGTCGGCGACGGCCCGGCCCTGCTCCTGTCGGTCCCCCGCGACTCGATCGTCGACGTCCCCGGCTACGGGAGCACCAAGATCAACGCCGCCTACGCCTACGGCGGCCCGCCCCTGCTGGTGCAGACGATCGAGTCGAACACCGGCATCAGGGTCGACGCCTACATCGAGATCGGCTTCGGCGGCCTCGTCAACGTCGTCGACGCGGTCGGCGGTGTCGAGATCTGCCCGCAGGAGCCGATCAACGACCCCGACGCCGGGATCGACCTGCAGGCCGGCTGCCAGGAGGCCGACGGCGCCACCGCCCTGGGCTACTCGCGCTCGCGCCACACGTACGCGACGCAGGACATCCAGCGCGTCCAGGCGCAGCGCGAGGTCATGGGCTCGCTGGCCGAGAAGGTCAAGCAGCCCTCCAGCATCCTCAACCCGTTCCGCTACTGGGGCATCAACCAGGGCGCCGCGTCGTCGCTGGGCATCGGTGAGGACGTCAGCACGCTGCAGCTCGTCCGCTTCGCCCAGGGCCTGTCCTCGGCGATGGGCGGCGAGGGCCTCAGCTGCACCGTGCCGCTGAAGAACTTCGACGTGCGCTGGGACGACGAGCGCGCGGCTCAGATGTTCGACCTCATCACGAGCGACCGCACGGCCGACGTCGGCGACCTCTGCACTCCCGACGGGTTGCCGAAGGCGGGATAACCGTGGTCCGACGGCAGCGGGTGTGGTGGGTCGCGGCGGCAGCAGCAGCTGTCGTCGCGGTGTCCACCGCGCTGCTCGCCGGCCCGGGCAACGACCGCGCGAGCGCGGGGGCTGCACCGACGATGCTCGTCATCGGCGACTCGATCTCCGCGAGCTACGTCGACGAGCCCGGCAGCCCGAAGCAGGCGTGGTGGAGCTTCGTCGCGCGCGAGCTGGGCTACGAGACGACCGTGCTGGCCGAGGCCGGCTCGGGCTACCAGCGACCCGGCTCGCAGTGCCGCGGCACGACCTTCCCGCAGCGACCCGGCGTGTTCGAGCAGCCGCCGCCGAGCCTGATCCTGGTCGAGGGAGGCCGCAACGACTGGGCCCGCTGCGACGGCACCGACCTCGTCCCGGTGCCGAGCGAGGAGGTGCTGGCGGCGGCCGACGCCTTCCTCGAGCGCCTCACCACGACGTACCCGGACGCGCGCGTCGTGGTGCTCGCGCCGCCGTGGGGCCCGCTGCAGCAGCAGTACGTCGACGACGTCACGGCCGCCATCGAGACCGCCGCCGACCGCAACGGCTGCGAGTTCCTGCCCATGGACGGGGTCCTGCCCGAGGACCGCACCCCCGACGGGGTGCACCCCGACCTGGACGGGAGCCGCGCGATCGCGGAGGTCGTCCTGACGGCGCTGAACCGCGAGCCGGACGCCGTCTAGCCCAGCGCGGCAGCGATGCGCGGTGCGATCGCGGTCAGGGCGTGCCCGCGGTGGCTGATGCGGTCCTTCTCGGCGACCTCGAGCTCGGCGGTCGAGACCTCGTGGCCCGTGGCGGCGAAGAGGGGGTCGTAGCCGAAGCCACCGCCACCGAACGGCGCGTGCAGGATGCGTCCCGCCATCTCGCCGTGCTCGACGATCTCGGTGCCGTCCGGGAGGCACAGCGCGATGGCGCAGACGAACCGGGCCGTGCGCCGGACGTCGGGGACGTCGCCGAGCTGGCTGAGCAGGAGGTCGTTGTTCGCGCGGTCCTTGTCGGGCCCGGAGACCCCTGACCAGCGAGCCGAGAGCACGCCCGGCATCCCGTTAAGCGCGTCGACGCAGAGGCCCGAGTCGTCCGCGAGTGCCGGCAGGCCGGTGACCTCGACGCAGGCGCGCGCCTTGATCAGCGCGTTGCCGGCGAAGCTCGGATCGGTCTCGGCGGGCTCCGGGTAGGCCTCGACGTCGGCCAGGCCCAGCACCGTTAGCCCCGGCACGAGGGGCGCGACGATGCGCTGCAGCTCGGCGAGCTTCTTCGCGTTGTTCGACGCCAGCACGATCCGGCGGCCGTTCGCCGCAGCAGCCGTCATCGGCCCAGGGCCTCCACCTGCAGACGGGTCAGCTCGGCGCAGCCGCCGGCGGCCAGGTCGAGCAGCGCGTCGAGCTCGGCCTTGTCGAACGGGGCGCCCTCAGCGGTGCCCTGCACCTCGACGAACGAGCCGGAGCCCGTCATCACGACGTTCATGTCGGTCTCCGCGCGCACGTCCTCGACGTAGGGCAGGTCGAGCATCGGGACGCCGTCGATGATGCCGACGCTGATCGCGGCGATCGAGTCGCGCAGGGGCTCGCCCTTCGTGGCGTCGAGGCTCTTGAGGTGCGCGACCGCGTCGGCCAGCGCGATGTAGGCGCCCGTGATCGCGGCCGTGCGGGTGCCTCCGTCGGCCTGGAGCACGTCGCAGTCGATCGTGATGGTGTTCTCGCCGAGCGCGGCGGTGTCGACCGCGGCGCGCAGCGAGCGCCCCACGAGGCGCGAGATCTCGTGCGTGCGGCCGCCGACGCGGCCCTTGACCGACTCGCGCGAGGAGCGGTCGTGAGTGGCCTGCGGCAGCATCGCGTACTCGGCCGTGACCCAGCCCTTGCCCTGGCCCTTGAGCCAGCGCGGCACGCCCTCCACGGCCGACGCGGCGCACAGCACCCGCGTGCGACCGAACTCGATCAGGCAGGAGCCCTGCGCGTGGTCGAGCCAGTTCCGCTGGATCGAGATGTCACGGAGCTGGTCGACGGCGCGGCCGTCCTCACGAGTCGTCATGCGGCCACTCTAGGGACCGGCTCAGGCCTCGAACACGTCGCCCGGTCGCACGATCGCGTAGCGGCGGTCGTACACCGCAGCCAGGTCGGCCTCGACCTCGTCGGCGTCGGTCCAGTCCGGGATGTGCGTGATGAGCAGGTGCCCCACGCCCGCTGCGGACGCGCACTGGCCCGCCTCGGCACCCGTGAGGTGCAGGTCGGGCGGGTTGACGGCGGACTCGACGAACGACGCCTCGCACAGGAACAGGTCGGCGCCTGCCGCGAGCTCGTCGAGCTCAGGAGTGGGTCCGGTGTCGCCGGAGTAGACCAGGACCTTGCCGCCGGCCTCGACCCGCATCGCGTAGGCCGGAACCGGGTGCTTGACCCGCACGACCGTGACCGTGAAGGGGCCGACCTGCTGGACGGGCTGGTCCTCCCACACCGCGAAGTTCAGGGCGTCGAGCGGCGGCTCGCCACCGGGGCCGCCGGCGTGCGCCAGGAACTCCTCCGCGCCGCGGGGCGCGATCACCTTGATGCTCTCGTACGCGCCCTTCGGGTGGTACTTGGCGATCACGACGAGGCTGACCAGGTCGATGCAGTGGTCGGGGTGCAGGTGGCTGATCGCGACGGCGTCGATGCCACGCGGGTCCATGTAGCGCTGCAGCTGACCGAGCGAGCCGTTGCCCAGGTCGAGCACGAGCCGCCAGGTGCGGCCCTCGTGCTCGGTCTCGACCAGGTAGCAGCTGGCCGCGGAGTCCGGCCCCGGGTAGGAGCCCGCACAGCCCACGATCGTCAGTTTCATGCCCTGACCTCCCTGAGGCCGAAGCCCTCGACGAGTCCGACCTCGGGTCCGAGGAAACGGCGACCCAGGGTCGCGAACTCCTCGGGGTCCCCCGTCGTCATGAAGTGGTGCTGCGGCGCCGGCAGGTCCGCGTCGCGCGTCAGACCCTCCCGAGCGAGGAGTCGGTAGACGTCCTTGGCCGTCTCCTCGGCGCTGGAGACCAGCGTGACCGCGTCACCCATGACGTAGGACAGTACGCCGGTCAGGAGCGGATAGTGCGTGCAGCCCAGGACCAGGGTGTCGACACCGGCCGACTTGAGCGGCGCGAGGTACGCCTCGGCGACCCGCAGCAGCTCGTCGCCGCCGGTGATCCCGGCCTCGACGAACTCGACGAAGCGCGGGCAGGCCTGGACGTGCAGGTCGATGCCGGGGTTGGCCGCGAAGGCGTCGTCGTAGGCGCGGGAGGTGGCCGTCGCCGTGGTGCAGATGACGCCGACGGATCCGCCGCGCGTGGCGTTCACGGCGCGGCGGGTGGCGGGCACGATGACCTCCACGACCGGGACGTCGTAGCGCTCGCGCGCATCGCGCAGGACCGCGGCGCTGGCGGAGTTGCACGCGATGACCAGCGCCTTGACGCCGTGCTCGACGAGCTGGTCGAGGCACTCGAGCGCGAACTCGCGCACCTGGCCGATGGGCCGCGGACCGTAGGGCTGGCGCGCGGTGTCGGCGACGTAGAGCACCGGCTCGTGGGGCAGCTGGTCGAGCACCGCACGGGCCACCGTCAGCCCGCCGAAGCCGGAGTCGAAGATGCCGATGGGTGCGTCCGCCACAGCCCGAGACTAGAGCCCGGTGGGCCGTCGCACCACATGACGTCGACGACGCTCCGGGTCCGGACCGGCGGGCGGCCTCAGAGCGGGAGCTTGGGCTGCGGCGGGGCGTGGGTCGGGTCGACGCCGTCGAACAGGCTCGAGACGGACTCGCCCGCGTGGATGCGGGCGATCGCCTCGGCGAACAGCGGCGCGACCGACCGGATCCGCAGCGCGGGCCAGTCGGCCGGCGGCGGGACCGTGTCGGTCGTGACGACCTCGGCGATCGTGGGGTGGTCGCGCAGGCGCTCGACGGCGTTGCCCGTGAAGAGCCCGTGCGTGCAGGCGACCGAGACCTCGGTGACGCCTTCCTTCTCGAGCATCGCGACGAGCTCGACGATCGAGCCGCCCGTCGCGATCTCGTCGTCGAGGACGATGACCTTCTTGTCGCGGACGTCACCGACGATCGCGTCGATCACGACCTTGTCGTCGGCCTTGCGCTGCTTGCTGCCGGCCGCGACGGGCAGGCCCAGCAGGCGGGCGAACTGCGACGCCGTCTTGGCGTTGCCGAAGTCGGGCGAGACGATGACGGTGTCGCTCAGGTCGCGCTCGCGGTAGTAGGCGGCGAGCTCGCCGATCGCGGTCAGGTGGTCGAGCGGCATCGCGAAGAAGCCGTGCACCTGCGGCGCGTGCAGGGTCATCGTGACCACCCGGTCCACGCCCGCCGTGGCGAGCATGTCGGCGACGAGCTTGCCGCCGATCGAGATGCGCGAGGCGTCCTTCTTGTCCGAGCGCGCGTAGGCGTAGTGCGGGATCACGACCGTGATCGACGCGGCCGAGGCACCGCGCGCGGCGTCGACCATCAGGAGCAGCTCCATCAGGTGGTCCTGCGTCGGCGGCACGAGCGGCTGCACGATGTAGACGTCGCGCTGGCGGCAGTTCGCCAGCAGCTGCACCTGGAGGCAGTCGTTGCTGAACCGCGCCGTCTCCGACGGGGACAGCGACACCCCGAGATGGCTGCAGATGCTCGTGGCGAGCTCCCGATGGGCACTGCCGGAGAACACGACGATCTGGCTCACGATGGGAAGCCTAGGGGAGGTCGGGCCCTGCGCCTATCCCGCGCCCGCGGACGCCGGGGTCAGAGGTTGACGACGACGAGCCAGAGCCCCGTCAGCGCCGCCGTGCCGGCCAGGCCGACGGCCGCCCCGACGAGTCCTCGGAGGACGGGTCCCCACGTCGCCCTCGCGAGCGCCACGACCAGCGAGCCGAGGGCGATCGCGACCAGGGTCAGCAGCAGCCCGAGGAACCCCAGGAACCCCCACCACCCGGTGTCGCTGTCGGCGGGCCCGTTCGCCCGGATCAGCAGGGCCACGACCGTGCCCCCGAGCCACAACGCGCCGTAGGCGCTCAGCATGACCAGCCAGCCGCGGAGCCTCAGGCCCACAGCTGGCCCTCGAGGGCGTCCTCCGCCTCGTCCAGCGTTCCCTCGTACGCGCCGGTCGAGAGGTACTTCCACCCGCCGTCGCACACGACGAAGACGATGTCGGCGCTCTCGCCGGCCGTGATGCTCTTGGCGGCCTGCGCCAGAGCCGCGTGCAGGATGGCGCCGGTCGAGATGCCGGCGAAGATGCCCTCGGAGTCGATCAGCTCGCGCACCCGGCGGACCGCGTCACGCGGGCCCACGCTGAACCGGGCGTCGATCATGCTCTCGTCGTACAGCTCGGGCACGAAGCCCTCGTCCATGTTGCGCAGGCCGTAGACAAGCTCTCCGTAGCGGGGCTCGGCGGCCACGATGCGCACCTCGGGCTTGTGCTCGCGGAAGAAGCGGCCGACACCCATCAGGGTGCCGGTGGTGCCGAGCCCGCCCACGAAGTGGGTGACCTCGGGCAGGTCGGCCAGGATCTCCGGGCCGGTGCCGCTGTAGTGCGCACCCGCGTTGGCCGGGTTGCCGTACTGGTAGAGCATGACCCAGTCGGGGTGCTCGGCGGCGATGCCCTTGGCCACCCGGACCGCCTCGTTCGAGCCGCCGGCGGCGGGCGACGGGATGATCTCCGCGCCCCACATGCGCAGCAGCTGGCGGCGCTCCTCCGAGGTGTTCTCGGGCATCACGCACACCATGCGGTAGCCGCGCATCTTCGCGACCATCGCCATGGAGATGCCCGTGTTGCCGCTCGTGGGCTCGAGGATCGTGCAGCCCGGGGTGAGTCGGCCGTCGGCCTCAGCGGCCTCGATCATCGCGAGGGCGGCGCGGTCCTTGATCGAGCCCGTCGGGTTCTGGTCCTCGAGCTTGGCCCAGAGCCGCACGTCGGCGGACGGCGAGATCGTCGGCAGGCCGACCAGCGGCGTGCCGCCGACCGACTCGATGAGGTTCGCGAAGCGGGTCACGCCGGCAGGGGTGCCGGGCCCTGGGCGGCGAGATCGGACACAGCCCCGCCGGCGACGGCCGGCAGGATCACGACGGTCGAGCTCTCGGCGACCGGGGTCTCCAGGGCGCCCGTGAAGCGGATGTCCTCGTCGTCGACGTAGATGTTCACGAAGCGGCGCACGGCACCGTCCTCGACCAGGCGCTCCTTGATGCCCGGGTGGGCCGACTCGAGCGCGTCGATGACCTCGGCGACCGAGGCGCCGGTGGACTCGACCGCGCGCTCACCGCCGGTGTACGTGCGCAGGATCGTGGGGATGCGGACCTCGATGGCCATCAGGCTGACTCTTTCGTGGGGGCGGGTGCGTCATCGTCGTAACGCTCGACGATCGTGACTTCTTCCTCGGTGACCTCGCCGTCGACGATCCGGTACGACCGGACGTCGACGGGGCCGGACTCGTGGGCGCCGTCGCGCGTGCTGACCAGCACGTAGTGGGCGTTCGGCTCCGAGGCCAGGTTGGTGTCGGTGCGCGACGGATAGGCCTCGGTGGCGGTGTGCGAGTGGTAGATCACGACGGGCTCCTCGTCGCGGTCGTCCATCTCGCGGTAGAGCCGCAGGAGGTCACCCGAGTCGAACTCGTAGAACGTGGGCGACATCGCGGCGTTGACCATGGGAACGAACCGTGTCGGCCGGTCCGACCCGAACGGGCCGGCGACCACGCCGCACGCCTCGTCGGGGTGGTCGCGACGCGCGTGGGCCACGATCGCGTCGAGGATCTCCCGCTGGATGGTCAGCACGGTCACCGATCCTATCGACGCCTTCCCGAGCGGCAGATCGGGCGTCCGCCCACCGGTCAGGAGCTAGTCGAGGGCGGCGACGAGGGATTCCTGCACGAGCCCGAGCCAGTCGTAGATGTCGCTCATCGCGACCGCCGCCGGGTCGGCGGAGTGTGCGACGAGGTCGACGTCCTCCTCGGTCTCGATGCCGAGCCGGATCGCGAGGGCGAGACGGATGTCGGTCAGCGCCTTGAGCCACGCGAGGGACGCCTCAGGGCCGAGCTCGACGTCGACCTCCTCCTGGCCGCGGATGTCGCTCGCGTCGGGGTCGAAGCCGCCCACGACGAGCGCCGCGATGAGGGCCTCCGCGTGGCTGACCTTCGCAGCGGTCAGCGACTGCTCGGTGTACCGCCGGAACTCGCCCGACTCCTCGGCCTCGTCACCCGAGTACGCGTCGGGCAGCAGGCGCCGCAGGACGGGGTCCTCCGGCGGCATGACCGGACCGTTCATGCCCAGCTGGGCGGCCAGCGGGTCGGTGTCGGAGACGGACTCGCCGTGGCGGTCGCGCAGCAGCTCGACGACCTGGCGGGCCAGGTTCGCGAGCAGGTCGGCCTCGGCCGGGTCGAAGGTCGCGGTGATGCTCCCCCGGCGCCTGCGGCGGAACGGCTTCATCCCATGGCTCCCGTCACGCCTCGTCCTTCTGGACCGTGGCCCACAGACCGTAGTCGTGCATCGCCTGGACGTGCCGCTCCATCTCCTCGCGGCCGCCGCTGGAGACCACGGCGCGACCCTCCTGGTGGACCGCCATCATCAGCGTGGTCGCCTTCTCCTCGGTGTAGCCGAAGTACGTGCGGAACACGAAGGCGACGTAGCTCATGAGGTTGACCGGGTCGTTCCAGACGATCGTCACCCACGGTCGGTCGATCGCGAGGTCGGCGACGACCTCGGTGTCGGCATGCTCGACAGGAGCTGTCTTGGGCACGGTCCCCATTGTGACGCAGGCGTGGCTGCGACGAAACCACGCTCCCGCCGCCCCCGGACGACCGTCCCCGCGCCTAGGCTGCCGAGGTGACCTCCACGGCGCTGCTGACCGACCGCTACGAGCTGACGATGCTGCAGGCGGCGCTCGCCGACGGCACCGCGCACCGGCCGAGCGTGTTCGAGCTGTTCTCCCGCAGGCTGACGGGCGGGCGGCGTTACGGCGTCGTCGCCGGGACCAGCCGCGCGCTCGACGCGCTGGAGCAGTTCCGCTTCGGTGACGCCGAGCTGGAGTGGCTGCGCGAGTCCGAGGTCGTCGACGCGCCCACGCTCGACTGGCTCGCCGACTACCGGTTCTCCGGCTCGATCTGGGGCTACGCCGAGGGCGAGGTCTACCTGCCGCAGTCGCCCGTGCTCGTCGTGGAGTCGACGTTCGCCGAGGGCGTGCTGCTCGAGACGCTGCTGCTGTCGGTCCTGAACCACGACTCGGCGATCGCGTCGGCCGGTGCCCGCATGATCTCGGCCGCGGCGGGCCGTCCCTGCATCGAGATGGGGTCGCGGCGCACGCACGACGGGGCCGCCGTGGCGGCCGCCCGCGCGGCGCACGTCGTCGGCTTCACCGCGACCTCGAACCTCGAGGCCGGCCGGTCGTACGGGGTGCCGACGACCGGCACCAGCGCGCACGCCTTCACGCTGCTGCACGACTCCGAGCGCGAGGCCTTCTCGGCGCAGGTCGACGCGCTGGGGGTCGGCACGACGCTGCTCGTCGACACCTACGACGTCTCCGAGGCGATCCGCACGGCGATCGAGGTCGCCGGGCCCGGGCTGGGCGCCGTGCGCATCGACTCCGGCGACCTGGTCTCGCTCGCGCGGCAGGTGCGCCGCCAGCTCGACGACCTCGGCGCGACGCAGACCCGGATCATCGTGACGAGCGACCTCGACGAGCACGCGATCGCCGCGCTCGCGGCCGCTCCCGTCGACGGGTACGGCGTGGGCACGTCCCTCGTCACCGGGTCGGGCGTGCCGACGTGCGGCTTCGTCTACAAGCTCGTCGCGCGGGCCGGCGACGACGGCGAGATGGTGCCCGTCGCGAAGGCCAGCACCGCGAAGACCTCGGTCGGCGGGCGCAAGTACGCCGTGCGGCGGTTGACCGACGGCGTCGCCCGGGCCGAGCTCGTCGGCATCGGTGAGCCTCCTCGGCACGACGGTGACGACCGGTCGCTCCTGGTCCCCCTCGTCGCCGACGGCGAGCGCGTGCACCACGGCACCCTCGCCGACGCCGTCGCCCACCACCGCGCCGCGATGGCCGAGCTCCCCGCTGCCGCGATGCAGCTCTCCCCCGGCGGCCCCGTCCTCGACACCCTCCTCACCTGACCGCCGGGCGGTGACTGAGGGACCAGTCCCACACCCGGGCGGTGAGTCTGGGACCAGTGCCGGTGCTCAACAGGTCCCTCAGTCACCGCTCTCCCGTGCGACAGGTCCCTCAGTCACCGCCCGGGCCTAGGGTGGGGGGATGACGGCTCCGGTGACGACGGCGTTGATCGTCGTGGACGTGCAGAACGACTTCTGCGAGGGCGGGTCGCTCGCGGTCACCGGCGGTGCGCAGGTCGCCGCCGACGTCGCCGAGCTCATCGCCTCCGGCACCTACGGCACCGTCGTCGCGACGCGTGACCACCACGTCGACCCGGGCAGCCACTTCTCCGACACCCCGGACTTCGTCGACTCCTGGCCGCGCCACTGCGTCGTCGGCACCCCGGGTGCCGAGCTGCACGAGCCGCTGCACGCCGACCTCTTCGCCGCGACGTTCTTCAAGGGCGAGTACGAGGCCGCCTACTCGGGCTTCGAGGGCCACGACGCCGACGGCACCACGCTGGCCGACTGGCTGCGCGCCGCCGGCATCACCGACGTCGACGTCGTCGGCATCGCGACCGACCACTGCGTGCGCGCCACCGCGCTCGACGCCGCCCGCGAGGGCTTCGGCGTCCGCGTGGTCGAGGGCCTCACGGCCGCCGTCACCTCCGCGAACCTCCCCGACCTCCGCACCGAGCTCACCGCTGCCGGGGTCGTCGTCGCGCCGTCACGCTGAGCGCGCGGCGAGCTCCTCGTCGCTGGGCATCGTGTCGGGGAACGTGCCGAGGCGCTCGACGATGTGTCCGTTCGGGTAGCTCTTGACTCGCGCCAGGTCGCGCGCGTACGTCGGGTTCCGCCGAGCCGGCAGGTGGGCGAGCACCCGCCCCCGCAGCCGCAGGGCCGACCGGGTGGCCCACCGCGCGACCGCCGGCGGCTTGCGATAGCCGAAGGCGGCGAGCAGGGCGTCGTCCATCAGGCTCCGGGCGAACAGGTCCACGACCGGCGCGAGCGGTCGCGGGTAGAACGAGACCAGCAGGTCCAGGGTCGCGTCCGCCACGGCGCGGGTCTTGCGGTCGGGCGTGAAGTGCTCGGTCTCGTAGACGTCGAGCAGGCGGCTGAACCCGGCGTAGTCCTGCGGCAGGTCCTTGATGCCCATCAGCGCGCCGACGCGCTTGTAGTACTCCACCGTCGCCTCGACCTCATGCCCCCGCAACGGCCGGTAGCCGAACTCCTCGACCCACCGCACCGGCATCACGACGAACGTCGAGAGGACGTAGCGCATGTCGTCGTTGCTGATGTCGTAGCTGCCGTGCATCTGGTTCATCCGCCGGATCGACTGACGCCCGTCCGGCGAGTCCGGACCGTGCTCGACGATGCCCTCCAGGATCAGGACGGTGTCGTCGTGACGACGCTGCGTGTCGACCGTGAACTGACCGGTGTCGAACAGGAGCCGGCCGATGCTGGGGACCGCATAGGTGCGGAACAGCGCGAAGCTCAGCGCCTGCTGGAGCTCCCAGGGGAACTCGTGCATCGACAGGATCTGGGTGATCCGCAGCCGGTCGGCCACGGGGTCCAGCCGGTCGATCTCGCGCGCCCAGTGGTCGCGGCGCAGGGGCAGTCGCATGGGGTCTCCTATCGTGACAGCGTCACTGTCACGCTAGGGCACGACGGGACCGGAATCCAGCCGCGCGGACCCCGCGAGAGGCCTGCAACCGCGCTCAGAACGCGAGTTCGGCCGCCAGCAGCTCGAGCGAGCGCTCCCGCGCCGGAGCCGCGTCCGGCGCGACGCCGACGTGCTCCGAGGCGATGGGGTGCAGCATGACCTCGTCGACCTCGAACTGCTCCGCGAGCTCGCGCAGGTGGGCCGCGACGGCGGCCGGCTCGCCCACGCCACCCTGGCGCAGCGAGGACGCCACGATCGCCTCCAGCTGCGGCGGCAGGTCGTCCGTCGGGTCCTCGGCCAGGGCGAGCGGCTGCATCGGCAGGCCGCCGCGCAGGCGCGCCATGTTCATCGCGTTGGGCCGGGCGAGGTCGCGCGCCTCCTCGAGCGTCGGTGCCACGGCGACGTTCGCGGTGAGGAACGTGGTGGGCTCGGCGCACACGTCACTGGGACGGAAGTGGCTCCGGTAGAACGCGAGTGCCTCGGCCGTGCCGTGGCCCGAAAAATGATGCGCGAAGACGTACGGAAGGCCCTTCTCGGCGGCCAGCTGGGCCGAGTACATCGACGACCCGAGCAGCCACAGGCGCGGCACGGACGCCGCGGCCGGGGTGGCCTTGAGGATGTACGGCGCCCGGCCGAGGGTCTGGGGCACCGGGACCTTGACCCCTTCGGCGCCCATCAGCGCGACGACGTCGTCGAGGTACTGCGGGAACAGACGGACGTCGGAGTCGTCGCGGCCCGCGGCCCCCCGCAGCGCGACCGAGGTGACCGGGTCGGACCCGGGCGCGCGACCGATGCCCAGGTCGATGCGCCCCGGGTAGGCCGCCTCCAGCAGCGCGAACTGCTCGGCGACCGCCAGGGGCGCGTGGTTCGGCAGCATCACGCCGCCGGAGCCGAGGCGGATGCGCTCGGTCGCCGCGGCGAGCATCGCGATCAGGACCGGCGGGCTGGTGGCGGCGACGGACGGCATGTTGTGGTGCTCGGCGACCCAGTAGCGGTTGAAGCCGAGACGGTCGGCGGTGCGGACCAGGCCGATGCTGGCGCGGACCGCGTCCCCCGATCCCTGGTCGGTACGGACGGGGACGAGATCGAGCACGGAGAGCCTCACCCCCGTCTCAACAACGGACGGGGGCGAGACCTTCCCGGGCACGCTCAGACGGTGGCCGGCTCCGGCGAGAAGGCGACGATCGCGTCGACCGCGCCCTGCAGCTTCGCGATGACCTCCTCGGTGCCGAGCACGTCGACGTCGATCGAGGTCTGCGAGACCGTGACGTCCTCCAGGGCGATGCCGCCGGCGATCGTGGCGGACTTCAGCGCGTGCTCGTGCGACCAGACGCCGCCGTAGGGCGTGGGGGTCACGCCGATGGCCGCCACGGGCTTGCCGGTGATGGCGCCCTGGCCGTACGGGCGCGAGAGCCAGTCGATCGCGTTGTTCAGCACGGCGGGCATCGTGCCGTTGTACTCCGGCGTCACGAGCAGGAGTCCGTCCGCGTCGGCGACCGCGTCGCGCACGCGCTGGGCGTCGGCCGGGGTCTGCCCCGCGTCGACGTCCTCGTTGTAGAACGGCAGCGCGTCGAGGTCCTCGACGACGTCGAGCTGCACGCCCTCAGGGGCGTGGTCGCGCAGGTACTCGGCGACCTGGCGGTTGACGGAGTCGGCGCGGAGGCTGCCGACGAGGACGGCGACGCGGGTGGTGGTGTCGGACATGGTTGCTCCTGAGGTTTTGGGTGAAGCGGACTTGGGTCCGTTTAGTACGGTAGCACGTAAGCGGACCGCGGTCCGTATAGTGGACGTCACATTCCGCGCTCCCCCGCCCCGCACCCGCCCTACAGTGAGATCCGATGACCGACCTGCCGCTCCTGCCGCTCCCCCTCGCCGGGGAGCCCGCGAGCGAGCGCAGTGACGCAGCGCGCAATCGCGCGGCCCTGCTGTGCTCGGCACAGGCCCTGGTGGCTCAGTGCGGCGTCGAGGACGTCACGATGGACGCCGTCGCGGCGCACGCCGGCGTCGGCAAGGGCACGGTCTTTCGTCGCTTCGGCAGCCGCGCCGGGCTCATGGTCGCCCTGCTCGACCAGAACGAGTCGCACTGGCAGGCCCAGGTCATCTCCGGGCCACCGCCGCTCGGGCCCGACGCCCCTCCGTGGGACCGCCTGGAGGCCTTCGGCCGCTCGCGGCTCGAGACCACGATCCTGCACGGCGACCTCCTGCGCGCCGCCGGCGCGGCCGGCAGCCGCTCGGCGCCCGCGGTGACGTTCGTCGTCCAGCACGTGCAGCACCTGCTGCGCGAGCTCGGCGTCACGGGCGACGTCCGCCTGCTTGCGACGGCCCTCATGGCGCCGCTCGAGATCGGCGTGCTCGACGAGCTGCGCACCAAGGGCATCGACACCGAGCGCGTGATCCACGGCTGGCTCGACCTCGCCCGCCGCATCGTCGGCGGCTGCTAGGGCATCAGCCGCTGGCGCGGACGGCCCACTTGCGCACCAGGTCGATGCGCTGCTGCAGCGTCTCGACCGAGGCCGAGGCCGCCGGTGGCCCGCCCGTGGCGTCGCGCAGACGGGTGTGGGTCACGCCGTGCGGGGTGCCGGTGCGGTGGTGCCACGCCCCGACGAGCCCGTTGAGCTCACGGCGCAGCTCGCTGCGGCGCTCGTGCAGGACGGCCTCACGCGTCTCGGCGTCGACCTTCGGCTTCGCGGCCTTGGTGCGGCGGCTCTGGCGCAGCAGCTCGGCGACCTGGTCGGGCTCGAGCAGCCCGGGGATGCCGAGCAGGTCGAGCTCCTCGCCGTCCTCGACGAGGCCGTCGTAGCCGAACTCGCCGCCGTCGTAGAGCACCTTGTCGAAGGAGGCCTGGCTGCCGAGCGCCTGGTACTGGTTCTGCAGCTCGGCCGAGCCGGACTCGGCCTCCTGCGCCTTCGCGAGCAGCTCGGCCTCGGCGGCGAACAAGTCGTCCTCGTCCTTGACCGGGCGTCCGATGACGTGGTCGCGCATCGTCTCGAGGTCGCTGGCGTGGCCCAGCAGGCCCGCCACGCTGGGCAGGAAGATCGTCGCGGTCTCGCCGCGGCGACGTGCCCGCACGAAGCGGCCCACGGCCTGCGCGAAGAACAGCGGTGTCGAGGTCGTGGTGGCGTAGACGCCGACCGACAGGCGCGGGATGTCGACGCCCTCGCTGACCATCCGCACCGCGACCATCCACGGCTCCATGCCGGCCGAGAACTCGGCGATGCGCTGGCTCGAGCCCGCCTCGTCGCTGAGGACGACGACGGGGTCGACGCCCGTGATCTCGGCGAGGATGCGGGCGTAGGCGCGAGCCGAGTCCTGGTCGGAGGCGATCACCAGGCCGCCGGCGTCGGGGACGTCGCGCCGCACCTCGCTGAGGCGGCGGTGGGCCGCCGTCAGCACCGCCGGGATCCAGGAGCCCTTCGGATCGAGCGCGGTGCGCAGGGCCTGCGCGGTGGCGTCGCGGGTGAGCGGCTCGCCGAGGCGCGCCTGGATCTCGTCGCCGGCGCGGGTGCGCCAGTGCATGTCGCCCGAGTAGGCCATGAAGAGCACGGGGCGGACCACGCCGTCGCGCAGCGCGTTGCCGTAGCCGTAGCTGTGGTCGGCGACGCTGACGAGCGTGCCGTCGTCGGCCGGGGCGTAGGTGACGAACGGGATGAAGCTGTCGTCGGAGCGGAACGGCGTGCCCGTGAGGCACAGCCGCCGGACCGCGGGCTCGCAGGCCTCGCGCACCGCGTCGCCCCACGTGAACGCGTCGCCCGCGTGGTGCACCTCGTCGAGGATCACGAACGTGCGGCGGTGCTCGATGCGGACGCGGTAGGCCGTGGGGTTGGTGGCCAGACCCGCGTACGTGACCGCGAAGCCGCGGAAGTCGGCGCCCAGGACGCCTCCCCCGGCCATCGTGGGGTCGAGCGTGATGCCGACGCCGGCCGCGGCCTGGGCCCACTGCACCTTGAGGTGCTCGGTGGGGGCCACGACCACGACGCGCTCGACGATCCCCCGCGACAGCAGGTCGGCCGCCAGCGTCAGGGCGAAGGTGGTCTTGCCGGCGCCGGGCGTCGCGACCGCCATGAAGTCCCGCGGCTGACGCCGGGTGTACTCCTCGAAGGCGGCTCGCTGCCAGGCCCGTAGACGGGTGCCGCTCACTCCGGTCCGGAGGAACCGGAGCCGTCGCCGCCGCCGTCCTGCAGGGAGTCCCAGATCTCCTTGCACTCGGGGCAGACCGGGAACCGTTGCGGGTCGCGGCTCGGCACCCACACCTTGCCGCACAGGGCGACGACGGGGGTGCCCATGACCATGGCCTCGGTCAGCACGTCCTTGGGGACGTAGTGGCTGAAGCGTTCGTGATCGCCGTCCTCGCGCAGCTCAGTGCGCTCCTCATGGACGGTCTGCGTTCCGCTGCCGAAGAATCCCACGCATGCATCCTACGCGGACCCGGTGACGTCCCGGGCCGACACGAGCGGACGAGGGTCAGTTCTCGCTGGGGTCGTCGGGCAACGTCGCCCAGAACCGCAGGTCGCCGGGCTGGCGCCGCACGACGTCGTGCCACAGCGAGTCGGGGTGGCGGCTGATGAGGTCGCCCGGCTCGGCCTCGAGCACGAGCCAGGACCCCTCAGCGACCTCGCCCTCGAGCTGCCCCGGGCCCCATCCGGCGTACCCCGCGAACACGCGCAGGCCCGCGAGGACCTGCGGGGCCGGCGGGGGCCCGTCCAGGTCGACCAGCCCGATGCGTCCCGCCATCGGACGCCAGCCCACGGGCGGCCCGTCAGCCGGAGCCGGGTCGGCGAGCACCCCGACCGCGAGGGCCGAGTCGACGGCGACCGGACCGCCCTGGAACAGGAGCGTCGGGGAGGTCACCGAGCTGGTCCAGTCCGGCAGCAGCCGGTGGACCTCCGACTCCAACGGACGGTTGACGATGACGCCCAGCGCCCCGTCGGCGTCGTGGTCGAGCAGGATCACGACGCTGCGGGCGAAGACGCCGCCCCCGATGGCCGGGGTGGCGACGAGAAGCCGACCTCGCCATGCATCCATGCCCCCTATGATGCCCGCATGGCTGACGCAGCGTCCGGAACCGGTGCAGACGCGTCCCCCGCGCCGCACGGCGACTTCGAGCTCACGATCGACGAGCTCGCCGGCCACGTGGGGATGACGGTGCGCAACGTGCGCGCGTACGCCGGGCGTGGCATCCTGCCGCCGCCGCGCCTCGAGGGCCGCACGGGCTACTACGGCCGCGAGCACGTCCAGCGCCTCCAGCTCGTGCGCGAGCTGCTCGACCGCGGCTTCACGCTCCAGGCGATCGAGTCCAGCGTGCGCGAGGCCCGCCCGGCGGTCGCCGGCCACACGCTCGACCTGCTGCGCATCCTCGACGAGCCGCACGACGTCGAGCCCGAGATCATGACGCGCGCCGGGCTCGCCGCCCTGGCGGGCGTCGACCGCGACAACCGGCTGATCGACGACCTCGCGGCGCTGGGTCTCGTGCGCTGGATCGACGACCAGAACGTCGAGCTGCTGCAGCCGCAGATCGTGCGCATCGGCGCGACGGTCGTGAACCTCGGCCTGGACCCGAGCACGGTCATCAACCTCTACCCCCTCATGCGGGCCCAGCTGCGGACCGTCGCCGACGCCTTCGTGCGGTCGGTCTCGGCCGAGATCATCGACCCGTTCCTCGAGGCCGGCCTGCCCGAGTCCGACTGGGACCACATCCTGGCCGTCACGGAGGGGCTCCTCCCGATCGCCAGCCAGGTGACGGTCGCGATCCTGCGCGAGCAGCTCGGTGCGGCGATCGACGACGAGCTCTCGGTCAAGCTCGAGGCGCTCCGCCTGGCCTCCACGCCCCGCGAGGACTGACCGCACGCCCTTCGAGGCTCGCTCGTTCCTCGCTCGCACCTCAGGGCCCGGAAGGGCTTCCGCCCCCTGAGGTGCGACGAAGGAGCCTCGAAGGGGGCACCCCAGCCACCGGCGCGGAGAACGAGAGACCCCCGCCGCGACCGGGAGGGAGAACGAGGTCGCAGACGGGGGTCTCGGATCCCGCGGCGCCGAAGGGAGGAGGGCGGCACGGGGGCTCGGGTCACGCAGCCAGCGCGTTGCGCAGCCGCTCGAGGAGGCTGGGACCGGCCACCGGCAGGGGCACGATCTCGGGCAGCACCGCCTGGTCGCGGGCGGCGTCGGCGATCTCCTGGCCGCGACCGACGAGCGTCGGCGACATCGCCGGCACCCCGGCCGCTCGGGCGAGGAGCTCGTTCTCCTTGGCGACCGCGCGGGCGAGCGTCGCGGAGGTGCGGTGCTCGTCGAGCAGGCGGCGGGCGCCGGGCAGGGCCGCGGCGGTGTCCACCCAGGCGTTGATCACGCCGATCTCGGGCGTGTCGGCACCGTCGCCGACCAGCAGGTCGAGACGGGTGCTGAGGGCGGAGGTCCAGAGCAGCTGGACGTCCAGCAGGAGCAGGGAGGGGTCGGGGTAGACCTCCTCGGCGCCGGGGACGGCGGCAAGGGCGGACTCGATCGTCACGGTGGCGTCGGCGTCGGCTGTTGCCAGGACGTCGGCCACGACACTCTTGCGACGGCGGTAGGCATCCCAGGTCATGGTCGCGATCCTTTCGTCGGGGGGTACGTACTGAGAGTACGTACTTTGAGTATGGCGCATCGCCGCAGGTCAGACCACTTAAGACCCATGTGATCCCCGGCACGGGTGGACCGTCCCTCTAGGATGTGAGACATGACTCATCCGGCCAAGGTCCTGCGCGCGGCCCGCAAGGCCTCGGGCAAGGCGTCGGGCCGGGGCTACTCCTCCGGCACGAAGAAGGCCCTCGTCCAGAGTGCGACCCGCCTGTTCGCCGACCACGGCTACGCCGGCACCTCGCTCGACGAGGTCGTCGCGGCCTCCCGCGTCACCAAGGGCGCGTTCTACCACCACTTCCCCAGCAAGCTCGCGCTGTTCGACGCCGTCTTCACCGAGCTGCAGGAGTCGGCCATCCGGCGCATCCGCTCCGCCTTCGAGGCGGAGTCCGATCCGTGGGAGCAGGCCCAGGCCGGGCTGCGGGCCTATCTCGACGTCAGCCGCGAGACGGAGTTCCGTCGCATCTGCATGCAGGAGGCCCCCGTCGCGCTGGGCCACGAGGCCTTCACGGAGGCCGAGCGAGCCGCCTCGCTCGGCTTCATCCAGGATGTCGTCGACCGCCT
>NZ_BAAAME010000004.1:223745-288293 GCF_039529015.1 Aeromicrobium alkaliterrae
AGGCGCTCGCCGCCGTGTTCTACGGCGCGATCCGGTCCTCGGCCGAGTTCGTCGCCGACTCCAGCGACCCCGACGTGGCCAGCGCCCGCGTCGAGGAGGCGATCACCGTGATCCTCACGGGACTGCGCACGCTCGGCCAGCTCGTCACCGACTGAGCGCGCCTCCCCCTACTGGAACGTCGCGGAGCCGCGGTCCTGCGAGACCAGCTCGATCCAGGTCTTGCCGGCCGGGATCGTGACCGGGGCGCCCGCCGCGTCGACGAACGACACGGTGCTGTTGAGCGCCTCCTTCGTCCAGGTGACGTCGACGGCCTGTCCGCCGATCACGACGACGCCGGGCCCACTGCCCTGGAAAATGGTCTCGGGCACGCTGTTGCCGGCCGGGTCGCGGTAGCCCGCGTCGCGCTCCTGCGCGTAGATCACGACGAGGTTGTTCGCCACGAACTCCTCGCCGGGAGCCGCGAAGCCGTTCGTCCGCGTCCAGCCGCCGTCGGCGTACCCGAAGGTCGTCGTGTGGCTGCGCGAGAACGTCACGCTGGCCGAGGTGACCGGGCGCGCCCCGGCGGCCGCCGCCGGGGTCTCACCAGCCGGCGTGAACTGGAAGTAGGGGCCGGGGATCGTGGTCGGTGACGCCTGCGCCGCGACGGTGGTCAGGTCGAGCAGGCGGTTGTAGGGCCGCTTCTTGGCCGAGTCCGTGCTGAACCCCGGGGAGTTGTTGTCCTCGGTGTAGGTCGTGAGACCGGCCTGCGCGATGACGTCGTAGGCCGGGCCGGCTCCGCCGGAGGCCACGACGTGGGCGCCGACGGGCGAGGCGATGCCGGCGTCGGTCCCGCGGAGCGAGCGCACGTGACCGATCTTGGTCGGCAGCGTCGTGTGGTACAGCGCGGCGAGGCGCGTGATGCCGCCCTCGACCATCTCCTCGACGACCATGTCGGCCTGGTTCACGCCGTACTGCGGGGAGCCCGACTTGCTGTTCTCGACCTTGACGACGAAGACCGGGTTGACCGGCGGCTCGCCGCCGAACTCCAGGCCCGTCAGGGGCGAGACCTGGACCACCGTCTGGCTGTCGCCCTTGGTCGACTCCTGGTCGTCGGCCGGCTTGTCGTCGCCGCTGCAGGCGGTGGTCACGAGGGCCAGGGCGGTCACGACGGCGATGAGGCGGAACTTCATGCCCGCCAGCATGCCTCAACCCCTGGGGCGAACCGATTCGGACACGCGGGCGTTCCGCAGGCCGGCGGGAGGTCCTCCGCCGTGCGATGTCAGTGGTCGCTGGGACGATGGCGGGGTGTCCGATCCGCTCGCCCGATTCGCGCCTGCCACCCGTGCGTGGTTCGGTGAGAGCCTGGGTGCGCCCACCGCCGCGCAGGCGGCCGCGTGGTCGGCCCCGGACGACCGCCACCTCCTGGTCGTCGCCCCCACCGGATCCGGCAAGACCCTCGCCGCGTTCCTCAGCGCGATCGACACGCTGCTTCACCGCGAGCCGCGGGCGGCCGACGCCCCGCCCCGCGGCACCTCAGTGTTGTATGTCTCCCCGCTGAAGGCCCTGGCCGTCGACGTCGAGCGCAACCTACGCTCCCCGCTGGTCGGGATCTCGCGCACCGCGGCGCGCGAGGGCGACACCGTCGTCGACGTCAGCGTCGGCATCCGGTCGGGCGACACGCCGCAGCAGGAGCGGCGCCGACTCGCCACGCATCCGCCGGACGTCCTCATCACGACGCCGGAGTCGCTGTTCCTCGTCCTCACCTCGGCGGCCCGTGAGTCGCTGCGCGACGTCCACACCGTCATCGTCGACGAGGTGCACGCCGTCGCCGGCACCAAGCGAGGCGCTCACCTGGCCCTCAGCCTCGAGCGCCTCGACGCCCTGCTCGAGCGTCCCGCCCGACGCGTCGGCCTCAGCGCCACGGTGCGTCCGGCCGAGGAGGTCGCCCGCTTCCTCGGCGGTGGCCGGCCGGTCGAGATCGTCGCCCCGCCGTCGCCGCGGCACCTCACCCTCGACGTCCGGGTGCCGGTCGACGACCTCACCGACATCCCCTCGATCGACGAGGACAGCCCGGCCGGCACGATCTGGCCCCACGTCGAGCGTCAGGTGCTCGACCTGGTCCTGTCCCACCGCTCGACGCTCGTCTTCGTCAACTCGCGCGGCCTGGCCGAACGGCTCACGTCGCGGCTCAACGAGGCCTACGCCGACCGCCAGGGCAACGCCCGGGCGCCCGAGTCCGACGCGCGGGCGCCGGCCCAGGTCCTGGGTGGCAGCTCGCAGTCGAAGGGCGTCGCCGACGGCACGTCCGACCTGGTCGCCCGCGCGCACCACGGCTCGGTCAGCAAGGAGCAGCGCGCGCTGATCGAGGACGACCTCAAGACGGGTCGCCTGCCGTGCGTCGTGGCCACGTCGAGCCTGGAGCTGGGCATCGACATGGGCGCGGTCGACCTCGTCGTGCAGGTCGGTTCACCACCCACCGTGGCCTCGGGGCTGCAGCGGGTCGGACGCGCGGGCCACCAGGTCGGTGCGCTGTCGAAGGGCGTCCTGTTCCCCACCTCCCGCACCGACCTCCTCGGTGCGTCCGTCACGGCCGACCGCATGATGGCGGGCGCGATCGAGGCGCTCCGCGTGCCCACCAACCCGCTCGACGTGCTGGCGCAGCAGACCGTCGCCACCTGCGCGCTCGAGCCCGTCGACGTCGAGGAGTGGTTCACGGCCGTGCGCCGGTCCGCCCCGTTCGCCACGCTCCCGCGGCGCGTCTACGAGGCCGTGCTCGACCTGGTCTCCGGCCGGTACCCCTCGGAGGACTTCGCCGAGCTGCGTCCCCGGGTCGTGTGGGACCGCGACGCCGGAACCCTCACGGGGCGGCCCGGCGCGCAGCGGCTCGCCGTCACCAACGGTGGCACGATCCCCGACCGCGGCATGTTCTCGGTCGTCCTGCCCGTCGACGAGGAGTCCACGGCCGCGCGGCCCGCGCCACGACGCGTGGGTGAGCTCGACGAGGAGATGGTCTACGAGACCCGGGTGCAGGACGTCATCTCGCTGGGCGCCACGAGCTGGCGCGTCCAGGAGATCACGCACGACCGGGTCGTCGTCGTCCCCGCGCCCGGCCTCCCGGCGCGCCTGCCGTTCTGGCGCGGCGACGCAGCGGGCCGCTCGCCGGAGCTCGGCGAGGCGATCGGCGCCGCCGTGCGCGAGCGCAGCGCCGGCGGGGGTGCGAGGTCCTCCGACGATCCGTCCCTCCTCGACGACCGGGCGGCTGCCAACCTCGACGCCTTCCTCGCCGAGCAGCGCGCCGCCACGGGCGTCGTGCCCACCGACCGCACCCTGGTCGTGGAGTCCTTCCGCGACGAGCTCGGCGACTGGCGGGTCGTCCTGCACTCGCCGTACGGCCGTCGGGTGCACGCCCCCTGGGCGCTCGCGGTCGCGGCGCGCATCCGCGAGCGCTACGACCTCGACGGCGCGGTCGTGGCGTCCGACGACGGCATCGTCGCGCGCCTGCCCGACCTCGACGGCGACGCCGCCCCGGCCCTCGCCGAGCTGTTCGCCTTCGACCCCGACGACCTCGAGCGCATCGTCACGACCGAGGTCGGCGGATCCGCACTGTTCGCCGCCCGCTTCCGCGAGTGCGCGGCGCGGGCCCTGCTCCTGCCGCGGCGCAACCCCGGCTCCCGCGCGCCGCTGTGGCAGCAGCGCCAGCGGGGCTCGCAGCTGCTCGAGGTCGCGCGGCGCCACCCGGAGTTCCCCATCCTGCTCGAGACGGCCCGCGAGTGCCTGCAGGACGTCTACGACCTCCCGGCCCTCACCCGCCTGATGCGGGGCGTCGACGACCGCACCGTCGCACTCGTCGAGGTCACGACCGAGAAAGCCTCGCCGTTCGCCCAGAACCTCGTCTTCGGCTACGTCGCCGCGTTCCTCTACGAGGGCGACGCGCCGCTGGCCGAGCGGCGCGCGGCGGCGCTCTCGCTCGACTCCGGGCTGCTCGCCGAGCTCCTGGGCCGCGCCGAGCTGCGCGACCTGCTCGACCCGGAGGTCGTGCGCGAGGTCGAGGCCGAGCTGCAGCGCACCGCGCCCGACTTTCGCGCCCGCGACGCCGAGCAGGTGGCCGACCTCGTGCGGCGGCTGGGGCCGATCCCCGCCGACGAGGTGCAGCAGCGCTCCACCGATCCTGAGGCAGCACCGCAGTGGCTGGCCGACCTGCAGGAGTCGCGCCGCCTCGTCGAGGTCAACGTGGGCGGCCGAGCGATGTGGGCCGTCGTCGAGGACTCCGGCCGGCTGCGCGACGCCCTGGGGGTGGCGCTCCCGCTCGGTGTCCCCGCCGCCCACCTCGAGTCGCCCGCCGACGCGCTCGGCGACCTCGTGTCGCGCCACGCGCGCACGCACGGCCCGTTCTCCGCCTCGGCCCTCGCCGCGCGCTGGGGCCTCGGGGTCGGGCCGGTGCGCGACGTCCTCAAGCGCCTCACCGCCGACGGCCGCCTGGTCGAGGGCGAGTTCCGCACCGACACCGAGGCCACCAGCACCGACCGCACCGAGTGGGTCGACGCGGAGGTCCTGCGCCGTCTGCGCCGACGCAGCCTGGCCGCCGCGCGCCGCCAGGTCGAGCCGGTCGACGCCACGACCCTGGTCCGGTTCCTGCCGAGCTGGCACCGCCTCGACCGCAGCCGCCGCGGCGAGACCGGGCTCCTCGACACGATCGACCAGCTCGCCGGCGTGGCCCTCCCGGCCAGCGCCTGGGAGTCGGTCGTCCTGCCGGCCCGCGTGAGCGACTACTCCCCCGCGATGCTCGACACGCTGCTCGCCGAGGGCGAGGTGGCGTGGGTCGGCGCCGGGACCCTCGGTCGCACCGACGGCTGGCTTCGTCTGCTCCCCGCCGACCTGACCGGGCTCCAGGACCCGCTCGAGGTCGAGCGGAGCGAGCTCCACGACACGGTGCTCGAGCGGCTGCGCGCCGGCGGCGCCTTCCGGTTCACCGACCTCACCGCCGAGCTCGACGACCCCGACTCCAAGGCGGCCGACGTGCTGTGGGACCTCGCGTGGTCCGGTCTGGTCTCCAACGACTCGTTCGCCCCGGTCCGGGCCCGGGCCGGGAGCCGCAGCGGCACCCGCGCCCGACCGACCGGACGCCCCCGCCGGCTCAACGCCCGGTCGCTGCGCCCGGCTGCTCCCCCGGCGCTGGCCGGCCGCTGGTTCGCCCTGCCCGACGACCCGGTCGACCCCACCCGCCGCGCCGTGACGCGCGCCGAGCTCCTGGTCGCCCGCCACGGCGTGCTGACCCGGGGTGCGGTGATGTCCGAGCAGGTCCCGGGCGGATTCGCCGACGTCTACCGCGTCCTGCGCGAGTCGGAGGACCGCGGCGCGGTGCTGCGCGGGATGTTCGTGGAGGGCCTGGGCGCGGCCCAGTTCGCGGCCACGTCCACGATCGACGTGCTCCGCTCGTACGTGCGCGAGTCCGACGACGAGACCGTCACCCCGGCGTTCGCCCTGGCCTCGACCGACCCGGCGCAGCCGTTCGGCGCGGCGCTCGGCTGGCCCGAGACCCTGGCCGCCGCCGACAGCACCCACCGGCCGTCGCGCCGTGCGGGTTCGCTCGTCCTGCTGCACGACGGCGCCCTGGTCGCCTACGTCGAGCGCGGCGCCCGCCGCATCCTCACGTTCACCGACGACCCGGCGCACCTCACGGCCGCCGCTGCGGCCCTGGCCGACCTGGGACGCACGGGCCGCATCGGACGCCTCCGCGTCGAGACCGTCGACGACCGCTCCGTCGGTGGCACCGCGATGGGCGAGGCGATGACGGCGGCCGGGTTCCGCGCCCACCCGAAGGGACTGCAGCTGCATGCCGGAAGGTGACACCGTCTTCCGCACGGCGCAGAAGCTGCACGACGGCCTCTCCGGCCACGTGCTCACCGTCAGCGACTTCCGGGTGCCCCAGCACGCCACGGCCGACCTGACGGGCCTGGTCGTCGACGAGACCGTCAGCCGCGGCAAGCACCTGCTGACCCGTGTCGGCCCCTGGACGATCCACACGCACCTCAAGATGGAGGGCGTCTGGCGCGTGCACCCTCACGGGACGCGGTGGGACCGGCCCGCCCACTCGGCCCGGCTCGTGCTCGAGACGGCCGAGCGCCAGGCGGTCGGGTTCTGGCTCGGCACCGTCGACCTCCTGCCCACGGCCGACGAGGAGACCGTCGTCGGCCACCTGGGGCCCGACCTGCTCGGCCCCGGATGGGACCTCGACGTCGCACTCGACCGCCTCTCGGCGGCTCCCGATCGCGAGGTCTTCACGGCCCTGCTCGACCAGCGCAACCTCGCCGGGTTCGGCACGGAGTACGTCAACGAGCTGCTGTTCGTGATGGGCGTCCACCCCACGACCCGGGTCGGGGCGGTGCCCGACCTGCGCCGCATGATCGTGCGCGGCCAGCAGATGATCCGGGTCAACTCCACCCGCTGGGAGCGCTCGTTCACCGGGAGCACGCGGCCGGGCCAGGAGCGGTGGGTCTTCCACCGCGAGCGCAAGCCGTGCCGCCGGTGCGGCACCCGCATCGCCGACGCCGACCTGGGCGACGTCCCCACGCAGGAGCGCAACGCCTTCTGGTGTCCGCACTGCCAGCCCGGCCAGGGGCCGGAACCCGCTCCCCGCAGGGCGAGAACTCACTCCTGACAGGGCGGGAATCCACTCGCGAGGGGGCGGGAATCCACTCGCGAGGGGTCAGGAGATGGCGGTGGGGGCCTTGGCGGGGGCGGTGTCCCAGACCATCGCCTCGTCGAGGTCGGTGCGGCGGTGGTCCCACGAGTCGAGCCACCAGTTCTGGCGGATCGTCCACGGGCGGCTCGTGCCCTGCTTGGGCAGCAGCTGCGCGACGCGCTGCACGTAGCCCGAGGTGAGGTCGAGCAGCGGGCGCTCGTCGCCACCGGGGCCGTCCGGGTGCGGGGCGCCGAAGCGGCGGCCCGTCACGCGCAGGTGCTCCACGAAGCTCGCGACGTACTGCGACGTCAGGTCGGCGCGCAGCGTCCAGGAGGCGTTGGTGTAGCCGACGCACCAGGCGAGGTTGGGCACGCCGCTGAACATCAGGCCCTTGTAGACGTACAGCTCGTGCGGATCGAGCACCTGGCCGTCGACCTCGAGCTCCGCCGTGCCGAAGTTGACGAGCTGGAGACCCGTCGCGGTGACCACCACGTCGGCGTCGAGGTGCGTGCCGTCGGTCAGCTCGATGCCGGTCTCGTCGAACCGGGCGATGTGGCCCGTGACGATGTCGGCCCTGCCGTGACGCAGCGCGCGGAACAGGTCACCGTTCGGCACGATGCACAGACGCTGGTCCCACGGGTCGTAGCTCGGGTTGAGGTGCGTGTCGACGTCGAAGCCCTCCGGCAGCGAGCGGCGGGCCCGGGCCAGCAGGACCCGGCGGGCCAGCTTCGGGAAGCGCTGGCAGAGCTCGTAGAAGCCCACCGCGACCGAGGCGTTGCGGAAGCGCGTCAGGCGGTGCGCGAGGCCCGCCGGCAGGATCTTGCGGGTGATCCCGGCCAGCGGGTCGACCTCGGGCAGGCTCGTGATGAACGTGGGCGAGCGCTGCAGCATCGTGATGTGCTCGACGTCGTCGGCCAGCGACGGGATCAGCGTGACCGCGGTGGCTCCCGAGCCGATCACGACGACGCGCTTGCCGCTGACGTCGAGGTCCTCGGGCCAGAACTGCGGGTGCACGACGGTGCCGCCGAAGGACTCCAGCCCGGGGAACTCCGGGGTGTAGCCCGTGTCGTACGAGTAGTAGCCGCTGCAGAAGTACACGAACGAGGCGGTCAGCGTCGTGACTCCGGTGTCGGTCGTGGCCGTCACGGTCCAGAGCGCGTCGTCGCTCGACCAGGAGACCTTGACGACGCGGTGCCCGAAGCGGACGTGCGGCAGCACGCCGTCGGCCTCGGCCGTGTCCTGGATGTACTGGCGGATGTCGGCGCCGTCGGCGATCGACTTGCGGTTCGTCCAGGGACGGAACGGGTAGCTCAGCGTGTACATGTCACTGTCGGAGCGGATGCCGGGGTAGCGGAACAGGTCCCACGTGCCACCGATGCGGTCGCGCGCCTCGAGGATCGTGAACGAGGACGTCGGGGACATCTCGCGGAGCCGGTGGGCCGCGCCGATGCCGGACAGGCCGGCTCCGACGATCAGGACGTCGACGTGGTCGGTGCTCATGGTGGACTCCTCGGGCCGTACGTGACACTGGCGATGTCACCATACCGATGGTATGTCCACTTGTCACCGTCCTTGCCTACACTGGCGGCGTGACTGACACCGAGCTCGCGGACGCGAGCCCCTCCACGGAACCGCGCGAGAACCTGCGCGGACTCGGCATCTTCCTGATCGTGTCCGGCGGCATCGCCCTGGCCTCGGCCCTGATCCTCACGATCGAGAAGATCCACCTGCTCGAGAACCCCGGCGAGGCGCTCAACTGCGACATCAGCGCGTTCGTCAGCTGTGGCGGCGTCGTCAACCAGCCCCAGGCGTCGGCCTTCGGCTTCCCGAACACCCTCCTCGGCATCGTCGGCTTCACCCTGGTCGTGATGGTCGGCGTGCTGCTGGCCTCCGGCGTCCGGCTCCCCCGCTGGTACTGGGGCGGCGTGATCGTCGGCGTCACGTTCGGCATCGGCTTCGTGACCTGGCTGCAGAGCCAGAGCATCTACGTCATCCAGGTGCTGTGCCCCTACTGCATGGTCGTGTGGACCATGATGATCCCGATCTTCGTCGTCGCGATCGGCCAGGCCGTGCGCGAGCTGCGCCCCGAGTCCGGCGTCGGCCGCTTCCTGGTCGAGTGGCGCGTGCTGATCATCGCCCTCTGGTACGTCGTCGTCGCGAGCCTGATCTGGTTCCAGTTCGGCACCACGCTCTGGGCCTGAGCACAGGTACGACACCCCGCGGGCGCCCGCGCGTCACCGTTCGTCCACCTTCGGGTCACGGAGTCTCCCTACGCTCCGGCCATGTCTCACTCCCCCCACCGCTCGGCGACGTACCGCCGGGTGAGGGCCCTGGTCACTGCCACGGCCCTCCTCGCCCCCCTGGCCCTCCTCACCTCGGCGCACGCGGCCACGCCTGCGCACACCGACTCCGCCGAGGGCGCTGAGCTGTCGCTCGACGTCCTGGGCACCCACCGCACCGACGTCTTCGACGCGAGCGCCGCCGAGATCGTCGCGTTCCACGCGGCCACGGCCCGCACCTTCACGGTCAACGCCCAGTCGGGCCAGATCGACGTGATCGACGCCTCCGACCCGGCCGCCCCGGTCAAGATCGACGCGATCGTCGCTTCCAACGCCGAGGGCATCGACGAGGGCTCCACCGCCAACTCGCTCGCGATCCGTCCCGACGGCCTGATCGTCGCCGCGATCGAGGCGCCCGAGAAGACCGACGCCGGCTGGCTCCTGTTCGCCGACGCGAACACGCTCGACATCCTCGGCACCGTCCAGGTCGGTGCCCTGCCCGACATGGTCACCCTCACCGCCGACGGCTCGCGCGCCGTCGTCGCGAACGAGGGCGAGCCGTCCGACGACTTCCTGACCGACCCCGAGGGCTCGGTCGGCATCGTCAACCTTCCGCCGTCGCTGACCGCCCCGGTCCAGGACGAGGTCAGCACCGCCGACTTCCACGCCTTCGAGGCGGGTGGCACGAAGACCCTGCACGAGGACGTGCGCGTCTTCGGTCCGACCCCGCACGGCGACGACCTGCCGGTCTCGCGCAACCTCGAGCCGGAGTACGTCGCAGTCGAGCCCGACGGCAGCGTCGCGTACGTCGCGCTGCAGGAGGCCAACGCCGTGGCGGTCGTCAACCTCGCCACCGCGACGGTCGACGAGATCTGGCCGCTCGGCTTCAAGGACCACAGCGTCGACGGCCAGGGCCTGGACCCGTCGGACCGTGACGGCGGCATCAACATCGCCACCTGGCCGGTCAAGGGCATCTACATGCCCGACGGCATCAACGCGTACCAGGCCGCCGGCTCGACCTACCTGGTCACCGCCAACGAGGGCGACGCCCGCGAGTGGGGCAGCTACGTCGAGGGCCGCCGCGTGAAGGACCTCGGCAAGAACGGCATCAAGCCGATCTGCGAGGACTCGCCGCTGCAGGCCGCCAAGGGCGACGCCGCCCTCGGCCGCCTCAACGTGACGACCGAGAACGGCCTCAACGAGGCCGGCACGTGCTACGACGAGCTCTACTCCTACGGCGCCCGCTCGTTCTCGATCTGGACGACCGACGGCACGCAGGTCTTCGACTCCGGGCAGGACTTCGAGGAGATCGTCGCTCGCGTCGTCCCGGAGTACTTCAACTCCAACCACACCGAGTCGAACCTCGAGGGTCGCAGCGAGGACAAGGGTCCCGAGCCGGAGAACCTCACGATCGGCCAGGTCGGGGACCGCACGTACGCCTTCATCGGCTTCGAGCGCGTCGGCGGCGTCATCGCCTACGACATCTCCGACCCGGAGAACCCGTTCTACGTCACGTACATCAACAACCGTGACTTCTCGGTCTCGGTCGACGGCACCATCGAGGACGCGCCCGACCCGGCCGCGTTCCTGGCCTCGGCCGGTGACCTGGGCCCGGAGGGCCTGACGTTCGTCAGGGCCTCGGACTCACCGACCGGCGAGCCGATCGTCATCGTCGGCAACGAGGTCTCGGGCACGACGACGTTCTTCGGCGTCACCGACCTCGCCCCGGCCGAGCCGGACTCGTTCACCGACGTCCCGGAGAACCACTGGTTCTTCACCGAGATCTCGTGGCTCGCGGGCACCGGCATCACGACGGGCTACACCGAGGAGGACGGGACCCTGACGTTCCGCCCGAGCGAGCCGATCCTGCGCGAGCAGATGGCCGCGTTCCTCTACCGCCTCGCAGGTGAGCCGGAGTGGACCGCGCCGGCGCAGTCGCCCTTCGCGGACGTGCCCACGTCGCACACGTTCTACGACGAGATCACCTGGCTCGCCGACCAGGGCGTGACGACCGGCTACGCCGAGGCCGACGGCACGACGACCTACCGTCCGTCGCAGCCGGTGCTGCGTGAGCAGATGGCGGCGTTCCTGTACCGCACGGCCGACTCCTCGTCGGTCGACGAGGACGGCCCGACGTTCGCCGACGTCGCACCGAGCCACGTGTTCTTCGACGAGATCGAGTGGCTCGCCGGCACCGGCATCACCACGGGCTACGTCGAGAACGGCGTCACGACGTACCGCGGGGCACAGCCGGTCCTGCGTGAGCAGATGGCCGCGTTCCTGTACCGGTACGACCAGCAGCTGCCTCGCTGAGTCGTCGGTCGACCATGAGCGCCCTGTGCTGCGAGGACGTCCTCGCGGCACAGGGCGCGGTCGTCCGGTCAGCGGCGCGTCGAGGTGACGACGTGCTCGGCGAACAGGCCCGGCCAGGCCACGACCCCGTAGGGCGTGCGCGCGACCTCCAGGCGGCTTCCGTGGATCGCCTTGTGCAGCCGCTTGGCCGTCGCCATCGGGTGCGTCTTGTCGCCGGTCCAGGCCAGGATCAGGGTCGGCGTCTGGATGCGGATGATGAGCCGGCGGTGCGGGAAGTCGCTCGCCGCGGCGCCGCGCAGCACCGACGGCATCAGCAGGGCCGGCACGGTCGGCAGCGTCTCGGGCGCGTGGCCCATCGCGGGGACGGCCGGCGAGACCGCGTCGAGCGCGAGGAAGGCGTCCAGGCCCTCCCGCTCCACCAGCTCCGCGTTCGTCAGGTACGTCTCGGCCTGCTCGCGGCGCAGTCGCCCTGCGGTCGGCGGGGTCACGAACGTCAGGCTCGCGAACCGCGCCGGATCGCGGGTCACGGCGTGCAGCAGGGTGCCGGTGCCCATCGAGGGCCCGACGCCGTGGACGGCCTCGCCCGGCGCGACGTGGTCGAGCAGGGCCAGCAGGTCGTCGGCCAACCGCTCCCAGCGATAGGTGTCCGGATCGGCCGTGCCGCTGGACTCGGCGTGACCGCGCGCGTCGTAGCGCAGGACGCGATGGCCCCGCAGCGCCCGCGAGAGATCGAGCCCGAGCTGACGGTCACGGGCGCGACCCGAGGTGAGTCCGTGCAGCTGCACCACCAGGGGGCCGTCGGCGCCGTCGACGTCGTACGCGAGCGCGGCACCGCTCGTCGTGAATGTGTGCACGCCACCTCGCTCCAGGGCCCGGTCTCCGGGCCTCGCCGCGCCTAGGATAGCCGCGATGCGACTCACCAACGTGGCTCACATGAGGCTCCCCCCGGGTCGTGTGACGAGTCTCTCCACGGGGCTGGCCGGCCTGCCCGGTGTGGCCGTGCCGATCTCGTACGACCAACGACTCCACACCAGCGCCGGGGACCGCGACGGCTCGTGGATGGCGCTCGCGTTCCGGCTCGACCTCGACGCCACGTCCCAGCAGCTCGCCGACGCCTGGTCCGCGGTCGTCTCCCGGCACGGCACCCTGCGCACGGCGTTCTCCCGCCAGGACGGCCGGCTGGCACTCCACGAGACCGAGGTCGTCCACGGCGAGTGGGTCGAGCACCCGCCCACCGACCCGTCCGAGACCTCCCGCGAGGTGCTGCGCCGAGTGCTCGACGCGTCCTGCCGTCCGTTCGCTGCCCCGTCGCACCGGCTCTGCGTCGTCGTGCCCGAGCCGGGCGACGACCCGCGGCCGATCGTCGTCATCGCCGGCGACCACTCCCACCTCGACATGTGGTCGCTCCTGGTCCTGCTGCGGGACCTCCGGACGTGCCTCGTCGACCTCCTGGCCGGCCGAGCGCCCGGTGCCGACCTGGCACCCGCGCCCCCGTTCGCGGCGCACACACGCCTGCTGGAGCAGCAGGAGTCCACGCCCGACTGGGTCGCTGCGCGGTGGGCCGCGGTGCTCGCCGATGGTGGCGGGAGCCTGCCGACGTTCCCGCTGCCGCTGGGCGACGTCAGCGCGCCGAGGGCCGAGGTCGTCGAGGTGCGCGACGTGCTCGACCCGGCTCAGCTCGAGGCCCTCGAGAAGCGAGCCGCCGACCACGGCGCGCGTCTGACGGCCCTCGCGATCAGCGAGGTCGCCGCCGCCACCACCGACCTCTCCGGTCGCCCGTTGCGGGCCGTGTTCCCGGTGCACAGTCGCGACGACCCGTCCTGGTACGGGTCGGTGGGCTGGTTCATCACCAACTCCGTGCTCGACTGCACCGACCCCAGCCCGGTCGGGTGCACCGCAGCCCTTCGCGAGTCGATGAAGATCGGCGCGCACCCTCTGGCCCCGGTCCTGGGCCACCTCGACCGCGAGCTCTCACCGCCCGGCATGTTCGCCCTGTCGTGGCTCGACACCCGACGTCTGCCCGAGGTGCCGCCCGGGCTCGAGGTGCAGTGGGTCTCGGCCGTCACCCGCCCCGACGGGGTCATGGCCTGGTTCCTCGCCGGGGACGACGGCCTCCACGTGCGGTGCCGCTACCCCGACACGCCCGAGGCCCGCCAGCACGTGGGCAGCTGGCTCGACGCCGTCGTCGACCGGCTGACCGCCGCGATGCTCGTCTAGCCGCTCACGGCTCGCGCGGCGCGAGGTGTCGTCCGCCGGGGTCACGACGCCGCTGCCTCACCAGGAGCAGGCCCAGCCCGAGGAGCAGCAGGCCACCCAGCAGGAGAAGCACCGTCGGCCCACCCGTGCTGGGCAGCAGGCCGTCCGTCGGCACGACGGGCACGGGCGGCACGACGGGATTGGTCGTGCACGTCGCTCCGTCGCCGCCCGCCAGGACGTCGATCAGGCTCGGCGGCGCCTCGCACGTCGTCGGCGGGGTGCCGTCGCGGAGCACGAGGAAGTTCGCCAGGACACCGTCGCCCCGGTCGGCGAAGGCCTTCACCACGACCGAGTACTCGACCACCGCGGTCGCCCCGGCAGCGAGCCGGCCCGTCACGGTGAAGCCGCTGGCGTCGACGACTCCGACCTGGACGCCGGGCGCGTCGCCCACGACGCGTGGCGCCTGCGTGAGCGTCGCGTCGTCGACGACGTCCGTGAGGTGGTCGGCGTGTGCCAGGTCGATCACGGTGCCGCCGCGGTTCACGAAGGTCAGGCGGTAGGTCAGGGTCTGGCCGGTGACGACCTGCGTCTGCGACACCGGGTCCACGGACTTCGCGACGGCCAGGTCGGCGACCGGGTGCTCCGTGCACGTCGGCGTGGTGACGGTGCACTGCGCCGGCGGGTCGCCCGCGCCGGCGACCAGGAAGTTCCCGAGCACGGAGTCACCCCTCAGCGCGGCTGCACGGACCTGCACCGCGTACGTCACCTGGACCGCCGCCCCGGCCGCCAGCTCGCCCCGCACCGTGAAGGAGCCGTCGCTCACGGGTGACACGACGACCACGTCGCTCCCGCCGACGACGGCAGGTTCACCGACCAGCTCGGCGTCGTCCAGCACCCCGGCGAGGTGGTCGGTGTGGTCGATGGCCGCCGGGACCGCGCCGGCGTTGGTGAACGTCAGCGTGTAGGTGACCTCGTCGCCCGGGACCAGGGTCGTGCCCGACGCCGGGTCCGCGGACTTGACGACGCCCAGGTCGGCGACCGGGTTCGTGGTGCACGGCAGCTCGCTGCCGTCGACGCACTCCACCGGCGGTTCACCGTCGCCCTCGACGACCACGTTGGTCAGCACCGAGTCGCCGCGATCGGAGTCGGCCGCCACCGTGACCCGGTAGGTCACCTGCACGCTCGCCCCCGGCGCGAGATCGCCCGCGACCGTGAACGTCTGGCCGTCCTCGACGATCGACAGGCCTCCGTCGGGACCCACGAAGGCCGGCCCCGACGTCAGCGTCGCGTCGTCGAGGACCCCCGTCAGGTGGTCGGTGTGGTCGATCGGTGCCGCGACGCCGCCACGGTTCGCGAACGTCAGCGTGTAGGTCAGGAGCTGCCCCGGCGTCACGACGCTGCCCGAGGCCGGGTCGACCGACTTCACGACGGTCAGCTCGGCGACCGGGTTCGTCGTGCACAGCGCGGTGGACGGATCACAGGCGTCCGGTGGCACGGAGTCTCCGGCCACCAGGAAGTTCCCCAGCACCGAGTCGCCGCGGCCGTCCTCCTTCACGGTGACGGTGTACTGCACGACCGCGGTCCGCCCCGCGGCGAGCTCGCCGTTCACGTCCAGCCGGTCGCCCGAAAACGGGTCCGGCGAGAGCGCGAGGCCGAAGGACGCGTCGTCGACGAAGGACGGCTCGCCCGAGAGCACGGCGTCGTCCAGGACACCGGCGAGGTGGTCGGTGTGGTCGACCGCGACCGCGACGGCCCCGCGGTTCTCGAACCGCAGCGCATACGTCAGCTCGGCACCCGGCGCCACGACCGTGCCGGAGGCGGGGTCGACGGACTTCGACACGACGATCTCGGAGACCGGGTTGGTCGTGCACGTCGTCGAGCCCGGCTCGCACTCCGCCGGCGGATCCGTGTCGCCCTCGACGAGGACGTTGGTGAGCACCGAGTCCCCGCGGTCGGCCGCCGCCACGGTCACCTGGTAGGTCACCGAGATCGTGGATCCCGTGGGGACGGAGCCGCTGACCGCGAAGGCGTCGTCGCCGGCGCCGAGCGGGCTCGGGGCGACCGACAGGGCCGGGTCGGACGCGACCGGCTGGGACGTCAGCTCCGCGTCGTCCAGCACGCCGACCAGGTGGTCGGTGTGGTCGACGGCCGCCGGCGCACCGCCGGTGTTGGCGAAGGTCAGGGTGTACGTGAGCACCTGACCCGGCACGACGACCGATCCCGAGGCCGGCTCCACCGACTTGGCGACCGTGAGCTCGGCGACCGGGGTCACGGTGCACATCCGGGTGGCCGGGTCGCACGGACCGTCAGGCGGGGCGTCGCCCTCGACGAGGTAGTTGTCCAGCACCGAGTCGCCGCGATCGGCGTGCTTGACGGTGACGGTGTACTCCACGACGGAGGTCCGGCCGGCAGCCAGGTCTCCTGCCACCTGGAGCCGTTCGCCCGTGAACGGCAGCGGCACGACCGCAAGGCCGTGGCCCTCGCCACCGGCGAAGCCTGGCCCGCCCGTCAGCGTGGCGTCGTCCAGCACTCCGCCCAGGTGGTCGGTGTGGTCCACCGGGACGGCGACGGCTCCCCGGTTCTCGAACCGCAGCGCGTACGTCAGCTCGGCGCCCGGTTCGACGCTCCCGGCCTCGGGGGTGACCGACTTGGAGACGACGACCTCGGAGACCGGGTTGGTCGTGCACATGGACGAGGTCGGCTCGCAGACCTCCGGCGGCTCGGCGTCGCCCTCGACGACGACGTTGCCCAGCACCGAGTCGCCGCGCTCGGCCGCGGCGGCAACGGTGACCTGGTAGGTGACGGAGTACGACGCCCCACCGGGCACCGTGCCGGTGATGCGGAACCGGTCGTCACCCGCGCCGAGCGGGGTCGGCGTGACCGTGAGCGCCGGATCCGACGCGACGGGCTGCGAGGTCAGCTCCGCGTCGTCGAGGACCCCGGCGAGGAGGTCGGTGTGGTCGACCTCGGCCGCCTGTCCCCCGCCGTTGGCGACGGTGATCGTGTACGTCAGCACCTGACCCGGCACGACGACGCTGCCGGAGGCCGGGTCGACGGTCTTGGCCACGCGGAGGTCCGCCGGCACCGGGTGGGTCGTGCACGTCGGGAGCTGCCCCGGGGTGGGCTCGCACGTGCCGGGCGGCGTCTCGCCCTCCGCCAGGAGGACGTTGTCCAGGACCCCGTCGCCCCGCCCCTCCGGGAGCACCTGGGCCGAGTACGTCACGGTGACGGTCGTGCCGCCCGCGACCTCGCCCGTGATCGCGATCGTGGAACCGTCCCGCACCGCCGTGACGTCCGGCGACGAGCTGACGGGCCCCGTGACGACGGCTGCGTCGTCGAGCAGGCGCTCCAGGTCGTCGACGTGGTCGAGCGCGACCGGGGCACCGCCCAGGTTCCGGAACGTCAGCGTGTACGTCACGGTGTCGCCGCGCACGAGCGGTGCGCCCGAGCCCGGGTCGGAGGTCTTCTCGATCTCCAGGTCGCCGGGGATCGGGGACTCCGTGCAGGCGCGGTCGTCACCGCCGTCCTCCTGGACGCAGTTGTCCAGCACGGCGTCGCCGAAGCCCGTGGCCTTGACCCGCACCGTGTACGTGACGGTCACCGGGTCGCCGCGGCCGATCGAGCCCGTGACCGAGATCTGCTCCGTGTCGACCGCCGCCACCACGCCCGGATCCGAGGACGTCGGTCCTGCCGTCAGGTCCGCGTCGTCCAGGACTCCCGCGAGGTCGTCGGTGTAGGCCACCGGAGCAGCAGCGCCGCCCGTGTGGGTGAAGGTCAGGGTGTACGTGACCAGCCCGCCGGGGCGGAGCTCGCCCTGCACGGCCTTGTCGACCGAGACGTCGCCGGAGACGGGGTGGGTCGTGCACAGCCGCGTCGACGCGTCGCACGTCGCCGGTGGGGTGGACCCGCGCGGCACGAGGTAGTTGTCGAGCACGCCGTCGCCGCTGGCGGGCAGCGGGTCGCGCACCGTGGCGGTGTAGGTGACGGTGTACGTCGCCCCGACCGGCACGGTCCCGGAGACCAGCAGTCGCCCGCTGATCAGTCCGGCGGTCAGGTCCGGGCTCGACGACGTGACGCCTGAGACCTCGGCGTCGTCCAGCACGTCGGTCAGGACGTCGTCGTGCGCGACCTGGACCGGCTGCCCGCCACGGTTGGCGAACGTCAACGTGTAGCGCACGGTGTCACCCGGCGCGACCGCCTGGCCCGAGGCCGGGTCCGAGGCCTTCGTGACCTCGAGCGCGCCCGGCACCGCCGTGTTGGTCAGGACGCAGGTGATGTTCGCGCCCGCGACGGGGGTCAGGGCCACCGACCCGGTGAACGCCTGGCCGCGCGGCAGACCGGGCTGCAGGCCCGCGGAGTCGGTGCAGGTCATCGAGCCCCGGTACAGGCTCAGGTCGGTCCCGGCGACGCCGGACTCGGTCAGGACGTGCGGCGTCGTCGTGGCGACGTAGGTGCCGGTCGTCCCCGTCCCGGCGGTCACGGTGGCCCCGGTGCCGCTCGTCGCCGCGTTCGCGGTGGAGCTGACCAGGGGGCCGGTCGCCGAGCCCGTGCGGATCGCGACCGCGAACTGGTCGCCCGATCGGCCGCGAGGGCCGTCGAGCGCCTTCGTGAGGGTGATCCGCGGGGCCCGCACGACGAGCGTCGCGTCCTCGGGGGGCAGCAGGAACGAGGTCGTGACGTTGGCCGGCCCGTTGACGTAGGTGCCCTCGGTGGCCGACGTGACCGCGACGGTGATGGTGCACGAGGTCTGCCCCACCGCCAGGTCGCCTCCGCTGACGCTGATCGTGCCGCTGCCCGGGGCGGCGGTCCGGGTGAGCGCCGCGCCGCCGGAGTCGACGCAGGTGCCACCGATCGCGGGGTTCGCGGCGACGCGGACCCCCGCCGGGAGCGTGTCGGTGAAGCCCCAGTCGAGCTTGCTGGCGAGCTCGGTCGTGTTGGTGATCGTGAAGGTCAGTGTCGAGACGCCGCCCGGCGCGATGATGGTCGGGCTGAACGCCTTGTCGAGGCTCGGCGTGGCGTCCAGGAGGCGCAGGTTGTCGATCGCCGCGTCGTTGCCGTTGCCCGTGCCGGTCATGTTGACCAGGCCCATGCGCAGCTCGCTCGCGGCCCAGCGGATCGAGCCGGGGGACGTGAGGGTGCTGACCTGGGTGTTGGGCTGTGCTCCCTGCGGGCACCCCGTGACCGGGCTCCCCAGGTACACGCGGTCGGCCGTCGCGTCGGCCGTCGACGCCGAGGTCTGGACGAAGAAGCGCATCTGGGCGGGATTCGCGAAGCAGTTGGTGTTCGCGACGTCCAACGACGCGACGTAGTAGCGCTGCGCCGGAGCCGTCACCTGGGGCGAGAGCAGCTGCACGTGGCCGGCACCGGGACTGATGCCGTTGTGGGTGAACGACGAGATCGCGTGGTTCGCGGCGTTGCCGCCGCCCAGTGCGGTGGCCATGGCCCGGATCCCCGCGTACCCGCTGTCGCCTCCGGCATTCACGCAGCCGCCGAACCCGGCCGCCGGCCCCGGGCCGCCGTTGACCCAGATGCCGTTGCAGGCACGGGCCTCGAGCCAGGCGGCATGGGCGCCGAACTCGGGGAAGGCTGCGGTCAGACCTTGCGGAGCCGGCCCGGCGCCGGTCGGCGGAGGCTCGAAGTCCTCGGCGTAGACCTGCACCGGCGCCTCCGGGACCCCGGCCGCGACGGGTCGCAGGTCGTCGGTCGCGGTCGGGCCCTGCGGGTCCGTCCCCGCGTACGGGTCGGGCTGCACGACCGTCAGCGACAGCACCAGCAGCACCGCCAGGGCGGTGACCAGACGGGACCGGACGATCCGTGAACGCATGCGTACTCCCTCGACCGCCTCGCGGCAGCGCTCCCCTGCGGTGTCCCTGCTGACCACGGGTCGACATCGGGCGCCGCTCCCCCCGGGCGGCACCCACGACCCGCGTCCGCGCAGGCCAGGGGTGGGGCCGGCGGACGCGGCATCACAGCACGGCGTTGGCCCGTCCGACCGGACCGGAATCGCGGCGGCAAGCGGCGATCACGCGCGAGAACGGCCGATGACGGCGGTTTCGTGTGGGAAGGGTCACAGGTGAGGGGAGCTGCGGGGATCCCTCGCTGCGCGGCTTCGCCGCGGTCGGGGGGCCCACCCGATTCCCCGCGGCCCCACGACAGACGTGACTGAGCCCCCGTCCTCCCCGAATACATCGGGGAGGACGGGGGCTCAGTCACGTCGTGGAGCTGCGGGGAATCGAACCCCGGTCCTGTAACGCTGCATCAGGGCTTCTCCGGGTGCAGTCCGTCAGACGCTTTTCTCAGCCCCGGTGCTCGGACGAACACGTCACCGACAGGCTCAGCCACGCAAAAGTCCCGATCACACCCCGTGGCACGGAGTGACCAGCAAGTCCCCTGCATGAGACAGACGATCCGGGACGGGGACGCTCCCGGGTCTGCCCTTCACCAGTCGCTGTCAGGCAGCGAGGGCGAAGTCAGTGCGCTTGGAATCGGCACTTATGGGTTGCAACGATCGTTTGAGAGATGACGTTGCCTTCTCTACCCGCTTCACCTGATCCGAACGACCACAGTCGAAACCGATCAGCCCCTCTTGAGTTATCTGCCCAGCATAGCGCTGCGGGCCGACCGGGTATTCCCGCCGGCCCGCAGCGGCTGGTCTCAGAGCTTGTAGTCCTTCAACAGCGCCCGGCCGATGATCATCTTCTGGATGTCGGAGGTGCCCTCGCCGATGAGCATGAACTTGACCTCGCGCATGAGGCGCTCGATCTCGTACTCCTTGGAGTAGCCGTAGCCGCCGTGGATGCGGAAGGAGTCCTCGACGACCTCGTTGGCGTACTCCGAGGCGAGCATCTTGGCCATGCCGGCCTCGACGTCCATGCGCTTGCCGGTGTCCTTCAGCCGGGCCGCCTTGACCATCATGGTGTGGATCGTCTCGACCTTGGTCGCCATCTCGGCCAGGCGGAACAGCACGGCCTGGTGGTCGGCGATCTGCTTGCCGAACGTCTTGCGCTGCTGGGCGTAGGCGATGCCGAGCTCGAAGCCGCGGATCGCCAGGCCACAGGCGCGGGCGGCGACGTTGACGCGGCCGACCTCGACGCCGTCCATCATCTGGAAGAAGCCCTTGCCCGGCTCGCCGCCGAGGATCTGCTCGGCCGCGATCTGGTGGTCCTCCAGGATGAGCTCGGTCGTCTCGACGCCCTTGTAGCCCATCTTCGCGATCTTGCCCGGCACCGTGATGCCCTGGGCCGTCTCGCCGAAGCCCGGCTCCTTCTCGACCAGGAACGTGGTCATGTTCTTGTAGACCGAGTCGTTGCCCTCGTCGGTCTTGCAGAGCACCGCGACCAGGGTGGACGTGCCGCCGTTGGTCAGCCACATCTTCTGGCCCGTGATCGAGTAGCTGCCGTCGTCCTTCTTGGTGGCCTTCGTTGAGACCGCCGAGACGTCCGAGCCGAGCGCCGGCTCCGACATGCTGAACGCGCCGCGGACCTCGCCCGTGGCCATCTTCGGCAGGTACTTCTTCTTCTGCTCCTCGGTGCCGTGCTGCATCAGCAGGTACGCCACGATGAAGTGCGTGTTGATGACGCCCGAGACGCTCATCCAGCCGCGCGCAATCTCCTCGACCACCAGCGCGTACGTCAGCAGCGACTCGCCCAGGCCGTCGTACTCCTCGGGGATCGTCAGCCCGAAGACACCGAGCTCCTTGAGCCCCTCGATGATCTCGGTCGGGTACTCGTCGGCGTGCTCGAGCTCCTGCGCGACCGGGATGATCTTCTCGTCGACGAACTCGCGGATCGTCGAGAGGATCGCGGTCTGCTCCTCGGTCAGGCCCTCGGTGCTGGCGAGACGTCCCATGCGTGACTCCCTGGTCAAAGTGTGTGCAACGACGGGGTGACTCTAGCCCCAGCCGTCGGAGCGCACACGCTCAGTCGACCCGAGGGGCCTCCACCAGGTCCGGCTCGTCGGACGATCGACGGGTCACCACGAAGGCCAGGCCCGCGAGGATCAGCACGAGCCCGACCCAGACGCCCGCGTGCGGCACCTGGTCGAGGAACACGCCCGCGAGCAGCGCCGCCAGCGGCACCTCGAGCAGCAGGAGCAGGGAGACGATCATCGGGCTCATGACCGCGAGCAGGTGGTTGAGGATCGAGTGGCCGAGGAACTGGGCCGCGATCGTGACGCCCGCGATCAGCATCCAGTCGTGGGCCGAGAACCCGGTCAGCGGCACGCCCCCGACCACGGCGGCGACCAGCAGCGCGAGGCTGCACACGGAGTAGCAGACCGCGGTGTAGGCCGTCGTCGACAGCTCGGTGCGCACGGCGCTGCCCGCCACGAGGTACAGCGCGGCGAACAGTCCGCCGGCGACCGCCAGGCCGTCGCCCACGAGCGCGCGCGTCGAGACCGTGAAGTCGAAGCCGGAGACCACCAGCACTCCCGCGATCGCGAGCGCGCAGCCGATGCCGGCCTGCAGCGGCACGGAGGCGCCGCGGATCCGGTCGATCAGCATGACCCACACGAGCTGGGTCGTCACGAGCGCCGTCGCGGCGGCGACCGAGGTGAGCTTGAGGGAGGCGACCCAGGTCGCGAAGTGCAGCGCCAGCATGAGCCCGGCGACCACGACGAGGCGTCGACCTCGCGGCGACAGGGCCTTCAGCTCGTCGCGGCGACGGACCAGCGTGATCGGCGCGAGCACGACCGAGGCCGCGGCATTGCGCCAGAACGCGATCGCCAGCGCGGGCGCGGCGGTCGCGGCCATCAGCGGACCGGACGCCGAGACGCCACAGATCGCGACGACGGCAAGAAGGGCGTTCACCGGAACAGTGTGCCCACCGGTGGTCATCTGACCGTGCGCGGCACCACGGGACAAGCGGCACGGACCAGGAGTCGTCGGCCCGGCTCCTGGTCACCCCCCGCCTCCGGGGGCCGGAAGTGATGCATTTCGGTACCCCGGCAGCCCGAAGGCATCATCGCCGGTCCCGCCCCGCAGGATCGTCCGTGCCCGCTTGTCCTGCACCACGGATCGCGGCCTGCCAGACGTCGCCCCCAGCGCCTACCCTCGACCCATGGACGCACCGCGTGACGCCGACGGGTCGAGCCGGGCCTGGCAGCGCGATCATCCGTGGGCGTTCGTCTACGACCGGATCTCCGGCGACTCACGGATCGGCGCACTGCTGTGGCGCATCGGCGTCGGGTCGGGGGTCGACGTGCTGCACCGCACCGCGGCGGCCGCGCTCGCGCGGCTCGAACCGGGCGCGACGGTGCTCGACATCCCGTGCGGCGGCGGCATCGTCCTGCGTGACCTCCCGCAGGACCACGGGCTGCGCTACCTGGCCGCCGACATCTCGCCCGCGATGCTCGAGCGCACGCAGGCCGAGGCCCGACGACGCGGGCTGACCGGGATCGAGACCGTCGAGATGGACGTCGGCGACCTCCCGCTCACCGGCGGCTCGGTCGACCTCGTGCTCGCCTTCACGAGCCTGCACTGCTTCCCCGACCCCCGCGCCGCCGTCGGCGAGATGGCCCGCGTGCTCGCCCCGGGCGGGCGGCTGGCGCTCAGCACGATCCTGACCGACACCCCGTGGCCCTACCGCGGCGTGTGGCCGGTCGGCCGAGCGGCGGGCGTCCTCGGCCCCGGATGCTCCGGATCCGAGCTGCGCGCCTGGAGCGCCGAGTCCGGCCTGGTCGACGTCCGCCTGAGGGCTGCCGGGGGCCTGTCGTACCTGACCGCCACCCGGGACTGACGCCTCCCGGAGATGTTGCACGGCGCGACCGGTGACAGAGTGGGACGCATGCCTGGCACCAATCTCACCCGTGAAGAAGCCCAGCAGCGCGCATCCGTGGTCGCCGACCCGACCTACGACGTCGCGCTCGACCTGACCATCGGCGACGAGCGCTTCGGCTCGGTCACGACCCTCACGTTCGCGGCCACCGCCGGGGCGTCGACGTTCGTCGACCTGGTCGACGCCGAGATCGACACGATCACGCTCAACGGCGCGCCGATCGATCCAGCCGTCTACGCCGACAGCCGCATCCCGCTCGAGGACCTGCAGGAGCGCAACGAGCTCGTCGTCAGCTCGCGCAACCTGTACTCGCACTCCGGCGAGGGCCTGCACCGCTTCGTCGACCCGAGCGACGACAAGGTCTACCTCTACACGCAGTTCGAGGTCCCGGACGCCCGCCGCGTGTTCACCACGTTCGAGCAGCCCGACCTCAAGGCCGAGTTCACCTTCCACGTCACGGCACCCGCGCACTGGCAGGTCGTCTCGAACTCCCCCACGCCGGATCCCGTGGCCGTCGACGGCACCGACAGCGCCACGTGGCACTTCGCCCCGACCAAGACGATGTCGACCTACATCACGGCCCTCGTCGCCGGCGACTACCACGTCGTCCGCGACACCTACACCGGTGAGCGCGGAGAGATCCCGCTCGGCGTCTTCTGCCGCCAGTCGCTCGTGCCGCACCTCGACGCCGACGACATCCTGCTGATCACCAAGCAGGGCTTCGCGTTCTTCGAGGACGCCTTCGAGATGGCGTACCCGTTCGGCAAGTACGACCAGCTGTTCGTGCCGGAGTACAACATGGGCGCGATGGAGAACGCGGGCTGCGTGACGTTCCGCGACGAGATGATCTTCCGCAGCCGACAGACCCAGGCCGCCTACGAGCAGCGCGCCAACACGATCCTGCACGAGATGGCGCACATGTGGTTCGGCGACCTCGTCACGATGAAGTGGTGGGACGACCTCTGGCTGAACGAGTCGTTCGCCGAGTGGGCCGCGCACCACTCCAGCGTCGAGGCCACCCGCTTCACCGAGGCCTGGACCGGCTTCACCAACAACCGCAAGAACTGGGCCTACCGCCAGGACCAGCTGCCGTCGACGCACCCCATCGCGGCCGACAACTACGACCTGCACGCGGTCGAGGCGAACTTCGACGGCATCACGTACGCCAAGGGCGCGTCGAGCCTCAAGCAGCTCGTCAGCTGGGTCGGTCTGGACGACTTCCTGGCGGGCCTGCGCGCCTACTTCGCCAAGCACGCCTACGGCAACACCGAGCTGGGCGACCTGCTGCACGAGCTCGAGGAGTCCTCGGGCCGCGAGCTCCAGTCGTGGGCCGCCGAGTGGCTGCAGACCACGGGCGTCAACACCCTGAAGGCCGAGTTCGAGACCGACGCGGACGGCGCGTTCACGTCCTTCGACGTGGTGCAGACCGCGCACGCCGACCACCCGACGCTGCGCCGCCACCGCATCGCGATCGGCCTGTACGACCTGACGGATGGTCGCCTGGTCCGCCGCGAGCGCATCGAGACCGACGTGCGCGGCGAGCGCACCGCGATCGCCGAGCTCGTCGGTCTGACCCAGCCCGACCTGGTGCTGCTCAACGACGACGACCTCACGTACGCCAAGATCCGGCTCGACGAGCGCTCGTTCGCGACGCTCGTGCAGGGCATCGCGACGATCGAGGAGTCCCTGCCCCGAGCCCTGTGCTGGGGAGCCGCGTGGGACATGACCCGTGACGCCGAGCTCGCCTCGACCGACTTCGTCGACCTGGTGCTGGCGGGCATCGGCACCGAGACCGACCTGGTCGCGGTCGGCTCGCTGCTGCGCCAGGGCCTCGGAGCGGTCAACCTCTACACGCCCGAGGAGGACCAGGCCGAGCTCGCGGGCCGCTGGGAGGCCGGGGTCCGCGCGCTCGTCGAGGCGGCCGAGGCGGGCAGCGACCACCAGCTCGCGCTCGTGCGCGGCTACGCCGGGGCCGCTCGGTCCGAGGAGTTCCTGCGCTCCCTGCTCGCGGGTGAGCTCGACGGCCTGACGGTCGACGCCGACCTGCGCTGGAGCCTCGTGTCCGCCCTGGCGCGCATCGGCTCGGCCGACGCCGACGAGATCGCCGCCGAGCTCGAGCGCGACGACACCAACGCCGGGCGCGAGCGCGCTGCCGGTGCCCTGGCCCTGCGACCGCTCGCAGAGGCCAAGGAGGAGGCCTGGCGCCGCGCCGTCGAGGACCGCACGACCCCCAACGAGACCCGCCGCAGCATCGCCGCCGGCATCCAGGTCTCGGGCCAGGCGGAGGTCCTCGCGCCGTACGTGGAGAAGTACCTCGAGATGGCCGAGCGGGTCATCGACGACATGGGCGTGTGGATCGGGCAGATCGCGCTGATCAACCTGTTCCCGAACGCGAACCCGTCGCTGTCGACGCTCGACCGCGTCGACCAGTGGCTGCAGACCACCTCGGCCCCGGCCGCGGCCGTCCGCTACGTCTCGGAGGGGCGTGACGACCTCGCCCGCGCCTTGCGCGCCCGGGCCGGCGTCAGGGGCTGACCCACCACGCAGAACGGCCCGGCTCCCTCGTCGAGGGGGCCGGGCCGTTCGTGTCGCGCGAGGTTCAGTGGTGGTCGACGTCGCCCGTCGAGACGTGGATCTCGTTGCCCGGGGCCGGCGGCACGTAGTTGTTGCGCGACAGCAGCGCCGTGAGGACCCAGATGACGGCGATCAGACCGACCGGGATGCCGACCAGCAGGACCGAGTAGCCCAGCCAGCCCAGACCCTCCTCCTGCTCCCACGTGACGGGGGTGTCGGCCATCGCGGCAGCGGGAGCCACGAGCAGCAGGGCGATCACGGACGTGACGAGCGCGAGCAGACGCGAGGGAGTCGACATGCGCCCATCGTACCGCCCGTAGTGTGGAGCCATGCCGGACCTCGACCTCTCGTTGCCCGACGGAAAGCTCTACGAGTACCTCGTCGAACGCCCCGCGGGCGTCCTGATCATCATCGCCGTCGCCCTGCTGATCCGATGGCTCGTGAAGCGCTCGATCGGCCGCGTCGTCCGCCGCGCCAGCCACGGCACGGTGCCGGGCGTGCTGGCCAACTCCAAGGCCGGCGAGATGCTGGCCGACCTGCGACCGGGCGCCTCGGAGCGGCGTCGCCAGCGCGCCTCGGCGATGGGCGACCTGCTGACCTCGATCGCCACGATCGTCATCATCGGCATCGCGTTCGTCATGATCCTCGACCAGGTCGGCGTCAACATTGCACCGCTGCTGACCGGTGCCGGCATCCTCGGTGTCGCGCTCGGCTTCGGCGCGCAGACGCTCGTCAAGGACTTCCTCGCCGGCATCTTCATGATCATGGAGGACCAGTTCGGCGTCGGTGACGTCGTCGACATGGGCGAGGCCGCCGGGACCGTCGAGGCCGTCGGGCTGCGGGTCACGCGGCTGCGCGACGTCAACGGCACGGTCTGGTACGTCCGCAACGGCGAGGTGCTGCGGGTCGGCAACCAGTCGCAGAACTGGGCGCGCACGGTGCTCGACATCACGGTCGGCTACGAGGCCGACCTCGACCGCGTGCAGCGCATCCTGGCCGACGTCGCCCACACGCTCTACGAGGAGCCAGCGCTGAAGGGCGTCATCATCGAGGAGCCCGAGGTGTGGGGCGTCGAGCGGTTCGCGAAGGACGGCGTCGTCGTGCGGCTCGTCCTGAAGACCGCTCCCCTGGAGCAGTGGACCGTCGCCCGCACGATGCGCCAGCGGATCAAGGCCAGCTTCGACGAGGCCGGCATCCGCATCCCGACCTCGTTCCAGACGACCGTCGAGGACCAGGCGTGAGCACCGCGAGCCCAGAGGCGACCTTCTACGACGAGATCGGCGGACGCGCCACGATCGAGAAGATCGTGCACGTCTTCTACACCGGCGTCGCGGGCGACGCGCTGCTGCGGCCGATGTACCCCGAGGCCGACCTCGGGCCGGCCGAGGAGCGCTTCACGCAGTTCCTCGAGCAGTACTGGGGCGGTCCGTCGACGTACAGCGAGCAGCGCGGGCACCCGCGCCTGCGCATGCGTCACGCCCCGTTCGAGGTCACCCCGCAGGCGAAGGACGCCTGGCTGGTGCACTTCCGCGCCGGCCTCGACGCCGCGCACCTGACCCCTGAGCAGGACGCGCGCTTCTGGGAGTACGCCCAGCACGCCGCGCAGTTCATGATCAACACCCCGGGCTGAGCCACAGACGGGTCAGAGGCCCTCGAGGTAGGCGCGCTCGGCCGCGGTCAGCGGCCGAGCCGCCTGCGTCGAGACGTCGAACGCGACGAGCACGGCCGTGTTGCGGGCCAGGACGGTCTCACCGTCGCGCCACTCGCACACCAGCGTGAAGGACTTCGTGCCGAAGCGGGAGACCGCGACGACCATCTCCCACGCCTCTCGGCGCCACGGCACCGGCCGGCCGTACTCGACCTCGACGTGCGCCACGACCACGTGCCCGATCTCCCGGGACCGGCCGGCGCGCGACATCCAGATGATCCGCGCCTCCTGGAAGTACTCGAACACGCGCACCGGGTCGACGCTGCCGGACGGGTCCACGTCGCCGCGGCGACCGCGGAACGGGAACGGCGTGCCGTCGACCTGCGGGGCCCCGAGGTCGGCACGTGCGCCCAGACGGGTCTCCAGACGGGCGAAGACGTCGTGCTGCCCCTCGCGCTCCGGTTCCGCAGCGGGGTCGACGGCCTGGGTGATCTCCTGGGTCAGCACGTCTGCGTCGAGCTCCTGCTCGACGTCGACCGACCGACGCGACAGCATCATGGGCCGCAGGAAGTCGATCCCGATCGAGACCGGCTCGAGGGCCGCGTCGACCACTCCGTCGTCGACCAGCGCGGCTCGCGCCTCGGCCGCGTACGCGAGGTACACGACGTTGTTGACGTGGTTGAGCTGGTCGAGGTCGGCCCAGCGCATCGGCAGTCGGTAGCGCGTCACCGACCGATCATGTCAGCGGTGACGGCCGCGGCAGGTGCGCGGGTCAGGCGCCGGGGGTGCCGTCGATCTCGACGACGACGTCGCCCTCCTGCACGATCTGCCCCTCGTTAACACAGATCCTCGAGACGTGACCGCTTGCGGAGGCGATGACAGGTATTTCCATCTTCATGCTCTCCAGCACCGCGAGCTCGTCGCCCGCGTTCACCGGGTCGCCCTCGCGGACGACGATCTTCCAGACGTTCGCGACGATGTCGGCGCGAGCCGCGATCACGCCTGGCCCGCCGTCAGCATGCGCAGCGCGTCGGAGAGGCGACCGCGGGTCTCCTCCGGCACGATCACGTCGTCGACGATCCCGGACTCGGCCGCGATGTAGGGGCGGGCGACCTCCTCGCGGTACTCCGCGGCGAGCTCGTCGCGCAGGGTGATCGGGTCGTCGGCCGCGGCGAGCGCGCGGCGGTGCAGCAAGGTGACGGCGCCGCCGGGGCCCATGACCGCGATCTCCGCGTTCGACCACGCCCACTGGAAGTCCGCGCCGAGCGACTTGGCGCCCATCGCGATGTACGCGCCGCCGTAGGCCTTGCGCACCACGACGGTCAGGACGGGGGCGGAGGACTCGATGTAGGCCTTGAGCAGCTTGGCGCCGTGCGTGATGACGCCGCGGCCCTCCTCGACCGTGCCGGGCAGGAAGCCGGGGACGTCGACGAAGGTCACGACCGGGAGGCCGAAGCGGCCGCAGAACTCCACGAAGCGCGCGGCCTTGACCGAGGCGAGCGAGTCGAGGATGCCGCCGCGGGCGGCGGGCTGGTTCGCGATGATGCCGACCGGGCGACCGTCGAGGCGGCCGAGGACCGTCAGGATGCTGCGGGCGTGCTCGGGCATGAGCTCGAAGCGCTCGCCCTCGTCCAGCACGCCGTCGAGCACCTGGTTCATGTCGAACACGACGCTGGCCTTCTCGGGCACGACGAACGGCAGGGCGCTGACGGCCTCGGCGTCCGGCTCCACGGCGTCGACGACCGGCATGGGGGCACCGGCGTGCGAGGGCAGGAACGACAGCAGGCGGCGCGTCTCGGCGAGCGCGGCGGCCTCGTCCTCGACCTCGAGGTGGGCGACCCCGGACTTGACCGTGTGCAGCTGCGAGCCGCCGATCTCGTCGGAGGTGGCGTCCTCGCCCGTCGCCGCCTTCACGATGTCGGGGCCGGTCAGGAACATGTGGCCGTGACCCTTGACCATGATCGTCCAGTCGGTCAGCGCCGGCGAGTACGCGGCGGCACCGGCGCACGGGCCGAGGATCACGGAGATCTGGGGGACGCGGCGCTGCGCGACGACGTTGAGCGTGAAGATCTCGCCGCAGCCGTGGAGCGCGAAGACCCCGTCCGGCACGCGGGCGCCGCCGGAGTCGTTGAGGTAGACGATCGGGAAGCCGCGGTCGATCGCCAGGCGCTGGGCCTTGACGACCGCACTGGCGAAGACCGCGCCGATCGCGCCGGACGCCACGGCGGCGTCGTGCGCGATCACGACGACCGAGCGACCGTCGACGCGACCCCAGCCCGTCAGGACGCCGGTCCCCTTGCCGTCAGCCGTGCGCAACGGCGTGATCTCGACGAAGGAACCGGCGTCCACGAGCAGCTCGACCCGCTCGCGTGCGGTGTGCTCACGGGCTCCGCGGGGCTCGATGCGAGCCATCCGGTCGCGACGGCGCTGCGTGAGCGCCGAGCGGTGGGTGGTCGCGTCGAGAGCTGCGAGGTCGAGCTGGGTCACCATGCCTCCAGGTGGGAGCGGGTCAAAACATGAGGTTTCCCTCAACTCTAACAGACAAGATGAGGAACCCCTCATGTTTCATGTCACGTGGGCCGGGTCACGTCCACCCCTCCCCAGCCCGGACGTGATGCGCTACCGTGCTGGAGACGTTGCTAAGCAAGCGCTTAGCGCTCCCGAAACTCTCGAAGGAGACACCTCGTGACCGAGATCCGTACCGCGATCGTCACCGGCGCCGCCCAGGGCATCGGCGCCGCGACGGCCCAGCGCCTCGCCGCCGACGGCCTGCAGGTCGCCGTCCTCGACCTCGACGCCGACCGGGCCCAGCCCGTCGCCGACGCCATCACCGCCGCCGGCGGCAAGGCCCTCGCCGTGGGTGCCGACGTCAGCGACCCCGCGAGCGTCGACGCCGCCGTGGCCAAGGTCGCCGAGGAGCTCGGCGCGCCGACGGTCATCGTCAACAACGCCGGCATCATCCGCGACAACCTCCTGTTCAAGATGACCGTCGAGGACTGGGACTCGGTCATGGCCGTGCACCTGCGCGGCTCGTTCAACACGGTCAAGGCGGCCCAGAAGTACATGACGGAGGCCAAGTTCGGCCGCATCGTCAACCTGTCGTCGACCTCGGCCCAGGGCAACCGAGGCCAGGCCAACTACTCGGCGGCCAAGGCCGGTCTGCAGGGCTACACCAAGACCCTCGCGATCGAGCTCGGCAAGTACGGCGTCACCGCCAACGCCGTGGCCCCGGGCTTCATCCAGACCGACATGACGGCCGCCACGGCTGAGCGCATCGGCGTCCCGTTCGACGACTTCATCAAGTTCAGCGCCGAGCAGATCCCGGTGGCCCGCGTCGGCCAGCCCGAGGACATCGCCCACACCGTCTCGTTCCTCGTGAGCGAGGGTGCCGGCTTCGTCTCGGGCCAGGTCATCTACGTCGCCGGCGGACCGAAGGACTGACGCCGATGACGACACGTGAGACCCCCGACGGCCTCGATCTCGACGCCGTCGGGGCATGGCTCGCCCGGGAGACCCCCGGGCTCCTGGGCGAGCCGCTCACGGCGTCGCTCATCACCGGCGGCAAGTCGAACCTGACCTACCGGGTCACGGACGGCAGCACCGAGGTCGTCGTGCGGCGACCTCCCCTCGGGCACGTGCTCGCGACCGCGCACGACATGGGCCGGGAGTACCGGGTCATGGCCGCGCTCGCCGGCACCGCCGTTCCCGTCCCCGTCGTCCACGCGCACTGCGACGACACCGACGTCACCGGCGCGCCGTTCTACGTCATGGCCTCAGTGCCCGGCACGCCCTACTCGCGCGCCTCGCAGCTGACCGAGCTCGGACCCGAGCGCACCCGGGCCATCGCCGACCGTCTGGTCGACACGCTGGTCGACCTGCACGCGGTCGACCCCGCATCGGTCGGGCTGGCCGACTTCGGCCGTCCTGACGGCTACCTCGAGCGCCAGCTGCGCCGCTGGCGCAAGCAGCTCGACTCCTCGCGCAGCCGCGAGATCTCCGGCATCGACGAGCTCGCCACGCAGCTCGAGCGCCAGCTCCCGACGCACTCCGCGGGCACGATCGTGCACGGCGACTACCGGCTCGACAACGCGCTGGTCGACGCCGACGACCGCATCACCGCGGTGCTCGACTGGGAGATGAGCACGCTCGGCGACCCGCTGACCGACGTCGCCCTGATGCTGGCCTACCAGCAGATGTCGGCCTCCGGCGGCGGGGCGGTCGTGACCGACGCTCCGCTGGCCGCCGGCTACCCCTCGCCGGAGGACGTCCTGCAGCGCTACGCCGCCGGATCCGGCCGGGATCTCGGCGCGATGGGCTTCCACATCGGGCTCGCGTTCTTCAAGCTCGCGGTCATCCTCGAGGGCATCTACTTCCGCCACAGCCAGGGCCAGACGGTCGGTGGCGGCTTCGACGGGCTCGGCGACGCCGTGGCCGTTCTCGTGGCCGAGGGGCTGGAGGCCACTAGGGTGTGACGCGTGACCGTCGAGATCCTCGAGCCACGCAAGCGCCCGACGCAGGAGCGTTCCCAGAAGAAGTTCGACCTTCTTCTGGCGGTCTCGCGCGAGCTCTTGCTGGAGGTCGGGTTCGAGTCGTTCACCTGCGAGGAGGTCGCGCACCGGGCCGAGCTGCCCATCGGGACGCTCTACCAGTTCTTCGCGAACAAGTACGTGATCGTGTGCGAGCTCGACCGGCAGGACGCCGTGGCGGTCCGCTCCGAGCTCGCGACGTTCGCGGCCCAGATCCCCTCGCTCGACTGGCTGCGGTTCCTCGACAAGGTGCTCGACCACATCGCGGCGCTCTGGGCGGCCGACCCGTCGCGCCGGGCCGTGTGGCACGCCGTGCAGTCGACGCCCGCGACGCGCGCGACGGCGGCGGTCACCGAGCGTGACCTCGCGGCTGCCGTCGCCGGCGCCCTCGCGCCGCTGACCCCCGGCACGCCGCGCGAGCGCCGCCGCATCATGGCCGAGGTCATCGTCCACGTGGCCTACTCGATGCTGAACTTCTCGATCCGCGACGGCCAGGAGCACGCCGAGGCCGTCATCGAGCTCAAGCGCCTCCTCGCCGCCTACCTCCTCGCCGCCGAGTCCTAACCCCCGGCAAATTACGGAGTCAACTCCGTAATCGGTGACAGGGCAAGGGAGATCTCGCGTGTCCTGTCGCGGGCTGCCGTGCCGTGTGAATTGTCCACAACCGTCGGCCGTGCACAGACGGGCTGGACTGCCCACCACGGCCGCGGCGGGGACGTCACGATGGGCGGATGGACGATCTCACCTCCCTCTTCGGGGCCTGTGGCGGATCCCTGGAGCGTCACGAGCTCGCCGACCTCGGCTGGACCGAGACGACGGTACGGCGTGCGCTCCGCGACGGTGACATCGTCCGGATCCGGTTCGGCACCTACGCGCACGGCCCCACCTGGCGCCGGGCCGACCCAGTCGAACGGCACCGCATCCTCACGCGGGCCGTGCTCGGTAAGCTCGGCCGCCATGTCTACGCCTCCCACCACTCGGCGGCCGCCCTGCACGGCCTCGACCTCTGGGGCGTCGACCTCGCGGAGGTCCAGGTCGGTCGACTCGACGGCCGATCCGACCGGCTCGACGCCGGGGTTCGCTTCCATCGCGGCGCGATCGACGCCGCCAGCCTGGTCGAGATCGACGGCGTCCTGGTGGCGCCCGCCGGAAGGGCCGCGATCGAGACCGCCCTCGGAGCACCGGTGGAGTGTGGGGCGGTGACTCTGACGTCCGCGATGCGCACCGGCGCAGCGTCCCGCTCGGAGATCGACACGCTCGTGCGGACGTTCGGGCGGTGGCCCGGTGCCGTGAGCGCCAGCCGCGCCGCCACCCTCGCCGACCCGCGGCTGGAGTCGGTCGGTGAGGTGCGCTCCATGTGCTTCTTCGGTGCGCACGCCATTCCGCTGCCGGAACCACAGCACGAGATCTACGACGACGACGGACGACTCGTGGCACGATCCGACTTTTGGTGGCGTCTGTATCGACACGTCGGCGAGTTCGACGGACTCGTGAAGTACGGCCGCCTGAACCCGTACGCGACCGACGTCGGTCGCGTCCTCGTCGACGAGAAACGTCGCGAGGACGCCGTTCGCCGCCTGGTCAACGGCGTGAGCCGCTGGACCTGGCACGAGCTCGATCCGCCGCGCGCCGGCATGCTTGCCACGCGACTTCGGACGGACCTGGAGCGATCCGCGCAGCTCTCGCGGCGGGTCATCGACGTCGGCGCCTGACTCGGCACGGCGAACCGCGACTCGGCACGCGAGATCTCCCGTGCCAAGTCGCGGATTACGGAGCCAACTCCGTAATTCGCTCGGGGTTAGGGGTGGGTGAGGGTGACGTAGGCGGTGGCGTAGTCGGCATCGTGGGAGAGGCTGAGGTGCCACCCGAGATCGGCCGCGCCCGCGCCCAGGGACGTGGCCACCGCGGTGGCGACGTCGCCGAGGAGGCGGATCGCGGGGCGACCCCAGGCGTCGGCGACGACCTCGATCTGCCGGTGCACCCCGTCGGGCGGCAGCACCGGCGGCGAACCGTAGATCGCGGCCGACCACGCCTTCACGACCGCCTCCTTCGCCGCCCAGCGAGCCGCGAGCGACGCGTCCGGATCGGCCCGCTCCGCCGCGTCGGCCCGCTCCCCCGGCGTGAACGCGTCCGCGAACCGCGTGCCCGGCTGCGCGAGCTGAGCCGCGAAGCCGGGCACGTGGACGAGGTCCACGCCCACACCGAGGACCGTCACGAGCAGCCGGGGCCCGAGTAGACGTCGCCCACCAGACGCGCCTCCGGGTCGAGCAGCAGCGCCGCCTCACGCGTCTTGACGCCGGAGTCACCGAGCCGACGGTCCGCCGGACGCTGGTACGCCGGCTCGCCCCCGTGCATGACCTCCACGAGGCGACGACGCCCGGCCAGACGACGGGCCTCCGAGCGCGTCAGGTACTCCGCACGCTGCTCGGCCGGCACCGTGGCCAGGAAGGCGGCCGGGTGCGCCAGCGCGATGAGCCCGGCCACGTGCCCGAAGCCGAGGCTCGTCACGAGCCCCGCGCGCAGTCCGCTCGTCGCGAGCGGCTTGCGCAGCCACACGAGGTGCTCGTGCTCGGCCAGCACGTCGTCGACGCAGTCCAGGCTCCGGTTCGGCGGGATCGTGCCCGCCTCCAGCACCTGGCACAGGCCGATCAGCTGGAACGCCGCGGCGCCACCCTTCGCGTGACCCGTCAGGGTCTTCTGCGAGACGACGTAGAGCGGACGGCCCTCGTCGCGACCCAGCGCGGCGGAGATCCGCTCGTGCAGGTCGGACTCGTTCGGGTCGTTCGCCGCCGTCGACGTGTCGTGCTTGGAGACCAGCGCGACGTCGTCGTGCGTCAGCCCGAGGGCCGACAGACCGCGCCCGAGCGGCGACTGCGCCCCGCCCAGGCCCGCCGCCAGCGCGCCGATGCCGGGCGCCGGGATCGAGGTGTGCACGCCGTCGGCGAACGAGCCCGCGTAGGCCACGACACCGAGCACCGGCAGTCCCGCCGCCAGCGCCACGTCGCCGCGCGCCAGCAGGATCGTGCCGCCGCCCTGCGACTCCACGAACCCGCCACGACGACGGTCGTTGGCCCGGCTCAGGTAGCGGTCCTCCAGGCCCTTGGCCCGCATGACCTCGGTGTCGGCGGTGGCCGACATGTCGGCGAAGCCGATGATGCCCTCCGCGCTCAGGTCGTCGAAGCCGCCGGCCACGACGAACTGCGCCTTGCCGAGGCGGATCTTGTCGACGCCCTCCTCGACCGACACCGCGGTCGTGGCGCACGCCGCGACCGGGTGCACCATCGCCCCGTACGAGCCGACGTACGACTGCACGACGTGCGCCGCGATGACGTTCGGCAGCGCCTCCTGCAGGATGTCGTTGGCCTTCGCCTCGCCCAGCAGCGTGTCGATGTAGAGCGACTGCATCGACGTCATGCCGCCCATGCCGGTGCCCTGCGTGTTCGCGACGTAGGCCGGGTGCACCCAGCGCATGAGCTCGGTCGGGTTGAACCCGCTCGAGAGGAACGCGTCGACGGTGCAGACCAAGTTCCACAGCGCGACCCGGTCGACGGACTCGACCATCTCGGCCGGGACGCCCCACACCGTGGGATCGAAGCCGGTGGGGATCTGACCGCCCACCGTGCGCGTGATCTTCATGCGGCGCGGCACGCGGATCTCCGTGCCGGCCAGGCGGGTCACGGTCCAGTCGCCGTCCTCGCCCTCGGTGATGCGCGTGTGCTCCGGATCGCCGGCCTTCATGGCCTCCGCCTCGGCGCGCGAGCCGACCGTGAAGGTCAGGTCGTGGTCGAGGAAGACGCTGGCGAGCAGCGGCACCGTGTGGTCGGTGATCGTCGTGTCGTCGGCGTACTCGCGCACGCCCACCCGCTCGCGCACCACGTCGTGGTAGCGCTCGACCAGGTCGGCCTCGGCGACGTCCTCGTCGGACTCGACGTCGATCCAGGTGCCCTTCTCCCAGCGGATCAGGCCCGTGCTCCACGCCAGCTCCGCGACGCCGGCTGCGGACAGACGGTCCTCGACCTCCGCCTCGAAGCGCGTGCGCGACGAGCCGTACGGGCCGAGCTCGCCGGCGCCGACGATGACCACGAGGTCCTCGGGGCGCGCCTGCAGCTCGGGCCACGCCGGGGCCGCCGGGACCTCGCGCGGAGCGTTCGGCGACGGCGCGAGCGCGGCGATCGTGGCGACCTCGGGCTCGACCGCAGCCGTGGGACGACCCAGCGAGGCGGCGAGCCCCGGCAGGTCGACGTCGGCGCCGGCCAGGCCGCCGGTCAGGTCCCGCACGAGCGGGGCCCGCAGGGCCTCGTCGCGCGAGCGCGGGGTGCAGGCGTCGAGCAGGGCCGCGGCCATCTCCTCGGGCGCCCACGTGCGGATGCCCTTCGCCTCGACGGCGGCCACGAGCGGGTCGTTGCCACCCATCAGGCCCGTGCCGCGCACCCAGCCGATCAGGGCGTGCACGAGGGTCACGCGCTGCGACCAGCGCTTCTCGACCTTCCACTTCGCGACGATCGCGTCGAGCGCGGCCTTGGCCTCGCCGTACGCGCCGTCGCCGCCGAAGGTGCCCCGGTTCGGGGAGCCGGGCAGGACGACGTGCAGGCGCGAGGCGATGTCGTGCGCGCGGCCCTCGAGGGCGAACGCGCCGATCAGCCGCTCGACCGACCACACGAGGATGCGCATGTCGATCTCGTTCGACGGGCCGGCGTCGGCCAGGTCGCCGCGCACCGGGCCCGCCGCGAACGGCAGGAGGAGCGTCGGCGTCAGGGCCGGCTTCACGACCGTGGCGACCGGGCCGGACGTGTCGGACTGCTCACGGGCGACCCACGACGCGAGGGCGTCGACGTCGGTGAACGAGGCCATGTTGGCCGGGACGACCCACAGGGCCGCGCCACCGCGGGCCCGCGAGCGGTACAGGTCACGGAAGGCCGCCAGCCGGGCCGGGCCGAGCGACGACGTCGTGGCGACGACCGTCGCCCCGCCGGCGAGCAGCTCGCCGACGACCGCGGAGGCGATCGAGCCCGGGCTGGCGCCCGTCACGACCGCGACCTCGTCGGCCCAGGGGCCGGGCTCGGTGTCGGTGGCCTGCTCGGCGATCCGCTCGAAGCGGGTCGCGAGCGCCGGGTCCGTGCTCTGTCCGGCCCAGAACCGCGCCTGGCGGGCGACGACCTCGCCCGTGCCGGTGAACTCCGCGGTGACGTCGTCACCGTGGGCGATCCGCACGAGGTCCTCACGGGCCGAAGCCCAGCGGTCGTCGAGCAGCAGGGCACGGCGCGTGTCGAAGACCGGCGTGACCTTCTTCGCCCAGTCCGGGCCGAGCTCCTTCTCGACGAGCTCGAGCACCGCGGCGTCGTCCGCCTCGGCCTCGGTCTGCGCCGCGTGGTCGACGACGTCGGCCAGGCCGAGCTTGTCGAGCACGATGCGTGCGGCAGAGGCCAGCGCGCCGTCGGGACCAGCGATGTGGGCGGTCAGCTCGCCGAGCGCCTCGACGTCGACCGTGCCGCCGCCTCCGCCACCGGCGGAGGGCATCTGCACCGACGTGCCGTGGGCCGCAGCGACCGCCGCGACGGCTGCGTCGACCGCGGCGTCGAGGTCACCCGCCGAGCCGATCGTCAGCTCGCCGAGCTGTCCACCGCGCACGCTGGCACCCTCACGGGTGTCGAGCGCGACGCGCACCAGCACGTGCTGCGCCCAGCCGGCGCCGAGTCCCCACGTCTGCGTGACGCGGTCGCTGATCGTGGCGGGACGCTTGCCGGTCGGTCCGAGCACCTTCTTGAGGTGGTCGCCGATCGCGGCCGAGAGCACCGGGCCCAACGGCTTGTAGCCGCGAGCGAGCCCGTTGACCTGGGAGCCGAGGGTCGGGATGTCGGCCTCGGCCGCACCGTCGATCGCGCCGAGCGAGAGCTCACCGCCCAGGTCGAGCAGCAGCTGGTTGCGGCGCGAGGACGCACCGTCGCACAGCGACTCGATCGTGTCGGCGGCGCCGATCTGCTCGGGACGCAGCTTGGTCCACCAAGCGATCAGCACCGACGTCGCGTCGGACGCGGCGAAGGTCAGGTCGGCCGCAGTCTGCGTGGCCGGACCGCCCGAGGCGGGTGCGGCGGCAGCGGCCGGTGCCGCGTCGGCGCTGGGGGCCTCGTCCGTCACTTCCGGCTCGTCGTCGACGACCGGCTCCTCGTCGATCGCCAGCACCACGGCAGCGTCGCGCTCGACGTTGAGCACCTGCACGGCATCGGTGCGACGCGTGTGCGCGCCGACCGGCAGCTTGAGCGTGGACGCGGCGAGGTTGGCGATCGTGGGCGACTGGCCCACGCCGATCTCGACCAGACGCTCGACACCGAGCCCGCCCTCGCTGAGCGGGGCGAACATCAGGTCCTGCGTCTCGATCCAGCGCACGGGGCTGGCGAACTGCCAGGCCAGCAGCTCGATCAGCAGGGTGCGGCAGAGGGCACCCGGGCGGGCGCTCCAGGTGTCGAAGTCGGCGAGCACGGTGCGCAGGACGCCGATGCCGCGACCCTCGGGGTCGACCAGCTCGGCGACCTCGGTGACGTACTCCCGGCCGAGCGTGAACGGCCGCGGCACGAGGTTCGGCACGTAGCGGCCGATCAGCACGTCGGGGTCGATCTCCTCGGGCAGCAGCTCGTCGAGGCGCGCGCGGAAGTCGTCCACACCGCCGTGCAGGACGCGCGAGTGGAACGGCACGTCGATGCCGGGCACCAGGATGAACGCGCCCTTGCCGTTGAACCGCTCGCGTCGCTCGGCGATGTCGGCCTCGAGGGCCTTCAGGCCGCGGACGCTGCCGGCCAGCGCGTACTGCGAGTCGCGCAGGTTGAGGTTGACGATCTGGAGGAACTCACCCGTGCGCTCAGCGAGCTCGTCGACGTACGCACCCACGGTGGAGTCGTCGAGACCGATCTGCGACGGACGGATCGCCGCCAGGCGGTAGTCGCTGCGGCCCTCGGCGTCGCGCTCGACCAGCGTGTGCATGACCGAGCCGCGCTGGAACACGACCTCGACGACGGCCTCGAGCGGGATGACGCCCGAGACGGCGGCGAGTGCGTTGTACTCGCCGACCGAGTGACCGGCCAGGACCGAGCCCTCGACGAAGGCACCGGCCTCGCGCAGCTCGGCGGTCTGGGCCGAGCCGAGCACGGCCATCGCGACCTGCGTGAACTGGGTCAGGAACAGCACCCCGTCCGGATGCCGGTGGGCGACCCCGTTGGCGACGAGCAGCGTCGGGTTGTCGCGCACGACCGTGAGGATCGAGAAGCCGAGCACCTCGCGGGTGTGGGCGTCGGCACGATCCCAGACGTCCTTCGCGGCGGCGGAGCGCTGGTACCCGTCCATGCCCATGCCGGCGTGCTGGATGCCCTGGCCGGGGAAGACGTAGGCCGTGCGCGGGGCGACGACGCGAGCCGTGGCGGCCATCGCGAGCTCGCCGTCGGCGCGCACCGTGACCTCGACGACCTCGGCGCCGCGGTCGAGCGCGACCCGGTCGACGCGGACGTCGAGCTCGGCGCCCAGGCGCACCGGGGCGAGGAAGCGAGCCGTCCAGCCCTCGACGGGCCGGCCCACGGCGCGCTGCGCGAGGGCCGAGACCCACATGCCGTGCACGATCGGGGAGCCGAGACCCGCGAGCAGCGCGGCGGCGTCGCTCGTGTGGATCGGGTTGTGGTCGCCTGAGACCGCGGCGAACGCGCGCATGTCGGCGGGAGCAGACACCGCGACCTTGTTCCGCGAGCGGCGCGGGGTGTCACGCGGGTCGTCGACCAGACCGCCACCGCGCTGCGGGTCGGTCAGGGTGCCGGCGCCGGAGCGGCCGCGGATCGCGAGGCGCTCGCGCAGGCGGGCGACCTCGGTCGTGCCGGTGCGGACCTGGACGTCGATCGTGACGACGCGTCCGACCTCGGTGTCCTCGACGCTCGCGACGGCGGCGTCGATCGTGAGATGGTCGCCCTCGGCGGGCTGCGCGAGCACGGCGATCTCGTGGTCGAGGTGCACCAGGTCGAGCGCGCCCTCGACGACGGGGAGACCCGTGGAGGTCGTGGCGGCGGCCAGCTCGGCGAAGACCGACGGCCAGGCCAGTCCGACCAGGACGTCGGGCACGAAGCCCGCGGCCAGGTCGCCCGTGCTGCCCGTGCCCGGCGTCGTGACGCCGGCGTGGTCGGCCACGAGGTCCCACGACCAGGCTCGGACGAGGGAGTCCTCGCCCGGCCGCGGGAAGGAACCGCCTGCCGCACCGCGCAGCAGGTCGGTCATCGCCGCAGCAGCTGCCGCGACCTCGATGACCGGTGCGGCGCCGAGGGTGGCGCTCGCGGGGACGTCGAGAGGCAGCTCCACGGCACGACCGTGGCCCACCGGGACGGTCAGGACCGCCCGATCGACCTCGGTCGACCCGCCGTGCACCAGAAGGGTGGCGCCGGTCGGAGCATGGTCGGCTCGGGTGTCGCCGGTGACGGTCCAGCCGTCGGCGCCGAGTCGGTGGACGGGGTTGACCACGGTGCGGCCTGCCCACAGGACGTCGTGGGCGGCCAGGACGAGGCCGAGCACGCCGGGGGCGCGGTCGTCGCGGCGGCGGCCGGGGACGCGGGAGGTCGAGCGGCCGGCGGCGAGCAGGCCGTCGATCGTCTCGTCCTCGAAGCGCTGCAGCAGCTCGGCGACCGGCTCGTCGACGCGCGTGATGCCGCGGACCGCCACGGGACCGGGGATCACGCAGACCGCGTCAGCGCCGTAGCGCGGGTCGTGCGCCTGCCAGAGCGAGTCGGAACGCCACCAGCGACGCACGTCGGCGTCGATGACCGGCACGAACGTGACGGGCTTGCCCGGGCGACGGCACACGTCGAGGAAGAAGCTGACGTCGGCCGGGTGCAGGACGACCTCGCCGAGCGTGGCGTGCGCGGACCGGAGGGTCGCGAGCGCCTGCTCGGGATCGGTCACGTCGGCAGCCGTCGGGAGCAGCGTCGGCACGGGACCGTGGTCGGCGGCGGCGAGGCGCGCCTCGGCCCGCTGCGCGAGGGCGTGGAAGCGGTCGCGGAACGACACGTCGATCCAGGACCCGTCGATCGTGGTGAGCTGCGCGAAGCGCTCCAGGAGCGAGCCGTAGGACATGTGGGCGACATCGCCGAAGTACGGCTTCGCGGTCGCGTCGAGCGCGACGACGATCTCGTCGCGGCGCGCGGCCACGGCGTCGGCGTCACCGGCGACCTCGTCGAGCAGACGGCCCGTGCGCGAGGCCGTGTTGTCGATCTCGTGGATGTCGGCGCCGAGCTGGCTGCGGCCCGAGGCCATGCCGCGGACGGCGCTGCCCGCGCCGATCCACGCGGCCGTGCCGGGTGTGTCGACCAGGAGCTGCTTGACCTGCGGCGAGGTCGTGGCCTCGGCGGCGGCCATCGCGGCCGTGCCGATCAGGACGCCGTCGATCGGCATGAGCGGCAGCTCGTGGCGGCGGGCCCACTCGCCCGTGAGGTAGGACGAGGCGGCCTCGGGGGTGCCGATGCCACCCCCGACGCACACGACCACGCCGGGCGTGGACCGCAGGTCGGAGTACGTCGCGATGAGGAGCTCGTCGAGGTCCTCCCACGAGTGGTGGCCACCGGCCTGGCCTCCCTCGATCTGGATGATCAGGCTCGTGCTGGGCGTCTCCGCCTCGGCGAGGGCCTTGCCGATCTCGAGCACCTGACGGATCTGGCGGACCGTGCCGGGCTTGAAGACGACGTGCTCGATCCCAGCCTCGTGCAGGTCGGCGACGAGCGCGACGGCCTCGTCGAGCTCGGGCACGCCGGCGGTCACGATGACGGAGTCGATCGGCGAGCCGGCCGCGCGAGCCCGCTGCACGAGGCGCTGCTGGCCCAGCTGCAGCTTCCACAGGTACGGGTCGAGCAGCAGCGAGTTGAAGGAGAAGCTGCGGCCCGGCTCGAGGAGCTCGTCGAGCTCGGCCATGCGGTCGTGGAAGATCTCCGCGGTGACCTGGCCACCGCCGGCGAGCTCGGCCCAGAAGCCGGCGTTCGCCGCGGCAGCGACGATCTTGGCGTCGACCGTCGTGGGCGTCATGCCCGCGAGCAGGATCGGCGACTTGCCGGTCAGGCGCGTGAAGGCCGTCTCGAGGCGCACCGTGCCGTCGGGCAGGTGGACCACGGTCGGCAGGTGGCTCGACCACGGCGTCGGACGCACCGGCGCCGCGCCGGGCACGGTCAGCTCGCGGCGACCGCGGCGGGTCGTGACCGAGACGATCCCGACACCACGGGGACCAGCCTCGGCGGCCGTGACGGTCGCGGCGAGCGCCGCGGGACCGAGGTCGAGCAGCCACTCGGCGCCCGTCGCGAGGACGTCCTCGAGCTGAGCGACCCAGTCGACCGGGTCGATGAAGGCGACGCGGGTCAGGTCGCGGACCCACTCCGCGTCCAGGCCCAAGGTCGCGGCCCAGCCGGCGGCGAGCTCGGCCGCCTCGGCCAGGTCGGGGTGGTGGAAGGCGATCGCGGAGCCGAGGGGCTCGACGGCCGGGGCGAACGCGGCGCCACCGGTCTGCTTCTTCTCGCGGGCCTCGCGCTCGGCGGCGGCACGACGCTCGAAGGCGGCCAGCACGGCGGCGACGTCGGCCGACGGACCGGTCACGACGACCGCGCGGCGACCGTTGCGCAGGCCGCTGACGGCGCGGTTGCCCGGCAGGGTGGCGAGGACCTCGTCGACGGCACCCGGGGCGACGTTGCCGACCGAGACCATGACCGGCGCGTCGGCCGAGCCGGTCAGGCCGCGGCGACGGGCGACGACCTGCGTCGCGATGCCGGCGAGCCGGGCGACCGTGAGCACGTCCGCCTCGTCGCGTCCGCGCAGCACCTCGACGGCGAGGGCGCCCTGCGAGTGGCCTGCAGCGGCCGTGGTGCGGCCGAGGTCGATGCCCCAGCCGCGCATCGCGCGGATCGCGGCGATCTGGGTCAGCGCGATGCCGGGCACCGAGAGCGCGGGGACCGCGAGCTCGGCGTCGGTCGGGTGCGCCGGGGCGTCACCGGTGTCGACGGACTCCCCCGCCGCCAACGCGTCGGCCCACGCGAGCGGCGTGAACCGTGCGTCGACGCGGGCCAGGTCGGCCGCGACGGGCTCGAGCCGGGCCTCGACGCGGGCGACCAGCTCGGCCAGCTCGGCTCCCGAGCCGTGGTCGCGGACCAGCGTGGCCAGGGTCGGCAGCCAGGCCGCCCCCTGTCCGCCCAGGACGACGCCGAAGCGCGATCCCTCGTCGCGCAGGTCGTCGATCAGGGCACGGGTCCGGCCGGTGGCCGGGGTCGTCGTGCCGGTGTGGACGGGATGGGCAGGCGTGTCGAACGTCGTCACAGAGAAACCCCTCAAACGGTGCGGTGTCCCTGCATCCTCGCAAAACATGAGGCTATCCTCAAGTTTTTCGTGAGGGTTTCCTCATGTTTTTCGTCACGTGGACAGTCCACTGAGCCACGAAGGGCGCCGACCAGGTGGTCGGCGCCCGTCGTCGGAGGTGGATCTCGTGGTCTCAGACCCCGCCCGTGAGCAGCAGCCCACCGTCGATCGAGACGGTCTGCCCCGTGATCCAGGCGGCCTCGTCGGAGAGCAGGAACGAGACCAGCGACCCGATGTCCTCCGGCTCGCCGAGCCGCTTGAGCGGGTACGGCGCCGAGACCTCCTCCTCGCGTCCCTCGTAGAGCGCGCCGGCGAACTTGGTCTTCACGACCGCCGGAGCCACGGCGTTGACCCGGACGTTCGGGCCGAGCTCGACCGCGAGCTCCTCCGTCACGTGGATCAGTGCGGCCTTCGACGCGCCGTAGGTGCCGATGTTCGGCGCCGGTCGCCGCCCCGCGACCGAGGCGATGTTGACGATCGAGCCGCCGTTCGCCTCGAACGACGCGCGGTACACCTTCTGCGCCCAGCCGATCGCCGCGACGACGTTGGTCGCGAAGATCTTGTTCGCGGCGTCCAGGTCGATGTCGATCATGCGGCCGTACGCGGGGTTGATGCCCGTGTTGTTGACCAGGTGGTCCAGACGACCGAACGCCTCGAGCGCCGTGGCCACGACCTCGCCCTGGTGCGCGTCGTCACCCGCGTTGCCCGCGACCCAGCGCGCCACCTCGGGACCCCCGAGAGCGTTCGCAGCCTCCTCGAGGGCGTCGGGCTTGCGGGCCGTGATGACGACCCGTCCCCCCTCGGCCACGATCTTCTCGGCAACAGCGAAGCCGATGCCCCGGCTCGCGCCGGTGACGATCGCGACACGACCCTCGTGGCGTGCGGTCACGAGAGGCGCTCCAGGACCATCGCCATGCCCATGCCGCCGCCCACGCACATCGACTCGACGCCGAACTGCTTGTCGTGGTGCTGCAGCGAGTTGATCAGCGTGCTCGTGATGCGCGCGCCGGTCATGCCGAACGGGTGGCCGACCGCGATCGCGCCGCCGTTGACGTTGAGCTTGTCCTGCGGGATGCCCAGCACCTTGGCCGAGCCCCACGCCTGCACGGCGAAGGCCTCGTTGATCTCGTACAGGTCGATGTCGTCGATGCCGAGGCCCGCGTTCTTGAGCGCCGCCGGGATGGCCTCGACCGGGCCGAGTCCCATGACCTCGGGCGACAGGCCCGTGACGGCCGTCGAGACGATGCGCGCGAGCGGGGTCAGGCCCAGCTCCTTGGCCTTGGTGTCGCTCATGATGACGACCGCGGCGGCGCCGTCGTTGAGCGGGCACGCGTTGCCGGCCGTGACGGTGCCGTCGGGACGGAACACCGGGCGCAGGCCGCTGACGGCCTCCAGCGTGACGCCGGCGCGCGGGCCGTCGTCGGTCGACACCGTGCTGCCGTCGGGCAGCGTGACCGGGGTGATGTCCTTGGCCCAGAAGCCGTTCGCGATGGCCGCCTCGGCGAGGTTCTGGCTGCGCACCGCGAACTCGTCCTGCTCCTCGCGGCTCATGCCGAGGTGCTGGGCGACGTTCTCGGCCGTCTGGCCCATCGCGATGTACAGGTCGGGCAGCTCGCCGGACTCGCGCGGGTCGGTCCAGGTGTCGGCGCCACCCTCGGCGCGCTTCGCGGTGCGGGCGATCGCGTCGGCGAACAGCGGGTTCTCCGAGCCGGGCAGGTCGGCGAAGCCGTTGGCGAACCGGCTGACGGTCTCGACGCCACCGGAGAGGTAGACGTCGCCCTCGCCGGCCTTGATCGCGTGGAACGCCATGCGGGTCGTCTGCAGCGACGACGAGCAGTAGCGGTTGACCGTCACACCCGGCAGGTGGTCGAGGCCCGACAGCACGGCGACGGCGCGGGCGATGTTGTGTCCGCCCTCGCCGGCCGGCTGGCCGATGCCGAGGTGCAGGTCGGTGATGTCGCGCGGGTCGAGGGCCTCGACCTTGGCCAGGGCGGCCTTGACCATCTGCACGGTCAGGTCGTCGGGGCGCATGTCCTTGAGCGACCCCTTGACGGCGCGGCCGATCGGCGAGCGGGCGGTCGAGACGATGACGGCTTCGGGCATGGTGTGTTCTCCTCGGGTGCTGCGGGGGTGGGTGTCGAGCAGGTCTGGGTCAGAAGCCCAGGTCGCGGCCGATGAGCTCCTTCATGATCTCGTTGGAGCCGGCCCAGATGCGGGTCACGCGGGCGTCGCGCCAGGCGCGGGCGACGCGGTACTCGTTCATGAAGCCGTAGCCGCCGTGGATCTGCACGCAGTGGTCCAGGACCTTGTTCTGCACGTCGGACGAGTACCACTTGGCCTTGGCGGCGTCGATCGCCGTGAAGCGACCCTCGGCGTGCGCGACCACGGCCTGGTCGATGTACGCCTCGACGACCTCGATCTGCGTCACGAGCTCGGCGATCAGGAACTTGTTCCACTGGAACGCGCCGATCGACTGGCCGAACGCCTTGCGGTCGTGCGCGTACTGGATCGTCTCGGCGAGGATCTGCTTGGCGTGCGCGACGTTCGAGATCGCACAGCTCAGGCGCTCCTGCGGCAGCTTCTGCATCATGTAGATGAAGCCCATGTCGATGTCGCCGATGATGCGGTCGTCGCCCACGCGGACGTTCTCGAAGAACAGCTCGGCGGTGTCGGACTCGGTCTGGCCGACCTTGTCGAGCTTGCGGCCGCGGCTGAAGCCCTCGTCGCCGGCCTCGATCGCGAACAGCGTGATGCCCTTGGCGCCCTTCTCGGGCGACGTGCGGACCGCCGTGACGACCAGGTCGGCGCTGAAGCCGTTGGTGATAAAGGTCTTGGAGCCGTTGATGACCCAGCCGTCGCCGTCGCGCACCGCGGTGGTCTTGAGCGCGGCGAGGTCGGAGCCGCCGCCCGGCTCGGTCATGCCGATCGCGAGCAGGATCTCGCCGGAGGCGATGCCCGGGAGCCAGCGCTCCTTCTGCTCCTGCGTGCCGAGCGCCACGATGTAGGGCGCCGTGATGTCGGAGTGGATGCCGACGCACGAGGCGAGGGCAGCGCTGACCTTGCTGAGCTCCTCGGCCCACACCGCGTTGAAGCGGAAGTCGTTCGCCTCGGCGCCGCCGAACTCCTCGGGGATCTCCAGCGCCAGCAGGCCCAGGTCGCCGGCCTGCGTCCAGAAGTCGCGCGGGAGCGACTTGTCCTCGATGTACTGCTCGATGTGCGGGGCGACCTTCTTGGCCAGGAACGCCGCGCAGGTCTCGCGGAACGCCTCGTGGTCGTCGGTGTAGATCGTGCGGTCCATGCGGGCCTCTCGGGACGCGGGTGGTCGAGGTGAGCGCTCTCCGGTCGGCTCGGTGTTACCGCCGGGTTACTAAGCGCTTGCTTAGCATGCCACCGCTGGTCCATGCTGTCCACCATGACCACGACCGCCCGCGACCGGCTCCTCGACGCCGCCGTCGCCGCGTTCGCGGAGCACGGCTTCGGCGGCACCACGACGCGCGACATCGCCGCCCGGGCCCAGATGAGCCCGGCGGCGGTCTACGTCCACCACGCCACGAAGGAAGAGCTGCTGTTCGCGATTTCGCAGCGAGGTCACCAGGAGGCGCTCGACGTCCTGGCCCGGTCGTACGCGAAGGTCGACGCGCCGGTCGAGCGGGTCGCGGGCATGGTGCGCGACTTCAGCGAGTGGCACGCGCGCAACAGCCGCATCGGCCGGGTCGTGCAGTACGAGTTCGGCGCGCTCTCGTCCGACCACCGGGCGGTCATCGCCGACCTGCGTCGCCAGATGGAGCAGCACATGCGAGACGCCCTCGTCGCGGGGGTCGACGAGGGCGTTCTCGAGGTGACCGACGTGCGCGGCACGGCGCGGGCCGTGTTGTCGCTCAGCGTCGATCTGGTGCGGTGGTTCGAGCCCGGAGGCGCTCACACCGCGGCGGAGCTGGGACGCCTGCACGCCGACCTCGCGGTCCGCATGCTGCGCCCCAGCGCCGGTTAGCGGTCAGGCCTGGAGCACGGCCTCGGCGTTGATCGTCAGGCTGATCTTGTCGCCGATCATGGCCTTGTCGGCGCCGGCGACGGGGATGTTGAAGTCGATGCCGAACTCCTTGCGGCTGATCTCGCCCGTGGCCTCGACGCCCACACGGGTGCCGCCCCACGGGTCGCCGCCCTCGCCGAGGAACTCGACCTTGAGCTCGAGGGGCTTGGTGACGCCCTTGATCGTCAGGTCGCCGTTGACGACGAACTCCGCGTCGCTCTTCTGCGTGACGCCGCTCGTCGTGAAGGTCATCTTCGGGTGGGTCTCGGTGTCGAAGAAGTCGCTCGAGCGCAGGTGCGCGTCGCGGTCGGCGGTGCCGGTGTTGATCGAGCTGAGGTCGACCTCGACGGTGACCTTCGACGCCGTGACGTCCTCGGCCGTGACGAGCGAGCCCTCGAAGGTCTCGAACTTGCCGCGGACCTTGCTCATCAGGTGACGGACCGAGAAGCCGATCTCGGTGTGGGTGGGATCGAGGTTCCAGGTGCCCGGGGTGACGACGCTCATGACTGCTCCTGCATTTCTGAGGTGGACGTGAAAGATTGATGGTTCAACAGAAGAGACTGTAGCATGTGGTTGAGCGTTCAACAAACTCCGAATGACGATAGGATGACGACCATGGAGACGACCACCGACACGCAGTGGCTGGGAGAGTCGCAGCAGCGCGTCTGGCGCTCGTTCCTGGGCGCCACGACGCTGCTGATGGACCGGCTGGACCGCGACCTCCGCAATGCCCACGACCTCTCGATGCCGGAGTACGAGATCCTCGTCCGGCTCTCGGAGTCGCCCGACCGCTCGATCCGCATGGCTGAGCTCGCGGCGCAGATCATGCACTCCCGCAGCCGCGTCACCCACACCATCACGCGCCTGGAGCGCAAGGGCATCGTGCTGCGCGAGCAGGCTGCCTCCGACGGACGCGGCGTCACCGCCGTGCTGACCGACCACGGCTTCAGCGTCCTCGAGCGGGCCGCCCACACCCACGTCAACGGCGTGCGCGCCTACCTCGTCGAGACGGCGTCCCCCGAGGAGTTCGACGTCCTCGGCCAGGTCATGGCCCGCGTCGTCTCCCACCTCGACGTCAACGGCACCTGCGCCACCCCCTGACCCCCTCCCTCCCCCGCTCCCGCTTCCCCCAGATTTGCGCTGAGTTAGGCGGTTTCGGACGACCAGTTTCGCCTGACTGGGCGCACTTCTTCGTCCACAGGGCTCGTTCGTCCACATCGGCGCAGCTGGTTCTCGATCGACGTGCTCTGCCAGAAGATCGTCGTGGAATGCACCCCGTTCCCGATCCGCTCCACGGCCATCCCTTCACCCGGGCGGAGGCGGCAGCACTCGGCGTCACCGACAGCGCACTACGCGGCCGCCGGTTCGTCCGCATGCACGAGGGGGTGTACCGCACCGCACAGACCGAGGAGACCCTCGACGTTCGCCTCCGCGCAGCCCGCCTCACTCTGCCGCCGGGCGTCGCGATCAGCCACACGACCAATCTTCGACTGCGCGGTTTCGTCATCGGGCCCGTGCTGCCGCTTCACTTCGCGGCCCGACACCGGCATCAGCACCGAGACCCGGCGATCGTCCTGCACCGCTATCGCCACGAGCTGGAGTTCGAGATGCGGCACGGATTCGTGGTGCTGCCGCCAGCCCGCACCTTCGTCGACCTCGGCACCATGCTCGACGACCGCCGCTTGCTCCAGGTCGGTGACTGGATGGTCGGCACGGGGCTGGTGACCCTCATGGATCTGCGCGGATACTGCCTGGAGTCCCATCTCGACGGCGTCCGCCGGGCACGCCGTGTCGCCGAGCTGGTGCGCGAACGGGTCGCGTCGCCACGGGAGTCGGACCTGCGGTGGTGGATCCACCGGGCGGGCCTCCCCGAGCCGGAGGTCAACGTCGACATCGTCGACGACCAGGGACGATGGCTCGCTCGCGGCGATCTCGTCTACCGCCGCCGCAAGGTGCTCGTGGAGTACGACGGGTGGCAGCACGAGCGTGACGCCCGACAGCGGCAGTGGGACCACCTGAGACGTGAACAGCTCGAAGCTGCGGGATGGCGCGTCATCGTGATCACCGTCGCCGACATGGCGAAACCACACACCGTCATCGCCCGCATCCGTCAGGCGCTGGCGTCGGCGGCGTGACCTAGATTTGCGCCGAGTTGAGCGGTTTACCGGTGGAGAAGTCGCACAATTCGGCGCAAATCTGGGTGCTGGTCAGTCGCGGGTGAGGCGGCGGTGCGTGACGCGGTGGGGGCGAGCGGCCTCGGCGCCGAGCCGCTCGATCTTGTTCTCCTCGTAGGAGGCGAAGTTGCCCTCGAACCAGAACCACTGCGCCGGGTTCTCGTCGGTGCCCTCCCAGGCCAGGATGTGCGTCGCGATGCGGTCGAGGAACCAGCGATCGTGCGAGGTGACCACGGCGCAGCCCGGGAAGTCGAGCAGGGCGTCCTCGAGCGAGGAGAGCGTCTCGACGTCCAGGTCGTTGGTCGGCTCGTCGAGCAGCAGCATGTTGCCGCCCTGCTTGAGCGTCAGCGCCAGGTTCAGGCGGTTGCGCTCACCACCGGAGAGCACCCCGGCCTTCTTCTGCTGGTCGGGACCCTTGAACCCGAACGAGGCCACGTACGCGCGGCTGTTCATCTCGAAGTTCGCGACCTTGATGAAGTCGAGGCCCTCGGAGACGACCTCCCACACGTTCTTGTTCGGGTCGATGTTCGCGCGGGTCTGGTCGGCGTAGCTGATCTTGACCGTCTGACCGACGTCGAGCTTGCCCGAGTCGGGCTCCTCGCCGCCGGTGATCATGCGGAACAGCGTGGTCTTGCCGACACCGTTGGGGCCGACGACGCCCACGATGCCGGCGCGCGGCAGCGTGAAGCTGATGTCGTCCCACAGCACGCGGCCGTCGAACGACTTCGTCAGGTCCTGCGCGTCGAGCACGACGTCGCCCAGGCGCGGCCCGGCCGGGATGTTGATGTCGGAGGTGTCGATCTTGCGGGCCTTCTCGGCCTCGGCGGCCAGCTCCTCGTAGCGGGCCAGACGGGACTTGGACTTCGTCTGACGGCCCTTGGCGTTGGAGCGGACCCACTCGAGCTCGCGCTCCAGCATCTTGGCGCGCTTGGCGTCCTTCTGCCCCTCGATCTTCAGACGTTCCTTCTTGGTCTCGAGGTACGTGGAGTAGTTGCCCTCGTAGCCGTGGATCGCGCCGCGGTCGACCTCGGCGATCCACTCGGCGACGTTGTCGAGGAAGTACCGGTCGTGGGTCACGGCCAGGACGGCGCCGGGGTACGACTTCAGGTGGCCCTCGAGCCACTGGACCGACTCGGCGTCCAGGTGGTTGGTGGGCTCGTCGAGCAGGAGCAGGTCGGGCTGCTGCAGCAGCAGCTTGCACAGTGCGACGCGGCGGCGCTCACCACCGGAGAGGTTGTCGACGAGCAGCTCCGGCGGCGGGCAGCGCAGCGCGTCCATCGCCTGGTCGAGCTTGGAGTCGATGTCCCACGCGCCGACGGCGTCGAGGTAGTTCTGGAGCTCGCCGGTCTCGGTGCCGAGCGCGTCGTAGTCGGCGTCGGGCTCGGCCATCTCCGCGTAGGCGGCCTCGAGACGCGCCATCTTGGCCTTGATCTCGGAGACGGCCTCCTCGACGTTCTCCAGCACCGTCGCACCCTCGGTCAGCGGCGGCTCCTGCTGGAGCATGCCGACGGTCGCGTCGGGGTCGCGGACGAGGTCGCCGTTGTTGGGCTGGTCGAGGCCGGCCATGAGCTTGAGCAGCGACGACTTGCCCATGCCGTTGGGCCCGACGACGCCGATCTTCGCCCCGTGCAGGAACGAGAGCGTCACGTTGTCGAGGACGACCTTGTCGCCGTGGGCCTTGCGGACATTGCGGAGGGAGAGGACGTAGTCAGCCATGGTGACCCCAGCCTACCGACGGGCCAGCAGGTCAGCCGAGGGCGTCGACGATGCCGGCGCGGTAGCGCTGGTACGCGCTCAGCTCGGCCTCGACGGGGGCCACGACGAGCGACCCGCTGACCTCGGCGATCCCGGCGCGCAGCTCGCGGTCGACGCGGGCAGCCTGGCTGCGGGCCACGAACCGCGACGCGATCCGCGAGCCCAGCGCGAGCACGACACCACCGAGCAGCGCCGCGACACCGATCACGAGCGACAGCGGGTGCCCGTCGGCCGGACCGAAGCCGGACACGACCGGCGACTCCGGCACCCCGAGGTCGACGACCCGCTCGAGCACCCACCACGCCAGACCGCCGACCGTGGCGACCAGCAGGAGCCACTGCAGCAGGCTGATGGCGTGCAGCCATCCCGCGCCGCGCAGGCCGAGCCGGGTCGAGGCCACGGCCTCCTCGATCGCGTCGGAGACGCCGGTGCCCTCGGTGGCCGACTCCGCCGACCGCCGCACCGACTCGCGCCAGGGCCGCTCGAGGCCGACCGACGCCTTCTCCACGAACACGCGGACCGAGGTCTCGACCGCCGAGCGCTGCGGGCGCACGGAGTCGGGCAGGCTGGTGCGCTCCAGCTCGCGCTCGTCGAGGTCGAGGCCGAGCTCGTCGAGCGGATCCTTCCGAAGCCCACCGATCCACCGCGTGAGCGGCCACCCGGTCATGCGCACCGCGCGACGCCGGCTCGAGGCACCGACCGCCGCGGCGAGCTGCGCGCCGCCGACGGAGTCGAACAGGGCCCGGTCGAGCTCGTCGCGATCGGCCTCGGTGATGCCGGGCACGTTGCCCCGCCCACCGACGGCAGCGATCTGCTCGGCCGCGGCGGAGACGTCGGCCGCCAGGCGGTCCTTGGCCGAGGCGCGCGCGCGGATGCGGGTCACGAGCTCGCGCTTCAGGTCGTCGATGCCGTCGCCCCGCGTGGCCGAGACACCGATGACGGGCACGTCGGCCATGCCGCCGGCCGAGACGATGCGCCGCACGTCCTCGACGGCACGCGTGCGCTGCTCGTAGGGGATGCGGTCGATCTGGTTGAGCACGACGAGCGAGACGTCGTTGTAGGAAGCCATGGGCCGCAGGTAGCGGTCGTGGATCGCGGCGTCGGCGTACTTCTGCGGGTCGAGCACCCACACGATCAGGTCGGCGTACTGCACGAGCCGGTCCATCTCGACGTGGTGCGAGACCTCGGTGGAGTCGTGGTCGGGCAGGTCGAGCAGCACGAGGCCGTCGAGCTTGGTGTCGTCGTCGGACCGGTCGAGCATGCTCATGCGCGAGACCTGGTGGCGCGGGGGGATGCCCATCCACTCCAGCAGGCCCTGGGCGCCGTCCGGGCCCCACGCGCACGCCAGCGCCCACGAGGTGGTGGGGCGGCGCAGGCCGACACCGGCCAGGTCGAGGTCGGTCAGCGCGTTGAACAGGGACGACTTGCCCGAGCCCGTGGCACCCGCGAGGGCGACGATCGTGTGCTCGCCGGACAGGCGCAGACGCTCGACGGCGCGGCCCGACAGCTGGTCGGCCGTCGACAGCACCGACTGCGGCAGGCGTCCGTGCCCGGCGGTCGCGGCGGCCACGAGGCCGTCGACCCGGCGCCCGATGTCGCCGATGTCGTCGCGGTACACCGGCGTGGGGCTGTCGCTGAACTCGCTCATGTCTCTCGTCCCCCCTGTCCGGTCGAGTGGGTGCCGCGGATGACGCGGGTCTCCAGGTCGTCGAGGTGGCGGGCGTACTCCGCCCGGCGGGCCGCGTCGCGCAGGCCCTGCTGCGTCTCGCGCACCACGGCGGGGTCGGGCGACAGCACGGCGAAGCGGTCGCGCTCCTCCCGCACCAGCCCGTCGACCTGGCGGTCGAGGTCCGACCGCGCCTCCTCGGCCAGGACCGTGACGACCTCGGGCGACAGCACCGCGTCGAGCACCCGGCCACTGATGCGGCCCGCGTCGGTGCCACCGCCGCCCAGCGCCGTGATCATGAGCGAGACGGCCAGACCCGGGACGCCGATGGCCAGCACGTCGGTCGAGAGGCGACGGTCGGCGACCGCGAGACGCAGCTGCTCGACGACCCGCTGCTGCCAGTCGCGGGCGACGCGCTCGGCTCGGGCCCGCAGGTCGCGCGGCGCCCGGTCGAGCCCGGGTCGTGCGGCGACGATCGCGTCACCGGCGGGCGAGGCCGCCCACCGCGTGACGACGCCGTTGGCGGCCGACTCGACGTGGTCGACGAGCAGCACCGCGAGGTCGTGCTCGATCGCCGCGGCGACGTCGTCGGCCTTGGAACGCTTGCCGGTGACACCGTCGACCAGGCGCTCACGGATGCGGCCGACCTTGCCCTCGACCGACTTGAGCATCTCGCCCGTGCCCACGAAGCTCTGCCAGCGGACGGCGACGTCACCGCTGACGAGTCCCCCGTCGGCCAGGGCGGACCGCAGGGCCAGACCCGACTGCTCGAAGCTCTCGTCGACCGCGGTCCGCAGCTCGTCGGCGGCCCGGACCTGCAGGTCGAAGGCGTCCGCCAGGTCGTGGCTGCGGAGCACGTTGTGCCGGACCGCGCCGTCGAGCGTGGAGCGGACGATCAGGGCACGGGTCTCCTCGTTGCTGGCCAGGTCGTGCAGCCAGTCGACGATGGGGGCGACGGTGTCGGCCGGCAGCAGGCCGTCGGTGTCGACGGGGGTCTCCGGCACGGTGAACAGGGGCGAGTCGGACAGGCCGCGCGAGGTCATCATGCGGGCCAGGTGGCCGCGGACCTCGGCGACGCCCTCGCGTGACGTGCGATCGAGCACGACGGCGACCGAGGTGCTGCGCTCCGAGGCCTGGCGCAGGTAGTCCCACGGGACCTGGTCGGCGTACCGAGCAGCGGACGTGACGAACAGCCAGAGGTCGGCCGCCGCGAGCAGCTGGGCGGCGAGCTCGCGGTTGCCCTCGTCGATCGAGTCGACGTCGGGGGCGTCCAGGATCGACAGGCCGCGCGGGACCCGCGTGCTGGCGCGCAGCCGGAGCCCGTAGGTCGTGTTGCCCGGCAGGTCGGTGCGCGGGAGGTCCGGAAGGATGCGGTCGGCCTGGAACCAGGCGCCGTCGTCGGGGTGGTGGGTCAGGACCGGCGAGCGGGTCGTGGGGCGCAGCACGCCGGACTCGGTGACGACCTCACCGACGATCGAGTTGACCAGCGTGGACTTGCCGGCGCCGGTCGAGCCGCCGACGACCACGAGCACCGGCGCGTCCATCTGGACCAGGCGCGGGAGCACGTAGTCGGAGAGCTGGTCGGCGATGGCAGCACGGAGTCGGCGCGCTTCCTCGGCGTCGTCGGTCTCGAGCGGGACGTCCGCGTAGCGGATGCGGTCGAGCAGCGCACTCAGCGCACCGAGGAGCTCGCCCGGGGCGTCTACGCCGGCCACGACCACTCCTCTCACGTCTCATGCGTCACACGGTTCGTCGAAAGCCTAGTGGACGAGGGTCGCACGGTGGTCCGACGACTGCGTCACGACCACGGGCCGGACGGAACTCCGGGGGCCACGTAGGCCGGGTGCACGGGTGGAAGCGGCGGGCGCGGCAGCGGGGTGAGCGGCGGCGGGAGCACGAGTCGCGGGCGCAGCTCGTCCATCTCGGCCCGTACTGCGAGCGTGTGCTCGACGCCGCGGTGCAGGGGCCGCCGCAGCATGACGGCGTCGTGCGAGAAGGCCAGGTCGGTCGTCAGGCGCTGGTAGCGGCGCAGGGCGCGGACCGCCTCGGGGCCCCCGTTGTCCCGGGCGTGTCGCCGGGCCTGCGAGCGGTAGCCGAACCAGGTGAGCCAGGGCAGCTCGGTCGGATCGATCCAGCCGCGCTGGGCCAGGTAGGAGAGTGAGCGGCGCAGCACGACGGACTCGCGCTGCCGCAGCATCACCGCCAGCACCAGGAATCCGGCGAAGACGAGCATGAGCGCCAGGTAGAACAGGATGAAGCCCAGGGGGCCGACGTAGCTGATCGATCCGTTCCACAGGCCGTGCATGAGCATGCTGCCCGCCCAGCCGAGGATCACGATCGGGACTCGCGCCCACCAGGAGCGCGTCAGCACCGCGAAGCCGAGCGCCAGGCCCAGCGCCGACGTGAACAGGGGGTGCGCGAAGGGGCTCACGAGCCCGCGGATCGCGAAGGTCGCGGTCGCCCCTTGCGCGCCGCTGACGCCGAGCTCGGGACCGCCGAGGTAGCTCACGGAGTAGTAGAGGACGTTCTCGACGAACGCGAAGCCCAGGCCGACGACGCCCGCGTAGAACAACCCGTCCAGCAGCCCGCCGAGGACGCGGCGGGCCCGCAGGAAGGTCGCGAGCAGAAACAGGCCCTTGCCGGTCTCCTCCACGAACGGCGCCACGAACGTCGCGGTCGCGGAGTCCGTGAGGTCGAACGTGTCGGCCAGCAGGTCGTTGAAGATCAGCGCGATGCCCACCGCACCGACGGCGCCCCAGAGAAACGCCGAGACGACGTAGCGACGCGGTTCGGGGTCGTAGCGGTCGATCCACCAGTAGAACAGGCCCACCAGGGGCAGCGGCAGCAGACCGAGGCCGATGCCGAGCGCGATCGCCTGGGCCGAGTCGGCCCGGATCCCCAGGTAGACGATGAGTCCCACGCCGCCGATGGCCAGCAGGACGTTCCCGATCACGAGCGCGAGGCGACCCCGCTGCTTCCACGGGTCGCCCGCGGGCGGCACGGGAGCGGCAGGGGCGGGCCCGGAGGGTGGGAGCACGACGTCCGGGGTCACGTCACGCATCGTAGGGGACGCGGGCCACTACGCTGGTCCGGCAAGCGCCCGTAGCTCAGAGGACAGAGCAGGAGCCTTCTAATCTCCCGGTCGCAGGTTCGACTCCTGCCGGGCGCGCCACAGCCACCCAGGTCAGAGGACAGAGCAGGAGCCTTTCCTCATCTCCCGGTCGCAGGTTCGACTCCTGCCGGGCGCGCCACAGCCCCTCCCCTTGGCGGATTCCCACGAGACCGTCGGAAGTTTCCTGGGTGAACCAGGAATCCTGCATCGAGCGCACGAAGTTTCGTACGCTCGACGCAGGAAACGAGCGGTCTCGTGGGAAACCGCGGCGGGCGTCAGGAGCTGAAGAGCTCGAGCGCCTGAGCGGCGTCGGCCGCGACGAAGAAGCCGACGAGGCCGAAGACCCAGCCCGTCATCTCCTCGGCCTGGCGCGTCAGCCAGCCGTCGAGCCGTCGCAGCGGCGCCTCGACCGCGCCCGAGGCCGCGGCGCGCGCCACGGCCAGCAGCAGCGCCGGCACGATCATGACGACGGCGTAGCCACCGACGATCCCGACCTGGGCCCCGAGGGCGAGGTCGGAGGCCGCCAGGATCCCGATCGCCGCCAGGTACGGCAGCATCGTCGGCACCTCCACCGCGACAGCGATCGTCGCCGTGCCCGCGATGGAGCGCCCCGCGCCGTCGCCGTCGCGCAGGCGGTCGCGCCAGACCAGCGCCCGCCCGGCGAACCGGCCGACGACCGCCGAGCTGAAGGACGACGCGAGCAGCGCGATGCCCACGGCGAGCTGCACCCACCGCAGGGCGTCGAGGTCGCCGACCCCCGAGAGCGCTCGGGTGAGTGACTCCCCCACCAGCAGGAGCACGACCCCGATCGCCGCGTACATCGCCGCGACGGTCACGAGGAACGTCAGCAGCGGCCGCCAGGCCACGGGGCCCGGGCGCAGCAGCCAGACCAGGGGGATGACGAGCGTGCCGATGCTGGTGGAGTCGACCAAGGCCAACCCCACCAGCACCGCGAGCGTCGTCACCCCCATGACGGCTGCGCCTCAGATCGAGACGATCAGCCCGCGGGGGTCGTGGCCGTGGGCGCGTCGGTCGGCGCGGTGGCCGGGTCGGTCGTGGCCGGGGCCGGCTCGCCGCGCTTCTCGGCGACGGCAGCCTGGATCTGCTCGATCAGGGTGCCGTTGTCGGTGACCTTCTCGTCCTCGATGAAGATCGTGGGCGTACCGGTCACGCCGCGCTCGCCGCCGGCCTCCTTGGCGTTATCGATGCGCTTGAAGTACGTGTGGTCGGTGATGCAGGCCTCGACCCCCGTGAACCCGAGCGACTCGGCCGCGGCGACGAGCTCGTCGTCCTCCGGGCCCGGGTTCCCCTCGGTGGGCTGGTTGGCGTAGAGGTAGTCGTGGAAGGTCTTGTACGCCGCCGCGTCGTACTCCTCGTACACGCAGATCGCCGCGTTGGTCGAACGCTTGGAGTACTCGTTCGGGCTGCCGCCGCGATCGTCGAGGAACGAGAACGGGTGGTACTTGATCGTAATGTCCCCGGCGGCCACGAGCGCCTGGAGCTGCTCGCCGAAGGCCGACTCGAGCGCCTGGCACGCGGGGCACTGGAAGTCCTCGTACATCTCGACCACGACCGGCTCGTAGTCGTCGGTCGCGGCCGGCGCGCCGGCGTCCTCAGGCGTGTAGTTGACGCTGAACGCCTGCGGGCCGTTGCCGCTGCTGATCGTGCTGACGCCGTAGGCGGCCAGGCCCACGAGGACGATCACGACGGCGATGATCGTGCCGGTGATGACGCTGCGCTGGCGCTTGGCGGCCTTCTCCCGCTCCTTGCGCATCTGCTCGGCGCGTTCGGCGCGCTTCTTGCGATCGTTGCTCACGAGTCATACCTCTCGGGGTCATGCCAGGGGGCATCAGGTGCGGGCCGGGTTGATCCACAACTTCCGACGATCGTAACGACTGGGCACCCACCACAAGTTCCCCCGTCGCTCCGGCGGTTCGATCGACGTCAGAGCCGCCGCGTAGGGTGAGCGTCCGTGAACGACTCATTGGTGTGGATCGACTGCGAGATGACCGGGCTCTCCCTGGAGTCCGACGCCCTCATCGAGGTCGCGGTGCTCGTGACCGACTTCGACCTGCAGGTCAAGGGCGAGGGCATCGACCTGGTCATCAAGCCTCCGCAGGCTGCGCTCGAGCAGATGAACGAGGTCGTCACGACGATGCACACCAGCTCAGGTCTGCTGGACGAGCTCGACGCGGGACTGTCCCTGGACGACGCGCACGCGCAGGTCCTCGAGTACGTCCGCGGATTCGTGCCGGAGCCGGGCAAGGCGCCCCTCGCGGGCAACACCGTCGGCACCGACCGCGCCTTCCTGGCCCGCGACATGGCCGAGCTCGAGCAGCACCTGCACTACCGCATCATCGACGTCTCCAGCATCAAGGAGCTGTCCCGCCGCTGGTTCCCGCGTGCCTACTTCGCGGCGCCCTCCAAGGCCGGCAACCACCGCGCCCTGGCCGACATCGCCGAGAGCATCGAGGAGCTGCGCTACTACCGCCGCGCGGTCTTCACGCCCGACCCGGGCCTCGACTCCGACGCCGCCCGCGCCATCGCCGCCGAGGTGGGCGGCTCGGTGACCAGCACGCTCTGAGCCTGCGCTATGCTCTACCTCGCCGTTCCGGGTCCAGCCCGGGGCGCGTGGTGGGCGTAGCTCAGTTGGTAGAGCCCCGGCTTGTGGTGCCGGTGGTCGCGGGTTCAAGTCCCGTCGTCCACCCCACGGAGACGGTCCCGGCGTGTGTCGCCGGGGCCGTCTCGTCATTTCTGCTCGCCTCGCCGTTTCTCGCCGCGTCGGTAGCGTGGAGACCATGAGCTCGCACCCGCAGAAGCAGGCCAGCAAGACCGCCAAGATCCTCTACCGCCCCTGGGGTCTGGTGGCCAGCATCCTGGGCGGGCTGATCGCGAGCAAGGTCTTCCACCAGGTGTGGAAGCGCGTGGACCCGCAGGGCACGGACGACCCGCCCACGCCACTGCAGTCGGAGTACCGCCTGCGCAAGATCCTGATCGCGGCGCTGGCGCAGGGCGCGATCTACGCGGTGGTCAAGGCCGCCATCGACCGCGGCGGCGCCCGACTCTTCGAGAAGTGGACCGGGGAGTGGCCCGGCGACTGACGCGCCCGTGGCTCACCGCGCGCTGTCGTCGAGGTGTGCCAGCAGGTCGACCGCGGCCTTGGTGTAGTCGCTGATCCACCGGTCGTGGATGCGCTTGATCGGCAACGGCGCGAGTGCGAGGTGGCGCTCGCGACCGATCTTGCGGCCGGTGACCAGCTCGGCCGCCTCGAGGACCCGCAGGTGCTGCAGCACGGTCGTGCGGTCGAGGTCGGGCAGGGTCGCGCAGAGGGACCCGGTCGTGTGCGACCCGGTCCGCAGCACGTCGAGCATGCGTCGGCGAGCGGGCGACGCCAGGGCCTTGAAGACCCGGTCGTCGTCCGAGGTCTTGTCCTCACCGCTAGACATGTTGTAAGAATACAACATGATCTCTGACTCGCCCCGCCTCGACACGCTGTCCTTCACCGTCTCCGGCCACGTCGCCCGGCCCTGCGCCGAGGTCTACGAGGCGATCGCCGACCCCGAGCAGCTGTCGCAGTACTTCACCACCGGAGGGGCTCGAGGGCGCCTCGAGCCGGGAACCGACGTCACGTGGGACTTCGCCGACTTCCCCGGCCGCTTCCCCGTGACCGTGGTCGAGGCGGATGCGCCCCGCCGTCTCGTGATCCAGTGGGACGGCACGGCGACGACCGACGACGTCGGGTGGACGCGCACGACCTTCGAGCTCGAGCCCGTCGACGGCGACACCCGGACGCTCGTCACGATCACGGAGACCGGCTGGCAGGTCACGCCCGACGGCGCCACGAACGCCTTCGGCAACTGCCAGGGCTGGACCGGCATGCTCGCAGCCCTGAAGGTCTGGGTCGAGCACGGCATCAACCTGCGTGAGGGCTTCTACCGGTAGGACGGCGGCTGGGGTGCCCCCTTCGAGGCTCGTTCCTCGCACCTCAGGGGGCGGTCATCACTCCGGGCCCTGAGGTGCGAGCGAGGAACGAGCGAGCCTCGAAGGGCGTGCCGTCACCAACGCGTGGCTGGGGTGCCCCCTTCGAGGCTCGTTCCTCGCACCTCAGGGGGCGGTCCAACGCGGCGTCAGTACCAGCTGGCGGTGAGGTCCTTGCCGAGCCAGGCCTCGATGAGCCAGCTCGAGATCGACACACCACTCGGCGGCAGCAGCAGCGTGCCCGCCTCGCCGTAGCGGACGAGCTCCTCGCGGGTGACCCAGGCGGCCTCGGCGATCTCGTCGCGGTCGACCGTGATCGTCGCCTCGGTGGCCTTGCCGAAGAAGCCGAGCATCAGGCTGGCGGGGAACGGCCACGGCTGGCTCGCGCCGTACGTGACCTCACCGACCGTCACGCCCACCTCCTCACGCACCTCGCGCCGCACGGCGTCCTCGAGCGACTCCCCCGGCTCGACGAAGCCGGCCAGCGTCGAGAACCGGCCCTCGGGCCAGGCGGGGTTGCGGCCCAGGAGGGCGCGGTCCTGGTCATCGGTGATGAGCATGATGACGGCCGGGTCGGTGCGGGGGAAGTGGCTGGCCCCGCACTCGGGACAGTGGCGCAGGTGCCCCGACTGCTGGACCTCGGTGCGGGCCCCGCAGCGCGGGCAGAACGGGGTGGCGGCCAGCCAGCGCGCGATCGCGACGGCGTGGACCGCGAGCGAGAGCTCGTCGGGGTCGAGCTGCGGTGCCAGCAGGCGGACGCTCGTGGGGTTGAGCTCGGGGGCGACCCGGCCCTCGACCACGACGGCGGCATGGCGCCGACCGCCCTGCTCGCCCAGCCACACCCACTCGCCCTCCGGCGCCTCGGCGGCGGGCAGCCAGGCGAGGCCTGGACCGTCGACCGTCCCGACGTGCTCGCCACCGAGCACCATGACGCGGACGTCGTCGAGGTCGCGACTGTCGGCTCGGAGATGGGCGGAACGGTCGTGACGGGCACCGTCGAACGCGAATCGGCTCACCTCGTCAGGCTAGACCTGCGCGTCGAGCCTCCTAGGCTGGGGCGGTGAGCACGCCGCGCCTGACCCGCGCCGAGCTGGGGTCGTACGCCGGCCGCACCATCCCTGACCTGCTGCCCGACCCGCTCCGCCTGCTGGTCGTCGGCATCAACCCGGGCCTGGTCAGCGCCGCGACCGGCCTGCACTTCGCGCGACCCGGCAACCGCTTCTACCCCGCGTTGCAGGCGGCCGGCATCATCGCCTCCGTGACGGCCGAGGAGGCCCAGCCCGAGCTGCTGGCCGCCGGCGTCGGCATCACCAACCTCGTCGCCCGTGCGTCGGCACGCGCTGACGAGCTGGACGACGACGAGGTGCGCGCCGGGCGATCCCGCCTCGAGCAGCTCGTGGCGCAGCGTCGACCTCAAGTCGTGGCCGTCGCCGGCATCACGTCCTACCGGACCGCGTTCGACGAGCGTCGTGCCGTTCCGGGGCGACAGCCCCGCGACCTGGGCGACGCTCAGCTCTGGGTCGTGCCGAACCCGAGCGGGCTCAATGCCCACGAGACGGTCGCATCGCTGGCCGCGGCGTACGCGGAGCCGGCCCGCGCCGCGGGCGTGCTGACCTGAGTCAGCGCTCACCCGCGAGGAGGCGCTCGAGGGCGTCACGGCCGGGCAGGTCGTCGTAGGTGACGGTCTCGCCGAGGCGCACGTAGTGGAACGACCCGAGCACCCGTGCGGGGTCGACGCCGTGCTGCTCGGCCCAGGCCAGGCGGTAGACCGCCAGCTGGAGCGGGTCGGCGCTCTTCGTGCGGTTGGTCTTCCAGTCGACGATCTCGAACCCCTCGGTGCCGTCGGGCAGTGTCGCGGGGAAGACGGCGTCGATGCGGCCGATGAGGCGCTGGGCTCCGAGCTGGATCGAGAACGCCTCCTCGATCGAGGTGGGGGCCCGTTGGGCGAAGGGGCCGGCCTCGAAGGACCGCTGCAGCTCGGTCAGCTCGACGTCGTCGGCGACGTCGGTGCCCGAACCCGGGAGGTCGGAGGGATCGACGAGGGGCAGCTGGGCGTACGGCGCGAAGTGGTCCTCGACCCAGGCGTGGAAGGCCGTGCCGAAGCGTGCCGCTGACGAGGGACGGCGCGGCATGGGACGGGCGAGGTCACGCACGAAGGCCGCCTCGTCGCCGACCAGCGAGAGGGTCTGCGTGGCTGACAGGGTCGACGGCAGGGTCACCTCGACGACCGTGCTCTCGGCCCGCTCGGCCTGGGCGAGCACGAGCTCGAGCTCCTCGGCGAGCTCGGCGTGCGACGCGTGGACCTCGACCGGCTCGGCGGAGTCGAGCGCCGCCCGGACCTCGGCCGCGAACGCCCGCCGCCGCTCCATGCCGACCACGGCGTGCGGCCACGCGAACGCCACGTCGTCGACCAGCGGGTTGGTCTCGTCCGGCGACACCTCGGGCGCCCAGACCAGCGGCTCGCCGCCGCGCTCGGCGAGCCAGACCGCGGCGTCGGCCAGGAACGGCGAGGGGTCGCGCGGGCGCTTCTGCGTGCGGCCCCAGCGGTGGCCGCTGAGGTGGAGCCGCGACTTGGCGCGGGTCAGGGCGACGTAGGCGAGTCGCACCTCCTCGAGGTACGACTCGCGCAGCGTCGCGGCCCGGTACTCCTTGTCGCCCGCGGTGGTGAAGTCGTCGAGGTCGGCTAGCGTCTCGCCGTCGCCGCGCAGCGCCGTGGGCAGCGCGGAGGCCACCGACGTCCAACGGCTGCGAGCCGTGCGCGAGGGGAAGACGCCGTCGGCCAGGAACGGGACGAAGACCTCGTCGTACTCGAGCCCCTTGGCCTTGTGCACCGTGAGGACCTTGACGGAGTTGGCCTGCGACGGGGTGCTGACGTCGAGGCCGTCGGCGTGCTCGCGCTCGGCCGAGAGGTAGGCCATGAGCCCGCCGAGCGAGGCGTGCGGGTCGTTCGCGGCATAGCCGGCGACCGCCTCGTGCAGCAGCGAGAGAGTGTCGGTGCCGATGCCGGCGACGTCGAGCTCGACGTCGAGCTGCAGCTCGCGCACGACCCGGTGCACCAGGTCGGTCAGGGGCTCGTGGACCGATCGGCGCAACCGCGCCAGGAAGGCGGCCACGTCGGCGAACCGATGCCGCGCCTCCGCGGAGTAGGGCCCGCCCCCGAGGTCGGCGACGGCCTCGGCGAGCGAGACGACCTCGGTGGGGTCGACGCCCGTGGTGGCACGGTCGAGGTCGGCGGCCAGGACGGCGTCGAGGTCGCCGGCGTCCGGGTCGTCACCCGTGTGATGGGACTCGGCCAGACGACGCGCGCGGCGCCCCAGCAGCGCCAGGTCGCGGTCGCCGACCCGCCACCGCGGCCCCGCCAGGAGCCGGAGCATCGAGGGGTTGGCGGTCATGTCGTCCAGCACCTCGAGGACCGACACGACGTCGAGCACCTCGGGCTGGGCGAGCAGGCCGGTCAGGCCGACGATCTCGACCGGCACGTCGCGCGAGCGCAGTGCCTGGACGATCTCGGCGTTCTCGTTCTTGGTGCGGACCAGGACGCCGATCTCGTTCCAGACCGGTGGGTCGTGACGACGACCGGCCTCGACCACGGCGTCGGCGACCGCCTCGACCTCGTCGAGCACGGTCGCGTGCAGCGACAGGGTGACCTCGCCCTCGGGGTTGCCGGGCGCGGCCTCCAGCGGCCGCACGACGGCCGACTCGGCGTAGAACTCGCGGGCGACGTGGCCCGCGAGGTCGATGATGCGGTGGCCGCACCGCCGGCTGACCGCCAGGCTGAACGGCTCGGCGCGCACCACACCCGCAGGGGTGAACTGCTCGATGAACCCCTCGAGGTTGCCCGTGGCGGCGCCCCGCCAGCCGTAGATGCCCTGCGCCGGGTCGCCCACGGCCGTGACCCGACCCTGGAACAGCGCCGCGAGCAGGTCGCGCTGGGCGACCGACGTGTCCTGGTACTCGTCGAGGAGGACGACGTCGAACCGCTCCCCCAGCTCGGCGGCGACCTCCGGCAGCTGGGCCAGGCGCGTGCCCCAGGCCATCTGGTCGGAGAAGTCCATGACCCCTGCGTCGGCCTTGGCGGCGCGGTACCGCTCGACGAGGTGGCTCAGCTCGGTGCGCTTGAGCGCGGTGCCGGCGATCTCGGTGTGCATCTTGAGGACCTTGGGCTGGCTCTGCATCTCGAGCACGACGTCGCGGTCGAACGCGCGCAGCTGCTCCGGCTCGACGAGGTGCTCGGACAGCTGGCCGTCGAGCGCGAGGACGTCGGCGACCAGGCTCGGCAGGTGCGTCGAGACGTGCTGCAGCGGCTCGTCGACCGCGCGCAGCATGCGGACGACGAGCTGGTGGCGACGGGCGTCGGTGAGCACCTCGAGGTCGGGCTCGAGGCCCAGGCGCAGGCCGTGCTCGGCGATCAGGCGGCCCGCGAACGCGTGGTAGGTCGAGACCGTGGGCTCGCCGTCGTGCTCGAGGTCGGGCACCCGCCGCAGCGACTCCCGCACCCGCCCGGCGAGCTC
>NZ_BAAAME010000004.1:288322-344609 GCF_039529015.1 Aeromicrobium alkaliterrae
GCGAGCTCTCCGGCGGCCTTGGCCGTGAACGTGAGGCCGAGGACGCGCTCGGGGTCGACACCGACGTGGCCCACGAGCCAGACGACGCGAGCGGCCATGACGGCCGTCTTGCCCGAGCCGGCCCCCGCGATGATCGAGTACGTGCCCTCGCGGGGGGCCGTGATGGCCTCCCGCTGCTCGGGACTGAACGGGATCTCCAGGACGGCGCACAGGTGCTCGACGTCCCGGATGGCACCGGCACTGATCGCGCCCGTCACCGGTCGGACCCGATCGTGAAGGAGGTCTTGGCCGGGCAGACGGCGTCGAACTCGCAGAACGTGCAGGTGGCCGGGGTGGCGGCGAGGTTCTCCGAGCGCATCGTGTGCACCGCCCGGCGCATCAGGTCGTGCACGAAGAACTCGCCCTCCTCGACCGGCGCGGCCTGGTGCTGGACCTTCGGGGAGTCGGGGGCCTTGGCCCCCTCGGCGATGCGCAGCTGCACGAGCTCGCTGCCGCCGACGTCGTGGTGGCCGTCGATGCCGGCCGTGCGCACCGCGAGCGTGTAGACGCCGAGCTGCGGGTGCTCGGTGACCTCCGCAGCGGACGGCGCGTGCTTGCTGTTCTTGAAGTCGACGACGTGCACGCGGCCGTCGGCGTCGAGCTCGACCCGGTCCATCGACCCGCGCAGCACGACCTGCTCGCCGTCGATCGTGAGGTCGGCGGTGAACTCGTGCTCGGCGGCGATCGGCGTGCGGCCGTGACTGACGTGCCAGGTTGCGAAGCGCACGAGCGCCTGGTGGGCGTCGGCCTTCTCGCGCTCGCTGATCCAGGCGGTCTCGTGGCCGAGGCGGTGCCACACGGCGTCGAGGTGGGCCTGCAGCTCGGCGACGCTCGGCCGCTCGAGCCCGCGCCGGACGACGTCGGCAGCGACCGCGTGGACGACGAGACCGAAGCCCTGGGCCGTCGTGGAGCCGCGCGATCCCTGGGCCTCGCTGGCCAGGAACCACTTGAGCGAGCAGCCCGTGATGCTCGTCAGGCTCGAGCCCGACAGGCCCAAAGGCTGCTCGGGGTCGCGCAGCGGGACGTCGGAGACCGTGAGGTCGGCCAGCCCCCACCACGTGTCGGGGTGGGCAGCGCGAGCGCGACCGGCGTCGCTGCGGGCGATGCGCGCGAGCAGGCCCGCCGCCGAGGCCCGGACCTCCGGATCGGGGTCGTCGGCCGCCTTGCGCAGCTCGGTGACGATGCCCCGCAGCGACAGCGGCCGCGCGGGGCGCCCCTGCGGCGCGCCGCCGTCGAAACCGGCCGCCCGGAGCTCGTCGTGGAAGCGCGACGGGCCCCCGGCCTCGTCGGAGCCGGAGTCGACCGCTGTGACCACGAGGTGCTCGCGCGCGCGGGTGAGCGCGACGTACATGACCCGCCGCTCCTCGTGGAGTCGCTCACGGGTCGTGGGAGCGGGGCCGTTGAGGAGGTCGGGGCGCAGCAGGGAGGGCCGCGCCGCGAGGTCGGGCCAGACGTCCTCCTGCACTCCGGCGACCACGACGACCGGCCACTCCAGGCCCTTGGCGCGGTGTGCCGTCATCAACCGCACCGCGGCCGGCCGCGCGGTGCTCTCGGCCAGGCGGTCGGCCGGCAGGCGCTGGGCCCGCAGGTCGGCGAGGAACCCCGCCACCGAACGACGGCGATGGCGCTCCTCCGAGCGCGCCGCGTGGTGGAACAGCGCGACCAGGGCGTCGAGGTCGCGGTCGGCCGCGACCCGCTCGCTGCCGCCCGACTCCCAGGCCTGCTCGAGGCGCGACGGCCAGTCGGTGCCGTCCCACAGCGCCCAGAGGACCTGCTCGGGGGCCTGTCCGTCACGGATCAGCTGTGCCGCGCGCGCCAGCAGTCGGGCGAGTCGCCGGACGACCGTGTCGGCAGCACCGACCTCGGTGCCGGCGTCGGTGAGGGTCGAGACGGCCCGCGCCAGCAGCACGCGCGACGGCGTCTCGCGGTCGTCGGCGCGCAGGCGCCGGCCCAGGGCGCGCAGGTCGGGGGCGTCAACCCCGGCCAGCGGCCCGGTGAGCAGGGTGTGCGCGACCTCGGGCTCGAGCTCCTCGCCCGCCGCCAGGGTGTCGGCCGCGGACAGCGCCCCGAGGAGCACCCGCACGGCGGGCTCGGCCACGAGCGGCACCTCGTCGCCCGAGACCTCGCACGGCACGTCGGCCTCGACGAGGGCGCGCTGCAGACGGGAGAGCTGGGACGAGGTGCGCACGAGCACGGCCATGTCGGACCAGGAGCGGCCCTCCTGCAGGTGCTCGCGGCGCAGCACCTCGGCCACGTGCTCGGCCTCGGCGGTCTCGCTGGTGAAGCTGAGGACCTCGACCGTGCCGTCGGTGGGTGCCACGCAGGTGAGCTCGCGGTGCCGGCGGACGACGTCGACCGGGAGCCCCCTCGCCTGCAGCGGCGGCAGCACGCTGACCGCGGCGTCGCGGATGCGCTGCCCGAAGCGCCGCGTGGTGCCGAGCACCGCGACCTCGGCCCCCGGGAAGTGGCGCGGGAACAGCGCCACGCCCTCGGCGTCGGCGCCGCGGAAGGCGTAGATCGACTGGTCGTGGTCGCCGACCGCGACGAGCTGCTGCTGGGGCCCCACGAGCTTGCGCAGCACCTCGACCTGGGCCGGATCGGTGTCCTGGTACTCGTCGACCACGACTAGGCGCAGGCCCGAACGCAGGCGGTCGAGCGAGACGGGGTCGTCGAGCAGGGCGGAGGTGCGGACGACGAGCTCGGCGTAGTCGGTCAGGTTGGCGGCGTCGGTGACCTCGCCGTACTCGTCGAGGACGTCGGCGATACGGTTCCACAGGGGCCGCTCGGCGCTGACGGCCAGGCCGCGCAGGTCGTCGGTCGTGAGCGTGCCCGCGGCGAGCGCCCCGAGGAACGCGCCGAGCTCGGTGGCGAAACCGCGGGTGCGCAGCGCGGGACGCAGCTCGGCCGGCCACGACTGCGCCTCGTGGCCCCCCAGCAGCTCGGCGAGGACCGCGTCGGACTCGGCCGCGGTCATCAGGGTGGGCGGTGCGGTGAACACCTCGGGGTCGGCGTGGGTGCGCAGCAGGCCGTAGCACCAGGCGTGGAACGTGGTGGCCGTGACGGGAGCGCCGCCACCGAGGCGGGCCGCGACGCGCTCGCGCAGCTCCTCGGCCGCCTTGCGGCTGAACGTGAGCATCAGGACCTGGTCGGCCGTGACCTCGCCCGCGGCGATGCGCTGCGCGACGAGCTCGACGACCGTGGTGGTCTTGCCGGTGCCCGGACCCGCGAGCACGAGCAGCGGCGGGCCCCCCGAGGATCCGGCACCGTGGTCGACGACGGCCTGCTGCGTCGGGTCGAGCGACGGCACCACGACCTCGGCCTGGCGAGGCCGGCGGAGCTCGTAGTTCAACGTCACACGGTCATGCAATCAGAGGCCACTGACATCCGGTGGGACGACCGCTCTGACCACGTCGACGCGCCCCCGCTTCACGGGCGTGCCCTCGCGCTGCCACTCGCGCTGGGCGTCGAGCACCAGGTGTGCCGGTAGCGATCCGTCGGCGCGGACGACGCGCCACCACGGCACGCCGTGGCCGTCGCGCGCCATCACGCCGCCGACCTGACGCGGCCCCCCGCGACCGATCTCCTCGGCGATCAACCCGTACGTCATGACGTGACCAGGAGGGATCGCCTCGACGATGCGCAGCACCGCCGCGGCGAACTCCTCGCTGGCCATGACGTCAGGTGGATCAGTACGAAGGCTGGCTCGGGTCGATCTGGTTGACCCAGGCCACCACGCCGCCGCCCACGTGCACGGCGTCGGAGTAGCCGGCGCCCTTGAGCACCGCGAGCGCCTCGGCCGAGCGCACGCCCGACTTGCAGTGCAGGACGACCTGCGTGTCCTGCGACAGCTGCGCGAACGCGTTGCCGTTGAGGAACTCGCCCTTGGGGATCAGGATCGAGCCCGGGATGTGGTTGATGTCGCGCTCGACCGGCTCGCGCACGTCGACCAGCACGAAGTCGCGCCCGCCGTCGCCCCGCTCCTTCAGCCAGCCGTCGAGCGTCGCGACGCTGATCGTGGAGTCGGCAGCCGCCTCGGCCGCCTCGTCGCTGATCGCACCGCAGAACGCCTCGTAGTCGCCCAGCAGCTCGGTGGGGAGCGTGCCGTTCGGGTCGCGGCGGATCTTGAGCGTCGCGTACCGCATCTCGAGCGCGTCGTACGTCATCAGGCGGCCGATCAGCGGGTCGCCGATGCCGGTGATGAGCTTGATCGCCTCGGTGACCATGATCGAGCCGATCGACGCGCACAGGACGCCCAGGACTCCACCCTCGGCGCACGACGGGACCATGCCCGGCGGCGGCGGCTCGGGGTAGAGGTCGCGGTACTGCGGACCCTCCTGGGCCCAGAAGACGCTGACCTGGCCCTCGAAGCGGTAGATCGAGCCCCACACGTAGGGCATGTTCAGGATCACGGCCGCGTCGTTGACGAGGTAGCGCGTCGCGAAGTTGTCGGTGCCGTCGACGATCAGGTCGTACTGGGCGAAGATCTCCAGCACGTTGTCGTTGTCGAGGCGCTCGTTGTGCACGATCGTCGTGACGTACGGGTTGGTCTCGGCCACCGACTCCGCGGCGCTGACGGCCTTCGGACGGTCGATGTCGGACTGGCCGTGGATGATCTGGCGCTGCAGGTTCGACTCGTCGACGACGTCGTCGTCGATGATGCCGAGCGTGCCGACGCCGGCTGCGGCCAGGTACAGCAGCGCGGGGCTGCCGAGGCCGCCGGCGCCGATGACCAGCACCTTGGCGTTCTTCAGACGCTTCTGACCGATCATTCCGACGTCGGGGATGATCAGGTGACGGCTGTAACGACGCACTTCGTCGATCGTCAGCTCGTCGGCGGGTTCCACCAGGGGCGCGACCACGGCTACTCCTCGTTCGGTCTCGATGTCGTCGGTGTCAACAGCGCGGCAGGCGGATGTGTTCCGCCGCGGCAGCAGCACCGGGATGACTCCATTCTCCCGGCTCCCGCCACGGCCGCCAGACCGAGGTCCGCGCCGTGAGATGACCGCCCGGTAACCTTGCGGACGTGACCGACGCCCCGACTCTGCAGAACTCGGCGGGCCGACCGCGCTCCGGCCGGCTCCCCCGCTCCGCCCGCAAGGCCCAGCTGCTCGAGGTCGCGCTCGCGGTGTTCGTCGAGCAGGGCTACCACGCGGCGTCCATGGACGAGATCGCCGAGCGTGCGGGCGTCTCCAAGCCCGTGCTCTACCAGCACTTCCCGGGCAAGCTCGACCTCTACCTCGCGCTGATCTCCACCGCCTGCGACACCGTGATCGGCGCGGTCCGCGAGGCGCTGGCCTCGACCCAGGACAACCGTCGCCGCGTGCGCGCCACGATCGAGCTGTGGTTCGAGTACGTGGCCCGCGACGACGCGCCCGTGCGGCTCGTCTTCGAGTCCGACCTCACGAGCGACCCCGAGGTGCGCGACCAGCTCGACCGCGTCACGACCGAGTCGGCCTCGGCCGTCGCCGAGGTCATCAGCGAGGACACGGGCCTGCCCGAGGCGGCGGCGCACCTGCTCGCCGTCGCCCTCGTGAGCATGGGCCAGGTCTCGGCCCGCCACTGGCTCGACTCGCAGTCGACGGTCTCGCGCGAGGACGCCACCCGCATGCTGGCTACGCTCGCCTGGCGAGGCATCGGTGGCTTCCCCAAGGACGAGCCCCCGGCCGCCTGACCCGCGACCCGAACCACGCTGCACCCACTGACGAACGGAAGGACCCCTCCATGGAGGTCAAGATCGGTGTCCAGAACGCTGCCCGCGAGCTGTCGCTGGACACGTCGAGCTCGCCCGACGACGTGCTGAGCGAGCTCAACCAGGCCATCGCCGACTCCTCGGTCTTCAGCATGACCGACGACAAGGGCACCACGGTCGCCGTGCCGGCCGACAAGATCGCCTACGTCCTCTTCACGGGCGACACGGGCCGCGCCGTCGGCTTCGGCCACAGCTGACCCACCCCGCCCTGCGTCGCGTCGGGGCGGTGGATCTACCACGGAATGGCCGATACCGGCCCGTGGCCGGTGGATCTGCCACCTTCTCGGCAGCCATGCGGTGGTGGATCCACCTCCCACCCCGGCGGCGTCCACATTCGGTGGCGGATCGACCGGCCCTGCGGCGCTCAGTCCCGGCGGCCCGACCGCAGGTCGAGAACCGCTTCGTGCGGGCCGCCGCAGCGCTCGGAGCCACCGACCCGCGTCCACTCGAGGGAATGACCCGCCTGCGTCGTGGATCCGTCGGCGGCGGTGAGCTGCACGACCACCTCCGGCGGCGTGTCGACCAGCATCCATCGGTGCTCTCCACCGCCGGCCGGGTCCTGCAGGTCCGGCCCCACGAGCGGTGCCGGCGGCGCGTCGGAGCACCCCGTCTCGCTGCAGAGAACGCCGCCGCCGGCAGGCGTGATCACCTCCACGCTCGCGGCATCCGCTCGCACGACGAGCTCGTGCACGTACCCGACGGCGGGGCAGACGTCATCGTTCCAGAACCGGGTGCACCCACTCACGGCGACGACCACGGCCAAGCCCGCGATGAGCCCGGTCAGGGTTCCCCGCGGCCGCAACGCGCCGCCTAGCTCGCGAGGCCGAGGCGGTCCATGCGGGCCGCGTGCGCCTCGGTGAGGCGGGTGAACATGCGGCCGATCGCCGCGAGGTCCATGCCCGGCGAGTCGGCGCCGCCGACCAGCAGGGTGCTCAGGTCGTCGCGCTCGGCCACGACCATCTGGGCCTGGCTCAGGGCCTCGCCCATCAGGCGTCGCCCCCACAGCGCGAGGCGCCCGCCGACCTTGGGGTCGCGCTGGATCGCGGCGCGCACCTCGTCGATCACGAACTCGCTCGAACCCGTGCCGCTCATCGTGTCGAGCACCAGCTCGCGGGTCTCGGAGTCGAGGAACGCCGCGATCTCGCGGTAGAAGTCGGCTGCCAGGCCGTCGAACACGAACGCCTTGACCAGGCCCTCGAGGTAGTCCGACGGCTTGGTCTTGCGGTGGAACGCCTCGAACGTCGCGGCGAAGGGCGTCATCCGCGCGTACGGCTCCTCGCCGAGCTCGACCAGCCGGTCGCGCAGCTTCAGGAAGTGCCCGAACTCCGACGTCGCCATCTGCGCGACCTCGACCTTGGTGCGCAGGTCGGGCGCCATCTTGGCGTCCTCGGCGAGCCGCTCGCAGGCGATGATCTCGCCGGAGGCCAGCAGGCCGAGGAGCTCGACGATGCCGGTGCGGTACGCCGGGTCGTCGAAGGCCGGGTTGCTCGGGGCCGCCGGTGCTGCGCCGGTCGCGTCTGCGTCACTCATGGTGTCCGCAGCGTATCGCCGCCCTGCCCGCAGCGCCGGATGCGGCTCGCCGGGCCGTCGGCCGGTACGCTGGGCCCTGCCCCTTCGGGCCGTATCTGGGTCGTGAGCTCATCGGACGTCGTCGTCTGCGCCATCACGACACGTACCGATCATCCCGTTCCACTTCCTCACGATTCGAGAAGACACTGACTACCTTCACCGATCTGGGCGTCCTGCCCGAGATCGCCGACGCTCTCTCCGAGGTCGGCATCACGTCCCCGTTCCCCATCCAGGAGATGACCCTCCAGGTCGCGCTCATGGGCACCGACCTCATCGGTCAGGCCCGCACCGGAACCGGCAAGACGCTCGCGTTCTCCATCCCGGTCATCCAGCGCGTCGTCGCGCAGGCCGACGAGGGCTACGGCGAGCTCGCCGCTCCCGGGAAGCCGCAGGCGCTCATCATCGCCCCGACCCGCGAGCTCGCGCTCCAGGTCGCCAACGACGTGAAGCTGGCCTCCAAGCACCGCGGCACGCGCAACCTCACGATCTACGGCGGCGTTCCGTACGAGCCGCAGCTCGAGGCGCTCGAGGCGGGCGTCGACATCGTCGTCGGCACGCCGGGCCGCATCCTCGACCTGGCCAACCGCCGCGCGCTCGACCTGTCGCACGTCCAGGTCATGGTGCTCGACGAGGCCGACGAGATGCTCGACCTGGGCTTCCTGCCCGACGTCGAGTCGATCCTGTCCAAGACCCCCGAGTCGCGTCAGACGATGCTGTTCAGCGCGACGATGCCGGGCGCGATCGTGTCGCTGGCGCGCAAGCACATGCGTCACCCGATGAACATCCGCGCCGAGAGCTCCGAGTCGGGCCAGACCGTGCCCACCACGGCGCAGTTCGTCTTCCAGGCGCACGACCTCGACAAGCCCGAGATCGTCGCGCGCATCCTGCAGGCCGAGGACGTCACGCAGGTCATCGTGTTCACGCGCACCAAGCGCCAGGCCCAGCGCCTGGCCGACGACCTCGCCGACCGCGGGTTCCCGGCGGCGCCGCTGCACGGCGACATGGCGCAGGGGGCCCGCGAGAAGGCGCTCCAGCGCTTCCGCGAGGGTGGCGTGAAGACGCTCGTCGCGACCGACGTCGCGGCGCGCGGCATCGACGTCGCCGGCGTCAGCCACGTCATCAACTACACGTGCCCCGAGGACGACAAGACCTACGTGCACCGCATCGGCCGCACGGGTCGCGCCGGACTGACCGGCATCGCCGTCACGTTCGTCGACTGGGCCGACATCCAGCGCTGGAAGCTCATCAACAAGACGCTCGAGCTGCCGTTCGAGGACCCGCAGGAGACGTACTCGAACTCCGACCACCTGTTCCACGACCTCGGCATCCCGCGCGACGTCAAGGGCCGCCTCAAGCCCGCGACGCCCCGCCCCAAGGAGGACAAGCCGTCCGGTGACCGTGGCGGTCGCTCCGGTGGCGGTCGCTCCGGCGGTCAGGGTGGCGGACGCGGCAACGGCGGCGGTCAGCGCTCGAGCGCACCTCGTGAGGGCGGCAGCCAGGCCCCGGCCGAGCGCCCGCAGGGCGAGGGCGGCGGCGCGAGCCGCAACCGGCGCCGGCGCCGCACCCGCAGCGGCGCGCCGTCGGGCGGCCAGTCCACCGGCGAGTCCAGCGCCTCCTGACCTGACGTTCCTACGACCGCGGCTGCCCGACGAGCACGATCTCGATCTCGGGCATCCGCGGATCGAAGTCGCGACGGTTGCCGGTGACGAACTGATCGGCGCCGGCGACGATCGCGGTGGCCAGGTGGAGGGCGTCGGGGGTCTTCAGCCCGTGGACGCCCCGCAGGGTCGCCGCGACGGCAGCCACCTCGCGCGTGACCGGCACCAGCCGGAGCCGGGCGAGAAGGCCGCGAAGGCGCGGGTGGTGCGGCTCCGCCACGCCCGGGACCAGCGTCTCGGTCAGCAGGAGCACGGATCCGAGCCCGGCGACTCCACCGGGAGCGGCCTCGGCGACGGCATTGGCGAGCAGGTCGCCCCGTGGGTCTCCCGTGCTGGCGTGGATCAGGACGTCGGCGTCGAACGCGCGCACTACCAGGCGGCTCGATCGCGCCGCAGCGCCTCGACGAGCTCGTCGGCGGAGGGGCCGTCCGCCACCACGGGGTCCGGCACCAGATCACTCCGCGCCTGGTCGAGCTCGACCACGAGCCGGCCCGCTGCCAGCATCAGGTCGGCCGGGCGCTCGTGCGCGGCAGCTGCCGCGACCAGGCGGGCGGCAGGCCGACCGTGGCGCGTGATGACGACCTCTTCGCCGCGCTCGACCGCGTCGAGCAGCGCCGCGAGGTTGGCGCGCGCCTCACTCATCGCATGGACCGACATGTACACGACTGTACATACCACCCACGACGTCAGTCCAGGAGCTGCGCCGCAACCTGTCGATAGGCCTCGGCGCCCTTGTGGTTCTTCGCCGTCCCCAGGATCGAGCGACCGATCGCCGGGGCCTCCGCGAAGCGGATCGACTTCGGGATCGAGGGCGAGATGATCGGCAGCTCGTAGGCCGAGCCGATCGCCTCGACGACGGCCTGCGCGTGCTTGGTGCGCCCGTCGTACATCGTCGGCAGGACGCCCCAGACCGTCAGCCCTGAGTTGATGAACTGCTGGACGTCGTTGACCGTCTCCAGCAGCTGGCCGACGCCACGGTGCGCCAGGGTCTCGGCCTGCAGCGGGATCAGCACCTTGTCCGACGCCGACAGGGCGCCGACGGTCAGCACGCCGAGCGTGGGCGGGCAGTCGATGATGATCCAGTCGTAGTCGGCCGCGACCTTGTCGAGCCCGACGCGCAGTCGCTGCTCGCGCCCCGTGCGCGTCACGAGGCCTTCCTCGGCCTGCGTGACGGTGATGTTCGAGGGCAGCAGGTGCACGCCGTCGTCGGTCACGACGATCGCGTCGTCGGCCCGGTGCGTGCCCAGCAGGACGTCACCGACCGTGACGTCGAGGTCCTCGGGGTCGATGCCCAGCGAGAACGTGAGACCGCCCTGCGGGTCGAGGTCGACCAGCAGGACCCGCTGTCCGCGCTCCACCAGCGCCGCCCCGAGGGAGGCCACGGTGGTCGTCTTGCCGACGCCACCCTTCTGGTTCACCACGCTGATCGTCGTCGTCACGCGGCTCATTGTGCCACCGGACCGGGCGGGTTCTCGCCGATGCTGAGATCGCGCCCTCGCGCGGGTGCGGCATGCTGGGACGCATGTCCGCTCGCGCGCTCGTCACCGGTGCCACCGCCGGCATCGGCAACTCCTTCGTCCGTGCCCTCGCCGCCCGCGGCGACGACCTCGTGATCGTCGCCCGCGACACCGCGCGGCTCGAGGCGCTCGCCACCGACCTGCGGGCCGCCCACGGGGTCGAGGTCGACGTCGTGACGGCCGACCTCACGGTGCCTGCCGACGTCGACCGCGTGGCTGCGGTCCTCGCGGACCCCGACCGTCCGGTCGACCTGCTGGTCAACAACGCCGGCGCGTCGCTCGCGGGGTGGTTCGGTGACACCGACATCGCCGACGAGGACCGCCAGCTCGACCTCCTCGTCCGCGCCCCCATGCACCTGATGGACGCCGCGCTCAAGGCGATGGGTCCGCGCGGCCGCGGGGCCGTCGTCAACGTCACGAGCGTCGCGGCGTTCACCCCGCGGGGCGTCTACTCGGCGCACAAGATCTGGCTGACGAACCTGTCGCTGTGGACCGCCTGGCACCACGCCGCATCAGGGGTCAAGGTCATGGCGCTCGCGCCGGGCTTCACCCGCACGGAGTTCCACCAGCGCGGCGAGATGGACGTCTCCGGCGTGCCGCGGTGGATGTGGCTCGACGCCGACCGGCTCGTCGCCGACGCCCTGCGCGACCTCGAGCGCGGCAAGGCCCTCTCGGTGCCCAGCAAGCGCTACAAGGTGCTGACCTTCCTCGCCAAGCACGCTCCGTCGTCGCTCGTCGCCCGCGCCGCGAAGCGCGGCCGATGAGCACGCCGCGGACACTGGTGGTGCCAGAGGGGGTCGAGAGCACGCGGATCGACACTCCGCGCGGGTCCTTCGCGGCGCAGACCGCCCGCGCCACCGACCCGATCGGCCACGTGCTGCTGGTCCCGGGCTGGACGGGCGGCAAGGACGACTTCACGCAGCTCCTCCCCCTGCTCGCGCAGGCCGGGTTCGACGTCACGACCTACGACCAGCGCGGGCAGTACGAGACGCCCGGCCTGCCGGACGACGACTTCTCGCTCGCGGGCTTCGCGGCCGACGCCGCTGCCGTCGCTGCGTCCGTGTCCGACGAAGCAGTGCACCTGCTGGGCCACTCCTTCGGCGGACTGGTGGCCCAGACCGCCGCGATCGAGCACACCGACCGCTGGCGCAGCCTCAGCCTGCTGTGCACCGGCCCCGGAGCGCTCGGCGACTCCGACGTGCGGCCCCTGGCGCAGCTCGCCGCCACCCTCGGGAAGGTGCCACTGGTCGAGATCCACCGGGCCACCGAGGCGGCCAAGGCGGTCGCACATCCTCCGGAGATCGCGGAGTTCCTCGAGCGGCGCTTCGTGGCCAACTCCCCCGCGTCGCTGCGCGCCATGACGCTGCACCTCATCGAGGCGACGGACCGCGTCGACGAGGTCGTCGCGACCGGCCTTCCCGTGTGGGTCGGCTACGGCGAGCTCGACGACGCCTGGCCCCTCGTGGCCCAGGACGAGATGGCCCGCCGACTCGGCACCACGCCGGTCGTCCTGCAGGGCATCGGCCACTCCCCCGCCGTCGAGGATCCCGCCGCCCTCGCCACCGCCTGGCTCCCCTTCCTCACCCCCCGTCCCTGAACGACCGCTCGCGAGTGAATTCCCGCCCCCTCGCGAGTGAGTTTCCGCCCTGCGGCGAGTGAGTTTCCGCCCCTCCCGCTGCCCACCTGGGGCGGGAATCCACTCGCCGGGGGGCGGGAATTCACTCGCGAGCGGTCAGTCCAGGAGGCGGGTGAGCTGGTCGGGGGCGGTGAGGTTGGCGCCGAGGCGGAAGGCCCCGGACTTGCCGGTGCCGTGGTAGTCGCTGGACCCGGTCACGACCAGGTCGAGGTCGGCGGCGATGGCGCGCAGCTCGCGCCGGGCGCGCTCGCCGTGGTCGTTGTGGTCGACCTCGACGCCGTCGAGCCCGGCCTCCTGCAGCCGGGCGAACGCGGCGGCCGTCAGGACGCGGTCGCTGCCGCGCGACCACGGGTGCGCCACCACCGCGCGCCCGCCCGCCTCCTTCAGCAGCTTCACGGCGGTGAACAGCGGCGCCGCGTACCGGTCGACGTGGGCGCGACCGCCGGTGTTGAGCCAGCCGTCGAAGGCCTCGTCGCGGTGCGAGATGTAGCCCTTGGCGACCATCGCGTCGGCGATGTGGGGCCGTCCCGACGCCGCCGCGTCTCCCGACTGGGCCGCGACGTCCTCGAGCGTGATGTGGACCCCGTGCGTGGCAAGGCGCTCGAGCACCAGAGGCAGGCGGTTGTCGCGTCCGTCGAGCACCTTCCGCAGCTCCGCGACGAGCCCCGGGTGCGTCGGGTCGAACTCGTAGCCGAGCAGGTGCACGCTCTCGCCCTGGTAGCGCGTCGAGATCTCGATGCCGCGCACCAGCCGGATGCCGCGCGCATCGGCCTCGACCTGCGCCTCGTCCCACCCCGTCGTGGCGTCGTGGTCGGTCAGGGCGACGACGTCGAGCCGAGCGACCTCGACCGCGTTGCGGACGAGCTCGGCGGGGGTGTCGGTGCCGTCGGACCGGTTGGAGTGGGTGTGCAGGTCGATCCGCATGCCGCTCAGGCTAGCGTTCTGTCACGTGAGCGCAGCCGAGCCGGAGCCGTCCGACCCCCGTGACCGTCGCGGGCCGTCCGACGAGGCCCTGAAGCGCATGGCCGCCGCGACGGCACGCCCCCTGCCGCGGCGCCTGCTGTGGTGCCTGCCGCTCGCGATCGTCGGCGTCGTCGCCTTCACGGCCGGCGTGACGCTGGTCGGCGGACGGATCACGACGACGGTCGTGCTCCTGGGGTTCCTCGTCGGACTCGCGGCGAGCCTGTTCCAGTCGTTCGTCGCCCGCCCGCGCGTGCTGCGCCTGTACGGCGACGGCACCACGCGACACGACTAGCGGCGGCGCCCCACGTTCCAGGTCAGCACGGCCGGCGTCCCGCGGTCGTCTCCGAGCTCGCTCCACGTCGCGGTGTCGAGCAGGAAGTGTCGCCCTTCGGCGATCGGCAGTCCGAGCCACCGCGCGACCAGCGCCCGCAGGCTGTGGCCGTGCGCCACCGCGAGGGTCGTGCCGCCGCTGCGGCGCACCCGCTCGACGACGCGGTCGAGCCGCACCGCCACCTGCTCCCCCGACTCGCCACCGGGCGCCCCGTGGGACCAGATCGTCCAGTCCGGCACGGTCTCGCGGATCTCGAGCGTCGTGATGCCCTCGTAGTCGCCGTAGTCCCACTCGACCAGGTCGCCGGAGACCTCGGGATCGGCGAAGCCGATCAGCTCGGCCGTGCGACGTGCCCGACGTCGCGGGCTGCACAGGACGCGATCGATGCCCAGGCCCGCGACCGCCGCGGCGAGGACCTGGGCCTGACGCTCGCCCTCGGCCGTCAGGGGCAGGTCGGTGGTCGAGGTGTGCCGGCCGTTGCGGCTCCACTCCGTCTCGCCGTGGCGGACCAGGATCAGTCGTGCGTCGCTCATCAGCGCGGGACGAGCGCCCAGAGGTCGAGGTCCAGCAGGACACCCGGGGCGTACTTCCCGTCCTCGCCCTTGAGCGTCATCGACTCGTCGCGGCCCTTCGTGGCCACCAGCCGCAGGCGGAGGGCACCGACTCCCGGCGCGTCGACCTCGGCCTTGTCGAGCACCTCGGACCACGCGTAGACCGTGTCGTCAGCGAAGGCCGGGGCGGTGTGCGACCCGCCGTTGATCGCCGCGATCAGCTGGGCGTTCGCCAGGCCGTTGAACGAGAGGGCCCGCGCCATCGAGATGACGTGGCCGCCGTACACGAGGCGGCGGCCGTCGGGGCGCGCCTCGACGTTGAAGTGCACCTTGGCGGTGTTCTGCCAGAGTCGGGTCGCCATCATGTGCTCCGACTCGCTCAGCGTGACGCCGTCGACGTGGTCAATCTTCTCGCCGACCTCGTAGTCGTCGAAGCGGAACGGCTCGCCCGCAGCGGTCACGTCGTAGTCGGTGAAGTCGAGGCCAGCCGGCAGCAGCAGGTCCTCCGGGGCGACCACGCTGGCGAGCTCCGGGACGACGGTCTCCGGCGCCTCGAGCGACTGGTCGCGCTTGTGCACCATGACCCAGCGGGCCCAGTCGAGGGCGATCTCGCCGCGCTGGTTCGTGGCGGTCGAGCGGACGTAGACCACGCCGCTCTTGCCGTTGGAGTTCTGCTTGAGGCCGATGACCTCCGAGCTCGTGCGCAGCGTGTCACCGGCCAGCACGGGCTGGTGGAAGCGCAGCTCGGCGTAGCCCAGGTTCGCGACGGCGTTGAGCGAGACGTCCGGAACGGTCTTGCCGAAGGCGACGTGGAACGCGACGAGCTCCTCGACCGGGTGAGGATCTAGCCCCACGGAGGCCGCGAACTGCGCCGAGGACGGGATCGAGAACCGCGTCGGGTAGATCGCTCCGTAGACCGCGCGGTCGCCGTCGGTGATGGTGCGCGGCGTGGCGTGGTCGAAGACCTGCCCGATCGCGAAGTCCTCGAAGAAGTGGCCGGGGTTCGTCTTGCTCATGGGGCTCCTCACAGCGGGCGGCGTGCGGCCCCATCATGGCCGACGCGGGTCAGGCGCGGCCGAACAGGGTCGAGCCGTTGTGCCAGAGGACGTCGCGCATCCAGTCGTCGCCGAGGCCGAGCCGGGCGAGCGCCTCGACCTGGTGCGCGTACACGTACGGGATGTTCGGGAAGTCGCTGCCGAACAGGACCCGGTCCTGCAGCTCCACGAGCCGGTCGACCACCTCGAACGGCTGCCGGTCGTCCCAGAAGTCGACGAAGGCCATCGTCGTGTCGAGGCGGACGTGGGGGTGCTCCGACGCGAGCTGCACGAACTCCCCGCACTCCGGCATGCCGAGGTGGGCGATGACCAGCCGCAGGTCGCCGAAGCGCTCGAGCACCCGCCGGACCGGGGCGGAACCGGTGTGGGTGCCGGGCGCCGGGCCCGAACCGGCGTGCAGCACGATCGGGGTGCCGCTGGCCTCGAGGGCCGCCCAGACGGGATCGAGCAGCGGGTCGTCGGGCGCGAACTCGCCCACCTGCACGTGGGCCTTGAACACCTCGACGCCCGCCTCGAGCGCGGCGGCGACGTACTCACCGGCGTCGGGCTCGGGGTAGAAGGTCGCCGAGTGCAGCGACTCGGGGTGCTGCGCGGCGAACTCGTCGTTCCAGGCGTTCATGAACGTCGCGACGCCCGGCTTGTGCGCGTAGGACAGCGCCGAGTAGTGCCGCACCCCCATCGCGCGCAGCGTCGCGACGCGCTCGGCGTCGCTCGTGCGGTACGTGACGGGCCACGGACGGCCCAGCAGCGGCCCGGCGGAGTCGAAGTACGCCCAGACCTTCGCGAGGACGTTGGGGTGCATGAAGTGCACGTGCACGTCGAACAGCCCCGGCAGACCGAGCGCCTCGAGGTACCCGGGGAGCTCCGCGTCGGTCGTCGGGCCCGGGGTCTGTGCCATCACAGGCCCTTGAGCTTGCGACCCACCTCGTTGCGGGCCTCGTTCATCGCGTCGCGCTCACGGATCGTGTTGCGCTTGTCGTAGGCCTTCTTGCCCCGAGCGACGGCGATCTCGACCTTCGCCCGCCCGTCCTTGAAGTACAAGCTGAGCGGGACGAGCGTGACGCCCTTGTCGCTCAGCTTGCGCTCGATCCGGTCGATCTCGACCCGGTTCAGCAGCAGCTTGCGGCGGCGGCGGGCCTCGTGGTTGGTCCAGGTGCCCTGCGCGTACTGCGGGATGTGCACCTGCAGCAGCCACACCTCGCCGCGGTCGACCTCGGCGAAGCCGTCGACCAGCGAGGCCCGCCCCTGGCGCAGGCTCTTGACCTCGGTGCCCATCAGGACGAGCCCGGCCTCGAAGGTGTCCTCGACGTGGTAGTCGTGGCGCGCCTTCTTGTTCTGGGCGATCAGCTTGCGACCGGTCTCCTTGGGCATCCACCCATTGTCCCACCTGGGTGGAAGGACACGAGCACCGCTCAGGGGAGCCAGTTCGCCGGGTTGGTGTGCGAACCGTTCACGAGCACCATGAAGTGCAGGTGGCAGCCCGTCGAGGCGCCGGTCGTGCCGACGTAGCCGATGACCTGGCCGCGCGAGACGCGGGCACCGGGGCTGACCGCGAAGCGCGACATGTGGTTGTAGGTCGTGACGATGTTGACGCCGTTGATGACCCCGTTGTTGAGGATCACGCGGTTGCCGTAGCCGCTGTTGTAGTACTGGCTGATCACGGTGCCGTCGGCGGCCGCCTTGATCGGGGTGCCGCACGGCGAGCCGAAGTCCTGGCCGTCGTGCATGCGACGCACGCCCGAGATCGGGTGGATGCGGTAGCCGTACGGCGACGTCAGGCGCACCGAGTCGAGCGGGTAGGACAGCTTGCCGGAGGCGTTGCCGCCACCACCGCCGCCGCCACCACCGCCACCGCCCGTGGCGGGCGGCGGGGTCGTGCGGGCGATCTCGGCCTGGATCTCGGCCTCGAGGCGGGCGCGGTCGGCCTCGAGCGCGGAGATCAGCGCGGCGTCCTCCGCCACGGCCGCGTCGGCTGCCGCCTTGTTGGCGCTGTTGGCCTGGACGAGCTGGGCGACCGAGGCCTCCTGCGCGGCGGCCTGCTGCTCCAGCACCGTGATGTTGGCCAGGTTCGCCGCGGCCGCGTCGCGCTCGACCTGCACCTGGTCGCGCAGGGCCTGCACCTTCTGCTCGTTCAGGTCGAGGATGACCCGCGTCGCGTCGAGCGTGTCGAGCCGGTCGAGCTGGACGTCCGCGATCGTGTCGCTGATCGCCTTCCGCTCGGTGAACTCCGTCGGGTTGGCGCCGTTCATCAGGTCGTTGAACGCCCGCAGGCCCGGGTCACCGGACTGCAGCGACTCGACCGAGAAGCTGATGACCTCCTTGGTGGAGGCCTCGACGTTCTGCTCGCCGACCGCGAGATCGGCCTCGGCCTGCGCGAGGTCGGCCTCGCTCTGGGCGAGGGCTGCCTGCATCTGCGCGTCGAGGGCCTGGGCCGCGACCAGCTGGCCGCGGACCGAACCGAGATTCGCCTGGGCGTCGGCGAGCTGGGCCTGCGAGGCCTGGAGCACGGCGGCGGCGTCGCCGGCGGCCTTGCTCGACTCGTCGTAGGACTGCTGCGCACCCGTGATCTCGGAGTTGACGCCGTTCTTCTTCTTCTCGAGCTCGTCCCTGGACTCGGCCACGGACGGGCCCGCGAGCGCGGCGATCAGCGCGAACGTCAGCGTGAACGCCACGGCGGCAGAGCGCAGCGGGGACCGCTGGATGGAGCGCTGGACAGTGCTCATGGAAAACCTCGACCTGGGGAAGGTGCCCGCAAGGGGCAGGCGAGTGCGACTCGTGGGGCGTGTGTGACTCAGGAGACTCTAGTTCACCGTGAGGGTCACGGCCACCCTTCCTCGAAACTCGGGCGAGGCGCTGCGTCAGACCTTGAGGTACTTGCGGGTCAGCAGCAGCGTCGGGAGCAGGGCCAGCGCCACCGCGAGGAGCGTCGTCCAGCCCATGACGACGAAGGCCTCCTGCCATCGGACCCAGGTCGTGATCTGCAGCTTGTCGCGCAGGAACCCGTAGACCACGAAGCCCATGAACGCTGCGATCCCCGCCGCTGCGAGTGCGGCCGAGATCAGCGCCGCGACCATCGACTCCAGGATGAACGGCAGCTGGATGTGCCAGCTCGACGCGCCGACGTAGCGCATGATGCTGATCTCGCGACGGCGCGCGTGCGCGGTCATGCGGATCGTGTTGGAGACCTGGAGCACGGCCGCCAGGATCAGCAGGACCGCAGTGCCCAGCGCGGCCCACTTGAGGTTCGTGAGCGCGATGAACAGCGAGTCGAGCAGGTCACGCAGCGACAGGACGCTGTTGACGCCGTCCATCCCGCTGACCTGGCTCGTGACCCCGTCGAACTTCTCGGGGTCGTTGAGGGTCACGAAGTAGGAGTCGGAGAAGTTCTCCGGGCTGAGGACCTCGAGCTGCTTGCGCCCCGTCTCGGACTGGCCGAAGGTCTCCTGCGCGCGCTCGTAGTTCTGCTGCGCGGTGCGGACCTCGTACTCCTTGACCTCCGGGTTGTCGTCGAGCGCCTCCTGGACGGCGTCCTTCTGGGCGTCCGTCGCCGCGCCACCGATGCAGGTGGGGGCCTTGGAGGTGTCGGTGCACAGGCTGACCTGCAGCTGCAGGCGGTCGCCGAAGTAGCGCTCGGTGCGGTCGGCCTGCTCCTGGATCAGCAGGCCCAGGGCCGCCAGCAGCAGCGAGACCGACATCGTCACGACGAGCGAGATCGTCATGGACTTGTTGCGGGACAGGCTGGCGCCCAGCTCCCTCATGGTGAGATTCATGCGCGCCTCAGCTCTGGTAGCCGTAGATGCCGCGGGCCTCGTCACGGATGACACGTCCGTCGTCGAGCTCGATGACGCGCTTGCGCATCTGGTCGACGATCGAGGAGTCGTGCGTGGCCATCACGACGGTGGTGTCGGTGCGGTTGATGCGGTCGAGCAGCTTCATGATCCCGACGCTCGTGGCCGGGTCGAGGTTTCCGGTGGGCTCGTCCGCGATGAGGATCTTCGGACGGTTGACGAACGCTCGCGCCACGGCGACGCGCTGCTGCTCGCCGCCGGAGAGCTCGTTCGGCAGACGGTGGCCCTTGCCCTCCAGCCCCACGAGCTCGAGGGTCTCGGGCAGCACGGCGTCGATCTCGGCGCGCGAGCGGCCGATGACCTGCAGCGCGAAGGCGACGTTCTCGTTGACCGTGCGGTTCGGCAGCAGCCGGAAGTCCTGGAACACCGTGCCGACCTGGCGGCGCAGCTTGGGGACCTTCCAGCTCGAGAGCTTGTTGATCTCCTTGCCGGCCACGAAGACGCGACCCTCGGACGGCTGCTCCTCACGCAGGATCAGCCGCAGGAACGTCGACTTGCCGGAGCCCGAGGCACCGACGAGGAAGACGAACTCGCCCTTCGCGATCTCGAGGTCGAGGCCGTCGAGGGCAGGGCGCTTCTGTCCGGAGTACGTCTTGGTGACGTGGTCGAAGCGAATCACTCGCCCGAGTCTAGGCAGAACACCCCCAGGTCCCCCGGACCTGCCGAGCCGCGCGCGCCGACCGGGTGGCGCCGCGCCCCGGTTCAGGCGTCGCGGGGCCGCGACGGCGACTCGCCGGTAGGCTGCGGCCGTGGAGAGCCTGCAGCCAGCTGACCAAGCGCCCGATCGCAACCTTGCCCTGGACCTCGTCCGGGTCACCGAGGCCGGAGCCATGGCCGCCGGACGGTGGGTGGGCCGTGGCGACAAGAACGGCGCCGACGGCGTCGCCGTCAACGCGATGCGCACCCTCATCAACACCGTCGAGATGAACGGTGTCGTCGTGATCGGCGAGGGCGAGAAGGACGAGGCGCCCATGCTGTTCAACGGGGAGCAGGTCGGCGACGGCAACGGCCCCGAGTGCGACGTCGCGGTCGACCCGATCGACGGCACCACCCTGACGGCCAAGGGCATGCCCAACGCCATCAGCGTCATGGCGGTGGCCCCGCGCGGCTCGATGTACGACCCGTCTGCGGTGTTCTACATGGAGAAGATCGCCGCCGGGCCCGAGTTCGGCGACCTGATCGACATCCGGCTCCCGGTGGCCGAGAACATCGACATCATCGCCCGCACGAAGGGCGTCTCCCACAGCGACGTCACGGTGTGCATCCTCGAGCGTCCGCGCCACGCGGACCTGGTGGAGCAGGTCCGTGCCGCAGGCGCCCGCATCAAGTTCATCACCGACGGCGACGTCGCCAGCGCCATCAGCGCCGCCCGTCCCGACACCGGGGTCGACCTCATGGTCGGCGTCGGTGGCACGCCGGAGGGCATCATCACCGCCTGCGCCATGAAGGCGCTGGGCGGCGTGCTGCAGACGCGCCTGTGGCCCAAGGACGACGAGGAGCGCCAGCGGGCCATCGACGCCGGCCACGACCTCGACCGCATCCTGCACACCGACGACCTGGTCACGGCCGACGACTGCTTCTTCGTCGCGACGGGCATCACCGACGGCGACCTCCTGGCGGGCGTCCGGTACACGAAGGGCGCGGCGATCACCGAGTCGCTCGTCATGCGCTCGCGCAGCGGCACGATCCGCAAGATCCACAGCGAGCACAAGCTGAGCAAGCTCAAGGCGTACTCCACGATCGACTACGAGCACTAAGCCTCCGAAAGGGCAGCGCGCATGACCACGACGTCCGTGACGAAGTCCGACGAGCTGTTCGCCAGCCTGCCCTCGGGGCTGGACCTCTGCTACCAGACGTTCGGCAGCCCGGACGACCCGGCGGTCCTGCTGGTCATGGGGCTGAGCGGCCCGATGGGCTGGTGGGACGACGCCCTGTGCACGCGCCTGGCCGAGCGCGGCCTGTTCGTGATCCGGTACGACAACCGCGACACGGGCCGCTCGACCAAGCTGCGCCAGCACCAGCTCGGGCGCACCGACGTCGTGCGCGCGTTCCTGGGTCTGCCGCCGCTGCGGATCGGTCCGATCGACCTTGCGGTCAAGGCCCCGTACTCGATCGGTGACCTCGCGGGCGACGCCGTGGGCCTGCTCGACGCGCTCGACGTCCAGGCCGCCCACGTCGTGGGCGTCTCGATGGGCGGCATGATCGCCCAGACCCTGGCGATCGACGCGCCGGACCGCGTGCTGAGCCTGACGTCGATCATGTCGACGACCGGCCGGCGCACCGTGGGCTGGCAGGACCCCCGGCTGATCCCGTACCTGCTCAAGCGCAGCGGCCCGACCCGCGACTCCTACATCGCGAGCTCGATCGCGTCGTCGGCCTTGATCGGGTCGCCCGGGTTTCCGCCGGACCCCGAGGCCTCGCGCCGGCGGGCCGAGGTCACCTACGACCGCGGCTACAGCGCCAGTGGCGTGCTGCGGCAGATGATGGCGATCCTGACCCAGCCCGATCGCACGGCCGCCCTGGGCGAGCTCGACCTGCCCGTCACGGTCGTCCACGGCACGGCCGACCGGCTGGTGCACCCGTCGGGCGGGCGCGCCACCGCCGACGCGATCCCCGGGGCCGAGCTGCGCAAGATCGTGGGGATGGGGCACGACCTGCCGCCGCAGCTGTGGGACACGTTCGTCTCGGCGATCACCGACACGATCGCCCGCGCCTCGTGACGGCGCCCTGAGATGCGACCGAACCCGAAGCACGCGGTGACCGATCCCGCGTTCATCCGCGCGCTGGTGGCCCAGGAGGGCTTCGCGACGATCGTCAGCACGACCTCGACGGGCCCCGTGGCGTCGCACTACCCGGTCGTCCTCGACGACACGGCCGACCAGCTGGTGGTGCTGACCCACGTCGGCCGACCCGACGAGCGCCTCCACGAGCTCGACGCCGCCGCGGCCGAGGGTCGGGAGGTGCTCGTGATCGTGCAGGGCCACCACGGCTACGTCTCCCCCAGCTGGTACGCGCCGGGCGCGTCGAAGGCCCCGACCTGGAACTTCTCCGTGGCGCACCTGTGGGGCGTGCCCGAGGTGCTGACGCCCGAGGAGAATCTCGAGACGCTGGTGACGCTGGTGGCGCATTTCGAGCAGCACGTCGAGGAGCCCTTGTGGCTCGATCGCACGTGGGGCGCCCCCGTCGCCCGCGGCACCGTGGGCCTGCGGATCCCGGTCTCGCGGTTCGACGTGAAGGCCAAGCTCAGCCAGGACAAGGACGCGCAGACGGTGCAGAACGTCATCGACCACCTGCGCGCCCCGGGCCCGTACGCGAACCCGGCCCTCGCCGACGACATGGAGCGCGCGCGGGACGAGGGCTGACGGCTCAGCCCCGCGACCAGGCGCCGAGCTGGTTGCCGGCCGGGTCGGTGAAGGCGAAGCGCCGGCCGCCGGGGAACGTGAACGGAGGCACCGTGACGGTGCCGCCCGCCGCGAGCACGGCCTCGACCGTGGCCTCGAGGTCGTCGGAGTAGACCTGCACGAGCGGGCCGCCGTCGGCGCGCGGCGTGCCCGTGGGGTCGAGGCCGCCGTCCTCCTCGCCCGAGCCGTTCGAGCTGAAGCCGACGTAGGCGTCGCCGTAGTCGGTGAAGGACCAGCCGAAGGCCGAGCCGTAGAAGGCCTTGGCGGCCGCGAGGTCGGGAGCGGGGAGCTCGACGTAGTCGATCGCGTGGTGGGTGCTCATGCCATCGACGCTAGGCCCGTCCGCCGACAGGTTCCGGCACCGCGCGGGTCCCCAGGACCCTCCGGCCTGCGAGGCGTCCGAGTTCGGCGGCCAGTAAGGTCTGGCTCATGACTGAGTACCGCATCGAGCACGACACCATGGGCGAGGTCCGCGTCCCGGCCGACGCCCTCTGGCGAGCCCAGACGCAGCGCGCCGTCGAGAACTTCCCGATCTCCGGCACGCCCATCGAGTCGGCCCAGATCAAGGCCCTCGCCCAGATCAAGGCCGCGTGCGCCTCGGCGAACGCCGAGCTCGGCATCCTCGACGCCGACGTCGCCGCGGCGATCGTCTCGGCAGCCGAGGAGGTCGCCACGGGTCAGCACGACGCGCACTTCCCGATCGACGTGTTCCAGACCGGCTCGGGCACCTCGAGCAACATGAACACCAACGAGGTCATCGCGACGCTCGCCAGCCGCACGCTGGGCAGCGAGGTCCACCCGAACGACCACGTCAACGCCTCGCAGTCGAGCAACGACGTCTTCCCGACCTCGATCCACGTCGCGGCCACCGCCTCGGCCACGAACGAGCTGGTCCCCGCGCTCGACCACCTCGCGCAGAGCCTCGAGCGCAAGGCGACCGAGTTCGCGCAGGTCGTGAAGTCGGGCCGCACGCACCTCATGGACGCCACACCCGTGACCCTCGGCCAGGAGTTCGGCGGCTACGCCGCGCAGATCCGCAAGGGCATCGGCCGCGTCGAGTCGGCCCTGCCGGCCGCCGCTGAGGTCCCGCTCGGCGGAACCGCCGTCGGCACCGGCATCAACACGCCGATCGGCTTCCCGCAGCGGGTCATCGAGCTGCTCGCGGAGCGCACCGGCCTGCCGATCACCGAGGCCACCGACCACTTCGAGGCGCAGAGCGCCCGCGACGGCCTGGTCGAGCTCTCGGGCCAGCTCAGGACGATCGCGGTCAGCTTGACCAAGATCTGCAACGACCTGCGCTGGATGGGCTCGGGCCCCCGCACGGGTCTCGGCGAGATCAACCTGCCCGACCTGCAGCCCGGCTCGAGCATCATGCCCGGCAAGGTCAACCCGGTGCTGCCCGAGGCCACGCTGATGGTCGCGGCCCAGGTCATCGGCAACGACGCCACGATCGCCACGGCCGGCGCCTCGGGCTCCTTCGAGCTCAACGTGATGCTGCCCGTGATCGGCCGCAACATCCTGGAGTCGATCCGCCTGATCGGCAACGCCTCGCGCGTGCTCGCCGACCGCTGCATCGACGGCATCACCGCCAACGAGGAGCGCTGCCTCGAGCTGGCCGAGTCGAGCCCGTCCGTCGTCACGCCGCTCAACCGCCACATCGGCTACGAGAACGCGGCCAAGGTCGCCAAGATCGCGGTCAAGGAGCGCAAGACGATCCGCGAGGTCGTGCTGCAGGAGGGCTACGTCGAGCGTGGCGACCTCACCGAGGAGCAGCTCGACACCGCCCTCGACGTCATGAGCATGACGCACCCCTGAGCCTGGGTACCCCCTTCGAGGCTCGTTCCTCGCACCTCAGGGGGCGGGGAGCTCCCGCGCCCTGAGGTGCGAGCGAGGAACGAGCGAGCCTCGAAGGGCATCCCGCGCCCCTCACTCGCGCTTCGCGAGGACGATGCCGTTCTCGGCGTAGACCGTCGTCCACCGGCCGCCATGCACCTGCTCGGCCCAGGTGACGGGCTCCATCGGTGACCCGATCCCGACGCGGGTGTCGAACAGGACGTACTCGGGGGTGACGTCGCCGATCGTGCCGGTCCAGTAGGCGCGGTGGTCGGTCACGACGTGGCCCAGCAGGGCGATGTCGGTCTCGACCGAGGCGCCGTCCGGGATCTGGGCGATCGCGGCGCGCGACGCCTCCGCCCGCGGCGTGTCGCGGTAGAGGTCGCCGTCCGCGAGCTCGGTCAGGGGCGAGCCGACGAACAGCACCGCCGAGACGCCGACCGCCACCGGGACGAGCCACTGCGCGTGGTCGATCCGCTCCAGCGTCTCCACGGCGGCGCAGAACACGATCGGCATCAGGACCAGCGAGTAGTGCCACTCGATGCCCCAGTAGGTCGGCACGTCGCCGGCGAAGCGCCACAGGAACGTCGGCACCACGACCAGCGCCCACCGCGACCCGAGCGCCGCGAACCCCGTGATCGCGAACGTCAGCAGGAGGGCGCCGAGCTTGGTGCCCGGCTCGGCGAGGACGGTCTCGAGGAGCCCTGACTCTCCCCCGAGGTTGCCCGTGTACGCGTACTGACCCGCGTCGTTGAAGGCCGGCAGCACGACGACCACCGCGAGCAGGAAGCCCAGGACCCCGGCACCGGCGGTCACCAGGCCGAGCCGACGCTCCCCCGCCCACCACAGCAGGCCGCCGATGACCAGCACCGTGATGCCCAGGTCCTCCTTCACCAGGACCAGCGGGATGCTCCAGACGGCCACCGCCGTGTAGCGGCGCTCGACCCAGGCCGCCCCCGCCAGCGCCAGGAGCGGCGCCGCGAAGGCGACTTCGTGGAACTCGGCGTCGATCGCCGCCTGCACGCCGAACGACGTCGCGCACAGCAGCCCCACCACGACACCGAGCAGCACCCCGAGGCGTCGCACGGCCAGTGCCGTGACGACGTAGATCGCCGCGGCGACGAGCAGGACCTGCACGACGAGGAGGGTCTGCGGCCCCGGGAACAGGCGGTAGACCGGCGCGGCGAGGGCGGTGATCGGTGAGAAGTGGTCGCCGAGGATGTGGAACCCCGGCCCCTTCACGTCGGCGATCGGCGCGGAGAGGTCGGCGTACCCGCTGATCGCCTGCTCGAAGATCGCCAGGTCCCACGACCGCACCTCGAACCGGGCGAAGTGGCGCAGGGCGAGGACCCCGTAGGCGAGCGCCGAGACGGCGGCGACGAGCCCACCGACGAGCCGGGCGCGCGAGATCGGCGCCTTCCCTGCGGTCATCCTCGGGTCAGGTTCTCGCCCGAGTCCGGGTCGAACAGCATGATCGACTCGTGCGGCACGACGACGTGCAGCGACTGCCCGGCGCGCACGGTCGTGCCGGACGGCACCTCGGCGACCAGGAAGTCCTGGAACAGGTCGAACTCGAACATCTCCTCGACCTCGTCGAGCACCTCGGCGAGCGCCGGGTCCAGGTCGAAGCCCAGGAAGGCGTACTGCGAGCGTGCGCGCCACTCGACGTCGTCGACGCGGGTCGTGAACTCCACGCCGCCCGTGACGGCGACCTTTCCACGGGTGGCGTCGTGGCAGTGCTCCGGACGGATGCCCGCGATCACGACCGGGCGGTCGCCGATGGCGCGCTCGACCCGGTCGTCGACCAGGATCGTGGCCAGCGGCGTGACGAGCTGGTCGCCGTCGCGGAACGCGGGCAGCAGGTTCATCGGCGGCGAGCCGAGGTAGCCCGCGACGAACATGTCGGCCGGATCCTCGTACAGCTCGTCCGCCGAGCCGACCTGCCGGATCCGTCCCTGGTGCAGCACGGCGACGCGGCCCGCGAGGCTCAGCGCCTCGTCGACCGACGACGTCGCGACGAGCGAGGTGCGCTCGCGCTCGGTCTGCCAGTGCAGCACGACCGAGCGCAGGTGGGGCCGCACCCGCTCGGACTGCGCAGCGAACGGGTCGTCGAACAGCCACAGGTTCGCGTCGCGCACGAGGCTGCGACCGATCGCGACCCGCTGCTGCTGGTCCGCACCGAGGCGGGCCGGGCGCAGGTCGAGCACGTCACGGAGCGCGAGCTCGTCGACGACCTGCTCGACCCGTTCGGCGAGCTCGGCGCGGTCGTGCCGGCGCCGCAGCGTGGCGGCGAACGTCAGGTTGTCGAGGGTGTCGCGCCGCGGGTGGAGGGCGTGGTCGGCGAAGACCATCGCGACGTCGCGCTGCCGAGGACCGCGCCCCGTGACGTCGACGTCGTCGATCAGGATCTCGCCGTCGTCGGGCGCCTGGAGACCCGCGATCGTGCGGAGCAGCGTCGTGCGAGCGGCCGCGGACGGACCGATGACCGCCAGGGCCTCGCCGTCGGCGAGGTCCAGGTCGACGGCGTCCAGCAGCGGCTGGCCGCTGGGCCCGAGCACGGTGACGCCGCGCAGCTGCAGGGAACTCATCGGTACGACCCTCCCAGAAGTCGGGTGATGGTGCGGGGAACCACGAGCGCGAGCACCGCGACAGGGGCGGCCCAGCAGATGCCGGCGGCCGCGACGAGCGCGGTCGAGGAGGGGTCGCGCGCGCGGTCGAGCAGGAGCACCGGCAGGGTCGTGGCCTGCGGCCCGGTGACCGACGTGGCGAGCGCGAGGTCCTGCGCCGTGACGACTGCGGCCAGCGAGAGGCCGACCAGCAGTGCCGGCCCGACCGTCGGCAGCAGGACCCGGACCAGGACCCTCACGGCTCCGGCGCCGACGACCCGCGCGGCGTCGACGACGTTCCACGGCGCCGAGGCGAGGGCTGCGGTGAAGACCCAGGTCGTCAGTGGCACGGCGATCGCGAGCTGCACCAGGGCGACCCGCAGGAGGGCCGAGTCCTCGAACGGGCCACCGAGGCGGAGCACCAGGTCCCCGCCTCCCACCGCGAGCGCCACGGCGGGCAGCAGGGCGGCAGCGATCGCGAACGTGCGGACGGCGTGCCGCGGACGCCACCGGGTGCGCACGAGCAGGGCGGCGAGGCCCAGCGCCGGCAGCGCAGCCACACCGGTCGCGAGCAGCGCCGCCGAGACGGAGAGCCCCGCAGCGCTGCGCAGGGCTCCGTCGTCCGCCAGGTCTGCGAAACCGCCCCCGCTCCACGCCTGCGGCCACAGCGAGGTCGGGGTCGTGCCGTCGCCCGTCGCGAGCGCCACGGCCCAGAGCATCGGCACCAGCGTGAAAATCGCGAACGCCTCGGCGCCGATCACCGCCCACACCGAGACGGGGCGGGGCGAGTCGGCCACCAGGACGCCCCACGCACTCGTCAGCACGAGGACGCCGGCCACCGCCAGCACCAGCACGCGGTCCGGACCCGTGATCGTGAAGATCGCCAGGTTGGCCAGCCCAAAGCCGAGCACGAACGCGACGAGTGCCGCGACCAGGCGCGACCGCACGGACGGGATGGTCGGGGTCATCGCGCCCTCACCACCTTGGCGACCGCCAGCGTCAGCAGGGCCAGGACCAGGGCCAGCAGCACGAGCACGACTCCGGCCGCCGCGGCCGGGCCCGTGGCGAAGGCGCCGAACGCGTTGTCGGCGACGAGCGCGGACCCGGTCGTGCGGAACGACCCCGGCTCACGGACCAGCAGAGGTCCGTCGAGCAGCCGCCAGGAGTCGAGCAGCCGGAACACGACGATCGCGGCGAGCGCGGGGGTGACGGCCGGCCAGACAACGCGCCACCACCGCTGCCACGGTGTCGCCCCGTCGGCCAGCGCCGCGTCGAGCAGCGGCGTCGGGACCCGCGACAGCGCGACGTGGACCAGCACGACGACGAGGCCCGTGGTCCGCCAGAGCTCGCCCACCACGACACCGGCGAGCACGGTGCTGGGCCCGGCGTCACCGAGGCCGAACCACGTCGCGAGGAAGCCTCCGTCGACCGCGGCGCGTCCGGCCTGCGCACCGACGACCAGCCCGACCCCGGCCGGCACGAGCGCCAGGAAGCGGGCAGGCCACCAGAGGAGCGAGAGGTGCCACAGGGCCACGGCGAGGGCCAGCGCGAGCAGGAGCTGCACCAGCACGAGCGAGGCCGTCACGACCGCCGTCGTGGCGATCGTGGTCCACCACGACGAGGAGCCGAGCACGGCCGCGTAGTGGTCGAGCCCGACCCAGCCGCCCGAGCCGCCCAGGCCGGAGTCCGTGACCGACAGCCAGAGCAGTCGGCCCAGTGGCACGAGCACGACGGCCAAGAGCAGCAGCAGGCCGGGCAGACCCCGCGCGAGCTGCGATCCGGTCGCGGGACGACGGCGATCGACGACCTCCAGGGTGCTCACGAGAGCCCCCCGTCGAGGAGTCGGCGCGCCTCCGCGGCGCTGCGGGCGGGCGTGTCGGGGCCGACGGCGGCGAGGGGCGCCCAGGTCGTGTCGATCGCCTGCTCCAGCAGGTGCGTGGTCGGAGCGGCCGGCTCCGGTGCGCCGTCGGCCAGGGCCGACGCGACCACCTCGGGGCTGATGACGAGCTCGGCGACAGCGGTCGAGGTCAGCAGGTCCGACAACGTCGGGAGGTGTCCCGTGGCAGCGACGAGGGTCTGCTGCGCCGGCGCCGCGGTCAGGCACGTGACGGCTTGGAACGCTGTCTCGGGGTCGGCCGCGGACGCCGGGACCGCCAGCGCCGTGCCGCTCAGCGGGGATCGCGAGGTCGTGGACGTCGACGAGGTGAGCGGGTAGGGCGCGACGCGGAGCTCGGCCCGGACCGGCGCGAGGGCGTCCGAGGCCACGAGCGAGACCGGGCCGACCAGGAAGCTGCCACCGGGCCCGGCGAAGGTCACGGCGGCGTCGGGCGACGGGCCGGGTCCGATCGACGAGGCGGCGAAGGTGCGCACGACCGACGCGGCCGCCGTGCCGGCCGGGCCGTCGAGCGCCGAGACGAGGGCGTCGACCCCCAGGTCCGGGTCGTCCGCAGCGCCGGCGACCAGCGCCCGCACCCAGTCGGCCGTCGACCCGGCGACCTGCACGGAGCCGCCGACCCGGGAGGCTCCCGCGCTCAGCAGGTCCCACGTGACGGCCTCGGTCATGTCGAGACCCGCCCGCTCGGCGACGGATCCCCGGTGCAGCAGCACCTGCGGCTCGTACCACCAGGGAGCCGCCACCAGCGAGCCGTCGACGGTGGCGGCGGCGACCGACGGCTCGGTGCGCCCGTCGGCCAGGTCGCCGGCCAGGTCGCCGGGCACCGGCGCGAGCAGCTCGGCCGCGGCCAGCTCGCCGATCGCGCTCGTGTCGACGCCGACCAGGTCGAGGTCGTCGCCGGTGCGGAGCCGCTGGACCAGGTCGGTGCGGCGCTCCTGCGGGTCGGCCGGCGCCTCGACGAGCTCGATCCGGAAGGCGCCCTCGGACGCGTCGCTGCAGGCGCGCGCGATCGCGGCGTAGGAGCCTGCGTCCTGGACGTACCAGCGCAGGGTCGAGGGGTCGCCGCTGTCGGCGTCGCTCGTGCCGACGGCACAGGACGCGAGGCTCCCCATGACGATCGCGCCCGCCGTCACGGCGACGACGCACGCCCTCCCACGGCTGGTCACGTGACCACTGTGGCACATGGGACGGGCCGCCCGAGGTCACTCGGGCGGCCCGTCGTCCGTGCGGCTGAGCGCCGGCTCAGAGCGTGACGTCCTCCAGCATCTCGGTGACGAGCGCCGCGACGGGCGAGCGCTCCGAGCGCGTGAGGGTCACGTGGGCGAACAGCGGGTGCCCCTTGAGCTTCTCGACGACCGCGACGACGCCGTCGTGGCGTCCGACCCGGAGGTTGTCGCGCTGGGCGACGTCGTGCGTCAGGACGACCTTGCTGTTGGCGCCGATGCGCGAGAGCACCGTCAGCAGGACGTTGCGCTCCAGCGACTGCGCCTCGTCGACGATGACGAACGCGTCGTGCAGCGACCGGCCGCGGATGTGGGTCAGCGGCAGGACCTCGAGCATCTGACGGTCGAGGATCTCGTCGATGACCGCCTGCGACGTCATCGCACCGAGGGTGTCGAAGACCGCCTGGGCCCACGGGCCCATCTTCTCGGACTCGCTGCCGGGCAGGTAGCCGAGCTCCTGGCCGCCGACGGCGTACAGGGGACGGAAGACGACGACCTTCTTGTGCTGACCTCGCTCGAGCGTGGCCTCCAGACCCGCACAGATCGCCATGGCCGACTTGCCCGTGCCGGCGCGACCGCCGAGCGAGACGATGCCGATCTCCGGGTCGAGCAGGAGGTCGAGCGCGACGCGCTGCTCCGCCGAGCGACCGTGGATCCCGAAGGCCTCCCGGTCGCCGCGGACGAGCTGCACCTGCTTGTCGGCCGTGACCCGGCCCAGACCGCTGCCCTTGTCGCTCAGGAGCACGAGCCCCGTGTGGCACGGGAGGTCGGCGGCGCCCGGGGCGTCCAGGGTCGTGAGATCGAGCGTGCCCGTCTCGTACAGCGTGTCCAGGTCGGCGACGTCGACCTCGAGCTCGCGCATGCCGGTCCAGCCCGACTCGAGCGCCAGCTCGGCCCGGTACTCCTCGGCGGCCAGGCCGACGGCCGAGGCCTTGACGCGCATCGGCAGGTCCTTGGAGACCAGCGTGACGGCGCGCCCCTCGTCGGCGAGGTTCTTCGCGACGCTGAGGATGCGGGTGTCGTTGTCGCCGAGCCTGAAGCCGGCCGGGAGCGCGGAGGAGTCGATGTGGTTGAGCTCCACGCGCAGCGTGCCGCCCTCGTCACCGATCGGGAGCGGGGCGTCCAGGGTTCCGTGCAGGACGCGCAGGTCGTCGAGGTAGCGCAGCGCCGATCGGGCGAAGAAGCCGAGCTCGGGGTGGTGGCGCTTGGCCTCCAGCTCGGTGATCACGACCACCGGGATGACGACCTCGTGCTCGTGGAACCGGGTCACCGCCCCCGGGTCCGCCAGAAGAACGCTGGTGTCGATGACGTACGTGCGTCGCATGCTCTCGTTCACAGCCACAGCTGTCTCCTACCGAGCCCGCGCGCGCCCTGCGCCGGCCCTAGTCGTCGGTGCGAGTGGGGCGGTCGAAGTCAGGGGCGAGCATCAACACACTCGCAAAGTACGCCCGCCGGAACGCCGATCTCGGACGACACGCTGAGGCACACGTTTCGCCCCGGTGAACTCTTCGGACCCGTGGGCGAGGGGTGGCTCAGGCGCCGAAGCGGCGTTCGCGGTTCGCGTAGGAACGCATCGCGCGCAGCAGGTCCACGCGGCGCAGCGCGGGCCACAGGACGTCGGTGAAGTAGAACTCCGAGTGCACCGACTGCCACAGCAGGAACCCGGACAGCCGCTGCTCCCCCGACGTGCGGATCACGAGGTCGGGATCGGGCTGACCCTTGGTGTAGAGGTGCTCGGCGATGTCGTCGACCACGAGGGTGCTGGCGACGTCCTCGAGCGAGCGACCCTTCGACGACTCCTCCAGCAGGAGGGAGCGCATCGCGTCGGTGAGCTCCTGGCGCCCGCCGTACCCGACGCAGACGTTGACCTGGAGCTCGGTCCCGGCGCTGTTCTCGATCGCGCGCTTGAGGCGGGCCGCGGACTCGGCCGGCAGCAGGTCGAGGCTGCCGATCAGGCGCAGGTTCCACCGGCCGTCGGCGGCGAGCCGCTCCACGAGCTCCTCGACGGCCGACAGGATGCCGCGGACCTCGGACTCGGGGCGCTGGAGGTTGTCGGTCGAGAGGACCCAGAACGTGACGATGCGCACGCCCAGCTCGTGGCACCAGCCGAGGAACTCGTCGATCTTGGCGGCGCCGGCCTGGTAGCCGCTCTCGAGATCCTGCCCGGCGTCCTTGGCCCATCGGCGGTTGCCGTCGACGATGGCGCCGATGTGGTGGGGGAGGCGTCGGTCGTCGAGACGCCGCGCGAGGCGGCGCTCGTACGCTCCGTACGCCAGGGAGCTCAGACCCATGGGGGCTAATCTAACCGCATGCCGGAGACCTCATCGCTCACCGACGAGCCGGTCCTCGGCCGTTTCCCCTCCTCGCTCGACGAGATCAAGCCTCGACTGCGCGGCTGGCTGCACGCCGCCGTGGCTCCGCTGTCCTTCATCTCGTTCCTCGTCATGATGGTCATCGCCGACGACGTCGTCGTCCGCGCCGGCGCGGCGGTGTTCATGGTGTCGGCGCTGCTGCTGTTCAGCTGCAGCGCGATCTACCACACGCGCACGTGGTCCGAAGAGGCCCGGATCGTGTGGAAGCGCATCGACCACGCCAACATCTTCCTGCTCATCGCGGGCTCGTACACGCCGTTCTCGCTGCTGCTCCTCAGCACCGAGCACGCCGTCATCATGCTGAGCCTGGTCTGGGGAGGCGCCCTGCTGGGCGTGGCGTTCCGCGTGTTCTGGGTCGGGGCCCCGCGCTGGATCTACGTGCCGCTGTACGTGGCGCTCGGCTGGGCGGCGGTCCTGTACTGGGGCGAGTTCGTCGACGCGGCGCCGACCGCGGTGCTCGTGCTGATGATCGTCGGCGGCGGCCTCTACACGCTGGGCGCGGTGGTCTACGGCTTCAAGCGCCCCAATCCGTGGCCCAAGTGGTTCGGCTTCCACGAGGTCTTCCACACCCTCACGATCGCGGCCTTCATCGTGCACTACATCGGCATCAGCCTCCTGGCCTACACCCAGCGCTGACCCTTCCCCGCACGACCGCTCGCGAGTGAATTCCCGCCCCCTCGCGAGTGACTTTCCGCCCTTCGGCGAGCGAGTTTCCGCCCTTCGCGACCGTGGCCAGCCTCCTGTCCACAGCAGAACTCACTCCTCGCAGGGCGGGAATCCACTCGCCGCAGGGCGGGAATTCACTCGCGAGCGGTCGTTCAGGTGAGGGTGGGGAGGGTCGCGGGGTCCGTGGTGGGGGCCTGGCAGACGAAGCCGCGGCACAGGTAGGCGGTCGGGAGACCGTCGCGGACCGCGCGGTTCTCGAACAGCGGGACGTCCAGACCGGGCTCGCCCCCGACCACCACCGCGCCCGGTGAGGTGAGGGCGAACGCCGCCCGCAGCATCGCGTCGCGCTCGCCGGGAGCGCCGACGACCGCGACCTCGACAGGGCCGGCGTGCATCGCCTCGGCGACGGCGAGCGCCTGCCCCGCGAAGCGCGGTGCCGCACGAGCAGTCGGGGAGGCCGACTCGAGGGCCTGCTCGGTCGCCGCGCGCCAGCGCGGGTCGCCCGTGACGGCCGAGGCGGCGACGAGCACCGTCGCCGCCGCACTGGCCCCGGACGGATACGCGTTGTCGGCCACGTCGCGCGGCGCGACCACGAGTCCGTCGCCCGGAGCGTCGACGAAGCCGCCCGCTGGGTCGGCGAAGTCGGTCACGACCCGCTCGAGCAGCCCGAGCGCCCGCTCGAGCCAGATCGCCTCGCCCGTGACCCCGAGCACCGCGAGGAACGCCTCGGCGACCGCCGCGTGGTCCTCGAGCACCCCGGCGTGCCGGCTCGCGACGCCGCCCCGCGACGTCCGCACCAGGCCGTCGTCGGTCAGGTGGACCCGGACCAGGAGCTCGGCAGCCTCGACCGCCGCAGCCGTGAGCTCGGGGGCGTCCAGCAGCACGCCGGCCTCGACGAGCGCCGTGACCGCCCAGCCGTTCCAGGACGCCACGACCTTGTCGTCGCGGGCCGGGCGGGCGCGCTCGGACCGCGCCGCGAGCAGGGTGCCGCGGATGCGCTGCCAGCGCTCGACGTCGTCGGGATCCTGCTGGAGCTGGAGCGTCGAGAAGCCCCGCTCGAAGGTGCCCGGCCCGGTCACGCCCAGCAGGCCGACCGCCCAGGCACCGTCGGACGCCCCCAGCAGGCGCATCAGCTCGTTCGGGTTCCAGACGTAGAACGTCCCCTCGTGGACGTCCCCCTTCCCATCGGCGCTGTCGGCGTCGAGCGCCGAGGCGAACCCGCCCTCGGGCGTGCGCAGCTCGGCCAGCAGGAAGGCCGCGGTCTCGCGAGCCACCCGCTCCGCCAGCGGCGCCCCCGTCGCCCGCCACCAGTGCAGATAGACCCGCAGCAGCAGCGCGTTGTCGTAGAGCATCTTCTCGAAGTGCGGGACCCGCCAGTGGCGGTCGACGCTGTAGCGGGCGAAGCCGCCCGCGAGCTGGTCGTACAGGCCTCCGCGGGCCATCGCCTCGCACGTCGCCGCGGCCATGTCGAGCGACCCCGGCGAACCCGTGCGGTCGTGGTGACGCAGCAGGAACTCCAGCACCATCGACGGCGGGAACTTGGGGGCGGCACCGAAGCCGGCCGCCTCGTCGTCGTAGGTCCGCGCGAGGGTGGTGACCGCGTCGTCGAGGTCCTCGGTCGTCAGCAGGTCGCCGTCCGGGTCGCGGGCCTCCTGCAGGTGCGCCACGACGTCGCGCCCGACCGTCAGCACCTCCTCACGCCGCTCGCGCCACGCGTCGGCCAGCGCCTGCAGGACCTGCGTGAACGCCGGAGCGCCCTGGGTGGGCTCGGGCGGAAAGTAGGTGCCGGCGAAGAACGGCTCGCCGTCCGGAGTCAGGACGCAGGTCATCGGCCACCCGCCGTGACCCGTCATGGCCTGCGTCGCGCGCATGTAAACCGCGTCGACGTCCGGTCGTTCCTCGCGGTCGACCTTGACGTTGATGAAGTGGGCGTTCATGAAGTCCGCGGTGGCGGCGTCCTCGAAGGACTCGTGCGCCATGACATGGCACCAGTGGCACGCGGCGTAGCCGACGCTCAGCAGCACCGGCCGGTCGAGCTCACGCGCGACCGCGAACGCCTCGTCGCCCCACTCCCACCAGTCGACGGGGTTGTCGGCGTGCTGCAGCAGGTACGGCGACTGCGCAGCGGCAAGACGGTTGGCCATTCCTCTGACTCCCATCGAGCACGACACGGCGTTCCGAGTGCGGGCCAGGGACGGCCGCCCACGGTGCCACCCTAGGAGGGGCCTCCGCATGGCCGCTGCGCCATCACCGCGAGCCACCCGTCGTCCGCGGGCGCCCGGTCGATCCACACCGGCGACAGACCGGCCCCTCGCAGGGCGTCGAGGATCTCGTCCTCGGTCCGCAGCGCCCGGTAGTACGACCTGCCCGACTCGCCGACCTCCCAGCCGCTGCCCTCGCCGCGCGGCACCGAGACCAGGAACTGGCCGCCCGGGCGCAGCGCCTCGGCGATCTTGCCGAGCACCGGAGCCAGGTCCTGCGTCTCGACGTGCTGGAGGACGTGCAGCATGAGCACGGCGTCGTAGGGTCCTCCGAGCTCGTCGTTGATCACGTCGAGGCGGTCGATCTCCTTGCCGCGCCCGCGCTGGAGAGCGATGAACGCCTGGGTGAGGTCGGTGCGGCGGACGTGAAGTCCCGCGTCCTCGAGCCGGTCCGCGTCCCAGCCCGGGCCGGACCCGATCTCGAGGACGTCACCACCGGGAACCGCCTGGGTCAACCGCGCCAGAGCTCCGGCCAGGACCCTGCTGCCCGACGTCTCGCGGGCGTAGGAGAGTGCGACGTCCTCGTACGACTCCACCGTGCGGGCGTTGGGCGTCGGCTCCATGGTCAGAGCCTAGACACGGGCCGCCGCTCGAGGGAGTGACGACACCAGGCCGTCAGCCGAATCAGGCGTCGCGGTCAGCGGTGGCGCGGTCGGCGGCCGACTCGTCCGACGCCTCGGCGTCCTCGCCGTCCCAGGGCGCACGGGCGCGGCGCGAGACGCGCGCGAAGGACCACATCAGCAGCGCCAGGGAGATCGCCATGAGCACGAAGATCCCGAGCGCGACCCACCCGGGACGCACGATGTTGGGGTCCAGCTCTCGGCGGTCACCAGCGGCGACGAGGACCGCGCTCGCAAGCTCGTACATGGGTTCAGCGTAGGCCCGCGAACAAGTCGTCCTCGGGGAGGGTCGTCGGCACCTTGCTGTCGACCAGCTCGAAGTCCTCCGTGGGCCAGACCTCGGCCTGCACCTCGCGCGGCACCGAGAAGAAGAAGCCGTCGGGGTCGATCTGCGTCGCGTGGGCGATCAGGGCCGCGTCGCGCACGTGGAAGTACTCGGCGCACTCGACGCGCGTCGTGATGCGGTCGTCGCGGAACCGCTCGGGGTCGCGCTCGTCGAGCCAGCCCTTGTAGGGGTTCTCGAGGCCCCGCTCCTCCATGGCCGCGCCGATCGCCTTCAGCCGGCCTCCGGTGAAGCCGCCCTGGTAGTAGAGCTTGCTGACCTGCCAGGCCTCGCCCAGCTCCGGGTAGCGCTCCGGGTCGGCGGCCGCCTCGTAGGCGAAGACGCTGATCTCGTGGCACTTGATGTGGTCGGGGTGGGGGTAGCCGCCGTTCTCGTCGTAGGTCGTCAGGACCTGCGGACGGAACGACCGGATCAGCCGGATCAACGGCAGCGCCGCCTCCTCGAGGGGCACGAGCCCGAAGCAGCCCTCGGGCAGCGGCGGCTTGGGATCGCCCTCGGGCCAGCCGGAGTCGACCCAGCCGAGCCAGTCCTGCGTCACGCCGAGGATGTCGCGGGCGCGCTCCATCTCCTCGCGGCGGATCTCGGTGATGAGCTCGGGGTCGTCCTCGATGCCGGGGTGCTGGAAGCTCGGGTTGAGGATCGAGCCCCGCTCGCCGCCGGTGCACGTGACGACGTGGACGTCGACGCCTTCGGCGACGTACTTGGCGGTCGACGCGGCGCCCTTGCTCGACTCGTCGTCGGGGTGCGCGTGGACGTGCATGAGGCGCAGCTGCTCGGTCACCCGGACCATTATTCCGGTCACGTGGGAGAGGCGGGGCTCGCGGGGCCACATCCTGGCTCCACGAGCCAGCGCACCGCGCTCGTCGATCGCCCGTTCCGGGCCCGAGGCCGCGCCTGAGACACTGGTCCCCATGACCGACCTCGCCGACCGCTACGGCACCCGCACCCGTCCGCCGTGGCTGTGGTGGGTCGTCGCCGGGATCGGCATCGCCCTGGGCGTCGCCTGGGCCGGGTGGATCGCGCTGCAGCCGCGGCCGGTCACGACCGAGGTCTTCTCCTACGACGTCGTCTCGGACTCGCAGATCGACCTCGTGCTCGAGGTCATCCGCGAGGAGCCGGTCGCCGTCACGTGCAGCGTCTACGCGCAGGCGCAGGACCACTCGATCGTCGGCGAGAAGACCATCACGATCCCGGCGCCGCAGAAGGATCGCGAGCTCCACGACGTGAGCCTGACGACCACGGAGCGGGCGGTCACGGGCGTCGTTCGCTCGTGCGAAGTCGCCGACTGAGTGCTAGCCTCGGAACTTCACCCCGAGCCGGGCGCTCGGGGTTCCGTACGTCTTGAAGGAGTTCGCCATGACGCAGCCGACCGGCACCGAGACCCTCTGGGTCACGCAGGAAGCCCTCACGCGCCTTCAGGAGGAGCTCGACCACCTCAAGGACGAGGTCCGGCCTGACATCACGGCCAAGATCGCCGCTGCCCGCGACGAGGGCGACCTCAAGGAGAACGGCGGCTACCACGCAGCGCGCGAGGAGCAGGGCAAGACCGAGGCCCGCATCCGCCAGCTCGAGGACATCATCCGTCGCGCCGAGGTCGGCGAGAAGCCGGCCGACGACGGTGTCGTCGAGGCCGGGATGAAGGTCACGATCCGCTTCGCGGGCGACGACGACACCGAGACGTTCCTGCTCGGCTCGCGCGAGGTCCTGAGCCTCGACAGCGCGGTCGACCTCGACGTGTACTCCCCCACCTCGCCGCTGGGCGCCGCCCTGGTCGGCAAGAAGAAGGGTGACTCGGCCAGCTACGAGGCCCCGAACGGCTCGACCATCACGGTCGAGATCGTCGACGCCGTCCCGTTCTGAGTCAGGGCCGGCGGTAGCCCAGGGCTGCCAGCCGGGTCATGACCTTGTCGGCGTGGCCCGGGCCCCGGGTCGCGACCTGCAGGGCGACCTCGACCTCGCCGACGCCGAGCGCCTCGGAGGCGCGGTCGTGCACGACGTTGAGGATGTTGACCTGCATCGACGCCAGGTCGGTGAGCAGCCGCATGAGCTCGCCGGGCCGATCGGTCAGGTGCACGCGGAAGCTCAGGAAGCGACCCGCGGCCTTGAGGCCGTGCCGGATGACCTCCAGCAGCAGCAGCGCGTCGATGTTGCCGCCGGACAGCACCGGGACGACCGGGCCGTCGAAGTCGTGGGGCCGGTCCAGGAGCGCGGCGACCCCCGCCGCGCCGGCCGGCTCGACGAGCAGCTTGGCCCGCTCGAGCAGGCCGATCAGGGCCCGGCTCATCGACTCCTCGGTGACCGTCACGACGTCGTCGACCAGGTCGGCGACGACGGCGAAGGGCACCGCGCCGGGCTGCGCGACCGCGATGCCGTCGGCCATCGTCGGCAGGCCGGGGACGAGCATCGGGGTGCCGGCACTGAGCGAGGCCACGTAGGGGCTCACGGCCGCGGTCTGCACGCCGACGACCTTGACGTCGGGTCGCACCTCGCGCAGCAGCGCGATGCCGGCGACGAGTCCGCCACCGCCGAGCGGCACCAGGACCGTGCCGACCTCGGGCAGCTGGCGCAGGATCTCCAGGCCCACCGTGCCCTGGCCCACGACGACGTCGCCGTGGTCGAACGGGTGGATCAGGATGGCTCCGGTGCGATCGGCGTACTCGCGCGCGGCGACGATGCTGGCCTCGACGTCGACCCCGGTCAGCTCGATGTCGGCACCGTAGCCCTGCGTGGCCTGCACCTTGGGCAGGGCAGCACCCTCGGGCATGTAGATGCGCGCCTTGATGCCGAGCATCTGCGCGGCCAGGGCGACGCCCTGCGCGTGATTGCCGGCCGAGGCGGCGACGACCCCGGCGGCGCGCTCGGCGTCCGTCAGCCGCGCGATGCGCGTGTAGGCGCCGCGCAGCTTGAACGACCCCGTGCGCTGGAGGTTCTCGCACTTCAGCAGCACCTCGGTGCCGGTCAGCTCGCTGAGCCAGCGCGAGTGCGCGAGCGGGGTCACCTCGGCGACGCCGGTCAGCAGCTCGGCCGCGGCCTCGACGCCGGCCCAGGACGGCAGGGTCGTGGTCATGCGGGGTCCGCCGGGAGCTGTGCGTCAGGCGGTACGTGCTCGGGCAGCCCGTCGGACTGCAGCGGGTTGCCCGCCTGCTGCGCCAGGTGTCGGACGACGCCGTTGAGGCAGGCGACGAGCGGCACCGCGACGAGCGCACCGACGACGCCGGAGACCGTGATGCCGGCGGCGATCGCCGCGATAATCGCCAGCGGGTGCACCGCCACGAGTCGGCCCATCAGGAACGGCTGCAGCACGTGCGACTCGAGCTGCTGCACGCCGATCACGACGAGCAGCATGAACAGCGCGGTCCAGGGCCCCTGCGCCACGAGTGCGACCAGCACCGCGACCATGCCCGACGCGAACGCGCCGATGATCGGGACGAAGGCGCCCAGGAAGACGATGACGCCGATCGCGAACGTCAGCGGCACCCCGAGCAGCCAGGCGCCGAGGGCGATGCCGACCGCGTCGACGAATGCCACGATCACCGTGGCGCGGACGAAGCTCGTCAGGGACTCCCAGGCCTTGTGACCCGAGGAGTTGACCTTGGCGCGCGCCTCGCGCGGGAAGAGCGTGACGACCCAGGCCCAGATGCGATCGCCCTCCCAGAGGAAGAAGACCGAGGCGAACAGGGCGATGAAGAACCCGGTGACGAAGTGGGCCAGGGTGATGCCGACCGCGGTGGCCTGACCGAGCACGGCGTCACGACCCGTGCCGGAGATCGTGTCCTGCACCTGCGTGACGTAGCGGTTGAGGTCGCTGTCGCTCAGCCCGAGCGGTCCGTTGCGCGCCCAGTCCCGCAGCTCGCCGATGCCCGCGACGATGCTGGAGCGCAGCTCGTCGAACTGGGTCGAGAGCTGCTGGCCGACGAGGGTCACCAGTCCGACCAGACCGATCAGCATCAGGAGCGCGACGACGATCGTGGCGAGCAGGCGTGGGAGGCCGAGGCGATCGAGCCAGTCCACCACGCCGATCGTGAGCGCCGTCCCGAGCAGGCCGATCGTGATCGGCACGGTGATCTCGGAGAAGTACTGCAGGACCCACAGCACGCCCAGGCCCGCGGCGGCGATCACGATCAGCCGCCAGGCCCAGGCCGTGGCGATCTCGATCCCGATCGGGACCTGGTAGCGCTGGCTCACTCGGACGAGCCTACTCGCGGAACATCCCCCTGCTCGCCTGCGTTGACGGTGTGGCGGTCTTTGGCCGCAGAGGAAAGGATGTCCCCATGATCTTCGGAACCCGCAAGACCGAGATGCCCGCCCGCGAGGACGCCCTGCCGGGCCGTCCGACGCGTCCCCACCTCGTCGGCGACCGCCACCTGGTGACCGGCAACCCGCTCGAGACCGACGGCCCCGAGGGATTCGAGGTCGCCGTGGTCGGCCTGGGCTGCTTCTGGGGCGAGGAGCAGACGTTCTGGCAGCTGCCGGGCGTCTGGTCGACGACCGTCGGCTACGCCGGCGGCTACACGCCGAACCCCTCCTACGAGGAGGTGTGCACGGGCCGCACGGGTCACTCCGAGGTCGTGCGCGTCGTGTTCGACCCGTCCGTGCTGTCCTACGACGACCTGCTGGCGACCTTCTGGGAGAACCACGACCCGACCCAGGGCATGCGTCAGGGCAACGACCGCGGCTCGCAGTACCGCTCGGTGCTGCTGACCACGTCGCCCGAGCAGCAGGCGAAGGCCGAGGCCTCCCGCGATCACTACCAGGCGAAGATGTCGGCCAACGGCTACGGCCGGATCACGACCGAGATCAAGCCCTTGACGGAGTACTACTACGCCGAGGACTACCACCAGCAGTACCTCGTGCGGAACCCGCACGGCTACTGCCCGCTGCACGCCACGGGCGTCAGCTACGCCTGAGGTCGGCGCCCACGTTCGCCAACAGTGAACGTGGGCCGATCAAGGGAATTGAGTCCCTTCGACTCAAGTTGTGACAGGTGTCGGCCACGGTGGTCGGCACCTGTTTCACCTTCGGAGGAACCATGAGCACCATCACCCGTTACCGCAGCCGCGACCCCCGCTTCTTCGCCGACTTCGACGCGATCGTCCGCTCGACCTTCGCAGGCCAGCCCGCCGAGACCTCGGCAGAGGCGCTCGCGTTCACCCCGACGGCCGAGACGGTCCGTGACGGCGACGACGTCGTCGTGCGGCTCGACCTGCCCGGCGTCGACGTGGCCGAGGACGTCTCGGTCGAGGTGACCAACGGCCGCCTGGTCGTCGCGGGCGAGCGCAAGGACGCCCGGGCGGAGGAGTCCGCCGGACGCTCCGTGCGCGAGGTCCGCTACGGCCGCTTCCGCCGCTCGTTCGGCCTGCCCGGCCACGTGGGCGCCGACGCGGTCAGTGCCCACTACGACCAGGGCGTCCTGAGCGTCCGCGTCGCGGGCGTGTACGCCGGCACCGAGCCCACGAAGATCACCATCACGGCGGGCACGCCCGTCACCGACGAGGCCTGACCGCCGCAGGCGGNNACCTCAGCCACCGGTGGCTGAGGTGCGAGGAGCCCCGGCGACGAGCCTCGAAGCCTCCTCCGGCGTAACGTCGAGAGCATGGAGCAACGACTCAGCCTCGTGACCCTCGGCGTCAGCGACCTCGCGCGCGCCCGCGCCTTCTACGAGCAGGGCCTCGGGTGGCAGCGCGGCAACACCGAGGACGAGGTCGCGTTCTACCAGCTGCCCGGCCTCGTCCTGGCGATCTGGGACCGCGCCGAGCTGGCCGCCGACGCGGGAGTGCCGGAGGCCGCCGGAGCACCCGCCTCCTTCGCCCTGGCCTACAACACCCGCACCCACGACGAGGTCGTCGAGGTGCTGAACCTGGCTCGCGAGGCCGGCGGCACGGTGACGAAAGCCGCCACCGAGACCGAGTGGGGTGGCTTCTCCGGCTACTTCACCGACCCGGAGGGTCACCTCTGGGAGGTGGCGTTCAACCCCTTCTGGTCGGTCGACGTGACCGGTCACACCGCGTTCGGCCCGCCCGACGCCGTCTGATTCAGGACACGAGGGCGGCGGGGCTGAACCCGATCTCGAACGGCGCCGTCACCGCGAACACGTCGTCGCCCTCGGCGTGTGCGACCTGCTGATACGCGCCGTCGACCACGGCCCAGGCCGTGACGGCACCGGCATCGGCCGGGTCGACGACCCAGTAGTGCGCGCACGCCGCGCGCTCGAGCCGCTCCTTCTTCAGCAGCAGGTCGACGCGTCTGGTCGAGGGCGACAGCACCTCGACGGCCAGGACCGGCGCCACGGGAAGGTCGCGCTCGGTGAGGTCGGCCACCCGCGCCACCAGGAGGTCGGGCTGCATCACGGTGTCGTCGGCCAGCACGACGTCGAACGGCGCGAAGAACGTCTCGAGCCCGCTGGGACGAGCGTCGTCGACGATGCGGAACAGCCGGGCCAGTGCTCGCTGGTGCCGCATCACCGGGGACGGGCTCACGATGAGCACCCCGTCGAGCAGCTCGTAGCGGTGTCCGTCATCGGGAAGCGCCGCCAGGTCGTCGCGCGTCAGAGCGCGTCCTCGCGGGAGCCCGATGGACACCTCGGTCGCCATGACGCTCATGGTAGATCGCCTCCTCGGTCATGGCCACAGCCAACTCCCGTGGGCCGACAGGCACCAGCACCCGCCGCGCAGCCTGTGGACGACGACGCCCTGGGGATCACCGCGCCGCGTCGGCCCCGTCGCGCTGGGCGCCGGAGAACGGGCACGCTCCGCCTGCGTCGACCGGCTCGGTCCCCGGCTCCGGGTCCACCGGCTCCGTGGCGGGACCGGCGCTCGGCGTGCGCGGGGTCAGGCGCAGCTCGAACCCCTTCGGGACGATCGTGAGCCGCTCGGCGATGTCGAGCTGGTAGTCCGGGTCGCCGGTGATCTCGTAGCGGTGCAGCAGCCGCGCGAGCACCAGCATCGACTCGTGCTGCGCGAACTGACGGCCGATGCAGGACCGCTCCCCCGTGCCCCACGGCTTGTAGCTGTGCGGCATGCGTCCGCGGGAGTTCTCCGGCAGGAAGCGGTCGGGGTCGAACTCCTCGGCGTCCTCGCCCCACACGCCCTGGTCGCGGTGAACCGACGGCAGCAGCACGATCGCCCAGTCCTGCGGTCGCATCACGTGCCCCGTCGACAGGGTGAGCGTCTCACGCGGCGACCTGCTGAAGGCCGGCGCGGTGGGCCACAGGCGCAACGCCTCGTCGAGCACGCGGCGCAGGTGACGGAAGCGGGCGACCTGCTCGAACGTCGGCTCGGCGTCGCGGTCGCCGCCGAGCACCTCGTCGGCCTCGGCGTGCGCCGCGGCGAGGGCCTCGGGGTGGCGGCTGAGGTAGTAGAGCACGAACGACAGGGCCCCTGAGGTCGTCTCGTGCCCGGCCACGAGGAACGTCAGGATCTGGTGACGGATGTTGGTGTCGTCGAGCTGCTCACCCGTCTCCGGGTGCTTCGCGCTGAGCATGATGCCGAGGAGGTCGTGCTCCGACGGGGGCTCGGCGCGGCGCGCGGCGATGATGTCGTCGAGCAGCTCGTCGACGTAGTCCTGGGCCACCTGTTGGCGCTTGCGGATCCGGCGCAGCGCGAGGCGGCTGCCGGGCGCGCCGCTCAGCGTCGCGACCCGTTGGCTGCTCGTGAGCGCCGTGACCATCGCGGCGATGAACGGGTGCGGCTCGGTGCCCTCGAACGAGGCGAAGTCGCGGCTGAGGGCCGCGCGCGCCAGCGTCTCCAGGGTCAGCTTCGTCATGTCGCGCGAGACGTCGACGGGGCCGTCGAGCCGCTCCCAGTACGCGAAGAGCTCGGCCAGCGTCTCGAGCATGATCGGGTGGTACGACTGCATCGCCGCCCGGGTGAAGGCCGGTCGCAGCAGGTCGTGCGCGAGGCGCCAGTTCGGCTCCTCGGTGCGGGCGGTGAACAGGCCGTCGCCGGCGAAGTCACGCAGGGCCTCGAGCGCCGGCGAGAGGGACTTGCCGAACCGCTGCTCGTCGCACATCTCGGCGGCGAGCTCGGCACTGGCGACGAAGACGAACTTCTGGTCGAACACCTGGATCTCGAAGATCGGCTCGCCCAGCCTCGCCGCGTGCCCGACCATGCTGTGCAGCGGGCGCGACGGATCGATGCCCCGCCCGTCGCCCACGATCGGCAGGCGGCCGGGCGGGTGCGGGAACGACTGACCACCCCAGTCGTTGCGCATCGTCAGATCCCGGACTTGCCCGACGCCCAGCGGACGACACCCTGGTACCGGGGGCCGGCCACGCGCACGAACGCGTCGATGATCTTGGCGTCCGCGCCGATCAGGACCCGGACCTTCTTCTTCTCGACGCCGTCGAGGATCACGTTGGCGGCCTTGGCCGGGGTCGTGCGAGCGAGCACCTTGTCGAAGTGCGCGCTGATGTCGCCCTTCTGGTCGATGCGCTCGTCGACCGCCGTGGCGTTGCGGACGATGTTCGTCTTGATGCCTCCGGGGTGCACACAGGTGACCGAGACGGGCTTCTGGGCCATCTTCAGCTCCATCGCGAGCGCCTCGGTGAACCCGCGGACCGCGAACTTCGCGGCGTTGTAGGCGCTCTGCGACGGGACGCCGAACAGGCCGAAGACGCTGGAGATGTTGACGACGTGACCGTCGCCCGAGGCCTCGAGGTGCGGCAGGAAGGCCTTGGTGCCGTTCACGACGCCCCAGAAGTCGACGTCCATGACGCGCTCGAGGTCCTTGTAGGGCATCTCGGTGACATTGCCGAAGTAGGCGATGCCGGCGTTGTTGATGACCAGGTTGACCCGGCCCAGCTCGGCGGCGACGGAGTCGGCGTAGTGCTCGACGACCTCACGCTGCGAGACGTCGATCGTGTCGGTGCGCACGGTGCCGCCGATCGCGCGCGCCTGCTCGGCGGTCGCCTCCAGCCCGGCGACGTCGACGTCGCTGATCGCGATCGTCGCGCCCCGGCGCACCAGCTCGAGCGCCAGCGCCCGTCCGATGCCCGATCCCGCTCCCGTCACTACGGCGACCTTGCCGTTGATCCAGCTCATGTGTCCGCTCCTCTGTGCTCCACGTCACGACGTTCCGATACCGACGGTATCTCAGTGCATGACTGTATGTCGAGGGTGAAGTTCTCCGAGGACGGCATACCTTTCGAGGCTCGCTCGTCCCTCGCTCACACCTCAGGGCGCGGACAGGTGCCGGCCCCTGAGGTGCGAGGAACGAGCCTCGAAGGGGCCACCTCAACCACCGGTGGTGGCGTCAGAGCTTGAGGCGGACGCGGGGGCGCAGGCGGACGTTCGGGAGCTCGGGCGCGGGGATGAAGTCCTCGCCGTGTCCGTCGACACGGCCGTACCGACCGCCGACGGGCTGGCCCATCCAGTCGTCGCGCGCCTGCACGATCTCGTCGTGGTCGCGACCGATGAAGTTCCACCACATGACGAGCTTCTCGGCGAACGGCTCGCCTCCCAGCAGCAGCACGGTGCGGCCGGCACCGTCGAGGCGGACCCGCGAGGTGGGGGCGAGGTACTGCAGGGCGCGGTGCTCGATGGGCACACCGTCGACCGAGACCGGCCCGTCGAGCGCGAGCACGCCGTGCTCGAAGGACGGGTCGAGGTCGAGCACCACGTCCGGCTCGTCGAGCGTGATCTGCACCCCGACGAGCGGCGTGTAGACGCGGGCCCGCGACGACAGGCCCGCGAAGTCGCCCACGATCAACGTGCCGTGCCAGCCGCGCCCCTCGACCGTGGGCAGGTCGGGCACGTGCTCGAAGTCGGCGGCGCCGTGACGACGCGACTCCGGAAGCGCCACCCACAGCTGCACACCGCTCATGGGGGTGGGGTCGGACGGGTCGCTGATCTCGGAGTGGGAGACGCCGGCGCCCGAGGTCATCAGGTTCAGCTCGCCCGGCTTCAGGACGACGTCGGACCCCAGGTTGTCGCGGTGCCGGATCTGGCCCGCCACGGGCCACGTGACGGTCTGCAGACCGATGTGCGGGTGGGGCAGGACGTGCATGCGCGCGTCGGTGGGGCCGAAGTGGTCGGCGAAGCACCAGGCCCCGATCGTGGGCCGCGAGCGGTGGGGCAGGGTGCGGTGCACCGTGATGCCCCGGATGCCTCCCAGCGGGACCTCGCGCGGCAGCAGCGTCTCGGCGGTCATTCCTTCACCCAGGGTCATGAGCCCATCGTGTCACCGGAGAGGTGACCGTGGAGCTGTTCGAGGTCGTCGCTCGTGCCGCCGGCCGTGGTGAACCAGCCGTGCACCCCGCCCTCGTGGGCCTGCCAGATCTCGACCGCCGCCAGGACCGCCTCGGGGCGGGTCTCGAAGAAGGAGGCCGGCAGGGTCAGGCGGTGGTCGTGGCCGGCCGTGGCCGACAGGCGGGCGTCGATCGCGGCGCGGTTCTTGGCGGTCTCGAGGTAGTCGTCCACCACGTCGTCGAGGCTCGCCCCGACCAGCAGGAGCGCGAGCGCGACCGAGATGCCGGTGCGGTCCTTGCCCGCCGCACAGTGCACGAGCGCGGGACCGGGCGACGTGGCGACCGCGCGCACGACGTCGACCAGCATCGGGGCCGCCGTCTCGACCACGACGCGGTACAGGCCAGGAAGGTCGGTCGGCCGAGCCGCGCCGGGGCGCAGGGCCCCGAGCAGCGGCAGGCGGTGGATCGTGGCGTCGTCGGCCAGCGGGTGCTCGGGCTCGATCTCGCTGGCCGAACGGAGGTCGATGACCGACGCCGGCGGCCAGACCACGCCGATCGGGGCCGCGTCGCCGGCCGCCGGCGCGGCGCTGCGCAGGAGGCGACCGGGGGCCACGGAGCCTCCGTCGATCGCGATGCCGTGAAGATCGCGGAGGTTCGGGACGAGGTCGGGCATGCCATCCATGATCGGCCATGGGGAGGACGGACCGGGCTCGGGTCGGGTCACTAGGCTGGGCCCATGCGCATGAGCCGTCGGGCAGCCACCACCGCCGCCCTCGGGACCGCGGGGGCCATCGGCGCGTCCGTGGGGTTCGTCTTCGGCGAGACCGTCCTCGCCCGCCGCTTGATCGGCGTCACCGAGGCGCGTCCGCCGTCGCCCGACGGCCTCTACGGCGACAACCTCACGGGCGACCCCGTGCGGCTGCTCGTCCTCGGCGACTCCGCCGCCGTCGGGTACGGCATGCAGACGCAGATGACGACCCCGCCGGCGATCCTCGGCTGGGGGCTCGCGCAGCTCGTCGGCTGCCCCGTCGAGGTGCGCAGCGTCGCCGTGGTCGGCGCCGAGAGCAGCGACCTCGCCGAGCAGGTCGATCGCGGCATCGACTTCGCCGCCGACGTCGCCGTGATCGTGGTCGGCGCGAACGACGTGACCCACCTGAAGTCGATGAGCGACGCCGTGGGCGACCTCCAGGTCGCGATCAGCCGGCTCGTCGACGTCGGCACCGACGTTGTCGTGGGCACGTGCCCCGACCTCGGCACGGTCCGTCCCCTCTGGGAGCCGCTGCGCTCGATCGCCCGGCTGCAGAGCCGCCGGATGGCGCGGCACCAGACCGTCGGCTCGATCGAGGCCGGAGCCCGCACGGTGTCCCTCGGGTCGCTGCTCGGGCCGATGTTCTCCGAGCAGCACGAGCTGATGTTCGGCGACGACCGGTTCCACCCCTCGGCCTCGGGCTACGCCGGCATGGCCGGTGCGCTCCTGCCCTCGCTGGCCGACGCCGTCCACGAGCAGCGCAGCGAGCCGCTCGAGGACCGCGCGGGCGAGACCGAGGAGATGATGCCGGTCGAGGAGGCCGCCGAGGCCGCCGCGCAGCAGTCCGGCACCGAGGTCCGTCGCACCGGCCGCTGGGCCGCCGTCATGCGCCGCCTGCGGTAGGACCTGGCCGAACGGCCCGAGGGCGCCATGGTTCCTTTGGACCATCTGGTCCCGATTCGACTCCCCCGAGGTGGAAACCGACCTAGCCTGTCGGCTCAACCAACTCACAGGAGACACACATGAAGTTCGGCAGGCCCATGGCCGCCCGTGCCGCCGCTATCGCCGCGGCAGCAGCCGTCGCCCTCGCGACGCCCACCTCCGTCCAGGCCGCCACCGGCGAGGACCCCTACTTCCGCTGGGACAGCGGCGTCTGCGGCAACAGCATCGTCATCTCCGCCAAGACCAGCTCCGGCGTCGTCGAGTGGTCCACCAACGGCACGGTCCAGGCCTCGCACGGCGCGTACTGGTTCCCGAGCGAGAACTTCGGCTACCCGGACGCCGGGGACGCGGTCCGCCTCGGGTACTCCGGCGGAACCTTCGAGTTCGTGACCTACGGCCTCAACAACAACGACGACGTCGTCTGGGGCCCGTCGTTCCAGAACATCCCGATCGTGGCCTGCGCGGGTCCGTTCAACGACGTCGCCGTGTCGCACGCGTTCGCCAACAACATCGTGTGGCTCTACAACACGGGCATCACGACGGGCTACCAGAACGGCGACGGCACGGTCTCGTTCCGCGGCTCGCAGCCGGTCCTGCGCGAACAGATGGCGGCGTTCCTGTACCGCTTCGACCACGAGGGCGGCAACCCCCCGAACGACGCTCCGAACGCGACGTTCCCGGACGCGGCGACCAACACGTTCACCAAGCACATCGCCTGGCTGGCCGAGCAGGGCATCACGACGGGCTACGTCGAGAACGGCGTCACGACGTTCCGCGGCTCGCAGTCCGTGCTGCGCGAGCAGATGGCGGCCTTCCTCTACCGCCTGGCCGGCAAGCCGCCGGTCGACCTGCCCGCGACCTCCCCGTTCGCAGACGTCCCGACGAGCCACACGTTCTACAAGGAGATCGTCTGGCTGGCCTCCCAGAACATCACGACGGGCTACGTGGAGAACGGCGTGAAGACGTTCCGCGGCTCGCAGCCGGTGCTGCGCGAGCAGATGGCGGCGTTCCTCAACCGCTACCAGGACAACGTCGTCAGCGTGTCCTGATGCCCTGAGAACGAGGAACGCCCCCGACCGGAGTCCGGTCGGGGGCGTTCCTCGTCAGCGCTGGGTGACCGCGTGATCAGTCGCCACGCAGGATCGCCAGGATGCGGAGCATCTCGAGGTAGATCCAGATCAGGGTGACGGTCAGGCCGAAGGCTGCACGCCACGACTCGCGCGCCGGCAGGCCGGCCTCGACGCCACGCTCGACGAAGTCGAAGTCGAGGATCAGGAAGAACGTGCCCAGGATGACCAGGCCGATCGAGACGACCAGGCCCAGCGCGTTGAAGCCGCGCAGGCCGCCCGACTCGAGCACACCCGTGAGCGAGAGCACCATGTTGAGCAGCAGGACGCCCACGATGCTCATGCCCGCGATGACGACGACCTTGCGGAACTTGTCGGTCACCTGGATGTTGAAGAACTTGTACGCGGCCAGCGTGCCGGCGAAGGCGACGAAGGTGCCGAGCACGGCCTGGAACACGATCGAGGCATCACCGATCCAGCTGGCGATGACCTTCGAGAACGCACCGACGAGGACGCCCTCGGCGGCCGCGTAGGCGAGCACCAGCGCGGGGCTGATGACCTTCTTGAAGGAGTTGACCATCGCCAGGCCGAAACCGATGATGGCACCGCCGAAGGCGAACATCTGCGCGCGCTGCAGGTTCTCCTGCGTCGCGGTGACGTCGCCGAGCAGGAACCACGTGACAGCGGCGGCGACCGTCAGGACACCGAGCGTGATCGCGGTCTTCTCGACGACGGAGTCGACCGTCATGCGGTCGGACGCGGCGCCGGCCGGCGGGGCGTAGCCCGGCTGTGCGTTGGTGTCGATGGTCCACTGCGACGGGTCGGTCTGGACCGACGACGAACGGCCGTTGAAGCCGTCGTTGCGGGAGAACACGGGGTTCGAGCTGTGCATGATTCCCTCCGGGAGGTCGGCTCGCATCATCGAGCCTGATGGGGTCACCCTATACAACGCACGGTTGCGGCGTTTTGCTCCCGGGTTGAGAAGTTTCTGTGCGCAACCTGTGGTGGGCGGCGATCAGCCCGCAGGCGTGGCCTCCGGCGTGACTCCCGGCGTGGTCTCGGGCGTCGCCGCGGGCGTGAGGGCCGGGACCTGCAGGAACGGCGACGGCCGCGGGACCGTCGCGGCACCCGTGACGGGCCGCAGCGTGCCGTAGTCGTCGCTGTAGGCCTCGACCATGCTCATCGGGTAGACGTTGTACGCCGGCTGTCCCGTCACCAGGGTCATGGGGGCCCACAGGCCGAGGTCGACGCAGTCGGGGTCGAGGCAGCCGTTGCCGCCGGGCACCGACGTCGCGAGCGGACGGCCGTCCTGGTCGAACAGCTGCACGTCCGAGAGCGGCTGGCCGTCGGCGCCGTACGCGAAGATGTTGGTCACCTGCTGCCCGTCGAGGTACACGCCGGTCAGGTCGGCCGAGACGTAGCTGTCGTCGTCGACGTACTCCGAGCCGAACGACGACGGCAGGTACGCGAGCATGGCGAGCACCACGAGAGCCGCGGCGACGTTGCCGGCGACCACGATGCCGGTGACCCAGCCGGGCCAGCGTCCGAGACCCAGCGCGACGCTGCCGATCGCGAACAGCACCAGCACGACGAGGGAGCCGAGACCCCCACCCGTGCCGAGCACCCCACCGACGAGGACCCACGCGGCCCACGCCCGGAGCAGCCACCACGCAGGGCGCAGGGAGACCACGAAGGCGACGGTGCGCTCCAGCACCGGGTGGTCGGCGACGAGGCTGCGGGCGTCGCGCCCGAGGTCGCGGATCGTGTCGGCGACCGACGAGCGGCGCGACGTCGGCTCGGGCGCCGGGAGCCCAGCGGCCGCGCGCAGCTCGGCGGCGTAGGCCGCCGGGTCGCCCAGCTCGCGGGCGAGGTCCTCGCGAAAGGCCTCGGCGAGATCGGCCTCGAGGCCGTCGGTGAGCTCCTCGACCTCGTCCTCGGGCAGGTCGGCCAGCGCGGCGCGGACGCTCGCGGCGAAGGAGGCGATCTCGGTGGGAACCGTCGTGGTCATGCTGCTGCCTCCGGGGTCAGGAGATCGGTCATGGTCGTCGAGAACTCGGCCCACACCTTGCGCTGGTGCTCCAGCATCGTGCGGCCCTGGTCGGTGATGCCGTAGTACTTGCGGTGCGGCCCCTCCTCGGAGGGGACGACGTACGAGGTCAGGGCACCGGCGGAGTACAGCCGGCGCAACGTGCCGTAGACCGACGCGTCACCCACGTCGTCCAGGCCAGAGGCGCGCAGTCGTCGCACGACGTCGTACCCGTATCCGTCCTCGGCCTCGACGACCGCCAGCACGGCGACGTCGAGCACTCCCTTGAGGAGCTGTGTGGCATCCATGCGCTGGACAGTACCACGGATTGCGCACTACCGCGCTGACCGCAACCGCGCCACGCCGCACGCGCTCAGGCGCCGACGTCGACGCGGTGGTGCTCGAGGTCGTGCAGGAGGTACTGCGTCAGGGTCGCGGTCGTGAACTCCGAGCCGTTGGAGCGGACCCCGCGGCGCTGCCAGGCGTCACCGTCGACCCGGGCGAGCGCGCTGGCGAGCCGCTCCCCCTCGCGCGCCAGGCCGTCGGCGACCGCCCCCGGCTCGGCGTGGGCGTAGTCGCCCTCGATCGCCGCGGCGTCCTGGTCCCAGTTCGCGAAGTGGGCCGGGTCCTCGTGCAGCATCTGCTCGATGCGGCCGGCGAACACGGTGAACACGTCGCGCACGTGGCACGCGTACTCCAGGTCGGACCAGCGACCGGGCTCCGGGCGCACGGCAGCGTCCTCGCGCCCCACGACGCCCTGCCACGTCGCCACCTGGCCGGCGATTCCCGCCCCGACGGCCGCCGGATCGACGTCGGCCGCCACGAATCCGCACTCCGGGCAGGGCTCGGACAGGACCCAGGTCCAGTCCTTGTCGTCGGGCTGGATCGAGTCGGCTGCACGCGTCACGACCTCATCCTGACGCCCTCGCTAGGGTGCGCACCATGTCCGATTCGGCCGACACCCGTCCAGATCCTGCCGCCGACGCCCCGACGGGCTACCGCACCGAGCCCGTCTCGTTCACGCGTCGCGGCGGACGGCTCAACGACCGGCAGCAGCGGTCCTGGGACCTCCTGGCGGACACGATGGTCCTCGACGTCACGCGGCAGGGGCCGTCGACGTCGGTCGACCCCGACGTCCGGTTCGACGCCGCCGCGACGTTCGGGCGCGAGGCTCCGCTCGTGGTCGAGATCGGCAGCGGCCGTGGCGAGGTGCTCGTGCACGCCGCCACGCAGGCGCCGGGCACCGACTTCCTCGGCCTCGAGGTCTACAAGCCGGGCGTGGCCCAGACCCTCATCGGGATCCGCCACGGCGAGCTGACCAACGTGCGCCTGGCGATCGTCAACGCCCCCGAGGCGCTCACGACGATGCTCCCGGAGGGCTCGGTCGACGAGCTGTGGGTGCACTTCCCCGACCCCTGGCACAAGAAGCGCCACCACAAGCGCCGGCTCGTCACTCCCGCGTTCGCCGAGCTCGCGGGCCGGGTCCTGCGCCCCGGCGGCACGTGGCGCCTCGCGACCGACTGGGCCGAGTACGCGGAGCAGATGGCCGAGGTCGTGGCCGGCTCCCCCGACTTCGAGGGGGGCCGCAGCGAGCGGTGGGACGGCCGGGTGCTGACCCGGTTCGAGGCCAAGGGCATCGCCGCCGGTCGCGAGATCCACGACCTGACGGCGGTGCGCGTCTAGCGTCGACGCAGGGCCAGGAACCCCAGCGCGAGCGCAGCCAGGCCCAGCACGAGAGGCACGGCCAGCAGGCCCAGCAGCAGCGGCGAGCCCAGGATCCCTCCGACGATCCCGAGCGCGAGCGCGCCGCCGAGCAGGAGACCGCCCAGGACGAGCCACAGGATCGCCCCCACCACGGCTCCGACGGAGGCGGGCGCGTAGCCCAGCGGAGCGAGCCGCCGCTGGATCTCCTCCGTCCACGGACGGGTGTCGAAGCCCAGGTCGTACGCCCCGCCGGGACCGACGCCCTTCTCGATCCGGCGCGACGACACCGTGCCGGAGTGCGACGACCACGACGCGGAGCCCGTCAGGCCGCCGGGCGTGACGCCGCCCGACGCGTCGCCCTGCCGGACGGTGACGACGTAGCGGCCGCCGCCCCCGAGCGTCACCACGATCTCGGCGCGCACGGCGACGGCGCCGGTCAGGCCGGTCGCTGCCGCGCCGTCGGCGATGCGCAGCGTGACCCGCGGCCCGTCGACCGACACCTCCGCGCCGCGCTCGTGGGCCAGATCGGTCAGCGTCGCCGTCGCGGCCTGCTGGGAGGTCGTCATGCCCCCATCCTCCCGGACGCCTCCGGTCGACGCCTCGGTGCTCCCGGTGGGGGTCGAACCCACACTGGGACGGGTTTAAGCCGTCTGCCTCTGCCGATTGGGCTACGGGAGCGCGGTCCGAGCCTAGTCAGCGTCGATGGCTGCCGTGATGCCGCGCAGCGCGGCGACGTGGCCGCGATAGGCGGCGCGGCCCGCGGGGGTCAGGTGGACCCACGTGCGGACGCGCCCCCGGCCGGTCGGCTTCTCGAGCTCGACGTAGCCCGCGTCGACCAGAACCTTGACGTGCTTGCTGACGACCGAGTCGGCCACGCCCAGCAGGTCGCGCACCGCCCCGAACTCCGCCGACGTCACGGCGTCCAGGAAGGCGCACGTGCGCAGGCGGAGCGGGGCGTGGATGACGTCGTCGAACGCCGGCGCGGGTTCGGCAGCGGTCACAGCTCGCCTCGGAGGTCGGCCCGCAGCACGCGGTCGTACTGGCGACCCGTCACGACCACGCCGAGCGCCAGGGCGGCGGCGATGACCCAGATCCACCCGAACGCGACGTCGGTGTACCAGGCCAGCAGCATCGCCGCGAGGGAGCCGAGCGCACCCACGACGCCCATGAGCTGCGCCCAGCGGGAGGCCGGGCCGGGCTGGTAGCCCGAGATCCACATCCCCGTCAGGCGCCGGTAGGACCACACGAGCAGGCCCACTCCGGCGAAGAAGACGACGATCCCCGCGACCATCAGCCACGGCTCGCCCGAGGCCAGCGCCACGGCGTACAGGCCGAAGAGCACGCCCAGCACCGGGTGGTACCACCACGGCGTGACGAGGCGGTCGGCTGCCGCGCGGCGGGCGGCCGCCACGGTTGCCAGGGACTCGTCGTCGTGCCCGAGATCGTGCGGTGCGTCGCTCATGATGACTCCCCCGATTGACTTTCCATGACAGAAAGACAATAACATTCCGTCTCGGAAAGTCAAACGGTCGCGGCGCTCCGCGCGATGCCGTCGAGGATGTCCCGCTCGCTCACGAGGACCTCGCCCGTCGCGAGCGGGGCCACCTCGAGGAGCCGGTCGAGGATCAGCGCACCGGCCCCGATCACGTCGGCTCGGCCCGGATGCATGAAGGGCAGGTGGCGACGGTCGGCGACCGGCATCTGCACGAGCGACAGGCACGCCTCGCGGACCTGGTCGATCGGCAGTCGCGCTCCGTGGATGCGCTCGCTGTCGTACGTCGACAGCTGCAGGGCGTGAGCCGCGACCGTCGTCACGGTGCCGGCGACGCCGATGAACCGGGTGACGGGCTCCCACCCGGCAACCGCCGGGGCGAGCAGCGCGTCCAGGTGGTCGACGAGGTCGGTGATCTCGGTGATCGAGGGCGGGTCGTTGGCCAGGAACCGCTCGGTCAGCCGCACCGAGCCGATGTCGAGCGAGATGGCCGACACGATCTGGCCCGCCTCCCCGCGCACGAGCTCGGTGGAGCCGCCACCGATGTCGACGACCAACGACGGCTCGGGCCCCAGCTCGGCCGTGGCCCCCAGGAACGAGGCCCGGGCCTCCGCGTCGCCCGTGAGGATCTCGGGCTCGACGCCCAGGACCTCGGTGATCGCGGCGCGGAACTCGTCGGCGTTCTCGGCGTCGCGAGCGGCGGACGTGGCGCAGAACCGGGTCACGTCGACACCCATCTCACCGATCGTCAGCGCGTACTCGCGGGTGACGGTCACGGTGCGCTCGATCGCTGCCGGATCGAGGCGGCCCGTGCGGTCGACCCCCTCGCCGAGGCGCACGACGCGCATCTCGCGGATCAAGTCCTTGGCGCTGCCGTCGGGCCCGAGATCGGTGACCAGCAACCGGATCGAGTTCGTCCCACAGTCGATCGCCGCGACGCGTGTCATGCGATCCACCCTAGTGACGCCGCCGGGTGGCCGAGGAAGCCCCTCAGGGCGCGGCCGGGGCGCAGGAGGACTGGCCCCAGTAGTCGCCGAGCATCGCGACGGCCTCGTCGCCGAGCGTGTTCAGGCCCGGGCCCTTCGCGAGCGCGTGCCCCACGAGGACGTGCAGGCACTTGACGCGGGTCGGCATGCCACCGGCGGAGATGCCGTCGATCTCCGGCACGTGCCCGATCGCCTCGCGCTCGGCCAGGTAAGACTCGTGCGCCCGCAGGTAGCCGGCCGCGAGGTCGGGGTCGTCCAGCAGGCGCTGGCTCATGTCGGCCATGACCCCGGCCGCCTCGAGCGTGCCGATCGCCCCGGCGAGGCGGGGGCAGGTCAGGTAGTAGAGCGTCGGGAACGGGGTGCCGTCGGGCAGCCGCGGCTCGGTCATCACGACGTTGGGGTGCCCCGAGGGGCAGCGCGCGGCCACCGTGACGACGCCACGGGCCGGGCGTCCGAGCTGCTCGCGGATCGCCGCGAGGTCCTCCGGACTGGGGGGAACGGGCTGGGTCACTGACCATCTCCTGCGGGCTCGGAGCCCAGTGGTGCCTGCGGTGTCTCGTCGGCGGGCGGAGCCTTCGGCTCGGGCTTCTGCCCGGAGACCTTGACGCTCTCCCACAGCTGGCCGTACCACGCGGGCTCGGCGTCGCTGGGCGGATCGGCCAGCTGGGGCACGTCGCCCTCGACCTGGCCGTCGGCGTCGATCACGCGGTACCCCACCTCGCCGGGCAGGACCCAGCCGAAGCGCTCGCGGGCCTGCTGCTCGACGTACGCCGGGTCGTCGAAGCGCGCGGCGTCGTCCTCGAGGCCGTCGATCGTGGCCTGACGGATCTCGATCTCAGCGGTGGTGGCGCGGATCTCCTGCCGCTGCTGCCACCACGTGTGGACCTGCGCGGTGTAGGAGGCGACCAGCAGCACCATGACGGCCAGCAGCACCATCGCGCGCGCCGTGAAGCGCGAACCACCCGCGCCGCTGGGCGCGGCGGGCCGCCTCGGCGGGCGGGGGG
>NZ_BAAAME010000004.1:344638-451814 GCF_039529015.1 Aeromicrobium alkaliterrae
CGCCCGCCCGGACGCGGAGCCGCGCGGGCGCGAGGACGGGCCCGAGGACTTGCCCCGGCCCGGCCCCGACGACCCGCGCGATCCCGCCATCAGCTCAGAGCGACAGACGCGGGAAGGCCGACGCGCCGGCGTAGCTGGCGGCCGAGCCGAGCAGCTCCTCGATGCGCAGCAGCTGGTTGTACTTGGCCACGCGGTCCGACCGGGCCGGGGCGCCGGTCTTGATCTGGCCGCAGTTCGTCGCGACCGCGAGGTCGGCGATCGTCGTGTCCTCGGTCTCGCCCGAGCGGTGGCTCATCATGTTGGTGAACCCGGCACGGTGGGCGAGCTCGACGGCGTCGAGGGTCTCGCTGAGCGAACCGATCTGGTTGACCTTGACGAGCATCGAGTTGGCCGCGCGCTCGGTGATGCCGCGCGACAGGCGCTCCACGTTGGTGACGAACAGGTCGTCGCCGACGAGCTGGACCTGGTCGCCGAGGTCGGCGGTCAGGCCGATCCAGCCGGCCCAGTCCTCCTCGTCGAGCGGGTCCTCGATCGAGACGATCGGGTAGGCGGCGACGAGCTCGGCGTAGTAGGCCGACATCTCCTCGGCGCTCTTGGTCGCACCCTCGAAGGTGTACGAGCCGTCGGCGTAGAGCTCGGTGGCGGCGACGTCGAGCGCCAGCGCGATGTCGGTGCCGAGCTTCAGACCCGTCTTCTCGACGGCCTTCGCGATCAGGTCGAGCGCGGCGCGGTTCGACGACAGGTCGGGCGCGAAGCCGCCCTCGTCGCCGAGGCCCGTCGACAGGCCGTCGGACTTCAGGACGCCCTTCAGCGCGTGGTAGACCTCGGCGCCCTGGCGCAGGGCCTCGGCGAAGGTCGGGGCGCCGATCGGCGCGATCATGAACTCCTGGATGTCGACGTTCGAGTCGGCGTGGGCGCCACCGTTGAGGATGTTCATCATCGGCACGGGCAGGACGTGCGCGTTGGGCCCGCCGACGTAGCGGAACAGAGGCAGGCCGGCCGACTCGGCGGCCGCGTGGGCCGTCGCGAGCGAGATGCCGAGGATCGCGTTGGCGCCGAACGTGGCCTTGTTGGGCGTGCCGTCGAGGTCGCGCAGGGCGTTGTCGATCGCGCGCTGGTCGTCGGCGTCGAAGCCCTCGATGGCCTCGCCGAGCTCGCCGTTGACGGCGGCGACGGCCTTGAGGACGCCCTTGCCGACGTAGCGGTCGCCACCGTCACGCAGCTCGACGGCCTCGAACTGGCCGGTCGAGGCGCCTGACGGGACCGCGGCACGGCCGATGCTGCCGTCGTCGAGGGCCACCTCGACCTCCACGGTGGGGTTGCCGCGCGAGTCGAGGATCTCGCGTGCTCCGACGGCTTCGATGCTGGCCATGGGTCTCCTCAGAGAAGGGGTGTGACGTGCGGGGTCCAGCCTAGGGCCCCGAGGTTCCCGGGCCGGAGAGGCTCGACCGTCCGTGAGAGGACGAACCCCCTTCGAGGCTCGTACCTCGCACCTCAGGGGGCGGAGGGTCGACCGCGCCCTACGAGCAGCCTCGACGGGTGCACGTCAGCCACCGATAGGGGTGTCCGGGAGGGCGCGGACGGTGCGGCGCAGGGCCTCCTCGGCGTCGACGCCCTGGGCACGGGCCTCGGCCACGAGGGCCAGGAGGCGTGATCCGAGGTCGGCACCCGTCACCCCCAGCTCTGACAGCGGGGCGTCGCCCAGGCGCTTCAGCACCTTGTCGGCGTAGGCCAGGGCGGGCAGGGTCGCCGGGATGCCGTCGTGGACCGACGCCGCTCCCCCGCGCTCGGCCTTCTCCTGCGCCTTGACGGCCTGCCACGCCGCATCGATCTCGTCGGGCGTGCGGGCCTCGCCGTCGCCGAAGACGTGCGGGTTGCGGCGACGCAGCTTGTCGGCGATGCCGCGCGCGACGTCGTCGACGTCGAACCGCTCGTCACCGGCCTCCTCGGCGATGCGCGCGTGGAACACGACCTGCATCAGGAGGTCGCCCAGCTCGTCGCGCAGCGCGGTCCGGTCGCCGGAGTCGAGCGCCTCGAGCACCTCGTGCGTCTCCTCCAGCACGTACCGCGCCAGCGTCTCGTGGGTCTGCTCCGCGGTCCAGGCGCACTCGCGGCGCAGCCGGTCCATGACCTCGACCAGCTCGAGCAGTGCGTGCCCCTGCGGCGGCTCGCTCACGGCACGAGGCGGTACGCGCCGTCGGAGGCCGAGGTCGCCATCGAGGCGTAGGCCCGCAGCGCGGCCGAGACCGGGCGCACGCGGTCGACCGGGGTGTACGGCTTCTCCCGCGCCTCCTGCGCCTCGCGGCGACGCTCGAGCTCGGCGTCGTCGACGACGAGCGAGATCGAGCGGTTCGGGATGTCGATCGCGATCTCGTCGCCGGTCTCGACCAGCGCGATGAGGCCGCCCGACGCGGCCTCCGGCGAGACGTGCCCGATCGACAGACCCGACGTGCCGCCGGAGAAGCGACCGTCGGTGATCAGCGCGCACGCCTGCCCCAGGCCGCGGCCCTTCAGGAACGAGGTCGGGTAGAGCATCTCCTGCATGCCGGGGCCACCCTTGGGGCCCTCGTAACGGATCACGACGACGTCACCCGCCACGACCTCCTTGTTGAGGATGCCGGAGACCGCGTCGTCCTGGGACTCGTAGACCCGGGCCGATCCGGTGAAGGTCCAGACCTCCTCGGGGACGCCGGCGGTCTTGACGACGCAGCCGTCCGGGGCGATGTTGCCCGCGAGGATCGCCAGCCCGCCGTCGGCGGTGTAGGCGTGCTCGAGGTCGCGGATGCATCCCTCGGCGGCGTCGGTGTCGAGCGTCGACCAGCGGTTCTCGGTCGAGAACGCCTCGGTCGTGCGCACCCCGCCGGGCGCCGCGTGGAACAGCTCGAGCGCCTGCTGCGTGGCGGTGCCGCTGCGGATGTCCCAGGCGCCGAGCCACGTGTCGAGGTTCTCGGAGTGGATCGAGTGCACGTCCCGGCGCAGCAGACCGGCGCGGTCGAGCTCGCCCATGAGGGCCGGGATGCCACCAGCGCGGTGGACGTCCTCCATGTGGAACTTCTGGCTGTTCGGGGCCACCTTCGACAGGCACGGGACCCGGCGGCTGATGGCGTCGATGTCGGCGACCTGGAAGTCGAGCTCGGCCTCCCGGGCCGCGGCCAGCAGGTGCAGGATCGTGTTGGTCGAGCCGCCCATCGCGACGTCGAGCGCCACGGCGTTGTCGAACGCCGCGCGCGAGGCGATGTTGCGGGGCAGGACGGACTCGTCGTCCTTGCCGTAGTAGCGGTTCGCGAGGTCGACGGCGACGCGGCCGGCCTCCAGGAACAGGTCCTTGCGGGCGGCGTGCGTGGCCAGCGTCGAACCGTTGCCCGGCAGCGCCAGGCCGATCGCCTCGGTCAGGCAGTTCATCGAGTTCGCCGTGAACATGCCCGAGCAGGAGCCGCACGTGGGGCACGCGGCCTTCTCGATCTCGGAGAGCCGCTCGTCGCTGACGTCGTCGTTCGAGGCCGCGATCATCGCGTCGATCAGGTCGAGCTTCTCGTGCACCACGCCGTCGACGGCCACCGTCTTGCCGGCCTCCATCGGCCCGCCGGAGACGAAGACCGTGGGGATGTTGAGGCGCAGGGCCGCCAGCAGCATGCCGGGCGTGATCTTGTCGCAGTTCGAGATGCAGACCAGCACGTCGGCGCAGTGCGCGTTGACCATGTACTCGACCGCGTCGGCGATGAGCTCGCGGCTGGGCAGCGAGTACAGCATGCCGCTGTGACCCATCGCGATGCCGTCGTCGACCGCGATCGTGTTGAACTCGCGGCCCACGCCACCGGCCTCGGCGATCGAGCCGGCGACGAGCTGGCCCATGTCCTTCAGGTGGACGTGGCCGGGGACGAACTGGGTGAAGCTGTTCGCGATCGCGACGATCGGCTTGCCGAAGTCGTCGTCGGTCATGCCGGTGGCCCGCCACAGGGAGCGAGCGCCGGCCATCATGCGTCCGTGGGTGGACGTGCGGGAGCGCAGTTCTGGCATGCCCACATTCTCCACCCGCCCCCTGGGCGGTGAGATTGAGGCCGTTCCTCCCCTTGGGCGGTGAGCTGGCGTCCGTTTCTTCTGCCGCAACGGACGCCTGGTCACCGCCCGACGGCGGGTCAGAGGGCCTGGCCGCCGGAGGCCTCGATGCGCTGGCCCGTGACCCAGCCGGCGCTCTCGGACGCGATCGCGCGGACGGCCCCACCGATGTCGTCGGGCTCGCCGATCCGGCCGAAGGCGACGAGGCCGGAGATCATCGCGCGGTAGTCCTCGTCGTCGCGGATGACACCGCCCGCGAAGTCGGTCGCCGTGGCGCCAGGCGCGAGGACGTTGACCGTGATCGCGCGGGCGCCGAGCGCCTTCGCGGCGTACTTCGTGTACACCTCGATCGCGCCCTTCGCCGAGGCGTAGGCGGAGTAGGCCGGGTTCGCGACGAACCGGGTCAGGCCGGTCGAGACGAACACGATGCGTCCCCCGTCCGCGACGGACGGAGCGAGCAGCTCGGTCAGCAGGATCGGGCCCTTGACGTGCACGGCCAGGAGCTCGTCGAGGACCTCCTCGGTCATCTCGCCGAACGGGGTCCAGCCGGCGTACCCCGCGTTGTTGACCAGGACGTCGAAGGTCTCGCGGCCGAAGACGTCCTGCAGGGTCGCGGCGAGCGTCTCGGCGAAGGCGGCGAACGAGCCGGGCACCGTGGTGTCGAGCTGCAGCGCTGCGGCGCGACGGCCGAGCGCCTCGACCTCGCCGACCACGGCGGTCGCCTCGTCGGCGTTGCCGCGGTAGGTCAGGACGACGTCGGTGCCGTCGGCGGCCAGGGCGAGCGCGGCGGCGCGGCCGAGGCCCCGGTTGCCGCCGGTGATGAGGGCAGTGCGAGAGGAGGGGCGCGTCATGGGAGTTCCTTCCGATCGATGTGCCTCCAGCCTGCGACCGCCGATCTGGCCGCACCAGGCACGCCTCATCCCTGGATCGCGGATCCCTGGATGCGCGCGGGTCGGCGGGGGAGAATGGGGGAATGGACCGCGAACAGCTCGCCGACTTCCTGCGGACGCGCCGCGAGGCGCTGCAGCCGGAGGACGTCGGCACCGTCCGTGGCGCGCGACGCCGCACCGCGGGGCTGCGTCGCGAGGAGGTGGCTGCCCTGGCCGGCATGTCGACCGACTACTACAGCCGGCTCGAGCAGCGGCGCGGCCCGCAGCCGTCGACCCAGATCGTCGGCGCGCTCGCCCGGGCCCTGCGGCTCGACCTGCCCGAGCGCGACCACCTGTTCCGCCTCGCCGGGCACGCGGCTCCCGCGCGCCTTCCCACGAGCGACCACGTCGCGCCCGGCGTGCAGCGGATCCTCGATCGGCTCACGGACACACCTGCCCAGGTCGTCACCTCGACCGGCGAGACCCTGGTGCAGAACCCGATGGCGGTCGCGCTGCTCGGCGACCAGACGTCGTTCACCGGGCTCGCGCGCTCGACGGTCTACCGCTGGTACACCGATCCGGCGAGCCGCGACGTCTACCCCGCCGCCGACCACCCGCTCCGCGGGGGAATCTTCACGGCGGAGCTGCGGTCGGCCGCGGCGACCGCGGGCCCACGCTCGCGGGCGGCGGAGATCGTGGCGGCGCTGACGCGTGAGAGCGCGGAGTTCCGCGAGGTCTGGGCGCAGCACGACGTCGACGAGAAGCACACCCAGACCAAGCGTTTCGTGCACCGCGAGATCGGGCCGCTGGAGCTCGAGTGCGAGTCGCTGCTCGACACCGAGACGGGCCAGCGGCTGCTGGTGTTCACCGCACGCCCCGGCTCCGAGGACGCCGAGAAGCTCGCCCTCCTCGGCGTGGTCGGCACCCAGCGCCTCACCACCCCCTGACCCCCGGCGGGCGGTGAGCTAGTCGCCTATCCGCACCCCGAGCGGTGAGACAGTCGCCTTTCAGCCGTCTCGGGAGGCGACTAGCTCACCGCGCACCACGGCGATGGGCGACTAGCTCACCGCCCCACGGGTGGGTGGGGTCAGGCGGCGAGGGTCTGGATGACCGTGCGGGTCCACTCCAGGAGCTCGCGGCCGGCCAGCGGCTTGCCGCCGACCTGGGCCTCGCGCGGACGCGGGACGAGGACGATGTCGCTCGTGGGCTTGTAGAGGCTCTTGGGGTAGACCCGACGCAGCCGCATCTGGGCCGAGTCGGGCAGCTTGATGCCCGCGAAGCGGATGTTGCTGCCCGCGCTCGTGACCTCGTCGACACCCGCCTCGGCGACCGCGACGCGCAACCGTGCGACCTCGAGCAGCGTCTCGGTGACCTCGGGCGGCTCGCCGTACCGGTCGACGAGCTCGGCCCGCAGCTCGGCGATCTCCTCGACCGAGGCGACGGCCGAGAGCCGCTTGTAGACCTCCAGCCGCAGGCGCTCGCTGGGCACGTAGTCGGTCGGCAGGTGCGCCTCGATGGGCAGCTCGATCTTGACGTCGCGCCGCGCCGGCTCGGTGTCGCCGCGGAACTCCGCGACCGCCTCGCCGACGAGCCGCACGTAGAGGTCGAAACCGACGTCGGCGATGTGACCCGACTGCTCGCCGCCGAGCAGGTTGCCCGCGCCGCGGATCTCGAGGTCCTTCATCGCCACGGCCATGCCGCCGCCCAGCTCGGAGTGCTGCGCGATGGTCGCGAGACGGTCGTGCGCGGTCTCGGTCAACGGCTTGTCGGGCGGGTAGAGGAAGTAGGCGTACGCCCGCTCGCTGCCTCGACCCACGCGGCCGCGCAGCTGGTGCAGCTGCGACAAGCCGAGCACGTCGGCACGCTCGATGATCATCGTGTTCGCGTTCGACACGTCGAGGCCGGACTCCACGATCGTGGTGCACACCAGCACGTCGTAGCGCTTCTCCCAGAAGTCGACCATGACCTGCTCGAGCTCGGTCTCGCTCATCTGGCCGTGCGCCCCGGCGACGCGCACCTCCGGCACGAGCTCCTTGATGCGCGCGACGGCCTTGTCGATGCTCTGCACCCGGTTGTGGATGAAGAACGCCTGGCCCTCGCGCAGCAGCTCGCGTCGGATCGCGGCGACGACCTGCTGGTCCTCGTAGGCACCGACGAAGCTCAGCACGGGGTGACGCTCCTCGGGCGGCGTCGCGATGGTCGACATCTCGCGGATGCCCGTGATCGCCATCTCGAGCGTGCGCGGGATCGGCGTCGCCGACATCGACAGCACGTCGACCGCCGCGCGGAGGTGCTTCAGCGCCTCCTTGTGCTCGACGCCGAAGCGCTGCTCCTCGTCGACGATGACGAGGCCGAGGTCCTTGATGTGCACGCCCGGCTGCAGGAGCCGGTGGGTGCCGATGACCATGTCGATCGTGCCGTCGGCCAGACCGGCCATGGTCTCCTTCGACTCCTTGTCGCTCTGGAACCGCGACAGGGGCCGGATCGTGACGGGGAACTGGCCGAAGCGCTCGGCGAACGTGGCGTGGTGCTGCTGCACCAGCAGGGTCGTCGGGACGAGCAGGATGACCTGCTTGCCGTCCTGGATCGCCTTGAACGCCGCACGCACCGCGATCTCGGTCTTGCCGTAGCCGACGTCGCCGCACACCAGGCGGTCCATCGGCACGGTCCGCTCCATGTCGCGCTTGACGTCGGTGATCGTGACCAGCTGGTCGGGCGTCTCGACGTGCGCGAAGGAGTCCTCGAGCTCGCGCTGCCAGGGGGTGTCGGGTCCGAAGGCGTGGCCCTTGGTCGACTGCCGGGCCGCGTAGAGCTTGATGAGCTCGCCGGCGATCTGACGGACGGCCTTGCGGGCCTTGGCCTTGCGGTTGGTCCAGTCGGCCCCGCCCATCTTGTCGAGCGTGGGGTTCTCACCGCCGACGTAACGACTGACCTGGTCGAGCTGGTCCATCGGGACGAACAGCCGGTCGCCCGGTTGGCCGCGCTTGCCGGGCGCGTACTCGATCAGCAGGTACTCGCGGGCGGCGCCCTGCACGACCCGGTTCACGAGCTCGACGTAGCGGCCGACGCCGTGCTGCTCGTGCACGACCGGGTCGCCGGGCTTGAGCTCGAGCGGGTCGACCTGCTTGCGCCGGCGGGCGGGCATCGAGCGCGTGGACCGCTCGGCGGCGCGCTGGCCGACGAGGTCGTCGTGCGTGAGGACGGCGAGGCCGAGGGGGCGCGCGACGAAGCCGTGGGCGAGCTCGGCGCACAGCACGCGGACCACACCGGTCGCGGGCTCGTCGCCGCCCTCGGTGATGTCGGCGCCCGCGAGGTCGACCTCGGCGAGCCACTCCAGCGTGCGCTGCACCTGGCCGTGGCCCGGCACGACCAGCAGGACCTCGAGGTCGTCGGCGAGCCACCCGCGGATCGTGGTGGCGGCGGCTGGGAGGTCGCCGCGCAGCGCCGGCGCCTCCTCGACGTCGAGGTCGAAGACCGCGGACGACGCGGCGGTCTCGGCGTCGAGGCCGAACGGCGTGACGCCCCACCAGTCGTGGTCGAGCGAGAGGGTGTGCGCGCGGACGTCGTCGAGCGTGTGGAACGCGGCGGACCGCAGGTCGATGGGCGCCTCGGCACCCGTCGCCGCGGCGGCCCAGGAGGCCTGCAGGAACTCCTCGCTCGTCGCGACGAGGTCGTGGGCGCGGGCCCGGACCCGCTCGGGGTCGCACAGCAGCACCGCAGCACCGGCGGGCAGCAGGTCGACCAGCAGCTCCATCTCGTCGACCAGCACGGGGGCCAGCGACTCCATGCCCTCGACCGCGTGGCCCTCACCGACCTTGGTGAGCAGCTCGGCGAGCGACGGGTGGGCGGCGGCGAGCTGGCGGGCCCGCTCGCGCACCTGGTCGGTCAGCAGCAGCTCGCGGCACGGCGGGGCCCAGACCCGGGTGACGGCCTCGAGCGAGCGCTGGTCGGCGACCGAGAACTGGCGCAGCTCCTCGACCGTGTCCCCGAAGAACTCGATGCGGACCGGGTGGTCCTCGGTGGGCGGGAAGACGTCGACGATGCCGCCACGCACCGCGAACTCGCCCCGGCGCTCGACCAGGTCGACGCGGGCGTAGGCGGCGTCGGCCAGGTCGCGCACGAGCGCGTCGAGCTCGTAGTCGTCGCCGACCGACAGCTCGACGGGACGCAGGTCGGCGAGCCCCCGCACCTGCGGCTGCAGGATCGAGCGGACCGGCGCGACGACGGCCTTCAGGGCCACGCCGCCGGCGTTGGACTCCGGGTGCACGAGTCGGCGCAGCGTCGCCAGGCGTCGTCCGACCGTGTCGGAGCGCGGCGAGAGCCGCTCGTGCGGGAGCGTCTCCCAGGCCGGGAAGGCCGCGACCGCGTCGGCGCCGAGGGTCTCGCCCAGCGCCGCGGCGAGGTCGTCGGCCTCGCGTGCGGTGGCGGTGACCACCAGGACGGGGCCGTCACGACCCGCGAGCGCGTGCGCCACGAAGGGACGGATCGACGACGGCCCCCGGACCTCGACCTCGTGCACGCCGTCCGCGCTGTCGGCCAGCGCGGAGGTCAGCCCGGGAAGACCCGTGACACGGTCGGCGAGGGCCCGCAGCGGCAGTGCTGTGGGCTCAGCGGTTGAAGGCACTCTGCGTCTCCACCAGACCTCGGGTGATGAGCGACTCGACGGCGTCGGCCGCCTCCTCGACGTTGATGTCGAGCTCCTTGCGCTCGACCGACGACCACGGCTTGAGCACGAAGTCGTGCACCGTCTGCTGCCCCGGCGGGCGGCCGATGCCCACCCGCACGCGGTGGAAGTCGCCCGTGCCGAGCGAACCCCGCAGCGACTTGAGCCCGTTGTGCCCGTTGTCGCCGCCGCCGAGCTTGACCCGCAGACGACCGAAGTCGATGTCGAGCTCGTCGTGGATCACGACGAACTGCTCGGCCGGCACGTCGAAGAAGCCGCCGAGCGCCTTGAGGGGCCCGCCGCTCTCGTTCATGTACGAGCGCGATCGGCCCAGCACGACGCGCTCGCCGGCGAGGCGACCCTCGACGACGTCGGTGCGGCTCTTGCGGTGCGACGTCCACTTCCCACCCATGCGGGCGGCGAGGACGTCGGTCACCAGGTACCCGACGTTGTGTCGGGTGGTGGCGTACGCCGGGCCCGGGTTGCCGAGCCCGGCGATCAGCCAGGTCACTCCGACTCGGCGTCCCCGGCCTCGGCATCGTCCGAGTCGCCCTCGTCGCCGTTCTCGGCGTCGGGCTCGTCGTGCTCGATGCCGGCCTCGGCCTCGGCCTCCGCGAGCTCCGCGTCGACCTCGGCCGCGGTGGGCGCCGCGGTGACGTTGATGATGAGGAGGTCCTCGTCGACCGCGAGCGTGGAGCCCTTCGGCAGGACGAGGTCCTTGGCGAGCACCTGCGCGCCGACCTCGAGGCCCTCGATGCTCACCTCGATCTCGTTCGGGATCGCGGTGGCGTCGACCTCGACGGAGATCGTGGTGTTCTCGGTGACGACGAGCGCCTCACGCACGGCCTCGCCCGTGACGTTCAGCGGGACGTCGACGGTGACCTTCTCGCCGCGCTTCACGATGAGGAGGTCGACGTGCTCGAGGAAGCCCTTGAGCGGGTCGCGCTGGACCTGCTTGGGGATCGTCAGGTGCTTCTCCGAGCCCAGGTCGATCGTCAGCAGCGCGTTGGAGTTCTTCAGCGCGAGCATCAGGGTGTGGCCCGGGAGGGTCACGTGGACGGGATCGGAGCCGTGGCCGTAGAGCACGGCGGGCACCTTGTCGTCGCGACGGATGCGGCGGGCGGCGCCCTTGCCGAACTCCGTGCGGGTCTCGGCGGGAATCGTGATGTCGGCCACGGGAACTGCTCCTCGAATTGCTGATGCGGGGTTCTGGGGGTGAGCCACGGGCGCGCGACACAGCACTCGTACGAGCGCCCTGTCGATCACGGTCGGTCCTGCCGACCCTCGCCGAGGCAACCTGGCGAGCCTACCGCAGCAGCGCCCGAGCTCGGAAATCCGGCACGGGCGGCTCCCCGTTCCGCCTAGGATGGCGCCATGCCGCTGGGAGCCGACGCCGCTCGGGTCCCGGTATCACCGGGTCGATTGTTCGCGACCCAGACTGCGCTGCTGCTCGCGAGCGTCATCGTCACGGGCCTGACGCTTGGCTCCGACGTGCCGACCTCCGAGCCACGCCTCGTCTTCGGACTGGTGCTCCTCGTGCTCGTCACAGCCTTCGTCGGCCTGGCGACGTGGGACCGACCCTGGGCCCGGTACGTCGTCATCGTCATCCCGCTGTTCGACCTCGTGGCGATCAACCAGCTCCGGGCGGCATCACCGACGAGTGGATTCGGCTTCCTGCTCGTGCTGCCCGTCGCGTGGCTCGCACTGAACGCCGGACGCGTCGGTGCGGCGATCGGGATCGTCGGTGCCACCACCACGGCGTGGGCGCCTCTGCTGCTGGGCGAGCTCGGCTTCAACCCCGGCAACGTCGGCACCCCGTCGGTCGCCTCCACCGCGAGTCTCAACGTGACGGTCCTCGTGGTGGGCGGCGTCATCGCGGTCTCCAGCGAGCGCCAGGCCGCCCAGCGTCGCCTCCTCGCGACCCAGGCCCGACGGTCGGCACAGTCCTACAACCAGGCCCGCCGTGACGAGGGCGTGCTCAACGCCGTGATGGACGCCGTGCCGTTCGGGGTCGTGTCGCTCGATCCAAGCGGCACGTACCGCGGCAGCAACCGAGCGGCCCGCGCGATGGGCCGTCACCTGGGGCTCCCGGTGTCGACGACGCCACACGGCATGCCGATCTACCACCTCGACGGCGTCACGCCCGTCGCCGTCGAGGATCTGCCCTACGCCCGTGGACTCGCCGGCGACGCGATCGACGGCGAGACGTACTGGGTCGGCCACCCGGACGCCGTCCGGGTCGCGGTCGAGGTCAGTGGGCGACTGGTGCTCGACGCCGACGGCGCAATCGACCGGCTCGTGATCGTCTTCCGCGACGTCGGCGGATCGATCGAGGCGGAGGCGGCGCGTGACCAGGCCGTCAGCTCCGTCTCGCACGAGTTCCGCACGCCGCTCAGCTCGATCCTGGGCTACATCGAGCTCGCTGCGGACACGCCGGGGATGCCCGACGAGGCCGCCGAGCACCTCGCGGTCGCCGAGCGGAACACGACCAGGCTGCTGACGCTGGTCAACGACCTGCTCGCTGCGCGGGGCCGGGCACCGCGCACGGCCGTGCCGATGACCCTCGCGGGCTTGGACCTGGCCGAGGTCGTCACGGAGTCGGTGACGGCGCTCCGGCCGCTCGCCACGGACCGGGTCATCGCGATGACCCTGGACGCCCCGGAGTCCCAGGCCCTGCTCGGTGACGCGTTCCGGCTGCGCCAGGTCGTCGACAACCTCGTGACCAACGCGATCAAGTACAACGTCGAGGGCGGATCGGTGACGATCGACCTCACCGGCGACGACACCGCCGTGACCCTGACGATCACCGACACGGGCCACGGCATGTCCGAGCAGGACCACGTCGAGGTCTTCCAGCCCTATCACCGCACGGCGGAGGCGGTGGTCTCGACGGTCCCCGGCTCGGGCCTGGGGCTGGCCATCTCGCGCGAGATCGCCGAACGACACGGCGGCACGATCAGGCTGGAGAGCGCGGAGAGCGGCGGCACGACCGCCGTGCTCGTGCTCCCCCGCGACGCCGGCGGCGCCCGATGAGCCTCGACGCCACGACGGCGCAGCTCACCAGCTCGGCCCTGCTCGCCGCGATCACGGCCCACCTGATGCTGACGACCGTCCTGCAATACGACACGCGAGCCGGCCGGATCATCTCGGTTGCGTACGTCACTGTCACCGGGACCGGCGTGCTGACGGCGTCGCTGGCCGGCGACGGCACCCAGATGGGCCTCGGGGCCGTCGCGGCCGGCGGCATCACGCTCTCGTTCGGCCTGCTGCGATCGGGACTGCGGCTGCAGCAGCTCGGGAGCTCGCCCCAGCTCCCGCTCGCCCTCGGCGCGGCCGCCGTCACCGCTGCCTCGGTCGTGTTCGTGCCCCTGGCCGCGGACCGGCCGGTGCCGCTGGCTCTGTCCGTCGTGTTCTCCGCCGCCTTCGCCGTAGCCGCGGCCACGGACTCGCTGCGCGGACCCGCGGCCGAGCGGCCGTCCGCGCGGGTCCTCCAGGCGGTCATGGCCCTCGTCGCCGCGACGATCGTCGTGATCTCGGTCCTGATCGTGGTCGACACGATCGACTGGGACGGATCGATCGACCTCGCGGTCGCGATCGGGACCACCATCGCGTTCACCCTGGCCGCGCTCTGCGTCACCTCGCTGCGCGCCGAGGACGCGCGCACGACCTGGTGGGGCGACGACGCCCGGGGCGCGATCTCCGACTTCGACGTGGCCGGCGCCGCCGCCTTCCGACGGGACGCGGAGGACCGCATCGGACGGTCGTCGGTCGCCGGCGCCTCGGTCGGGCTGGTCTGGATCGAGATCGACGCCCTGGAGGACCTGGCCGAGGTGTACGGATCGGCGGTCCGTGATCGCGCTGTCGTCCACGTGGGCCGCGTCCTGAGGAGCCACGTACCGCCGTTCGCCCTCCTCGGCCACCTGGGCGGGGGACGGTTCGCGGTGCTGACGACGGCTCGGGCCCGCCGGCCGATCGACCGCGTGGCCGGAGCTGTGCGCACCGGTCTCAGTGAGCGTCCCGACGACCTGCCACTGCTCATCACCTGCCGCATCGGCACCAGTGTCGATCACCCCGGCACGGCGACCCTGGATCGTCTGCTCGCTGCGGCACAGGCCCGTTCCCGCCGGGACACCTACGGCGACCTCGACGCGCCAACCTCCTCCTGAGCAGATCCTGAGCCGAAACTGACGATCGACCGCGGTCCGACCTGAGGTCGCGCTGGTGGACTGTCTCCATGCGACCACGAAGCGCGGGGACGAGGGCAGCACGGTGACCGTTCCCACCGGAGATGCCAGCTGGGCCGTCGACCTGCTCGAGGGCATGGGTGGTCCCGCCACCCGACGCTCCACGATCGGTTGCGTCATCCCGGCCTACAACGAGGAGGACGCGATCGCCGGCGTCCTCGACTCGCTGCTCTCGCAGACGCGCCTGCCGGACGTCGTGCACGTCGTGGTCAACAACACGACTGACGCGACGGCCGAGATCGCCGGCCACTACGCCGGGATGCACGTGCGCGGCGAGGGCCCCGCGATGCAGCGGACCGAGATCTTCGTGCACGACATCGGCGAGAACCCCGACAAGAAGGTCGGAGCGCTCAACTACGGCTTCATGCTCGTCGAGGGCCTCGACTACCTGCTGGGTGTCGACGGGGACACGACCGCCGACCCCCGGGCCGTCGAGATGCTGGTCGGCGAGATCGAGGACGACGACCGGATCGGCGGCATCTCGGCGATCTACAGCATCGACGACACCGACGTCGACGGCTGGTTCGCGAAGTTCCTGATCGCGGGCCAGCGGGCCCAGTTCGCGGCCTTCAACCTGCAGAACCTCCTGCGCGGACGAAACATGGCCGTGCTCGGTGGTCAGTACTCGATCTTCGCGGTCGAGGCCCTGCACAAGGTCATCGAGCAGACCCACCAGCGGTTCCCGTGGGTGCGCGACAGCGAGATCGAGGACTCCCTGCTGTCGCTGCAGATCAAGAGCGCCGGCTACCTGACCAAGATCAGTGCGACCGCTCGCGCCAACGTGGGCGGGATGCCGAACCTGCGCTCCCTGGACGCCCAGCAGGTCAAGTGGAACACCGGAGCGATCGACCTGATGTGGCCCGGCCAGCGTGGCGACACCAAGGGGCAGCCCTTCCACCCCAACCTGCGACTGCGCTGGTTCGAGAACATCTCGATGGTCGTCAACGGCTTCACCCGCCTGGGCTTCATCGTGCTGCTGGTGTGCGCCCTGTCCTTCGACGCGTTCGAGTTCAGCCCCCTGTGGCTCGTGCCGCCGCTCGTCGCGACCTTCCTCAACGCCCGCGTCGCCCTGGCGATGCACGACGCCAACCGCAAGGACTACGTCTTCGCGATGGCGCTCGTGCCGGCCGAGCTCTACATGTGGATCCGGCTCGGCCACTTCTCGCGCTCGTGGGTCAAGTTCGCCAGCAGCTCCCAGACCGACAACTGGGCCCTCCAGGCCCGGGCCGAGAGCGGCGGCGCCAGTCCGACGTACCTCGTGCCGTTCGCGATCGTCACGGTCCTGCTGACCGCCGTCATCGCGGCCTGGTGGCAGCTCCCGGACGACCTGAAGTCCGACACCCTCGTGATCGGGTGGACGACGCTCGGGATCGTCACGATCGCCCAGACCGCCTGGCTCCTGCTGCGGGCCCTGCGCCGCCACCGCGGCTTCCGCGCATGACCCGCCCGACCCCCGCCCTCTCCTCGCTGCAGAACTGGACCACCCACCATGAGTCGACGTCCCCGTCCCGAGCGCCTGATCGCGCGCACCGCCCTCGTCGTCGCCCTGGCCGTCACCGCAACGGCCTGCTCGAACGGGTCACCGTCGGCCGAGCCGTCGCCCGTGCCGACCGAGGCGGCGTCGGCGACGGGTGCGGACGAGCCGACGGGCTCGATGTTCACCGACAACGGGACCTTCACGTCGTCGACCGTGATCGACGGGATCGACTACGTCCTGACGATCTACCCGACCGCGGCGACGCCCTTCACGCACCAGTGGTACCCCGGGGGCGACAAGCTCTTCACGATCTCGATGACTGCCTACGACACCGACCGCGGCGAGCGCGACCCGTTCTCGACCAAGCGCGTCGTGTTCCTCGACCGGGTCTCGGTCACCTCCGTCGCGACCGACGAGAACGGTGACACGGTCGGGACCGAGCCGTACCGGCTCGACGAGCAGGCCTCACGGGTGACGCTGGACCCCGAGCCCCTCGCCGACCCGCTGTACGGGATGGTCATCACCTCGCCCAAGGGCGCCTTCGAGCTGCGCGACCAGGTCATCGGCGACCTCGGCGCCCAGGTCCGCGAGGTCACCTTGTCCTTCCGGGCGACCGTCTGGGCGCAGAACGCCGCGGGGAGCGCTCAGGTCAACCGCCAGGAGATCACCGCCGAGATCCCGATCGTGATCTACGCGTCCGACAAGGACACGACGACCGTCGAGGACCCGACCACCGACCGTTGACGGTGCGGGGTCAGTCGGCCGCGAGGCGGTAGCCGACACCGCGCACCGTCTCGATCCAACGCGGTGTCGTGCTCGAGTCGCCGATCTTGCGGCGCAGGTTGGCCATGTGGACCTCGACGGCGCGCTTGTCGGCGTCGTTGACGTAGTACGTCGTGACGTACCCCTCGCCGCGCAGAGTCAGCACGAGGTCGGCCTTGGAGCGCACTCGTCGGCCCGACGCCAGCAGGGCGGCCAGGAGGTCGAACTCGCTGCGGGTGAGGTCGACCATGGAGCCGTCGACCGTCGCGACCCGCGTCGCCCGGTCGACCGCCAGGCCCTTCCAGTCCAGGACCTCGTGGCCCGCACCCTCACCGGGCGGGCTGATGCCCGCCGTGCCGGGGCCCGGGTCCGCGGCGACGGGCTGTCCGGACGGCGCGTGCTGCGGCCAGGACGGCGGGGCCGTGGGCGTCGGCGCGACGGGGGTCGGCGCGATCACCTCCGGCGGTGCCGCGGGCTGCTGGACCGGGGTCGGCTGCACGGTCGCGGGCGCCGGGGTCGGGGCGACCGGTGGGGTCGCCGGCTCCGGGGCGGCCTGTGGTTGCGCCGCCGGGGCGGCGGGAGCCGTGGGCTCGGCCCCGACCGTGCGGGGGCGACGCAGGAGCGAGTCCACCCGGGCGCGCAGCTCCCGGGGTCGGAACGGCTTGACGAGGTAGTCGTCGGCGCCGGAGTCGAGGCCCTGGATGATGTCGATCTCGTCGGTCTGGCCCGTCAGCATGATGATGTACGTGCTGCTGAACTCCCGGAGCCGCTTGGCCACCGCGAAACCGTCCATGCCCGGCATCTGGACGTCGAGGGTCGTCAGCACCGGCTCGTGGACCCGCACCGCCTCGATGCCGTCCTCGCCGTTGCTGGTCAGGATCGGCGAGAACCCGCTCTGCACGAGGATCGTGCGGAGCAGGTTACGAATGTCCGCATCGTCCTCGATCACGACGGCGATGCGCTGATCCGTCGATGAATCCATGGTGGGCACGGTAGCGGCAGCCGGGGTCAGACCAGCACGGGTCGCGCCCGGCTGTGGCGGTGGTCACAGTCCGCCAGCAAGCTCCACGGCCTGGTCGAGCCAGAATCGGCCGGCCTCCGGACCCCCGTGGCAGCGCCCGTCGCTCTCCCCCGGCGGCTTGATCCACAGCCGCGCGTCCAGCGCCGACCCGTCGTCGACCGCGGCCGGCCGCGAGCCGAGGACGCGCCCCGGCGGGTTGCACCAGTCGTCGGTCGCGCCGGCTCCGTTGCGTCCGGAGTCGACCACGTACCGCGCGTCCGGCAGCTCCTCCCGGATACGCTCGGCGTAGTCCAGCTCGTCGGCGTCGCTCTGGTAGTTCGCCACGTTGACGCTGAACCCGCGCACGTCCTCGACCCCGGCTCGGCGCAACCGCTCGGCCATGTCCTTCGCCGGCACCCAGGCCGAGTGCCCGGCGTCGAGGTAGACCGTCGCCCGGTCGCGCAGGAGGTTGGCGGAGTCGCGCAGCAGCATGTAGCGCTCGTCCGGGTCGCCGCACTCCTCCACGGTGGCGAGCGCGTCGGGCTCGAGCACGACCGCGACCCTGCCCTCGAGGGCGTCGTGGATCTGGCGCAGCCAGGCACCGTACTGCGCGGGCTCCAGTCCGCCGGCGGACTCTCCCCCGACGCAGTCCCGGTCGGGGATCCCGTAGACGACGAAGACCACGACGCGGTCGTCCGCCTCGTCCAGCACGTCCTCGACGAAGGCGCCCACCGCGCCCGTGCCGTGCGCCTCCGGGGTCAGCCAGACGGCGGTCGGCACCGCAGCGAGGTCGGCGAGCGCCTCGGCGTCCGCGCCGTCGACCCCCGCGGCAGCGGCCGCGGCACCGGAACCCGACCAGACGAACAGGTCGCGGCCGGCGAACGGGTTGTCGTCCTGCGGCGTCCCACGGGTCGCCAGGACTACCACCGCGACGAGGACGAGCGAGATCACCACCGCCACGACGAGCCCGCGGCGACCGAGGGCGCGCACGCGGGCCACGGCGAGGTCAGTCCTTGAAGAGGCTCGTGACCGAGCCGTCCTCGAAGACCGCGGCGACGGCCTGGGCCAGCAGCGGGGCGATCGAGAGGACCGTGAGCTTGTCGAACGTCTGCTCCGGGCTCAGGGGCAGCGTGTTCGTGACGATGACCTCCGACGCGACCGAGTCGCGGAGCCGCTGGACGGCCGGGCCCGAGAACACCGGGTGGGTCGCGAGGATGACGACCCCGGCAGCACCGTCGGCCATCAGGGCCTCGGCGGCCTGCACGATCGTGCCGCCGGTGTCGATCAGGTCGTCGACCAGGATGCACGTGCGGCCGGCGACCTCACCGACGACGCGGTTGGCCTTGCTCTCGTTGGGTCGGGTCACGTCGCGGGTCTTGTGGATGAACGCCAGCGGCGCGCCGCCGAGGGCGTTGGCCCACGACTCGGCGACCTTGATGCGGCCCGCGTCGGGCGAGACCACTGCGAAGGAGTGGTCGGCGTACTTCTCGCGGACGTACCGGGTCAGGATCGGCATCGCCAGCAGGTGGTCGACGGGGCCGTCGAAGAAGCCCTGGATCTGCGCGGTGTGCAGGTCGACCGTCATGAGCCGGTCGGCGCCGGCCGCGAGGAACAGGTCGGCCATGAGGCGGGCCGAGATCGGCTCGCGACCCAGGTGCTTCTTGTCCTGACGGGCGTAGCCGTAGAACGGCAGGACGACCGTGATGCGCTTGGCCGAGGCGCGCTTGAGCGCGTCGATCATGATGAGCTGCTCCATGATCGCCTGGTTGATCGGGGCCGCGTGGCTCTGGATCACGAAGGCGTCGCAGCCGCGCACCGACTCGTCGAAGCGGACGTAGATCTCGCCGTTGGCGAAGTCGTAGGCCGTCGTGGGCACGAGGTCGACGCCGAGGAGCTCGGCCACCTCCTGCGCCAGCACGGGGTGGGTGCGCCCCGAGAACAGCATGAGGTTCTTGGTGGTCGTCCGCTTGCTGGACGAGCGACCCGTCGTGGTCTCGGTGGTCACGCGTGGTTCTCCCGTGCTCGACGTGCGGCCTCGGCGGACGAGGTGCCGGGTCGCTTCGCCTCGACCCACCCGTCGATCATCCTCTGTCGCCCCTCACCGATCGCGAGCGCCCCCGACGGGACGTCGTCGCGGACCGTGGTACCGGCGGCGGTGTAGGCGCCGTCGCCGATCGTGACGGGAGCGACGAAGACGTTGTCGGACCCGGTGCGCGCGTGCTTGCCGACGGTGGTGCGGTGCTTGTGCTGGCCGTCGTAGTTGGCCGTGATGGTGCCGGCGCCGATGTTGGAGCCCTCCCCGATCTCGGCGTCGCCGACGTAGCTGAGGTGCGGGACCTTGGCGCCGGGACCGATGTGGGCGTTCTTGGTCTCGACGAACGTGCCGATCTTGCCGCCGGCGTCGAGCAGCGTGCCCGGGCGCAGGTAGGCGAACGGGCCGACCGTGGCGTCCGGCCCGACGACGGCGTCCGAGCCGTGGGTGCGCACGACCGTGGCCCGCTCCCCCACCTCGACGTTGCGCAGCGTGGTGTCGGGGCCGATCGTGGCGCCGGTCGCGACGACCGTGGCGCCGAGGAGCTGGGTGCCGGGCAGGAGGGTCACGTCGGGGGCGAGCTCGACGGCCGAGTCGATCCACGTCGTGACCGGGTCGACCACCGTGACGCCCTGGCGCATCCAGTGCTCGACGAGCCGCTCGTTGAGCTTGCGGCCCAGCTGGGCCAGCTGGACCCGGTCGTTCACGCCCTCGGTCTGCCAGACGTCCTCCAGCACGTGGGCGCCGACCGGCAGGCCCTCGCCGACCGCGTGGGCGACGATGTCGGTCAGGTACAGCTCGCCCTGGTCGTTGTCGTCGCGCAGGGCGGCGACCGCGCGGAGCAGGAAGTCGGCGTCGACCGCGAGGACGCCACTGTTGATCTCGGGGATCAGGCGCTCGACGTCGGTCGCGTCGCGGTGCTCGCGGATGGCCAGGACGCGGCCCGCCGCGTCGCGCACGATGCGGCCGTAGCCGCCGGGGTCGGCGGAGATCGAGCTGAGGATCGTGACGGCCCGCGCGTCGCCCTCGTGCTCGGCGATCAGGCCGACCAGCGTCTCGGTCGTCAGCAGGGGGACGTCGCCGTACGTCACGACGACGGTGCCGGTGGGTGCCTCGGCCAGGGCGTCGAGGGCGACCTTGACGGCGTGCCCCGTGCCGCGCTGCTGCTCCTGCACGACCTGGAGGACGTCGGGCGCGAGGCCCGCGACGACCTCCGCGACCTGCTCGCGGCCGTGACCGATCACGGCGACGGTGCGGTGCGCCCCGAGGCCTGCGACGGCGGCCAGCGCGTGGCCGACGAGCGGGAGCCCGCCGATCTCGTGCAGGACCTTGGGGCGCTCGGAGCGCATGCGGGTGCCGGCACCGGCAGCGAGGACGATGGCGGTGACGTGGGCAGACTCGTGGGCTGACACGTCCGCCAGTGTAGGGACGGACGCCGACGAGGGCCCACGGGCGGCGGCACGCTCGGGGTGCTGAGGCGGGCTGCGCCACCTAGGCTCACGGCATGTCGTCCTCGCTCACGGTCCTGGTCACCGGGGCCACCGGATTCATCGGCCGCCGTCTCGTCCCCGAGCTCGTGGAGCGTGGTCACGACGTCCGCGCCATGACCCGCCGTCCCGAGGAGTACGACGGCGAGGGCACACCGGTCGGCGCCGACGTCGAGGACTCGGAGTCGCTCGCCACGGCGCTCGACGGCGTCGACGTCGCGATCTACCTCGTGCACTCGCTCGACCAGGAGGACTTCGAGCGCACCGACGCCGAGGCTGCGTCGCGCTTCGGCACGATCGCCGCCGAGGCCGGTGTGCGCCAGATCGTCTACCTCGGCGGGCTCGGGGCCGACGACGACGACCTCTCCGCGCACCTGCGTTCGCGCCGCGAGGTCGAGGGGCTGCTGGGCAGCGGTGGGGTGCCCGTCACGGTGCTGCGGGCCGCGATCGTCGTGGGCCACGGTGGCATCTCGTGGGAGCTGACCCGCCAGCTCGTGAAGAACCTGCCCGCCATGGTCGTGCCGAAGTGGACCGCGACGATGACGCAGCCGGTCGCGGTCGACGACGTCATCCGGTACCTGGCGGGCGTGATCGACCACCCCGACGCGATCGGCCAGACGTTCGAGATCGGCGGGCCCGACGCGATGACCTACCGCGACATGCTGCAGGGCGCGGCCGAGCAGATGCAGGGCCACCGCGTCCCGATCGTCACGGTCCCGGTGCTCACCCCCAAGCTCTCGTCGCAGTGGCTCGCGTTCGTGACCGACGTCGACGCCACGACCGGCCGCAACCTGATCGACTCGATGGGCGTCGAGGTCGTCGTCACCGAGCAGCGCATCCGCGAGGTCGTCCCGGGCGAGCCGCTGACGTACGAGGAAGCCGTCCGGCGGGCCCTCGCCGAGCGCGCCGCCGAGGCCTGATCCCGCCCCCTCCGCGGGTTCCCACGAGACCGTCGGAATCCCGCGTCGAGCGCACGAAGCTTCGTGCGCTCGACGCGGGATTCCTGGGTTCACCCAGGAATCCGCACGTCAGCGGAACAGCAGCGGGAGCACGAACAGCATCGAGAGCGACCACGTGCAGTGCGTCAGGATCGGCGCGAGCACGCCACCGGAGGCCCGTCGCTGCAGACCGACGACGGCGCCGAGCAGGATGCCGGCGAACGCGAGCATCACGTTGCCCGTGGCCAGCGTCGCGACGACGTACGCGACCGTGGTCCACGCGACGGGGTTCCGCGGCACGGCGGCGTAGGCGGCACCGCGCCAGAAGACCTCCTCCGCGACGCCGTTGACCGCCGTGATCAGCACCAGCAGCACGATCGATCCCTGGTTCGCGATGTCGACGACCGAGCGCACCTGCTCGTCGAGCCACGGGATCTCGCGCACGACCAGCCCGCCGACCACGAACAGCGCGACGAGTGCCAGACCCAGCACGATCGGCTCGACGACCGGCCTCACGGACCGCTCGGCGGCGGGATCGCGGACGATCCGGCCGAGGTGGAGGCGTCCGGAGGCGAAGGCACCGGCGGTCCAGACCGCGGCGAGCGCCAGGGTCGCGGGGTAGAACCACGAGCTGCCCGGCTCGATCCGCAGCGAGATCCCCAGCAGCACGGCGCCGAGGACGATCGTGACGACGACGACGACCTGCCGGCGCCGCAGCCCGGCCGGCGTGTCCTGCTGGTCGCGGGGCACGACGTCCCACACCGACCTGCGGACCCAGCGCATCGACCACTCCTGTTCGTCCGGCTCCACCGTCGCCTCGAATCTACGGGGGAAGCCGCATCGACGCACGGCCACTAGATTCCAGCCATGACCGTGACCCGCTCGATCGTGCTGTTCGTCGTCGCCGCGCTGTTCGAGATCGGCGGCGCCTGGCTGGTGTGGCAGGGCGTGCGCGAGAACAAGGGGCTGCTCTGGGTCGGCGGCGGCGTGATCGCGCTCGGCATCTACGGCTTCGTGGCCACCCTCCAGCCGGACGCGAACTTCGGCCGCATCCTCGCGGCGTACGGCGGGGTCTTCGTCGCCGGGTCGCTCGCCTGGGGCATGGCCGTCGACGGCTTCCGGCCCGACCGCTGGGACCTGATCGGCGCCGCCGTCTGCCTCGTCGGCGTCGCCGTCATCATGTACGCCCCCCGCGACGCCTGACCCCGCAAGATGTGGTCACTCCGGTCACGCTTTCGCACCGATCTCGTGACCGAACTGACCACATCTTGCGGCAGCGACGGGTGGCGGTGCGCCCCGGACGGGGTGACGATGGAGCCATGACCAACCCGATCGACCCGACCAGCGACGCCGCGACGCAGGACGCCGTCCGCGCGCTGGAGAAGGCGCTGGAGGACCCGGAGATCGCCGAGGCCGTCCGCGGCGTCCGCGAGCACCTGGGTTCCTTCACCTTCGACCCCGTGGGCACCCTCGACGAGAACTGACCCCCGCCACCTGGCCCGCGAGGGGCGGGAACTCACTCCGCGAGGGGCGGGAATCCACTCGCCGAGGGGCGGGAATCCACTCGCGAGCGGTCGTTCGTGGAAGTGGCTCCCCGGGCAGGAGTCGAACCTGCGTCGCTTGTCCTGATTCAAAGTCAGGCGGGCCCTGCCGGCAGACCAACCGGGGATCGTGCGGGAATCAGGCTACCGGTCCGAGCGGGTCGCCACCGCGAACGTGCGCGCGAACGGCAGGACCGTGCCCCACGAGCGCTGCGGGTAGGCGTCGCGCAGCTCGGCCTGGTACTCCGCGACGAACTGCTCGCGCAGGCCCTCCGGCAGCGCCTGCACGTACGGTCGCGCGCCCGTTCCCGAGACCCAGCCCCACACGGCGTCGTCGCCCTGGAGGACGTGGAGGTACTGCGTGGTCCACGCGTCCGCCTGCCAGCCGAGTCCGGCGAACAGCTCCAGGTAGGAGGCGGCGTCGGTCCGCGAGAAGCGACGGACGCCTCTGGCGTGCTCCGCGAACGCCGGGCGCGCGGCCACCTCGCGCATCAGGGCGTGGCTCGGCGCGTCCTGGTTGTCGGGCACCTGCACCGCGAGCGCCCCGCCTTCCTGCACCGACTCGAGCAGCCGGGTGATGACGTCGAACGCCTCGGGGACCCACTGGAACATCGCGTTCGACACGATCACGTCGTACGGCCCGTCCGGTTCGAACGTCACGACGTCGGCCACCTCGTAGTGCCCGTCCGGGTCGACCTGGCGGGCGCGGTCGATCATCTCGGGCGACGAGTCCACGCCCGTGATCTCGGTTCCGAGCCAGCGGTCGCGCAGGACCGCGGTCAGGTTGCCCGCCCCGCACCCCAGGTCGAGCACGCGGGCCGGGGCCGTGACCGGAACCCGAGCGAGCAGCTCCACGAACGGGCGACCCCGCTCGTCGGCGTGACGGAGGTACAGGTCCGGGTCCCAGCGGGTCATGAGTCCACTGTCCCCCGAGCCGCCTCGAGCTGCGCCGCGAGGCCCATGAGTCGGACGTCGTCGCCGCGCCGCGCGACCAGCTGCACCGCGAGCGGCAACCGGTCCTGCGCCAGGCCCGCTGGCAGCGAGACGGCCGGCACGCCGGCGTGGTTCCACTGCACGGTGTAGGGGTAGAACGCGTTCATCGCCAGGACCAGGCCGAGCGCGCCCTTGCCCTCCCAGCGGCCGACCGGCAGCGCCGTCGAGCTCATGACCGGCGACAGGATGACGTCGACGCCGAGCTTGTCGTGCACCGCGCTCCCGAACTTCTCGCCGGCCCGCTGTGCCCACGCGATCGACCGACGTCCGAACGGCGCCCCGAGCCGGACGATCGCGCGCGTGCGCTTCTCGAGCAGCGACGCGTCGTCGACCCCGGCCGCCGCCGCCCGGATCCCACCGAGGTAGCGGACGGTCGAGGCCTTGGCGTCCAGGCCGTACGGCACGTCGACCTCGACGACCGTGTGGCCCGCGGCCCGCAGCAGCGCCGCGGTGCGCTCGAGCGCCGCGTCGACCTCGGGGTCGAGGTCCTCGGCGGAGGTGGCCGCAGCAGCGCTGCGGGTCAGGCCGATCCGCAGCGCACCCGGCGCCCCCGTGATGGCGGCCTCGGTCAACGACCCGTCGAACGTGCCGACGGCGTCGAGGTAGAGCGCCGTGTCGGCCACGGTCGGCGTCACGCAGCCCTGCGTCGAGAGTCCGCACCAGCCGCCGGAGCCGGGCACCGTGCCGTTGGTCGGCTTGAACCCGACCAGACCGCAGCTCGCGGCCGGGATGCGGATGGAGCCGGCGCCGTCGGAGGCCGTCGCGATCCCCACGGCGCCCGCAGCGACGAGTGCCGCCGACCCGCCCGAGGAGCCGCCGCTGGTGCGGCCGCGGTCGATCGGGTTACGGGTGACCCCGGTGAGTGCCGGCTCGGTGAAGCCCACGATGGCCAGCTCGGGCAGCGTCGTCGTCGCGACCGGCACGGCACCCGCGCGGCGCAGGGCCGCGACGAGGTCGCCGTCCGCGGGCGCGGCGTGCGTGACGCTCCGGCTACCGAGCGTCGTGATGTGCCCGGCGACGTCGAGGTCGTTCTTCAGCGCGATCGGGACGCCGGTCAGCGGACCCGCCGAGCCGTCGGCCCGTCGCCGGTCGGCCTCGTCGGCGGACGCCAAGGCCTCGGCCTCGAGCACCTCCACGACGGCGTTGATCCGCGGGTTCTCGCGGGCGATCGCCGCGAGCGTCGCCTCGGTCAGCTCGCGCGAGCTGATCTCCCTGGAGGCGAGCAGGTCGGACTGGTGGGCCGCACCGGCGGCGACGACGTGGTCGAGGGACATGTCGCCACGGTAGGGCGGCAGGGCCTCGCGCGTCCCGACATGTCGTCACTCACAGCCGATCAAGAATCTCGACATCAAGAATCTTGAGGAGTAGCGTGACGGCATGTCCGCCGAACCCGACGAGGTCGACGCGATCGTCGAGGCCTGGCTCCGCGAGCGTCCCGACCTCGACGTCACCCCGATGCAGGTCCTGAGCCGTGTCTCGCGCCTTGCGCGTCACGTCGACAGCGTCCGCAAGGAGGCCTTCGCGGCGCACGGCCTGGAGTCGTGGGAGTTCGACGTCCTGGCCGCCCTGCGTCGCTCGGGCGAGCCCTACGCGCTCTCCCCCGGCCGCCTCGTCGCCCAGACCCACGTCACGAGCGGCACCATGACGAACCGCGTCGACCGGCTCGCGGCCCGCGGCCTGGTCGAGCGTCAGCCCGACCCGGGCGACCGTCGCGGCGTGCTCGTGCGTCTGACCGGCGCCGGTCGCGAGCAGGTCGACGGCGCGATCGCCGAGCTCATGCGCAGCGAGGCCGGTCTGCTGGAGGACCTGTCCCCCGCCGAGGCCGAGGCCCTGGCCACGGCGCTGCGCACCCTGATGCGCCCGTTCCACACCGCCTGACGACACCGCGTCTCAGCCGAGGGACTCCGAGATCTCGAGCCAGCGGTCCTCGAGCTCGGCCAGACGGGTCGCGACCTCGGCGTGCTCGGTCGCGAGCTCGGTGAGGCGCGGGCCGTCGGAGGCGTGATCGGCCATCAGGCCCTCGAGCTCCTTGGTGCGCTGGTCGGACTGCTTGATCCAGCGCTCGACCCGCGTGAGCTCCTTGCGCAGCTCGCGGTCCTGCTGGGCGTCGCGGGCCGGGGCCGAGGCGGTGCCGCCCGCCGTGTCGGGGCGGGTCGAGGACGCGACCGCCGCTCCCCCGCCCTTCGCGAGCGTGAGGTACTGGTCGACGCCTCCCGGAAGGTGCCGCAGGTGGCCGTCGACGACCGCGAACTGGTGGTCGGTGACGCGCTCGAGCAGGTACCGGTCGTGCGAGACGACCAGCAGCGTGCCCGGCCAGGTGTCGAGCAAGTCCTCCACGGCCGCGAGCATGTCGGTGTCGAGGTCGTTGGTCGGCTCGTCGAGGATCAGCACGTTCGGCTCTTCGAGCAGCACGAGCAGGAGCTGCAGACGGCGTCGCTGCCCGCCTGAGAGGTCCTTGACCGGCGTCGAGAGCTGTCCGGTGCGGAAGCCGAGCTGCTCCAGCAGCTGGGTGGGCGTCTGCTCCTTGCCGCCCGCGAGGACCGTGGTGCGCTGCCGCGAGATGACGTCGGTGACACGGTCGTTCGCCACCGCGTCGAGCTCGCTGAGCGACTGCGTCAGCGTGGCGATCTTGACCGTCTTGCCGCGCTTGACCTTGCCCGCCGACGGCGTGACCTCGCCCGTCACGAGCCCGAGGAGCGTGGACTTGCCCGCGCCGTTGCGGCCCAGGATGCCCGCGCGCTCGCCGGGCCCGATCCGCCACTCGACGCGGTCGAGCACCTGCGTGTCGCCGTACGACACCGAGACGTCGAGGATGTCGACGACGTCGCGGCCGAGTCGCGACGTCGCCATCTTCTTGAGCTCGACGGTGTCGCGCGGCGGCGGCTCGTTCGAGATCAGCTCGGTCGCGGCGTCGATGCGGAACTTCGGCTTCGACGTGCGGGCCGGGGCGCCACGACGGAGCCACGCGAGCTCCTTGCGCATGAGGTTCTGGCGGCGCCCCTCGATCACGGCGGCCTGACGGTCGCGCTCGACACGCTGCAGCACGTAGGCGGCGTACCCGCCCTCGAACGCCTCGACGATCGCGTCGTGCACCTCCCAGGTGGTCGTGCAGACCGCGTCGAGGAACCACCGGTCGTGCGTCACGACCGCGAGGGCCTTGTCGCGCACGGCCCAGCCGTTGAGGTGTCGCGCCAGCCAGTCGATGCCCTCGACGTCGAGGTGGTTGGTGGGCTCGTCGAGGAACAGCACGTCCCACTCGCCGGCCAGCAGCGAGGCCAGCGCGGTGCGGCGCCGCTGCCCACCGCTGAGCGAGCCGATGGGGGCGTCCCACGCCAGGTCGGCGAGCAGCCCGCCCACGATGTCGCGGATGCGGGCGTCGCCGGCCCACTCGTGGTCGGGACGGTCGCCCACGACCACCGCGCCGACGGTCGCGTCGTCGTCGAGCACGTCGGCCTGGTCGAGGAACCCGACCCGCAGGTCGCGCCGCCAGGTCACCCGGCCCGCATCGAGGGTACGACGGCGCGCCAGCGCGCCCATCAGCGTCGACTTGCCGTCGCCGTTGCGCCCGACGACGCCGATCTTGTCGCCCTCGCCCAGGCCGATCGTCACCCCGTCCAGCACGCGCTTGGCGGGGACGTCGATGACGACACCCTCGCCCACGATGAGCGGGTTCACGCGATGATGCGGGCGCCAGGCGCCGGGCCGTGGGTGTGGATGACGTCGGCGCAGCCGGGCGCCGACCAGAGCTCGGTCGTGAGCACCTGGGCGTCGGCGTCGTCCTCCAGCAGGAAGACGCAGGTCGGGCCGGAGCCGGAGACGATCCCGGCGAGCGCCCCGGCGTCGACCCCGATCTGCAGCACGCGATCGAGCTCGGGCCGCAACGAGAGGGCCGCCACCTCGAGGTCGTTCGAGAGGTGCTCACCGAGGCGCTCGGCGTCGTGACCGCGCAGGGCCGCCATGAGCTCCGGAGCGATCCGCGGCGACTGCGGATCGGGCTCGAGCCGGTCGAACTCGGCGTAGACCTGGGGGGTCGAGAGACCCTCACGCGCCACGACGACCAGGAAGCCGTAACGGCCGCGGGACAGCACGGGCGAGATCTGCTCGCCGCGTCCGGTGCCGATGCCGACGCCTCCGTGCAGCAGGAACGGCACGTCGCTGCCGAGGTCGGCCCCGATCTCGGCCAGCTCCTCGCGGCTCCATCCGAGCCCCAGCTCCGCGTTCGCGCCGACCAGGGCTGCGGCGGCGTCCGCGGACCCGCCGGCCATGCCGCCGGCGACCGGGATGACCTTGCGGATCACGAGGTCGACGCCCGTCGAGACGCCGGCCGCGGTGCGCAGCCGCTCGACCGCGCGCACGGCCAGGTTGTCGGCGTCGAGCGGGACGTCGACCGACTCCTCGCGGTCGTCGGCGTCGACGTGCACCGCGACCGTGATCCGGTCGTCGTCCCGCAGGGACACCCGCACCGTGTCGTGGAGGTCGAGCGCCATGTAGACCGTGGCCAGCTCGTGGAAGCCGTCGTCGCGAAGGGGGCCCACCGACAGACCGAGGTTGATCTTGGCGGGCGCCCGCACGGTGGTCGACGTCACCCGACCAACCTAGCCGTCATCGCGGAGGGCGCTCGGTCCGGTCGGGCACGGCGGTGTCGAGGGCCGTGAGGTGCTGCGCCACGGCCTGGAACGCGTGGACGTCGAGCTGCTCACCCCGGGTGCGCGGGTCGATGCCCGCGGCCACCAGGGCCGCCTCGGCCTCGACGCCCGAGCCCGCGAGGCCCGACAGGGCCGAGCGGAGGGTCTTGCGGCGCTGCGCGAAGGCGGCGTCGACGACCGCGAAGGTGCGCAGGCGCGCCGTCTCGTCGCCGAGCGGCTCGGCGTGACGACGCCACCCGACGAGTTCGGAGTCGACGTTGGGCACGGGCCAGAACACGCTGCGCCCCACGGTGCCGGCGGCCGACGTGGTGCCGTACCAGGCGGCCTTGACGCTCGGCACCCCGTAGGTGCGCGAGCCTGGGCCCGCGGCCAGGCGGTGGGCCACCTCGGCCTGCACCATGACGAGGGCGCGCTCGATCGTGCCGAAGCGCTGCAGGACGTTGAGCAGCACCGGCACCGACACGTTGTACGGCAGGTTCGCGACGAGCGCGGTGGGCGCATCGCCCGGGAGCTCGCGCACGTGCATCGCGTCGGCCAGCACGACCTCGACGTCGCGGCCCGGGGCGAAGTCGGCCAGCGTGGCCGGCAGGAGGCCTGCGAGGACCTCGTCGATCTCGACCGCGACGACCCGGCGGGCCACCTCGGCGAGCGCGAGCGTCAACGAGCCCAGGCCGGGCCCGATCTCCAGGACGACGTCGTCGGCCTCGACGCCGGCGACCCGCACGATGCGCCGCACCGTGTTGCCGTCGACGACGAAGTTCTGGCCCTTCTGCTTCGTCGGACGCACCTGCGCCCCCTCGGCGAGCCGACGGACGTCGGTCGCGCCGAGGAGGCGCACAGGTGGGAGCGGGGGCTCGAGGTTTATCGCAGCCCCAGCTTCTTCGAGCAGGCGGGCCACTGGCCCCAGCCCGAACGCTGCTGGAGCATCTGGGCGCGCATGGTCTGCTCCTCGGCGGACGCCTCCGACGGCAGGCCGGAGCCGCCGACGGTCTTCCAGGTGCCGGCCGAGAACTGGTACAGGCCGTAGTAGCCGTTGCCGGTGTTGGCGGCCGGGTTGCCACCCGACTCGCACTGCGCCAGCGCGCCCCAGACACCGTCGGGGGCGACACCCGTGGCCACCGGAGCGGCCTTGGTGCCGTGCTTCTCGACCTGGGCGACCGGCTCGGTCGTCACGGTGCGCTCGAGCACGATGCGGTCGCGCACCTGGCCGTCGGCGATGACGACGTCGACCTTCTCGGTCGCCTTGCCCGGCGTGCCGGGGGTGACGACGGTCTTCTCGCCCTCGAGGGCCTCCGGGTCCTCCTGGACCTGGGTCTCGAACGGGACGTCGACCTCCTCGGTGCGCTGCTCCTTCTGGATGCGCACGACCTGCAGCGTCGCGTCCGGCGTGACGTAGGCGTCCTTGCCGAGCGTGACCTCGTCGTCGGCGCCGAGCGTCACCTTCGCCTCGTCCAGGACCTCCTCGACCGTGGGGGCCGTGGTCTGGACCTGCTGGGTCTGCCCGTCGGCGATGACGGTGAGGTTCTTCGGGGTGCTCACGACGACGTCGAGCCCCTTGCGCGGGATCTGCTCGTCGTGGTCGTCGGAGACGTAGTCGTCCTTGGACGGCTCGACACCGTGCTCGTCGAGCAGGTCGCCGACCGTCGGGGCGTACGTGACCTGCTCGGTGCTCGCGCCGTCGATCGTGACGGTCACGGGCTTGGCGTACTCCACCACGACCGGCTGGTCGGAGGAGGGAGCCGCTGCGAGGTCGACGTTGATCTTGTCGGACTCCTTCAGGTCGATGCCCTGGGAGTCGAGCACGTCCTCGACGGTGCTGTCGAAGGTGCGGATGGTCTCGGTCTTGCCGTCGACCGTGAGCTCCACGGTGGTGCTCATCGCGGCGTAGGCCGCGGCGCCTCCGGAGAGGACCAGGAGCACGAAGACGTTCAGGGCGATGACCCAGGGGGTCTTCGCACCTCCGTCCTCGTTCCGGCGAATCTTCGCCAGGAGGTCAGGTCGGTTGATGCGGGGGTGGGGGAACTTCAAGCTGCTTTCCTCGTCTGTTGGCACACGCTTCACGCGCTCGGTCAGCCCGGCCACAGTAGCGAGGACGAGGTCCAGGTCAAACCTGAATGCCCGGATTCACGGTCTTTTCAGGTTCCCCTCACCTGATGACGCGGCCAGGACCCCCCGAAGGCACGGTCGGTGTTCGCCTCGACCTGACGGCACAGGTCAGCCAGGTCGTCACCTCGCGTTTCGGCCATGTTTCGCAGGGTGAACGGGACGAGGAAGGACGCGTTCGGCCGTCCCCGGTGTGGGACAGGAGTGAGAAATGGGGCGTCGGTCTCGACGAGGATGCGATCGGCAGGTGTGACCTTCAACGCATCGCGGAGCTCCGGGGCGTTCGAGAACGTCACGGTGCCCGCGAAGGAGAGGTAGGCGCCGCGCTCCACGCAGGCCTGCGCGAACGCCGCGTCGCCGGAGAAGCAGTGGAAGATCGTGCGCTCCGGCACCCCCTCGTCGTCGAGGATCGCGAGCACGTCGGCGTGGGCGTCGCGGTCGTGGATCACGAGGGCCCGGTCGTGCTTCTTCGCGATGCGGATGTGCTGGCGGAACGAGTGGTGCTGCGCCTCGCGGCCCTCTTCTCCGGTGCGGAAGTAGTCGAGCCCGGTCTCGCCCACGGCCCGCACCACGGGGTCGGCGGCGAGGGCGTCGATCTCGGCGATGGTGGCGTCGAGGTCACCCGTCTCGGCCAGGCGGGGCGCCTCGTTGGGGTGCAGCGCGACGGCCGCGACGATCGCGTCGAACTCCCGGGCGGCCTCGACGGCCCACCGGGAGTCCTCCAGGTCGCAGCCGACCTGGACGATCCGCGGCACCCCCACGGCGGCCGCCCGGTCGAGCGCGTCGGCGACCTCGATCCGCAGGCCGCCCTTGATGCCGACGTCGAGGTGGCAGTGGTTGTCGACCACCGGCGCCGGCAGCGGCTCCGGCGCGTCGGGCCAGGGCCACTCGTCGGGCTGCGCTCCCACCGTCACTCCTCCGTGAGGTCGATGCGCGGGAAGAGGGCCGCCGTCTTGACGATCGGCGTGCCCGCCGCGACCTGGCCCCAGCGCGGGACGTCGGCGATGCGCTGGTCGGCGAGGTCGCCGATCGTCGCGCCGCCGACCGATTCCCACAGCACCGCGGTCGCCTTCGGCATGACGGGGTGGAGCAGCACGGCCAGGGCCCGCAGGCCCTCGACGGTGGTGTTCAGGATCGTGCCGAGACGCTCGCGCTGCGCCTCGTCCTTCGCGACCTGCCACGGCTGCTGGTCGGTGACGTAGCCGTTGAGCGCGTCGACGATGCGCCAGATCGCGGCCACCGCGTCCTGCGGGGCGATCGCCTCGATCGCGGCGTCGGCGTCGGCGGTGGCTGCGGCGACCAGGTCGACGACCGCGCGCTCGGCGTCACCGTGCTCGCCGGCCGGCGGGAGGGCGCCGTCGAAGTACTTGCCGACCATCGCGGCGGCGCGGGAGGCCAGGTTGCCGAGGCCGTTGGCGAGCTCCGCGTGGTACCGCGCGCCGATGTCCTCCCACGAGATCGACCCGTCGTTGCCGAACGTGAGGGCCCGCGAGAAGTAGTAGCGGTAGGCGTCGGAGCCGAACGTGTCGACGATCTGCGTCGGGTGGATGCCGTTCGCCTTGCTCTTGGACATCTTCTGTCCGCCGACCAGGATCCAGCCGTGCGCGAAGACCCGCTTGGGCGCGGGCAGCCCGGCGGCCATCAGCATCGCGGGCCAGATGATCGCGTGGAACCGCACGATGTCCTTACCGACGATGTGGACGTCGGCGGGCCACAGCTCGTCGAACCGCTGCTCGTCGCTGCCGTAGCCGACGGCCGTGGCGTAGTTCAGCAGCGCCTCGACCCACACGTAGAAGATGTGGTCGGCGTCCCACGGCACGGGGATGCCCCAGTCGAACGTCGAGCGCGAGATCGACAGGTCGGTCAGGCCGCGCGACACGAACGCGACGACCTCGTTGCGCGCCGAGGCGGGCTGGATGAAGTCGGGGTTCGCGTCGAAGAAGTCGAGCAGCTGCTGCTGGTAGTCGCTCAGACGGAAGAAGTAGTTCGACTCCGTCACGTGCTCCAGGCGCGAGCCGTCGAGCTTGGAGATCTTGTGGCCCTCGTCGTCGCCCTCGCCGTCGGCGACGTCGTCGTCACCGACGAACTCCTCCGAGCCGACGGAGTACCAGCCGGAGAACTCACCCCGGTAGACGGCGCCGTTGTCGTTGAGCTTCTTCCAGAACGCCTGGACACCGACCTCGTGGCGCTCCTCCGAGGTGCGGATGAAGTCGTCGTTGGCGAGGTCGATCGTCTCGAGCATGGGCTTCCACTCGCGCTCGACCAGGCCGTCGACCCAGTCCTGCGGGGCGACGCCGTTCTCGTCGGCCTTGCGGAGCACCTTCTGCCCGTGCTCGTCGACGCCCGTGAGGTACCAGACGCGCTCGCCGCGCTGCCGGTGCCAGCGGGTCAGGACGTCGCCCATCGTCTGCGTGTAGCCGTGCCCGATGTGGGGCGCGTCGTTGACGTAGAAGATGGGCGTGGTGACGTAGAACGTCCGATCAGCCATGCGGCAATCCTAGTGAGCGCCTGCCTGCTCAGGAGTGGGCGGCGTCGTACACGAGGTTCTTCGGGGCGCCGGTCTCGCGCGCGACCTGGGCGATGGCGTCCTTGCGGCTCAGGCCGGTGGCCTCTGCTCGGTCGACGAGGTCGCCGAGGACGTCGGGGTTCAGCTCGACCTCGTCGGCCTCCGCACCGTCGACGACGATCGTGATCTCGCCCCGCACGCCCTGCTCCAGGCCCTCGACCCACTCGACGAGCTCACGGGTGGTGCCCCGGACGACCTCCTCGTACGTCTTGGTCAGCTCGCGACACACCACGAGGCGTCGTTCGGGCCCGAAGACCGCGTGCATCGCGCGCAGCGTCGACTCGGTGCGGTGCGGCGACTCGAAGAACACCATCGTGCGGCGCTCGGTCAGCACGTCGGCGAGGAAGTGGTCGCGCGCCTTGGGCTTGCGGGGCAGGAAGCCCTCGAACGTGAAGCGGTCGACTGGCAGGCCCGAGATCGCGAGGGCGGTGAGGACGGCGCTCGGGCCCGGGATGACGCTGACCTCGATGCCGGCGGCGACGGCCTCCGCCACGAGGCGGTAGCCGGGGTCGGAGATGCTCGGCATGCCCGCGTCGGTCACGAGGACGACCGAGTACCCGACCCGCATCAGGTCGACGAGCTCGGTCGTGCGGGCCTGCTCGTTGCCCTCGAAGAACGACACGATTCGGCCGCGCGTCTCGACGCCGAGCTCGGCGGTCAGGCGGGCCAGGCGGCGCGTGTCCTCGGCCGCGACGACGTCCGCCGACGACAGCGCGGGCCCGAGGCGGCGCGACACGTCCGACACCTGACCGATGGACGTGCCCGCGAGGATCAGCATGCCTGCATCGTGCCACTCCGCCCCCTCCCCGTCAGGGGGCGGTAGCCGAGCCACCTTTGCCCCTCTGCCCGGGGCGGGCGGTAGGTCAGCCACCTTTGCGGGCACCTGATCGGTGGCTCAGCTACCGCCCACCGGGTAGGTCAGCTCGGGGCGAACTCCGACGGGCGCGGAGCGCGATGGCACCACTGCCACAGCTCCCCGAAGCTCGGCGGAGGCCCGTCGTATCCCTGCGCGACGAGCGCCCGATGGACGAGGCGGACCAGCCTGACCGGGTTCGCGAGGTCCCGTGCCGTGACCTGCAGGTACTGCCAGCCCAGCTGGCGCAGGATCCGGTACCGCTCGATGTCCCAGGCGAACTGCTGAGGGTCGAGCGCGTGTTGGCGGCCCTCGTACTCCACCAGGAGCTTCCATCGCCGCCCTACCAGGTCCCCGACGGCCACCAACTGGGGTCCGTCGAACACCGATGCGTTCACCTCGGGAGGTTCCAGACCGGCGGCGCTGATCGAGACGCGGGTTCGGCTCTCCTGCACCGAGGCCGACCTGCTGTCGATCAACGGCAGCAGCTGCGCCACCCTGCCCGCGCCTGGCCGCCACGGGTCGAGGTCCGCGACAGCCGCGAACGACTCCGGCGTCGCCAGCCCCTTCCGCAGGACGTGGTCGCCGGCCGCGACGACGTCGAGCGGCCGCAGTGTCGATGCGGTCTGGACCCACGCCGCCGAGATGCTCGCGCCGACCCTGTCGAGCGGGGGAAGCTTGACGGTGCGGTGAAGCATGACGCCGTCCATCGGGCGGTGGAGATCGCGGGCGACGGTGAAGTGCAGCGTCGGCGGACCGAGACGGACTCCCACCAGCTCGAGCCGAGTCATGTGACTCACGACGACGTCGTCCGGAAGAGCCAGGACGGCCGCCGCGATCAGACCCGCTCGATCCAGCTGCGTCGTCGCGAGCCGATAGACGCGCGGGAACACGCGCACGAACCTGGGATGCTCGAGCGCCCGGCTGCTCAGGCCCGCTGCGAGGGCCTCATCGCGGTGGAACGCTCGCCGGGCCATGTGCGCAGGAAGCTCTTGCCGGGGTCTCATGCTCCCAACGTCGCGAGCCGGTGCGGAGCTGCACGACCCCGAACTCGATGTCTGTGGATGGCCAAGGGCTGTGGAAACCGACTCCCGCACGTGGGCGGTAGGTGAGCCACCGATGAAGCCCCTTCAAAGGTGGCTCACCTACCGCCCACCCGGTCAGGGGCTGAAACGTGGCTCAGCTACCGCCCCCTGGGGTCGGTAGGGTGAGCGGGTGCGGCGGATCGACGAACGCGTGTGGGGGTGGCTCGGTCCGATCGGGGTCGCACTGCTGGCGTTCACGACGCGCATCTGGAACGTCGGGTCGCCGAAGCACCTGCTGTTCGACGAGACGTACTACGCCAAGCACGCGTGGTCGATGCTCGAGGTGGGGTACGCGCGCGACGCGGTCCAGGGGGCCGACGACAAGATCGCCGCGGGCCAGTCCTCCGGCCTCTTCACCGACCTGCCCACCCAGGTCGCGCACCCTGAGGGCGGCAAGTGGCTCATCGCGGTCGGCGAGCACTTCTTCGGCCTCGACGCCTTCGGCTGGCGCATCAGCGCCGTGGTCGTCGGCGCCCTGACCGTCCTCGTCCTGGCCCGCCTGGTGCGCCGCCTGACCGGGTCGACGTGGCTCGGCTGCCTCGCCGGACTGCTGCTCGCGGTCGACGGGATGCACTTCGTGATGTCGCGGCTCGCCCTGCTCGACGGGTTCCTGACGTTCTGGATCGTCGCGGCCGTCGCCTGCCTGGTCGCCGACCGCGACCGCATCGTGCGGCACCTGGAGACGAGCGACGCGTGGCGCCCGCTGCGCCCGTGGCAGCTGCTGGCGGGCGTGTGCTTCGGGATGGCCGTCGCGACGAAGTGGAGCGGCCTGTTCCCGCTGGCCGTCGCCGGCCTCCTGGTGGTGGGCTGGGAGGTCCTGCAGCGGTGGCGCTCCCCGTGGCGCGATCGCGACCAGCCCCTGCTGCGCTGGGCGACCCGCACCCTGCTGTTCGTCGGCGGCCCGGCCTTCGTCTCGATCGTCGTGGTCGCCTTCGTCGTCTACGTCGCGACGTGGACCGGATGGCTCGTGCACCACGAGGTCTACGCGCAGCGCTTCGACCTCGGCGACGGCAACCGGTTCAGCCAGCTGTGGGCCTTCCACCAGCTCGACTACCGCTTCCACACGGGCGACTTCCTCGCGGAGCAGACCCACCCGTACCAGTCGAGCGCGTGGGGCTGGCCGCTCCTCAGCCGCCCCGTCGCGGTCGAGGCCCAGAACGACCTGCCGGCCGCGATGTGCGGAGCCGGCGCGGGCGACTCGTGCATCCGCGTCATCACGATGCTGGGCAACCCGCTCGTGTGGTGGCTCGGCTCGGCCGCGGTCGTGGCGTGCGCGGCGATGTGGCTGTGGGAGCGCGCGTGGCGCCACGGCCTGATGCTGGCGATGATCGCCGCGCTCTGGCTGCCGTGGTTCCGCTTCGATGACCGCCCGATCTTCTCCTTCTACGCCGTCACGATGCTGCCGTTCATGATCCTGGCGATCTGCCTGGTGCTGCGCGACGTCTGGGACTCGGCCGGCCTGGTGGCCCGACGCTTCCTGCTCGGAGGCGTCCTGGCCTACGTGGTCGTCGCCGTCGGCCTGTTCTGGTGGTTCCACCCGGTGCTGACGGGCGAGACGATCCCCCGCTCGGCCTGGCAGGCGCGCATGTGGTTCCGCGCCTGGATCTGACGGTTTGCTAGCGTCGGACCTGTCCCGCCACGGGACTCCCGGACGAGGCGCGTCGTACCCGGCCAGCGACAAGACGATGCCGAGGAGCATCGTCATGCACTGGATCGTCCTGGTCGTCTCCGGAGTCCTCGAGGCCGTGTGGGCCACCGCCCTCGGCCGCTCGGACGGCTTCTCCCGCCTGGCACCGAGCGTCGTCTTCGCCGTCGCCCTCGTGGCGAGCATGGCCGGTCTGGCCTGGGCCATGCGGGGGCTGCCGGTCGGCACCGCCTACGCCGTGTGGGTCGGCATCGGCGCCACCCTGACCGCGGGCTACGCGATGGCGAGCGGCGACGAGGCCGTCTCACTCGTGAAGGTGCTGCTGCTCCTGGGCATCGTGGCCTGCGTCGTGGGCCTCAAGCTGGCCCACTGAGACGGATCAGCCGCGCGCGCCCCGCTCGGCACCATGCTGCGCGCCCCGCAGGGCGAGCGCGAGGATCCAGCCGATGTCGGCAGCCGCCTCGGCGGGCAGCTTCGACGGCCGCGTGATGGCCGACAGCACGAGCCGCACGACGCTCTCCACCGCGACGTCGAGCTCGCGCTCGGTGAGCGGCAGGTCGTGCCCGCCGTCGACGATGCACGCTGCGACCGCGACCTTGGCGGTCTCGATGATCTCGCCCGACTCGACCGTGAGGATCGAGATCAGGTCGGGGTCGTGCTCGCCGGGAACCGAGCCGACGATCGTGCGGACGAGCAGGCTGCGCTCCCCCAGCTCCAGGACGCCCTCGCAGGCGGCCGTGACCCCGTCGACGAGGTCGGGCTCGGCGGCCATGCGGTCGCGCACGACGTCGAGAAACCGCCCGAGCTCGCGCATCGCGAGGTGCTCGGCGAGCTGGCGCTTGGTGCCGAGCTCGTTGTAGACCGTCTGCCGGCTCACGCCCACGACATCGGCGATGCGCGACATCGTGACCGACGACCAGCCGCGTGCCTCGATCTGCGCCTGCGCAGCGTCGAGCAGCCGGTCGCGGAGGTGGCCCTGCACCGACGAGCGATACGTCGTGACGGTCATGGGGCGACCGTAGCGGGCCGGCGGTGAGGCATCAGCCCACCTGGGACATCGTGAAGTCGGCCTTGGCGGCTCCGCAGTCGGGGCAGGTCCAGTCGTCGGGGATGTCGTCCCACGTCGTGCCGGGCGGGAATCCCTCCTCCTCCCAGCCCTGCGCCTCGTCGTAGACGAACCCGCACTGCTGGCACTCCCACACCTTCATGACTGATGCTCCTTCTCGGCCCGCTGGCGCGCGAGCGCCTGCTCGCGCGTCTCGGCGCTGATCACGTTGCCGTCCTGGTCGTTGCGGACGAACTCCTCGGCGGGCACGAAGTCGACCTGCTCGCGCACGCCGCAGTCGGGGCACGTCCAGTCGGCGTCGACCTCGGCGAACGGCGTGCCGGCCGGCCAGCCCTCGCGGGGGTCGCCCTTGGCCTCGTCGTAGACGTACTCGCAGTTGGGGCAGATGAACTGGGCCATGTCAGACCGCCACCTGCTCCGGCGCATCGCTGGCCCCGTACCTCGCGTAGTACTTCTCCTTCAGGCGCGGGTGGACGTTGGCCTGGGTGATGTCGCCGTCGTAGTGGCCGAGCACGCGCTCGTCCATGACCTTGCGCCAGATCTGCGGGACCCACGTCGCGACGATCATGCCGGCGTACCCGGTGGGCAGCACCGGAGCCTCCTTGAAGTCGCGCAGCGCCTGGTACCGACGGGTGGGGTTGGCGTGGTGGTCGCTGTGGCGCTGCAGGTGGTAGAGCAGCACGTTGGTGCCGATGTTGTTGCTGTTCCACGAGTGCGAGGGGTTGACCCGCTCGTAGCGGCCCGACTCGAGCTTGGCGCGCTTCATGCCGTAGTGCTCGAGGTAGTTGACGCTCTCGAGCAGCCAGATGCCGAGGATCGCCTGGATCACGAGGAACGGGAAGATCTGCCAGCCGAACGCCGCCATCGCGAAGCCCCAGAGCAGCACCGTGAACATCCAGGCGTTGATGAGGTCGTTCTTGAGGCTGTAGGGCGACTTCTTGAGGCGGGCGAAGCGCTTCTTCTCCAGCTCCCACGAGCTGCGCAGGCTGCCGATCACGGTGCGCGGCATGAACTCCCAGACGGTCTCGCCCATGCGGCTCGACGCCGGGTCCTCGGGCGTGGCGACGCGGACGTGGTGGCCGCGGTTGTGCTCGATGTAGAAGTGGCCGTAGGCGGTCTGGGCGAGCGCGACGCGGGCGAACCAGCGCTCGAGCTCCTCCTTCTTGTGCCCCAGCTCGTGGGCGGTGTTGATGCCGATGCCGGCGACCATGCCCATGCCGGTGGCCAGGCCGACCTTGTCGTACCAGGTCAGGTTCTCGGCGATGCCCGGGAGCACGGACGCCGTGAAGGGGTCCCAGCCGAAGATCGTGCCGTCACCCAGGAGGAAGCAGCCCCAGAGGAAGCCCGCGATCTGCAGCGGGATGAACGCGAACGTCACCCAGCGGTAGTAGCGGTCCTCCTCGAGCGCCTCGATGAGCTCGTCCGGCGGGTTGTTGGGGTCGAGCCCGGCGACCAGGTCGAACAGCGGGATCAGGACGAACACGAAGAACGGTCCGAAGTACCACCAGACGTGCCACTCGGTGGCGGCGACGAGCCCCCAGATCATCATCGGGATCAGCGGGATGACCGCGCCCATGATCCAGAGGTAACGCTTCTTGTCGGTCCACTCGACCTTGTGGCCGTCGACCACTGCTGACACCGTCATGCTGCACTCCTCGCGTTGACTTGACACGAAGGTATGACATGTCAAGCAGATTGACAAGGGGGCGTGATGTGTAAAGCGCTCCACATGACACAGACCCGGGCCCGCCTCCCTCACAGGACGGGCCCGGGCAGTGCCCCCGAGGGAGCGGGTCTTTTCAGAAGGTCGCGTAGGCCGAGACGATCGCGGGCCCTAGCACGACGATGAACAACACGGGCAGGATGCAGGACATGAGAGGCATGAGGATCTTGACGGGCACCTTCTGCGCCTCGGCCTCGGCACGCATCTTGCGGCCGTGCCTCAGCTCGACCGCCTGACTGCGCACGACCGACGAGATCGAGATGCCGTACTCCTCGGCCTGGACGACCGCGCGGCAGAAGTTCCTGAGGTCGCCGACCGTCGTCCGGTCGGCCAACGCCATGTACGCCTCGCGCCGCGAGAGCCCCACGGTCATGTCCTGCGTCAAGCGCAGAACCTCCTCGGCCAGCGCACCGGTGTTTCGTTCGGCCGCGCGACTCAAAGCCTGCTCGAAGCCCACTCCCGCCTCGATCGAAATGACGATCTGGTCGAGCAGGTCGGGCAGCTCCTTCTGGATCTGCTCCTGCCGCTTCGTCGCCAGGTTGTAGATCAGCAGATCCGGGAGGAAGTAACCGAGCGGGATCAAGGCCAGTCCAAACAGGACGAACAACATCGAGCCGTTCGTGAGCAGCGCGACGAACAGGAGGACTCCGAGGCCCAACCCGATCGGCTTGTAGAGCACGACCTTCTCGAGCGTCCAGGACTCGGGTCGGCCGGCCAGGACGAGGTTGCGCTCCACCTTGTCGAGCATCGACTGGGGGGTGAGGCTCGCCAGCGTTCCGCGCGGAAGACGGTTGACCGTCATGACACGCTTGCCGGCCGGCTTCTTCACCTCTCGGTGAGCCATCTCCCGAGCACGCCGTTGCACCTCGCCGTTCGGCGTGGCCACGAGACCAAGTCCGACCGCCAGGGCCCCGAGCGAGCCGAGCAAGAGCACTGCTGCGATGAGAATCATGACATCTCCCTCAGAACTCGATCCGGACGATGGAACGCATCCAAAGCCCGCCCAAGACGTACATCAGAGCACTGGCCAGCAAGAGGATCTTCCCGATGCCTGAATCGATGAAAGTCGTCATCTGCTCGGCCGAGATGATCGTGTAGTAGCCACCAACCCCGACCGGCAGAAGCATCAGAATCACTGCGGAGAGCTTGCCCTCGGCCGCCAGTGCTGTGACCTGCTGACGTACGTGCTGGCGATCGCGAATGGTCGAGGCGACCTGGTCGAGGATCTCGTTGAGATTTCCGCCAGTTTCACGCTGGGCACCGATCGCGGCGCCGACCCAGCGGAAGTCCTCGCTCTGCATCCGCATCGCGACGTCGTCGAGCGAGATCAGCATGTCCCGACCGACTCGAGTCTCGTTGACGACCCGAGCCAGCTCGGGCCCGATGGGCGCCTCTGCCTCCTTGGCGACGGCATCCAGAGCGCGCGGCAGGCTATGTCCCGCTCGCAACGATGCAGCCATCATCTGCAGCACGCCCGGGAGCTGGTCGGAAAACTTACGGCGGACCCGTCCAGTACGCCAGTGGACGAACATCTTGGTCACAACGGGAACCGCTGCCGCCAGCAGGAAGCCGACGATCAGGCTTCCGAGCAGCACGGTCCCGACCGCCGCGGCGACGACAGCACCGCAGGCCATCAGGATCACGAGGTTCGGAACCGGCACAGCGATGCCGGCGAGCGCGAGCTCCTCGGCCGTGAACAACCGCCGGTTGCTCTGTTTCATGGCGGTGTCGACCTTCGCCTCGACCGCGGTCGCGACCCGGTTGAGCACGGTGGGCTGCTCGATCACGGCGTAGTCCGCCACGCGCTGACGATCGACACGCCTCACCGGGGTGCCGGCAATCGCGATCCACAGCGACGACAGGGCTCCTACTATCAGAAGGGAGGCAACGACGACCAACATCCTCACCACCCCCCGGCGTTGGCCAGGTTCGCCAGATCGAAGTGAATGCCCTCGTCCTCGAAGCGCTCGCTGAACCGAGGTCGCACTCCTGTCGGGGTGGCCTGACCCAGGAACTTGCCGTTCTCGTCAACGCCTGCGGCGAAGTTGAAGGTAAAGACGTCCTGGAGCACCACGGTGTCCCCCTCCATCCCCAGCACCTCGGTCACATGGGTGATGCGCCGACTGCCGTCACGCAGGCGCGCAATCTGGACGATCAGGTCGACCGCTGAAGCGCCCTGTTCGCGGATCGCTCGCAGCGGCAAGTCCATCCCCGCCATGAGCACGAGGGTCTCGAGGCGCGCCATGGCATCTCGCGGACTGTTTGCGTGCAGCGTCGAAAGCGAGCCGTCGTGGCCCGTGTTCATCGCCTGCAGCATGTCGAGCGCTTCGCCGCCACGGCACTCTCCAACCACGATGCGATCGGGCCGCATGCGCAGTGAGTTGCGCACGAGGTCGCGGATCCGAACCTCGCCGGCACCCTCGATGTTCGGCGGGCGGCTCTCCAACCGCACCACGTGCGGCTGCTGCAGGTTGAGCTCCACCGCGTCCTCGATCGTCACGATCCGCTCCCCCGGAGGAATAAACGCGGAGAGGACGTTGAGCAACGTTGTCTTGCCGGTGCCAGTGCCGCCACTGACCAGGATGTTGAGCTTGGCGAGCACGCAAGCCTCGAGGAGACGACCCATCTGCTCGGTCATGCTCCCGAACCCAATCAGGTCGCTCACCTGCAGCGGTGTCTTGGAGAACTTACGGATCGTCAGCGATGACCCGTCGACCGCCAACGGAGGGACGACCGCGTTGACACGAGATCCGTCCGCCAGGCGCGCGTCGACCAGAGGGGAAGACTCGTCGACACGGCGCCCGACTCGAGACACGATCCGGTCGATGACTCGCCGCAGATGGTCCTCGGACGTGAACCGTGCGGAAGAAAGAGCCAGCCTGCCGTTGCGCTCGACGTACACCTGGTTGAATCGGTTGACCATGATCTCGGTGACACTGTCGTCCTCGAGCAAGCGCTCCATGGGTCCGAGCCCGAGAGCGTCGTTCTCGACATCGCGCACGAGGCGACGCCGCTCGTCCGGCGACAGCAGCTGCTGGTCCTCCTCGATGATCTCGGTCAGCTCGTCGCGCACGATCTCGTGCAGCTGATCGTCGGTCAGCGACGAGTCATTGACCCTGGATCCCAAGCGCTCGAACAGGGAGGCGGAGGTCCGAGCCTTGATCTCGGCGAAGGCGTCGTTCGCCGCCGACATCGCGGCGATGGTGCCGTCCAGATCGGGGATCTCCTCAACCTCCACAGCCTCGAGCCGGGCGGCGCTGAGCTCTCGCGCCGAAGCGAGGCGGTCGCTGAGACTCATCACGCCACCTCCAGCCGCTTGTGGCCGGCCTTCGGCTCGACCTCGCGGGCCCGGTCGAAGATCCGCTTGGCGAGCGAGCGGATCGACTTCGAGAAGGGTCCGTTCTTGATGGTCGTCAGAGCCGGCACGCCGCGGTTGGCTGCGGATTGAACCTCCACCATGCGCGGCAGCACGGTGTCCGCCGGCAGACCGACGACTGCCTCAACGTCCTTGATGCGCAGACCAGACTGCTTGTCGGCGAAGTTGACCGCGAGGTACTTCGACGCCGGCAGGAGCGTGAGCTCGGTCAGCAGCTCGACCGCCTTGCGCACGCTGCGCAGGCACGCCATGTCCATCGTCGTCACGACGATGGCGTCGTGGCTGATCTCGAGCGCCGCCAGCGTCGCGTCGTCGAGACCCGAGGCCGTGTCGATCACGACGTAGCGGAACTGCGACTGCAGCTGCCGGAGTAGCTCGCCGACCTCGGCCCCCGTCACACCATCGTTGGCGGCCGGCGAGTCAGCACCGCACAGGACGTAGAAGCCCTGGTCGTGCACCGTGAGGAACGTCTTGAGCAGCAGGCTGTCGCGCCCGGCCGCACCGAAGGCGTCCTCCAAGGTATGCGTCGGCTTGAGGTTGAGCACCGTCGAGACGTCGCCGAACATCAGGTCGAGGTCGACCAGCACGACGTCCATGGGCGACTGCTCGGCCAGGGCGACAGCGAGGTTGACCGAGATGTTGGTCTTGCCCACGCCCCCCTTCGGCGACAGCACCGTGATGGTGCGCGACGCGAAGTCGACCGGCTGCTGAACCCTGGCGGCGATGACGCCGGCGGCGTTCGTCCCACCTTGGGCGTCGAGCTTGCTCCGCAGATTGGTCAGGAAACTTGCGTCGTCGAGCGACGGGGCGACGTCGCGGATGCCTGCGCGCATGGCCTCAATCAGCATCGTCGGCTCAGCCTGCGAGACAAGCACCATCGACACGTCCGGTCGCACGGCGTGAACCTCGGCTGCCATCGCGATCGATCGCTCGAACGGCACCTGGTTGGTGAAAACCATGACGCCGGGCAGCTGCGCGGCATCCATCCCCCGGAGCAGGCTCACGCTCGGAGTCGAGACCGAGGCGGCGCTCAGGGATACGGCGCGGTACCCAATCGCCGACCCGACGCGCTCGGCTGTGACATCGTCCGCGCCGACGATGAGCACGATGCCGATCATTGCGGGAGTCCCGTGAACGGAGCCACGTCCTGGTACGTGATGGTCCCACCACCACCGACGTCCGTCTTGTCGGTCTGACGCGTCAGCCAGATCGTTCCAAACTCCTTCGCGTGGATGATCTGCTCGGCCTGCATCGTCGTCACGGCAACGGTGACAACGGTGCCCGTCGTCGATCCGTTCGGCTCCTCGCCGCCCTCTGCCGTCTCGTCAGCGACCACGACCCCGTTGTCGACCTTGAGGACGAGGAGGTTGTTGATGGGGTTACCCGTGATACGGATGTTGCCGTCCAAGGTAAAGGACGTAAAGACCCCGACCTTGTCCCCCGCGACGACCGAACCGCCGACGAAGCGCTCGCCATCGATCTGGATCGACAGCTCCTGCATCCCGTCCGGCAGAGCCGCAGGTCCCTTGACCGACTGAGGATCGTCGAACTTCGAATCCGCCAGCTGGTCGCCGGCCACGATCTCGACTTTGGAGACCTGGCCCTCAAGCTCGTCCAGCGAGCGGATCGCACCTGGGACCTCGGCGGACTTCGGAATCTTGACCACCTCAACCTTGTCAGCGATCTCTGACGCCGGCGTCTTCACGGCAATGGTCTCGGTCGCCCGAAGGACCTCGACAGACTCGGTGCCCTCGAGTGCTCGGTCGTCGGCGTTGCCGGCGTAGACCACGAGTGCGCCGATGGCCAAGATCGCCAGCACGGCGGCGATGGCGATGGCGATGACTTGCTTCTTCATCTCTGCTCCCTCAGATCTGAAGTGATGTCCACCCGGGCTCCCTCCGCAGGTGGGGCGACCGGCCGAGCCGGTCAGCGGCGCCGAGGCGCCGAAGGCACGAGGGCGCGACGGTCAGTGACCGCCGCGCCCTCGCATCAAGCCTTGATCACCAGCTGCCGATGGTGGTGGCGAGGTCGCTGAAGAACGTGTTGAGCGCGCCGCCGAAGAGGCCGACACCGGCGACGATGATGATCGCGATCAGCGCGACGAGCAGGCCGTACTCGACGGCGGTGGCGCCCTTCTCGTCCTTCTTCGGGGCGGGGACGAACGCGAGCAGCGTGGCGTAGAACTTGGTCATGATGTTTCTCCCTCAGTGATGTGCCACCAGCGTGGTGGCGATTGTTGCCACCGGACTCGGTGGCTCTCCCTGCGGAAAAACGTAGGGGGACCAACGACACGGACGCTATAGAAGTTACGGGCCATCTTCAGGTAGTTACTTTGTGCTATGTCGCCCAGGCGTCCGCCAACTCGAGCTAGAAGGGGACGACGTCGAACAGCGCGCCGATCGCCTCACCCATGCCCAGAACCGTGCCCGCGATAATCACTGCAATCACAACGATCAGGAGTGCGTACTCCACGCTGGTGGCGCCTCGTTCAGCCTGATGGACCTTCCGGATCGTCTTCATGACGCACCCCTCCCTCCCCCGAACGGCAGCGTAGACCTCGCGCGGTCCGGATGTCATCGTCTCCGCATTCACGGACCGAAGTCCCGGGACGGTCCCGGGACGTTTACTAGCCAGACGGCCTGAATCACTTTTCGTGACGAAGATCGACCCGCTCGGGCTCAGACACGACGGTCGACATGCCCGAGAAATCAGTCGCTGCCGGGGGTTCTAGTTCGAAAGAACCAGAGACGATGAGCGCAGAGGACCCTAGGATCACCCGGGTAGAAGGTCCCGGACGCGGTGGGGAGACCACGTCACGGAGCACGACCTGGCTACCCGCCTTTGAGGAGAGACAGAGGCGGAGAACGGCAACACAGGGAGAGTTGTCATGGTTCGTCGACGCCATCGTGAGGACGGGTCGGCTGCGGTCGAGTTCGCCCTCATCGCACCGTTGTTCATCGCACTGCTGTTCGGGATCATCAGCTACGGCTACATGCTGAGCTTCCGCCAGGGCATCAGCCAGGCTGCCGCCGAGGGCGCTCGCGTCTTCGCCGTCGCACCGGCCGGCTCTCCGACGCTCAAGGCTGATGCCGTCGCTGCCGTCAATCGCAGCCTGAGCTCCTACGGCATCACATGCACGACGACCGGCACGCTGAAGAAGGGCGCCAGCACCGTGGGGACGTGCTCGGTGCCGTCGACTGCCACCGCGTGCGCGAACAATGCGGCAGCGCGGTGTGCGCGGGTCGAGATCACCTACTCCTACAGAGCCAACCCCCTGGTGCCGTCATTTCCCGGCCTTGGCATCACTCTCCCGCAAACACTGCGCTACGACACCACCGTTCAGGTGAACTCGTGAGGGCACGGCGTGGGCACAGCCCGTGGACGTCACCGTTCGATCGCGATGAACAGGGCGCGATCGTCCCGCTGACTGCGCTGCTCATGGTGGTTGTTCTCGGCGTTGCAGCCATTGCTGTCGATCTTGGGATCCAGCGTGCAGCTGCGCGGGACGTGCAGGCGGCCGCGGACGCCGTCGCGCTCGATGCGGCGCGTGTGCTTCCAGACGCCTGCAACGCCGCATCCGTCACGACAGCGGCTCAGCAGAGCCTCAGCCGCCAGGGCCTGCGTATTGGGCGCGGCCACACCATGACCGTGCAGACCGGCAATCTGGATTCCAACGGACGCTTCATGCAGATGACGACCGGCTCGTGTACTTCGGTGCGGGTCATCATCGGGGCCACGGTCGACTACGCGTTCGCTCCAATCCTCGGAAACAGCTCGGGCACAGTCAGCCGGCCGGCCGTGGGGTCGCGAGCAAAGCCTGCTCTCTGTTTCTCGGTCGGCACCAAGACCCTGTCGCTCAACACCACAGAGAGCGCCCTCGCTCCCCTGCTCGCCGGCGTGCTGCAGGCCGACCTGAGCGTCGTCGGCTACGAGGGCCTGGTCAACATCAAGAACACCCAGGTCCCGCTGGCCGCCATCGCGGCCGAGCTGGGCTTGGGCAGCACGCAAGCCGTCACGAACGCATCGGTCTCGCTCGGGTCGCTGATGCTCGCGACGGCTCGGGTGCTGCAGCGCGAGTACCCGGCGGTCAGCGTCACCGCACTGAACTCCGTCGCCGCTCAGGTCAACCACGTGACGGTCCGGCTCGGCGACATCCTGACCTTGGACACGACCGGGACGAACCCGCTCGAGGCGAACATCGGCGCTCTGGACCTGCTGACGGCCGGGATCCTCAAGGGTGCCCTGAACCTCAAGGGAGCGACCGGCCTGCACGCGATCGACGCCTCCGGCCAGGTGGCCGCTGGCTCGGGACTCTCGATCGCCGAGGTCAAGCTCACCGTCATCGAGGCCCCGAAGATCGCCTGCGGCCCGGTCGGCACCAAGGCTTCCAGCGCCCAGGTCCGACTCGGGCTGAGGACCGGCATCCCGGTGCTGGGTCTGCTCCGGGCCGCCGACCTCGCCCTCGGAGTCAAGGTGGGCGAGGGCAGCGCCACCCTCGCAAGCGTCAACTGCACCACGACGAGCCCCTCGGTGAACTTCAACGCGAGCTCCACCGGCGCGTCGATCACGGGGTTCGACGGGACGGGTCACGCCAAGCTCGACATCGTCAGCCTGCTGGGAATCCGGCTCGTAGGTCTCGACGTGGACGGCTCCGTCGCCGCGAGCTCGGGCAGCCTCGGGTTCAGCTATCCGGCCAGCACCGGCAACGCGAACCCGTCGACGAAGAGCTTCACGAGCGCGGTCAACCTCGAGCTGCACGTCATGCCGACCACGCTCCTCGGCCTGCTGCTGAGCCCCGTCACCACGATCCTCAGCAGCGTGGTCTCGACGATCGGGCAGTACGTGTTGACGCCGGTCCTGGGCGCGCTCGGTATCGGCATCGGCCGCACCGACGTCACCGTCATGGGCCGCCCGTCCTGCAGCGGGGTCAAGCTCGCGGGCTGACGGCGGCCCGTCTCCCTCTCGGGACGAGACGGTCTGCCCGCCTGCGGACATCTACTGTCAGAACAACCTGACGGAAGGTGTGCCGTGGACGACGTCTCCGACACGACGCTGATCGGTCGTGCCCGTTCGGGCGACCGGCAGGCATTCGGCCAGCTCTACGACCGCCACGTGCGGCCGGTGTACTGGCAGGCGTACGCGGTCCTGGGCGATGCGAACGCGGCCGAGGACGCCGCGCAGGAGACGTTCGTGACGGCGTGGCGTCGCCTCGGCTCGATCCCCGCGGCCGACTCGGCGCTGCCGTGGCTCCTGGTGATCGCCCGCTACGTCGCCCTCAACAGCCGACGTGGTGACGTCCGGCGGCAGCGGCGCTCGGCCGAGATGCCCGACGAGGTGCGCGCGGACGACGACGTCGAGGCGAAGGTCGAGGCCGCCGACGTGCGTGCCGAGATCGCCAAGGCCGTCGCCGCCCTGTCCGCCACCGACCGCGAGCTGTACGAGCTGTGCCTCGAGGACGGTCTGACCTACGCCGAGGCCGCCGAGCGCCTCGGGCTGACCCACGCCTCGGTCCGCAACCGGCTGTCCCGACTCCGGGCCCGCCTCCGTTCCGACCTGCGAGCCCTCAGGGAGACCGCATGAACACCTCCACCGTGCTCGACGACGAGCGCATCGCCGACCTCCGCTCCCGCGTCATGGCCGACGTCGAGACCGACGTCCGTCGCCGCGGCCGCCGCGCCCGCATCGCCGCCGGTGGCGTGGCCGCCTCGATCGTGCTGATCGCCGGTGCCGCGGGATTCTCCGCCGTGGTCACCGGCAACGACTCCACGCCGAGCTTCAAGGGAGCCCCCGTCCCGGGCGGCGCCTCGTCGACCGACGGCGACTTCTCGGAGTCGATCGAACCGGCTCCGGGCGGCGACGCCGCGGTCGGCCCGAGCAAGGTCGCCGAGCCCGACCAGCAGACCGTGCCGTCGGAGGCCGACCGCGATGTCATCACGACGGGCCAGGTCTCGCTCACCGTCTCTGACCCGGACGCGTCCGCCACGGACTTCGGCGCCTGGGTCGAGGGGGTGGGCGGTCGCGTCGACCACCGGTCCGACTACTCCGAGAGCTCGTCGCTGACGGTGCGAGTCCCGGCCGGCCAAGTCAACGCGGCCCTCGAACAGCTCCGGAGCCTCGGCGAGGTCGTGAGCACGTCGGTCGACCGGGTCGACGTGACGACCGAGGTCGTCGATCTCGACGCCCGGATCGCCGCCCTGCAGGCCTCGATCGCCCGCCTGACGCAGATCCTCGGCACGGCGGCGACGACGAGCGAGGTCGTGGAGGCCGAGTCGAACCTGACGCAGCGCCAGGCTGAGCTCGACGGGCTGGTCGCCCAGCGCGCCGCGCTCGGCGAGCAGGTCGACCTGTCGACGATCGACGTCACGTTCACGGCGACCGAGTCGGCCTCGAGCGTCGAGCCCGACGGCTTCCTCGGTGGGCTGCGCACCGGGTGGAACAGCCTCGTCGACACCGTCAACGGTCTCGTGACCGGTGCGGGCGTCGTCGCACCGTGGCTCGTGGTGGTGCTGGTGCTGGCCGGTGGCGCCTGGGCCGTCACCCGCCGCCGCACCCGACCCTGACCCCGGCCCGAGTCAGCCCCGCGCCCTGAGGTGCGACGAGGAACGAGGAGCCTCGAAGGGCATCCCGCCACCACGCGTGGCTGAGGCACCCCCTTCGAGGCTCGTCCCTCGCACCTCAGGGGCCGGGGAACCCACCGTCACCAGCTGGACTTGGTGATGCCGGGGAGGTGACCGGCGTGGGCCTGCTCGCGGAAGCGGATCCGCGAGAGCCCGGTCTTGCCGACGTGGCCGCGCGGGCGACCGTCGACCTGGTCGCGGTTCCGCACGCGGACGGCGGCCGAGTCGCGCGGGAGCCGGGCGAGGGCCCGCGACGCCTCGATCCGCTCCTCCATCGACAGGTTCACGTCCTTGCTGGCGCGCCGCAGCTCCGCACGCCGCTCGGCGTAGCGGGCCACGATCTCCTTGCGCCGCTCGTTCTGGACGATCTTCGACTTCTTGGCCATCAGCGCTCCTCCTTGAACTCGACGTGGCGTCGCACCACGGGGTCGAACTTGCGCAGCACGATGCGGTCGGGGTCGTTGCGGCGGTTCTTGCGCGTCACGTACGTGTAGCCGGTGCCGGCGGTCGACCGCAGCTTCACGATCGGTCGGACGTCGTTGCTCTTGCTGGCCATCAGAGCTTCTCCCCTCGGGATCGGATGTCGGCCACGACGGCGTCGATGCCGCGCTGGTCGATGGTCTTGATGCCGCGCGCGCTGAGCGTCAGCGTGACGTGGCGGCCGAGGCTCGGCACCCAGTAGCGCTTCTTCTGCACGTTGACGTCGAAGCGTCGCTTGGTGCGTCGGTGCGAGTGCGAGACGTGGTGGCCGAAGCCCGGCGTCGCGCCCGTCACCTGGCAGGTCCGAGACATTCTTCCTCCTGATGTACGATGAGACTCATTCTCATTAAGCATACGGGAGAGAACAACGTGAAGAAGAACCTGCACCCCGAGTACCGCCCCGTCGTGTTCCGCGACCGCTCCGCCGGCACGGCCTTCCTGACCCGGTCGACCCGCACCAGCGACGAGACCGTCGAGCACGAGGGCGCGACCTATCCCGTGGTGGACGTCGACGTGTCGAGCGCGAGCCACCCGTTCTGGACCGGCCGCGGCCGCGTGGTCGACTCCGAGGGACGGGTCGAGGCGTTCCGCCGCCGCTACGGGAGCGGCCGATGACGCAGACGCCCGTCATCCTCGTCACCGGCATCGACGACGCCGCGATGGAGGCCGCCACGGTCGGCCTCCAGTTCGACCTGCCCCACGCAGCGGTCATGCGGCACACGCTCGACGTGCCGCAGCAGCTGCTCACCCGCCGGGTCAGCGACCTGACCGGCCTGGTCGAGGCCGAGCAGATGGACCTCGACCACGCCTGCGTCAGCTGCGCCCTGCGGGAGGACATCGTGCCGACCCTGGAGCGGTTGGCCGCGACCGGACGCTGGGGCGCGATCATCGCGCACCTGCCGGTCTCGGCCGAGGCGCTGCAGGTGTGCCGGGTCGTCGCGATGGACAAGCGCATCGCGCCCCACGTCCGCATCAGCGCCGTGGTCCACGCGCTCGACAGCAGCACGGCCCATCACGACCTGCTGGGCGACGACCTCCTGGTCGAGCGCGGGGTGCACACCAGCGAGGAGGACACCCGCGGCCTCGCCGAGGCGCACTGCGCGCTGGTCGAGTACGCCGACGCGATCATCGCGGTCGGCGACCTCGACGAGCCCGACACCCACCTGGTCCGGGCGCTCGCCCGCCCCGAGGCCCTGCTCGTCCCCGACGCCACCGCCCTCGACCCCGCCGCCCTGACGGGCGACCTGCACCAGCACGGTCGCACCGAGCGCTGGGTCGACGTGGTCCGCCGCGGCACCCTGCCCGAGCTCGAGTCCGAGCACGTGTGGCGCCTCGACCTGCGCGCCACGCGCCCGCTCCACCCGGGTCGCCTGCTCGACGGCATCGAGTCGCTCGGCGGAGGACCCCGCCGCTCGCGCGGATGCTTCTGGCTGCCGACGCGCCCCGGCTCGATCTGCGCGTGGGACGGCGCCGGCGGCCAGCTCAGCATCGGCACCGCCTCGCCGTGGGGTCGCTCCACCCCCCTGACCCGCATCGTCGTGACCGGCGTCGACGACGAGCGCGAGGCGCTGGTCGAGGCGTTCCACCACGCGCTGCTCTCGGACGCCGAGTCGACCGATCGCGGCCTCTACTGGGAGGTCGCGCACGACGGCCTCGAGCCGTGGCTCGGCTACATCACCCGCGCCGCCTGACCCGACCACCCACGAACCGAGAGCAGACACCTCATGGCCGTCCCCAAGCGCAAGACCTCCCGCAGCAACACCCGCCACCGCCGCTCGCAGTGGAAGGCGACCGCGACCGACCTGGTCCCCGTGACCGTCGAGGGCCGCACGGTCCGCGTGCCGCGGCGCCTCGTCAAGGGCGTGCAGCGCGGACTCGTCGACATCTCGCACCTCTCCACCACCAGCCCCACCACGAACAGGAGCACCCGATGAAGGTCCGCAACTCCCTGAAGTCGCTCAAGAACCAGCCTGGCTCGCAGGTCGTCCGCCGCCGCGGCCGCACCTACGTCATCAACAAGCAGAACCCGAGGCTCAAGGCCCGCCAGGGCTGAGCCTCGTCCGGCCAGCGTCCCCGGTCAGCCGAGCAGGTCGACCGGGCCGCTCGCCACCACGTCGCCGGACGGCGCCGGGTTGCCGTCACGCGGCTCCCGCGTGATCCGGACGTCCGTGACGACGCTGGGATCGACCGCGGCGTGGAGCACGACGACCGTGTTCCCCTCCTCGTCGGGGTGGAACGTGCCGGCCGAGACCCACGTCTCGCCGTCCTCGTCGGTCAGGAACCACAGCTCGTAGAACTGCTCGTAGGGCACCACGGGCAGCGTGTCGGACCGCAGCGTCACGATGCGACCCTCGGGTGCCGCGGCTCCCTCGAGGTCGACCTCCGCTCCCGTCGCGCCGGTCAGCTCGGCCGTGAACTCCGCCGATCCGCGGGCCAGGAGGTCCTCGTCGTCGCCACCGGTCCAGGCCGTGGCGCCGACGCCGAGCCCGGCACCGGCGACGAGGAGGGCGACAGCCGCGACGAGCAGGCGCCACCGACCGCGCGCCGGCCGACGACGCTGCGCGGAGACGTGGTCGCGCAGCACGGCGACCTGTCCGGGTGTCGGTCCGTCCCCCGAGTCGGGGAAGGCCCGGCGAAGCTCCGCACCCAGAAGGCGCTCGAGCTCGGCATCGGCGCGACTCGTGTCGTCGGCCGGGTTTCCGTCCTCGTTCGTCATGCGTCCACCTCCTCGATGAGCGTCCGAAGGCGCGCGAGCGCCCTGAAGTTTGCCTGTCTGACTGCGCCGTGACCCTTCCTCAGGACCTCGGCCACCTCGGCGACCGACAGCTCGGCGACCTGTCGGAGCCAGAGCACCTCCTGGTCGTCGATCGAGAGCCGCTCGAACGCTACCCGCACGGAGCTGACTTGTTCGTCGCGCAGCACGTGCTCGAGCGGACCCCGGTCGTTCGTCGCCTCGACCAGACCGAGCGGGCTGTCGGCGACCGGTCGCTCCCGTTCCTGCCGGCCCGAGCGCCGGATCTGCTCCAGCACCACCAGGCGCAGGATGCCGTAGAGCCAGGCCTCGACCCGGACCCCCTGGTCGGCGAGGTCGCCGATGCGGTCGACAGCTCGGGTCAGGCACTCGCTGACCGCGTCGTGCGGGTCGTAGGTGCTGGGCAGCCGCCGACGGGCGTACTCGACGAGGCGTGAGTACGACCGTCGGTAGACGGTCTCCCAGGCGTCGGGATCGAGCTCACGGAACCGCACCAGCAGGTCACGCTCCGACGTGCCTGAATCCACGGACCCGATGATACGCACCCGCACTGCTCCCTTCCCGTGCTCCTCGTGCTCCCTGCTCCTCGTGCCCCGACGGACGGAGCACGCCCTCGCGCGTCGGCGTGCGTGGCGACCGGTGCTCGGCCACCACGCACGCCGACATCGCGACTCAGCCGGTGTAGGTCGGCTGTCGGGTCGTGGCCGTCGCCGGTGCCGCCGGGACGCCACCGCTGTTGCCGGCAGCGCCGCCGCCACCACCGTTGCCGCCACCACCGTTGCCGCCACCACCGTTGCCGCCACCGGCCGCAGCGACCTCGACCGCACCGGCGTCCGGAGCTGCACCGGAGTCGCGAGCGGCTCCGCGCTGGTCGGTGGTCAGGTCACCCAGACCGTCGACGCCCGCGTCGATCGCCGGGCTCCCGGCCGCGGGCAGGTGGGTCAGGGTGGGACCACCGTTGTCCGCCAGCGCCCCGAGGCGCGGGTCGTCGGTCTCCACGTCGTCCCCACCGCTGCCGTCGACCGCGGTGCCCACGACGTTGCCGCCGAGGGTCGTGATCGCGGTCTGGGCGTCGGCCCCCGTGTTGCCGGACAGGATGCTGTTGCCCAGCGTCACGGGTCCGGCGGTGCCGGTCGAGTTGTCGGTGACGGTGACGTGGATCAGCGTGGTGGCGTCGTCAGCGGCAGCCGGGTCCGTGGCGACACCGCCACCGACCGTGGCCGTGTTCCCGCTGATCGTGCTGCCCTCGACGGTGAGAGATCCACCGACGTTGTACAGCGCACCACCCTGGCCACCGGTCGTGTTGGCGTCCAGCGTCGTGCGCGTGACCGTCATCGTGCCGGTGCCCGAGTTCCACAGGCCGCCACCCTGGTTGGTCGCCGTGTTCGCGGTGACCTGCGAGGCGTCCACGGTCACCGTGCCCGTGCCGGTCAGGTGCAGTCCGCCGCCGTTGCCCGGGGTGGGCCCGGTCGAGTTGCCCTGCAGCAGCACGTCGCTCACCGTGGTGACCGACCCGTCGCCCACGGCCTCGATGCCGCCGCCAGCGCGGACCGCGTCGTTGTCGAGGATGTTGGTGTCGGTGACCGTCAGCGTGCCGCCTCCGGCGTTGAGGATGCCGCCACCCGATCCAGCGGCGCCGTCGGCACTGTTGGCCTCGATGAGGGAACCCTCGACGACCAGCTCACCGCCGTCGTTGTGCAGACCGCCACCGCCGGAGTCGGCCGGAGCGCCGGAGGCCGTGTTGTTGCTGATGTTCGACGCCGTGACGGTCATCGTGCCCGTGGCGGAGTTCCAGAGGCCGCCGCCCTCGTTGGAGGCCACGTTGCCCGCCACGACGACGTCGTCGATGCCGACCGTGCCGGCACCGGTCAGGTGCAGACCGCCGCCGTTGCCCGGTGCCGCGCCCGTGCTGTTCTCGTTGAGCGAGCCGCCCGACACCGTGGTGGTGCTGCCCGCGGTGGCCTCGATGCCACCACCGGCGCGGACGGCCGAGTTGTTGTCGATCGACGAGTCCGTGACCTCGAGCGTGCCGCCGAGGGTCAGCACGCCACCGCCCGAACCGGCAGCACCGACGGCCTCGTTGCCCTCGACCGTACTGCCGGTGATCTGCAGCGTGCCGCCGTTGTTGAACAGGCCGCCGCCGCCGTCGTCCGCAGCTGCACCGGAAGCGGTGTTGCCGGAGATCTCCGAGTCGGTCACCGTCATCGTGCCGGTGCCGTTCCAGAGTCCGCCGCCCTCGAGGGCCGCAGTGTTGTTCGTGACCGTCGAGTCACTGATGTCGGCGTCGCCGGCACCCGTGACGTGCAGGCCGCCGCCGTTGCCGGGCGCAGCGCCCGTGCTGTTGTCGTCGAGCGTCACGCCGGTGAGCGTGGTCTTGCCGATGTTGGCCTCGACGCCACCTCCGGCGCGCACCGCGGTGTTGCCGGAGATCGTGGAGTTCTCGACGACGACGTTGCTCTGGTCGTTGAGGATGCCGCCGCCCGAACCGGCAGCGCCATCAGCGCTGTTGTCGGTGATCGACGCGTTGCGCACGGTCAGCGTTCCGCCGCCGGCCTCCTGGAACAGGCCGCCGCCGCCCTGGTCCGCCGTGACGCCGGACGCGGTGTTGCCCGTGATCGTGGTGCCGTCGACCGTCATGGTGCCGGCGCCGGAGTTCCACAGGCCGCCACCCTCGGCGGCCGCGGTGTTGCCGGAGACGGTGCCGCCGGTGATCGAGACGGTGCCCGCGCCCGTGAGGTGCAGGCCGCCGCCGTTGCCCGGCGCCGCGCCCGTGGCGTTGTCCGTCAGGTTGGTGTCGACCAGGGTCGTGGTGCTCCCGGCCGAGGCCTCGATCGCGCCGCCGGCCCGCTCGGCCGAGTTGCCGTCGAGCACGGAGTCGGAGATCGACAGCGTGCCGCCGTTGAGGAACGCGCCGCCGGAGCCGCCGCCCGCGGCGGACGGAGCGTCGGCGGGACGGCCGCCCGTGACGGTGACGCCCGAGATGGTCAGGTCGCCGCCCGCGGCCACCTGGAACGCACGATCACCGAGACCGGAGGCGTCGATGGTCGCGCCGTTGCCCACGATCGTGATGTCGGTCGTGATGTCGAGGTCACCCTCGGCGCTCGTGAGCGCGTAGGTCGCCCCGCTCTGCAGCGTGATGACGTCGGCCTCGCCGTTCGCCTCGGCTGCGGCGATCGCACCGCGCAAGGTCGTGGGGTCAGCCGGGTCGTCGGCGGTGCTCGACACGGTGAACGACTCGGCACTGGCCGTCGTCGGCACCGCGATCATCACTCCACCAGCAAGGGCAACTACCCCCGCGGCGTGCATCCATCTGCGCATTAACTCGTCCCTCTCGACGTGTGGGCGAGGACGACGGACGCGTCCTCGACGCTTACATGACCGTTGCGGGCGATTCGTCACACGTGGACTTTCTCCACCTCGAGTTGAGCAGCGCGCCTCGGCGGAGGGTCGTAGCGTGAGCGCCATGACCGACACATCCCTGCCGGGCTGGACACGCCGCACGTTCTTCGCCGCCGCCGGTGGTCTCGCCCTCGCCGGCCTGGTCGCGTGCACCGGCTCTGACGAGCCCAAGCCCAAGCCCGAGTCGGACGCTGAGCCGGAGGAGACGTCCGGGACGGGGTCCGATCCGGAGCGGACCACCGTCGCGACGTCGGTCGTGCCCTCCCTGCAGGTGTACGGCGAGCCCGGCGACCTCGACAGCCCGGACGACGCGGGCGCCGAGCAGCTCGTGCTGAACCGCGCCGACGAGGCCTCCGGCAACGTCGTCCTGCTGGCGCTGGCCGTGGGAACCGCGTGGCTGCACGTCCAGCTCCCGGTGCGCCCCAACGGCACCACCGGCTACGTCCGCGCTCGCGACGTCCGGCAGAGCAGCCACGCCTTCGCGATGGACATCGCTCTCGCCGACCACGAGCTGGTCGTGACCGAGGCGGGCGACGAAGTGCTCCGCTCCGCCATCGGCGTGGGGACCACGGACCGCCCGACGCCCGGTGGCGAGTACTACATCAAGGAGCTCCTGCAGGCCCCCGACCCGACGGGCGTCTACGGACCGTACGCCTACGGGCTGTCGGGATTCTCCAACGTCCTCACCGAGTTCGCCGGGGGCGAGGGCGTCATCGGCGTCCACGGGACCAACCAGCCCGAGCTGGTCGGCACCGACGCGAGCTCGGGCTGCATCCGGCTGCCGAACGACCAGATCACCGAACTCGTCGAGAAGATCGGCCTGCCGCTCGGCACCCCGGTGACGATCCGGGCGTGAGCCGGTGGTGCGGGCCGGTGCGGGCGGCGGCTCAGCCACCTTTCACGGGGTCTGATCGGTGGCTGAGCTACCGCCCACCCCTCACGAAGGGCCCCACACTGCTCAGCACAAGCGAAAGGGCCCCACGTCTGTGGGGCCCTTCTCCTTCTGGTGGAGCATAGGAGATTCGAACTCCTGACCTCTTCGATGCGAACGAAGCGCGCTACCAACTGCGCCAATGCCCCAAGGTCGACGACCGGGTAAGAGCCTAGCACCCCGGCCCGGGTCAGTGACCGACGGCCCGGCGGGTCTCCGGACCCTCGTCCTGCGCCTGCGCGACCTCGTCGGCCTGGCCCGGGAGGGCGACGCCCTCGGCCTCGACGTGGCCCGAGGACCAGGTGCCGGCCTGGGCGAAGTCGATCGTGCGGACGGTGCGTCCGACGCGCGGCTTCGTGACGTACGTGGGGAGCGTGACGGGCAGCGGGTCCCACAGGGCCTCGCCCGTCGTGGCGACCGACGGCACCGCGATCTGCAGCTGGTCGTCGAGCGCGTCGACCGAGAGCGCCTCGACCTCCATGACGCGGGGACGGTTCGGCTCGATGTCCTCGAACTGGTGCGAGACGACCAGCGTGGTCTCCTCGTCAGCAGCCGTGCCACCGCGACGCTCCGTCGTCTCGGCCGAGGCCGACCGACGCAGGGACAGACGCGGCAGGCTGATCGACGGCGTGCTCAGACCGCGCTCGCCGCGGACCTGGATCCGGCAGGCCACGAGCCAGGCGACCATGAGGGCGACCGGGACAGCCGTCCAGACCTGCCCGATCGTCCCGGCCACACCGAGCCCCGCCACCACGACCAGGGAGGTGATCAGGGTGATGAGGACCCGTCGGCGACGACGGGCGGCCAGACGCGCAGCGGCACGGTTGACGGGGCGGGGAGCTGCCTCGGTGACCTGGGCCATGGCGGGTGCCTTCTCGGACGGGGACTCGGTGGTGACGGTGGTGTCGGCCTTCTCGGCCTCCACCTCGGGCTCGGTCTCGGCGACCGACTCGCTGCGTGAGGTGCGGGCGATGACCCGACTGAGGGAGGTGAACGAGCCGAGCGACGAGGTCTTGGAGGCCTCGTCGTACCGGCGGAGCATGAGCGGGACGACATACGCCACCCACACGATGACGACGACGGCAAAGATGACGCCGCTGGCTCCTCCGATCACGTACAGAACGGTAGGTCCCGGAGCGGGCCGAACGTGGGAGCCCGCGCGTGTGTCGTGACAGAAGTTACGGATGTGACGAGGTCAGACCCGGTCGAGCACCCGCCCCTGGACGTCCTCGGCGACGAGCTGGAACAGCCGGTGGTCGGCCCAGCGGCCCGCGATGTGCAGGTACCGCGGGGCGAGCCCGACGTCGGTGAACCCCAACCGGCGCACGACCGCGAGGCTGGGGTGGTTCTCCGGACGGATCGCGATGTCGACCCGGTGCAGCCGCGTGGTCCCGAACAGGTGGTCGCACACCAGAGCGACGCCCGTGGGGGTGATGCCGCGACCCGCGTGGTCGGCCGAGACCCAGTAGCCGATGCTGGCCGACCGGGCCGATCCCCCGACGATCGAGCTGACGCTGACCTGGCCCACCATGACGCCGTCCCACGTCGAGACGAACGGCATGCCCTCACCGTGCCGGGCCCGGCGGCGCAGCACCGAGATCATCTGCCGGTACGAGGTCACCTGCTGGCCGCCCTCGGGCGGCAGCGTGGCGTCCCACGGCGACAGCCACCCGCCGTTGGCGGCGCGCAGCTCGGACCACCGGTTCGCGTCGGAGCGCCGCAGCGGCCGGATCCCGATCCGCCCGTGGGTCAGCTCGACCTCCCAGGGGGCGGCCACCTCAGAACGGGCGGTCGAGCACGAGCGTCCGGACCGTGTCGCCGAGGTTGAGCGCCGTCTCGTCCTCGCCGACCACGACGAGCGCGTTGGCCTCGGCCAGGCGCGACAGGAGGAGGTCGTCGGAGTCGGGCAGCGGGGTGACCTTGGCACCGCGGTGCGTGACCTCGAAGACGGCCGGCACGTACTGACGACGTCCCGACGGCGAGGTGATGTCGGCGGCCAGGACCGCGTGGACCATGGGCCGACGGTAGGGCGTGCGCCCCATGAGACGCCGCAGCGCCGGCAGCACGAAGACCTCGAAGCCGACGTACGCGGCGACGCCGTTGGGCGGCAGCGTGATGATGGGCGTGTGGTCGTCGAACACGCCGCCGAAGCCCTGCACGCGGCCGGGGTGGATCGCGACCTCGTGGAAGTCGACCGTGCCGAGCGAGCGCAGCGTCTGGCGGATCGCGTCGCGATGGCCCGCCGAGATGCCTCCGGTGGTGACCACCAGGTCGGCGCGCACGAGCTGCTCGCTGAGGACGCGGCGGAACTCCTTGGGGTCGTCGCCGACGGCGCCGACACGGAACGCGATGGCCCCGGCCGAGCGGATCGCCGCCGCGAGCATGTAGCTGTTGCCGTCGAAGGAGGAGTCGTGCGAGACGTGGTCGCCCGGTTCGCGCAGCTCCGAGCCCATCGAGATCACGACGACGCGGGGCCGCGGACGCAGGGCGACGCGATGGGCACCGAGCGAGGCCAGGAGTCCGATCTCCCGGGCGCCGAGCACCGTGCCAGCCTTGACCGCGGTGGACCCGGCGACGACGTCGGACCCGGTCGCGCGGATGCCCTGGCCCACTTCGGGCGCCACGGAGACGGCGACCTTGGACTGACCCCGGTTGGTGTGCGACAGCGGCACGACGCAGTCGGCGCCGCGCGGGATCGGCGATCCGGCGCTGATGCGCGCCGCGGTTCCCCGGCTGATCGCGAACGGACGCGAGACCCCGGCCCGGATCTCGCCGGCGACGGGCATCACGGTGGGGGCGTCGCGCGTGGCCGAGGTGGCGTCGCCGGCAGCGACGGCGTACCCGTCGACGAGCGACTGGTCGAAACGGGGAAGGTCGACCGGGGTGACGTAGTCGGCGAACAGCGGCAGCCCGAGCGACTCGACGAGGGGCTGGTCGTAGGGCGCCAGGGGGCCGAGGCCGCGCAGCACCTTCTCGAGGTGGTCCTCGACCGTGAGCATCCCCTCCGGGATGCTCGAGGCGCGCGGACGGGGGCGCGGGCCGGCCGACTCCTGCGTGCGCGCGGGAGCGGCGGCGGGAGCGGGATCCGAGGTGGCCGCGGCCTGGGTCGGCGACGGTGTCTCAGGCTCGCCCTCGGGCAGGGGCTGCTCCGGCTCCGACGGCTGCGCTTGCGGCGTCGACGCCTCGGCGCTCGGGGCGGACTCGTCCACCGCGTCCGCGGCGGGCCGGGGGTCCGACTCGTCCTCGGGGTCGCTGACGGCCTCGGCCGTGGAGACGGGATCGACGTCGGGCAACGGGTCCTGTCCCGGCACGGCGGCGTCGCTGTCTCCGGAGACCATGAGGGTCAGCCTAACCGGGTGCCCTCCGCGACCCGCGTGGCCCGACCGGGCGCGTCGCCTGTTTTCCCGGCGGTCTCGTCCTCCTCCAGGAGCACCTCGCCGGCGACGACGACGTCGGCGCCGAAGCTCCAGTCGCCTCGCACCGTGAACCGCTCGGCCGACGCGAGCGACGGCACGTGCGGGAAGCGCGCCTCGAAGTCGGCGATCGTGCCGAAGTAGCGCTTGTCGAGGTCGACCAGCGGCGGCTCCACGGTCGCGCGGACCCGGAAGTCGTCGCCGACGCCGTACACGTCGGAGCGCAGCAGGAGCAGGTCGTTGGTGGTCTTGACCGGGAGGAAGCGCGCCCGGTCGACCTCGATGGCGGTGGCGCCGTCGAAGACCTGCACGGCCGCACCCATCGCGGTCTCGATCTGGATGACCTCGGGCGAGCCGGGATCGGCCGGGTCGACGACCTTGCGGTTCTTGATCAGCGGCAGCCCGAGGATGCCCTGGCGCTCGTCGAGCGTCTTCTTCAGGACCCGCAGGTCGAACCACAGGTTGTTGGTGTGGAAGTAGCGGTGCAGCGTCAGGTCGGAGGCCGCCGCGGCGTCCTCGGGCGGGGTCTGCGCCGTCTCGCGCAGCACGAGGCGTCCGTCGCTGCGGCGCACCACGAGGTGGCCACCCTTGACGTCGGCCGGGGTCCGGCGACACACCTCGGCAGCGTAGGGGGCACCGGACCCGGCGAACCAGGCCATCATCTCGGGATCGGGGGCCGCGCCGAGGTTGTCGGAGTTCGACACCGTCGCGTACAGGTAGCCGGCGTCGAGCAGCTGGTCGAGGATGCCCGAGGTCTGCAGCGCGGTGTAGAGGTCGCCGTGACCCGGCGGGCACCACTCGAGCTCGGCGTCGGCCGGCCAGTCGACGGGGGTGAGGTCGTCGGCGCGCAGACGCGGCTCGAGGTTCTGCACGAAGTCGATCGGCAGGCCCGGCGTCTCGATGCCCGGGTGGTGAGCCAGCGCCGCACGGGTGTCGTCACGGGTGCGGAACGAGTTCATGAAGATCAGGGGCAGGCGCACGTCGTGCGTGCGACGCACGTGCTCGACCTGCCCCACGATGATGTCGAGGAAGCTCAGGCCCCGGCGCACGGGCAGCAGCGACTTGGCGCGGTCCATGCCCATCGAGGTGCCGAGCCCGCCGTTGAGCTTGATGACCACGGTCGCGTCGGCGGCCGTGCGCACGTCCTCGGGCGAGGCCTCGAGGGTCGCGGCACGGTGGATGCCGCTCAGCGGCTCGACGTCGGCCTCGGGGATCATGCCCGTGGCGCCCGCCTGCAGCTGGTCGTAGTAGTGCGTGAACACGTCGATCGCCTGCTGGGGCACGCCCGCACTGACCATCCGTCGCTGCGCTTCCGCCAATCCGTCCACCCGCACACGATAGCGTCGCGACGTGGGTCACACCGGTTCAGCGAAGGATGATCTGCGTCGCACGCTGCTGCGGGCTCGACGCGAGCGATCCGAGGGCGACCTCGCGGAGGCGGCGACCGCGCTCGCGGCGCACCTGTCCGGCGACCGGGCGCTGCGGGGAGCCCGCCGCGCGGCGGCGTACCTGGCGATGCGGGGCGAACCGCCCACGGGCGCACTGCTGGCCGAGCTCCAGGCGGCGGGCACCGAGGTCGTCGTGCCCGTGACCCGCGCGGACGGCACGCTCGACTGGGTCACGCACGACGCGGCGGCTCCGACGACGCGGTCCTCCATCGGCGTCGACGAGCCCGTGGGCGCTCCCCTGCCGGGGTCTCCGCTGACCGAGGTCGACCTCGTGCTGGTGCCCGCCCTGGCGGTCGACCACCACGGCCGCCGCCTCGGGAGGGGCGCCGGCTACTACGACCGGGCCCTGGCCGAGGTCGTCGTGCGACCTCAGCGGCCGACCCTCGTCGCGGTCGTCTTCGCGGAGGAGATCCTGCCCGAGGTTCCGCACGAGCCGCACGACGTGCCGGTCGACCTGGTGCTCACCCCGTCCGGGATCTTCCGCCCGGAGCGCTAGGCCCTCGCGGGCTCAGGCGCGCTGGACGTCGCGGATCTCGCCGACGAGCTCCTCGAGGACGTCCTCGAGCATGATCACGCCGACGACGTGGCCCTCGACGTCCGCGACGCGGGCCATGTGGGATCCGCGCGACTGCATCAGCCGCAGCGCGTCGAACAAGCCGGCACCCACCGGCACCGTCACGAGCGGGCGCACCCACTTGTCGGCGATGACCCGGCCCCGCGCGTCGTCGTCGGTCTCGAGGGCGTCCTTCAGGTGGAGGTAGCCCGTCAGCTCGCCGGACTCGTCACGCACCGGGAACCGGGAGAATCCCGACTCCGCGCACGCGACCTCGACGTCGGCGGCGGTCGCGTGCCGGTCGATCGTGACCAGCACGTCGGTCGGCAGCACCACCTCGTCGATCGTGCCGCCCTGGAAGTCGAGCGCACCCTGCACCAGGCCGTACTCGTCGTCGTCGAGCAGGCCCTCGCGGCGGGACTCCTCGACCAGGTCGGCGACCTCGTCGTGCGAGAAGGTCGAGGCGACCTCGTCCTTCGGCTCGATCCGCAGGAGCCGGAGCGTGACGTTCGAGATGCCGTTGAGCGCCAGCACGATCGGCTTGAGCACCGCGACGACCGCCAGCATGAACGGGCCGAGGATCAGAGCCGCCTTGTCGGGCGCCGCGAGCGCCAGGTTCTTCGGCACCATCTCGCCGATCACGACGTGCGCGTAGACCACGAGCGTCAGGGCGATCGCGAAGGAGATCGGGTGCACCAACACCTCCGGCACGCCCAGGGCGTCGAAGGCCGGCTCCATCGCGTGGGCGATGACGGGCTCGCTGACGGCGCCCAGCAGCAGCGAGCAGATCGTGATGCCGAGCTGGGCCGCGGCCATCATGAGCGAGACGTTCTCGATCGCGCGCAGGGCGAGCTTCGCGGTGCGCGACCCCTGGGCAGCGGCCGGCTCGAGCTGCGTGCGCCGCGCCGAGAGGAGCGCGAACTCCGAGCCCACGAACAGCGCGTTGAGCGCCAGCAGGAGCGCCGTGACGGCGAGGCCGGTCCAGATGTTCATCGTCGGCCTCCCTCGGCCTCGGCCCGCGAGCGCACGGCCGGAGGGGCCATCGGCTCGGGTCGCTCGGCGGTCATCGTGAGGCGGTCGATGCGGCGGCCGTCGACCCGGTCGACGGTCAGGGCGACCGGCAGCGGCTCGGGCTCGTCGCCCTCGTCCTCGGGCGTCGGGTCGACCATCAGCGTCACGACGTCGCCGCGCTGGGCGAGGCGGCCGAGCTCCTGGACCACGAGCCCGCCGACCGTCTCGTAGTTGGGACCCTCGGGCAGCGGGATCCCGGTCTGCTCGAAGATCTCGTCGGGTCGCAGCAGGCCCGAGAGCGACCAGGTGCCGTCGGTGCGGTGACGGCTCGTCGCGGCGCCCCGGTCGTGCTCGTCGGCGATGTCGCCCACGATCTCCTCGACCAGGTCCTCCAGGGTCACGACGCCGTCGGTGCCGCCGTACTCGTCGAGCACGACCGCCATCTGCATGCCCTGGTCGCGCAGGAACGCCAGCAGCGGGTCGAGCTCCAGGCTGTCGGGCACCGTGGCCGCAGGGGCGCAGATGTCCTCGATGCGGGTCGAGCGGCGGCGATCGACCGGGACGGCCACGGCGTGCTTGACGTGCACGACGCCCACGATGTCGTCGGGGGTCTTGCCGATGACGGGGAACCGCGAGTGGCCCGTCGACCGAGCGGCCTCGATCACGGCCGCCGCCGTGTCGCGGCCCTCGAGGAACGTGACGCGGACGCGCGGGGTGCGGACGTCGGCGGCGGTGCGGTCGCCGAAGGTGATGCTGCGCGCGACGAGGCGGGCGGTGTCGTCGTCCATCGCGCCCTCCTGCGCCGAGCGCAGCACGAGCGATCGCAGCTCCAGCGGGGAGCGTGCCGAGCGCAGCTCCTCCTGCGGCTCGACTCCCCACGACCGCAGGACCGCGTTGGCGGTGCCGTTCAGCGAGCGGATCGGCCAGGCCATGACCTTGGTGAACCAGCGCTGTGGCAGCTGGGTCCAGCGCGCCGCGACCATCGGCACGGCCAGGGCGATGTTCTTCGGGATCAGCTCGCCGATCAGCATCGTCGCGAACGTGCTGAGCGCGAGGGCCACGAAGTAGGACGCGAAGCCGAGGGTGCCGCCGCTCAGGCCGAGGTCCTCGAACGGCCCCCGGACGAGACTGCCGATCGCGGGCTCGGCGAGGTAGCCGATCGCGAGGTTCGTGATGGTGATGCCGAGCTGGGCGCCGCTGAGCTGCGTCGACAGCGTGCGCAGCGCCGTGCGGGTCCCGACCGCGCCGGGCCGGTTCTCCTGGACCGCGCGGTCGACGGCGGCCCGGTCGACCGTCACGAACGAGAACTCGGCGGCGACGAAGACGCCGCAGGCGAACATCAGCGCGATGGCGACGGCGAGGAGGATCAGCTCGGTCACGAGGAAGATCCCGCGCCGGTACTCGGAGGCTCGTTCACAGTGGCGCCAACTGTACCCTTGAGCGGTTACGTCCACGAGTCGTCATGAGTGTCGGAGTCAGTCCAGTGCCCACCTATCAGTACCAGTGCACCGAGTGCGGTGAAGGCCTTGAGGTCCAGCAGTCGTTCAGCGACGACGCGTTGACCGTGTGCCCCGCCTGCCAGGGTCGTCTGCGCAAGGTCTTCAACGCCGTCGGCGTCGTCTTCAAGGGGTCCGGTTTCTACCGCAACGACTCCCGCAGCACCAGCACCTCCGCCTCCGCCGGGTCCTCGTCGGGCAGCTCGACGTCGGGGTCGTCCTCGACCTCGTCCAGCAGCTCCTCGAGCAGCTCGAGCACGCCCAGCTCCACGGGTTCCGGCGGCTCGGGCTCCGCGGCCTGACCCGCTCTCCGCTCCGGCCTGTGGACGAGTCCCAGCACCTCGAGGTCCGGCCCACCTAGCCTGCCGGGATGGACCTCCTGGACCGTCTCGTCTTCGCCCACCGCCGCCTGCTCGCCGCGACCTGCGCCGGGCTCGCCGTCCTGCTCCTCGCGGCGGGACTGCGCGGCGAGGACGACACCCGCAGGGCCGTCGTGGTCCGCGACGACCTCGACGCGGGCACCGTGCTGACCACCACGCACCTGCGCACCGTCGACCTCCCGGTCGACGCCGTCCCGGAGCACGCGCTCGCCTCGAGCGACGACGCCGTCGGCCGCGCCCTGGCCGGCCCCGTCCGCGCGGGCGAGGTCGTCACCGACCGCCGGGTCGTCGACGCCCGCGACCTGGCGGGCTACGGCGTGGAGGACCCAGCGCTCGCCACGGTTCGCGTCTCCGACCCCGCCGTCGTGAGCGGGCTCCGGGTCGGCGACCGGGTCGACGTCGTCGCGATCGACCCGCACGGCGAGTCGCCACCCTCGGTCGTCGCCGCCTCGGCCGTCGTCGCGGTGCTCCCGTCCGCCACGACGGCCGACGGCGTGGACGACGTCGTCGGCCTGGTGGCTCCCAGCGCGGCGGCCCTGGCCGTCGCCACGGCGGGGCTCGAGGCCGGACTGACCGTGATCGCCACCTGAGCGGGGGGTGTCACCCGGCCAGGCCTGGAGTATTTTGGCCGATCAGGCTCTCCCCGAGCCTGTCCCGTTCTGACCTCAACCATCTCGAAGGGTGCGACATGATCAAGGGTTTCAAGGACTTCCTGCTCCGAGGCAACATCGTCGACCTCGCGGTCGCCGTGGTCATCGGCACCGCGTTCACCGCGCTCGTGGCAGCGTTCACGGGCTCGTTCATCAACCCGCTGATCGGCCTGATCGGCGGCGGTGGCGTCGACGGCGGCACCTTCACGATCAACGGCCAGGTCTTCACCTACGGCGCGTTCATCAACGCCGTCATCACGTTCGTCCTCACGGCTGCGGTCGTCTACTTCGCGATCGTCGTCCCGATGAAGAAGCTCAACGAGCTCCGTGCGCGAGGCGTGGAGCCCGAGCCGGAGGGCGTCGCCGAGGACATCGAGCTGCTGCGCGAGATCCGCGACGCCCTGGTGGCCCGCCGCGACCTCTGAGTCGTCACGGCGGCGCGCACGACACGATGACGGGACCGGCCCTCGGGTCGGTCCCGTCAGCCGTGATGGGGAGGGACGTTGCGCCGCAGCTCGGCGTCGTTGCCTCCCGGGGACTCGCCCCACCCCTGGTCGGTGTCGTCACGCGTGCCCGACGGCTCCAGGTCGCCAAGCAGCTCGGCTGCCCGGCGCAGCCGCTCGCGCCTCGCCGCGACTGCGGGGTCCGGGGCCGGGTCAGCCACGGGCCCGCTCCCGGTCCGGCGTCGTGAGCCAGGAGGCGCTGAGCACGGGCCGCGTGGGCGTCCAGCCCGTCCCGTCGGCGAAGCGCTGCGAGCTCACCCGCTGCGAGCGCGTCAGGATCTCGAGCTTCTCGGCGCCGACGCGGCGGACCCAGGCCGGCAGCGGACGCGGCGGCGGGCCTCCCGCGACCGACGCCACGACGGCGGCGTACTCGCCGCGGCGCACCGGATCGGATCCGACGTTGTAGATGCCAGCCGGCGCCTGCAGGGCGTGGGCGACGGCCGACCCGGCGTCGTCCGGGTGCACCACGTGCATCCAGGAGCGGGGGTCGCCCAGGGTGAAGGCGCGGCCCGAGGCGGCCCGTCGGACCTGCCAGGCGGTGTTGGGGTCGGTCCCGGTGACGAGCCCGAGCCGCAGGCACACCGCCCGGCCGCCGTCGCGGGTGAAGGCCTCCATGTGGTCCTCGGCGACCACGACCGGCTCGGTCGCCCGCGAGACCTCGACGAGGCCGTCCTCGTCGATCCAGTCCTCGCCGGCGTCGGCGTACACGAAGCTGAGGCTCTGGTGGACGAGCACCTCGACCTCGGCTCGCCGCGCGGCGGCGGCGACGATGCGGGAGCCCCGGATGCGCAGGCGGTCGATCTCCCGCAGCGACCCGGGACGGAGCGCCGCCGATCCCACGGGGACCTTGGTGGCCAGGTTCGCGACCGCGTCGCACCCGCGCATCGCCTCGGCCAGCTCGGTGCCGTCGAACAGCTCGGCGGCGACCGGCTCGGCTCCGAGGCCGCTCACGACCCGGGCAGCCTCGCGGGAGCGGACGAGCCCCCGGACGTCGTGCCCGTCGTCGACCAGGGCGCGGACGGCGGCGCGTCCGACCACCCCGGATGCTCCGGTCACGAACACCTGCACCGGACCACTCACCTCCAGAACGAATCGCGCGGACCATCGATCCTACGCGACGCGCCTGTGGTCAGCCCTGGTCGGCGAGACCGAAGAACCGCACCATCTCGACCGTCGCCTGGATGGACGTGGTGGTCTGGCCCTGCCCGCCCACCCCGGTCGCGCCGGGCCAGGTGTGTCCGCCGCCGAGCACGACGAAGGCCTCGATCCGCGCGTCGTCCGCGCAGCCCCAGGTCCAGTGCTGGATGTCGGCGGCCGGCTCCTCGTAGTCCTGCGGGTCGCCGCACTCGTCCTTGGTCACCCAGGCCGACAGCGTCTCGGTGACCGGCTCAGCCACGCCCAGCGGCGTCGCTCCCCCGGTGTACGGGACGGCGACGTCGCTCGAGCCGTGGAAGTAGATGAACGACGTCGGTGGCACGGTGTCGCAGCCCGGGCCGTAGGTCAGGTAGGCCACTCCGCCGTAGGCGGCGAAGGGGAAGTCGCCCGAGCACGCGGCGGCGAACAGCAGGGCGGAGCCGTTCGACATCCCGGCGGCGTACTGCCGCTCGGGGTCGGCGCAGTGCCGCTCGACGACGGCGTCCGTGAGGGCCTTGACGAAGCCGAGGTCGGAGCCCTTGGCGTTGACCGTGGAGGCGATGTCCCAGCCCGGACCCTCGTCGCCGCCGAGCGGGGCGACGACGATGAAGCCGTGCTCGTCCGCCGCCTTGTCGAAGGCCGTGTACTTCACCGCGTCCTCGGGGTTCTGCCCCAGCCCGTGGAACAGGTAGACCACGGGGACGCGCGTGTCGGTGGGCAGACCCTCGGGGGCGAAGAGCCGGTACTGCCGCTCCTCGCCGCCGACGGTGATGCTGTGGATCACGTCGCCGTCCTCCGGCGCGACCTCGCAGGGGCCGGACGGCGGCGCGCTCGTCTCCTCGGACTGGTCCTTCGTGTCGGGCTCCGACGTGCAGGCCGTGAGCACGACGGCCACGCTGACTGCCACCAGGGCTCGCGCGAGCCATCCCCTCGTCCGCATGGGACCAGTCTGCCGGAGCGATCCAGCGCCGGCCGAGGAACCCTCGACTACTCCTCCGGCGCTGGGTCGGCTTCCCGCGCCTTGAGGTGCGAAGAGGATCGAGGAGCCTCGAAGGGCCGACCTCGACCGCCGGGAGCCGACGCAGTGCCCCCGAGAGGTTTCGAACCTCCGACCTGCGGCTTAGGAATGCGAATCCACCCGTCGCAGCATCTTCCGTCGTTGCAGGGAGGCACTGGCAGCCAAATCGGTGCGGCTGGTCCGTATGCGCCGCAACGGCACATTTCGGTCGTTGCCCTACCTCGTTCCGGGGCCCCGGAACCAAAGGACGCCGAGGAGGTCGCAGCTCGACGAGCCAAGGGCAAGACCGTCGGCGCTATCGCCGCTGACCTCAATCTGTCCGTCGCTACGGTCCGACGCACGTCCGAAGCCCTCACCCTCGCCCAGGAGATCGAAGTCGGCGATCACGATGCCAAGTACACGCGGGCCAGAATGAAGTCGTAGTCTCAAATGTGGGCGGTTGAATCGGGCAAGCCCCCCCCGAAAGCGGCGCCTGTTGGGAGCGAACTGCGGCATCCTTGAGTCGTGTACACAAGTCCAGATGATCTCGAGAACACCGGCGACGAGGCACTCGAGAATCTTGTCGCAGAGGTCGAGCGGGTAGCCCCTAGCCTCGTCTGGCACTACACGGACCAGAGCGGCCTCATCGGAATTCTCCGATCAGGAGCGATCTGGGCTACCGATGCCATGTTCTTGAATGACCGACACGAGCTGAGCCACGGCAAGAATCGCCTTCGCGCAGCGCTTGAAGACGAAGTGGATGGTGCCGATTTCGCGGGACTGTCGCTGTACCTCGAGCGTGGCTGGCGGCACAACGTTCGCACCGCAGTTTCATGCTTCTGCGCCGACGGCGATCTTCTGAGTCAGTGGCGCGGTTACTCCAGCCCTGGTGGCTTTGCTATCGGCTTCGACACTAATGATTTGGCGAGACGATGGATCGCCGGGCGTGCTGGGCTGTTCCTGCCTGTCGTGTACGCCCGCGACGACGACCAGGGCACCTTTCGTGAGTGGGCGCAGCGGGTAGCAAACGCCTGGCGCGAAGCGCTTGGCGGCGGGCTGCAGACCGCCGTAGGGGGCCGCAACCCGGTGGCCGACAGCTTGGCTGCCGAGATCGGCTCGAAGATCTGGCGGTTTGACCGCGAAGTCGGAAACTTGGATGCGCTCGCGGCGAGATTCAAGGACCCTTCGTTTTCGGAGGAGCAGGAGTGGCGGCTCATAACCATGATCGGAAATGAGTCCTCCGAAGCGGACGTGCGGCCTAGCGCAGGCGGGCTCGTCCCCTTCCGCTCCGTACCGTTTCAAGGTTCATCGGCAGATTCACCGGTCCGCGAGATTCGAGTAGGTCCAGGACTCGATTTCGAGCGGGAACAGTTGGCGGTGCAGCAATTATTGGACATAGTGGGATATAGCAACGTCACCATCTCCGGATCGACCGTGCCGTTCCGGCCCTGAGGCCTTCGCACTCCGCTACCTACTTCCGAGAGCGCGCCTCTTCTCCGCCTCAAACTCTCCTGCTGTCAAAGCGCCGGCGTCCCGCAGCGCCACGAGCCGCTCCAACGTCGAAACCACATCCCCCGCGGATCGCACCGCCAGCATCACCGACTTTGACCTGCGGTTGCTCAAACTATCTCTAGCACCGCCTGCTGGACGGCAAGCGCCTCGTTCAGGGCATTAACCACGTCATCCAACCGCGTGCGCCAGGCGTCGGTAGGCTCGCTCTCTGCTCGATCGATCAGAGCGTTCATGACGGACTTCTTGTTCGCGTCACGGATCTCCATGGCTACGAGCGTTCCGCTGGCGTCGACTGAAAAGTCCGCGAACCATTGCGGATGCTGGTCATACAAATCCGCGAGCCACTCATCCGGGAATAGCGCTTCGATCGGAAACCCCGCCCTGCAAACCACGTACTGCCGGTTCGCCTGATAGGGAATCTGCTTGTTCCCCAGGAAACGAACCAGATCCTTCCGTTCCTTCTCGCCGGCGAGGTCCCCGTCGAACAGCGCCACCAATGGCCGCTCGTCGCGCACGATGGCGAACGTGGCTCGGAGCCAGCCCCCCATGTGCTTCACGCCTCCGTGGTCTTGGATCTCGGCTTGTCGTAGGCATGCAAGTTCGCTTTCAGCCTCGGGGACGAAATCGAGGTACCAGTTGAGCAAACGCTTGTCGGACGGACCCTCGACGACAACGTTGTACTCACCCAAGTTGTAATAGTCCGAGAAGCGAACGCCCAGGGCCGCCCGAAGGTCCGATCCGGCTTCGACGGAGTTCCTGTAGCGCACCGCCTCCGTGTGGCCCGAAGAGTCGAGTCGAACTCCCACGATCTGATCGACGGAGTTCGGAACGAAGCTCAACGCGTGCGTCGACGTTACGACCATGGCAACTTCTGACAGCCTCTTGAGCAGTGAACTAACCGTGGACATGAGTTGCGGGTGTAGGTACGACTCGGGTTCCTCCAACAGCCAGATGCTCTTTCGACCAACCTTCAGCTCTTGCTGCGAGACCCACTTCAAGGCCGCGAGGAACGCAGTGCTTTGGATCCCCTGGCCCTTCTGGGCAATTGGAGTCTTGTTCGGGTCTTCCATGCTGAAGTCAAATCTGGAAAGCAGCCCGTCGATGCGTCCGTCGGGTAGTCCGAACGACGCGGTGAGTGAACTCAGTCCGACGGCAGCGAGCTCGCCATTCAAACCCTTCGCAACGTCCATCAGATCGTTCTCGAGTTGCTTAATCCGAGGCTCAACAGCGGACGCGGCGACCGTACGAAGGTACGGGTTCAGCACTTCGTCATAGAGTTGCGAGATGCTTTTTTCGGAGGGGATGTAGTGGCACGAGAATTTCGACAGCAGGTCTGTCACGAGCTGTCGCTGCAACTTGTTGATCTGATTCTGCGCGGTCGAGTCCCCGGGTTTCTTGACGTTCGGGAAGAACTGGTAGACCGGGCTGCCCGAGGGCGAGAACACGAGGGACAAGCTCACGGTGTCGTCTGAGCGCTGCCGCTCATACATGGCGTTCAGGCGGTCGAACGCCTCGAAGAAGTCCTTGTCCTCGATGGGGTCGCCCGCGAATGTGGCTTGAAGGCTTGTCTTCGCAGAACCACTGCTGAACGTCAGGTCCCGTTCTCGGGTGTACCCGAAGTCGTTGTCGTGCCCAGTGAAGAGCATCTCGATGGCCCGCAACATGTTGGTCTTGCCGCTGTTGTTCGGGCCAACAACCGTCAGGGGGGCACCCAGCGGCAAGCCGACCTCGGTCGGGCCGATTGTCCGGAAAAGTCGAACTCGAAGTCCCGTCAGCTCCACCCTATCTCCAATCCTTTTCGAGGACCGTAAACCACTGAGGGGTCGGCCGAGGCTGGATCTAGAGAGTTACCGCTCGCTCAAGAAGGCAGCGTCGAGCCTCGCACAGCGCTGCTCTTCGTGCTCCCTGTCTTCGAAAAGGTGCGTGTAGGTCTGCAGCGTGAAGGCGACGTTCGCGTGTCCCATCCACGCGGAAACCTCGACAGCCCGGTGGCCTAGGTGGGACATGAGACAGGCGTACGTGTGCCGGAGGTCGTGGATACGAACCGGTGCCAGACCAGCGACTCGGGCGGCTGCCGCGAACCGACGCCGGTAGAAACTTGCGAGGTCTCGTGGCCGTGACCCACTCCCCCAGAGGTAGTCGTCGCGTGCAGTGCCCGTACGTCGCGCAAAGTCCAGCACTTGCCCCATCAGCGTCGGTGAAACGGGAACGTGGCGGCGACTGAGTTTCGTCCTCGGCGCCTCAACAATCCATCCGCCACCAGGCGCCGCGACCACTGCCTCCGCGACGCGGACTCTGTTCCGCAGGGGATCGAGGTGGCGGAGCCGGAGGCCAGCGGCTTCACCACGCCGCAGATCTGTCTAGGCAAGGACCTTGACCAGCAACTCATCGCCCTCGGCCTTCAACTCGTCTACACGCGCACCCTTTCGCGGTGCCCCCGAGAGGATTCGAACCTCCGACCTGCGGTTTAGGAAACCGTTGCTCTATCCCCTGAGCTACGGGGGCGGGGACGGCCCCATCATTCCACGGGCGGTACGGCGTCGAGCACGACCCGCGCGGCCGACTCCGGCGTGGCCCCGGCGTCGATCAGATCGGCCATGCGGCGGACTCGGTCGATGTCGGCCGCGCTGTACCTGCGGTGCCCGCCCGTGGTGCGGAACGCCGGACCGACGTCGTACCGACGGTCCCAGGTCCGCAGGGTCGACGTGGCCACGCCGAGCTGGTCGGCGGCGGCGCTGACGCCCCACGTGAGCCCCTCACCGGGCGTGGGCTCGGCCTCAGCAGCCTCGTGCGGATCGGCCATCGTTGCCCTCCCCCCGGAGTCGAGATTGCCCCTCGACCATAAAACTTGTTCAGACATCTTGCATCTCTGAACAAGTTTTGAGTAGGTTATGAATCGGTTTCGAACGCAACGGGACCTCGGCCACATCGGCCAGCGAGCATGATCTTCGAGACCAGGGGGGCCTCCAAGATGCCGAACCTCAAGCGACTTCCGATGCCACTGATCGACGTCTACGAGTGGCAGCACTCCGGCGCGTGCGTCGGACTCGACTCGTCCGTCTTCTTCTCACCCGAGGCCGAGCGGGGCGCTGCCAAGCAGCTCCGCGAGCAGGGCGCCAAGGCCGTCTGCGGCCGGTGCCCCGTCCTCGACCAGTGCCGCGACCACGCCCTTTCGGCGCGGGAGCCGTACGGCGTGTGGGGCGGACTCACGGTCGACGAGCGCGAGCACCTGATCCGCGAGCGCCGCGTCAGCTGATCGCGCTCAGCTGAACGCCTGTGGGCCTCGGGGCCCGTGGGTGTTCAGCACCAGGACCGGACCGGCGGTGCGGGGCGCGATGTCCCGCACCGCCGCGAACGCCTTGGCGGTGTACACGGGCTCGAGCTCGAGCCCGTCAGCGCGGGCCGCCTCCAGCGCTGCCAGACCCTCCGGGGTCGAGGCGCCGTAGGTGCTGCCGAGGTAGTCGTCGGTCGCGTCCAGGTCCGACTCGTGCAGGACCACGTCGATCTCGGCGTTCCGGCGACGCAGCAGGTCGACCGTCGCGTTCGCCAGCCGCGTGACGACCTCGGCGTCGAGCCGGAACGAGTCGTTGACGACGATCCCGACCACGCGCGTCGCGAGCCCCGCGAGCTGGAGTCCCACCATCAGCCCTGCAGCGGTGCCGGCCGACCCGACCGGCGTGACCACCACGGCCGGCTCCGGGAGCATGCCGGACCTGACCTGGTCGGCGATCTCCAGCCCGGCGTCGACGTACCCGAGCGTGCCGACGGGGGACGATCCCCCGGCGGGGAGGTAGTACGGCAGGCGCAGGCCCTCCCGGTAGCGGAGCAGGAGGCCCGGCGCCGCGAGCTTCAGGCGTCCGACCGACGGGTACCGGTGCACGAGCGCGCCGCTGGCCCCGAGCCGTGCGAGCTGGTCGCGGACGTGGTCGTCGACCGGCTGGTCGACCAGGCCGAGCACGGTGCGGAGCCCGTGCTCCCGCCCGTACAGCGCTGCCGCGAGGCCCCAGTGCGTCCCGATGCCGCCGACCGTGAACAAGGTCCGCCGACCCCGGCGGTGCGCCTCGGGGATGATCCACTCGAGCTTGCGCACCTTGTTGCCGCCCCAGTGCCCGTCGCCGAAGGCGCTCTCGTCCTTGAGCCAGACGTTGCTCCCCCACGACTCGAGGCGTCGCACCGGCGTCGGCCGTGCCCCGAGGGGCACGTGGGGCAGATCGGCTCCGGGGAACCGGTCGTGCAGGAAGGTCACGCCTCCGCCGGTTCGACCGGTTCGACGACCTCGGCCACCGGGTCCGGCAGCACGTCCACCTCGGGCGTGCGCCAGCGCGCGACGCTGTAGGCCAGCAGCCCCCAGGCGACGATCGCGGAGGCGATCACACCGAGACCCGTGACCCATCCCTGGGCCGGCAGCTCGGGGCCGAAGCCCACGTTGAGCACCTCGAACTCCGGGATGGTCGGACCGACGATCCAGACCACGCCGATCGCGAAGAGCCAGACGCCACCGAGCGCGCTCAGCACGATGCGCGGCCACGTGGCGACGCCGTACCGGGCGGCCTCGACCGCCTTGCGCTGCAGCGGCTCGAGCAGCTGGCGGGCCCACGTGTAGTGGCGCGCGAGGAGGGCGAAGCCTCCGACCACGATCAGCATGCCCGGCCCGGGCAGCGGCATCAGGACGATCCCGACAGGGATCAGGATCCAGCCGAGCACCTCGGTGCCCGTGCGATCTGCCCATGCCCGCAGGCGTGCACCCCACGTCCGGCGCCCGGTCGGCCGAGCCTCCCCGTTCATGCCCTCATGATGCCACTCGGCTCGCGGGGCGTGCCGACGGATCACACGATTTCAGTTGGCGCGAACGGCGCGCACACGGTGCAATGGTCCGGTGACTGCCGCTTCCCGCCTTCTCTCCCTCGCCGAGGACGTTCTCGGCCTTCCCCTCCCCGTCCGGCTCCGCGCCTGGGACGGATCCGAGGCCGGCCCCGCCGGCGCCACGGTCGTCGTGATCCACGACCGCGCCGCGATCCGCCACCTGCTCTGGCAGCCGGGCGAGCTGGGCATCGCCCGCGCCTACGTGCAGGGCCACCTCGACATCGAGGGTGACCTGTCCGACGGACTCCGCGCGATGTGGGCCGCCGTCCGCGAGGCCCGGGCCGCCGATCCCGAGGCCGGACGCCCGCGCATCCGCCCGAGGCACGTCGCCCGCGCCCTCGGCCTGGCCGCGCGCTACCGCCTGGTCGGGCGTCGGCCGCAGATTCCGCTCGCCGAGGCCGTCCTGACGGGTGACCTGCACAGCCGCGAGCGCGACCTGGCGGCGATCAGCCACCACTACGACCTCTCGAACGAGTTCTACGAGCTGATCCTGGACCCGAACATGGCCTACTCCTCCGGCTACCACCGCGAGCCGGAGTGGTCGCTCGAGGAGGCGCAGACCGCGAAGCTCGACCTGATCTGCCGCAAGCTGGCCCTCGAGCCGGGGATGCACCTGGTCGACATCGGCTGCGGCTGGGGCTCGCTGACCCTGCACGCCGCCGAGAAGTACGGCGTGCGCGTGACCGGCGTGACCCTGTCGACCGAGCAGCGCGACTTCGTGCACAAGCGCGCCGCCGAGCGCGGCATCGGCGACCGCGTCAACGTGAGCCTGCGCCACTTCCGCGACCTCTCGGGCGCCGGTGTCGGCGACGGCGAGATCGACGCGGTGGCCTCGGTCGAGATGGGCGAGCACGTCGGCGACGCCGAGTACGAGGTCTTCACCTCCGCGATCTACCGCTACCTGCGTCCCGGCGGCCGCGTCATGATCCAGCAGATGTCGCGCAGCAACGGGGCCAAGGGCGATCGTCCCGGCGGCGGCCCGTTCATCGAGACCTACATCGCGCCCGACATGCACATGAAGCCGCTGCACCGGACGCTGGAGCTCATCGCCGGCGCGGGTCTCGAGATCCGCGACGTCCAGGCGATGCGCGAGCACTACCCGGCCACGGTCGCCGGGTGGGCCGAGAACCTGGAGTCGAACTGGGGCACCGCGGTGTCGCTGGTCGGCGAGGAGATGGCGCGCGTCTGGCGCCTCTACCTCGCGGGCGGCTCGCTGGCGTTCGAGGAGAACCGGATGGGTGTCGACCAGATCGTCGCGGTTAAGCCCTCCCCGGCCGGCGTCAGTGACATGCCGACGTCGCAGCTCGCCTGGCTGGCATGAGCGCCGACCTCTCGGTCAGCCTGACGGCGCTCGGCGTCGGGCTCGCGGTCGTGCTCGCGGTGATGGCAGCGGGCCTGACGAGCGCGAAGCGCACCGAGCGCCTCACGATCGTGGACACGCTGTGGCCGCTGGGGTTCGTAGCCGTCGGCCTGGCCAGCGCGCTGGTCTCGCTCACCGGCGACGCCGACCCCGTGCTGCCGTGGGTCCTGGCCGGCCTGACCGCCGTGTGGGGGCTGCGCCTGGCGACCTACCTGCACCGCCGCAACCACGGCAAGGCCGAGGACCCGCGCTACGCGGAGCTCGCCGAGCAGGACGGCCGCTCGTTCGCGGAGGTCGCGCTCAAGCGGGTCTTCCTGCCGCAGGGCATCGCGATGTACCTCGTCGCGACGCCGCTCATGGTGGGCGCCGGCACCCAGGACCCGATCTGGTGGCTCGTCGGCGTCGGCGCGGCCGTGTGGCTGCTCGGCTTCGTGTTCGAGTCGGTCGGCGACGCCCAGCTCGCCCGGTTCAAGTCCGACCCCGCCCACCAGGGCCAGCTCATGGACCAGGGCCTGTGGCGCTACACCCGGCACCCGAACTACTTCGGTGACGCCTGCGTGTGGGCCGGCCTCTGGCTCGTCGCCGCGTCGTCGTGGATCGGGCTGGCCACGGCCTTCAGCCCGATCGCGATGGCGTTCTTCCTGACCAAGGTCACGGGCGCGGCGAACAACGAGAAGGGCATGAAGAAGTCCAAGCCCGGCTACGACGAGTACGTCCGCCGGACGAGCGGCTTCATCCCCTGGTTCCCCAAGAAGGCCTGACCCCCGGGCGGAGTCGCAGGCGGCACACCTCGGCCCGTGTGGTGACCACGGGCCGAGCCGCGCGCCTCAGCTGGAGACGAAGATGTGGACCGCGGCGTCGTGGTCGATCTCGGCCGACTCGCCCTGGCGGGCGATCACGACACCGTCGTGCCCCTTGCTCACGAGCACGTCGTTGCCCGGCAGGGCCCCGACCCGGCGCAGCACGGACATGACCTGCGTGTCCTTCTGGATCTCCTCGGCGATACGGCGCACGACGAGCCGCTGCGGCTCGTCGTGGCCCGCCACGGCGCGCGGCAGCGACTGCACACCCTCCAGGAAGTCGCCGTCGTCGACGTCCTCGCCCAGCTCGGACAGGCCCGGGATGGGGTTGCCGTAGGGCGACTCGGTCGGGTGCTCCAGGAGCTCGATCAGCCGACGCTCGACCTGCTCGGAGATCACGTGCTCCCAGCGGCAGGCCTCCTCGTGGACGAACTCGAACTCGAGCCCGATCACGTCGGTCAGCAGGCGCTCGGCGAGGCGGTGCTTGCGCATGACGCGCGTCGCGAGCTGGCGGCCCTTGTCGGACAGCTCCAGGTGGCGGTCGCCCTCGACGGTCAGCAGCCCGTCGCGCTCCATGCGCGCGACGGTCTGGCTCACGGTCGGTCCCGACTGGTGGAGGCGCTCGGCGATGCGGGCGCGCAGAGGGACGATGCCCTCCTCCTCGAGCTCGAAGATCGTGCGGAGATACATCTCGGTGGTGTCGATCAGGTCGCTCACGGGATTCATTCTTCCATGACGTGCGAACCGCGGGGCAAGGACGCACGATGGGCCGGTGACAACTTCGGTGATGTGGTTCCGGCGCGACCTGCGACTGCACGACCAGCCGGCCCTGCGGGAGGCCGTCGAGGCCGGTCCTGACGGCGTCGTGCCGCTGTTCGTGCTGGACGACCGGCTGTGGGACACCGCCGGTCCGGTGCGTCGAGCCTCCCTCGCCGCCGTGCTGCGCGACCTGTCGGACCGCGTCGACGGCCTGCACGTCGTCCACGGCGATCCCCGCACCGAGGTCCCGCGCATCGCCCGCGCGGTCGAGGCCTCCTCGGTGCACGTCAGCGCCGACCACGGCCCGTACGGCGCGCGGCGCGACGAGGCCGTCGAGCAGGCCCTCGCCGAGCTCGAGGTGCCGCTGGTGCGCACCGGATCGGCCTACGCCGTCTCCCCCGGACGCGTGACGAAGCCGGACGGCTCGCCGTACCGGGTCTTCACGCCGTTCTACCGAGCCTGGCGCGAGCACGGTTGGCGGGCGCCCGCCCCGGCCGTCCGGTCCGCTCCGTGGATCCGGCCCGAGGGCCGCACGCACCGCATCCCCGACGCGGACGGCCCTGCGGGCCTCGACCTTCCCGCCCTCGGCGAGGAGGCGGCGCGGCGCCGCTGGCACGCGTGGGTCGACGACGTCGCCGACTACGACGACATCCGCAACCTGCCGGGCCGCGACGAGACCTCCCGCATGTCGCCGCACCTGAAGTGGGGGACGATCCACCCGCGCACCCTGCTGGCCGACCTCGTCTCGCGGCGGTCGGACGGCGCCGAGGCCTACGTGCGTGAGCTCGCCTTCCGCGACTTCTACGCCGACGTCCTGCACCACCGCCCTGACTCCGCCCGCGGCTACTACGACCGGAAGTTCGAGAAGATGCGCTACGACGAGCCGGGCGACGGCTTCGAGGCCTGGCGCGCGGGCACCACGGGGTTCCCGATCGTGGACGCGGGCATGCGCCAGCTGCGCGGCGAGGGCTGGATGCACAACCGCGTCCGCATGATCGTGGCGAGCTTCCTGGTCAAGGACCTGCACGTCGAGTGGCAGCACGGCGCCGCCCACTTCCTGGACTGGCTCGTCGACGGCGACCTGGCCTCGAACCAGCACGGCTGGCAGTGGACCGCGGGCTGCGGCACCGACGCCTCGCCGTACTTCCGGGTCTTCAACCCGACGGCCCAGGGCGCGAAGTTCGACCCCGACGGCACCTACGTGCGGCGCTGGGTGCCCGAGCTGCGCGACGTCGAGACGCGCTTCGTGCACGAGCCGTGGAAGGCACCCACCCCGCCGAGCGACTACCCGGCGCCCGTCGTCGACCACGCCGAGGAGCGGCGTGAGTCGCTCACGCGGTACGAGGAGATCCGCTGACGGGGCCGACCCCGGTCCACTGCGCGGACCCCCTAGCGTGGTCGCATGGTGACGATCCCCGCGCGCTTCAACGGGCCTGACCACTCCGGCAACGGCGGCTACGTGAGCGGTCTGCTCGCGGCCCAGGTCACGACCGACGGGCCCGTGACGGCGACCTTGAAGCTTCCGCCGCCGCTGGACGTCCCGCTCGCGTGGGAGCGGGCCGGCGAGGAGGTGCGGCTCGAGACGCACGGCGGGGCGCTGATCGGCACCGCGGCACCCGGGTCGTTCCAGCGCGACCCCCTGCCGTTCCCGTCCGCGAGCAAGGTCGCCTCCGGACTCGCGAGCTACCCCGGGTTCCACCTCCACCCGTTCGACCGGTGCTTCACCTGCGGCACGTCGCGCGACGAGGGCGAGGGGCTGCGTCTGTTCACCGGCCCGGTCGCCGCGGGCTGGACCGCCGGCCCCTGGCACGCCCACCCCGGTCTCGCGGTGGGCGGATCGATCCCCGACCCCGTGACCTGGGCGGCCCTGGACTGCCCCGGTGGGTGGGCCGCGGACTTCAACGCGCAGACCATGGTCCTGGGGCGCATGACGGCGCAGCTGCTGGAGCCCGTCGAGGTCGGCGAGGACCTGCACGCGAGCGGACGCCTCGACGACCGCAGCGGACGCAAGTTCATGACCTCGACCGCCCTGCACCGCCCTGACGGCACGCTCGTCGGACGGTCGGAGCAGGTCTGGATCGAGGTCGACCCGGCGCTGTTCGCCTGACCGCTGCCGGCCACGCGCGCTAGGGCGTCGGCTCCCGCGCGTCGTACGCGCGAAATCCCGGCTGGCGCCAGGCCAGCACCGCCACGAGCACGACGCACAGCGATCCGCCGACGACCATCGCGCCCGCCTCGCCCATGCCCGCTGCGAGCGAGCCGATCAGGAAGTCGCCGAGACGCGGACCTCCCGCGACGACCAGGGTGAAGATGCCCTGCATCCGGCCCCGCAGCTCGTCGGGCGCAGCGGTCTGCAGGATCGTCGAGCGGAAGGCCGAGCTCACCATGTCGGCACCACCGGACACCGCGATGCAGCCGACGCACAGCCACAGCAGTCCCGCGGCGCCCGTCGCGGCGAACCCCGCCACCGCGACGGCAGCGCCGTACACCGCGACGGCGACCAGCACGGCGAGGCCCTGCCGGCGCACCCCGCTGACCCAGCCGGACACGAGGAACGCGGCGAACGACCCGAGCGCGGGTGCCGCTTGGAGGAGGCCGAGCGTGCTGGCTGACGAGGCGAACACGCTCAGCGCGAGGGCCGGCATGAGCGCGCGCGGCTGGGCCAGGACCATCGCGACGATGTCGACCACGAAGGTCGCCCGCACGTTCGGGGCCCGGCGCAGGAAGACCAGTCCGTCGACGACCGAGCGGAGGCCGGGGACCGAGGGCGCACCGCTGGGCGGCGGCATCGCCGGAAGGCGCACCAGCGCGTAGAGCGACGCCGTGAAGGTCACGACGTCGACCGCGTAGGCTGCCTCGATCCCGTGCCAGGCGATGACGGCGCCCCCGCCGAGCGCACCGACCGAGAACCCGAGCGTGAACGCGGCCATGCCGAGCGCGTTGGCCGCCGGCAGCAGCTCGGGAGGCAGCAGGCGCGGCAGCATCGCCCCTCGCGCCGGGTTGTTGACCGCGAACATCGCCGACTGCACGGCGACGAGCACGTACAGCAGGCCCACCGACTCGTTGCCGAGCAGCGCCTGGACGAGGAACGCGATCGAGCAGACCCAGAGCCCCAGGGCCGACCAGAGCGCGACGGCGCGGCGGTCGTAGGCGTCGACCAGCGCCCCGCCGTACAGGCCGCCGGCCACCAGCGGAAGCAGGCTGCTGAGGCCGATCAGCCCGACCGCGAAGGACGACTCGGTCAGGCGGTAGACCTGGTAGCCGGTGGCGACGATCGTCATCTGCGCGCCGACGTTCGAGATCGTCTGGCCGGTCCACACGCGCCGGTAGTCGGCCGAGTGCCGCAGAGGTCGAAGATCGGTCAGGAGCCCCGCTCCCCGACGCGTGCGTGCATCCACCGCGACATCGTCGCACCCCGCAACCATCGCGGGACGACGCGTCCCGCAGGGTGGATCAGAGCTGGATCTCGCCGATCAACGGCGAGAAGGAGGAGCGGCGCGCTCGCGGCGCGTCGATCGCCCGCTCGGCCGAGACGACGTCGGGGGCGGCGACCACGCGGCGCGCCCCTCCGACGACCCGCACGACGACCATCGGCGTCGCGACCAGGACCGCCACGACCAGGCCGATCCAGACCGCACGCCCGAACAGGCCGTCGGCCGCGTCCGCCGCGACGGCGACGACGGATCCGCCCCCGACGTAGACCGCCGCCCAGGTGCAGGAGCCGGCGAAGGACGCCGTCACGAAGGCCCGGTAGGACAGGCCCGACGCCCCGGCGGCGGCCGGGGTGATCGTGCGCAGCACCGGCAGCAGCCGGGTGCCGAAGACCGCGACGGCTCCCCGGCGGCGCAACAGGTCCATCGCGCGGTCGAAGTGCTCGACCCCGAGGCGGCGCACGACCCGGGTGGTCCTCAGGCGGTCGCCGTAGCGGCGTCCGAGCAGGTAGCCGACGTGGTCCCCGGCGCAGGCGCCGACCGCGACCAGGAGGCCGAGGAGCAGCATGAGCTCCCACGTCGGGAGCGTCGCGGTGAGCACGACGATCGCCGTCTCCCCGGGCAGGAACATGCCGATCCCGAGCCCGGACTCCGCGAACGCGATGCCCAGGCCCGCCAGGAGCGACCACAGGACGTGCACGAGGCCAACCTCCACCCGCCGGGCGTCCTCCGGCGGACGGCGCGTCGACGACCGGGTGAACTCCCGGTGCAGAGCCGGTTCAGGGCGCCAGACGCTCCCGCCGCCACGCGCCGCCCTCGGCGACGAAGCGGATGCGGTCGTGCAGACGGTTCGGTCGGCCCTGCCAGAACTCGAACGACTCGACCTGCAGGCGCAGCCCGCCCCACGTGGCCGGGCGGGTCCCGGCGTCCGGCGAGGCCGCCGCCGCGTCCCAGCGCCGCTCGAGCTCGGCGCGGTCGGCCACGACCCGTGACTGCGGCGACGCTGCGGCGCTGATCCGGCCGCCCGGCGGGCGCGACACGAAGTAGGCGTCGGACTCCTCGGCGCTGATCCGCGCGACCGGCCCCTCCAGCCGCACCTGCCGCGAGAGGTCGTGCCACAGGAGCACGGCCGCCGCTCGAGGGTTCGTCTCCAGCTCGGTCCCCTTGCGGGACTCGTAGCTCGTGTGGAACACCGCACCGGCGGTGTCGAGCGACTTCAGCAGCACGATGCGCACCGAGGGCGCGCCGTCGCTCGAGGCCGTGGCGAGGGCCATCGCGTTGGGCTCGGTGATGCCGGCGGCGACCGCCTCGGCGAGCCATCGGTCGAACAGCGCGTACGGATCGGAGCCCGCCGTCTGCTCGTCGAGGCCCGTCTCGCCGTACTCACGTCGCATCGCGGACAGATCGGGGGTGACCATGACCACACCGTAGCGAGGGTGGCACGATGAGCCTCATGACTGAGGTACACCACGGACTCGAGGGCGTCATCGCATTCGAGAGCGAGATCGCCGAGCCCGACAAGGAAGGGTCGGCCCTGCGCTACCGCGGCGTCGACATCGACGACCTGGTCGGCCGCGTGCCGTTCGAGAAGATCTGGGGCCTCCTGGTCGACGGGTCCTACGAGCCGGGCCTGCCGCCCGCCGAGCCCTTCCCCATCCCGGTCCACTCCGGTGACATCCGCGCCGACGTGCAGAGCGCCATCGCGCTGACCGCACCGGCCTGGGGCATGAAGCAGCTCTACGACATCGACGACCTGCAGGCCCGCGAGGACCTGGCCCGCGCCGCCGTCATGGTTCTCTCCTACGTCGCGCAGGCCGCCCGCGGTGTCGGCCAGCCGTTCGTGCCGCAGAGCGAGATCGACCAGTGCACGACCGTCACCGAGCGCTTCCTCAAGCGCTGGCGTGGCGAGGTCAACCCCGACCACGTCAAGGCGATCGACGCCTACTGGGTCTCGGCGGCCGAGCACGGCATGAACGCCTCCACCTTCACGGCCCGCGTCATCGCCTCCACCGGCGCCGACGCCGCGGCCGCCCTCTCCGGCGCCGTGGGCGCCATGTCGGGCCCGCTGCACGGCGGCGCCCCGGCGCGCGTGCTGACGATGATCGAGGAGGTCGAGAAGCTGGGCGACGCCGAGGCGTACGTCAAGAAGCTCCTCGACTCCGGCGAGCGCCTGATGGGCTTCGGCCACCGCGTCTACCGCGCCCAGGACCCCCGCGCCCGCACGCTGCGTCGCACGGCCCAGGAGCTCAAGGCGCCCCGCGCCGAGGTCGCCGAGGCCCTCGAGAAGGCCGCGCTCAAGGAGCTCCGCGAGCGTCGTCCCGACCGCGTGCTCGAGACCAACGTCGAGTTCTGGGCCGCGATCATGCTCGACTACGCCGAGATCCCGCCGCACATGTTCACCGCGATGTTCACCTCCGCCCGCACGGCCGGCTGGAGCGCCCACATCCTCGAGCAGAAGCGCACGGGCCGTCTGATCCGTCCGTCCGCGATCTACACCGGCCCGGCCTCGCGTCGCGCCGACGAGATCGAGGGCTGGAACCCGGAGTGGGCCACCAGCTGACCGGCACCCGCCTGGACTGAGACGGGCGGGCGGGCTCACCACCGACGCCCTAGCGTGGGGGCATGACCATTCGCGACCTTCCCCTGAACGACTCCGTCACGATCCCCCAGCTCGGCTTCGGCGTCTTCCAGGTCGATCCGGCCGAGACCCAGAAGGCCGTCGAGACGGCCCTCGAGGTCGGTTACCGACACATCGACACCGCCCGCATCTACGGCAACGAGGAGGCCGTGGGCGCCGCCCTCAAGGCGTCCGGCCTGCCGTCTTCCGAGGTGTTCGTGACGACCAAGCTCTGGAACTCCGACCAGGGCACCGACGCGACCCTCGCGGCCTTCGACGCGAGCCTGGACCGCCTGGGGCTCGACGTCGTCGACCTGTACCTGATCCACTGGCCCACGCCCGAGCGCGGCCTGTTCGTCGACACCTGGAAGACGTTCGAGAAGCTGCACGCCGACGGCCGCACCCGCGCGATCGGCGTCTCCAACTTCCGCGCGCAGGACCTGCAGGTGCTGGCCGACCAGGGACTGACGACGCCGTCGATCAACCAGGTCGAGCTGCACCCGGCCCTGACCCAGGTCTCGCTGCGCGAGTACCACGCGGCCAACGGCATCCTGACCGAGGCGTGGAGCCCGCTGGCGCAGGGCGAGGTCCTCGACGAGTCCGTCATCACCGGCATCGCCGCCGCGCACGACGCCTCTCCCGCCCAGGTCGTGCTGGCGTGGCACCTGGCGATCGGCAACGTCGTGATCCCGAAGTCGGTCACGCCCTCGCGCGTCGCCGAGAACTTCGCGGCCACCGAGGTCACGCTGACCGACGCCGAGATCGAGCAGATCACCTCGCTGGACCGCGGACACCGCACGGGACCCGACCCCAGCACGTTCAACCGGGCCTGACCGGCCGGCCCCGGGGTCGCCGAGCAGCGCACGAGCGGCACGGCGACCCCGGGCCGGGCCTATCCTGACGGCGTGAGGTCTCGGGGAGTCGCGCTGCTGTCCGGTTCCGTCGTGCTCGTGGCCCTGGTGGCCATCGCGATCGGTCTGGTCTCCCCCAGCGGCGGCGAGCCCGCGGCTCCGCGGCCCTCGCCGACCACGGGCTCGAGCCCCGCTGCGGAGACCACGGCACCCGCCGCACCGGTCGATCCGGCGGCACTCGCGCCGGCCTCGGTCGCCGGCACCTGGCCCGGACGCCCCGCCGCCACGACGGAGGCCGGAGGAGTCGTCGACTGGTGCCCCGCCGTGCAGGTCTCGGTGTCGCCGTCGGCCGCGCGCGAGATCGGCGACGAGGCCGCCCGCGCCGCCGCCTGCCGTGCCGTCGCCTTCACGTTCGACGTCCGCTACTCCCGGCTCTCCCTGCCCCGTCAGTCGTACGCGCGCGAGGACTTCGCCGCGGTCGAGGCGCAGCTCACCGACGCGTCCCGCACGACGACCTACCCGGCTCGGATCGATGCCGTCGTCGCGTCGCCCGGCAGCAGTGCTGCGCGCGAGGGGACGGGGGTGGTGCTTCTCGACGGCCCGGGCCCCGGTGGCGGACGTCAGTACTTCGGCTCGCCCTGGAGCGACGCCGGATACGCGGACCGCGCCGTGTGGATCGATCCGAGCTGGAGCGTCGTGCAGGTCGACCTGGAGCGCGGGGGCCCCCGACCACGGGTGAACGTCAGCTTCGACGCCTCGGCCGGAGTGCCCGTCTGGAACCCGAGGGCCGTCCGGGCCGAGAAGCTCACCGTCTCGACGTCCGCGACCTACGTGCTCGACGGACCGGACTGGCGCATCAACGGCTGGAACCTGTCGATGGACCTGGGCGGCTTCGCACCACTGCCGTGAGGCAGCGGATCGGCGGATGACACCCCTGAAAATGATGCCGGGCCGACCATCCCCCCGAGATGGTCGGCCCGTATGGCACTGAGGAAAGACTATCCCGGCCTAGTCCTTTGTGACTAGTCCCGGTCCGATCATTTTTTGACCCCTCCCGTAGGTCACGCGCGCCCCGAGGCCCTCGCCGCGCACCTCCAGCGGCCTGACCTGCGACGATGCCGGTCGCGTCCGCCGCCCAGGCGGGGAGTCGGGCACTCAACCCACGCACAGCCGTCTCACATCATGAGATCTTGGGGTTCTCACAGCGAGATCCGCCGGTTCGGCCTCGCCTAGTTCCTTCGGGCTATGTTTCACTGGACGGGTCGAGCCGATGAGTCGTCCATCTCCCTGTGACGCGACCGCCCCCAACACCTGCGGTCCACGGCCTCGACCTAGGGCCCGCGCCGCTCCCTGCGCGGGCCCTCCCCCGTCTCCGACGGAATCAGTCGTCGTACGCGGCCAGCAGGCGGTCCGCCGCCTCGGCGGCGCCCAGGCGGCCTTCGAGGATCTCCTCGCGCACGTCGGCGCGAACCGCGCGCACGCCCTCGTGACGCCGGAGACGGTCCTCGAGCTCGTCCCGGACCAGGGCCCAGGTGAAGTCGAGCTGCTGCTGCGCCCGCTTCTCGGCGAGCCCCCGGTGCCCCAGGAACTCGCGGTGGCGCAGCACGCGGCTCCAGACGGTGTCGATGCCGGTGCCCTCGAGACCCGAGCAGGTCAGGACGGGGGGCACCCAGTCCTGGGTCCCGGCGTAGACCATCCGCAGGGCCCCGGCGAGGTCCTTGGCCGTCACCTCGGCCTCTCGCACCCGCTCGCCGTCGGCCTTGTTGACCGCGATGACGTCGGCGATCTCGAGAATGCCCTTCTTGATGCCCTGCAGCTGGTCGCCCGTGCGGGCGAGCGTGAGGAACAGGAACGTGTCGACCATGCCCGCGACCGTGATCTCGGACTGACCGACGCCAACGGTCTCGACCAGGACGACGTCGTAGCCGGCAGCCTCCAGGATCGTCATGGCCTGGCTCGTCGCGCGGGCGACGCCGCCGAGGGTGCCGGCCGACGGCGACGGACGGATGAAGGAGTTCGGGTCGATCGCGAGGGTCGACATCCGGGTCTTGTCGCCCAGCACCGAGCCGCCGGTGCGCACGCTCGACGGGTCGACCGCGAGGACGCCGACCTTGTGGTCGCGCCCCGTCAGGTACGTGCCGAGCGCCTCGATCGTCGTGGACTTGCCCACGCCGGGCACGCCCGAGATCCCGACGCGCACCGCTCCCCCGGCGTCCGGGGTCAGGGTCGTCAGCAGCTCTCGCGCCGCCGCCCGGTGATCGGCCCGTCGGGACTCCACGAGGGTGATGGCCCGCGAGATCGAGGCACGACGTCCCTCGCGCACGCCGTCTGCGAGCGCCGCGACGTCGACAGCCGCCATCAGTCCTGCAGCTGGGTGCGGAGCTTGTCGAGCAGCGACAGGGCCGAGTCGGCGATCACGGTGCCGGGGAGGAAGACCTCCGTGGCGCCCATCTCCTTGAGCGTGGGCACGTCGTCGGGCGGGATGACCCCGCCCATGACGACCATGATGTCGCCTCGGCCCTGCTCCTCGAGCGCCTTCTTGAGCTCGGGCAGCAGCGCCAGGTGTCCGGCCGCGAGGGAGGACACGCCGACGATGTGCACGTCGGCGTCGATCGCCTGCTGGGCGACCTCCTCGGGCGTCGAGAACAGCGGGCCCACGTCGACGTCGAAGCCCATGTCGGCGAACGCCGTCACGATGACCTTCTGACCGCGGTCGTGGCCGTCCTGACCCATCTTGGCCACGAGGATGCGGGGACGCCGTCCCTCGGCCTCCTCGAACTCGGCCGTCGCGTCGATGACGCGCTGGATGTTGCCACCCTGGCCTGCTTCGGTGCGGTACACACCCGAGATCGTACGGATCACGGCCTGGTGGCGCCCGTAGACCTTCTCGAGCGCGTCGGAGATCTCACCGACCGTCGCCTTGGCCCGGGCCGCGTCGACCGCCAGCGCGAGCAGGTTGCCGTCGAGCGTCCCGTCCTTGCGGGCACCGCGCTCGGCCGAGTTCGTCAGGGCCTCCAGGGCTCGGCGGACGTCGTCGCTGTTCCGCTCGGCCCGCAGCCGCTCCAGCTTGGCGACCTGCGCGGCGTAGACCGCGGCGTTGTCGACCTTGAGCACGTCGAGCGGGTCCTCGTCGCGCAGGCGGAACGTGTTGACGCCGATCACGGCCTGCTGGCCGGAGTCGATCCGGGCCTGCGTGCGGGCGGCGGCCTCCTCGACGCGCATCTTCGGGATGCCTTCCTCGATGGCCTTGGCCATGCCTCCGGCCGCCTCGACCTCCTGGATGTGGGCCCAGGCGCGGTTGGCGAGCTGACGGGTCAGCTTCTCGACGTAGAACGAGCCGCCCCACGGGTCGATGCTGCGCGTCGTGCCCGACTCCTGCTGCAGCAGCAGCTGGGTGTTGCGGGCGATGCGGGCGCTGAAGTCGGTCGGCAGCGCGATGGCCTCGTCGAGCGCGTTGGTGTGCAGGCTCTGCGTGTGGCCCTGCGTCGCGGCCATCGCCTCGATCGCGGTGCGCTGCACGTTGTTGTAGACGTCCTGCGCGGTCAGCGACCAGCCCGAGGTCTGCGAGTGCGTGCGCAGCGACAGCGACTTCGGATTCTTCGGGTCGAAGTCCTTGACCAGCCGGGCCCACAGGGCACGGCCGGCGCGCATCTTCGCGATCTCCATGAAGAAGTTCATGCCGATGGCCCAGAAGAAGCTCAGTCGCGGCGCGAACGCGTCGACGTCCAGGCCGACGTCGAGGCCCGCCCGGATGTACTCGACACCGTCGGCGAGCGTGTAGGCGAGCTCGAGGTCGTTCGTGGCCCCGGCCTCCTGGATGTGGTACCCGGAGATGCTGATGGAGTTGAACCGCGGCATCTTCTGCGCCGTGTACGCGAAGATGTCGGAGATGATCCGCATCGACGGCGACGGCGGGTAGATGTAGGTGTTGCGGACCATGAACTCCTTGAGGATGTCGTTCTGGATCGTCCCCGCGAGCTGCTCCGGCTTCACCCCCTGCTCCTCGGCCGCGACGATGTAGAGCGCCAGCACGGGCAGCACGGCACCGTTCATCGTCATCGACACGCTCATCTCGTCGAGCGGGATGCCGTCGAAGAGCGTGCGGGTGTCGTAGATCGAGTCGATCGCGACGCCGGCCATGCCGACGTCGCCCTTCACGCGCGGGTGGTCGGAGTCGTAGCCGCGGTGCGTCGCCAGGTCGAAGGCGACCGAGAGGCCCTTCTGGCCGGCCTTGAGGTTGCGGCGGTAGAACGCGTTGGACTCCTCGGCGGTCGAGAAGCCGGCGTACTGGCGGATCGTCCACGGCTGGGTCGTGTACATCGCCGGGTACGGCCCGCGCAGGAACGGCGCCTGGCCGGGGTACGTGTCGAGCGCGTCGGCACCCTCGAGGTCGCCCGCCGTGTAGAGCTCCTTGACGTCGATGCCCTCGGGGGCCGCCCACGGCTCCACGCCGTCGGCGGCACGCGCGTAGGCCTCGGCGTCGCCCGCGGGCTCCTGCTCGGGATCCAGCGGGAAGTCGGCGAAGCTGCTGGGGATGCTCGTCATGAGCCCAGCTCCTCTCGGGTGCGGCGGAGGAAGGCGAGGGCGTCGAGCCCCGCGAAGGCTTGGTCGTCGGCACCGACGTCGACCTTGCCCGCGACGACCACGTGGCGGGCGCCGGCCTCGCGCAGGGCGGCGACCAGGTCGGCACCCCACTCGGCGTAGGCCTTGTCGTTGCCGGTCAGGCACACGACGGGCGACCCGTCGTAGACCGCGACGACCTCGTCGACGCCGGCGGTGGGGCCGGCCGTGACGGTGTCGATGCCGCCGGCGGCGAACAGGTTGGCGGCGAACGTCGCCCGGGCCGTGTGGGCCGCGACGGGGCCCATCGTGGCCAGGAACACTGGCGTGGCGACGCGCTCGTCACGCATGTCCTCGAACTCGTGCGCGTAGCGGAACACGGCCTGCTCGGCCGGGTACGGACGACGCTCGGGCAGCTGCTCGTGCAGGTTCGGGAACTCGCTGACGCCGGTGAGCGGCATGGCCCGCTTGGCGATCTGCAGCGCCCGGGCCTCGCGGGTCGCGGCGATGCGCTCGGCGACCAGGTCGAGCGCCGACAGCACGCCGCCGGCGGCCTCGAGCTCACCGAAGCCGGCCCAGGTGGCGCGTGCGAGGTCGTCGGTCAGCTCCTCGACCAGGTGCGAGCCACCACCCGGATCGGTGACCTTCGCGACGTGCGACTCGCTGATGAGCAGGCTGGAGGTGTTGCGGGCGATGCGACGGCTGAACGCCTCCGGCAGGCCGAGCGGCTCGTCGAACGGCAGCACCGTGACGGCCGCGGCGCCGCCGACGCCGGCCGCGAAGGAGGCCACGGTCGTGCGGAGCATGTTCACGTACGGGTCGTACGTCGTCATCATCGGCCGCGACGTGACCGCGTGCTGGTGCTGGCCGCGCTGGGCCTCGGCGACCCCGGCCAGCTCGGCGACCCGCGACCACGTGCGGCGGGCAGCGCGGAACTTCGCGATGGTCGGGAACTGCTCGTCGGTCGCAGCCAGACGGAACTCCAGGAGGCCCGCGGCGTCGTCGACGGAGATCCCGGCCTCGGTCAGGACCCGCAGGTACGTGGCGCCGGCCGCGAGCACGTAGGCGAGCTCCTGGACGTCCGAGCCGCCGGCGTCGTGCACCGCGGTGCCGTCGACGACGATCGCGCGGATGCCGAGCGGGAGGGCGAGTCGCGCGGCCTCGACCGCGACGTCGAGGTCGGTCTGACCCACGCCGCGCACGGCGTTGCCGATCGGGTCGACGCCGAGGTTGGTGCCGTGGTGGGCCTGGACGGCCTTGTCCTCGAGCACCGCCGCGAGGGCCCGCGCCGCACCGAGCGGATCGTGCGCGTCCTGGACGACGACGGGCGCCAGGTCGAGGAACACCGGCTCGAGGATCGCCGCGAGGGCGTCGGTCGGCGCACCGTCCTGGCCCAGGGTCAGCCAGATCGAGTTGACCCCGTTCTCGAGGTCGGTCAGCACGTCGTCGGCGGTGCGCTGCCCGTCGGGATCGGTGAACCAGGCACGGATGTCCCACGCCCGGTTCTCGCGGAGCGCGTCGGCGCCACGGGTGAACGGCGCCTGGCCCGGCAGGCCGGTCGCCGGCAGGTCCGCGGTCAGCTCGGGCGTGCCGAGCGGCGTCACCTCGATGCCGTCCAGCGTGGTCGTGGTGAGACGGGCCCAGGCGGCGGAGTCCGGGTCGTCGTCACCGAGCTTGCGGGTCTTGCGCAGGACGGCGGCCGTGGCCGTCTCCCACGCCTCGCGCGTCGAGGTGAGGCCCTCGGCGAGCGGGACGGTCACCTCGGCGGGGGCGGCCGGCGTATCGGCTGACATGTGTCGCATCGTACGAGGCCCGGGGCCGACCTGCCCACTCGGCCCGGTCACCACTGACTGCACCGCAGGGCGGACCGCGGCGACGGCCTCGGACGAGGTGTCAGGCGCTCGCGTCGCGAACCGCGTCGGCGAGCTGGGCCCGCGCGCGGTTGATGCGGCTCTTGACCGTCTGCACACCGATGCCCTGGTGGGCCGCGATCTCGTCGTAGGTCATGTCGCCGTACTCCCGCAGGACCAGGGCCTCACGGAAGTCGGGCGAGACCTCGCGCAGCGCCGACGTGATCAGGTCGCGGTCGTCGACCTGCCCCGTGGTGTCGGCCGCCACGACGAGGTCGACGATGTCGTCGGTGTCGATCGGGATCGTGCGGCGCTTGCGGCACACCGCGATCGAGGCGTTCGCGGCGATCCGGTAGCACCACGTGCTGAACTTGGAGTTGCCGCGGAACTTGTGGATGTTCTGCCAGGCCGAGATCAACGTGTCCTGCAGCGCATCCTCGGCGTCGAGCGGATCGGCGGTGATGCGCAGGCACACCGACCACAGGATGTCGCGACTCTCGGTGACGAGCTGGGTGAAGGCGTCGGGGTCGCCGGCACGCGCACGTTCGACCAGCGTGCCGTCGGCACTCACGGTCTCCGTCATCGGACCCCCATCACTCGGACGGGCACCAGTATGACCTCTCCGGTCCGGCCACGAAAGACAACGGCACGGGGACCTCTCCCCACCGGCCGCCTCAGCCGGGCGGCGGGGGCGGCGGAGGAGGTACCCGGCGAGCCGTTGCTGCCGGAGCCTCTGCCGTCGCGACCGGAGGCTGTGCCGTTGCGGCCGGAGGCTGTGCCGTTGCGACCGGAGGTCGGGGAACCGGGAGCGGCTCCGGCGACTCGGCCCGCTGAGCGATCGCCCGGTAGGACTGCGCCAGCACCCGAGCCGCCTCCGCCTCACCCGGCGCGTACGCGAGCGTCGCCCGGGTCTGCGCCTCACCCGACCGGCGACGCGCCTCCGAGGCGATCTCGGCGGCCGGGGTGTCGCGCCCCAGGCCGAGCTGCTCGGCCGGGTGGTCGGAGCGGCTGAGCCGCTCGAGCTCGGGGATGAGATCGGTCGCGACGCGCGTGGAGCGCAGCATGCCGATCGCCTGGATCTCGCGCACGATCTGCAGCTCCGGAGCCACCAGCGCCTGCTCGACGAGGTCGAGCACCGCCTGGTCGGCACCGCTGTGCCGGGCCGCGCGCTCGACCGCGTCGAGGGCGCGGAGCGCCTTGAGCCCACCGGCACGGGCCTGGACGTGGTCGCGCACGAGCCGCTGCAACCCGTCGATGCCGGACACGTCCGACAACCACTCCCCGAAGCGGTCCGAGCCCTCGCTCGCCTCGAGACGCCCGGCCTCCAGGCCGAACGGGCCCAGCTTGTCCTGCAGGTCGCGAACGCGGTCCTTCGCCAGGACGGCGTCCAGGCCCACCCCGGTGCGCAGGCGCACGGGAGCCACCTCGGCCAGGGTCGCCAGGTCGACGACGTCACGCTCGCGCAGGCGACCCGTGCGCGAGGTCTCGGCCAGGAGGCCCGAGACGGGCACGACGTCACCCACCTCGCCGATCCGGGAGGTGGCGAGCCGGCGGGCCTGGTCGCGGGCGGGCCGCATCGGGTCGTCGCCGGCCGCGTCGGCCAGGAGGTCGGCCTGCGACAGCACGCCCACCGCGTTGACCGCGGAGCCGTTCATCTCGCCCGAGGCCGCGCGGAACTGCTTGAGGAAGTCCGCCTCGTCCTCGCGCTGCTCCTGACGGAACAGGAACAGCACCGCGTCGGCGTCGCCACTGGCGTGCTGCGACGTCAACGAGTCGCCGAGGACCGCGCTGCGCGTGACCTCCTCGTTCTCGCGGGTCAGCGAGGACAGACCGGGGGTGTCGATCAGCGTCAGGCCACGGAGCGAGGCCGACTGGAGGCGCACGACGAGCCGCTTGACCTGCTCGGCCGGCACGGGGAGGTCCTCCGGCAGGCGGCCGTCGACCAGCGAGATCGGGATCTCGCGGCCGTCGTGGCAGTGCACGACCGCCGCACCGTCGGGCGACCCGAACTCGAACCACGTGACGACGCGGGTGCACTCCCCGGCCCGGGTCGGGGCGATGCGGCGTCCGATCAAGGCGTTGACGAGCGTCGACTTGCCGGCCTTGACCCGGCCGACGACCGCGAGGCGGAGCGGGTCGTGCAGAGCGGCCCGACGGCGCGAGGCGACCTCACGGACCGTCGGGCTCGCGACCTGTTCGATCTGGAGGAGCAGCGTGTCGACACGCTGCACGACGGGTGTCACCCTCACCCGAGCCCGTCGTCGCCGACCCGACCGAGGTCGTCGGGATCGATCGCGTCGTCCGCCGGCGACCAGTCGTCGGTGTCCCACACGTGCGGGCCGTCGTCGTCCGCGCCGGCGAAGGCAGCACCGTCGTCGTCGGCACCGTCGTCGTCGGCACCGTCGTCGGCACCGGCCCCGAGGCTCGCGTCGTCCGGGTCGTCATCGTCGTCGCCGTCGTCGCCGGGCTGGTCGTCGTCGACGGCACCGGAGACCGGGTCGTCGTCGGGAGCGAGCGCGTCGTCGCCGGGCTCGGCGTCGGGGTCGAGGGCGTGGGCGAGGGCCCGGAGCCACGTGGACTCCGGGACCTCGGCCAGAGGCAGCTGGTCAGACATCGTGATCCAGTCTCGCGATCCGGATCAAGCCTGCGCCGCCGCGACCTCGTCGCCCCGCAGGACGACGGGCAGCAGGGCCCACTTGCCATCGAGCATGGTCGAGACCGCGTCCGACTGCGGGAGGCCCGAGCCGACCGTGGAGGCCGCGGTGTCGGGAGCCGGCTCGTCGCAGACGACGGCCTGGTTGTTGCCGTCCTCCCACGCGTCCTCGAAGTACTCGATCGGGATCTCCATGGCCTCGCCGTCCGGCGTGCCGGTGTCGTTGACGTAGACGACGCCCTTGTCCTCGTCGATGCCCGTGACCATCACGATGTGGTTGATCGCGTTGTCCTCCGGACCCGGGTCGTAGCCGTACATCGGACCCCAGTACTCGTCGGCGTCGACCATCACGGCGACGCCCACGTCGTCGGCGAGCATCTCCTTGAGGTCCTGGATCTCCAGACCCTGCTCCAGCTCGGCGGGGACACCGTGCGCCTCCAGCATGTCGACGATGTCGTCGGCGTACATGCCGGTCGTGGTGCCGTCGGGCAGCACCTCCATGACACCGTTGTCGATCGCCCAGTTGGCGAACTCCTCCTCGTTGGCGAAGGTCTCGCCGGTGTACTCCGAGACGATCTGGGCGATCGCGGACGGGCCGCACGTGCCGTTGACGGCCTGCTCGAACCACAGCTCGGCGTCGCCGAACGGGTCACCGACCAGGCCGGTGCTGCTGGGGTCGCCCTGCGGGTGCTTGCCGTCGTCGTCCTTGTCGTCCTCGTCGTCCTCGTCCTCGTAGTCGACGTTCTTGGTGTCGTCCTTGTCGTCCGGGGCGAACCAGCTGGTCGGGCTGTCCGAGTCCTTCTCGTCCTCGTCCGAGTCCTTGTCCTTCTCGTCGTCCTCGTCCGAGTCCTTGTCGCCGTCGAAGCCGGTCTGCTCGAACTCGGACTCGCCGAGCTCGTCGCCGAAGGTGTCGACCAGGTCGGGGGCGATCTCGGCCGCCTCCTCGAGGGTCATGACCGTGGGCTGGGCGGACGTGTTGGTGGGGTCCTCGTAGACCCCGACCTCGCCGTTGCCCAGGTCGACGACCGCGAGGTCGACCTCACCGTCGCCGTCGGAGTCGATGTCCGCCGCGTCGACCTCGCCGTCGCCGTCGGTGTCGTACGTCGCGATGGACGTGTTGTCGTCGAAGTACTCGACGACGGTGTCGACGACGCCGTCACCGTCGAGGTCGTCGAACTGCTGGTTGCCGATCAGGTCGTCGCTCGGGTCGGACATCGTGGGCTCCTCGGTCGCTGGGGTGGTTCGTCACACCTCTGAGGTGTCGCGCTGCGGATTTGTTCCCGAGGACTTTCGCCCCGTCGTTCGCGGACCAGGTCCAGGCGCGAGCGCCTCCACCATGACAGCCTGCAGCTCCTCGCGCTGCGCGCGCAATGCCTCGAGGTGACGCGTCTCGTTGGCGACCTCCCGGCGCAGGCGCTCGGGGGTCTCCGCCGCGGCCCGCCGGGCGGCCTCGAGCTCGGTCTTCGCCGAGTCGAGGGCGGCCTTGAGCTCGTAGCGGAAGGCGATCGTGACGTCGCGCAGCATCACGGTGCGAGCGCGGTCGACCGCGAACCGCAGGTGCGTCTCGGCCCGGTTCACGGCCGTCGAGGCGGTCTGGGTGACGAGCCGCTCGAGGTTGTGCGCCCGACGCGTGCGGTAGTTGACGATGTACCAGGCCGCGCCGCCCACGATCGAGAACACCGGGGCGATGATCGCCGGAGCGATCAGACCGGCGACGAGGCCGCCCATGCTGGAGCCGATCATCGCGGTGCTGGCCAGGGTCGCGTCGAAGCTGCCGCTGTACTCTGCCTCGGCGACCTCGGCCATCGCGAGGTCGTCGACGTCCGGGTTGAGGCGGACCGCGGTCGCCAGGTCGCGGCCGATCGAGCGGAAGAGCTGGTCGGCCTGCAGGTGGAAGCCGCCGATGAACTCCCCGATCGAGGCCGACACGATCGCCCGGAGCTGCGCGGTCAGGGCGACGGCGACCTCCTCGATGACCTTCTCGGGGTTCTCCTTGCGGCGCTCGTGCGCGACCACCGCCCACTGCTGACGCACCTGGGCGAGCTGCTGGGAGGCACGGTGCAGGACGTCGGCGCGCAGCACGCTGGAGTCGGAGTTCAGGTCGAGCGACCAGCGGTCGCCCTGCTCCTGGAGCTCGCGCAGACGGTTCACGAACGCGTCGAGCTCGGGCACCTGCTGCCCCGCCGACTCCAGGGCGTGGATCGTGCGGCGCCGCTTCTCCTCGTAGCGCTCGATGCCCGACAGTCCGGAGCGCAGAGCGTTCGCGACGGCGATCGACGACGGCTCCACGAGTCGCTCGCGGATCGCGGCGGACAGGGCGTCGATGCCCGCGTACTCGCGCAGGTCGGCGGTCTCGACCGGGTCGAGACCGGCCACCTCCAGCGACACCGTCGAGGAGACGGGGCAGATCGGGGCGTCGGCGAACCGCGGGGCGTGCTGGCGCAGCAGCGCCCTGTTCTCGGCCATGACCTCTTCCCACCCCGACGGGTGGTGGTCGATCTTGGCCAGCGCGAACACGGCCTGCTCGACGCTCGCCGAGACCTCGGTCAGGAACTCCAGCTCCGGGCGCGTGAGCACCTGGCCCGCGTCGGTGACGACGACGAGGACCCCGCCCTGCGCGGCCGCCAGCGCGGCGAGCTCGGTGTGCCCCCGGGTCAGACCGGCGATGCCGGGGGTGTCGACGAGGGCCACGCCGGGCAGCGAGGCGGACTCGTGGGCGATCGTGATGCCGACGAAGGCCGGGTCGTCGTCGTTCCCGGTCGTGCCGGACACGGCGACCTCGCGCGCCACGTCGAGACCCACCTGGCGGGTCGTGCCGTCGGCGAACTGCAGGCGCGCCTGCCCGTCGACGAGGTCGTCGGTGGGAGGGGCGACCCGCACGAAGCCGGCCGTGACGACACCCAGACCCGCCGGCACGAGGCCCGCCTCACCCAGGATCGCGTTGACGAGCGTGCTCTTGCCGCGCTTGACCTCGCCCACGACGACGGCCGAGGCCACCGTCGGCGCCGCCGCGGCCAGGGCCGTCGACATCGCATCGGCCCACGGCTGGAACTCGGTGCCCTTGAGGGCCGTGACGGTCGAGCGCACCGCGCGGCCCTGCGCCGACGTCAGGCGTGGACGGTCAGGCGACAGCGCCGGGCGGGCGGGACTCACGCCGCCGCACCCGGGTCAGGCACTCTGCCACCAGGCGTACAGCTCCGGCAGCAGGTTGTCGTCGGTCGCGGCCCACACCTCGGCCAGGGTCGAGGTGTCGGTCCAGGCGACGTAGCTCTGGTTCTCCTCCGTGCTGTAGTGCAGCAGGATCTGGCCGGCGTCCTCGGTCTCGCCCTGGAACTTCCAGGTGCCCCACCCCGGTGCGCCGTCGAGCGTCTGCGGCCCGCTGAGGCCCTCGTTGGAGATGACGCTCTGGAACACGTCCTCCATCGACGCGGCGTCGCCGTAGCCGTAGATGTTGAGGTGGTCGGGGGCGAAGCCCGTCTCGTCCTCGAGCGCGTAGCAGGTGATGCCGATCTGGGCGCCCTTCGGATCGTCCATCGTCACGCAGTCGGCCGGGTCGACGAGGGAGTTCGACGCGACGACGTCGTTGAGCAGGGCGCACTCCGTGGTCGAGAGGTCCGGACTGTCGACGCACTCCGGGTCGGTGCTGGCGTCGTCCGACGGCGAGGTGCGGGTGGGGTCGGGCTCGGCCGTCGGGTTGGGTGACGGGTCACCGCCACCGATCAGCACCACCGCAGCCGCGACGCCGCCGCCGACCAGCACCAGCGCAGCGGCGGCCAGGCCGATCAGCAGCGTGCGGCGCTTGCGGGGGCCGGACGGGCCGCTTCCACTGGGCCCGGCCGGACGGGAGTAGGACGCCGGTGCCGGGGTGTACGCCGGAACTGCGGGGATGCCGCCCGTGGTCTCGGTCGGGCTGGGCGTCGGCGCCACCGGGGCCGGAGCCGGGGCGGGAGCGGGAGCCGAGATCGGTGTCGGACGGGGCGCCGGCGCCGGAGCGGGCGGAGCCGGCGAGGCCATGGGCGCGATCGCGGGCTCGCGGAGCTGGCGGCCGAGCGGCGACAGGGCACCGAGGCAGGTGATGAGCTTGGGGTCGTCGAGCGTGGCGGCCGGCTGCCCCACGACGCGGGCGAGCGAGGTCTGCAGCGGGCGGACGAGCGACGCGCCACCCGTGAGGTAGACCGTGGCCAGCTCGGTCGGCTTGAGCCCGGCGCGCGAGCACGCCTCGATCGTCAGCGAGGTGATCTGCTCGACGTCGTCGGCGATGGCCTCGGCAAACTCGTCGGCCGTGACGGTGACCGTGACGGCCCCGCCCCTCGTGACGACCGGCACCGTCGTCGACTCGCTCTCGGACAGCGCGTGCTTGGCCTGCGAGACCTGCTCGCGCAGCGCCCGGCGGGCACCCAGTCCGGCCGTGCTCTCGAGCGCGGACAGCACCTCCGGGTGGCCGCCGGCGCGCACCGCGTCGAGCACGATGTTCTCGAGCCGCAGGTCGAACAGGCCACCGCCGAGGTCGGGGCGGCCCGCCGTCGAGACGACCTCGAAGGGGCGCAGGGCGTCGCCCGTGACCCGCATGACCGCGATGTCGGCCGTGCCGCCACCGATGTCGACGACACAGACGTGGCTGCCACCCGGGGGCAGCGGCGCGTGCTGGGCGTAGCGGGAGACCGCGGCGACCGGCTCGGGCAGGAGGCCGACGGCGGAGCGCGGGAAGCCAGCGCGCTCGGCGGCCTCGACCAGGACGTCGCGACGGGCCCGCTGGTAGCCGGCGGGGTAGGTCAGGGTGAGCTCGACGGGGCGCCCGCCTCCGGCCACGCGGGCTGCGCGCTGGGTGACGGTGCGCAGCACGGCGGCCACCAGGTCGACGACCTCGCGGTCGGTGCCGCCGAGCTGCACGACGTTCTGGCCCACGAGCCGCTTGGGGTTGCGCTCGAAGGCGCTCGGGTCGAGCAGCATGCGCCGCGTCGCCTCGACGCCGACCGTGAGGCCACCGGCGTCGGCGAACACCGCCGACGGCATGACGTCTCCGTTGTCGGACAGGCGGACCGTCTGCGGGTCGCGTCCGTCGATCTGGATCGCGGCCGTCGAGTTCGAGGTGCCGAAGTCGATGGCGAGTCGCCACGTGCTCACGCCATGCCACCCTTCGATCCGACTCGCCCCGCGGGGTCGGGGCTCTGATGTCTGGCAGCACCCTAGCCGTTCCAGGAGTCTGCGTCTGTCGTCCGGTATATCGCCCACGAGGCGGGCACCACAACGGGGACCGCTCCCCTGCGCGTGGCGCTCCACGTGACAATGGGACGGTGAAGATCCCCGCAGAGCTGCTCCCCCGCGACGGTCGTTTCGGTTCCGGGCCCTCCAAGGTGCGCCCCGAGGCCCTCGAGGCCCTGGCCGCGACCGGCACGGGACTGTTGGGGACGTCACACCGCAAGGCACCGGTCAAGAACCTCGTCGGCGCCATCCGCAGCGGGCTGACCGACCTGTTCTCGCTGCCCGACGGCTACGAGGTCGTCCTCGGCGTCGGTGGCTCGCACGCGTTCTTCGACGCCGCGGCGTTCGGGCTGGTCGACCGCCGTGCGCAGCACCTCGTGCACGGCGAGTTCAGCCGCAAGTTCGCCCGGGCCGTGGCCGCTGCCCCGTTCCTGGACGACCCGGACGTGCGCGAGTCCGAACCGCACACCCACCCGACGCCCGAGGCCGTGGCGGGCGTCGACACCTATGCCTGGGCCCACAACGAGACCTCCACCGGCGTCTGGGTGCCGGTCGAGCGGGTCGCCGGTGCCGACGCGGGTGCGATCAGCCTGATCGATGCGACCTCCGCCGCGGGCGGCCTGGCGGTCGACGTCGCGCAGTGCGACGTCTACTACTTCGCCCCGCAGAAGACCTTCGCGTCCGACGGCGGGCTGTGGGTCGCGCTGATGTCACCGGCCGCGATCGAGCGGGCCGAGCGCCTCAAGGCCTCCGGCCGTCACATCCCCGGGTTCCTCGACCTGCCCGCCGCGATCGACAACTCCCGCAAGGACCAGACCTACAACACCCCGGCGCTCGCGACCCTGTTCCTGCTCGAGCAGCAGGTCGCCTGGCTCAACGGCCTGGGCGGCCTCGACTTCGCGGCACGCCGCACCGCCGACTCGGCCTCGCGCCTGTACGCGTGGGCCGAGGACCGCGACTACACCGTGCCGTTCGTGGCAGATCCGGCCGAGCGCTCGAACGTCGTCGGCACGATCGACCTCGTCGGCGTGGAGGCCTCGGACGTGTCGGCCGCGCTGCGCGAGAACGGCGTCGTCGACGTCGACGGCTACCGCGGGCTCGGCCGCAACCAGCTGCGCATCGGCATGTTCCCCGCGATCGAGCCCGACGACGTCAGCGCGCTGACGGCCTGCATCGACCACGTGGTCGAGCAGCTCCGCTCCTGAGCGGAGGCTCAGCGGACGGGGACGGACAAGCAGCAAGGACCGGACGCCGGCCACCCCGCACCCTGGTCGTGACCGCCGATGATGCATCGGGGTCGTCATGGCGACCCCGATGCATCATCTCCGGTACCACCGGGACCGGGGATGATGCCTTTCGGCAGTCCCAGCGACCGCAATGCATCGGTCGCGCGCCGCCCACCCGCTCGTCCATGCGGAGCGACGCGCTCGCGACCACGAACGGCAGCCGCGCTCAGCCAGGACGGAAGTCAGTCGACGACGGAGCCGCCGCGGTGCAGCTCGCGGTGCTCGGTGTAGATCCGCGCGTTGCGGTGCAGCGACTCGACCTCGTCGTCGGTGAGCTCGCGGCGCACCTTGCCGGGCACGCCCGCCACGAGCGAGCGCGGCGGCACCTGCATGCCCTCGGTCACGAGCGCACCCGCGGCGACGAGGGTCTCGTCCCCGATCACGGCGCCGTTCATGACGACCGCGCCCATGCCGATCAGCACGTGGTCGCCGACCGTGGCCCCGTGGACGACCGCGTTGTGACCGACCGACACGCCCCGCCCGAGGGTCACCGGCTTGCCCTTGTCGACGTGGAACGCACAGCCGTCCTGCACGTTGGAGTCCGGCCCGATCACGATCGGCTCGTTGTCGGCGCGCAGCACGGCGGAGTACCAGATGCTGGCACCCTCGCCGAGCTCGACCGAGCCCACGAGGGTCGCGTTCGGCGCGACGAAGGCGGACTCCGGAACGGTGGGACGGCGGCCGTCACCCAGGTCGATCAGCATGGCCCCACGGTAGACGTCAGGTGAGCCAGCGCGTGATCGGGTCGATGCCGAAGTAGATGACGAACAGGCCCGCCACGATCCACATCAGGGCGTGCAGCTCGGCCGCCTTGCCGCGCACGACCTTGAGCAGCACGTACGTCACGAAGCCGGCGCCGATGCCGACCGTGATCGAGTACGTGAACGGCATCAGGGCGATCGTGAGGAAGGCGGGCAGCGCGATCTCGACGTCGTCCCAGTCGATGCCGCTGACCTGGGTCATCATCAGGAATCCGACCAGCACGAGCGCGGGAACCGCGGCCTCGCTCGGGATGTGCTGGACCAGCGGTGCCGCCAGGGTCGAGATCAGGAACAGGACGCCGGTCACGATCGACGCCAGGCCCGTGCGGGCACCGTCGCCGACGCCCGCGGCCGACTCGATGTACGACGTGTTGCTCGAGACGCCTGCAGCGCCACCGGCTGCGGCGGCGACCGAGTCGACGATCAGGATGCGCTGCGCGTTGGGCGGCGTGCCCTCGTCGTCGTTCAGGCCCGCCTCGGCGCCGACCGCCGTCATCGTGCCCATCGTGTCGAAGAAGTCGGCGAGCAGGAGCGAGAAGACCAGCAGGAAGGCCGCGACGACGCCGACGCGGTCGAAGCCACCGAGCAGGTTGAACTCGCCGAGCAGGCCGAAGTCGGGCGTCTGGAAGACCTGGTCGGGCCAGGACGGGACGTTCAGGTTCCACCCCTTGGAGGTCGGGTCGCCGCCGCCTCCGGGGGTGTCGGTGATGGCCTGGACGATGCCGGCCAGGATCGTGCCGAACACGATGCCGATCAGGATCGCCCCGGGCACCTTGCGGGCGTGCAGCGCGAACATCACGAGCAGCGTGATGCAGAAGACCAGGACGGGCCAGCCCGAGAGCGTGTTCCCGATGCCGAGCTGCACCGGCGGGGCCGGGATGCCGGACGTGCGCACGAAGCCCGCGTCGACCAGGCCGATGAAGGTGATGAACAGGCCGATGCCCACCGCGATCGCGGTCTTGAGCTGCGTCGGCACCGCGTCGAAGACGGCCTTCCGGAAGCCCGTCAGCACCAGCACCAGGATCACGAGGCCCTCGAGGACGACCAGGCCCATCGCGTCGGCCCAGGTCATCTGCGAGGCGACCGAGTAGGCGACGAAGGCGTTCAGACCCAGACCGGCCGCGATGGCCAGCGGGAAGTTGGCGATCGCGCCCATCGCGATCGACAGCGCACCGGCGACCAGCGCGGTGCAGGCCGCGATCGTCGCGAAGCCCGAGCCCGGCTCGGAACCGCCGCCGAGGAAGTTGCCGTCGACGTCCGGGACGCCCGCCAGGATGATCGGGTTCAGCACGATGATGTACGCCATCGTCAGGAACGTGACGACCCCGCCGCGCACCTCCCGGCCCACGCTCGACCCGCGCTGGGAGATCTTGAAGTAGCTGTCGACGGCGGTGGCCATGGTGCTCCTGACGTGCTGAGGGACGGCGCCCGAGTCGGCGCGCCGCACAGCATCATGTCCGACGGCGTCGGCGCAGGAGAAGGGCCCCGGCGAAAAGGCCCACGATCGTCGCACCGGCGACCCAGACGAGGGTCGACGGCGTCCAGGTGCTCTCGGTCTCCGCAGCGGCCGGGGTGGTCGCCGGGGCCTCGACCGGCTCGGGGGTCTGCAGCGCCAGTCGGTACAACGGCTGCCCGACGCCCTCGCTGCCCGCGAGGAACGTCGTGCCGGAGGGCTCGACCGCGAGCGTCTCGCCCTGCGGCTGCTGAGGGAGCTCGATCGAGGCGACCTGCGCGAAGTCGTCGCGGACGTCGTAGAGGGTCGCGCCGAGGTACGTGCGCACGACCGCGTAGTGGCCGTCGGGGGTGATCGACGCGTCCGTCACGAGGATCGGCATCGAGACGCCGGTCGACGTCGCGGTGCTGACCGCGTCGCTCGGCAGCGTGTCGGGCAGGGCCAGCAGCTCGCCGCCCGTCCACCCCTTCGTGACGACCCACTTCGCGTCACTCGTGGGGTCGACCAGCAGCGCCTCGACGTCCTCGCGGCCCGTCTCGAAGGTGAGCGGGTGGACCTCAGGGCGCACGCTGCCGTCCTCCCGGCCCGGCTCGGGCAGCGAGTACAGGCGCGCGTCGTCACGCACGCCGTTGTTGTCACCCGTGTCGGCGATCCACAGCGTGCCGGAGCCGTCGAGCGCCATGGCCTCGGGGTCGCGCCACGGCACGTCCTCGAGCTCGGTGACGCCGACGACCTCGCACGACGTCAGGTCGACCGCGTAGACCTCCGGGTCGCTGCCGGAGTCGTTGACGACGTAGGCCGTGTCCGGGTGCGCCGCGCTGACGGCGAGCCCGCTCTGCTCGTCGATGCGGTCGTCGGTCAGCGTGCAGGCCGCGGTGGCGTCGGTCGGGGCACTGCTGGTGGCGGCGTCGGCACGCCCCGTGAGGGTCGCCACGACGACCACGACGAGCAGCGCGATCAGGAGGCCCGGGATCAGCAGCCGGCGGTGGCGGGGGTTCATCGCGTCCCAGCATGCCAGGCAGGACCGGCAACCCGCGTCGCAGCGGTCACGCGAGTAGGGTGGGCCCCGTGAACGACGACGACCTGGTGCGCCCCGAGGACGGGCCCGAGACGGTCGAGCGCAAGCTGGGTCACCGCGAGCGCGAGCGCCTCGAGCGTGCCGCGCGCCGCCACGAGCTGGGCCGCCCCGACATCACCGAGCTCGAGATCGGCCGCAAGACCCACAAGGTCGCCGAGGTCGAGCCGATGGACGTCGACGGCGTCCGCACGATGGTCGTCGGCACCATCATGTGGGCCGTCGCCGCCGTGGCGCTCCTGCCGTTCCTGGGCACGCTGCGCGACCAGGGCGACGACTGGTGGTTCTGGACCACCGTCGCCGGCTTCGGCCTGGGCTGCATCGGCATCGAGTACTGCCGTCGCCGGCGCAACGCCCTCGCGCGCCGCCCCGGCCGCCGCAAGGCCTGACCTCCCGGACCGCAAGATGTGGTCAGTTCGGTCACGGATCCCGCGGAAAACCGTGACCGAACTGACCACATCTGGCGGACTCAGGCCACGGGGACCTGGATCTCGTCGGCGTCGCGCTCGGGCTCCGGGTCGCGGTCGATCGTGGTGCGCAGCGGGATCTCCTTGATGAAGAGCGCCGCCAGCAGGCTGACCACCGCGACGACCGCGGCGATCGCGAAGATGTGGCCCGTCGCGTCGCCGTACGCGCCCCGCACGATCTCGGCGACCGGAGCCGGGAGCGCGTCGAGGTCGAGCAGCGAACCGCTGCCCGCCGACGGCCCCGAGGCGCCGTTCGCGGCGAGCTGGTCGGTGACCGAGGTCTTGACGTCGTGCGCCAGGATCGCGCCGAGCACCGAGACGCCCACCGCACCGCCGAGCGACCGGAAGAACGCGACCGTCGCGCTCGCAGCCCCGACCGTCGAGACCGAGACGGTGTTCTGCACGGCGAGGACGTAGTTCTGCAGCAGCATGCCCATGCCGAGACCCATCACGGCCATCGAGGTCATCGCGTGCCACTCGGGCGTCGTGTGGTCGACCGTGGAGAGCATCGCCAGACCGATGACGAGCAGGGTCGAGCCGGCGACGAGGAAGCGCTTCCAGCGGCCGTAGCGGGTGATGAGCTGACCGCTCAGCACCGTGCCCACCAGCGAGCCGGTCATCAGCGGGATGCTCAGGACGCCGGCCCAGGCGGCGGAGTGTCCTCCGGCGACCTGGAAGTACTGGCCGAGGAAGACCGAGCCACCGAACATCGACATGCCGACCGCGATGCTGCCGACGATCGCGAGCGCCGTGGTGCGCTCCCGGACGACGGCGATCGGGAGCAGCGGCTCCGGGTGACGCGTCTCGACCACGACGACGAGCACCGCGGCGATGATCGTCGCGCCCCAGAACAGCGCGGTCTCGGTCGAGAGCCAGGCGAAGGAGTCACCGGCGAAGGTGACCCAGAGCAGCGGGAGCGACGCCGCGATCGTGATGAGCAGCGCACCCCACAGGTCGAGCTGTACCTTGCGACGCTGGGTCGGCAGGTGGAGCTGACGGTGCAGGATCACCAGGCTCGCGACCGCGAGCGGCACGCAGACGTAGAAGCACCAGCGCCAGCCGAGCCCCGGCGTGTCGACGATGACGCCGCCCATCAGCGGTCCGCTGACCGTCGCGACGGCCATCGTCGCGCCCATGTAGCCGCTGTAGCGGCCACGCTGGCGCGGCGGGATGATCGAGCCGATGATCGACTGCGACGTCGCGATCAGGCCGCCCATCGCCAGGCCCTGGAGGACGCGGCACGCGATGAGCCACGGGACGCTCTGGGCCGCGCCGGCCAGGATCGAGCCGATCACGAAGGTCACCAGCGCGATCTGCACGAGGGTCTTCTTGTTGACCAGGTCCGAGAGCTTGCCCCAGATCGGCATCGAGACGGTCATCGCGAGCAGCGACGACGTCACGACCCACGTGTACTGGGTCTGCGACCCGTTCAGGTCGGCGATGATCGTCGGCAGGGCGTTCGAGACGATCGTCGAACTGATGAGGGCGGTGAACATGCCGGCGAGCAGACCGACGAGAACCTGGAGGATCTCGCGGTGGCTCAGCGCGACGGAAGGCTGAGTTTGTTGCACAACGCAACTATACAGTCAGAACCCTGAACGCGCGGGCCGAGTGCCCGACCTCACAGCGACTCGGGCGACTCCGGCTCGGTGTCCGCAGGTGCCTCGGCGTCCGGGGCGGCCTCGGCGCTCGCCTCGGCCTCGGGTGCGGTCTCGACGACGACCTCGGCCTCGACCGCGATCTCCGGCTCGGCCGCGTCCGGGGTCTCCACCGGCTCCTCGGCCACCAGCTCCTCGGCGACGGGCTCCGGCTCGACCACGGTGGGCTCGGGTCGGGCGACGACGTCGCGGGTCAGCGTGTCGAAGTAGGGCTGCGGCAGCTCCTGGACCGCGGTGGCGCGGCTCAGCTTGACGCCGGAGTGGGCGCCGCAGCCGTGCTCGTGGTCGACCACACGGCCGTCGTCGTTGGCCATGCCGTTGGCGCACACCCCGAAGCGGTCGGACAGCGCGCCGGCCAGGCCGAGGCGGAAGCCGCACGTGCGGCACGTACCGGAGGCCTGCTGGGCGATGGCGGTGTGGGGGCCACCGGCGCCGTCGTGCCAGCGCTGGGCCGCCATGTCGCGACCCTCGAGCGAGAGGACCCAGGTGCGGCCGCCCGCGAGCTCCTGGGCGGCCTGACGATCGGCGGCCTCGACCTCGCCGTCGCCGGCCGACCAGGCCGGGACGAGTCGCAGGTCGTCGACGTCGGGCGGCAGCACGTCGCCGGGTCCGAGGTCGCCGGGACGGATGCGGTCGCGGTAGGGCGTCCAGGCCGGGGCCACGATGGCCTCGGCGCCGGGCAGCAGGACCAGGTCGTTGACGGTGGGCTCGGCGTCGGCCGCGACGGCCGTCAGGCTGACGACCCACGACCACCCGCGGTACCCGGGCTGCAGCGCCTCGAACGCGTGGGAGACCCAGCCGTCGGCGTCGACGTCGGCACGCAGGTGGGCGCCGACGACGTCCTCACCAGCGGCCTCGACCACGACGGCGCGGGCGAACGGCTCGGCGGCCTGCAACATCTGCTCGACGGACATGCCCCGATTGTCCCTCATGCCACCACGCGCGCAGGACACGGGTGAGGCAGGATGGACGCATGGGAGTGCCGCACGACGACGCCGACGGACGGTGGGACGAACCAGCGCCGCCGGTGGACGAGCCGGAGCGCGACCCCTACGCCGACCCGCGGTCGCCCCAGGAGCCCCAGGGCCCCCACGCCGCGGTCAAGGCGGTCCGCGGCACCGGACGCGTC
>NZ_BAAAME010000004.1:451828-479169 GCF_039529015.1 Aeromicrobium alkaliterrae
CTGGGCCTTCATCCGCGCCCGCCGCTTCACCCACTCCTCCGGCGCCGGTGAGACCGGGCTCTCGCGCCTGCTGGAGCTGCACGCCTTCAACACCGCCGGTGACGCCGCCGTCGCGATCTCCCTGGCCGGCACGGTGTTCTTCACCGCTCCGACGGGCGAGGCGACCGGCCAGGTCGCCCTGTTCCTGGTCCTGACGATGCTGCCGTTCGCCGTCGTGGCACCGCTGATCGGGCCGTTCCTCGACAAGTTCCAGCGCGGTCGCCGCTGGGCGATCGGCGCCACCCTCGCGGTGCGCGCCTTCAGCTGCTGGGTCCTGGCCGGAGCCGTCGCCGAGCAGTCGGCGACCTTCTTCATCGCCGCGCTGCTCTGCCTCGTCTCGTCGAAGGCCTACGGCATCACGCGCGCCTCGGCCGTCCCGCGCCTGCTGCCGGAGCAGCTGACGCTCGTGAAGGCGAACTCCCGCATCTCGCTCACCGGCACCGCGGCCGGAGCCATCTCGGCGCCCCTCGCCGTCGGCGCCGCCTACTTCGGCGCCGAGTGGTCCCTGCGCTACGCCTTCGTCCTGTTCGTGGTCGGCACGGTGCTGGCCGTGCTGCTGCCCGCACGGGTCGACTCCAGCGACGGCGAGGACAAGATCGACCTGACCGCGGCCAACGGCGTCAAGGGCGTCCTCGCGCCGCGCGGCGTGGTCAACGCGCTGCGCTGCAACGCCGGCCTGCGGCTCATCACGGGCTTCCTGACGATCTTCATGGCCTTCGTCCTGCGCGAGCCGCCGGACTCCTTCGGGTGGGACGGCAACGCCACGATCCTGCTGGGCCTGGTGATCGGCGCCGCCGGAGCGGGCAACACCGTGGGCGTGCTCCTGGGCAACGTGCTGAAGTCGCGGGCGCCCGAGGCGATCGTCGTGTTCGTGCTGATCGTCGACACCGCAGTGCTCGTGCTCGTCTCGCTGACGCTGAGCTGGGTCACCGCGATGGTGCTCGGGCTCACCGCCGGCCTGTGCCAGTCGCTGGGCAAGCTCAGCCTGGACGCCCTGATCCAGCGCGACGTCCCCGAGCGGGTGCGCACCTCGATGTTCGCGCGCTCGGAGACCCTGATCCAGCTCAGCTGGGTCACCGGCGGCCTGATCGGCATCGGCCTGTTCACGATCGAGGCCAGCGTCAACACCGGCCTGCTGGTCGTGGCCGGCATCGGGCTGGCGTGGCTCGCGTTCGTCGTGACGAAGCTGCGCCAGGGCCCCCGCCCGGCGATCGAGGTCGACCGCGGCGAGAGCACCGACCCCTACGCCTGAGGTCAGGCGCGAGGAGACCTCAGTCGAGCTCGCCCGCCAGGGCGCGCAGCACCTGGGCGACGGGCTTGGTCTTCTTGGCGTCGGGGTGGCGGCCGTGACGGTAGCCCTCACCGAGGTCGTCGAGCATCCGGATCAGGTCCTCGACGATGACGACCATCTCCTCGGGCGTCTTGCGCTTCGCGGGGGCCGCCTTGCGACCCGCAGGAGCCGCTGCCGCCTCGATGATGCGCAGCTGCAACGCCTGGTCGCCGCGACGGCCCTGGACGATGCCGAACTCGACGCGCTGGCCCTGCTTGAGCGTCTCGACACCCTCGGGCAGCGCGTCGGCGTGCACGAAGACGTCGGCACCCTCGTCGGAGGACAGGAAGCCGAAACCCTTGGCGGCGTCGAACCACCGCACCTTGCCCGTGGGCATGCCGTGCCTTTCGTCGAAGCAGTCACGCGCGGCTGCGCGTCAGACCAGCCTAGTGGGTCGGTCGCTGCTCCGGAGCCGCCTCCGGCTCCTCGGGCACGGGCTCGAGCTCGGTGTCGGTGTCCTCGAAGCGGGCCTCGATGGTCTGGAACCCCTTGTGCCGCTGCATCTTGGCGTAGCTGATGTAGGCCCGCTGGTCGGCGTCGGTCAGCACGACGTTGTCGGTGAAGGGCGTCAGCAGGGCCCGCGGGTAGAGACGCCGCGCGACCACGACCATCGTCTCCAGCCCGATCACGACCATCAGCGCCGCCAGGAAGATGAACCCCATCAGGCCGAGGACCAGCGCGAACGTGCCGTTCATCTGGCTGGCCCGGTTGATCACGCCGGACACGTAGGCCTGGCCCAGGACCTGGAGCAGCTGCCACAGCAGCGCCGTCACGACGGCCCCCGGGAGCACGCGGCGCCAGGTCGCCCGACTACCGCTGATCAGGTGGAAGATCATCATGAACACCACGACCGTCAGCGCGAAGCCCACCCACCCGAAGATGCGGTTCAGGTCGTCGCCCCACGACGTGCCGAGGTTGTCGAGGTTGGCCAGCACCGAGCTGGCGATCGCGATGGTGAGGATCCCCAGGCCGCCGATCGCCAGGAAGATCAGGCTGCGGAAGCGCTGGAGGAACGGGTTGGCCCGGCTGTTGCGCGGCACGGCCCACACCTGGTTGGCCGCGTTCTGCACGGCCTGGCCGAGGTTGATCGCGCCGTACAGCGCCGTCACGACGCCGATCACGATCGCCGTCGTGCTGCCGCTCAAGCCCTCCGGGCGGCCGAGCTGGTCGCCCACGATCGGGAACTGGCTCAGGGCGGTGTCGAGCAACCGGTCGCGCAGCTCCGGATCACCCTGCAGGAAGAAGCCCAGCACCGAGGTGCCGATCAGCAGGATCGGGAAGATCGCGAAGAACGCGTAGTAGGCGATGATGGCCGCCAGGTACGGTCCCTGGTCGTCGAAGTACTTGTAGATGACCGCGATCGGGAGTCCCAGGACGCGGTACTTGCGCTGGACGGCATCGATCCGTCCGATCGAGGCGCCCTCGCCGCCGACCTCGGTCATGCGGACTCGAGATGACGCCGAGCGGCCTTCACGACCGTCGCGAACCGCGGCTCGTCGAGCACCGAGCCCTCGCGCCGCACCGTGTCGGGGTCGATCGTCAGGAAGCGGTTCAGGCGGACCTCGCTGGGCCGGCCTCGGGAGTCCCACGGACCGGTACCGATGTCGAGCCAGTACCGCCCGGCGCGGGCCTCCTGCTCGTGGTCGCGGTCGTGGTCCTTGCTCGTGAGCATCAGGCCGACCAGGTCGTCGCCGTCGTGACCGACCAGCAGGACCGGGCGGTCCTTGCCCTGCTGCGGGTCGTCCTCGTACGGCACCCACGTCCAGACGATCTCGCCCGGGTCGGGCTCCCCGTCGACGTCGGGTGCGTACTCGAACTTCACGGCATCAGCGTGCCACACGGTGCGACCGCGGGAGGCCCGACCTGCGGGCTCAGTCGAAGTCGGGCAGCTCGCGCTTCATGACCTTGCCGGTGGGGTTGCGCGGCAGCTCGTCGAGGAACTTGACCTTGCGCGGCACGGCGAAGCGGGCGACCCGCTCCTTCGCGTAGGCCACGACCTCGTCGAGGTCGAGCGACTCGCCGTCCTTGACCACGACGTAGGCGGCGAGGCAGTGGCCCCAGTCCTCGTCGGGGATGCCCGTCACGACGACGTCGGTGATCGCCGGGTGCTCGATCAGGGCGTCCTCGAGCTCGCGCGGGAAGACGTTCTCGCCGCCGGAGATGATCATGTCGTCGTCACGGCCCGCGACGAACAGGCGGCCCTCCTCGTCGAAGTAGCCGAGGTCGCCGGAGTGCATCAGGCCGTCAGCGAACGCCTTGGAGTTACCGTCGGTGTACCCGCCGAACTGCATCTCGTTGCCGACGTGGATGACGCCCGTCTCCCCCTGCGGCACCTCCTTGCCGTCGGTGTCGAGGATCTTGACGATCGTGCGCCACGGCACGCGCCCGGCGGTGCCCGGCGCGGCCCGCAGGTCCTCTGGCGAGGCGACCGAGACCCAGCCGGTCTCGGTCGCGCCGTAGAAGTTGTAGACCGAGTCGGTGAACAGGTCCATGAAGTGGTTCGCGAGGTCGCCGGCGAGGGCCGAGCCGCTGCTGGCGGTGATCTTCAGGCTCGACACGTCGGACTTCTCGACCGCCGTCGACGACGCGTCGACGAGCCGCTGCATCATCAGCGGCACCACGACCAGCACGTCGGCCTTGTAGGTGTCGATGTCGGCCAGCACCTGCTCGGGCTTGAACTTGCGACGCAGCACGTAGGTGGGAACCGTCGAGAGCCCGAAGCCGAAGTTGAGCAGGCCCCAGGAGTGGAACAGCGGCGCGGCCAGCACGACGGTGGAGTTGCCCGTGTACGGGATGGCTCCGAAGAACGTCATGAGCGGGTCGAGGTTCTCCGGCTCCTTGCGGTTCGCGCCCTTGGGCAGGCCCGTGGTGCCGGAGGTGAAGATCACGATGCCGCCGGGGCGCTCGGGCTTCTTGTGCGGCTTCGACGACTCGTCGGCCGAGAGCTTGGCGAGCGTCGGCAGGCCGTGGGAGTCGTCGTCCTCCCAGGCCACCAGGATCTGGTCGCGGTCGAGCTCGGAGGCGACCTTCAGGAACTCCTGGTCGACGATCGCGAGACCCGCGCCCTCGCGGCGGGTCAGCTCGCCGAGCTGCGACGCACTGGCCATCGTGTTGAGCAGCAGCACCTTCGCGCCGCGCTGCATCAGCGCGATCATCGCCACGACCATGTGGCGGTGGTTGCGGCACAGCAGCGCGACCGAGTCACCGGCGCCGATGCCCTTGGTGGCCAGGGCCGCGGTGGCGCGGTTGACCTCGTCGTACAGCTCCTGCCACGTGATCTCGCCCGCGTCGTCGATGATCGCGAGCTGGTTCGGGAACCGGGCGGCGGCGGCACCGGCCGCGGACGGGAAGCCGGGACCCCACGTGGCGAGCTTGATGCCGGCCTTCAGCAGACGGTGCGGAGGCTGGACCTTGAGGAGTCCGATCTGCCGCAGGACCTTCAGCTTGTACCCGACATCGCCCACGAGGTTTCCACCTGTTCCGCCAGACATGCTCCGACCGTACGACGGCGGAGCCCGATTCGCAGCAGCGTAACAGCGGTTTACCGCGCGGGCTCCTCGGCCATGAGCTCGGCCTCCTCGTCGGTGAAGATGCGTGAGCGGATCATGAAGCGCATCCCCGTGGGGCCCTCGATCGAGAAGCCGGCACCGCGGCCGGGCACGACGTCGATCGTGATGTGGGTGTGCGACCAGTAGTTGAACTGCTCGCGCGAGATGTGCACCGGCACGATGCCGGCCGGATCGATCTCGGGGTCCGGACCGATGTCGAGGTCGCCGAGGTGCACGTCGGTCGGCCCCACGATGTAGAAGCCCTGCGTGAAGCACATCGGGGCGGACCCGTCGCAGCAGCCGCCGGACTGGTGGAACATCAGCGGCTTGCCGTGCGAGGTGCGGAGCTCACGCAGCAGGTCGGCGGCCTTCTCGGTCATGGCGATGCGGTCCACGGTCATCACGGCTCCTACGGGTCGGTCGGACGGAGAGGGGAAGGCCTCGAGGCCCGACCGATGGGGCCGGGCCTCGAGGTGTCAGGAGTGTCGGCTCAGAAGAAGCCCTGGGCGTTGTTCGAGTAGCTCACCAGCAGGTTCTTGGTCTGCTGGTAGTGGTCGAGCATCATCAGGTGGTTCTCGCGCCCGATGCCCGACGACTTGTAGCCGCCGAACGCCGCGTGCGCCGGGTAGGCGTGGTAGTTGTTCGTCCACACCCGGCCCGCCTGGATGTCGCGACCCGCGCGGTACGCGGTGTTGGTGTCGCGCGACCACACCGCGGCACCGAGGCCGTAGAGCGTGTCGTTGGCGATGCTCATCGCGTCGTCGTAGTCGTCGAACCCGGTGACCGAGACGACCGGACCGAAGATCTCCTCCTGGAACACGCGCATCTTGTTGTGGCCCTGGAAGATCGTCGGTGCCACGTAGTAGCCGCCCGACAGGTCGCCGCCCAGGTCGACGCGCTCGCCACCGGTGATGATGCGAGCGCCCTCCTGCACGCCGATCTCGAAGTAGCTCAGGATCTTCTCGAGCTGGTCGTTGCTGGCCTGCGCGCCGATCATCGTGTCGGTGTCGAGCGGGTTGCCCTGCTTGATCAGCTTGGTGCGCTCGGTGGCCGCGGGCAGGAACTGCTCGAGGATCGAGTTCTGGATCAGCGCGCGGCTCGGGCAGGTGCAGACCTCGCCCTGGTTGAGCGCGAACATCGTGAAGCCCTCGAGTGCCTTGTCGTAGAAGGCGTCGTCCTTCGTGGCGACGTCCTCGAAGAACACGTTGGGCGACTTGCCGCCCAGCTCGAGCGTGACCGGGATGAGGTTCTGGCTGGCCATCTGCATGATGAGGCGGCCGGTCGTGGTCTCACCCGTGAAGGCGATCTTGCGGATGCGGTTGCTCGAGGCGAGCGGCGCGCCGGCCTCGGTGCCGAAGCCGTTGACGACGTTGAGCACGCCCGGGGGCAGCAGGTCGGCGACGAGCTCGACCAGCAGCATGATCGACGCCGGGGTCTGCTCCGCAGGCTTGAGCACGACGGCGTTGCCGGCGGCCAGCGCGGGAGCGAGCTTCCACACGGCCATCAGGATCGGGAAGTTCCACGGGATGATCTGGCCGACGACGCCCAGCGGCTCCTGGAAGTGGTAGGCGACCGTGTCCTCGTCGATCTGGGACAGGTGGCCCTCCTGGGCGCGGATCGCGCCGGCGAAGTAGCGGAAGTGGTCGACCGCCAGGGGCAGGTCGGCCGCCATCGTCTCGCGCACGGGCTTGCCGTTGTCCCAGGTCTCACCGACGGCGAGCATCTCGAGGTTCTGTTCGATGCGGTCGGCGATCTTGTTGAGGATCACGGCACGCTCGGCGACCGAGGTCTTGCCCCAGGCGGGGGCGGCGGCGTGGGCCGCGTCGAGCGCGGCCTCGATGTCCTCAGCGGTGCCGCGAGCGACCTCGGTGAAGACCTTGCCGTTGACGGGCGACACGTTCTCGAAGTACTGACCCTTGACCGGCGCGACGTACTCGCCGCCGATCCAGTGGTCGTAGCGGGGCTTGTAGCTGACGACGCTGCCCTCGGTGCCGGGCTGGGCGAAAACGGCCATGCGAACCACTCCTGCGTGATCTGTATCGGGATCGCCGCCTCGTGGCGGCGAGCGTGACGCTAGTCACACCGTCGTTGCCGCCGGGTTGCCCGAACGTTGCGCCGCAGGTCAGGGAGGTACGGGCCCGCCACCCGCCGACCTAGCTGAAGATCAGGCAGGACGAGGTCGCGTGCGCCACGAGGCGCCCCTCGCCGTCGAGGATCTGGGCCTCGGCCAGGGCCGTGCGCCGGCCGCGCTGCAGGACTCGGCCGCGAGCCTCGATGCGCCCGGTGTCGACCGTGACGGCGCGCAGGAACTTCACCGTCAGGTCGAGCGAGGTGTAGCCCTCCCCCGCGGCCAGGGTCGAGTGGACCGAGCAGCCCGCAGCGGTGTCGAGCAGCGTCGAGATGACGCCGCCGTGCACCGTGCCGAGCGGGTTGTAGTGACGCTGCTCGGGCACCAGGGCCACGCGGATCGCGCCAACCTCGCCGTCGAAGTCGATCATGCCGACGAGCGAGGAGATCGGTGCCGGCGGCGCCAGACCGTCGCGCATCGCCATGAGCTGCTCGTAGCCGGTCATGGCGGCGAGGTCGCGGACGGCGGAGTTCTGGGTCTCGGTCACGAACTCAGCGTGCCGGACCTGGCTGAGTCTGTCAAACAGACGTAGCATGGCTCACATGAGCACGTCTGCACCTGCCGCCCTCGCCTGGTCGACCGACAACTGCCCGATCGGCCGCGCCATGGAGATCCTCGGCGAGTCCGGCACCGTCATCGTGCTGCGCGAGATCTTCAACGGGGTGCGGCGCTTCGACCTGATGCAGCGCCACAGCGGGCTCTCCCGCGCGGTGCTGAGCCACCGGCTCGCCCTCCTGGTGGAGCACGGCATCGTGCAGCGGGTCGCCTATCGCGAGCCCGGCGACCGCGAGCGCCACGAGTACCGCCTGACCCAGCGCGGGTTCGACCTGCAGCCGGTCATGGTCGCGCTGGCCGACTGGGGCGGCACGCACCTGTCGGGCTCCGACGGCCCGGCCGTCGAGGTCGAGCACCGCGGGTGTGGCGCACGGGCGCACGTGGCCCTGGTCTGCGAGGACGGCCACCAGGTCGACCGGCTGCGCGACGTCCGCACCCGCCCCGGCCCCGGCGCCCTCCCCTTCACCTGACCCAGCCGCTCCCCCAGATGTGCTGGCTCGTCGGGCATGTCGTGCTGACGGAACCCCCGACAGGCCACCACATCTCGGGGCGGGGTCAGCCGAGGGCGTCGTCGAGGCGGGCGACGTGGGTCTCGACCTGCGTGTAACGGGGTGAGGAGACCGGGAGGATGTCGAGCGCGTGCTCCCAGATCTCGAAGTCGTCGCGGCCGTGAGCGGTGTCGGCGAACGTGAGGATCGCGTCGGCGTCGTCGCTGGCGAGCAGGGACGAGCGCACCCGCAGGTGCAGCGCGTCGCGGATCTCGACGACGGCGGGCGCCGACGACTCCGGCAGCACGGGGCCGCGGTAGTCGGCCACGGCCCGGCGCAGGTGCCCCTCGGCCAGGTCGCGACGCACGGCCGCGACGTCGGTCGCGACGGCGTTGGCCAGGCGGTAGGGCCGGGAGGCCAGGTCGACCGGCCCCAGCACGCTGCGCAGGCGCGAGATCTCGGCGCGGATCGTGACGTCGGCCTGCTCGTCGTCGCTGAGGGCGACCGCCAGCTCACCGGCCCGCCACCCCTCCTCGCGCTCGGTCAGCAGCAGGAGCAGCTCGCTGTGCCGCAGGCCGAGGCGCGACATCGTGCTGCCGTGACGGAACGTGGCGCCGCGCGCCCCCAGTACCTCCAGCGACGGCATGCTCCAGCCCGCACCGCTGACCGTGGAGGTCGGACCCGGCGGGCTGAGCCGTTGGATGCGCAGCTCGGCCTCGACCGCCGCGACCGTCGCCCGCACGAGCGAGAGGCTCTGCACCGTGGCGACCTCGGCGGTGCCCGTGAGGTCGAGGACGCCGAGCACGGCGCCGGTGTCGGGGTCGTGGATCGGCGCGGCGGAGCACGACCACGGCGTGACGTTGCGCGACAGGTGCTCCGGGCCGAAGATCTGGACCGGGCGGTCGAGCGCCAGTGCCGTGCCGGGCGCGTTGGTGCCGGCGCTGCCCTCGCTCCAGTCGGCGCCGGGGAGGAAGTGCATCCCCTCGGCGCGCGCCCTCAGGTCGTGCGAGCCCTCGACCCACAGCAGCTGACCGACCGCGTCGCTGACGGCGACCAGGTGCCCGGCCTCTGCCGCAGACTCGACCAGGAGCTGGCGGATGACGGGCATCGCGATCGCGAGCGGGTGCGCCGAGCGGATCTCCTCGAGCCGGTCGTCGTCGAGCACGATCGAGGCCAGCGAGTACTCGGGGTCGACCCCGCCGGCGAGGCTGCGCTGCCAGGAGTCGTGGACCAGGGTGCGCAGCGCGGGGTCGGCGAGCCCGGTCGAGACGAAGGCGTCGTGGGCGCGCGCGAGGTACCGCGCGAGCTGCTCGGCGTCGGCGCCGGGCGGCACGGCAAGGTCGTTGCTGCGTCCCATGACGGAAGGGTACTCCGGGGTGTGACAGGGGTCACGCCGCCCGCTCAGGCAGGCGAGCGCACCACGCCGTAGCGAGCGCAGAGGAACTCCCCGTTCACGCCCGAGTCGAGCAGCTCCAGCTCGACGGTGCCGGGAAGGAGCGGCATGCCCGAGCCGATCGCGACGGGCGCGATCGAGACGACGACCTCGTCGAGCAGCCCGGCCTCGGCGAACGCGGCGGCCAGGCCCCCTCCCCCGACGACCCACACGTCCTTGCCGCCGGCCGCCTCGACGAGCGCGGGGTGCACGTCCCCGACGTCACCCGCGGCAGCCCGCACGTCGGCGCCCTCCGGCACGGGCAGGTCGCGGCTCGTCATGACCCACGACGGCTGCGTGTAGAACCACGCGTCGCCGGACGCCGCCCGGTGCCGCTCGACCCAGTCGAAGGTCGACCGGCCCATCACGATCGCCCCGACGCCGGCCATGAAGCGGTCGTGCGACCAGGGGCTGTCGTCGTCGAGGCGACGGCTCAGCAGCCAGCCGAGGTCGTGGTCGTCGGTCGCGATGAACCCGTCAAGGGTCGTGGCGGTCGTGTAGACGGTGCGGGTCATTCGGCGCTCCTTCGGGCAATCCAGTCCAGGGGGTCGCCGGAGTCGGTCTCGACCCCGGCGTCGCGCAGCATCGCGCGGACGACGAGGCGCCGGTGCGCGGCGTAGGTCAGCACGTGGGCGACGATGCCGCCGAGCACGAAGCTCTCCGGCGGGTCGCACAGCGCGTCGATGACGCGGTCGCCCCAGGTGCCGTCGGACTCGGTGGTGCGGACCATCGCGAGCCACCGGGCCGCGACCTCGGCATGGTGGGCCCGCAGTGCCACGAGGTCGCGGGTGACGCGGACGGGCTGGTCGGCCCCGTCGATCGAGGCGAGCCAGACCTCCTTCGTCCACACGATCGCGGACAGGACCTCGGCGACGGTCTCCTCCGGCCCGTCCCAGGACAGGACCACCTGGCCCGGGCGCACGGGCGCCGCGGTGACGTCATCGGGGAGCCCGACGGCGAGGTCGAGCAGCGCGGCCGTGTCGGCGACGTCATGGTGGACCTGGAGCTGGACGACGTCGTGCCCGGGCGACGACGGCTCCCGGGCCGTGACCCACAGGTTCACGGGTGGGTGGAAGTGCACCCCGTTGGGCGCCGGGAGGCGGTGCACGGCACCGGGCGAGGTGGCGCTCGGCGGGTGGCCGTAGGCGCGGGCAAAGGCACGAGCGAATCCGTCGGTGCTGTCGTACCCCGCCTCGAGCGCGACCTCCGTGACGCCCGCGCCGCGGCCCAGCCGCCAGGCCGCCCGTTCGAGCATGACGCGGCGACGCAACGACACCGGTGGCTCGCCCGCGCCGCTCGACAGCGTGCGGGAGAAGTGGAACGGCGAGACGTAGGCCGCCTCGGCCATCGCGTCGAGGCTCGTGTTCTCCTCGCCCAGCACCGCGTCGAGCAGCTCACGCAGGCGGTCGCGGGGCACGGCATCGGGGCTCACGCCCCCAGTCTCGCCGACCCGGACCGTCCCGCGCCCGACCGTTCTTGCTCACCTGCCCACATCCCGGGGCGGTGAGTGTTCCACCGGGAGCGGTGAGTGTTCCACCGTCTGGAGACCCATACGGTGGAACACTCACCGCCCAAGCGGGTGGGGTCAGCGGCGCAGGACCTTGCGGGCCAGGGCGTTCCCGGCGAACTGGCCGGCCTGGACGATCAGGATCACGATGACCACGGCGGTCCACGTGACGACGGACTGGTACTGGCGGTAGCCCTCGGTGAGCGCGAGCTGGCCGAGGCCGCCGGCGCCGATCGTGCCGACGACGGCGGTCATGTCGACGATCGCGACCATCGCGAACGTGAAGCCCAGGATCAGGGGTCCCAGTGCCTCGGGCAGGAGGACCGTGCGGACGACCTGCCAGCGCGAGGCGCCCATCGCCCGCGCGGCCTCGAGCACGCCCGGGTCGACGCTCACGAGGTTCTGCTCCACGATCCGGCCGATGCCGAACGCCGACCCGAAGATGATCGCGACGACGGCGTGCCCCGTGCCGATGCCGTCGACACCGATCGCCCGCGAGAACGGCTGCAGCGCGACCGCGAGCAGGATGAACGGGATCGGTCGGAAGAAGTTGACCAGCACGTTGAGCACGAAGCTCGCGACGGCGTTCGGCGCGATGCCGCCCGCCCGGGTGACGTACAGCGCCGTGCCGATCACCAGGCCGAGGAAGCCGCCGACGACCAGGCCGGAGCCGGCGAGGAACAGCGTCTCGCCGAAGGCCGAGACGAACTGCGACTGGAGGTCGATGACCGGCTGGAAGAAGTCCCGGATGCCGTCGAGGATGCTCATCGAGCCGCCCCCTCGCCCGTGCCGAGGTCCCGGACCGGGACCAGCTCACCGAGCCGCGTCACGACCGCGTCGACGGCGGCGGTCTCGCCGCGCAGCTCGAGCGTCAGGTGGCCGAAGCTGCGCCCGCGGACGTCCTCGAGACCGCCGTAGACCAGCTCGAACTCCAGGCCCGCCCGGACGATCTCGGTGAACACCTGCGACTGCGTCGCGGCGTCGTCGCGGAACGAGACCGTGATGAGACGACCGGGGTGCCGGCGACGCAGCTGCTCGAGCTCGTGCTCCTGCGGCACGTCGTCGACGATCGTGCGCACGAACCGCTGCGTGGCCGCGTGCCGAGGGGCGGAGAAGATCTCGAACGCGCTGCCGCTCTCGACGATGCCTCCCTCCTCCATCACGACGATGCGGTCGGCGATCGTCTTGACGACCTCCATCTCGTGCGTGATGACCAGGACCGTGACCCCGAGCTCGGTGTTGACCCGCTTCAGCAGGTTGAGCACCTCGACGGTCGTCTCGGGGTCGAGCGCGCTCGTGGCCTCGTCGGCCAGCAGGATCGACGGGCCGGCCGCCAGCGCGCGGGCGATGCCGACGCGCTGCTTCTGGCCGCCGGAGAGCTGCTCGGGGTACGCGAGCGCCTTGTCGAACAGGCCGACGAAGCGCAGCAGCTCCGAGACGCGCTCGCGCTGCTCCTGCTTGGACTTCCCGGCGACCTCGAGCGGGTAGGCGATGTTGCCGTAGACCGTGCGTGACGTGAACAGGTTGAACTGCTGGAAGATCATGCCGATGTTGCGGCGGACCTCGTTGAGGTCGCGCTCGCGCAGGCGGGTGATGTCGACGCCGTCAACGACGACCCGACCGTCGGTGGCCCGCTCGAGCGCGTTGACGACGCGCAGCAGCGTCGACTTGCCGGCGCCCGAGTAGCCGACGATGCCGACGATCTCGCCGGCCTTCACCGACAACGACACGTCCTGGACCGCGTGCACGGGTTCGCCGCGCCGGTTGCGGGGCGGGAACGTCACGGAGACGTTCTCCAGCTCGATGATGGCCATCTGGATCCTTCGGTCAACCACGCGTCACGGTCCGGTGCCGCCCGCCTGAGCAGGATGGCACCGGACCGTCGGACGAGGACAGCGTTACTTCTTGTTCTCCTCGACGACCTTCTCGGTGTCGCTGAGGATCTGGACCAGCTCGTCGACGGGCGTGGTCAGCAGCACCGCGGTGCCGCCGGAGACCTCGAGCACGCCGTCGGTGACGGCCTTCGTGTCCTGGTAGATCTCGACGAGCTTGAGGTAGTCCTCGTTGTCCTTGTCCTCGTCGCGGGCGACGAACACGTTGACGTACGGCGCGGCGACCGGGTCGGACGGGTCGTCCGTCGCCAGGGCGGCGTCGAAGTCGAGGCCGGCGTCCTCCACGAAGTCGTTGTTGACGATCGCCGCGGCGACGTCGTCGAGGCTCGAGGCGGTGAAGTCGGCGCCGGCCGTGATGACCTCGACGCGCGAGCTCGCGGTGTCGACGTCGGACAGGTCCGAGAAGATCGTGCCGCCGTCGGACAGCTCGATGAGGCCCGCGTCCTGCAGGATCTTCAGGCCACGGGCCTGGTTGCTGGTGTCGTCGGGCACGATGACGCGCGAGCCGTCCGGGATGTCCTCCGCCGAGGTGTACTGCTTGGAGTACAGCGCCAGCGGGTAGATCGCGGTGGCGCCGATCGGCGTCAGGTTGTCGTCGTTGGAGACGTTGTAGTCCGCCAGGAAGACCAGGTGCTGGAACTGGTTCAAGTCCAGCTCGCCGTTGCTCAGCGCGGCGTTGAGCTGCGTGTAGTCGGAGAAGTCGACGATCTCGACCTCGATGCCGTCGTCGGCAGCGGCCTCCTCGAACGTCTTCCAGTACGGGTCGCTCGCGCCGACGACGCCGATCTTGATGGCGTCCCCGTTGTCGCGGAGGAACAGGAAGTACCCACCGGCGAGGAGGGCGAGGACGATGACGATGACGACGGCGAGCAGACCCTTGCGGCTCTTGGGGGCGTCGACGAGCTGGTCGGACATGAGAAGTTCCTTCGGACGTTCAGGAGGCCGGATCGCGGCCCCTCGGGGGACGCCGGGGATCTCCCGGCCCCACCACCGTAGGAACCTCCGAACCACGATCCGGACCACCGTTCACGATGCGAGACGCGGTGGCGTGGGCCCCCTCACGTGTGGTGGGACGAGCAGACGTCACGGCGTGTCGGCGAAGTCCCAGGTCGTGTCCTCACGGACGACCCGGGCGGGCGTCCCGGCGACGACCGTGCGCGCCGGCACCTTCTGACCCCGCACGAGGCTGCGCAGTCCGACGCACACGTCGTCGCCGATCTCGACGTGGCCCGTCACGACGGCCTCGCGGCACAACCACACGTGTCGCCCGATGCGGATGTGCGCGCCGAAGGGGTTGATCCGCTCCCCCGTGGTCCGGTCGGTGAGGCGGTGCATGTCGTCGGTCGCGAGGTAGACGCCGGCGGCCCAGAGCTGGTCGCCGTCGACGACGATCGAGCCACCGTTGCGGGCGTCGAGCAGCGGCTGCCGCGTCGCGACGACCGGGCCGTGCAGGACGATCTGGGAGTCGGCGCCGCAGTAGATCTCGCCGGCAGTCAGCACGACCCGCTCGTCGAGGAAGACCGTCGCCCGGTCGCCGCCGACCAGCAGGGAAGTGAGGTGCTCCATCGGCGAGCCGATCGCGATCACGACGTCGCGCATCGGGAACAGCGTGAGGTTGGCCAGCACCGCGTCGGTCAGGTAGGCGCCCTCGGCGAGGTACAGCGCGTTGTCGCAGTCGTGCCACCACGCGGGGACGCCCTCGCTGACGCGGCGCCAGGTCTGCGCGTCGAGCGCCTCGCTGCGGACGCCGGCCGAGCGCAGCCGCTGCCGATGTGCGTCGATCACCACCGCATCATGTCGCATCGTCCGACCCTGGCCGCTCGCACCTGCGCGCCCCTAGACTTCCCGGCACGGGCCCCGACGTTCCGTGGCCCCGATCGCGCCGGCACGAGGAGCCCCCACATGACCGAGCCCGATCGTGACGTCGTCGTCGTCGGAGCCGGTGCCGCAGGCCTCACCGCCGCCACCCGGCTGCGCGCCGCAGGGCTGTCGGTGCTCGTGCTGGAGGCCCGCGACCGCGTCGGCGGGCGGCTGTGGACGCAGGACGTCGACGGGGCGACGCTCGAGCTCGGCGGCCAGTGGGTCTCGTCCGACCAGACGGCCCTGATCGAGACGCTCGACGAGCTCGGCCTGGAGACCTACGAGCGCTACCGCGAGGGCGAGTCGGTCTACGTCGGCCCGGACGGCACCAGCACCCGCTACACCGGCGAGATGTTCCCCGTCCCGCCCGCCACCGAGGCGGCGATCGACGCCCTGGTCGAGCGGCTGGAAGCGCTCGTCGCGCAGGTCGACCCCGACCGGCCGTGGGAGCACCCGGACGCCGACGCCCTCGACCGCGTCTCGTTCGAGGCCTGGCTCGCGGAGCAGACCCCCGACCAGGAGGCCCGCGACAACGTCGCCCTGTTCATCGCGGGCGCGATGCTGACCAAGCCCCCGCACGCCTTCTCGGCGCTCCAGGCGCTGCTCATGGCGGCCAGCGCCGGATCGTTCTCGAACCTCGTCGACCCCGACTTCATCCTGGACCGCCGGGTCGTCGGAGGCCTGCAGTCGGTGCCGCTGCGCCTGGCCGAGCGGCTCGGCGACGACGTGCGCCTCGGCCAGCCCGTGCGCGAGATCGCCTGGTCCGACGTCGGCGCCCTGGTCCGCACGCCCGACCTCGCGGTGCGGGCCCGCCACGTCGTCCTCGCCGTGCCGCCGGTCCTGTACTCGCGGATCAGCTACTCGCCACCCCTGCCGCGGCGCCAGCACCAGCTGCACCAGCACCTCTCGATGGGCCTGGTCATCAAGGTGCACGCGGTCTACGAGACCCCGTTCTGGCGCGACCTCGGACTCTCGGGCACGGCGTTCGGTCCGTACGAGGTGTGCCACGAGGCGTACGACAACACGCTGCACGGCGACCCCCGCGGCACGCTGGTGGGCTTCGTGTCCGACCGCAACGCCGACGACCTGTTCGCGCTCGACGCCGACGAGCGGCGCGAGCGGATCCTGACCTCGATGTCGCACTACTACGGCCCGCAGACCCTCGAGCCGAGCGTCTACTACGAGAGCGACTGGGGCTCCGAGGAGTGGACCCGCGGCGCCTACGCGGCGAGCTTCGACCTCGGCGGCCTGCACCGCTACGGCCCCGACCTGCGCACCCCCGTCGGCCCGATCCGCTTCGCGTGCAGCGACCTGGCGGGGCTGGGCTACCAGCACGTCGACGGCGCGATCCGCATGGGCGCGCTCGTGGCCGACCAGATCGTCCAGACCGAGAAGCACCGCACCGAGAGGACCCGCTGATGACCGAGTACGCCGTGGTGAACCCCGCGACCGGCGAGCAGGTGGCCGCCTACCCGACCGCCACCGACGCCCAGGTCGAGGACGCGATCGCGCGGGCGGCCCAGGCGCACCGCGCGCTCGTCGCCGACGCCGACCCGCAGGCCCGGGCCACGGCGCTGCGGGCCGTCGCGACCGCGCACCGCGAGCGGCGCGAGGAGCTCGCGGACGTCATCGTGCGCGAGATGGGCAAGCCGCGTGAGGCCGCGCTCGGCGAGGTCGACTTCGCCGCCGACATCTACGAGTACTACGCCGACCACGTCGGCGACATCCTGCGCGACCGGCCCATCGACCTGCTCGGCGGCGAGGGTTCGGGACTCGTGCGGCGGGCCCCGATCGGCGCGCTGCTCGGGATCATGCCGTGGAACTTCCCGTACTACCAGGTCGCCCGGTTCGCCGGACCGAACCTGGCCCTGGGCAACACGATCGTCCTGAAGCACGCCCCGCAGTGCCCCGAGTCGGCCGCGCTGATCGAGGAGATCTTCGCCGGCACCGGACTGCCCGACGGCGCCTACGTCGACCTGCGGGCCTCGAACGAGCAGGTCGCCGAGATCATCATCCCCGACCGACGCATCCAGGGCGTCTCGGTCACGGGCTCCGAGCGGGCCGGCGCAGCCGTCGCCGAGGTCGCGGGCCGCCACCTCAAGAAGGTCGCGCTCGAGCTGGGCGGGTCCGACCCGTTCGTGCTGCTCTCGACCGACGACCTCGACGCGACGGTCGAGGCCGCCGTCGGGGCGCGCATGGACAACTCGGGCCAGTCCTGCAACGGTGCCAAGCGGTTCATCGTCGCCGACGACCTCTACGACGCGTTCCTGGAGAAGTTCACCGCCGCGATGACCGCGGTGCGGCCCGCCGATCCGACGTCGGACGACACCGAGCTCGGACCGCTGTCGTCGCTGGCGGCGGCGGAGCGCCTGCAGGACCAGGTCGACCGTGCCGTCGCCCAGGGCGCGACCCTCGTGGCCGGCGGCACCCGCGACGGAGCGTTCGTCGTGCCGACCGTGCTGACCGACGTCTCGCCCGAGAACGACGCCTACCGCGAGGAGTTCTTCGGGCCCGTCGCGGTCGTGTACCGCGTCGACGGCGAGGACGCGGCGGTCGAGCTCGCCAACGACACCGACTTCGGGCTCGGGTCGTACGTCTTCACGACCGACGAGGCGCAGGCCGACCGGGTCGCCGACCGCATCGAGGCGGGCATGGTCTTCGTCAACCTCGTGCTGGCGGACTCCCCCGAGCTGCCGTTCGGCGGCATCAAGCGCAGCGGCACGTCCCGCGAGCTGGGCCTGCTGGCGGCCGACGAGTTCGCGAACCACAAGCTGATCCGGAAGGCCTGACAGCCGTCACCGGCTGAGCCCGCTCAGCGCGACAGGACGCCGGCGGGATCGGCCAGGAGCGACTCGAACGCCGCCTCGGCCGCACCGACGAGGACCGTGTCGGCACCCAGCGTCGGTCGGGTGACGAGCACCTGGCCGCCGGCCGCGGACATGACCCCCGACCGCACGGCGGCGAGGATCTCGGGCTCGACGAGCCGGTGCAGCGAGGCGAGGTAGCCGCCGAGCACGACGACCTGCGGGTTGAGCATGTTGATGACGTTCGCGAGCCCGTGACCGACGTGGTGCGCGATCTCGTGCAGCGACTCGGGCGGCCCGTCGAAGTCGTCGAGCACGGCGTCGAGCGTCGGCACGACGTCGGCGGGCGCGCCGATGGCCCGCGCGATCGCGACCGCGCCGACCTGTGTCTCCCAGCAGCCGCGGCTGCCGCAGTGGCAGCGCAGTCCGTTCGGGGCGAAGGACATGTGCCCGATCTCGCCCGCGAAACCACCGGCACCACCGAGGGGGCGACCGTCGGTGATGACGCCGGCACCGACGCCGACGTCACCGGAGACGTAGACGAGGTGGTCGACCGCGACGCCGGCCCCCCGGACGTGCTCGGCGCGCGCTCCCAGGTCGGCGTCGTTGGCGATCACGTGGTCGACGGTCAGACCGAGCCGCTCGCGCACCAGCGCCGCGAAGGGCACCTCGTGCCATCCGAGGTTGGGGGCGAAGACGACCATCCCGTCGGCCTCGCGCACGACACCCGGGACGCTGATGCCGACGCCGACGAGGGTCGACTCCGGGGACGCGTCGGCGCGCACGGCGGCGACGAGCCCCACGATGGTCTCGGCGACGTGCTCGGGCGCCGGCTCGGGCGGCAGGTTCACGCGCGCCCGCACCTCGACGTCGCAGCCGAGACCGACCCGGCCCACGACGACCCGGTCGACCCCCACGTCGATCGCGAGCACGTAGGCCCGTCGCGAGACGACCTCCAGCCCCGCCGACGGTCGGCCCGCGCCCGCTCGGGACGCGACCGGGGTCGAGCGCCGGACGAGGCCCAGGTCCTCGAGCGTCGCGGCGAGACCACCGATCGTGCTGCGGTTGAGCGCCATCTGGCTCGTCAACGAGGCGCGTGAGGTGCTCCCGGTGCGGTGGACGTACCGCAGGACCGTTCCCAGGTTGTGCCGACGGACGGCCTCCTGGTTGGTTCCTGTCCCGGCGCGCGCCACCCCCGTCACGGTAGTGCCCGCCGGCCTCACGCCACGCCGGCGGCCGACCGCCGACGTCGCGAGATCGCGTCGACCGCGGCGGCGAGCAGGAGCACCGATCCCGTCACCACGAAGTTGATGTAGCTCGGCTGGTCGAGCAGGCCCAGGCCGTTGGTGATCGTCGCGATCACGAGCCCGCCGATCACTGCGTCGCGGGCCTTGCCCTTGCCGCCGAACAGGCTGGTGCCGCCGATGACGGCCGCGCCCACGGCGTACAGCAGCGTGTTGCTGCCGCCGGAGGACGCCGAGACCTTGCCCGCGTTGGAGGCGGCGATGATGCCGCTGATCGCCGCCATCGAGGAGCAGATCATGAAGGCAGAGACGCGGATCCGGTCGACGTTGATGCCGGCGCGACGCGCCGCCTCGCGGTTGCCGCCGACCGCGTACAGGTGGCGGCCGTAGGCCGTGCGGGTCAGCACGTACGTCCAGAAGATCAGCAGGAAGCCGACGAGCGGGAGCACCCACGGGATGCCCTCGATCGGGAAGTTCGGGTTGCGGCTGCGGTTGCTGTTGAGGACGGCTGTCAGCACCAGCACCGGCACGGCGAGGCCGATGATCTTGAACATCACCACGGCGAGCGGGAGGTGCTGGAGGTTCTGGCGCACCTGCCGACGGTGACGCAGCAGCGAGAGGACCGCGAAGGCCACGACGACACCGCCCGCGAACGCCCACCCGGCCGCGACGGGCATGTTGTCGATCGAGATGCCGCGGATGAACGAGTTGTCGACGCGCACCGAGCCGCCCTCGCCGATCATGCGGAGCAGGGCGCCCTGCAGACCCAGGAAGAAGGCCAGCGTCACGACGAACGACGGGATGCCGAGCTTCGCGACCAGCACGCCGATCACGAAGCCGATCACCGCGCCCGTGGCGATGCCGCCGAGGACGGCGACCGGCCAGCCCTGGCCCTGGTCGCGGATCAGCAGGGCCGCGACCGTGGCGGAGGTCGCCCCGGCGAAGCCGGCGGACAGGTCGATGTCGCCCAGCAGCAGGACGAAGACGAGCCCCATCGCGAGCACGCAGATCGCGCCGGCCTGGGTGATCAGGTTGGCGATGTTGAGCTCGGTCAGGAAGGTGTCGCTCGCGATGCTGAAGCCGATGACGAGCGCGAGGAGGCCGAGGGTCGCCGGGAGGGCGCCCATGTCGCCGCCCCGCAGGCGGGTCAGGTAGTCGCGGCCGGCCTCGCGCAGGCCGGAGGCGCTGTGGGAGTCCGAGGCGAAGTCGGACCCGGCGAGCCCCGGCGTGGGGGTCGTGTCGGTGGACATCTGGTTCCTGCTCTCGAGAGTCGTGGGTGATCAGACGGGCGTGGCGGCCGGCGCGAGCCCGAGGGCCCCGCTGCGGCCGGCCGTGATGAGCTCGACGACCTGCCCGTGGGTGACGTCCTTGGTGGCGACGTCTGCCGCGACGCGGCCGAGGTAGAGCGCGGTGATGCGGTCGGCGACCTCGAACACGTCGTTCATGTTGTGCGAGATCAGCACGACGCCGAGGCCCTGGTCGGCCAGGCGGCGCACGAGGTCGAGGACCTGGCGGGTCTGGGCCACGCCCAGCGCCGCGGTCGGCTCGTCGAGCAGCACGACCTTGGAGTTCCAGAGCACGGCCTTGGCGATCGCGACGGTCTGACGCTGGCCGCCCGACAGGCTGGCGACGCCCTGGCGCACCGACTTGACGGTGCGCACCGAGAGCGACGCCAGCGTCTCGCGGGCGCGCTCCTCCATCGTGGCCTCGTCGAGCAGCGGGCCCTTCTTCAGCTCGCGGCCGAGGAACATGTTCTCGACGATGTCGAGGTTGTCGCACAGCGCGAGGTCCTGGTAGACGACCTCGATGCCGAGCTCGGACGCCTCCTTCGGGCTGGTGATGTTCACCTGCTGCCCGTCGAAGTACTGCTCGCCGGAGTCGGCGGCGTAGATGCCGGCGACGGTCTTGACCAGCGTGGACTTGCCGGCGCCGTTGTCGCCGACGAGGGCCGTGACCTGGCCGGGGTGGACGGCGAAGTTCACGTCGTGCAGGACGTGGACGGCGCCGAAGATCTTGTTGACGTTCCGCAGCTCCAGGAGCGGGGTGCCGGTCATGCGGTCCTCCGAGACAAGGGGATCAGGTGGGGTCGAGCGACGTGCGGTCCTGCGCAGGGGTGGGTGCGACGGTCGCGCCGCCGCACCCACCCCGGGCGCATCAGGAGATGCCGACCTCGTCGCAGTACTGCGCGAACTCGCCGGTGCAGATGTCCTCGGCCTTGGCGCCGCCGTCGTCGACGACCGACTTGACGGTGTCCTTGGTGATGGACTCCGGCGTCAGCAGGATCGAGGGGACGTCGCGGTCACCCTCGGAGTCCTCGGTCGTGCCGTTGGTGTCGGCGTCCTCACCCTTGACCAGGGCGATCGCGGCGTCGGCGAGCGCGCCGGCCTCGAGCTTGGCGGACTTGTAGACCGTCATGCACTGGGTGCCGGCGAGGATGTTCTGCAGGCCCTCGACCGTCGCGTCCTGACCCGTGACGGGGACCTGACCGGCCTGACCGTTCTTCTCCAGGATCGAGATGACCGAGCCCGCGAGACCGTCGTTGGCCGCGTACACGCCCTGGACGTCGCCGCCGGCCTGCGTGTACAGCTGCTCGAAGATCGTGACGGCCTGCTCGTTGTCCCAGTCGGGAACGGCCTGCTCGCCGACCTCGGTGTAGGTCGAGATCTTGTCGAGCACGCTGTGCGCACCCGCCGAGAACAGCGTGGCGTTGTTGTCGGTCGGGCTGCCGTTCAGGTAGATGACGTTGGCCGCCTCCTCGCCGAGGCAGTCCGCCAGGCCCTGGCCCTGCAGCTCGCCGACCACGGTGTTGTCGAACGACACGTAGTAGTCGGCCGAGCCGCCGAGGGTCAGACGGTCGTAGTCGATCGTCCGGACGCCCTGCTTGGCGGCCTTCTCCTGGATCGCGGCGCCCGACTCCGAGTCGAGGTTGACGATCGCGAGGACCGTGACGCCGTCGGCGATCATGCCGTCGGCGATCGTCGCCATCTTCTCGGCGTCGCCCTCGGCGTTCTGGATCGTGTACTCGACGTCAGCCTCCTTGAAGGCGGCCTCGAGGGCCGGGCGGTCGGCGCTCTCCCAGCGGACCGAGGACTTCGTGTCGGGCAGGATCACGCCGATCTTGCCGTCGGACGAGTCGCTCCCGCCGCCGTCGTCGCTGCCGCAGGCGGCGAGCGAGAGGGTCGCCCCCAGGACGACTGCCATCACGATGTTGCGCGTTCGCTTCATGCGGACGCCTCCTAGCTGTGTGGTGCGAGGTGGGTGCCGGATCCAGCGGTGGGCACTGGAGCACGACGTAATTGTTGTGTCGCACAACATATGCACGTGACGGCGGTCACGTCCAGTGTTTCGGCGAGATTTCCTCAGACCCAGGCGGCGGGGCGGGCCAGGAGGTCGCCCAGCGCACGGTGCGCGGCGCCGGTCGCGGCCGCCGCGTCGTCGCCGCGAGCGGCCCGGATCCGCACCGGGGTCCACCGCGAACCGAGCACGCGCGCGTCGAGCCGCTGCTGGACCGCCTCGAGGGTCGACGGCGGCAGCGTGGCCAGGTGGCCGCCGAGGACGACCGAGGAGATCCCGACGACGTTGACGACGCTGGCGAGCGCCACGCTCAGCGCGTGGGTGACCTGCTCGAGGGCGGCCAGGCACCCGGTGTCGCCGGCCGCGGCCCGTGCGCCGAGCTCGGTCGCGACGTCCTCGCGAGCGAGCCCGGAGACCGTGGCGAGCGCCTCGATCCCGACGTACCGCTCGAGGCAGCCGGTCGATCCGCAGGCGCAGGCCGGGCCCGAGGGGTCGACGCACACGTGCCCCAGCTCGCCAGCCGCGCCGTGCTCGCCCGCGACGATCCGGCCGCCCGTCACGATCGACCCGCCGACGCCGACGGCCGCCGAGACGTGCACGAAGTCCGACCACTCGCCGGGTCGACCCGGCGCCGGCTCGGCCTCCAGGAAGGCTGCCATGTCGGCCTCGTTCGCGACGTGGATCCGGTGCAGCCCACCGACCGAGCGCAGCCCCTCGGCGACGTCGACGTCGCTCCAGCCGAGGTTCGGGGCGCGCAGCAGGAGGCCGTCCTCGGTCACGATGCCGGGCACCGCGACACCCACGCCGACGACCCGCCGCGCCTGGACGAGGGCCCGCACCTCCCGCGCCTCGGCGGCGAGGGCGTCGAGGACCCGCTCCGGGTCCCGCGACGTCGAGGGCGCGACGCGCTCGGCGACGACCTCGCCCCGCAGGTCGACGGCCCGGGCGATGACGCGCTCGGTCTCGATCGCGAGACCCAGGGCGACGATCCCCTCCCCCGGTCGCAGCGCGAGCGCCGGCCGGCCACGCCCCGACCGCGGGCGCTCGACCTCGTCGACGACCTTGGCCGCCACGAGCTCGTCGACGAGTCGGGCGGCCGTCGCCCGGGTCATCGAGAGCTCGACGGCGAGGTCGGCCCGCGACGGTGGCGACTCAGCCCGGCAGACCCCGGCCACCAGCGCCGCGAGGTTGCGCTCGCGCAGGTTCGCCTGGCGGACGGCGACGCTCGCCGGTCCGTGCCACGGCGTTCCCGGCGCGTCGACCATGCGTTGACAGTAGCGCAGTCGGCGTCTTAAGTTCTACCATCAAACTTATTACGAGGAGCTTGCCATGACCGTCCGCCGCCCCACCCCTGACGACCGCTTCTCGTTCGGCCTGTGGACCGTCGGCTGGACGGGCCAGGACCCCTTCGGCTCGGCGTCGCGCCCGGCCCTCGACCCCACCGAGTACGTCGGTCGGCTGGCCGAGCTCGGCGCCTGGGGCATCACGTTCCACGACAACGACGTCTTCGCGTTCGACGCCGACGAGGCCGAGCGCGAGAAGGCCGTGGGCCGCGTCAAGGACGCCGCCGACGCCGCCGGCCTCGTGATCGAGATGGTCACGACCAACACCTTCAGCCACCCCGTCTTCAAGGACGGCGGACTGACCTCGAACGATCGCGGCGTGCGCAGGTTCGGCCTGCGCAAGGTCCTGCGCGCGGTCGACATCGCGGCCTCGGTCGGTGCCTCGACGTTCGTCATGTGGGGCGGCCGTGAGGGCTCGGAGTACGACGGGTCGAAGGACGTCCACGCGGCGCACGAGCGCTACAAGGAGGGCCTCGACACCGTCGCCGGCTACATCAAGTCCCAGGGCTACGACCTGCGCATCGGCCTCGAGCCCAAGCCCAACGAGCCCCGCGGCGACATCTTCCTGCCCACCGCCGGCCACGCCCTGGCCCTCATCGGCGAGCTCGAGCACGGCGACATCGTCGGCCTCAACCCCGAGACCGGCCACGAGCAGATGGCCAACCTCAACTACACGCACACGATCGGCCAGGCGCTCTGGCACGACAAGCTGTTCCACATCGACCTCAACGGTCAGCGCGGGCTCAAGTACGACCAGGACCTCGTGTTCGGTCACGGCGACCTGATCTCGGCGTTCTTCACCGTCGACCTGCTCGAGAACGGCTTCCCGGCCACGCCGGACGGCCCGCGCTACACGGGCCCGCGCCACTTCGACTACAAGCCGTCGCGCACCGAGCACATGGACGGCGTGTGGAGCTCGGCGGAGGCCTGCATGAGCACCTACATCGCGCTGGCCGAGAAGGCGAAGGCGTTCCGCGCCGACGCTCGCGTGCAGGAGGCCATGACCTACGCGGGGCTGTTCGAGCTCGCCGAGCCCACCCTGGGCGAGGGCGAGACCGTCGCCGACCTGCTGGCCGGCGACGACGGCTTCGACCCCGAGAAGGCCGCCGAGCGCGACTTCGGCTTCGTCGCCCTGCAGCAGCTCGCCGTCGAGCACCTCATCGGCTGACCGTGACGCTCGTCGCCGGGGTCGACTCCTCGACCCAGTCCTGCACCGTCGTCGTGGTCGACGCCGCCGACGGCCGCGTCGTGCGGTCGGGGCGAGCGGCGCACCCCGACGGCACGGAGGTCGACCCCGAGCACTGGTGGGTCGCGCTGCAGCAGGCCCTGGCGGCGGCCGGCGGCCTCGACGACGTCGAGGCCGTCTCGATCGGCGGGCAGCAGCACGGGCTGGTGGCGCTCGACGCCACGGGAGCCGTGCTGCGCCCCGCTCTGCTCTGGAACGACACGCGCTCCGGCGCGTCGGCGGCCGACCTGGTGCGCGAGCGGGGGGCGCAGGCGTGGGCCGACGACACCGGCACGGTTCCCGTCGCCTCGATCACGGTGACCAAGCTGCGGTGGATGGCCGACCACGAGCCGATGCTCGCGACACGCATCGCCGCGGTCGCCCTGCCGCACGACTGGCTGACCTGGCGGCTCCGGGGCACGGGGCGGCTCGAGGACCTGGTGACCGACCGCTCGGACGCGTCCGGCACGGGGTACCTCGACACCCGGGGCGAGTACCGCCGCGACCTCCTGACACTCGCCCTGCGCCGTGACGCCGACCCGATCGTGCTGCCACGGGTGCTGGGCCCGGCCGACGGCGTCGAGGGGCCCGGGTTCCTGATCGGGCCCGGCTGCGGCGACAACGCCGGTGCTGCGCTCGGGCTCGGGCTCCGTCCTGGCGACACGAGCATCTCGATCGGCACCTCGGGCGTCGTCGCCGCGGTGTCGGCCGCGTCCACGCACGACGAGACGGGCCTGATCGCGGGCTTCGCCGACGCGACCGGCCACCACCTCCCGCTGGCGGCCACGCTCAACGGCGCCCGCGTACTCGATGCCACGGCACGCCTGCTCGGCGTCGACCACGCCGGGTTGTCGGCCCTCGCCCTGGCCGCTGAACCTGGTGCCGGCGGACTCGTCCACCTGCCCTACCTCGAGGGCGAGCGCACCCCCAACCTGCCCACCGCGACCGGCTCCCTGGTCGGGATGACGCTCGGGTCCATGACCCGCGAGAACCTCGCCCGCGCGGCGGTCGAGGGGCTCTGGTGCCTCCTGCACGGAGCCCTCGACGCCATGCGGGCGCAAGGCATCACCGCGCGCTCGGTGACCCTCGTCGGCGGCGGCGCTCAGTCGGCGGCCGTCCGGGCCATCGCGCCGACCGTGCTGGGACTGCCGGTCACGCTGCCCGAGGCCGCGGAGTACGTGGCGCTCGGCGCCGCTCGCCAGGCCGCGTGGGTGCTGGCCGGGACCGACGAGCCGCCGAGCTGGGCCGCCTCGACCACGGCCGTCCTCGAGGGCGAGCACCGCCCCGAGGTCGTCGACCGCTATCGCTCGCTGGCGTTCGAGTACGCCCAGCGGGTGCGCGAGGAGTAGACCTCGCCGGGTCGGAGCACGACGTCGGCGTCGGGTCGGTTCGGACCGTCCGGCACGCGTTGCGCCTCGATCGCGACGCCGCCCGCCGGGCTGCCCGTGAACACCTGCACGCTGGGCTGGTCGCTCGTGACGTCGATGCTCCGCACCCCGTCCGCAGACCGCAGCGTGGCGACCGAGCGCACGCCCTCGCCCGGCACCAGCCAGGCGTGGTCGAGGTCGCTCCCGGTGTGGACGACGTGTCCGGCCCGCAGGTCGAAACGCGTGCCGTGGACGCTCGCCGAACCCGGGGCGGGGATGCCGGCCCGGTCGACAGGGAGGTAGCGGTCGGCGGGCACCGTGACCACGGGCAAGGGGCCGAGGTCGAGGTACGGATGGCTCGCGAGGCTGACCGCGGTGGGCGCGTCGGTGACGGCCTGGAGGTCGACCTCGACCGACGCGTCGGTCAGCCGGTAGGTGACCGTGGCCGTCAGCGTGCCCGGGAAGCCCTGGTCGCCGTCGGGGCTGACCAGCTGAAGCACGAGGCGGTCGGCGTCGTGCGCGACGACGGTCCAGGTGCGCCGGTCGAAGCCGTCGGGGCCGCCATGGAGCGTGGCCGGCCCGTCGTTGGCCACGAGCCGGTGCGCAGCGCCGTCGAGGTCGAAGCGGGCCCCGGCGATGCGGTTGGCGTAGCGGCCGACGACGACGCCGCAGTACGGCGCGGCGGACACGAGGCGCTCGGCGGGGCTGCGGGACACCAGGAGGCTCGGACCCGTGCCGGGAGCGGGCACCCAGGCGTCGACCGCGGCCCCGTGGTCGAGCACCACGAGACGGGCGCCGCCGGGGCTGCGCAGCTCGATCCGTTCCACCAGCGGGACGCTACTCCCCCGGGCGCTCGACCTGCGACGCGAGCGCCTCGGGGGCCTGACGGCAGTAGGAGTCGGTGAGCAGCTCGGCGAGCTCGTCCGGGTCGGTGTGCTCGTCGAGCACCAGGCCGACGGCGTCGGACCCCCATCCCCCGACCCGGAAGCGTGGACCGCCGAGGTGCACGAACGCGGCGACCTCGTCGGGGTCGGCCCGGAAGGTGATGCGGAGCAGCCCGTCCTCACCACCGAACACGTGGGCGACCGTCGCGCTGCGGACGCGCCAGCGGGTGCCCGTCCAGGCCGACTCGGCCTGACACTCCGGAAAGGTCGACAGCACGGCGTCGAGCCGCTCGACCCACGCCTCGGGAACCTCCGACCGCACCACGTCCACCACCCTGCCAGCCCCCACCGACACTCCCCCACCCCGTCGGGCGGAGGGATGCGGAAGGGCCCCGGACCTG
>NZ_BAAAME010000004.1:479193-515874 GCF_039529015.1 Aeromicrobium alkaliterrae
TCAGTGCTGCGTGGGACTCAGAAGCCCATGCCGCCCATGTCGCCCATGTCGGGCGCGCCACCGGCAGCGGCCGGCTCGGGCTTGTCCGCGACGACGGCCTCGGTCGTCAGGAACAGCGCCGCGATGGACGCAGCGTTCTGCAGCGCGGAGCGCGTGACCTTGGCCGGGTCGATGATGCCCGCGGCCAGGAGGTCGACGTACTCGCCCGTGGCAGCGTTCAGGCCCCAGCCCGGCTCCAGGTTGGTGACCTTCTCCGCCACGACGCCACCCTCGAGACCGGCGTTGACCGCGATCTGCTTGAGCGGGGCGGACGCAGCCGAGCGGACGATGTTCGCGCCCGTGGCCTCGTCACCCTCGAGCTCGAGCTTCTCGAACGCGAGCTTGGTGGCCTGGACGAGCGCCACGCCACCACCGGCGACGATGCCCTCCTCGACGGCCGCCTTGGCGTTGCGCACGGCGTCCTCGATGCGGTGCTTGCGCTCCTTGAGCTCGACCTCCGTGGCCGCGCCGACCTTGATGACGGCCACGCCGCCGGCCAGCTTCGCGAGACGCTCCTGGAGCTTCTCGCGGTCGTAGTCGGAGTCGCTGTTCTCGATCTCGGCACGGATCTGGCTGACGCGCCCGGCGATCTGGGCCTCGTCACCGCCGCCCTCGACGATCGTGGTCTCGTCCTTGGTCGTGACGACCTTGCGAGCGGTGCCCAGCAGCGTGATGTCGGCGTTCTCGAGCTTCAGGCCGACCTCCTCGCTGATGACCTCGCCACCGGTGAGGATCGCGATGTCGGTCAGCATCGCCTTGCGGCGGTCGCCGAAGCCGGGAGCCTTGACGGCGACCGACTTGAAGGTGCCGCGCATCTTGTTGACGATCAGCGTCGCGAGGGCCTCGCCCTCGACGTCCTCGGCCAGGATGACGAGCGGCTTGCCCGACTGCATGACCTTCTCGAGGACCGGCACGAGATCCTTGATCGAGCTGATCTTGCTGTTGACGATCAGGATGTACGGGTCCTCGAGGACCGTCTCCATGCGCTCGGGGTCGGTGACGAAGTAGCCCGACAGGTGACCCTTGTCGAAGCGCATGCCCTCGGTGAGCTCCAGGTCGAGACCGAACGTGTTCGACTCCTCGACCGTGATGACGCCCTCCTTGCCGACCTTGTCCATCGCCTCGGCGATGATGTCGCCGACCGTGGTGTCAGCGGCGGAGATCGAGGCGGTGGAGGCGATCTGCTCCTTGGTCTCGACGTCGACGGCCATCGCGAGCAGCTGCTCGCTGACGGCGGCCACGGCGGCCTCGATGCCCTTCTTCAGGCCCATCGGGTTGGCGCCGGCGGCGACGTTGCGCAGACCCTCGCGCACGAGCGCCTGGGCCAGGACGGTGGCGGTGGTGGTGCCGTCGCCCGCGACGTCGTCGGTCTTCTTGGCGACCTCCTTGACGAGCTCGGCGCCGATCTTCTCGTAGGGATCCTCGAGCTCGATCTCCTTGGCGATGGACACGCCGTCGTTGGTGATCGTGGGGGCGCCCCACTTCTTCTCCAGGACGACGTTGCGACCCTTCGGGCCGAGCGTGACCTTGACGGCGTCGGCGAGCTGGTTCATACCGCGCTCGAGGCCGCGCCGGGCTTCCTCGTTGAATGCAATGGACTTGGCCATGGTGCTGTCTCTCCGCGTCAGTTGCGTGGATTGGGGATCGGTCGGGGGTGCCCGCGACGGACGGCCGAGACGTGCCGGGGAACCCTGCTCCCCTGCCGCACTCGACCTCACCGGTCCGACCGATGGGTTTCTGGCACTCTCAGCCTACGAGTGCCAGTGTCGAAGTTAGCACTCGCCCCAGGCGAGTGCAAAGAGGTGGTGCCCTACTCCCGAGGCTTGAGCTCGTGGTCGTCGCCGCGCTCGTCGACGATCACGACCGACGGCATCCGGTCGCGCCAGCGGCGCCGCGGCACGTCCGGCAGGTCGGACGACGGCGCGTCGGGGTCCGTGCCCTCGGCGTCGGTCTCGACCTCGGCGTCGGTGCCCTCCGTGTCGGCCGCCTCGCTCAGCTCGCGGGCCTCGGCCAGCCGGTCGCGCCGCGCGACCCAGAGCACCGTGACGATCACGACGACGACCGGCACGAAGGCCGGGATCGCGAGCACGGCGACGGGATGAGCCCAGATCTCGTGACCCGGGGCGACGACGGGGTCCACCTCGTCAGCCTAGACCGAGAACAGCAGGTAGATCCCGCCGAACGTGTAGGCCACCATCAGCACGAGCATCGCGAGCTGACCCGTCAGGCGGTGCGCCTTCGGCAGCACCGTGAGCGCGATGTCGTGGGCGGCGACGACCGCCACCACGTGGCCCGCCACCACGAACATGACCTTGTAGATCGCCAGCACGTCGGGGTGCTCGCTGAGGAAGTACGAGACCGTCAGGTCGTCGCCGAGCCCGATCTGCTGCAGCAGGCCGATGACGGCGCGCTGCCCGCCCTCGAGCAGGTACGACAGGTAGTGGGCGAACATGTAGCCCACGACGATCGGCACCAGGGTGTGCGCGGTCTCGCCCGGCAGGGCACGCCGCTCCTCGCGGGAGACGCCGCCGGTGGCGCGCGAGGCGAGCCAGAACGCGGTCGCCACGACGGCGCAGAACAGCACGAGCATGCCGGTCGAGGCGAGCGTCGACGGGTTCGTGCGCTGCCACACCGACGAGGCCGAGAAGCTGTCGAACGCCGTCGATCCGAGCAGCACCGCGATGACGACGACGAGCCCGCCACGGATCGGCAGGTGTGGCAGCGACACCAGCGGGTTGTGCGGCGAGAAGCGCCGGCGCTCGACGAGCGGGGCCAACCGCGCGACGAAGGAGCTGTAGACGTCGAACGGGTCGCCCCGGTCGTACCAGCGCGGGCCGAGGACGACGCCACCGACGATCGTCAGCACGACGTAGGCGGCGACCCACGTGCGGACCGTCGCGACGTCGCCCGCGCCGGGCGAGACGAGCTCGAGCCAGACGAAGCCGAACAGCCCGATCGCGGCGGGCCAGTAGCCCCAGCGCTCGGGATACGTCACGAACCCGTCAGGCCGCTTCGTGATGCGGCCGACCAGCCACTGGATCGACCGCCAGGGCGACAGGTCCTTCCAGACGTGGCCCGCCAGCAGCGCCAGCGGCACGAGCCCGACCCACACCAGGATGTAGATCGAGGCCAGCCCGGGGTTGCCCGCGTCGTCGGGGCCCAGGAACAGGGTGCCGAGGAACCAGGCGGTGAGCAGGAGGCCGACGAACGCGAGCCACGGACGCCGCGGCGGCTCGGCGACGTCGGGCTCCGGGCGCTGGAGCCGGGGCTCCTTCCACGCGAAGGCGAGCACCGCGAACGAGATCGCCAGCGCCCATGCGGCGCCGACGACGGCGTACGCGTACGGGATCGGCAGGTCGGTCGCCCCACCCACACCGTGGGCGGGCAGCTGGATCGCCGGAAGCATCAGGACTGCACCACGAGCTGCAGGATCGTCGCCCCGGTCTCGTGCGACTCCACCGCGACCTGGCCCGGACGGTCGATCGTGAAGGTGCGCTCGACGGTCTGGCCCGGGGTCACGTCGATCGAGACCTCCGGGTCGGAGTGCACGTGGACCTCGTCGGTGATCTCGCTCGTGACGACGAGCGTCACGGGCTCACCCACGCCGACGTCGACGCGATCGCCGGTCGGCGTGGTGCCGTCGGCCGTGATCGTGACCTCGACCCGGACGCCCTCGGCGGGCTCCGGCGTCGCGTCCCCCGTCGCGCTCGGCGTGGACGTGGTCTGCGGGGACGGCGTGCTCTCGGGCTCGTCACCCCCGCCGCAGGCGGCCGTGAGGGTCAGGGCCAGGGCTGCGGTCGTCAGTGCCAGACGTCGCTTCGCGGTCACGATCTCTCCTCGTCGTCCTTCGTCGTGTCGTCCTCGTCGGGCTCGAGCGCCCGCTCGAGCACTTCGCGCTCCCACTGCTCGGTCCGCCGGTCCTGGCGCACGACGTGCACCAGGACCGCCGAGACCGTGACCGCCCCGAGCACCACCGACAGCGTCAGGAGCAGGGGCGGTCCGGCCGCCAGGTACTCCTGCACGGGACGGGTCGCCGATCAGGGCTTGGGGCCGGCGCCGACCGCGTCGTCCGCGCGCCGACGCTCGCCCTCCTTCGCGATGGCACCGGAGACCCGCGCCACGGAGGCGCAGATGCCGGCCAGGATCGCGAGGCTGCAGATCAGGACCACCGCGTTGGCAATGCTCCACAGGATCGGCGTGGTGTCGAGGTCGCGCTCGCGCTGCAGGATCTCGATCTCGGGCACGAAGTCACGCGTGACCTCGGCCGAGGCCGGGACCTCCTCGGCGTCGATCGCCGGGTCGGCGGGCAGGAAGATCGGCACGGCGGTGAGCATGCGGCCGTCCTGGACGCGCAGCAGCGTCTTCCAGTTGCCGCCGATCGGGACCGGCTCGGTCGTGGTCCAGGAGTTCGGACCCGTGCGCTCGAGCTGCTGGGTCACGACGCCGGCGCCGCCGCCCTGCCAGGCCGTGACCTGGACCCAGGTCGGGTCGTCGTCGATCAGGCCCTCGGTGACCGTGACGTCGAACAGGATCTCGGGGTTGTCGCGCGTGCCGGTCTCGGTGATCTGGAACGTCGCCTGGGCCTCGTCGGGGACGGTCGCGGCCAGGCCGTTGGCGACCGCGCCGCCGGTGACCAGGATCGAGAGCGTCACGATCGTGCGGCCGACCCAGCGGTTCGCCGGGAGGCGGCCGTTCAGGCCCAGGTGGAACAGCGCGCCGCACAGACCCGCGCCGATCGCGACGGGGACCGCCATGAGCAGGCCCTCGAGCCACATGTCGCTGGTCCAGGGGAACTGGAAGACGGCGTCGTTCCAGAGCTTCTCGACGACCGTGCCGACCGTGCCGATCAGCAGGCCGCCGACGGCACCGAACAGCAGCGGCCGGTCCTTGAGCTTGCTCAGCGCCAGCAGCTCGATCAGGAGCGCGCTGCCGAGGTAGAGCGGGAAGACGTGGCTGGCCTGGCCGAACACGTCGCCGACGATGAACGCCACGACTCCGCGGACGATCACGAAGAAGAACGCGGCGAACAGGGCGGCACCGGGGCCGGCGTAGAGGCGGGCGGCGACGAGGGTCAGCGCGGCGGCCGCGGCGATCATCATCGGCGCGAAGACCATGCGGAACTGGGCGATGCCGAAGTCGAACTCGGCCTGGAAGACCGACAGGCCGATCAGGAGGCCGCCGAAGGCCATCGCGAGCGTCGCCTTGTGCATGACGTTGGCGGCGTGGTTGTCGCCACGGCCCTTCCACTCGTCGGAGAACTCGGCCTCGCGGTGCAGCAGGATGATGCCGGCGGTGGACAGGCCCGCGCCGCCGATCAGCATCAGGTGCGTGGGGCCCCAGAGGGTCACGTCCTGGCCGAACAGGCGGTGCCAGACGTCGTCGAGCGGGAAGCCGATGAGGGCGTACAGGCCGCACGCGGCGATGTAGATGCCGGCGACGGGCGCGTACCACTTGCGGGTGATGCGCACCGACGCGATGCCGGGCTTCTGGCCGTCGCGCGGGTAGACGATCGCGCTCATGCCGGCGATGAACAGGGCGAAGAGCCCGTAGAGGATCAGGTAGTGCGCCGGGTTGGCGAGCGGTCCTTCGTCGCGTCCGCGGCCCGCGTGCAGGCTGACGTCCCACAGGAAGCCCAGCAGCGCGACGACGAGCGAGCTCGCCACGAACAGCGCCGGGATCGACGACCAGCCCGGCTCGCCCGTGCGCGCCTGCAGCCCGTCGCCGAGGCGCTGGAACCACTGGATGCGGTGGGTGCGGTGGCCCCAGGCGATCGCGAGCAGGATCGCCGTGACGATCCCCGCCCCGATCGTCAGGAAGATGACCTGGTCGAGCGCGGCTCCTCCGACGGGAGCGACTTCTTCAGCACGGAAGGACATACCGAGAGTATGGCTTCCTGGATGTGCCATGGCAACTGTCACGTAACACTCCGGTCATGCGATCTGTCACACGCTGTGACACCTGCGTTCATCGTGGCCGTGACCCCCGTCACGCGCAACCGATTCGACCGGACTGGTCGGGGCCAGGACCGGAGATGATGCGTTCGGGCTGCCCAGGGTGCCGAAAAGCATCATTCCCGGACCGACGGGTCACGGAGATGATGCGTTGCGGCAGCCGGGAGTGCCCGAATGCATCATCCCCGGTCCCCCGCAGGTGACCTCGAACCCAAGCCGACCGCGTCCGGTCCATGCCGCTTGTCGCCGAGCACACGAGGCAATCAGGTGCGGGATGGTTTCGAGGCTCGCGCCCTAGCGGGCACTCGCACCTCAACCAGCGGAGCCGCTCAGCGAGATCCGCCCGCGACGGCCGGGCTACGCCCGGCCCCTGGCTCTCCGCTCAGCGAGATCCGCCCGCGACGGCCGGGATGATGGAGATCTGCGTGCCGTCGGGGGTCGTGGTGTCGAGGCCCTGCGCGAAGCGCACGTCCTCCTCGGCCACGTAGATGTTGACGAAGCGGCGCAGCTTGCCGTCCTCGTCGACGACGCGCGCCTTGATGCCGGGGTGCGCCTGCTCCAGCGAGTCGAGGACCTCGGCGAGGGTCGCGCCCTCGGCGGTGACCTGCGAGGAGTCGCCGGTGTACGAGCGCAGGATCGTGGGGATGCGGACGGAAACAGTCACGGGTGCTCCTAGAGAAAGGGACGGCTCAGGCGAGGTTGGCGGCGACGAAGGCGTCGTAGGTCGGGGCGATCGTGGCGGCCGGACCGACCGAGCCCGACACGGCGTCGAGGGTCTTGAGGCCGTGGCCGGTGTTGATGAACACCGTCTCGCGCTCGGGGTCGAGCTGACCCGTCGCGACGAGCTTCTTCAGCACCGCCAGGGTCGTGCCGCCGGCGGTCTCGGTGAAGATGCCCTCGGTGCGGGCGAGCAGCACGATCGCGTCGCGGATCTCGTCGTCGCTGACCTGCTCGACCGCACCGCCGGTCTGGCGGGCGATGTCGAGGACGTAGATGCCGTCGGCGGGGTTGCCGATCGCGAGCGACTTGGCGATCGTGTCGGGCTTGACCGGGCGGATCGCGTCGTGGCCCTCGGCGAACGCCGTGGCGACGGGGTTGCAGCCCTCGGCCTGCGCGCCGAACACCTTGTACGGCTTGTCCTCGACCAGGCCCAGCGCGATGAGCTCCTGGAACGCCTTGTGCACCTTGGTCAGCTGCGAGCCGGACGCGACCGGGATGACGATCTGGTCGGGCAGGCGCCAGCCGAGCTGCTCGGCGATCTCGTAGCCCAGGGTCTTGGAGCCCTCGGCGTAGAAGGGGCGGACGTTGACGTTGACGAAGGCCCAGCCGTCCTCCTCGCCCGCGATCTCGCTGGCGAGCTTGTTGACGTCGTCGTAGTTGCCGTCGACCGCCACGAGGTTCTCGGTGAAGACCGCCGAGTTGACCTGCTTGGGCGTCTCGAGGTTGCTCGGGATGAACACGACGGTGCGGATGCCCGCGCGGGCACCCGCCGCGGCGACCGCGTTGGCGAGGTTGCCCGTCGAGGGGCACGCGAAGACCTTGCTGCCGAACTCGCGGGCGGCGCTCAGGGCGCAGGCGACGACGCGGTCCTTGAAGGAGTTGGTGGGGTTGGTGCTGTCGTCCTTGACCCAGAGCTTCGTGATGCCGAGCTCGGTGGCCAGGTTGCGTGCTTCGAGGAGCCGCGTGAAGCCGGGCTCGAGGTTCGGGCTGGACTCGATGTCGTCGGGCACCGGGAGCAGCGCCTTGTAGCGCCAGATGTTGGCCGGACCGGCCTCGATCTGCTCACGGGTGACGGAGCCGAACTCGTAGCCGATCTCCAGCGGCCCGAAACACTCGTGACAGGCGTAGTGCGGGCCCAGCTCGCGGGTCGTGCCGCACTCGCGACAGATCAGCGAGACGGCCGGCCCGAAGGCGCCCTCGCGCAGCGTCGTGCCGGGGGTGGTGGGAGCGGTGGTGGTGGTCACAGAGCCTCCTCGTTCATCTTCCCCGGCTCTGAGGCCGGGCCGGACGGAGCACCTGGTCGAAAACCGACTGGTTGCTGGGGCTTCAGCGGGCCGTGTCCCTCCACCCCTCATGATGAGTGGGTCAAGCCTACGAACGTGTCTCGCGATGTGTCCAATCGGTCCGGATGTTGGACGATGCTGCGAGCGTCAGCCGCGACGGCGCGCACGCCGGGTCCGTGGCTCCGAATAGCCCCCGTCGCGCAGGCCCGCGAGGCGCTCGAACGGGTTGTACGACGCGTGGTCCCCCGCCACGACCCACGACGTCGCGACGCCCAGCAGGTACGGCAGCAGCATCACCGGGCCGAGGCACCACGCGTACTGCGTGCAGTGCCGGTCCTCGTGACGCAGCAGGGCCGACCGGGACCGCAGCGCGTCCAGGTCGCGGGTGCTCAGGATGACGCTGCCGATCGTGAAGGCCCCGGCCTGCGGGAAGCCCCAGCGGTAGCCGCCGGCCACCCACGTCCCGCGCCCTCGACGCTCCACGCGCGCTCCGCCGAGGCGCGCGACCGCCAGGCCGAGCAGGGTCGAGAGGTTGAGCCAGTTCACGACCGCCCGCACGCGCGTCCAGGGCGTGTGCGGCAGCATCGCGAGGTCAGACGGCCGCGTCGACCGGGTCGACCAGGTCGGCCAGGTCGGTGAGCCAGTCGGCCACCCCGTCCGGCCCGTCGAGCACGAGGTCGGCGCGGGCGACCAAGGCGTCCTGCTCGGTCGACGCCGAGAAGACCTTGAGCGTCGAGACGCCGCGGCTCGCGAGGTCGTCGAGCGCGTCGTAGGCGGGCAGGTCGCCGAGGTCGTCGCCCGCGAAGACCACGGTGTGCACCGCGAGCCCGCCGACGACGTCGTGCATCGCGTCGGCCTTGGTGATCGAGGCCGCACGGAGCTCGACGACCTGCCGGCCCGGCTCGAAGGTCAGGTCGAGCGACCGGGCCAGCTCCCGCAGCGGATCGATGATGCTCTCGGCGGCGCCCGGCGCGAGCCCGCGCGTGTGGACGGCGACCCCCAGGCCCTTGTCCTCGACCAGCGCGCCGGGCGCGCCCCACGCCGTCAGGAGGTCCGGGAGGTCGGCGACGAGGCGGTCGACGACGTCGAACCGCTCGGCACCCTCGACGATCCCGGTCGCGGCGGACCAGCGCTCGGCCCCGTACTGCCCTCGCACCTGCAACGCCTGCAGACCGGGGCGCGACGCGAAGCTGCCGAGCTCCAGCACCTGGGCCACCGGCCGGCCCGTGATGATCGCGATGCCTCCCAGGCGCGAGCCGAGGCGGTCGAGCGCCGCGAGCGAGCGCGGGTGCACCGCCGCGGCGGTCGGGTCGTCGACGATCGGCGCCAGCGTGCCGTCGAAGTCGAGCGCGAGCAGCACGCCGGAGGGGTCCGCGGAGACGAGCTGGCGGACGGCGTCGGAAGAAGTCACGACAACGATGATGGACGACTGACCAGCACCACGGTCAGCCGGTCGTCGCGGATGCCGTCGACCCGGGGCCGGACACGCGTGATTCCGAGGTCCTGGGCCAGCGTCTGGGCCTGCGCCTCGAACTGCGACGGGTAGTAGACGGTGTTCTCCGGGTAGGAGCCGCGGGTGTCGCCCGTGCGCCGGTCGGACCAGCCCGCGTCACCGAGGAAGGCGGACGCCTCGGACGCCAGGCCGTCGATGCCGGTGCCGTTGAGGATCGAGACACCGGGGCCGCGGTCGACCACGGGCTCGGTAGGTGCCGGGGGCGGGGGTGCCTCGGTCGTGGGCTCGGGCTCGGGCGCAGGCGTCGTGGCCGACGGGGCGGGGTCGGTCGTCGCGGTCGCCGAGGCCGAGGGCTCGGCCGTCGTGTCGTCGTCGCGCGTGGAGTCCCACGCGAACCAGCCGATCGTGGCGGTGCCCGCCACGATCGCGACGAGGGCGACCATGATCAGCCACACCGGCGGGACGAACGCCCGACGCGCGACCGTGCGGCGATGATCCACGGCGACTCAGACGTCGATGCCGAGCCGTCGCGCAGTGCGCGAACGCGCACGATCGGCCCGCAGACGCCGCAGGCGCTTGACGAGGAGCGGGTCGAAGGCGAGGGCGTCCTCGCGGTCCAGCAGGGCGTTGAGCACCTGGTAGTACCGCGTGGCCGACATGTCGAACTTCTCGCGGATCGCCTGCTCCTTGGCGCCCGCGTACTGCCACCACGTGCGCTCGAGATCGAGGATCTCGCGTTCGCGATCACTGAGGGCACCGGCCGGCGTGCCGGGGGTCTCCTGGGATCGGGGCGCAGCGCTCATGCGGCCATGGTAGCCGCGAATGACAGCGATGTCATTCGTTCCTGCCGCGACGCGCAGCGCGATCGCGGGCAGGTGTGCCCCCGTCTGGATAGGCTGCGGTCATGGCGGACAGCAGCGGGAAGTTCGGCAGCGCGGAGTTCGTCGTGATCGCCAACCGTCTGCCGGTCGACCGCGTGGTCGCCCCGGACGGCAGCACGACCTGGCGCACGTCGCCCGGCGGCCTGGTCACGGCGCTCGAGCCGGTCATGCGGCGCAAGGGTGGCGCCTGGATCGGGTGGCACGGCGCACCGGACGAGAAGCTGCGGCCGTTCACCCACCAGGGCCTCAAGCTGGTCCCCGTCCACCTCTCGGAGTCCGAGGTCGTCGAGTACTACGAGGGCTTCTCCAACGGCACCCTCTGGCCGCTGTACCACGACGTCATCGCGCCGCCCGCCTTCCACCGCGAGTGGTGGGACGCCTACGTCACGGTCAACCGACGCTTCGCCGAGCGCGCCGCCAAGGTCGCCGCCGAGGGCGCGATCGTGTGGGTGCAGGACTACCAGCTGCAGCTCGTCCCGGCGATGCTGCGCGAGCTCCGCCCCGACGTGCGGATCGGCTTCTTCCTGCACATCCCCTTCCCGCCCACCGAGCTGTTCCAGCAGCTGCCGTGGCGTCGCGAGATCCTCGAGGGCCTCCTGGGTGCCGACCTCGTCGGCTTCCAGCTCAACGGGGCTGCGGGCAACTTCATCCGCCTGGTCCGCCAGCGCGTGGGCCACAAGACGCATCGCGACGCGGTCTACCTGCCCGACGGCCGGGTCGTGCGGGCGAACGCCTACCCGATCTCGATCGACGCCGCCGGATTCGAGGAGATGGCCCGCGACCCCGCCGTCGTCGCCCGCGCCGCCGAGATCCGCGAGAGCCTCGGCAATCCGCGCACGATCGTGCTCGGCATCGACCGCCTCGACTACACCAAGGGCCTGCGCCAGCGCATCCGCGCGTTCGGCGAGCTCATCACCGAGGGCGCGGTGCATCCGGACGACGCGGTCTTCGTGCAGGTCGCCACGCCGTCGCGCGAGCGCGTCGACCAGTACCGGATGCTGCGCGACGAGATCGACCGCCTCGTCGGCCGCCTCAACGGCGACGTCGGCCGCATCGGCCAGCCGCCCATCACCTACCTGCACGCCTCGTACCCGCGCGAGGAGATGGCGGCGCTCTACCGGGCGGCCGACGTCATGGTCGTCACGCCCCTGCGCGACGGCATGAACCTCGTCGCCAAGGAGTACGTCGCGTGCCGCTACGACGACCGCGGCTCGCTCGTGCTCAGCGAGTTCGCCGGTGCCGCCGGCGAGCTCAAGCAGGCGTACCTGGTCAACCCGTACGACATCAACGGGATGAAGCAGGCGATGCTCGACGCGATCAAGGCCGGGCCGAAGGAGCAGGCTCGCCGGATGAAGGCGCTGCGCAAGCAGGTCATGGAGAACGACATCGACCAGTGGGCCAACGACTTCCTGTCCGAGCTCGCCCCCGCGACGCACACCAAGCGCACGCGGCCGTCCCGCGAGCAGTGACCCCGGTCGGATGAGCACTGACCACTGGCACGAGCGGCCCGCCCTGCGCGGCGACCGGGCCACGCTCGTGCCGTTGCTGCCCGAGCACGCCGACGGCCTGCTGGCCGCGGCCGACTCCGACGAGGTGTTCCGCTGGCTCCCGGTGCGTCGGCCGGCCGACGCCGGGCAGATGCGCGCCCTCGTCGGCGAGATCCTCGGTCGCGAGCCCGTCCAGCTGACCTGGACACAGACCCTGACCGCCACGGGCGAGATCGCCGGGTGCACGTCGTTCTACGACATCGACCCCGTGCAGCGCAGCGTCGCGATCGGCTGGACGTGGATCGGGCAGCGCTTCTGGCGCACGGGACTGAACCGTGACGCCAAGCTGCTGATGATGTCGCGGGCGTTCGACGACCTGGGCTGCGTGCGGGTCGTGTGGCACACCGACCTCCGCAACGAGCGCTCCCAGGCCGCGATCGAGCGCCTCGGTGCGACCCGCGAGGGTGTCCTGCGCAAGCACAAGCGCCGCCCCGACGGCTCGTGGCGCGACACCGTCACCTACGCGATGCTCGACACCGAGTGGCCCGCCGCCCGCCAGGCCCTCCTCACCCCTCGCGAGTGGATTCCCGCCCCTCCGCGAGTGGATTCCCGCCCCTCCGCGAGTGAGTTTCCGCCCCTCCGCGAGTGAGTTTCCGCCCCTCCGCGATCCGACCAGGACCGCCCAGGGGCGGGAATCCACTCCTCGTGGGGCGGAAACTCACTCGCCGCGGGGCCGGAACTCACTCGCGAGCGATCGTTCAGGGGGTGGGGCGGGTGCGGTGCTGGAGGGTCAGGGCGACGGCGAGGGCCAGGACCGTGGCCGTCACCGTGACAGCGAAGGCCGGGGTGTGGCCGCCCTCCGGGGCCAGCCCCGCCACACCGTCCGCGAGGCGCCCCGCGATCGAGGAGCCCAGCGCGTAGCCGACGCCCGTCGCTCCGGCCAGCAACGTCATCGCCGTGCCGACCCGGGCCGGGTCGACGAGCTGACCCGCCATCGTGAACGTGCTGATCATGTACGGCGCGACCGCGAAACCCAGGAGCGCGATGACCGCGACGAGCTGGCCGACGGTCTGCACGAACAGCAACGGCGTCGACAACACGACGAGTCCCGTCGCCGCCACGACCAGCCGGCGCGGGTAGCCGATGCGCTCGGGCAGCGCCGCGACCGCGAGCCCCGCGATCGCGCTGCCGATGCCCAGCGTCGCGTGGATGACGCCCGCGAGCCCCGCCTGACCCTCGGCCGTCGCCAGCACCGTGGAACCGGTCTGCGTGGCGCCGAACAGCATGCCGATCAGCAGCTGGGCGATCGCGAGCGTCACGAGCACCCCGGTGAGCAGACGGCCCGTCGCCCGCGGCGCACCCGGCTCGGGTCGCGTCAGGGCAGCGGTCGGGTGCAGCGCGAAGGCCGAGCCGAACAGCGCCAGCACCGCGCCCGCCAGCAGGAGCGCCTCCGCCGGGTCGACCAGCACGGCGAGCAGGCCCACGGTGGCCGGGCCGAGCACGAACGACAGCTCGTCGGCCGCGCCCTCGTACGAGAAGGCCGCGTCGAGCAGGCGACGACGGTCGGGCGCTGCCGACCTCGTCAGCACCGGCCCCCAGCGCACGCGCGCCAGCGGACCGATCTGCGGAATCGCGAGGCCGGCGAGCGCCGACATCGCGATCACGACGGGCGCCGACCCGCCGCCGTGCGTCACCGCCACGAGCAGGACGAGGCCCAGCCCGCCGGCGACCGACTGCCCCAGCACCACCGGACGCTGGCCGATGCGGTCGGCCAGCCCGCCGAACACCGGCGCGCCCAGCGCGTTCGCGACCGCCAGGGCGCCCGCCGCGCCACCCGCGACGGCATAGCTGCCCGTCGCGTCGCTGACGAGCAGGAGCGTCCCCATCTGGCTCATCGCGAGCGGCACCCGGCCGAGGAAGGCGACCACGACGTAGAGCGGTCCCACGGTGTGGACGAGCAACCGGTAGGACTGCAGAGCACTCACGGACCGAGGCTACGCTGCCGAGGTGCCCCGCCCCCTCGCCGACGTCGTCGCCCCCGACTGGGCCGAGGCCCTCGCACCCGTGGCGGACGACGTCGCCGCGATGGGGGCGTACCTGCGCGAGGAGATCGCCAAGGGCCGCCGCTACCTGCCCGACGGCGAGCACGTCCTGCGCGCCTTCTCCCGCCCTCTCGCCGACGTCCGCGTGCTCATCACGGGCCAGGACCCCTACCCGACACCCGGCCACCCGATCGGTCTGAGCTTCGCGGTGGCGCCCGACGTCCGGCCGCTCCCGCGCAGCCTGACGAACATCTACGCCGAGCTGAGCACCGACCTCGGCCTCGATCCGGCACCGCACGGCGACCTGACGCCGTGGGCCGACCAGGGCGTCCTGCTGCTCAACCGCGTGCTGACGGTGCGCCCCGGCAACCCCGGGAGCCACCGCGGCAAGGGCTGGGAGCGCGTCACGGAGCAGGCGATCCGGGCCCTGGTCGACCGGGGCGGCCCGCTCGTGGCGATCCTGTGGGGCCGCGACGCGCAGAGCCTCGCACCGCTGCTGGGCGACGTGCCCCAGATCGCGTCGCCACACCCCAGCCCGCTGTCGGCGTCGCGGGGGTTCTTCGGCTCGCGCCCGTTCAGCCGCACCAACGAGCTGCTCGAGGCCCAGGGTGCCGCCCCGATCGACTGGAGCCTCGGCCCGGGAGCCTCGGCCCCTCCCAACTAGGCTGCAGGCATGAGCGAGCGATCCGCGTCAGAACGCCCCGTCCGGGACCGGGCTGTCGTGATCGACCGCGGATTCGCGGTCCTCCAGAAGTGGGCGCTGCGCGCCGTGCTGATCGCCGCGGCCCTCTTCGTGATCGGCTGGGTCGTCGGCCGCACCTGGATGATCTGGTTCCCCGTCGCGCTCGCCCTCGTGCTGGCCACGGTGCTGGCTCCCCCGGTCACGTGGCTGCGTCGCCACAAGATCCCGGACGGCCTTGCCGCCGCCGGCGTCATGATCGCCTTCATCGGCTTGATCAGCACGATCATCGCGATCCTGGCCCCGCAGGTCGCGGGCCAGGCGCCCGACATCGCGGACAAGGCGGTCGGCGGACTGACCGAGGTGCGCGACTGGCTCCGTGACGGCCCGTTCGAGGTCACCGACGGGCAGATCACGAACGCCATCTCGGCCGTCCAGGAGCAGATCCGCTCGAGCGCCTCGACCATCAGCGCGGGCGTCTTCTCGACCATCGGCGTCGCGACCAACGTCGTGCTCAACATCGTCGTGACCCTCATCCTCACGTTCCTGTTCATCAAGGACGGCCACCGGTTCCTGCCGTGGATCGGCTCGCTCGCCGGTCGCCGCGCCGGCACCCACGCGGTCGAGGTGCTGGGCCGCTCCTGGGAGACCCTCGGCGGGTTCATCCGCACCCAGACCCTCGTGTCGTTCATCGACGCGGTCATCATCGGTGCGGGCCTGGCGATCGTGGGCGTCCCGCTGTGGGTGCCGCTCGCGGTCGTGACGTTCTTCGGCGGCTTCATCCCGATCGTGGGCGCCTTCGTGTCCGGCGCGCTCGCGGTGCTGGTCACGCTGGTGACGAACTCGCCCAAGGACGCGCTGATCGTGCTGCTGATCGTGTTCGCGGTGCAGCAGCTCGAGGGCAACGTGCTGTCGCCGTGGCTCCAGGGCAAGACCATGAACCTGCACGCCGCGGTGGTGCTGCTGTCGGTCCTGGCCGGTGGCTCGCTGTTCGGCATCACGGGCGCCTTCCTCGCGGTGCCGACGGTCGCCACGGTCGCCACGGTGCTGCGCTACCTCAACGAGCAGATCGACGACAACGTCGACATCGCCGCGCCTCCGGAGGACTCGACCGCGGCGCTGCCGCACCAGCACGAGCACCCCGACGACGTCGACGAGGCCGTGGCCCGCACCGGCGACGCCTGAGCGCTCAGCCCTCGAGGTCGACGAGCGAGACGGCCTCTAGCACGGCGCGGACGTGCGCGACCTCGTGCGTGCGGTAGACGCCGGTGCCACCCAGGTGCGCCAGGACGGCGAAGAAGCCCTCCGCGGTGCGGAACTGGTCCTCGAACACGTCGAACGCGTGCGGCAGGGCGTGACAGATCGGCACGCCGAGGCGGCGGAGCCGGAACGAGTTGACCAGCGTCGTGGCCTGGTAGCGGGCCCGCGACGCCGGGTCGTGCATGCGGAAGCCGAACCCGATGCCGGGATCGATCGCGAGGCTCGGCACCCCCAGCTCGGTGGCGCGCTCGAGCCGGCGGCCGAACGCGTCGAGCATCGCGTCGAACGGGTCGTCCGCGACGTCGGTGCCGTCGAGGTCGCGCGCGTGGGTGCCCTGGATGTGGCACAGGACGAGGCTGGCGCCGTGCTCGGCGGCCAGGGAGAACATCGTGTCGTCGTCGCCGGACCCCGTGAGGTTCAGGACCGAGGCGCCCGACTCGAGCCCGGCTCGGGCGACGCCGGTGTCGTAGCACTCGACCGACACGGCGATGCCGTCGGCGACCACCGCCTCGACGACGGGGCGCAGCGAGCGCAGCTGGACCTCCGGGTCGACGCCCGAGGCCGACGGGCGGCTGGACTCGGCGCCGAGGTCGACGACGTGCGCGCCCTGGGCCACCTGGACCCGTGCCTTCCGCAGGGCCGACTCGGCGCTGACCGCGATGCTCTCGCGGTAGGCGGAGTCGCGGGAGAGGTTGACGACCCCCATCAGGACCGGCTCGCGGTCGGTGTCGATCTGACGCGCCCCGATCTGCAGGGGGCGGACCTCGTGGCCGAGGTCGTCGGCGTGCTGCTCGGCCAGGCGCGCGAGACGCGCGAGCAGGCTCACGGCGCCACGATCCGGTAGCGGGTCATCAGGAAGTCGTCGCCCACGAGCACGCCGGCCAGCTCGGCCCGCACGGCCTCGGGCAGCACCGGCGTGGACGGCGAGGCATCCGTTCCGACGAACATCGGGGACACCGTGATGTCGGCCTCGTCCACGACCCCAGCGGCCAGGAGGTCGCGCAGCAGGCGGGGCCCGCCCTCGCAGACGACGTGCGGCAGGCCGCGGTCGACGAGCGCCTGGACGATGCGCCGGGGTTCGAGGTCGGGAAGATTCACGACCTCGACGCGGCCCTCGGCGGCGGCCTGGCGCTCGGGCGAGGCCGAGCCGTCGGTCAGGACGAGGGGGCGATGGGTCGACTCGCTCCACACCGGCAGCTCCCACGGGAGGTCGAGGGACCGGCTGACGACGGCCAGCACCGGCGCGGGCAGCTGGCCCGCGGCCTGCCGAGCGTCGCGATCGGCGTCCTTGGCGACCATCGGCGTGTACTGCTCGGCACGAATGGTTCCGGCACCGACGAGAACGGCATCGGCGCGACGGCGCACCTCGAGGAACACCAGGCGGTCGGCGTCCGACGACACCGAGCCGCTGACCCCGTCGGCGCCGGCAGCGGCACCGTCGAGCGTCGTGGCCATCATCGCCCGCACCCACGGGCCCTCGGGCCACGCGTACAGCCCGGTGAGCGCCGCCTGGTCGACGGAGCGACCCGTCGGCTCGGCCCCCCAGATCTCGCGCAAAGGGGTCGCGTCAGCGTCGGAGGCCGTCATGCCGCCAGCCTAGGGGCTGGGTCCGACCTGCTCAGGCCAGCGCGTAGACCCAGGCCGTGCGCCCCGAGTGCAGGGGGACCTCGACGCGCTCGTACGCGTCGACCTCGTACGCGTCGGCCGCCGCGAGCTGCGCGTCGTCGAGGTGCAGCACGATGCCCTCGACCGTCGCGCCCGTGTCGGGGCTCGGCAGCAGCATCGGGTGCACGTCGCTGCCGCTGAGCTCGACGACGCGGGGGTCCTCGATGCGCACCTCCCCCAGCACGTGCCCGATCACCGCGTCGGGCTCGCTCAGCACCGGACCGCCGAAGACGTCCGCCTGCACGGCCGGGAGCTGCAGCGTGCCGTACGAGAAGAGGAGGTGGGTCACGGAGGAAGTATCGGGCACCAGGTACGGTCACCGCTGACTGCGCTAAGGTCGCCGCATGTCCGACCTGACTCCTGGCACCCGTACCGGCGACGCCGTCGGCTCGAGCCTCGACCACGACGTCCTGACGCTGTGGCTGCGCCGCGGCTCCTCCCTCAACGCCGTCAGCGCCGACATGCTCGACGACCTCGCCGACGTCGTCCGCGAGGCACCGTCGACCGGCGCCCGCGTCATCGCGATCCGCGCCGAGGGCCGTGGGTTCTGCTCGGGCGCCGACATCGGCGGCGACGGCGACGACGGCCCGCCCGGCACCAGCACGATCGAGGCCGGCGAGCGCCTCGTGCGGGCCGTCACGACCTCACCGCTCCCGGTCGTCGCCGCCGTCCAGGGGCCGTGCGCCGGCATCGGCGTCCCGATCGCCCTGGCCGCCGACATCACCCTCGCGAGCGACCAGGCCTTCTTCATGCTCGCCTTCACCAAGATCGGCCTGATGCCCGACGGCGGCGCCACCGCCCTCGTGGCGGCCTCGGTCGGGCGCGCGACCGCGATGCGGATGGCCCTCCTCGCCGAGCGGATCCCCGCGGGCGAGGCGGCCGGCCTCGGGCTGATCACCTCGGTCTTCCGCGCCGACGAGTTCGACGCCCAGGTCCACGACGTGCTGAGCCGCCTCGCCGCCGGCCCGGCCGCCGCCTACGCCCTCACCAAGAGCGCCGTCAACGACGTCACCCTCGGCAGCCTCGACCACGCCTTCCACGTCGAGCTGGACGGCCAGGCGGGACTTCTCGTCGCGGCCGACTTCGCCGAGGGCACCGCCGCCTTCCGCGAGAAGCGTGCGGCGAACTTCAGCGACCGCTGACCACCCCCCTCGATGCTGCCGGGCCAGGTGTCGCCGGGATATGGCACGATGCCCTGCAAGGTGCCCGCGGAGGTGCCCTGTTCAACCGAGAGGAACCCACGGGCGATGACCGACGTCGACGCAACCCTGGACGCTGCCGGACTCACCAACACTCACGTGCGCGAGTACGTGAAGCACTGGTTCGAGGTCACCGGGGCCGAGCGACTTGAGGTCGTGAACGCCAGTGACGACGACCGCCTCGTCGCCGAGGCAGTCGAGGCCGGAGAGCTCCTCCCGGTCGGCGAGGGCCGCTACTACTCGCGGAGCTACTTCAAGGACACCGCTCGCGCCGAGGAGCGCACGATCGTCGCCACGAGCGACGAGAACGACAAGGGCGTCTACAACAACTGGCGTCCCGCGGCCGAGATGAAGGACAAGCTCGTCGGCCTCATGACCGGCTCGTCGGCCGGCAAGACGATGTACGTCATCCCCTACCTGATGGCGCCTCCCGGCTCCCCGCTGGAGAAGTTCGCCGCCGGCGTCGAGCTGACCGACAACCGCAACGTCGTCATGCAGATGATCCGCATGGCCCGCGTCGGTGTCGACCACATCAACGACCTGGGCGACTCCTTCGTCCGCGCGGTCCACGTCACCGGCGACCTGCCGAACCTCGGCCAGGGCACCCCCGACGACCAGCGCTACTTCGTGACCGTCGCCGACGAGCGCACGATCCTGCACTACGGCTCGTCGTACGGCGGCAACGCGCTCCTGGGCAAGATCGCCCACGGCCTGCGCCAGGGCGCCTACGACGGCTGGAAGAACGGCTTCCTCGTCGAGCAGTTCATGCTGCTCGGTGTCGTCGACAAGGAGACCGGCAAGAAGTACCACATCTGTGGCGGCTTCCCGTCGGCCTCGGGCAAGACCAACCTCGCCATGACGCTGGCGCCCGACGCGCTCGGCGACCGCTACTACGTCGAGTTCTACGGCGACGACATCGCCTGGCTGTGGGTCGGCGACGACGGCAAGCTCTACGGCATGAACCCCGAGAACGGGGTCTTCGGCGTCGCCAAGGACACCAACGAGAAGACCAACCCGACCGCGGTCGACTCGATCGTCCCCGGCACCGGCGCGATCTTCACCAACGTCGCCTACAACCCGAAGCTGCAGGAGGTCTGGTGGGAGGGCAAGGGCCCCAAGCCGACCGACCTCGACGGCTGGGAGGACTGGAAGGGCGACGCGATCGCCGCCCGCACGGGCGAGGAGGTCGACGCCCCGTGGGCCCACCCGAACAGCCGGTTCACCACGACGCTCGCCAACGTCCCGAACGTCGCGAAGGACTTCGAGGACCCGGCCGGTGTCGAGATCCACGGCATCATCTTCGGTGGCCGCACGCGTGACCGCGAGCCGCTGGTGCGCGCGATCCACGACGTCGCCGAGGGCGTGTACGACGGCCTGACGCTGGGCGCCGAGGCCACGTTCGCGGCCGACGGCCTGGAGGGCGTGCTCCGCTACGACCCCATGTCGATGCGTCCGTTCATGTCCTACGCCGAGGCCGACTACGCGGCGCACTGGCTCGAGGTTATCGGCCGCGCCACGAAGAAGCCGATCTTCGCGCACGTCAACTGGTTCCAGCGCGGCGACGACGGCCGCTTCCTGTGGCCCGGCTACCGCGAGAACCTGCGTCCGCTCGTGTGGCTCATGCAGTACATGAACGGCGAGGTCGAGGGCACCAAGACGCCCGTCGGCGTGATCCCGAAGCGCGAGGAGCTGCTGCTCGAGGGTCTCGACGAGCAGGGGCTCGCCGACCTCGACACGGTCCTCACGATCGACGTCGACCGCTGGAAGCAGGAGATGGACCACCGCGAGAAGCACCTCGCGCAGTTCGACGGCCTGCCGGAGGAGATCTGGGAGGCCCACCGTCGCGTGGCCGCCGACCTCGACTCCGCCGAGTAGTCACGCACCACGCTTCACGCCGCAGGGGCGGGCCCGTTTCTCGGGTCCGCCCCTGCGGCGTTGCCGTGCTCGATGGCGTCAGCTCGCGTGCACGGCCGACCAGAACGCCTCGAGGTAGTCGGCACCGGACGACCCGCCCATGCCGTGCTGGGTCAGCAGCACCGCGCCCAGGCCGGCTGCCGGATCGACCCACAACGACGTCCCCGTGCCGCCGTCCCAGCCGAAGCGGCCGGCGTGCGATCCCGGGTAACGCCCCGTGAGGTCGACACCGACCCCATGGCCCCATCCGCGGCCGGGCCCGAGGTCGGCTGCCATCATCGATCGCGCGGCCGGCCCGACCCGGTCGGCCGACAGGTGGGCCAGGCCCGCGGGCGACAGGACGTGCCCGACGCTCCCGTCGCCGCCGTCGAGCAGCATCGCTGCGAACACCGCCAGGTCGGCCGCCGTGGAGTGCAGGCCCGTCGCGCCGGAGCGGAACGTCGCCCGCTCGAGCAGCACCGGGTCGGCCGCCGGCGAGACCTCCGTGCGATCGCCCGTGGAGTCCGGGAAGTACTGGGCGGGCACCCGCGGGAGCTGGTCGACGGTGACGTGCCATCCCGTCTCGCCCATCCCGAGCGGGTGGAGCAGCCGGGTCGGGAGGAGGTCGTCGAGCCGGGCGCCGGACGCCCGCTCCAGCACGATCGCGAGCAGGTCGAACGACATCTGGTAGAGCCAGCCCTCCCCCGGCTGGTGGGCCATCGGCGTGACGGCGAGCTGGGCGAGCCAGGCGTCCGGGTCGAGGACGGGAGGAAGCCACGTCGACTCGAGCTGGCGGTCGGCCTGCGCCTGCTGCAGCGGCGTGCCCTCCAGCACGGGGCTCCAGCCGAGCCCGGCGCCCATCTCGAGCACGTCGGCCACGGTCAAGGGACGGTGCGGCGGCAGGACGTCGTCCAGCTCGGCGCCCGGGGAGGTGAGGACCTGGCGGTCGGCGAGCTCGGGCAGCCAGCGCTCGACAGGATCCGTCAGGCTCAGCACGCCGTCCTCCACCAGCGCAGCAGCCAGGACGCCCAAGATCGGCTTGGTCACCGAGGCGATGCGGAAGATCGTGTCGTCGGCGTAGACGCCCGCCGACTCGACGTGCACCTGCCGCTCGTCACCGAATCCCCGGACGAGGGCCCACGTCGCCCCCGGGAGGTCACCGTCGTCGATCAGCTGCGTGAGGGCGGCGCGCACCCGGTGCTGGAGGTCGGTCATGTCCTCATGGTGACAGCGACTTGACCCGCCCGCCCGGGACGAGCAGGCTCGTCGGGTGGACGCCGACGACCCTCGTGACCTGGTGGGCACCTGGCAGCTCACCCGCCGCGTCGACGACCGCCTCGGACCGGTCCGTCACGTCACCGGCACCAGCGAGCTGAGCCTGATCGACGACGGCCGGGTGCGGTGGAGCGAGTCCGGCACGATGACGTGGGACGGTGGTTCGACGCCGTTCACCCGCACGCTCTTCGTCGAGCTCCGGGAGGACGGGTGGTGGGTCACGTTCGACGACGGCCGCGACTTCCACCCCTGGGACACCGACTCCCCCGTCGTGCACCCGTGCGGCGCGGACCTCTACGAGGGGCGGATCGAGCCGAAGGGCCCCGACGCGTGGTCCGTCGTCTGGAACGTCACCGGCCCCGCGAAGGACTACACGATGACCTCCCACCTCACCCGCTGACCGAACGACCGCTCGCGAGTGGATTCCCGCCCCACGGCGAGTGAGTTCCCGCCCCGCGGCGAGTGGATTCCCGCCCCGTCGCGAGTGAGTTCCCGCCCCGCGGCGAGTGAGTTTCCGCCCTGCTCCGCTGACGCGTCGGCCTCGGTAACGTGAGGACATGGGCCCACTAGTGGACCGGGATCGAACGGTCGCCGAGCTCCTGAGACTCCTGCAGGGCGTGGTCGCCGGACAGCGCGCCCTCGTGGCGATCGACGGGTTCGACGGAGCCGGCAAGACCTGCCTCTCGCACGAGTTGAACCGCGCCGCGGGCCGTGACCACCGACCGATGGTCTCCGTGAGCATCGACGGGTTCCACCACGCAAAGGCGGAACGCGTCGCTGCCGGCACAGGTCCGGACGGTTTCTACCGGGGTTCCTACCGCTACGACGAGTTCCGGCGATGTGTCGTCGAGCCCGTGCGATCCGGGCAGCCGATCACACCGGCCGTGTGGGACGTCGCGCGCGACGAGCCTCTCGACGCACCGCCGGTGACCGTGCCGTCCGACGCCATCGTCGTGGTCGACGGGATCTTTCTCCAACGCCCCGAGCTGGCCGACGTCTGGGATGCCACGGTCTGGGTCGATGTCCCGTTCTCCGTCAGCATCCCTCGGGGCAATGCGCGGTTCCCGGGCCCGACCGACGACGACCCGGACGCAGACGTCAACCACCGATACGTGGGTGGACAGCGTCTCTATCTGGCAGAGGCCGCACCGCGCGAACAGAGCACGTGGATCTTCGACAACACCGTTCTCGATCGCCCGCGTCTCGTCGCCCCTGATCGACGTCACACCTGAGAGTGCTGGTCGGAGTCTGCTGCGTCGGGGCGGGAATCCACTCGCGGCAGGGCGGGAACTCACTCGCGAAGGGGCGGGAATCCACTCGCGAGCGGTCGTCCGTCAGGGGAGGCGGTGGGCGAGGGTGAGGGCGAAGTCGCCGTCGGTCCACTGGTGGGCCGGGTCGGCGGAGAACCCTGCGGCGGCGAGCTCGTCGCGGAGGTTCTCGGGGCGGAACTTGGTGGAGATCTCGACCCGGATCTCCTCGCCGGCCGCGATGTCGACGACGAGGTCGGCGCCCGGCAGCGTGACCCGCTGCGGCGTCTCGGCGCGCAACCGCATGTCGATGCGCTCCATCGCCGGATCCCAGAAGGGGACGTAGACGAAGGCGTCGAGGTCGAAGTCGGCGCCGAGCTCGCGGTTCAGGACCGTCAGGCTGTTGAGGATGAACTCCGCCGTGACCCCGGCCGAGTCGTGGTAGGCCGCGACCAGGCGGTCGGCGTCCTTGACGACGTCGGTGCCGAGCAGCAGCGCGTCGCCCGGATCGAGGGAGTCGGCCAGGGCACCGAGGAACGCCGCCCGCTCCTCGACGTAGAAGTTGCCGATCGTGCCGCCGAGGAAGGCGACGAGCTTGCGGTCGCCCGTGGGCAGGTGGCCCAGGTGCAGGGTGAAGTCGCCGACGAGCGGCTCGACCGCCAGCTCGGGGTACCGCTGCGCCAGCATAAGCGCCGCCGAGCGGAGAGTGGCCTCGCTGACGTCGACCGGGACGAACCGCCGCAGCGAGCCGGCCGCCGTGAACGCGTCGAGCAGGGTGCGGGTCTTGTCGCTGGTGCCGCTGCCGAGCTCGACCACCGTGGTGGCACCGGACACCCGGGCGATCGCGGCGGCGTGCTCGACGAGCAGGCGCCGCTCGGCCTCGGTCGGGTAGTACTCGGGCAGGCGGGTGATCTGGTCGAAGAGCTCCGAGCCACGGTCGTCGTACAGCCACTTGGGCGGCAGCGTGCGCGGCGCGGAGCCCAGGCCCCTGCGCACGTCGGCCACGAGGCTGCCCGCAGCGCGCTCCGGGTCGAGGACCACGCGGACGACCGGCTCGGGCCGGCCGGTCACGCGGGTGCCCCGCCGTCGGCCAGGCGGACTCCGGTCATCGGCCAGCGCGCCGAGGCCGGGAAGAAGTTGCGGTAGGTGTGGCGGGCGTGACCCGGCGGCGTGAGGGCGGACCCGCCCCGCAGCACCATCTGCCCCGACATGAACTTGCCGTTGTACTCGCCGATGGCACCGTGCGGCGCCGAGAAGCCGGGGTACGGCAGGTAGGCCGACGAGGTCCACTGCCAGCAGTCGCCCTGCACCTGCCGCAGGTGGCCGGTGGCAGGCCCGGCGGACCGGGCGTGGAGCGCCGGGGCGTCGGTCGTGGCGTGGGCCTGGCCGTCGGCCTCGACCGCGTGCTCCCACTCCGGCTCGGTGGGCAGCCGCATGCCGCGCCAGGTGGCGTAGGCGTCGGCCTCGTAGTGGCTGACGTGGGTGACGGGCAGCCCCGGGTCGACCGGATGCGTGCCGTGCAGCGTGTGCTCGGACCACGTGCCGTCGTCGTCACGCCAGTAGAACGGCGATCGCCACTGCTCGGCCTTGACCTTGGCCCAGCCGTCGGACAGCCAGAGCTCGTGGCGCTGGTACCCGCCGTCGGCCATGAACTCCATCCACTCGCCGTTGGTGACGAGCCGGTCGGCGACGCGGTACGGCTCGAGCCACGCGCGGTGGCGCGGGAGCTCGTTGTCGAAGCTGAAGCCGGCGCCCTCGTGGCCGACCTCGACGAGACCGCCCTCGACGTCGACCCATCCCATCGTGTCGGGCTCGGAGCGCGGAGAAGGCGTGCCGGCGTACACCGGGCGCAGCGGGTTGACCGAGAGCACGTGCTTGATGTCCATCAGCAGCAGCTCCTGGTGCTGCTGCTCGTGGTGGAAGCCGAGCTCGATCGTGGACCCGAGCTTGTCGAGCGTGCCACCGTCGACCTGCGTGATGAGCTCACGCACCCGGGCGTCGACGTTCTGCCGGTACAGGCCGACGTCGTGCGCACCCGGCCTAGTGATGAAGCCGCGGTCGGCGCGGGTGTACCGCGGGCCGACGGCCTCGTAGTAGCTGTTGAACAGGAACCAGTACTGGTCCTGGAAGGGCGCGAAGTCGGGCTCGACCTCCGAGAGCAGGAACGTCTCGAAGAACCACGTCACGTGCGCCCGGTGCCACTTGGTGGGCGAGACGTCGGGCATGGACTGGACCGTCTGGTCCTCCGGCGACAGGGGCTCGGCCAGCGACTCGGTGTGCGCACGCACCTGCTCGAAGCGTGCCTCCAGTCGTGCCGGGTCCCACCGTGGTTCGGCCATGCTCGACTCCTCGCCTCGCGTCGAGGTCAACGATAGGCACGACCACTGACAGGCGCACGGCACGCACGGCCTCCCGAGCAGATGTTCACCCAGTTCTCACGTGCGGTGGCCCGAGCACGTGCCACGATGCCGCATGACGTCCTCGCCACCTCCGCCCCCCGAGCAGCAGCCGCAGCCGTTCCAGGACCCGTCGCAGGCACCCCGGCCCTTCTTCACCCACCCACCGTCATCGGGCCCGATCATGCCCGGCTGGGCCTGGGCGCTCGTCGTGGTCTTCGGTGCGGTGCTCCCGGCCGTCGCCGGGATCGTCTTCTTCGTCATCGGCTGGAACAGCGGGTACTGATTCCTGCCGGCGCGTGCGCCAGCACCCGGCCTCGACCGACGTCAGGCGTCCTCGAGGTCGCGACCCAGCGAGAAGTCGAGCTCGGCCGTGATGCGCGTGCCCGCCGCGGTGTCGACGGTCCAGCGATCGCACAGGATGTCGACCATCGCGAGGCCTCGTCCGCGGATGCTCGAGTCGGTGAACTCCAGCGGCCGCAGCTCGCGAACGTCACCGCCGTCGCAGACGCTGATGCGGATGTGGTCGGCGAGGACGCACCACCCGATCTCGATCGTGTCCGGGCGGCTCGGCCTGCCGTGCTCGATGGCGTTGGCGACCAGCTCGGTGAGCACCAGCTGCGCATCCGTGATCACCGTCTCGCGCACGCCAGCGGCCGTGAGCTCGTCGACCATCTGCTGACGGGCGGCCCGGGGCGCGGTCACGTCGAACGGCAGGTGCACGGTCGTGCAGGGATCGTCGTCGACGTGCGTCCAGAACCGGCTCACACGTCGAGAATAAGCCGTCGCGATCCCGCTTGCTCACCGAAGAAGAGAACTCGGAGGCACCGGATCCGGCACGCGTCCTGAGCACCCGATCCTCCCCGTGCGAGCGTCGGAGGGATGTCTTAAAGTGCCGCTTCATGAACGACTTCACGGACCGCTTCGGTGACGTCCCACGGGGCCTCAGCGGCGCGGGAACCCTCGAGGAGACGATGGAGTACGCGGTGCAGGCCGCGACCCACCTGATCGCGGGTTGCGAGTGCGCCGAGATCTCCGTCGTGCAGGGCAAGAAGACCTTCACGACCGTGGCCGCCACCAGCGACGCGGTCCGGCAAAGCGTCGACCTGCAGCGGGACCTGGACGAGGGCCCGATCCTCGACGCCCTGGGCGACACCGAGATGATCTACGTCGCCGACCTGAGCAGTGACGAGCGGTGGCCGCGGTGGGGCCCCAAGACCTACGACCTCGAGCTGCGCAGCATGATCGGCATCCAGCTCTACGTCGGACGCCGCACCTACGGCACGATGGGCTTCTACTCCGAGAACGTCGACGGCTTCAGCCCGATCGACCGTGACGACGCCTTCGGCTTCGCGTCGCAGGTCTCCGCCGCGATCGCCTCGGTGAAGCAGACCGAGAGCCTGGAGGCTGCGCTCGCGAACCGCCTGGTCATCGGCCAGGCGCAGGGGCGCCTCATGCAGCGCTACGGCGTCACCGCCGACCAGGCCTTCGCCGTGCTGGCTCGCACCTCGCAGGACGCCAACCGCAAGCTGGTCGAGATCTGCCGCGACATCGTCACGCGGGGCCCTGAGACGCTCAACGGGGTGTGACGTCCCCGCGACGCGGAGCCCCCGACAGGAGTCGAACCCGCGACATCTTCTTGACAAGAGAAGCACCCTTGCGACGGAGCCCCCGACAGGAGTCGAACCCGCGACATCTTCTTTACAAGAGAAGCGCTCTACCAACTGAGCTACAGGGGCGCGTGGTCAAGACCACCCACGACATCGTAGCCGTGGGCATACTGAGGCGATGACCGACGCCGCCCACCTGCCCCCTGCTGATCTGCTCTGGGCGACGCGCGACCTGCCGGCCCCGCTGGCCCTGCTCGACGGCGTGGCGCTGGAGGCCAACCTCGCCGACCTGGCCCGCCGCGCCGACGGCGTGCCGATCCGCGTCGCCACCAAGTCCGTCCGCGTCCGCTCCGTCATCGACCGGGCCCTGGCCGACCCGGCGTTCCGCGGCCTGATGACGTACTCGCTGGCCGAGAGCGTCTGGCTCGCCGACCTGGGCCACGACGACATCCTGCTGGCCTACCCCACCGTGAACGCCCCCGCACTGCGCGACCTCGCCGCCGAGCAGCACCGCCTCGACGCGATCACGGTCATGGTCGACTCGCTGGACTCCCTCGACGCGATCGACGGGGTGCTGGGCGTGCGCCACCCGACCGTGAAGGTCTGCCTGGACGTCGACGCCTCGCTGCGGCTCGGACCGATCCACCTCGGTGTGCGCCGCTCCCCCGTCCACAGCGTGAAGGACGCCCGCCGCCTGGCCGAGGCGATCGCGCGGCGTCCCGGGTTCGACCTCGCCGGCGTGATGTTCTACGACGCCCAGATCGCGGGCCTGCCGGACAGCTCGCCGGCCGTCCGCCTGGTCAAGAAGCGGTCGGCCGCCGAGCTGGCCGAACGGCGTTCCCTGGTCGTCGCCGCCGTCGGCGCGGTCACCGACCTGCGACTCGTCAACGCCGGCGGCACGGGCAGCCTCGAGGTGACCGGCGCCGATCCGTCGATCACCGAGCTCACGGCCGGGTCGGGGATGTTCTGTCCGACCCTCTTCGACGGCTACGACGCGTTCGAGGCCCGACCTGCCGCCTTCTTCGCCCTCGACGTCGTCCGCCGGCCGGCCCGCGGGATCGCGACGTGCTTCAGCGGCGGCTACGTCGCGTCCGGCCCTGCCGGCGACTCCCGCGTGCCGACCCCGGTCTTCCCCGAGGGCCTCTCGCTGATCGGCACCGAGGGCACCGGCGAGGTCCAGACACCGGTCACGGGCCACGCCGCCCGCCAGCTCCGTCCGGGCGACCGAGTGCTGTTCCGTCACGCGAAGGCCGGCGAGATGTGCGAGCGGTTCGATACCGTCGCCGTCGTCGACGCGCCGGGCCGCGGCAAGGTCGAGACCCACCCCACCTACCGCGGCGAGGGGAAGAACTTCGGATGACCACCACCTGGAGCAACTGGGCCGGGAACGTCCGCAGCTCGCCCGTGGCCCTCGAGCACCCCGCCTCGACCGCCGAGGTCCAGGCGATCGTGGCTCGCGCGGCCCGCGAGGGCGTCACGGTCAAGGCGCACGGCGCCGGCCACTCGTTCACGCCGATCGCGGCGACCGACGGGATCTGCCTCAGCCTGTCCCGGATGAACCGGGTGCTCGACCACGACACGACCACGGGCCTGGTGCGGGTGCAGGCCGGCATCTCGCTGCACGAGCTCAACCCGCAGCTGAAGGCGCTGGGGCTCGCGCTGCCCAACCTGGGCGACGTGGACCCGCAGTCGGTCGCCGGAGCGATCTCGACCGGCACGCACGGCACCGGCGGGCGCCTGCACGGCATCGCGGCGGCCGTCGACGCGGTGCAGCTGGTCACGGGCGACGGAGAGGTGCTCGAGGTCGGCGCCGACCACCCCTGGGCCCGCGCCGTGCCGGTGGGTCTCGGGGCGCTCGGCATCGTCACCGAGGTCACGCTCCGCTGCGTCCCGGCGTTCCTGCTGGAGGCCCGCGAGGAGCCCGCCGAGCTGCCCGACCTCGTCGGCCGCCTCGACGAGCTGGCCGACGACTACGACCACGCCGAGTTCTACTGGTTCCCGCACACCGAGAAGGCCCTGCTCAAGCGGAACGCCCGGGTCCCCGGGGGCACCGCGCCCCGTCCGCTGGGCCGGTTCCGGCACTGGTGGGACGACGAGCTGCTGTCGAACACGGTCTATGAGCGAGTGCAGCGCGTCGCGGCTCGCCGTCCGTCGGTGATCCCTCGCGTCAACGCGATCTCGGGCTCGATGCTGGGCGCCCGCACCTACGTCTCGGACTCCTACGACGTCTTCGTCTCACCCCGGCGCGTCCGCTTCCGTGAGTCGGAGTTCGCCGTGCCCCGCGCTGCGCTGCCCGCGGTCATCGAGGAGCTGCAGGCCTGGTTCACGGCCCGCCATGAGCTCGTCTCGTTCCCGATCGAGGTCCGCTTCACGGCGGCCGACGACGTCTGGCTGTCGACCGGACACGAGCGCGACAACGCCTACGTCGCGGTGCACCAGTACCACCGCACCGATCCGACGACGTACTTCGCCGCGGCGCAGGACATCTTCACGGCCCACGAGGGACGCCCCCACTGGGGAAAGATGCACACCCTCGGGGCCGACTACTTCGCGACGCGGTACCGCCGCTTCGGGGAGTTCCTCGCGATCCGCGAGGAGCTCGACGCGAAGCGGCGGTTCACCAACGCCTACCTGAGGCAGGTGCTGGGCAGCTGACTCGTCAGTGGTCGTGGCCGGCGTGGTCGGCGTTGACGACCACCAGGCGACCCGGCTCACCGTCGACCTCGACGGTCTCCAGCGCGCTCGTCGCGAGGTCGAGCGTGTGGATCGCTCCGGCCTGCGGGTCGGTGATCCAGACGGTGTCACCGGCGACCGCGAGGTACGGACGCGGCTCCTGCCAGTCGTCGGTCTTCTCCCACTCGGCGATCGCGGGCACCGTCGTGACCTCGCCGGTCGTCAGGTCGACGACCCGCAGCGCACCGTCGGTACCGATGACGATCGCGCGTCCCTCGCTCACCACGAGGTTGCTGAACGGCGCGCCCAGCTCGACGGCGCGCGACGTGCCTGCGGCCGTGTCGTAGAGCGCGAGCTGCGAGGCGAGCTCGGGCTGGTCCTCGGCCGACAGGGCGCCGGCCACGACCGTGCTCTCGTGGTCCGAGGCGAGCGTCCCGGTGCCGGCCCCCTCGACGGGCGACGGGATGGAACGAGCCTGGCCACCGTCGACGACGAGGATGCCCGTGCCGCAGCCGAAGGCGTAGCCCGTCTCACCGACGTGACTCTCGCCGTGCAGGCCGGGGCAGGTCTCGAACCGGTTGATCTCGGCGCCGGTCGCGTCGAGCACCGCCACGCCGGTGGCCTCGCCGTCGGCCGAGACCGTCGCGAGGAAGCCGCCGTCAGCGGTCGGCACGGCCACGCCGTGGTGCGGCTCGCCGATCTCGAACAGCTGGGGCTCGACCTTGCCACCCTCGAGCTCGTCGTGGTCCAGCACACCGAAGGCGCCGAGATCGTCGTACCAGATCACGCTGCGCTCGTCGTCGCTCACGGCGTGGTACGAGAGGTGGTCGAGCTCCAGCGCGGTCTCGCTCGGGTCGAGCGTGAAGGAGTGGCCGTGGTCGCCGTGCGCCTCGGTCCAGGTGCCGGAGTCGATCAGGCCGATCGTCTCGTCGTTGTGGGCGAGGGTGAAGACGTGACGCCCGTCGGCGGCGGTCTGGACGTAGGGCGCCGAGGTCGTCTCGATGCTGCCCTTGGACTCGATGGTGGTGGCGTCGAAGACCTCGACGTGGTCCTCGTAGGCCACGACCAGGCGGGGCTCGGCGTGGTCGACCTCGACCGGCTCGGCGGCCGCCTCGGTCGCCTCGTTGGTGTCGGTGTCGGCGCCACAGGCGGCCAGGCCGAGCGCCAGGGCGCCGAGCACGGCCGCGTGGCGGCGGCGCAGGGGGTTGCGGGAAGCAGGAAGGTTCATGGGCGTTACCCCATCACTTCCTGAGAACGATTGTCAATTCCATCTATGGCGACCTGTGGATCGTGACATGCCGGTGATCGGTGTGGCAAGATAACTTGCAGCGGTGCGCAGCGAGCCCATCATCCTCGAGTCCGCGCATCGTCGCGGCGTCTCCGAGGAGGACATGCTCCATGCGCTCCGGTGGCCCGTGCTCAACCTCCAGCAGGCCGACGACATGACCATGGTCATCGGACCGGCGACGGACGGAACATTGATCGAGGTGGGGCTGGTCCACTGGCACGAGGCACTCGTCATCGCTCATGCGATGCGTCCAGCACGAGACAAGTACGCGAGGTGAGATGCATGCCGAAGTCGTTGAAAGAACTGATCGACAACGCTGACAAGTACGCCGATGCGTTCGAAGCGTACGAGCCGACCGGGGGCGAGGAACAGCGCCTCTCCCCCGAGCTCGCACTCCAGCTCGCAGTCTTCCGCCGAGCCCAGGCCGAGAAGGATGTCGCAGCGGCAGTCGAGGCCGCGCGAGCCGTCGATCTCTCCTGGGCGAAGATCGGTGTCACGCTCGGCACGAGCGGGGAAGCAGCACGACAGCGCTACTCCAGCGTCTGAGGTCTGGTCAGGCGTCGAGCTGCTGCGCTCCCAGTCGCTCGAGGAGGGCCGACGAGAAGCCCTTCCCCATCGACGCCAGGACGCCCTGCATCGACGTCGTGACGGCGGGCTTGGTCAGCCGCGGCAGCGGAAGGTCGACCCGCACCGTGAGGTCGATCTTCAGGTGCGTCCCCTGATCGACCTCGTCGAGCAGGTAGACGCCCTCCACGCCCGAGCGCTCGCGGCGCCCCTCCGGCGGGTCGTGCACGAACTCGATGCGGTGGGGCTCGTCGGTCACGAGCCGCACCGTGAACGCCGGGGCGATGCTGACGCCGAGGCCGGGGATCGTCTGGAGCTGCCAGCGCCAGTGCTCACCATCGACCTCGATGCGCTCCACGAGCGGGGTCAGGTCGGCGATCGCGGCCGGATCGACCAGCACGTCCCACACGGCAGCGCGGTCGGCCGTCACGACGGCCTCGGAGGTCCTGCTCGTCTCGAACCAGGTCATGCACCCATCCTGCGGGCGCGCGGCGTGGACCGCGCGCCGACGCAGGACGGCTCAGCGCTGCTGGGAGATCGCGTAGAGCGCGATGCCCGCAGCCACACCTGCGTTGAGGGACTCCAGGTCGGAGGCCATCGGGATGCTGACGAGCTGGTCGCAGTTCTCGGCCACGAGGCGCGAGATGCCCTTGCCCTCGCTGCCGATCACGACCACGAGCGGCCCGTCGGCGAGCTGGAGGTCGGGCAGCGAGACGTCGCCGTCGGCGGCCAGGCCGATGACCATGAGGCCCGCCTCCTGGTACGCCTTGATCTGGCGGGTCAGGTTGGTCGCCCGCGCCACCCGCACGCGTGCAGCAGCGCCCGCCGAGGTCTTCCAGGCCGAGGCCGTCATCTGGGCCGAGCGACGCTCCGGGATGACCACGCCGTGCGCACCGAAGCCCGAGGCCGAGCGCACGACTGCGCCCAGGTTGCGGGGGTCGGTGACGCCGTCCAGCACGATCACGAGCGGGTCCTCGCCGCGCTCGGCGGCCAGGTCCAGCAGGTCGTCGGGGTGGGCGTACTCGTACGCGTTGAGCTTGGCCGTGATGCCCTGGTGCACCGCACCGTTGGTGAGCCGGTCGATCTCGGGGCGGGTGATCTCCAGGAGCGGCACGTGCTGCTCGGAGGAGAGGCGGAAGATCTCGCGCAGCCGCTCGTCGCGCTCGACGCCGTCGGCGACGTAGAGCCCGGAGACCGGGACCTTCGCACGCAGCAGCTCGAGCACGGAGTTGCGGCCGGCGACCCACTCGGGCCCGCCGTCGGTGGCCTTGCGCTTGGGCCGCGCGGCCTGGCGCTTGTCGACCGCCTTCGCGATCTTGTAGGCCTTGTGGTTCGGGCGCTCCTCCGCACGCGGCGTCGGACCCTTGCCCTCCAGGCCCTGGCGGCGCCTGCCGCCCGATCCGGCAGTGGGGTTGCCCTTGCCGGACTTCTTGACCGCCCCTCGGCGCTGGCTGTTCCCTGGCATCAGAGTCCCTTCACGGACCACCGCGGGCCGTGCGGCGTGTCCTCGATCTCGATCCCGGCGGCCATGAGCTGGTCGCGCACGCGGTCGGCCGCCGCGAAGTCCTTGTCAGCGCGCGCCGTCGCGCGCTGCCCGAGCAGGTCGCCGATCAGGCTGTCGAGCGCCGCGTCGGTGCCGGAGGCGTTCTGCTGCCCGGCCCAGACCGGCGAGAGCGGGTCGACGCCGAGCACGTCCAGCATGCCTCGCACCTCGGCGAGCGTGGCGGCCAGGCCGGACTCATTGCCGGAGTTGAGCTGTCCGTTGCCGCGGTGGATCACGCCGTTCAGCGCCGCGAGCGCGGCCGGCACCGAGAGGTCGTCGTCCATCGCCGCGGCGAACTCCGCCGGGACGTCGCCGGGCTCGCCCGGGCCCACCAGCTCAGCGGCGCGCGTGACGAAGCCGGCGATGCGCTCGAACGCGACCGCCGTCTCGGCGAGCGCCTCCTCGGAGTACTCGATGATCGAGCGGTAGTGGGCCGCGAGCAGGTAGTAGCGCACCGCGATCGCGGGGAAGCGCTTGACGACCTCGCTGACCGCGAGGGTGTTGCCGACGCTCTTGGACATCTTCGCGCCGCCGAGGTTCAGCATCGCGTTGTGCATCCAGCGACGCGCGAACGCCTGGCCGGCCGCGGTGGACTGGGCCAGCTCGTTCTCGTGGTGCGGGAAGCGCAGGTCGAGGCCGCCACCGTGGATGTCGAACTCGTGGCCGAGGTACTTCGCGGCCATCGCCGAGCACTCCAGGTGCCATCCGGGCCGACCGCGACCCCACGGGGTGGGCCACGAGGCCGACTCCGGGTCGCCGGGCTTGTGGCCCTTCCAGAGCGCGAAGTCGCGGGCGTCGCGCTTGCCCTCCGGCGGCGCGTCCTCGGCCGCCTGCATGTCGTCGACCTTCTGGTTGCTGAGCTCGCCGTAGGCGGGCCAGGAGCGCACGTCGAAGTAGACGTCGCCCGAGTCGTCGTCGGCCGGGTAGGCGTGGCCGCGCTCGATCAGGGTCTGCATCATCTCGATCATCTCGGGCACGTGGCCCGTGGCGCGCGGCTCGTAGGTGGGCGGCGTGCAGCCCAGCACCTCGTAGGCGGCGTGCAGCGCCCGCTCGTTCTCGTAGGCGACCGCGTACCAGGGACGACCCTGCTCGGCGCCCTTGGCGATGATCTTGTCGTCGATGTCGGTCACGTTCGCGACGATCGAGACCTCGTAGCCGGCCCGCTCGAGCCAGCGCCGCAGGACGTCGAAGACGACCTCCTTGCGGATGTGCCCCAGGTGCGGCGGACCCTGCACCGTCAGGCCGCAGTGATAGATGCTGACGCGTCCTGGGACCACCGGCACGAGGTCGGTGGTCTGCCGACTGGCGGAGTCGTAGAGGCGTACGGGCATTGCCCCAGCCTATCGGCCCCGGCGGCCCGGCCCGGCCAGCCCGGCCAGCGGCGCCGGTGCGGCATGATCGAGCCATGAGAACCGGGATCGGCACCGACGTGCACCGGCTCGTCGACGGGCGGCCCTTGTGGGTCGCCGGACTGCACTGGGCGGACGCCGATCAGGGCCTCGACGGGCACTCCGACGGCGACTGCGCGGCCCACGCGATGGTCGACGCGCTGCTGAGTGCGGCGGGCCTGGGCGACATCGGCTCGGTGTTCGGCGTCGACGACCCGCGCCGGGCCGGCGCGTCCGGGGTCGAGTTCCTCACCGAGGCGGCCGCCCGCGTGCGTGCCGCGGGTTTCGAGATCGCCAACGTCGCCGTCCAGGTCATCGGCAACGCGCCGCGCGTCGGCACGCGGCGGGCCGAGGCGCAGGAGGTGCTAGGCACCGCGATCGGGGCCCCGGTGAGCGTCTCGGGCACCACGACCGACGGGCTCGGGCTCACCGGTCGCGGCGAGGGCGTCGCGGCGATCGCGACCGCCCTGCTGCTCGACGCCTGAGGTGGCGGGACGCGGTCTGAGGGTTGAGGGGTCGGGAAGGCCGTTTTCCCTCAGGTTCGGTCGAACAGCGGCATGGACCAGCACGGTTCGCCCAGGCCGACCGTCAGGTGACCGCTGACGTCGGAAGTCGAGGGATTGCGGTTGCCGGAGCGACCACAAACCCCCGAACTCCGTCGGCCAGCGACGAAGGTCGAGGGGTCGCGGTTGCTGGAGCGACCACAAACCCCCGAATTGCGTGGAGCCGCGGCCAGGCCGCTGGTCCATGCCTGCTTGTCGCGAGCCACGACTCTAGGCCGAACACCCCCACCAACGACTCGACCACCGGCGGCGAACCGCGCGGTGGTCGAGTGGTGCTGTGAGGCAGATCAGCTGGCGAGGACCTCGTCGAGGCGGGCCTCGGCCTTGTCCTCGTTGGTGTTCTCGGCGAGCGCGAGCTCGGAGACCAGGATCTGACGGGCCTTGGCGAGCATGCGCTTCTCGCCCGCGGAGAGGCCACGGTCGTTGCCACGGCGCCAGAGGTCGCGGACGACCTCGGAGACCTTCATGACGTCGCCGGAGTGCAGCTTCTCCAGGTTGGCCTTGTAGCGGCGCGACCAGTTCGTCGGCTCCTCGACGTGCTCGGCACGCAGCACGCTGAAGACCTTCTCGAGACCGTCGGCATCGACGACGTCACGCACCCCGACCAGGTCGAGGTTGCAGGCGGGGACGCGAACGACGAGGTCGTTCTGCGCAATGATGCGCAGCACCAGGTAGTCGCGGTCCTCCCCCTTGATCTTTCGGGTCTCGATGTCTTCGATGACTGCCGCCCCGTGATTGGGGTAGACAACCGTTTCGCCGACCGTAAAAGTCATGGAGGACGCACCTTTCCTAGAGAACCCACTTTACCACGGGGTACTCAGGTCGCTCTTGGCCGTTTTTCATGACGGACGCCGCGCATCCCGCGCGCTCGGCGGTCGGTGGGCGGCCGGTCACCTCTCTTCGCTAGGATCGGCCCCGTTGCCCGCCCCCCGCGAAAGGCCCTCGCCGTGCGTCTCGATCGCCACCGCCGACCTCTCACCGCGACCGCCGTCGTGGCGCTCGTCCTGACCGCGGGTGCCTGCGGCACCAGCTTCAACGCCCAGACCAACCAGCAGTACCAGGCCAGCATCGGCGCGGACGACCGCGACGCCGACGTCCAGGTGCTCGGCGGCCTGCTCGTCACGGGCGAGAACGGCAGCGCCACCCTGTCGGCCACCCTCATCAACACGACCGACACCGACCAGCGACTCACGTCGGTCACGCTCGTGAGCAGCGACGGCATCGAGCTGGCCGTCGCGAGCAGCGACTCCGACGACCTGGTCATCGCGCCCGGCGAGGCCCGCACCCTGGGCCTGGTCGACGACGAGACGCAGCGTCTCCCCAGCAAGATCTACACGGTGTTCGGCATCGAGCCGGTCGGGCTGTACTACACGCTCACGCTGACCTTCGCCGACGCTGGCGAGATCGCGATCAACATCCCGTCGGTCGCGCGCAACGAGATCTACGCCGACGTGGCCCTGCCGCCCGGCGGCGACGCGGCCGAGAACCTCAAGAAGTCCGGCCAGGACGCCATGGACAAGGCCGCCGAGAAGGGCGAGTCCGAGGGCGGTCACTGACCCGCTCCGAACCGACGACGAGGGGC
>NZ_BAAAME010000004.1:515908-570879 GCF_039529015.1 Aeromicrobium alkaliterrae
GGCCCCTCGTCGTTCGTGCCGGGCGGCGGTGACGCCTCAGTCCTGCGTGGGCACCTCGCCCGTGACGAGGTAGACGACGCGGCGCGCCATCGAGACGGCGTGGTCGCCGATGCGCTCGTAGTAGCGGCCGAGCAGCGCGAGGTCGATCGCCGGCTCGACGCCGTGCGACCAGCTGTCGCTGAGCAGCACGCGGAACAGCTCCTTGCGGAGCTTGTCCATCTCGTCGTCGGTGTCCTCGAGCTTCTCGGCGGCGACGAGGTCACGGTTCGCGACGATGCGCGAGGCCGCGTGGATCATCTGGTCGGCGACCGAGGCCATCGCCATGATCGTCGGCTGGAGGTTGGTCGGCACGGCGACCTCCGGCGTGCGCAGACGCGACACCTTCGCGACGTGGACCGACAGGTCCCCCATCCGCTCGAGGTCGGTCAGCATGCGCAGGGTCGCGACGAGCTGGCGCAGGTCGGTGGCCACCGGCTGCTGGGTGGCGAGGAGCAGGAGCGCGCGCTCCTCGATGCCCTCGATGGTCTCGTCGATGACCTTGTCGCCGTCGATGACCTGCTCGGCAAGCGGGGCGTCGGCGTTGAGGAGGGCGGCGGTGGCAGCGGCGACGGCGCGACGCACGGAGCCCGTGAGGGTCACCATGTCGTCGACGATCGCGTCGAGCTGCTCGTAGTAGAGATCACGCATGTCGTAGAGGCTAGTCCGAGGCGGTGAACGAGGGGCGACCTCCGGTGAACGAAGGGTGAACGGCCGCAGAAAGCCCCGCGATGTCGGGGGTCGGAAGGCAAGGTCCAGGTGAACAGCGCCGTACGATCACGACTGTGGACACAGAAGTCGCGTGGGTGCTCTCGGGAGCCGTGGGACTCGTGCTCGGCGCCGCGATCACCTTCATCTGGAAGGCCGACGAGAAGCGGCGGATCGAGCCCGAGGCCGTCGAGGCACCCCTCGTCCCGCCGGGCGCCGAGGCCGTGCTGCGGTCGCTGGCCTCCTCGGCCGTGCTGGTCGACACCGGCGACGAGGTGACGCAGACGTCGGCACCCGCCGTCGCGCTGGGCATCGTGCGCGAGGGTCACCTGTACCCCGAGGCGCTCCTGGAGCTCGTGCGCCAGGTGCGTCGTGACGGACAGATCCGCGAGGCCGACGTGGAGGTGCCCGTCCGTCGCTCGGCGCCCCTGCAGGTGCACGCCCGGGTGGCGCCCCTCACCTCGCGCCTGATGCTGGTGCTGGCCGAGGACCGCACGCAGGCCCAGCGCCTCGACATGATCCGGCGCGACTTCGTGGCGAACGTCAGCCACGAGCTCAAGACCCCCATCGGCGCGATCAAGCTGCTCGCGGAGGCCGTGTCGGAGGCCACCGACGACCCCGAGGCCGTCACGCGCTTCTCGGCGCGGATGGGTGACGAGGCCGAGCGCCTGACCCGTCTGGTCCAGCAGATCATCGACCTGTCGCGCCTGCAGGCCGACACGTTGAGCGAGGACGCCGTGACGATCAAGGTCGGCGAGCTCGTCGCGGAGGCGTGCGAGCACTCGATGACCGAGGCCGAGTCGAAGGGCATCAGCCTGCGCTCCTCGGTCGACGGCGACCTGTACGTCCACGGCGACCGGGCCCAGCTGCACGCCGCCGTCAGCAACCTGGTCGAGAACGCGGTGACCTACTCCCCCGAGCAGTCCCGGGTCGCGGTCTCCGCGAAGCGGGTCGACGGCGACGTGAAGGTCACCGTGTCCGACAACGGCGTGGGCATCCCCGCCTCCGAGCTGGAGCGCATCTTCGAGCGCTTCTACCGCGTCGACCCCGCCCGTGCGCGGTCGACCGGCGGGACGGGCCTCGGCCTGTCCATCGTCAAGCACGTGGCCGCCAGCAACGGCGGTTCCGTCGAGGTCTGGAGCGAACCTGGACTCGGTTCCACGTTCACGTTGGTGCTCCCGGCGTTCGACTCCGAGATCGATGAGGAGAAGTAAGTGACCAGAGTTCTGGTGGTCGAGGACGAGTCCAGCTACAGCGAGGCTCTCTCGTACGTGCTGCGCAAGGAGGGCTTCGACGTCGCGATCGCGGAGACGGGTCCGGACGCGCTCCTGGAGTTCGACCGGGGCGGCGCCGACATCGTGCTGCTCGACCTGATGCTGCCCGGCCTGTCCGGCACCGAGGTGTGCCGGCAGCTGCGGCAGACGTCGGCGGTGCCGATCATCATGGTCAGCGCCAAGGACACCGAGGTCGACAAGGTCGTGGGTCTCGAGCTCGGGGCCGACGACTACGTGACCAAGCCCTACTCCCCCCGCGAGCTCGTCGCGCGCATCCGCGCAGTCCTGCGCCGGGGAACGGTGGACGAGATCGACGACACCGCGTCGCTCGACGTGGGCCGCATCCGGATGGACGTCGACCGCCACCTCGTCAGCGTCGAGGGCGAGGAGGTTCGCCTGCCGCTCAAGGAGTTCGAGCTGCTGGAGTTCTTCCTGCGCAACCCGGGTCGCGTGCTGACCCGCGGCCAGCTCATCGACCGCGTGTGGGGTGCCGACTACGTCGGCGACACCAAGACCCTCGACGTCCACGTGAAGCGCCTGCGCGCCAAGATCGAGCGCGACCCGGCCAACCCCGTCACCCTGACGACGGTCCGCGGCCTGGGGTACAAGCTCGACGACTGATGGGTGAGCCGAGCGCGCCCCGCGCGCGAGCGTGACGTCACGCAGCGCGGGGTGACGGTGACCCCTTCGAGGCTCGTTCCTCGCACCTCAGGGGCCGGGGTCGGCTGCCCGCGCCCTTCGCGGCACCTCAACCACCGGGGGTGGCGGACGCGGCCTCGAGCGCCGTCGCGACGACCGCCTGGCGGTCGACACCCGCCATCTCGCTGACGGCGTCGGCGAGGTCCTCGACCGTCGCGCACACGCGCTGGCGGCCGGTCGCCGAGGCGACGGTCCAGATCCCGAGCGCCGGACGCACCGCCAGGCCGCTCAGTGCGGACACGGCCGCGGCCGACGCGGCACGCCGACGGGGACCCGCCACGCGCTCGTCGGCCGCGGCGTGACCGCAGGCACCACACATCAGGGCATCACGTCGCCGGAGTTCGGGCCCAGCACCTGCCCGACGAACAGGTTGCCGCCCGGGTTCGAGGCCAGCAGGACGGCGGTCGGCGCGACCTCGTCCGGGGTGCCGAAGCGGCCCAGCGGCAGCTCGGCCCGCTTGGCCCGCTTCCAGTCCTCGTCGATCCCGTCGACGAGCGGCGTCTCGATCGGGCCCGGCGCGATCGCGTTGACGAGCACGCCGTCGCGCGAGACCTCCAGTGCGAGCGACTTCGTCATCGCGATCACACCGGCCTTCGCCGCGGCGTAGTGCGCGAGCGACGACCCGCCCTTGATGCCGAGCTGCGACGCGACGTTGACGATCCGGCCCTCGCCCTGCGGCAGCAGGTGTCGCAGCGCCGAGCGGTTGAGCAGGAAGACGCTCGTCAGGTCGACGTCGATCGTCTGCTGCCACTGCGCCAGCGACATCTCGGCCGCGGGCGACTGCGTCAGGATGCCGTGCGACGTCACCAGGACGTCCAGGCCGCCCAGCAACTCAGCGGCCGTGTCGACCGCCGCGTCGACGGCGGCCTCGTCGGTCGCGTCGACCACGACGTGACCCACCGCGCCGACCGCGGCCGCGCGGTCGCCGACCGCCGGGTCACGGTCGGCGGCGACCACGCGGGCCCCCGCCGCGGTGCAGTGCTCCACGATCGCGAGGCCGATGCCGGAGGCAGCCCCGGTCACGAGGACGCGGCGGCCGGCGAGCAGGTCGGTACGGGGGACGGGCATGGTGCTCCTTCTCTCGGTTGGTGGGTGGTCAGTCGCGCATCGCGACGGTGAGCGCACCGTCGACGACGATCGCCTGACCGCTGACGTAGGACGCGGCGGACGAGGACAGGAAGCCCACGACCTCGGCGACCTCCTCGGGGCGACCGACGCGGCCGGCCGGGATGTACTCGCCGGCCCGCTTCAGCCCGTCCGGGCCGAGCGAGTTGACCGGGTCGCTGGACTGCGGCGTCTCGATCAACCCGGGGATGATGGCGTTGACGCGCACCCCGACCGGCCCGTACTCGACCGCCAGGCTGCGGACGAGCCCCAGCACGCCGGCCTTGGCGGTCGCGTAGTGGGCGTGCGCCTGCCAGCCGTAGACGCCGCCGGCGATCGAGGAGATCGCCGTGATCGAGCCGCCCGCCGTGAGGTGGCGAGCCGCCGCGCGGGCCGTGCGCATGACGCCGTGCAGGTCGACCTGAAGGATGTCGTCCCACTGCTCGTCGGTCATCGTCGCGAAGGCGGCCTCCCGCAGGATGCCGGCGTTCGCGACGGCGACGTCGAGCCGGCCCCAGCGCTCGAGGGCGGCACCCACGAACGCGTCGACCGAGGCGGTCGAGCGGACGTCGACCTCGACGACCGCCCCCTCGCCGCCGACCTCCTGGACGGCGGCGAGGGTCTTCTCGGGGTCGTGCGGGTCGCCGGAGTACGTGCCGATCGCGACCCGGTGGCCGCTGCGGGCCAGGACCACGGCGGTCTCGCGGCCGATGCCGGAGGCCGCGCCGGTGACGACCGCGACGGGAGCCGCGCTCATGCGAGGACCTCCGCGGGCTCCACCGTCAGCTCCGACGGAGCAGGAGCGATCGACTTCGCGGCGAGCACGACGAGGCCGGACAGGACCACGCCGATGGCACCCACGTAGAGCGCGGCGGTCGAGTAGGGCACGGCCGCGGCGGTGAGACCCGTGAGGATGAATCCGCCGATGATGGCGCCCGGCTGGGACATGGCGCCGATGAAGGCGCTGCCCGTCGCCCGGCAGTCGGTGTCGAAGCACTCGGCCTGGAAGAACATGATCGCGGCGTACGGACCGAGCAGGAAGAACAGGCCCATCATGTAGGTCAGGACGACGAAGACCTGGTCGCTCGGGCCGAGCAGCATCGCGGCGAAGAAGCCACCGGAGACGATCCAGCCGAACGCGATCGTGTTGCGGCGACCGAAGCGGTCACCCGCCCAGCCGTGGGCCAGGTAGCCGAGCGCGCCGACCAGGTTCGAGACGACGACGAGCAGGAGGACGCTGGAGGCGTCGATGCCCTTGCCCTTCTCGAGCACCGTGGTGCCGAGCACCGAGAACGTCTGGATCGCGAACCAGTTGAAGATCCAGGCGAGCGACAGGACGATCGTGTTGCGGCGGTGCTTGACGTCGAAGATGCGGCGCAGCGGGGCGGCGACGGCCTCCGTGGCGGTACCGGTCGCAGCAGCGTACTCGGACGCCTCGGCGTCCAGCCCCTCCTTGCGCAGGCGCTTGACCTCCTGCTGGGCGAGGAACTGCGGGCTCTCGTTGAGCTTGCGGCAGACCAGCGCGACGATGATCGCGGGCACCGTGGCGAGCAGGAACGCGAGGCGCCAGGCGTCGGCACCCCAGATCGAGGTGACGATCGCGACGAACCCGGCGGCGAGCAGGGCGCCGATCGGCCAGCCGGTCTGCACCATCGAGTAGACGAAGCCGCGGTTGCGCTTGATCTTCTCGTCCTCGGTCACGGCGTACAGCTCGTTGAGGTACGTCGCGTTGACCGACTGCTCGGCCAGGCCCAGACCGCTGATCGAGCGGACGCCGATGAGCGAGGTCGCGCCCACCGTCGCCGCCGTGGCCGCCGAGGAGGCCGCGGTGCCGCCGACCGAGATGATCATGCCCTTGCGGCGGCCGAGCTTGTCGACGATGGGCCCGACGGCGAGCACGACGAACGCGGTGCCGATGCTGACGAACGTCGAGATCAGGAGCGCGTGGCTGGTGCTCCAGCCGAAGTCCTCCTCGATGCGCGGGAGCAGCGTGCCGAACAGGATGAAGTCGTAGACCGCGATGGTCCACGCGAAGAACGCGATGCCGGTGGCGACGCGGGTCTCGCGCACGCCGACCCGGCGCAGGCCGGGGGTGGTGTTTGTCATGATGGAGTCCTTCCGGGGGATACGTGTCGATACGGGTCGTTCTGGGAGAAGCCGGGTCGGGACGCGTGCCTGCGTCCCGGCTCGGTGCCGCCCTCCCTGGGGTGTCAGGGCTGGCGGGGGTTGCGGGCGATGAAGTCCAGCGCGATGTCGTCCATCGTCGAGAACCGCACGCCCTCGTGGCCGCGCATGTGGGCGATGAGCCGCTCGAGCATCAGCAGCACCTGCGGGCGTCCGGCGACATCGGGGTGGATCGTGAACGCGACGACCCCGTAGTCCTGCTCGCGGTAGACCCAGTCGAACTGGTCCTGCCACATCTGCTCGATGTCGCGGGGGTTCACGAAGCCGTGGCTGTTCGGGCTGCCCTTGATGAACATCATCGGCGGCAGGTCGTCGAGGTACCAGCTCGCCGGGATCTCGACGAGGTCGGTCTCCTCGCCGCGCACGTACGGCTTCATCCACTCCGCGGCGGGCTTGGAGTAGTCGATGCGGGTCCAGGAGTCCTTGACGCGCACGTAGTACGGCTCGAAGTCGCGGTGCATCAGCGAGTGGTCGTAGCGGATGCCCCGCTCGACCAGCAGCTCGTTGGTCACGTGGCTGAACTCCCACCACGGCGCGACGTAGCCCGTGGGGCGGCGGCCGGCGCGGTTCTCGACGAGCTCGATCGTGTAGTCGAGGACGTCGGCCTCCTGCTCGCGCGACATCGCGAGGGGGTTCTCGTGGCTGTAGCCGTGCAGGCCGATCTCGTGGCCCGAGGCGACGACCTGGTCGAACTGCTCGGGGAAGGACTCGACCGAGTGACCCGGCCAGAACCAGGTGGTCTGGATGCCCTCCCGCTCGAAGAGCTGGTTGAGCCGGGGCACGCCGACCTCGCCGGCGAAGACGCCGCGCGAGATGTCGCCGGGCGAGTCCTCACCGCCGTACGAGCCGAGCCAGCCGCCGATCGCATCGACGTCGACGCCGATCGAGACGAAGATCTCCTTGGGCATGGTGGGGGTCCTTTCCGGATGGGGGAATCGTGGGGTCGGTGGTCAGGAGTACGCCGCGAGCCGACGACTGACGTCGGCCCCGACGGGTTCGTGGGACAGGAGCAGGGCCAGCAGGACCCGCACCTGGTACGCCGGCAGGTCGCCGGCGACGTCGGCGCCCGCGCGTACCTNNNACCCCGCCGCCGTTGCCGTAGACGGGGCGCACCGGCCCCTCGGGGACGCGGCTCGAGAGCGAGACGACGACGCCGCGCTCGACGTGTCCCCGGACGGCCTCGACGACGGGCGGGTTGGCGTTGCCGATGCCGGTCGCGGCCAGGACGACGCCCCGCGCTCCCGCGGCGACGGCGGCGTCGAGCAGCCGCGCGTCGGCGCCCGGGTAGAGCGAGACGACGTCGACGCGGACGTCGTCGAACGCCGACGTCGCGCGCGGGAGCGGCTTGAAGCGCTCGGGCCGCTGGTTGATGCGCACCTCGTGGTCCTCGATGCTGCCGAGGGGCCCGGAGTCCAGGGCGCGGAACGGCTGGGGCGCGGTGGTGTGCATCTTGCGGGTGCCGCGGGCGGGCAGGATCACGCCGGAGAAGACGACCAGGACGCCGCTGTCGCGGGAGGTCGGTGCCGCGGCGACCGTGACGGCGTCGCCGAGGTTGCGCGGGCCGTCGCCGTCGACGGTGTCCGCCGAGCGCTGGGCACCCGTCACGACGACGGGGCGCGGGTCGTCGTGGACCAGGTCGAGCAGGAACGCCGTCTCCTCGAGGGTGTCGGTGCCGTGGGTGACCACGATGCCGTCGACCTCGGGGCGCGCGAGCTGCTCGGCGACGGCGTCCTGCACGGTGCGCAGGTCCGCGAGGGTCAGGTTGTAGCTGCCGGCCCGCAGCACGTCGACCGCCTCGACGTCGATCCCGACGACCCCGAGCGAGCGGCTCACCAGCTCGTCGGCACCATCGGTGCTCACCACGGCGTCATCGTCCTGGGGACGCGACGAGATGGTGCCTCCGGTGCTGAGGACGACGACGAGCGGCATGGGGTTCTCACTCCTGGGAGATCGGGGTGAACCGACCGGGTGTGATCGGGCTCACGGATGATCAAACCTCACACAAACGTTTGTGGCAAGCGTTTTGCGCAAACGATTGTGTAAATCTCGTGTCACCGTCACGTTGCCGCGCCCGGTCCCCTAGGCTGGCCGGACGCACACAGGGGAGGCGGCCGCATGAGTCGGAGACGGGAGACCGTGACGCTCCGCATGCTCGCGGACGGGCTCGGCGTCAGCGTCTCGACCGTGTCGCGCGTGCTGAACTCCCCCGGCGACGCTGCCCTCCGCTGGGGCTCGGCGGCCACGATCGAACGCATCCGCGCCTATGCCGACGAACGGGGCTACTCCCCCAATCCGCAGGCCGCGAGCCTGCGCACGTCCCGCTCGGGCTTGGTCGGGGTTCTCGTCCCACGACTGCAGGACTTCGTCCTGGCCACGATCTACGAGGGGATCGAGGAGGCCGCCGTCGAGAACGGCCTGTCGACGTTCGTCACGAACTCCCTGGACGACCCCGGAGCCCAGCGGGCGCGGTCGCAGATGATGATCGACCGCCGCGTCGACGGCATGATCTTCGGCGACGCCCACCTCGACCACCTGGTCGTCGACGAGGTGGCCGACCGCGGAGTGCCGCTCGTGCTGGTCTCGCGACGCGCGGGCGACCACGTCTCGGCGACGTGCGACGACGTCCTGGGCGGGCGACTCGTCGGCGAGCACCTCGTGCGCTCGGGCCGCACCCGTCCGGCGATCCTCGCGGGTCAGGCCTTCGCCTCGACCTCGCACGACCGCGTGCAGGGCGCCGTCGAGGCGTTCGCCGAGGCCGGCATCGAGATCCCGCGGTCGCGCATCGTGCACGGCCCGTTCGACGCTGCGGGCGGTCGCATCGCCGCCGAGCAGCTGCTGGCCGCCGGCGACGTGCCCGACGCCATCTTCGCGACCAACGACTTCGCCGCGATCGGTGCGCTCGGCGTGCTGCGCGACCGCGGGCTGCGCGTGCCGGACGACGTCGCCCTCGTGGGCTACAACGACACCCCGCTGGCCTCGGAGATCCTGGTGCCCCTGACCACGATCCGCTCGCCCATGCACGAGATGGGGCGCCGCGGCGTCGAGCTGCTCATCGAGCTGATCGGTGGCGGTTCCCCCGCGCCCGAGCTGCTGGAGCCGGTGCTCGTCGTGCGCGAGACGGCCTGACCCTCCCGGCCGGGAGGTCAGGACGTCGGCAGCGACTGCACGTGGGCGAGCGCCCGCTCGAGCCAGGACTCGAGGTCGGCCTCGCCGTCGATCGCCTCGGGCGAGACGTGCAGCCAGCCCCGCATCTCGCGGCCGCGCATGACGACGGGCTCGACGCCCGGCTTCTCGAGGAGGGCCGCGGTCTCGCCCGGCTCGCACCGCAGCATCAGGCCGCCCTTCGAGCTGGCCGCAGCGGCCATGCGGCCATCGGCCAGGAACGCGACGCCGCCGAACATGCGGCGCTCATCGGTGACACCTCGCTCGGCGAACCAGTCACGCAGCCGGCCGAGGAGATCAGGGTCGTACGACACGGTGGGACTCCTTCCCCCGCAGCGACCTTCTCATGCGCGGGGTCAGATCAACGACCTTGGTTCGCGACGGCCGCGATCGCGTCGGCCGCGGCCGACGGGTCGAGGTACTCGCCACCGCGCACCGTGGGGCGCAGGTCGGCGTCGAGCTGGTAGACCAGCGGGATGCCAGTCGGGATGTTGAGCCCCACGACCTCGTCCTCGCCGAGACCGTCGAGGTGCTTGACCAGCGCCCGCAGCGAGTTGCCGTGCGCGGTGACGAGCACGGTGCGGCCGTCGAGCAGGTCCGGGACGATCTCGTCGTACCAGTACGGCAGCATGCGGTCGAGCACGTCGGCCAGGCACTCGGTGCGCGGCAGCAGCTCGTCGGGCAGCGACGCATAGCGCGGATCGGCGGCCTGGCTGAACTCCGAGTCGTCGGCCAGCGGCGGCGGCGGGGTCGTGTACGACCGGCGCCACGTCATGAACTGCTCCTCGCCGAACTCCGCAAGGGTCGCCTTCTTGTCCTTGCCCTGCAGCGCGCCGTAGTGGCGCTCGTTGAGGCGCCACGACCGCTTGACCGGGATCCAGTGGCGGTCGATGCCGTCGAGCACGATCTGCGACGTGCGGATCGCGCGCCGCAGGAGCGACGTGTGCGACACGTCGGGCGCGATGCCGGCGTCGGCCAGCAGCTGCGCGCCACGGCCCGCCTCCTCGACGCCCTGCTCGTTGAGGTCGACGTCGACCCAACCGGTGAACAGGTTCTTGGCGTTCCACTCGCTGTGCCCGTGGCGCAGCAGGACGAGCGTGTAAGTCATGGCGTCGACCCTACCCAGCCCGCTCACCCCACGGCGACCCACCAGATGGGTGCGCTCGCGGGGGCCGAGGGCGGTGGGACCTACCGGTCTTCCTTCCAGGGTTCGCCACGCTCGTTCCGGACGCGCTCGAGCGACTGCACGTAGTCGTGCTGGGAGTGCACGCCCGAGAGCGACCACTCGTCGTCGACGACGATCGCGGGAAGCTGGTCGAAGCCCACGTCGAGCGCGCCGATCTCGAGGGACGCGGCGTGCTGGGAGCGGACCGCGTCGCCGTACTCGGTGCTGGCGAGCAGGCCCTCGGCGGTCTCCAGGTCGAGCCCGACGAGCGCGGCGCGCGTCGCGAGGACGAGCGGATCGGCGATGTCGGCACCCTCCAGGAGGTGTGCGCGCCAGAGCTGCTGCGCCAGGTCGAACTGCACCCCCGGGCCCGCCTCGTCGGCCCACGTCAGGAGGCGCCAGGCGTCGAAGGAGTTGGCCTCGACGGCGTCCTCGAAGTTGAGGTCGATGCCCGTGATGCGGGCCGCCCCGGTGACGCGGATGTTGAGCAGCTCGGCCTTGTCGGCCCCGCCGAGACGCTCGGCCAGCGCGGTCATGAGCGGGCGGCCGTTCGAGACGACGTCGGGATCCAGCAGGTGGGCGCGCAGCGTGGTGCGGACCGGCTCGCCCGTGAGGATCGTGTAGGTCGCGGCGGCCCGGGTGAAGCGGGTGGCGCCGATGAACGACCACGGGTCGGTGACGTCGACGAACAGCGTGGCCTTCATGGCCCCCACGCTACCGGCGACTCCTCAGGTCCCTGCGGCCTGTGAGGATGGACCGGTGGAGAGGTCGACGCGATGACCGGCGTGGTGCTCGCCGTGCTGCTGGGCACGGCAGCGATGGTCGCGCTGCTCGCGGTCGTGTTCACGCTGTCCGCGACCCGCAGGTCCGAGCCCGGCCTCGGCGCGCGCCCCCCGGCTCCGCGCGCCGCGGCCGTGCCGAACGGCGGGGTCGCCCCGCCGCCCCGCCCCGGGGCGGTCGACGGCAGCTGGAACGCGATGATCCTCGGCGGCGGCGTGATCGGCGCGATGGGCGGGACCCTCAACGCCACGTTCGGCCGATTCGACCTGGTCGGCGGGTCGCTGTCGTTCACGCGCGACGGTGCCTCCGGCGCCGACTGGACCGCCCCCTGTGGCCACCTGCGGGTCCACCAGCTCGGGCTGGTCGTCGCGAAGGGCGACGTGGAGCTGAACGGTCCGATGGGGCAGGTGCGTGCGACGGTCAGCCGCGAGCGGGTCAACCGGATCACCCGCAACAGCTTCAAGGACGTGCGTGAGCAGGGATACGCCCGTGAGTTCGTGCACGTCCTGCTCCTCAACGGTGCTTTCCACGGCTGACGCGCCCGTGCGATAGCACGTCGACCTGAACGCCGGGCACGACTGACCACGATCTGAGCGCCGGCGCTGAGGGCCTCGTGCCGACCTACGTTCGGGACGTCCGCACGTCCACCGCAGATCGGATCCCGTCATGACCACCCTGTCCCGCGCCCAGGACCCCCTCAAGTTCGCCTACTGGGTCCCCAACGTCTCCGGCGGACTCGTCACCAGCACGATCGAGCAGCGCACCGACTGGAGCTACGACTTCAACGTGAAGGTCGCCCAGCTCGCCGAGCAGGTCGGCTTCGAGTACGCCCTGAGCCAGGTCCGCTACACCGCCTCCTACGGCGCCGACCAGCAGCACGAGTCGACGAGCTTCAGCCTCGGCCTGCTGACCCAGACCGAGAAGCTCAAGGTCATCGCCGCCGTCCACCCCGGCCTGTGGCACCCCGCGGTGCTCGCGAAGTTCATCATCACGGCCGACCACATCTCGAACGGCCGCGCGGCGGTCAACGTCGTCTCCGGCTGGTTCAAGGACGAGTTCACGGGCCTCGGCGAGCCGTGGCTCGAGCACGACGAGCGCTACCGCCGCAGCGAGGAGTTCATCCGCGTCCTGCGCGGGCTGTGGGAGTCGAACGGCAAGGGCGAGGGCTTCGAGCACCGCGGCGACTTCTACCGGATCCACGACTTCACGCTGCAGCCCGGACCCGTCGACGTGCCGGGCCGCCCGCACCCGGAGATCTTCCAGGGCGGCAACTCCACGGCCGCCCGCCGCAACGGCGGCACCGTGGCCGACTGGTACTTCTCGAACGGCAAGGACTTCGACGGGTTCACCGAGCAGTACCTCGAGGTGAACCAGAACGCCGCCCTGGCCGGCCGCGAGGGCCAGGTGCGCTTCGGCCTCAACGGCTTCGTCGTGGCCCGCGACTCCGAGGACGAGGCGCACTCCGTGCTCGAAGAGATCATCGCGAAGGCGAACCCGGAGGCCGTCGAGGGCTTCCGCCAGGCCGTGCAGCAGGCCGGATCCTCGACCGGCGACGGCAAGGGCATGTGGTCGGACTCCACGACCCGCGACCTCGTCCAGTACAACGACGGCTTCCGGACCGGCCTGATCGGTACGCCCGAGCAGATCGCGACGCGCATCGTCGAGTTCAAGAAGCGCGGAGTGGACCTGTTCCTCCTCGGCTTCCTGCACTACCTGGAGGACATCGCCTACTTCGGCGAGAAGGTCCTGCCGCTCGTGCGCGAGCTCGAGGCGCAGGCCGTGCGCGACGGCGAGCTCGCGCCCACCCCCTGACCCACAACTGAATACGCCCCACCCCTGAGAAACGCAGGTGCCCGCCGGGGCGGACAGGCCCCGGCGGGCGTCATCCCTGAGACAGAGACAAGGAACAGACTATGACCATCACCGTCCACGAGGCCCTGACCTCGTCACCCTGGGCCGGCCAGAGCCCGCCCACGTCCGCCGAGGGCTGGCTCGCCCGCGCCGCCGAGGTCGCCGGGATCCTCGCCGTCGACGCCGTGCAGCGCGACCGCGAGCAGGCGGTCCCGACCGCCGAGGTCCAGCTGCTGAAGGACGCCGGCCTCGTCACGCTGCTCGGCCCCGTCGAGCACGGCGGCGCCGGCCAGAGCTGGGAGACCGCGTACCGCGTGATCCGCGAGATCGCGTCCGGTGACGGCTCGATCGGCCAGCTCATCGGCTACCACTACCTGTGGGCGTGGGCCGTCCGGCTCGTCGGCACCCCGGAGCAGATCGCCGCGGTCGAGGAGCTCTACACCACCGAGAACCTGTTCTTCGGCGGCGCCGTCAACCCGCGCGACAACGACCTGACCATCACCGAGGACGGCGACGAGCTCGTCTACAACGGCCGCAAGTCGTTCTCGACCGGGTCCAAGGTCAGCGACCTGACGGTGCTCGAGGGCGTGCTCGAAGGCACCGAGAAGCACATCTTCGCGATCGTCCCGAGCCAGCAGGACGGCATCGTGTTCCACGACGACTGGGACAACCTCGGCCAGCGCCTGACCGAGTCCGGCGGGGTCACGATCACCGACGTCCGCATCCCGTGGGCGTCGGCGGCCGGCTACGTCGACAAGGAGCACGTCGAGCTGACCTACGGCACGCTCAACCTGCCGACGATCCAGCTCATCTTCAGCAACTTCTACCTCGGCATCGCCCAGGGCGGTCTCAAGACCGCCACGGCCTACACGCGCGACAACACGCGCGCCTGGCCCTACGGCGGCGACGACAAGGCCCAGGCGCGCGACGAGTGGTACCTGCTGGAGGGCTACGGCCGGCTCCAGTCCCAGCTGTGGGCCGCCGAGGCGCTCGCCGACGACGCAGCCCGCGAGATCTCGGCCCTGCTGCACGCCGAGCGTGAGGCGCTCACGCCCGAGCAGCGTGGACACGCCGCGGTCCGGATCGCCGCGGTCAAGCAGCTCGCGACCGACGTCGCGCTCGAGGTCGGCACCAAGATCTACGAGCTCACCGGTGCCCGGGCCACGAGCAACAAGGTCGGTCTCGACCTGTTCTGGCGCAACGCCCGTACCCACACGCTGCACGACCCGGTGGCCTACAAGCGGCGCGAGGTCGGAGCGTTCGCGCTGCTCGGCGAGCTGCCCGAGCCGACCTGGTACACGTGAGCGTCGGCGCCTAGCACGCATCACGGATCGTGCCGGGCAGTCTCGCCCCCTGGGGACTGCCCGGCACGATCACGCCGGACATGGACGATCGACGAGAACAGCAGCCCGACCCACCCGAGAGGCACCACCATGGCCAAGCAGATCGTCCCCTTCACCGTCACCGGCAGCGGCACCGGCGTCGCGCAGTCCCTGACCGTCGCCGGCGACCACGCCCACACCTTCGAGTCCGACACCTACCCCGCGTTCGGAGGCGCCGACGCCGCCCCGAGCCCCCTGGCCTACACGCTCGGCGCGCTGACCTCCTGCAACCAGATCTCCGCCCAGCTCGTGGCGAAGGACCTGGGCGTGACGCTCGGCGAGTTCACGTTCTCGGCCACGGGCGACTTCGACCCGTCGGTCTTCGTCGGCGGCGCGGACGGCAACGCCAACTTCGACGCCGTGCGGGTCGAGGCCTCGGTCCAGACCGACGCCGACGACGCGACCTTCGCGAAGCTCGTGAGCGAGCTCGAGCGCCGCTGCCCCGTGACCCAGCTGTTCCAGCGCAGCGGACTCGACTACACCTCGACCTGGTCGGCGCTCCCCCTGGAGGCCTCCGCTTGAGCGACACCGCGCCGACCTCGGTCGTGGACCAGGTGCTCGCGGCGGTCTCCGAGCTGCTGCCGGAGATCGCCGCGAGCGCGGCCGAGCGCGACCGCACGAGATCGCTCCCGCGGTACGTGCTCGACCTCCTCTCGTCGGCCGGGGCCTTCTCGGTCACGGTCCCCACCACCCACGGGGGGCCCGGGGGCGGCGCGGCCGTGGCGTTCGAGGTCACGCGCCTGCTCGCCACGGCCGACCCCAACGTCGCGCAGATCCCGCAGAGCCACTTCGTGTACCTGCGGCTCGCCGAGCTCGCGGGCAGCGCGTCGCTGCTCGACGAGCTCTTCGGTGCGGTCCTGACCGGTGAGCGCGTCGCCAACGCCCAGTCCGAGCGCACGGGTCGCACCGTGACCGACCAGACCACGCGGATGCGTCTCGTCGACGGCGCCACCGTGGTCGACGGCCGCAAGTTCTACTGCACCGGCAGCCTGACCGCCGACTGGATCGCCGTGCTGGGCCGCGACGAGGACGACGTCGAGCAGGTCGGCTTCGTCCGCGCCGGCACCTCCGGCCTGACGATCGTCGACGACTGGACCGGCATGGGCCAGCGCACGACCGCGAGCGGGACCATCACCTTCGAGGGGGTCCGCGTCGACCCGAGCCACGTCGTCCCCCGGCAGCGAGCCGTGACCGGACCCCACGGCTACGGCGCCTTCGCGCAGGGCCTGCACGCGGCGATCGACGTTGGCATCGCACGCGGGGCGCTGACCGAGGCAGCCGCGTTCGTCCGCTCCTCCACGCGCCCGTGGTTCGAGGCCGACGTCGAGCGCGCCGAGCAGGACCCGCTCCTCGTGCAGCGCTTCGGCGAGCTCGAGGTCGACGTGCGCGCAGCCGAGTCGGCGCTGGTCGTCGCCGGTGCGGCGGTCGACGCGATCGCGTCGGCCCCGCCGAGCCGGGTCGACGACGTCGCCCGCGAGGCCTCGCTCCAGGTCGCGGCGGCCAAGGTGCTCGGCGACCGCGCCGCACTCGCCGTGACGTCGGCCCTGTTCGAGCTCGGGAGCACCCGCTCGAGCGACGACGGGCTCAACCTGCACCGCCACTGGCGCAACGCCCGCACCCACACGCTCCACGACCCGGTCCGCTGGAAGCTGCAGCACCTGGGACGCTGGTCCGTAGCCGGCACCCCACCCCCGAGAGGACCCCAGTTCTGATGAGCCTGACCTTTGACTGGTTCCTGCCCACGACCGGCGACAGCCGCGCCCTGGTGGGCGGCGGACACAGCGTGCCGAGCGACCTGGGCCGCGCGGGCGGCTCGATCGACACCGCCGGACGGTTCCGCGAGCCCGACCTGCGCTACCTCGCCCACGTGGCGCGCACCGCGGAGGACCTCGGCTTCGACGCGGTCCTGACCCCGACCGGCACGCCGTGCGAGGACGCGTGGGTCGTGGCGTCGGCGCTGATCCCCGAGACGGAGCGGCTCAAGTTCCTCGTCGCCCTGCGTCCGGGACTGATCAGCCCCACCCTGCTGGCCCAGATGGCCTCGACGTTCCAGCGTCTCTCCGACAACCGTCTGCTCCTGAACGTCGTGGTCGGCGGCGATCCCTCCGAGCAGCTCCGGTTCGGCGACCGGGTCACGAAGGACGCCCGGTACGAGCGGGCCTCGGAGTTCCTGCAGGTCTTCCGGCAGGCGTTCACCGACCAGGGCAGCTCGTTCACCGGCGCGTACTACGACGTCGAGGACGCCCGCACCCGACAGCCCGCCCCCGTGCCCGAGATCTACCTGGGCGGGTCGTCGGCCGCCGCCGGGCCCGTCACCGCCGCGCACACCGACGTCTACCTGACGTGGGGCGAGCCGCCGGCCGCCGTCGCGGAGAAGATCGCCTGGATCCGTGGGCTCGCCGAGGCCGAGGGGCGCACCGTGCGGTTCGGCGTGCGGCTGCACACGATCTCGCGTGACCACTCCGAGGACGCCTGGGGCGTCGCCGACGCGATGCTCGCCCAGCTGGACCCGGCCGAGGTCGCGAAGGCGCAGGAGGTCCTGAAGACGAGCGAGTCCGAGGGTCAGCGGCGCATGCGCGAGCTGCACGGCGGCGCGTTCGACCCGAAGGACGCCCGCTCGCTCGAGGTGCACCCGGCGCTGTGGTCAGGGGTGGGCCTGATGCGCAGCGGCGCCGGCACCGCCCTGGTCGGCAGCCACACCGAGGTCGCCGACCTGATCGCGGAGTACGCGGCGGTCGGCATCGAGGAGTTCGTGATGTCGGGGTACCCGCACGTCGAGGAGGCGTACTGGTTCGCCGAGGGCGTCCTGCCGATCCTGCGCCGCCGCGGCCTCATCACCTGACTCCGCTCCCCCAGATGTGGTGGCCCGTCCGGGGTTTGACCGCGGGCGAATGCCGGACACGCCAGCACATCTGGGTAGGGCGGTCGGTCAGAAGGCCTGGTGGGTGCCGAAGGTGCGCTTCCAGTAGGTCAGCGGGGCCGAGGGGGTCGAGTCGGCGCCGATCACGTCGCCGATGAGCAGCACGTGGTCGCCGGCCTCGACGAGCTGGGCGAGCCGCAGCGCGACCCAGGCGTGGCGATCGCCGAGCGCCGGAGCGCCGTTCTCGACGCGCCACAGGACGTCGGCGAACTTGTCGTCGCCCTTGCCGGCGAAGCGCAGGGCCACCTGGTCGTGATGGGCGGCCAGCACGTTGACACCGACCACGGAGCCGATCCCCAGACGGGTCAGCAGGTTCGAGCTGCGGTCGAGGGCGAACGTCAGCATCGGCGGGTCCATCGAGAGCGACATGAACGCGCTGACGGTCGTGCCGTGGGGGACGCCGTCGGTCAGGGTCGTGACGACCGAGACCGACGCCGTCACGTTGCCCATCGCGCCACGGAAGGCACGCTGGACCGAGGTCTCCGGCAGTCCGGTCGTCGAGGTCATGGCTCCGACGGTAGGCGCTCGCGCCAGCAACGCTCGCCGATCCCAGATGCCGGACGCGCGACGCGGGTCACGCCTGGGGACGGCCCCCGACCATCCACCCACTGAGACGAGCCATCCGCAGCGTGGACTCACGGCTACGTTGCTCGCTCGTGACCCGACCCACGCCGACCCAGCGCGCCCGCACCGTGCTGCCGCACGTGCTGCTGCTCGCCGGCCTGCTCGCGCTGTGGACGATCGTGGCGGTCTCGGACGTCGTGTCGCCCTCCTACCTGACCCCCAGCCCGCTGGAGGTCTGGGACGCGTTCGTGCGCGCCAACTCCGACCACCCCATCGGCGGCGGCGTCGACCGGATCGTGCGCGGCGAGGAGAACTACTACCTCTGGGAGCACCTGCTCGCGAGCCTGCAGCGCATCGGCCTGGGCCTGGCGTTCGCGATCGTGGTCGGCATCCCGCTCGGCCTGCTGATGGGCGTCCGAGCGATCGGGTCGCTGCTCGGTCCGTACGTCGACTTCCTGCGGTCGATCCCGCCGCTCGCCTACATCGGCTTCCTGGTGGCGTGGTTCGGCATCTACGACACCTCCAAGGTGTGGCTGCTGTTCCTCGCCGCGTTCCCGCCCATCGCCCTCGCGACGCTCAACGGCGTCCGCGGGATCCGCGAGGACTACCTCGACGCGATCCGCACCCTGGGCGCCGGGCGCCTCGGCACGGTCCGGCTCGTCGTGCTTCCGGCGACGCTGCCGGACATCCTCAGCGGCCTGCGGGTCGCCGTCGGCTTCGCGTGGACCACCGTGGTCGCCGCGGAGCTCGTCAACGGACTGCCAGGCATCGGTGGCCTGGCCTATCTCTCGGGGTCGCAGAACAAGATCGCCCTGTCGGTCGCCTGCATCATCGTCATCGGCCTCACCGCAGTCGCCCTTGACCTCCTCATCCGCACCGCGGAACGACAGCTCGCCGGTTGGCGAGGGAAGGACTGACCATGAAGACCCGCTCCACGACCCGCTGGGGGGCCGCGCTCGCCGCGACCGCCGCCCTGCTCCTGTCCGCCTGCAGCCTCGGCGGCGAGGAGACCGCCGCCGACAGCAGCGCCTGCCCCTGGGAGGCCGACGAGTCGGTCGACACCACGGTGCGGATCGGCTACCAGAAGATCCCCAACGGCGACGTCGTCGTCAAGGACCAGAAGATCCTCGAGAACTGCCTCCCGAACGCGACGATCGAGTGGAGCAACTTCGCCTCCGGCGGCGACGTCATCCAGGCCTTTGGCGGCGGCAGCCTCGACATCGGCCTGGCCGGGTCCTCGCCCAGCACCCGCGCGCTCTCCGAGCCGCTGAACCTGCCGGTCTCGGTCATCTGGATCCACGACGTGATCGGCTCGGCCGAGTCGCTCGTGGTGCAGGAGGGCGTCGCGACCGACATCGTCGGCCTCAAGGGCAAGACGATCGCGACGCCGTTCGGCTCGACCGCGCACTTCTCGCTGCTGCAGGCGATCGCCGACGCCGGTCAGGACCCGACCGAGTACAACCTCGTGAACTCCGAGCCCGAGCAGATCGCGCCGGCCTGGGGCCGCGGCGACATCGACGCGGCCTGGATCTGGGACCCGACGCTCAGCCAGCTCAAGGACGAGGGCGGCGAGGTCATCCTGACCAGCGAGGACACCGCGGAGGCCGGCAAGCCGACGTACGACCTGGCGATCGCCGACAACGCCTTCATCGCCGACAACCCGAAGGTCCTCGAGACCTGGGCCCGCGCGCAGGACTACGCCGTCACGCAGATCGCCGAGGACCCGGACAAGGCCGCGGAGAGCGTCGCCGTCGAGGTGGGCGTGTCGACCGACGAGGCCAAGGGCCTGTTCGACGGCTTCGTGTTCCTGACCGCTGAGGAGCAGGCCAGCGCCGACTGGCTGGGCGGCAAGCTCGGCGAGAACCTGTTCGCCACGGCGCAATTCCTGCTGACCCAGGACGGCATCGCCGCCGTGGCCGACGCCTCGGTCTACGCCGCAGGTGTCGACGCGGGTCCGGCCGAGGCTGCGGCAGCCGCGCAGGGGGACTGAGCGGCGTGACGCAGCACGAGGTCGTCGTCCGTGGACTGGAGCACGAGTTCCGGTCCACGGGCGGCGCCGTGCGTGCGCTCGACCGGATCGACCTGACGATCGAGCCCGGCGAGCTGGTCACGCTCGCCGGGCCCTCGGGCTGCGGCAAGAGCACGCTGCTGCGGATCCTGGCCGGGCTCACCGCGCCGACCGTGGGGACCGTCCACGTGGGCGACGAGCTCGTCGAGCGCCCTGGCGCCGATCGCGGGGTCGTGTTCCAGCGCCCGACGCTCTACCCGTGGCTCGACGTCCGGGCCAACGTCGAGATCGGCCTCAAGCTGCGCGGCGTGCCGAAGGACGAGCGGCGCGAGGCGGCCGAGCGCCAGCTCGCGACGGTCGGTCTGGCGGACTTCGCGGACAAGCGGCCGTACGAGCTCTCCGGCGGCATGCAGCAGCGCGCCCAGATCGCCCGGGTGCTCGCGAACGACCCCGACATCATCTTGATGGACGAGCCGTTCGGCGCCCTCGACGCGCTAACCCGCGAACGGCTGCAGGCAGAGCTGCTCAACCTCTGGCGGCGCACGGGCAAGACGATCCTGTTCATCACCCACAGCGTCGACGAGGCGGTGTACCTCGGCTCCCGCGTGCTCGTCATGAGCCCGCGGCCCGGCCGGATCGTGTTCGACGAGCCGGCGCGCTTCCTCCGCGACGGCTCCCCCGTCCCGACCGACGAGGTCCGCACCCTGCCGGAGTTCGTCGACCTCACGACCCGCGTCCGCGACGCCATCAGCCACTGAACCCTCCGCACGCCCTTCGAGGCTCCTCGTTCCTCGTCGCGCCTCAGGGCCCGGGAACGGGACCGCCCCCTGAGGTGCGACGAAGGAGCCTCGAAGGGGGCACCGCCACCACCTCGCCTCTAGCGGGTCAGGTGGTCGAGGAAGGCGATCAGCAGCGCCTCGCGCAGCCGCGGCGGGGCGACGTCGAGCAGGGCGTTGACCGGGGCCATCTGGGCCGGTGCTTCCACGGCACCGCCCTCGCCGGCGAGCCCGGCGACCTGGAGCAACCCGGCGAACGCGGCGTCGTCGAGCGTCGCGGGGTCGATCGCCTCGGCCGCCGCCCGCAGACCCTCGTCAACCTGGATCGGCCCGCGCTCGACGGCCGTGCCCACGGCGGTCCGCAGCGCGTCGAGGAACTCGGGCACCGAGGCGGCCGTGGCCGCGGAGAGGCTGACGTGGAGCGTGGCCGGTGAGCCGGCGAAACCCATCTGGGGCTGCACGAACCAGCCCTGCTCGAGCATCAGGTCGCTGATCGTGAACACGTCGCACGTCTCGTCGGCGGCGATCGCGACCAGCGTGGAGTCGGGCTGGGCGACGACGTCGAGGTGCGGGACGTCGGCGATCCCCGCCACGACCGCTGCGGTCCCCTCCAGCGCCGTGCCGACGAGCCGCGCGTAGCCCTCGTCGCCGAAGTACTGGACGACCGCCCACGCCGCCGCGAGCGGTCCGCCCGACTTGGTCGACTGCACGGTGGAGTTGAGCATCGTGTAGCCGGGCCAGTCGGCGCTGGCGAAGAACTGGTCGCGCCGCAGGTCCGGCGTGGCGTGCAGCAGCAGCGAGACGCCTTTCGGCGCGTAGGCGTACTTGTGGAGGTCGGCCGAGATGCTGGTGACGCCCTCGACCGCGAAGTCCCAGGCCGGCGCGTCCGGGGTCCACGGCAGCACCCAGCCGCCGATGCAGGCGTCGACGTGGAACCGCAGCCCCCGCTCGCTCGTCAGGGCCGCGATCTGCTCGATCGGGTCGATCACGCCGTGCGCGTAGGACGGGGCGGAGGCTGCGACGAGGACGACACGGCCTGCGTGATCGTCGATCGCGGCGGCCATCGCGGCCGGATCGGCACGGTAGGTCACCGGGTCGACCGGCACGGCGACGCGCTCGACGCCGAAGTAGTGAGCCGCCTTGTGGAACGCGGCGTGGATCGTGGTCGGCACGACCATGACGGGGCGCTCGACCGCGGCAGCATCGCGTGCGGTCTTGACGGCCAGCAGGATCGACTCGGTCCCCCCGGAGGTGACGGTGCCGACGACCCCGTCCGAGCCGTGGAACAGGCGCCGCGCCGTCGCGACGAGGTCGGTCTCCATCCGCAGCAGGCTCGGGAAGGCCGTGGGGTCGAGGCCGTTCGTCGAGCCGTACATCGCCAGGGCGCGACGGCCGAGCTCGTCGGCCTCGGCGACGCCCGAGTCGTAGACGTAGGCGAGGGTCCGGCCACCGTGGGTGGGGAGGTCGCCCGCACGCAGGTCCTCCAGCTCGGCCAGCACGTCGGCGGCCGGCAGGGGCGCCGGGCCCTGGGCGGCGGGATCAGGCAGGGCCACGGCGGATCTCCTCGTCGAGTCGGTAGCCCCGCAGGGCCAGCAGGCTGGCCGCGACGATCGCGGCCGGCAGCAGGGTGAATCCGAGGCGGATCGCGAGCACGGTGCCGTCGGACTGGGTCACGTCGACCTCCGCGGACGACGACACGTACCCGCCGGCTGCGAGCACCAGGGCGAACACCGCAGGGCCGAGGGCCAGGCCCAGGGTCTCGCCGGCGGTCCACACGCCCGTGAACACGCCGACCCGGTTCTCGCCCGTGCGGGCCGCGTCGCGTGCGGCCACGTCGGGCAGCATCGCCATCGGGAACACCTGGGCGCCCGCGTAGCCGACGCCGACCACGGCCGCACCTGCGTACGCGAGGGCGGGCAGGCCTGGCAGTGCCGCACCGATCAGCAGCATGCCGACCACCATCGCCAGTGTCGCGAGGACGTACCCGGACCGCTTCGTGCGGGTGCGGGAGTACCGCTCCCACAGCGGCGTCACGAGCAGCGCGGGCCCGACGAAGGCCGCGAACAGGATGGTGGCGGCGGCCGTGGTGTCGAGCACGTCGTCGGCGACGTACGCGACCCCCGCGAGCATCGTGCCCACGCCGAGGGCCTGCAGCACGAAGGTCAGCAGGAGTGGCCGGAAGTCCGCCGAGCCGGCGACGAGGCGGAGCTGGTCGCGGAAGCTGCCGCTCGGGGTCTCGACCCGGTGCTCCGGCGCGCCCCGCGTTCCCCACCAGGCGCCGACGACTCCGACCACGAGGATCACGGCGACGTACAGACCCATCAGCCGGTACCCGGCGGGCGAGTCCTTCCCGACCGCGTCGACGACCATCGGCGCGGTGGCACCCGACAGCAGGATCGCGACCGCGAGGATCGCGACCCGCCACGTCATGAGACGCGTGCGCTCGTCGTAGTCGAGCGTCAGCTCGGCCGGCATCGCGACGTACGGCACCTGGAAGAACGCGTACGCCGTGGCGCAGAGCAGGAAGGTCACGACGACCCACGCCGCCGCCAGGCCCGTCGGCTCGCTCGGGCCGGCGAACATCAGCGCGAAGAAGAGGGCCAGCGCCAGTCCGCCTCGCAGCAGGAACGGGTGCCGGCGACCGGCCGGGTGTGTGCTGCGGTCGCTGATGCGGCCCGCGACCGGGTTGAGCACGACGTCCCAGGCCTTCGGCAGGAACACGATGACCCCGGCGAGCACCGCCGCGACGCCGAGCGTGTCGGTCAGGTACGGCAGCAGCAGGAGGCCCGGGACCGTGCCGAACGTGCCGGTCGCGACGCTGCCGAGGCCGTACCCGCGCCGCACCCGGGCGGGCAGGGCCGCGGCAGTGGCGTCGGTCATGCTCGCCAGGCTAGGCCAGACCGGGGTCCGATCGGCTCACGTCCCGCACCTCGAGTCGCTCGCCGCCCCGCCACCTCCGCCCCCTGAGGTGCGACGAGGTACGAGGAGCCTCGAAGGGGGCACCTCAACCAGCGGAGGTGTCGTCGTCCTTCGGGCGCAGGTGGGTGAAGGCCTCGAGGTTGCGGGTCGACTCGCCCCGCAGCTCCCGCCAGGCCCACTCCTTGCGGATCGACGTCGCGAAGCCGAGCTCGAGGATCGTGTTGAACGACTCGTCGGCGTAGGTCAGGACGGCGCCGAGCAGGCGGTCGACCTCGTCGGCGGTGACGGCGTGGAGCGGGATGCGTCCGTCGAGGTAGATGTCGCCCGCGGAGTCGACCGCGAACGCGACCCCGAACATCTTGAGGTTGCGCTCGAGCAGCCAGCGGTAGACGCCCTCGTGGTTCTCGTCGGGCCGGCGTGCGACGAAGGCGTGGATGCCGAGCGCGTGCTTGCCGACCTCGAGGCGGACGTTGGTCTTCAGCTTGCGCTCGCCGGGCAGGTCGACCTCGAACACTCCCGGGGAGTGCTCGACGTGCTCGATCTCGGCGTCGGCGAGCGCCTGGGCGATGACGTCACGTGCGGACATGCAGGGCTCCCTCCTGGGCAGCGGCGTAGGACTCGAGCGTGCGGGCGGCCGTGACGTCCCAGCCGAAGCCCTCGGCGTGCAGGACCGCCTTGGCGCCCATCGCGTCGCGCAGGCCCTGGTCGGTCAGGAGCGGACGCAGCGCTGCGGCGTACGCGGCCGGGTCCTGCCGGTCGACCAAGATCCCGCTGACGCCGTCGGAGACCGCGGTCGGCAGGCCTCCGACCCGCGCCGCGACGACCGGCGTCCCGCAGGCCTGGGCCTCGATCGCGACCAGCCCGAACGACTCGTTGTGCGACGGGACGCAGACGACCGTGGCGGCGGCGTACCAGTCGGCCAGCTCGTGCTGCGGCACGGTGGGCTCGAAGCGGACCAGGTCGTCGAGCCCGAGGGTGTGCGTCAGCTCGGCGAGGGCCGTGGGCCGGTCGAGGCCCGAGCCCGAGGCCCCGCCCACGACGGCGACCTGGAGCCGCGAGCGCAGCGACGGGTCGTCGGCGACGAGGCGGGCCGCGGCGGCCACGACGAGGTCGGGCGCCTTGAGCGGCTGGATGCGTCCCGCGAACAGGACCAGCGCCGCGTCGGGGTCGATGCCGAGCCGTGCTCGTGCCTCGGCCTGCCGACCGGCGCGGAAGCGGTCGAGGTCGACGCCCGGGTGCACCACGTCGACGCGGGACGGGTCGGCGTCGTAGAGGTCGACGAGCTGCGACCGCTCGTCGTCGGTGTTCGCGACGAGACGATCGGCGAGCCGCACGATCTCCTCCTCGCCCCAGACGCGGCCCCGCGGCTCGGGGGCGTCGCCCTCGGCCAGGCTGGCGTTCTTGACCTTCGCCATCGTGTGCATCGAGTGCACCAGCGGGATGCCCCAGCGCTCCCGCACGACCGTGCCCACCTGGCCGGACAGCCAGTAGTGCGAGTGCACGAGGTCGAAGTAGCGGGGGCCGTGCTCGGCCTCGACCCGCAGGACGTCGCGGACGAAGGCGCACAGCTGGGCCGGCAGGTCCTCCTTGCGCAGGCCCTCGAACGGCCCGGCGGCGACGTGCCGCACCGTGATGCCGGGGGCGACCGCGGCGAACGGCTCCTGGTGGCGCGAGGTGGCGCGCGTGAACATCTCGACCTCGACGCCCGCGGCGGCGAGCCGCTTCGACAGCTCCAGGACGTAGACGTTCATGCCGCCGGCGTCACCGTCGCCCGGCTGCGCCAGGGGCGAGGTGTGGGCCGACAGCATGGCGACCCGACGAACACTCACGCGTCCATCATCGCTCACGGCACGGAATCAGCGAATCGTCGCCTCCCTGACCTGTGCGTCGCCTACGATCCAGCCATGACGACGACCCGCCGCCTACTGATCCTGACGACCCTCACCTTCGCAAGCCTCCTGCTGGCCGGATGCGGAGGCACCACCGAGACAGAGCGCGACGAGGACGGCGCCGTCACCGAGACGAACGAGGACGCCAGCGTCTTCGACGTCAAGGTCGGCGACTGCTACATCCTCCCGGACAGCTCCGGCTCCTCGGGAACCTCCGAGGTCGACACCATCACGGCCGTGCCGTGCAGCGACCCGCACGAGGCCGAGGCCTACCACGAGGTCGAGCTCGACAGCGGTGACTACCCGGGCGATGCCGAGATCCAGGCCGCCGTGGAGGAGGCCTGCGCACCGGCCTTCGACACCTTCGTGGGCCTGCCCTACGAGGAGTCCACGCTGGACGTGTACCAGCTCTTCCCGACGCAGGACACGTGGGAGCAGCTCGACGACCGCCTGATCTCGTGCCTCATCTACGACCCCGCCAACGCCGAGCTGACCGGCACCCTCGAGGGCGCAGCGCGCTGACCCCCGTTTCCCGCCTGCTGCGCCCCCGCGCGACGATGGACGCATGACGAACATGCGAACCGCCGTCGTGACCGGGGCCAGCAGCGGGATCGGCGCCGCCACTGCTCGTGAGCTCGCCGCCGCGGGTTTCCACGTCTACTGCGCGGCGCGCCGGCTCGACCGCCTGGAGGCGCTCGCCGCCGAGATCGGCGGCACCGCGGTCAGCTGCGACGTGACCGACGCGGCCGACGTCGCCCGCCTGGCCGAGACGGTCGGCGGCACGCTCGACGTCCTGGTCAACAACGCCGGGGGCGCGCTGGGCGTCGATCCCGTCGCCGAGGCCGACGTCGACCACTGGCGTCGGATGTTCGAGATCAACGTGATCGGCACGGTCCAGGTGACGTCCGCCCTGGTCCCGGCCCTCGACGCGAGCGGCGCCGGCACGATCGTCAACATCGGCTCGACCGCGGGCCACTGGGTCTACGAGGGCGGCGGCGGCTACGTCGCGGCCAAGCACGCGGTCGCCGCGGCGACCGAGACGCTGCGGCTGGAGCTCAACGGGCGACCGATCCGGGTCACCGAGATCGCGCCCGGCATGGTGCAGACCGAGGAGTTCTCGCTCGTGCGGCTCGGATCGCAGGAACGGGCCGACGCGGTGTACGACGGCGTCGAGGACCCGCTCAGCGCCGAGGACATCGCCCAGACGATCGGCTGGGTCGTCGGCCGGCCCGCGCACGTCAACGTCGACCTCCTGGTGATCCGCCCGCTCGCCCAGGCCAGCAACAAGAAGGTTCACCGCGGCCCGCTCCTGCGCCGCCCCTGACCACCCCCGCCCCGGGCGGTGACTTAGGGACGTGTCCCCGCCCCCGGGCGGTGAGTGAGGGACGTGTGCGGGGTCCCGACAGGTCCCTCACTCACCGCCCGGGGGCGGGAGAGGTCTCTCGCTCACCGCTCCGGGCGGGGCGGAGGGCCCAGGGCAGGACGAGCAGCGCCCAGACCACCGAGAGCACGATGATCTCGACCGCGACGTACCAGGGCCACGCTGGCAGCAGGTCGAGCGCGGAGGCCCGCTGCGGCTTGCGGTTGACGTAGCCGTAGTTCGTGCCCGCCGCGACGTTGAACGCGTAGACGCCGACGAGCCACACCAGCGTCGCCGCGACCGCGCGCTTGTACGTGCGCCACGTGGGTCCGATCCCAAGGCCCGGCACGAGCCAGAACCCCGCCCAGATGATCAGGACGTGCATCGCCCAGAACATCAGGAACCGCGGCTCGGGGAACGGCGACGACAGGTCCGGCGTCAGCATCCCCTGCATCGTCAGCGTCAGGCCCCAGAGCCACGTGATCGTCGCGGTCGTCTTGTTGCCGGTCCAGAGCGCGTGCACCGCGACCATCCAGGCCAGGTCGCACAGCTGCAGCGGCAGCGACGTGTTCAGGCTCCACTCGTCCGGCGTGAACTGCAGGATCTGCAGCGGCACCGTGACCGCCGCGACCGCGACCGCACCGGCCCGTGAAGCCGCCGTGGCGGCCGGCGTGCCCCGACGGGAACGCCCCGCCAGGACGACCAAGACGATCCCCACCGCGAAGATCGCGAGCACCGCCAGGTGCGAGGTGTCGTACGCCTCGAAGTCGTCGGCCGCGAGCATGGCCGCAGAGTAGCGCGGGAAGTGGTTGCCCCGGGGAACGAACGGCGACCCCTGGGTGTTGACTGCTCTCGTGGACCAGACGCCGACTTCCGGGAGCTCGACGCCGGAGGGACGCGTGGAGCGAGGCCCGGGAGGCGTGGCCTACGGCGTGGCGGCCTACCTGTTCTGGGGCTTCATGCCGCTGTACTGGCCGCTGCTGGATCCCGCGGACCCCCTCGAGGCGCTGGCGCACCGCGTCGTGTGGTCGATCGTGTTCGTCGGGCTGCTGCTGACGCTGACCCGCCGCTGGGGCTCGTTCCTGGCGATCCTGCGGCAGCCGCGCCTCGTGGTGCTGCTGTTCCTCGCGTCGGTCGTGATCGCGGTCAACTGGGGCGCCTTCATCTACGGCGTCACGAACGATCGCGTCATCGAGACCTCGCTGGGGTACTTCATCAACCCCCTCGTCACGGTGCTCGTCGGGGTGTTCGTGCTCGGTGAGAACCTGCGGCGCCTGCAGTGGACCGCCGTGGCGATCGGCTTCGTCGCGGTCGTGATCCTGACCGTCGACTACGGCCGGCTGCCGCTCGTGGCGCTGGCCGTCGCGTTCTCGTTCGCGGCCTACGGGTTCCTGAAGAAGAAGGTCTCGCTCGGCACGATCGAGACCCTCGGCGTCGAGACCCTGCTGCTCTCGCCGTTCGCGCTCGCGTTCCTCGTCTGGCTCGGCGTGCAGGGCACGCTGGCGTTCGGCCACGCCGGCACCGGCAACGCGCTGCTGCTCGCGGGCACCGGCGTCGTGACCGCGATCCCGCTGCTGCTGTTCGGCGCGGCCGCGACCCGGTTGAAGCTCTCGACGATCGGGCTGCTGCAGTACCTCGGGCCGGCGCTGCAGTTCGTCGTCGGTCTCCTGATCTTCAAGGAGACGATGACGTCAGCGCGCTGGGGCGGATTCGCCCTCGTCTGGCTCGCGCTGGTGCTCTTCACGGTCGATGCCCTGCGGAGCCGCAAGCGCCCCGTCCCGGTCGCCCCGGTCCCCGTCTGAGGTCGCCCCTGACTCGACCAAGGTTTCGAGGCTCGTCGCTAGAGCTCCTCGCACCTCAACCACCGGTGGTTGAGGTGCGAGTGCCGCCTGCGGCGCGAGCCTCGAAACCTGAGGCTCGCGCAGGGGGTCAGCCGAGGCGGGTGGCGACGGCGTCGCAGAGCTGCTCGAGCGCGGCGCGAGCCGGGATGTCGGGCAGCGAGTGCAGCAGGGCGCGCGCGGCGTCGGCCTCGGCGTGGACGTAGGAGCGGGCCTCGTCCATCGCCGGATGGGCGCGCAGGGCCGTGAGCGCCTCGGCGTGCTCGGCGTCGTCGACGAGCGGCTTGGAGAGCAGCTCGCGCAGGCGCGCATCGGCCGGGTCGCTCGACTGCAGGGCCAGGAGGACCGGCAGCGTGGGGACGCCCTCGCGCAGGTCGGTGCCGGGCGTCTTGCCCGACTCCCCCGTCTCGCTGGCGATGTCGATGATGTCGTCGCGCAGCTGGAACGCCGCGCCGATGCGCTCGCCGAACTCGGTCAGCGCGCGCTCGACCTCGACCGGTGCCGCCGACATCATGGCGCCGAAGCGGGCCGCCGTGGCGATCAGCGAGCCGGTCTTGTCGGCGACGACCTCGAGGTAGTGCTTGAGCGGATCGGACTCGCCGGGGCCGATCGTCTCGCGGATCTGGCCGTGGACCAGGCGCGAGAACGTGCGGGCCTGGATGCGGACCGCCTCGGGGCCGAGCGAGGCCACGATCTCGGACGCCTGCGCGAAGAGGAAGTCGCCGACGAGGATCGCGAGGGTGTTGTCCCAGCGGGCGTTGGCGCTGAGCGCACCACGGCGCTTGTCGGCCTCGTCCATGACGTCGTCGTGATACAGCGTGGCCAGGTGGGTCAGCTCGACCACGACGGCCGACGGCACGACGCCCGGGGCAGCCGGGTCGCCGAACTCGGCGCTGAGCGTGACGAGCAGCGGCCGGAACCGCTTGCCGCCGGCGCGCAGCAGGTGCGTGGCGGCCTCGGCGACGAACGGCTCGTCGCTGTGCGCCGCGTCGGCCAGCTGCCGCTCGATCTCGGAGACCCCGGCGAGGATCCTGGCCTCCAGGGCCGGGTCGTCGACCGTGACGGGCAGCGCCGACGACGGGGTCTGCCCCGAGCCCACTGACTGCCCTGCGCCTGCTGCCGGCACTGCGCCTCCTGGTCGTTCGAGGGCACCCGTCAAGGGATCAGGGAGCCCGTCTGCTGCACCAACTCAAGCACAGGGCCAGGAGCGATGCCGAGGATCACCGTACCGATGGCCGCCACCACCACGACAGTCGTGGTGATCACAGCGCCTGAGGCGACCGCCAAGCCGTCCGGATCGGTGAAGAACATCACCGTGATCATGCGGACGTAGAAGAAGGCCGCGACGGCACTGACGACCACGCCGAGGACCACGACGGGCCAGTATCCGGCGCCGCCAGCCTCGATGAACACCGACAGCTTGCCGACGAACCCGCCGGTCAGCGGGATGCCCGCGAACGACAGCATGAAGATCGCGAAGCTGACGCCCAGGATCGGGTTCTGACGGCCCAGGCCGGCCCACCGGGTGGTGGCCGTGGCCTCGCCGCCGGCGTCACGGACCAGCATCACGACGGCGAACGCGCCGATCGAGGCCAGACCGTAGGTGATCAGGTAGAACAGCACCGCCGAGGCGTCGCTGCCGCTCAGCACGCCCGTCAGCAGGAAGCCCGCGTGGGCGACCGACGAGTAGGCCAGCATGCGCTTGACGTCGGTCTGCGCGATCGCGAACAACGAGCCGACCACCATCGTCAGGCCGGCCACCACCGCGACGACGGGCTGCCAGTCGGTCTCGGTCGAGGCGAACAGCACCCGCATCAGCGCGACGAACGCCGCCGCCTTGGTGCCGGCGGCCATGAACGCGGTGACCGGGGTAGGGGCACCGACGTACACGTCGGGGGTCCAGGCGTGGAACGGGACGGCACCGACCTTGAACAGCAGGCCGACCGCCATCAGCGCCACCGCGGCGATGCGCAGCTCGGGGTCGTCGTGCAGCTCGCCCAGGGCGCCGATCGCGAACGAGCCGGAGTAGCCGTACGCCAGCGCGACGCCGTAGAGGAAGAACGCCGAGCTGAACGCGCCGAGCACGAAGTACTTGAGCGCGGCCTCCTGGCTGACGAGCCGACGACGCCGGGCGATGCCGCACAGCAGGTACAGCGGCAGGCTCAGGACCTCGAGCGCGACGAACATCGTCAGCAGGTCGGAGCTCGCGGCGAACAGCATCATGCCGAGCAGCGCGAACATCGCGAGCGGGAAGATCTCGGTGTGCTCGACCCGGGCGCGGATCGCCTCGGCTTCCTCGGGCGAGCCCGGGCGGTCGGCGGCGCGGCCCGTGAAGGCGCTGAGCCCGGCGTCGAGCGTGCGGTCGGCGAACAGCAGCACGCCGAGCAGGCCGAAGACCGCGAGCATCATCCAGGTGATGACGCTGGCCTCGTCGGCCACGACCGTTCGCCCCGGGTCGTCGGTGACGCCGAGGTCGCCGCCGACGTAGACCACGATGCTGGCGACGAGCGCCGCGACGCTGGCTCCGGTGGCCAGCCCGGTCTGCACCACGAAGCGGGGACCGCGCGGGCAGAACGCCTCGACGAGCACGCCGACGAGGGCGGCCGCCGCGACGATCAGGACGGGTGAGAGGAGCGCGAAGTCGAGCTCGGGAGCCGGGATCACGGCAGACCTCCCAGGACGAGGGCCACGGCCGGGTTGACCAGGTCGAGCATCGGCTGCGGGAACAGGCCGAGCCCGATGATGACGACGACGAGCGGGGTGAGCGCGGCAACCTCACGGGCGGTCAGGTCGGTGACGACCTTCGCCTGCTCGGTCAGCGGACCCGTCATGGTGCGTTGGTAGAGCACGAGCACGTAGACCGCGGCGAGCACGATGCCGAGCGTCGCGATCACCGCCAGCGGCACGTTGACCGTGAAGGTGCCCGCGAGCACGAGGAACTCGCTCACGAACGGGGCGAGACCGGGCAGCGACAGGCTCGAGAGGCCCGCGATCAGCAGGATGCCCGACATGACCGGAGCGATCTTCTGCACGCCGCCGAAGGCCGAGATCTCCGCCGAGCCGCGCCGGCTGATCATGATGCCGGTGACCAGGAACAGCGCCGCGGTCGAGAGACCGTGGTTGAACATGTAGAGCACCGAGCCGGACGTCGAGGTCTGCGTGAACGCGAAGATGCCCAGGATGATGAAGCCGAAGTGCGAGACCGAGGTGTACGCCACGAGGCGGCGGATGTCGGTCGAACCGATCGCCGCGAGCGCGCCGTAGACGATGCTCACGACCGCGAGCGCCATGATCGTGGGCGAGGCCCAGTCGGCGGCGCCGGGGAACAGCTCCAGGCCCCAGCGGATCATGCCGAACGTGCCGACCTTGTCGATCACGCTGACCATCAGCACCGAGGTCGCCGGGGTGGCCGAGGCAGCCGCCTCCGGCAGCCACGTGTGGAACGGCCACAGCGGCGCCTTCACCGCGAAGGCCGCCATGAAGCCCAGGAACAGCAGCTTCTCGGTGTTCTCCCCGAACGCGATCTGCGAGAGGTCGGCGAGCCGGTAGCTCGCCTCGCCGGCGTCGGCGGACACGACGTAGAGGCCCACGACCGCGGCGAGCATCAGGAGCCCGCCGAGCAGGTTGTAGAGCAGGAACGTGAGGGCGGCCTTCTGGCGCCCCTTCCCGCCGTAGCTGCCGATCAGGAAGTAGATCGGCACCAGCGTGGCCTCGAAGGCGACGTAGAACAGGAACGCGTCGGTCGCGGTGAACACCAGGATCGCCAGGCCCTCGAGCACCAGCATCCACGCGACGTACGAGTTCGCGCTGCGGTTGCCGGGCAGCTCGTCGCGGTAGGCCGCGAGGAGCACGACGGGGGTCAGGATCACGGTCAGCAGCACGAGCGTCAGCCCGATGCCGTTCAGGCCCACGGAGTACCAGGCGCCGAGCGGCTCGATCCAGGAGTGCTCCTCGACCATCTGGTAGCCGCCCGCGTCGACGTCGAAGCGCGCTGCGGCCACGAGGGCCACGGCCAGCGCGACGAGGCTGACGCCGAGGGCCGCGTGACGGGCCACGAGCTGCTGCGAGCGGTTCCCGCGGGGCAGCAGGGTCACCAGGAGGGCGCCGACGATCGGCACCGCGGCGAGCAGGCTGATCATCGCCAGATCACCACCAGCAGCGCGAGGGTCAGCGCCAGCGCACCGAGGAACACCCCGAGCGCGTAGGACCGGACGAAGCCGTTCTGCCAGGAGCGCATCGCGGTGGCGCCCTCGCCGATCAGCTCGACGAAGCCCGTGATCGCGCGGTGCAGGCCGTGCTGGTCGAACCGCGCCAGGCCGCGGGCCAGACCCATCGTCGGCCGCACGGCGACCCACTCGTTGACGGTGTCGCCGTAAAGGTCGTTGCGGGCGAAGCGGGTCAGGATCGAGACCTTCTCGGGCGTCTCACCCTCGACCTCACGACGCCCGTAGGTGGCCCACGCGATCGCGACTCCGGCGGCGACGACGAGGGTCACCAGCGCGGACACCGCGATGGGCGCCAGCTCGACCCCGCCGATGACGACCTCGTGGTGCTCGGTGTGGCCCACGACCGGCTCGAGCCAGTCGGTGATCCAGTCGCCCAGCAGCAGGATGCCGCCCAGCACGGAGGCCGCGGCCAGCACCATGAGCGGCACGGTCATGACGCGCGGCGACTCGTGCGGGTGCACCTCGTCCTTCCAGCGCTTCTGGCCGGCGAACGTCATCGCCATCAGACGGGTCATGTAGAACGCCGTGATGCCGGCGCCGAGGACCGTCGCCAGGCCGATCCAGACGTTGTGCGCGAGTGCCGCCTCGATGATCTTGTCCTTGCTGAAGAAGCCCGAGAACCCGGGGAAGCCGATGATCGCGAGGTAGCCCAGGCCGAACGTCGCGAACGTGACGGGCAGGGCCGTGCGCAGGGCGCCGTAGTGCCGCATGTTCACGTCGTCGTCCATCGCGTGCATGACCGAGCCGGCCCCGAGGAACATGTTGGCCTTGAAGAAACCGTGGGTCACGAGGTGGAAGATCGCGAACGCGTAGCCCGCGGGTCCGAGTCCGGCGGCCAGCATCATGTAGCCGATCTGACTCATCGTGGATCCGGCCAGAGCCTTCTTGATGTCGTCCTTCGCGCAACCGATGATCGCGCCGGCGATCAGGGTCACCAGACCCACGATCACGACGGCCGTGCGCGCCGTCTCGGAGGCGTCGAAGATCGCGTTGCTGCGCACCACGAGGTAGACGCCGGCCGTGACCATCGTGGCCGCGTGGATCAGGGCCGAGACCGGGGTCGGGCCCTCCATCGCGTCCAGCAGCCAGCTCTGCAGCGGCACCTGGGCGGACTTGCCGCAGGCGCCCAGCAGGAGCAGGAGGCCGAGCGCGGTGATGGTGTTGGCCGTGGCACCGGCCACCGAGTCGCCGACCGCGGCGATCTCCGTGGTGCCGAACTCCTTGAACATCAGCATGATCGCGAGCGCCATGCCGATGTCGCCGACGCGGTTGACGACGAACGCCTTCTTGGCCGCGGCCGCCGCCGACGGCTTGTGCTGCCAGAACCCGATCAGCAGGTACGACGCCAGGCCGACGCCCTCCCAGCCCAGGAACAGCACCAGGTAGTCGCCCGCCAGCACCAGCACGAGCATCGCGGCGACGAAGAGGTTGAGGAACGCGAAGAACCGGCGGCGCCGGTCGTCGTGCTCCATGTAGCCGATCGAGTAGACGTGGATCAGCGTGCCGACGCCCGTGATGAGCAGGACGAACAGCGCGGCCAGCGGGTCGTAGACGAACGACATCTCGACGTGGAAGGCGCCTGATCCTTGGGGGCCGGTGGAGATCCAGGTGAACAGCGACTCGGTGACGGTGCGGTCGTCGTGGTCACGGCCGAGCAGCTGGACGAACAGCACCAGGCCCCACACGAACGACGCGGCCGAGGCCGCCGTGGCGATGAGGTGTCCGAACCGGTCGGACTCCTTGCCCCAGGTCAGCAGGAGCGCCGCACCCAGGGCCGGGAAGGCGACGAGGAGCCAGATGATCATCCGCGGACCTGCCTGACCTCGTCGACGCTGATCGAGCCACGCGAGCGGTGGATCGCGATGATGATCGCCAGGCCCACGACGACCTCCGCCGCCGCGACGACCATGACGAAGAACGCGGCGAGCTGGCCGTCGAGGTTGCCGTGCTCGCGGGCGAAGGCGACGAACGCCAGGTTGGTCGCGTTGAGCATGAGCTCGACGCACATGAACACGATCAGCGCGTTGCGGCGCACGAGGACGCCGACGGCGCCGATCGTGAACAGGATCATCGACAGGCTAAGCAGGTCGTTCACGGCTGCTCCTCCTCGTCCTCAGCACCGGCACCGAGTCCGGGGCCGGTGACCGGCGGGCGGATGACCTGCCCGCGCTTGACGAGGCTGCCGGGCACCGAGGACTCCAGCGGGGTGCCGTCGGGCAGCAGCGCGGGGGCGTCGACCGCGTTGTGGCGGGCGTAGACGCCGGGGGTCGGCGCGTTGCCGGGGTGCTTGCCGTCGGCGCCGAAGTCGCGGATGCGCCGGGCGGCGAGCTCGGCCTGGCTGGCCTTGGGCGTGAGGCGGTCCTGGTGGGCCAGGACCATCGCGCCGAGCACCGCCGTGACGAGCAGCGCCGCCGTGAACTGGAACGCGAGCACGTAGGGCCCGAACATCAGGGCAGCCAGGCCCTCGACATTCTCGTCCTCCACCGCGGCGACCGGGGCGGAGAAGCCGTTCGCGACGACCTGGCCGATGCCGATCACCAGCAGGACGCCGAAGGCCAGACCGACGAAGGCAGCGGCGACGCGCTGGCCCGGGATCGGCTCGGTGACGGCCTGCGGACCGGACTCGACGCCGACCAGCATCACGACGAACAGGAACAGCATCATGATCGCGCCGGTGTAGACGATGATCTGCACCGCGAACAGGAACGGGGCCCCGTTGGCGGCGTACAGGATCGCGAGCCCGATCATCACGACGGCGAGCGCCAGCGCGGCGTGCACGGCCTTGCGGGCGAAGAGGAGCCCCAGGGCGGCGATCACGATGATCGGCGCCACGACCCCGAACGCGGTCATCGGACGACCTCCGGGCCCTGAGGTGCGACGAGGCACGAGGAGCCTCGAAGGGCGCACCTCAACCACCGGTGGTTGAGGTGCGAGGCCGCCCGCGGCCGAGCCTCGAAACCTCGCGCGGCGCTCACTCGCCGACCTCGACGATCGGCAGCTGCTTGCCGCGGTAGTAGTCGTGGTGGTCGTCGCTGATCTGCATCGCGTGCGGCGGCTCGGTCATGCCGGGCAGCAGCGGGGCGAGCAGGTCGGACTTCTCGTAGATCAGCGCCTCGCGGTTGTCGTCGGCCAGCTCGTACTCGTTGGTCATCGTGAGGGCGCGCGTGGGGCAGGCCTCGATGCACAGCCCGCACAGGATGCAGCGCAGGTAGTTGATCTGGTACACGCGGCCGTACCGCTCCCCCGGGCTGAAGCGACCCTCCCCGTTGGCGCTCTCGTCGTTCGACGCCCCCTCGACGTAGATCGCGTCGGCCGGGCAAGCCCACGCGCACAACTCGCAGCCGACGCACTTCTCGAGCCCGTCGGGCCAGCGGTTGAGCTGGTGACGGCCGTGGAAGCGCGGTGCGGTGGGCACCTTCTCGAACGGATACTGCTCCGTCACGACCTTCTTGAACATCGTGCGGAACGTGACGCCGAACCCGGCGACCGGGTCCCACAGGTTGCCCTTGACGCTCATCGCGACACCTCCATGAGGAAGAAACGGTATGGCGGCGTCGCGATGAGGGGCCCTCGGTTCACTCGCTGGCGCTCGTTCATCGGACCTCCTCCTTGGTCGAGTCGGTGTCCTGGAAAGGCAGCGGGACGGGATAGCCGTCGGCGGACGAGCCCGTGGCCGGGTCCGGCCGGTCAGGCGCGGGCTTCTCGCGACGCAGCGCGATGAACGCGAGCAGCAGCACCGCGACCGCGACGCCCGCCCAGTTCACGACCGCGTCGTCGATCGAGCCCTCGTTCTGCAGCTTCCGCAGGACGATCACGACGAAGATCCAGGCCAGCGAGAACGGGATCAGGACCTTCCAGCCGAGGGCCATGAACTGGTCGTACCGCATGCGGGGCAGGGTGCCGCGCAGCCAGATGAACAGGAAGATGAAGAACAGGGTCTTGCCGAGGAACCACAGGACGGGCCAGTAGCCCTCGTTCGCGCCCTCCCAGACCTGCGCGAGGACGAACGGCGCGCGCCAGCCGCCGAGGAACAGCGTCGTCGCGAGCGCCGAGACCGTGACCATGTTGATGTACTCGGCCAGGAAGAACAGCGCGAACTTCAGCGAGCTGTACTCGGTGTGGAAGCCGCCGACGAGCTCGCCCTCGGCCTCGGGAAGGTCGAACGGCGCGCGGTTGGTCTCGCCGACCATCGAGATCAGGTAGACCACGAACGACGGCAGCAGCGGCAGGAAGTACCAGAGGTCGGTCTGGGCCGAGACGATCTCCGAGGTCGACATCGAGCCGGCGTAGAGGAAGACCGTCACGAAGCTGAGGCCCATCGCGACCTCGTAGCTGATGACCTGGGCGCTCGAGCGGAGGCCGCCGAGCAGCGCGTAGGTCGAGCCGGACGACCAGCCCGCGAGCACGATGCCGTAGACGCCGATCGAGGTGACGGCCAGGACGTAGAGCACCGCGACCGGCATGTCGGTCAGCTGCAGCGGCGTCACGGTGTCGGTGAACGGGATCGTGACCTCGGGCCCGAACGGGATGACCGACCAGGCGAGGAAGGCCGGGATCGTGGCCAGGATGGGCGCGAGGACGTAGACGACCTTGTCGGCCGCCTTGACGACGATGTCCTCCTTGAGCGCGAGCTTCACGCCGTCGGCGAGGCTCTGCAGCAGGCCGAACGGGCCGTGCACGTTGGGGCCCACACGGTGCTGCATGCGGGCCACGACGCGGCGCTCGAGCCAGATGTTGAACAGCGTGTAGACCACGAGGATCACGAAGATCAGCAGCGCCTTCAGCGCCACGACCCAGAACGGCTCGTTCCCGAAGACCTCACTCATGATTCACCGCCATCGGTCGGGCTGGCGGCGACCACGAGCCGAGCGCAGCGAGGCCGGCGCCCAGGCGCAGCCTGGCAGCGGCGAGGAACGAGCCGCTGGTCGAGCGAAGCGAGGCGCCTCATGCGTCGTCCCCCGACGTCGCGGTGGTGACGCTGCCGTGGCCGAGGCCGAGCTCGCGCAGGTTGACGCCGTTGTTGCCGGGCACCCACACGACGTCGTCGGGCAGGTCGTCGACGACCGCCGGGAACGCCGCCGTTCCGCCGAGCACGACCGTGCCGCCGTCGGCGACCCCGAGCGAGGACCAGGTGGCGGCGCTCGCGCGGGCGACGGGGCGCCGGGCGGTGGCCTTGTACTCGGCCTGGCCGTCCTGGCCGCGGCCGTCGTCGATGAGCTGGCGCCAGGTCGAGACGACGACCTGGCCGGCTGCCGGGCGTGACGCGGCGGCTGAGGCCGCCGACGGGCCCTCGGGGTGACGGCCGTCCCAGCGTCCGACCGAGTCGTGGTCGGCCAGGGAGTCGGCGGTCGTGCGGAACCCGATCGGCCGCGCCATCTCCTCGGCGATGCCGGCCAGGACCCGGGTGTCGGTGATCGAGCCGGGCTCGTGGATCGCGGTGTCGAAGCCGCGACGACGGCCCTCCCACGTGACGAACGTGCCGGACTTCTCGACGGGCGGGGCGACCGGCAGCACGACGTCGGCGTGCTCGGTGACCTCGCTGCGCCGGACCTCGAGGCTGACGACGACCCGTGCCGCAGCCAGCGCCGCACGGGCGCGCGCCGAGTCGGGCAGGTCGGCGATCTCGACGCCGCCGACGACGAGCCCCTGGAGCGCGTGGTCGGCCGCGTCGTCGACGATGCCCTCGACGTCGCGACCGCGCACGCCGGGGATCGTGGCGACCTTCCAGGCGGCGGCCAGGTCGGCGCGCGCCTCGGCGTCGGTCACGGGGCGGGCGCCGGGCAGGAGGTTGGGCAGGAGCCCGGCCTCGACCGCGGCGCGGTCGCCCGCACGGCGCGGCACCCAGGCGATGCGCGGACCGTCGAGCGCGGCGACGGCGGACAGCAGGCCGGGCACGAGCGCGGCCCGCTCGCCCACCAGGACGATGTCGCCGGCACCGAGGTCGAGCGCGGCGAGGGCCTCGGTCTCGTGGCCGGGGACGGCTCGGACGAGCTCGGCGGAGAGCTTCTCGCTGCCCCGGCTGCGGTGGCTCGCGACCGTGAGGACCTTCAGCCCCCGCGCCCGCACGGCCTTGCGCAGGCGCAGGAAGATCGACGACGCCTCGTCCTCGGGCTCGAGCGCCACGAGCACGACACGGCGGGTGCGCTCGAGCTCGGCGTAGGTAACGCCCAGCCCGGTGCCGGCCACGTGGGCGGCGAGGAAGTCGGCCTCCTCCGGGCCCACGGCGCGCGAGCGGAAGTCGACGTCGTTGGTGCCGAGCGAGACGCGGGCGAAGGCCGACCACGCATGGGCGTCCTCGAGCGTCAGGCGGCCACCGGGCAGCACGCCCACCGAGCCGCGCACGCCCTCGAGGAGGCGACCCGCGACGGCCAGGGCTCCGGGCCACGACATGGGCTGCAGCTCGCCGTTCTCGTCACGCACGAGCGGCGTGCGGAGGCGGTCGTCCTGCCGGGTCCAGGTGAACGCGAAGCGGTCCTTGTCGCTGATCCACTCCTCGTTGACCTCCGGGTCGTCGCCGGCGAGGCGGCGCGTGACCGAGCCGCGGCGGTGGTCGATGCGGACCGAGGCGCCACACGCGTCGTGCTCGGCGACCGAGGGCACCGAGACGAGGTCGAACGGGCGGGAGCGGAAGCGGTAGTCGGCGCTGGTCAGGGCACCGACGGGGCAGATCTGGATCGTGTTGCCGGAGAAGTAGGAGTGGAACGGCTCGGTGCCGCCCGCGTCGTGGTCGTCGGTGCTGGGCCCGACGCCGATCTGCTGGTGCGCACCGCGCTCGACGAGAGCGATGAACGGATCGCCGGCGACCTGGTCGGAGAACCGCGTGCAGCGCGCGCACAGGACGCAGCGCTCGCGGTCGAGCAGCACCTGCGCCGAGACCGGCACGGGCTTGGCGAACGTCCGCTTGGTCTCGTGGAAGCGGGACTCGCCGCGGCCGTGGCTCATCGCCTGGTTCTGCAGCGGGCACTCGCCGCCCTTGTCGCAGACGGGGCAGTCGAGCGGGTGGTTGACGAGCAGGAACTCCATCGTGCCGCGCTGCGCCGTGGCGGCGACCTCGGACGTGAGCTGCGTGCGCACGACCATGCCGGGCGCGACCTCGAGCGTGCAGGAGGCCTGCGGCTTGGGGAACCCACGGCCGTTGCCGGCGTCGGGGACGTCGACGAGGCACTGCCGGCAGGCGCCGACGGGCTCGAGCAGCGGGTGGTCGCAGAAGCGCGGGATCTCGATGCCGACGAGCTCGGCAGCACGGATCACGAGGGTGCCCTTCGGGACGCTGATGCCGACGTCGTCGATCGTGACGTTCACGAGCTCCGCCGGAGCCTGTGCCTCGGGATTGGCCTCGAGCGTCATGCGGTCACCGCCTGGAAGAGGGTCGACGCGGCCGGCGGGAACAGCTCGGAGGACGGGGTGTGCATGCCGGCCTCGAACTCCTCGCGGAAGTGCTGGATCGCCGAGGTGATGGGGCTCGTAGCGCCGTCGCCCAGCGCGCAGAACGAGCGGCCGAGGATGTTGCCGCACAGCTCCTGCAGCAGCTCGATGTCGCCCTCGCGACCCTCACCGGAGTCGAGGCGACGCAGCACCTGCACGAGCCACCATGTGCCCTCGCGACACGGCGTGCACTTGCCGCAGGACTCGTGCTTGTAGAACTCGGTCCAGCGCAGCACGCACCGCACGACCGACGTGGTCTGGTCGAAGACCTGCAGGGCCTTGGTGCCGAGCATGGATCCGGCGGCGCCGACGCCCTCGTAGTCGAGCGGCACGTCGAGGTGCTCGGCCGTGAGGATGGGGGTCGAGGACCCGCCCGGGGTCCAGAACTTGAGCTCGCTGCCGTCGCGCAGCCCGCCGCCGAGCTCGAGGAGCTCGCGCAGGGTGATGCCCAGAGGAGCCTCGTACTGGCCGGGGCGCTTGACGTGGCCCGAGAGCGAGTAGAGCGTGAACCCCTTGCTCTTCTCGGTGCCCATCGAGCCGAACCACGCGATGCCGTGGTCGACGATCGCGGGGACCGACGCGATCGACTCGACGTTGTTGATCACGGTGGGCGAGGCGTACAGGCCCGCGACGGCGGGGAAGGGCGGGCGCAGTCGCGGCTGGCCGCGGCGACCCTCGAGCGAGTCGAGCAGCGCCGTCTCCTCACCGCAGATGTAGGCGCCGGCGCCGGCGTGCACCACGAGGTCGAGGTTCTGCCCCGAGCCGCCGATGTCGGTGCCGAGGTGACCGGCCTCGTAAGCCTCGCGCACGGCCGCGCGCAGGCGCCGCACGACGTGCAGCACCTCGCCGCGGACGTAGATGAAGGCCTGCTCCGCTCCGATCGCGCGCGAGGCGATGATGACGCCCTCCACCAGCGTGTGCGGGCTGGCCATCATGAGCGGGATGTCCTTGCAGGTGCCCGGCTCGGACTCGTCGGCGTTGACCACGAGGTAGGTGGGGTTGGGGTTGTCCTTCGGGATGAACGACCACTTCATGCCCGTGGGGAACCCGGCGCCGCCGCGACCGCGCAGGCCCGACTCCTTGACGAGCTCGATCAGGTCGGCCGGGCTCATCGCGAGCGCCTTGCCGAGCGCGCGGTAGCCGCCGCGCTCGGTGTAGGCCTCGAGCGTCCAGGCCCGGTCGTCGGCCCAGCCCGCGCTCAGCACGGGTGTCAGCACGTCAGTCATCTCCGCCTTCTTCCGCCCGTGGCCCGGAACCCCCGCCGGACGCGTCCTGCCGGTCGCCGGCCCCGCCCTCGACGTCGGCCTCGGATTCCTCGGCCACGGTCTCCGACTCGGCGCGCGACGTGTCGGCTCGCGCTGACGCGCTCGCCTTGCTCGCGTCGGGGGCTTCGCTCGCGACGCTCGTCGTGGCTGGGTGGGAGCCGGCCTCGCTGCTCGGGGCTGTCCACCCACGCTCGTTCGCGATCTCGAGACCGGCGAGCGAGGCTCCTGCCGCAGCGGGGCCCTCGTCGACACGGCCGTCCTCGAAACCCGCGAGCACCCGCTCGGCCTCGCGCCAGGACGTGATCGTGGCGCCGCGCGGCGACGCCACCTCCTCGCCTGCGCGCAGCTTGTCGACCAGGTCGACCGCGCTGCTCGGGTCCTGGCCGTCGAAGAACTCCCAGTTGACCATCACCACCGGGGCGAAGTCGCAGGCCGCGTTGCACTCGACGCGCTCCAGCGTGACCTGGCCGTCGGCCGTGGTCTCGTCGTTGCCGACCTCGAGGTGGTCGGAGAGGCGCTCGAAGATCGCGTCGCCGCCCATCACGGCGCACAGCGTGTTGGTGCAGACGCCGACGTGGTGCGTGCCCATCGGGCGCCGCTTGTACATCGTGTAGAACGTCGCGACGCCCGAGACCTCGGCGGCCGTGAGCCCCAGCAGCTCGGCGCACGTCTCGATGCCGGCGGCCGTCACGTGGCCCTCGACCGACTGCAGCAGGTGCAGCATCGGCAGGAGCGCCGACCGCGCCTGCGGATACCGCCCCATCAGCTGCTTCAGCTCAGCCAACGTGGTGTCGTCGATCCCACTCATCGGCCACCACCGTCCGTCACCACGGGCCGAGCGCAGCGAGGCAAGGGTCCGCGCGGAGCGCGGCCGCGGTGAGGGACGAGCCGCGGGTCGGCCGGTGTGACCGCGCCGACGAGCTCTAGCGAGTCGCGCGGGCTCACCGGTCGACACCCCCCATCACGGGGTCGATGCTGGCGATCGCGACGATGACGTCGGAGATCATGCTGCCCTCGCTCATGATCGAGGTGCCCTGCAGGTTGACGAACGACGGATCGCGGAAGTGCACGCGGTACGGGCGGGTGCCGCCGTCGGAGACCGCGTGGCAGCCGATCTCGCCGCGCGGCGACTCGACCGCCGCGTAGACCTGGCCGGGCGGGACCCGGAAGCCCTCGGTCACGAGCTTGAAGTGGTGGATCAGCGCCTCCATCGACTCGCCCATGATGTGCGCGATGTGCTCCGGGGAGTTGCCCTGGCCGTCGGCGCCGACCGAAAGCTGCGCGGGCCAGGCGATCTTGCGGTCGGCGACCATAACCGGGTCGCCCTGGCTCGCGGCGAGACGGTCGACGGCCTGCTCGACGATGCGCAGCGACTCCCACATCTCATCGAGGCGGACGCGGAAGCGGCCGTAGGCGTCGGGCTCGTCCCACGTGACGACGTCGAAGTCGTAGGTCTCGTAGCCCCAGTACGGCTGCGTGCGGCGCAGGTCCCAGTCGTAGCCCGTGGCCCGGACGACCGGCCCCGTCAGGCCGAGCGCGAGGCAGCCCGCGAGCTCGAGGTGGCCGACGCCCTTGAGGCGGCGCTTGAAGATCGGGTTGGCGTTGCAGAGCGCCGCGTACTCGGGCAGGCGCTTCTTGAGCAGCGCGACGGTGTCGCGGACCCGCTGCAGGCCGTCGTCCGGGAGGTCCTGGGCGACGCCACCCGGGCGGAAGTAGGCGTGGTTCATGCGCAGGCCGCTGATCGCCTCGAAGCAGTCGAGGATCAGCTCTCGGTCGCGGAACCCGCACGTCATGACGGTGAGGGCGCCGATCTCCATGCCGCCCGTGGCCAGGCAGACGAGGTGCGAGCTGATGCGGTTGAGCTCGAGCATCAGGATGCGGATGTCCATCGCGCGCTGCGGGACCTGGTCCTCGATCTGCAGGAGCTTCTCGACCGCCGCGACGTAGGCGGCCTCGTTCGAGAACGGGGCCACGTAGTCCATGCGGGTGCAGAAGGTGACCCCCTGCGTCCACGTGCGGAACTCCATGTTCTTCTCGATGCCCGTGTGCAGGTAGCCGATGCCGGCCCGTGCGTCGGTGACGGACTCGCCGTCGATCTCGAGGATCAGGCGGAGCACGCCGTGGGTCGAGGGGTGCTGCGGGCCCATGTTGACGACGATGTGGTCGCCGTCGGCCAGCGACGGGTCGATCGTGTCCCAGTCCTGGCCCGTGACGGTGAAGACGGGGCCCTCGGTGGAGTCCGTCGTGCTCGCGTACGGATCGGTCGTCGTCATCGTGAGCCTCCTGACTGCTCGAGGCTTCGAGGCTCCTCGCAGAGCTCGTCGCACCTCAGCCACCGGTGGTTGAGGTGCGAGGCCGCCTGCGGCCGAGCCTCGAAACCTCCCGCAGATGCGCGCATCAGCTGTACCTCCGCCGCTCGTCGGGGGCCGGGATCGTCGCGCCCTTGTACTCGACCGGGATACCGCCCAGCGGGTAGTCCTTGCGCTGCGGGTGGCCGGGCCAGTCGTCGGGCATGAGGATGCGGGTGAGCCCGGGGTGGCCGTCGAAGACGATGCCGAACATGTCGTACGTCTCGCGCTCGTGCCAGTCGGCCGTGGGGTAGACCGGCGTGATGCTGGGCAGGTGCGGGTCGGCGTCGGGCACCGACACCTCGACGCGGATGCGACGGCGGAAGCTCATCGAGAGCAGGTGGATCGCGACGTGCAGCTCGCGGCCCGTCTCGCCCGGGTAGTGGACGCCCGACAGCGAGGAGCAGAGCTCGAAGCGCAGCGTGGGGTCGTCGCGCAGGTGGCGCACGGCCTCGACGAGGTGCTCGCGGGTGACGTGGAACGTGATCTCGCCGCGGTCGACGACGACCTTCTCGATCGCGCCGGACACACCGGCCTCGAGGTGCTCGGCGACCTCGTCGAACCAGCCGCCGTAGGGGGCGGTGCTGGCCGGCGGCAGGACGATGGCGCTCGTGAGGCCGCCGAAGCCGCTGGTGTCGCCCGACCCGCGGACGCCGAACGCGCCCTCGCGGACCCCGATGACCTCGAGCTGCTGCGCGTCGCTGGGCACGACCGCGTCGTCGGCGGTCTCGTCGTGCTCCTGAGTCACCTGAGGAGACCCTTCTGCGCGAGGGTCGGGGTGGCCGAGAGCGCGACGGTCTCCTGCTCGCGGATCTCGAGCTCGCGGTTCACGCCGAGCTTGGTGTGCTGGACCTTGTCGTGGAGCTTGAGCACCGCGTCGATCAGCATCTCGGGGCGCGGCGGGCAGCCCGGCAGGTACATGTCGACCGGCACGACGTGGTCGACGCCCTGCACGATCGCGTAGTTGTTGAACATGCCGCCCGAGCTGGCGCACACGCCCATCGCGAGCACGTACTTCGGCTCGGCCATCTGGTCGTAGATCTGCCGCAGGACCGGCGCCATCTTGTTGCTGACGCGGCCGGCCACGATCATCAGGTCGGCCTGGCGGGGGCTGGGGCGGAAGACCTCCATGCCGAACCGCGAGGAGTCGAAGCGCGGGGCCCCGAACGTCATCATCTCGATCGCGCAGCAGGCCAGGCCGAACGTGGCGGGCCAGAACGACGCCTTGCGCATGTATCCGGCCAGGCCCTCGACCGTCGACAGCAGGACTCCGCTGGGGAGCTTCTCCTCAAGACCCATCAGGTCCACTCCATTCCACCGCGACGCCACTCGTAGGCGTAGACGATCGTGAGGTTGACGAGGAAGAGCAGCACCGCGAAGACCGCGAACCACGTCAGCTGGTCGAAGGCGACCGCGAAGGGGTAGAGGAAGACGATCTCGATGTCGAAGACGATGAACATCATCGCGGTGAAGAAGTACTTGACGCTGACCTTGCCGCCGCCGTCGGGCAGGGGGCTCGGCGAGATGCCGGACTCGTACCGGTCGAGCTTCGCGCGGTTGTACCGGCGGGGGCCCGTGAGGGGGGCGATCGCGATGCTGAAGATCGCGAATCCGGCCGCGAGGGCACCCAGGATCAAGATCGGGGTGTAGGCGTCCATCTCACCTCCCGCAGGGCATTCGGTCGGATGACTGACGGCGTCTGTGATTCGCACCACATCGCCGTCCGTGACACACGCTACGCCCGCCTGGGGGCACCCTGTTACTTAGGTCACACTAAGCGAGTCGCAGGCGCGAATCGGTGCTCGCCGATGAGGCAGCATGGGTCCGTGAACGCTGCTCCTCGACGTCTCCTCGTGGCGGGTCGGCCCGGCGCCGGCAAGTCGACGCTGGCGCGTCGCATCGCCGAGGCCGCGGACCTGCCGTACACCGAGCTGGACGCCCTCCACCACGGACCCAGCTGGAACGCGCGACCGGAGTTCGACGACGACGTCCTGGCGCTCGCGCAGTCGCCGGCGTGGATCACCGAGTGGCAGTACCCGCAGGCCCGCCCCGTGCTGGCCGCGCACGCCGACGCGATCGTGTGGCTCGACCTGCCCGTGCGGGTCACGATGACCCGGCTGACGCGGCGCACCGTGAGCCGCGTGCGGAACCGGACCGAGCTGTGGGCCGGCAACGTCGAGCCGCCGCTGCGGACGATCTTCACCGAGCCGAACCACATCATCCGCTGGGCCTGGCGCACCCGCCACGACTACCGCACCCTGGTCCCCGAGGCGCAGGCCGCGAACCCGAGCCTGCAGGTCGTCCACCTGCAGTCACAGAAGCAGGCCTCGGCCTACCTCAGGACCCTCCGCCCCCACTCCCCCTGAACGACCGCTCGCGAGTGAATTCCCGCCCCTCCGCGAGTGGATTCCCGCCCCTGATCAGGCGGGCTTGACCGAGTGGTGGAGGGCGACGATCCCGCCGGAGAGGTTGTGCCACTCGACGCGACCCCAGCCGGCCTCGACGAGGCGCAGCGCGAGACCCTTCTGGTCGGGCCAGGCGCGGATGGACTCCGCGAGGTAGACGTACGAGTCCGGGTTGGACGAGACGGCGCGCGCGACGGGCGGCAGCGCCCGCATCAGGTAGTTGACGTACAGACCCCGGAACGGCTTCCACGTCGGCGTGCTGAACTCGCACACGACGACCCGACCACCGGGCTTCGTGACCCGGTGCAGCTCGCGCAGCCCCTCGACGGGGTCGTGGATGTTGCGCAGCCCGAAGGAGATCGTCACGGCGTCGAACGAGTCGTCCGCGAACGGGAGGCGCATCCCGTCGCCCGCAGTGAACGGCAGCGCCGGGAACTGCTGCTTGCCGACCCGCAGCATGCCGAGCGAGAAGTCGCACGGCACGACGTGGGCGCCGGCGTCGGCGAACGGCTGGCTGGAGGTGCCGGTGCCGGCCGCCAGGTCGAGGATGCGCTCGCCCGGCTGCGGCGCGACGAGGTCGACCACGGCCTTGCGCCAGCGGCGGTCCTGACCCATCGAGAGGACGTCGTTGGTGATGTCGTAGCGCTTGGCGACCTGGTCGAACATGCTCGCGACCTCGCGGGGGTCCTTGTCCAGGTCGGCTCGACTCACCGGATCACTCTCCCACGGGTAATGTGGATCGTCGTGACCAACCCCGCCGGACCCGCCGCCTCGGACGCCCCCGAGCGCCTGCTGGTGCGCACGCGCCCGGTCGAGGTCGACGATCTGCTGGCGCTGCTGCCCGAGCGTGACTTCCTCGCGTGGGTGCACGACGGCGACGGCATCGTCGGATGGGGCCGCGCCGCTTCGTTCGACGTCACGGGCCCCGACCGCTTCGCCGCCGCGTCGCGGTGGTGGGACGAGCTGCGGCACCAGGCCGTCGTGCGCGACGAGATCGAGGCAGCGGGCTCCGGTCTGGTGGCCTTCGGCACGTTCGACTTCGCCGCCGACGGCGCGGGCCACCTCACGGTTCCCGAGGTCGTCGTGGGGCGCCGCGACGGCCGGGCGTGGGTCTCGACGATCGGCAGCGCGATCGGACCCGCACCCGAGCTGCGTCCGACCCGGCGCCCCGACCGTCCCGGACCCGTCACGTTCGACGACGGCGACGTCGCCGCGTGGACGGCCACGGTCGCCGCGGCCGTCGAGCGGATCGAGGCCGACCAGCTCGACAAGGTCGTCCTGGCCCGCGACTGCCGCGCCGACTTCGAGCGTCCCCTCGACGTGCGCTGGCCGCTGACCCGTCTGGCCCGCGACTACCCCGCCTGCTGGACGTTCCACGTCGACGGCTTCTTCGGGTCGACGCCCGAGATGCTGCTGCGGCTCGACAGCGGACTCGTGACGTCGCGCGTGCTGGCCGGCACGATCCGCCGCACCGGCGACGACGCTCACGACGCGGCCCTGGCGGGCTCGCTGGCCCGGTCGAGCAAGGACCTCGAGGAGCACGAGTACGCCGTGCGCTCGGTGTCGGACGCGCTGCAGGCGCACTGCTCGGCGGTCACCCGCTCGGAGGCACCGTTCGTGCTGCACCTGCCGAACGTCATGCACCTCGCGACCGACATCGCCGGGGTCGTGCCGGACGGCACGTCGGTGCTCTCGGTCGTCGCCGACCTGCATCCGTCCGCCGCCGTGGGCGGCACCCCGACCGCCGAGGCGGTCCGGCTCATCGCGCAGATCGAGGGCCTGGACCGGGGCCGCTACGCCGGACCGGTCGGCTGGATCGACGGTCACGGCGACGGCGAGTGGGGCATCGGGCTCCGCTCGGCCGAGCTGGCGCCCGACGGTCGCTCCGCCCGCCTCTTCGCGGGCTGCGGCATCGTCGCCGACTCGGTGCCCGCCGACGAGCTGGCCGAGTCCGAGGCCAAGCTGATCCCCGTGCGCACGGCGCTCTCCCCCCGCGACTAGGACCTCCCCCCGCGACTAGGACCTCCCCTCGCGAGTGGATTCCCGCCCCTCCGCGAGTGGATTCCCGCCCCTCGTGGCGCCACCAGGGGCGGGAACTCACTCGCCGCAGGGCGGGAACTCACTCGCCGCGGGGCGGGAATTCACTCGCGAGCGGTCGTTCAGGTGGGGAGGGGGGACTGCAGCGTGGGGTACCGCGGGGTGAGGGCGTCGCCGGAGGACGTGCCGCGCAGGCGGCGGCCGATCCAGGGGCCGGCGTGCTCCTTGGCCCAGGCCACGTTGGCCTGACGACGCTCGGCGGCCGAGGACGGCGGCGGGGGCGGGAGGACCAGCGGCTCGAGGTCGTGCTCGACACCCAGCGCGTCGAGCACCGCGATCGCCATGCGCTGGTGCCCGGCGCTCGACATGTGCATGCGGTCGGTGTCCCAGAGCTGGTCGCTGCGGTACTCACGCAGACGCCAGAAGTCGACCAGCGTCGCCCCGTGCCGCTCCGCGACCTCGCGCACGAGCTCGTTGTAGATCGCGAACCGGCCGCGCAGGAACGCGAACACCGGCGCCTCACCGGGGTCGTACGCCGTGAACATCACCACGTGCGCGCGGGCCGCCAGCTGCCCGACGGCCGCGTCGTACTCCGCGACGAGCGCGTCGAGGTCGATGCGCGGACGCAGCACGTCGTTCGCCCCGGCGTAGATCGAGACGAGGTCCGGGTCGAGCGACAGCGCCGGCGCGATCTGTTCGGCCAGGATCGGCCGCAGCTTGCGTCCACGGATCGCGAGATTGGCGTAGGTCAGCTCGGGATCGTGCTGCGCGAGGGCGGCGGCAGATCGGTCGGCCCACCCGCGAACCCCGTTGGGGCGTCCGGGATCGGCGTCGCCGACGCCTTCGGTGAAGGAGTCTCCGAGGGCGACGAATCGGCGGAATCGCATGGCGTCAGGCTAGACGGGAGCTCCATGGCGACGGCGCCCGCCGGCAGCACGGGCGGCGTCAGCGCCGGGTAGCGCGGCGTCAGGCCGTCGCCCAGCGAGCGGCCCCGCACGCGGCGGAAGAACCACGGCACGGCGTGCCGCATCAACCACGCGACCCGCTGCCGGCGGGTGCGGGCGACGGTGGCTGCCGGCTCGATCGTCAGGGTGTGCGGGATGCCGATGGCCTCGCACACCGCACCGGCGACGATCTCGTGGCCGGGCGTCGCGAGGTGCAGGCGGTCGTCGCCCCAGAGGCGGCGCTCACCGAGGTCGAGCACGTCCCACAGGTCGACGACCGTCGCGCCGTGCTTGCGGGCGATCTTGCGGACGAGCTCGTTGTAGATCGCGATCCGCCCCCGGAACGGCCGGAAGACCCACACGGGCTCGGGGTCGCTGATCGTGAACAGCAGCACCCGTGCCCCCGTGGCGCGCACCCGCGCCACGACGTCCTCGTACACCGCCATGAGCTCGTCCATCCGCACCCGCAGGTGCATCAGGTCGTTGACCCCGGCGAACATCGCGACGAGGTCGGGTCGGAGCGCGAGCGCCGGTCCGAGCTGCTCGGACACGATCTGGTCGAGTCGCTTGCCACGGATCGCGAGGTTGGCGTACTGCACGCCGGGCGTCGCGACCGACATCTGCTCGGCGACCCGGTCGGCCCAGCCGCGCACCCCGTTGGGCAGCAGCGGGTCGGGGTCGCCCATTCCCTCGGTGAAGGAGTCACCGAGGGCCACGAAGCGCCGATGGATGATCCGCCTGTTCACGTGTCCAGGCTACGGGGATGCGAGCCAGCGGCCGACACGTGTCTGGTGAACGACACGTGGCTCCGCGGCCAAATCTCGGGCGCCCCGTCACCGCAGCGTCTTGCGTCCCCCGTAGAGCAGGTTGATCAGCAGGGCCGCGTTCTTGTCGGTCGCCTCGTCGCGCTGCATCGACGTGAGGTTGAGCAGCGGCTTGAAGCGCTGGCGCGTGATCGCCTTGGCGTAGGTGAACTCGCGCAGGCCGTCCGGGCCGTGGATGCGACCGAACCCCGACTGGCCGACACCGCCGAACGGCAGCGACGGCACCCCGGCGAACATCGCCACGGCGTTGATCGAGGTCATGCCCGACCGCACGCGCTCGGCGATCGAGACCGCGCGACGCTTGCCGTAGACCGAGCCGGCGAGCCCGTACTCCGTGGCGTTGGTGAGCTGCACCGCCTCGTCCATGTCGTCGACCGGGTTGACCACGAGCGTGGGGCCGAAGGTCTCCTCGGTGATCGCGGCGGAGTCCTCGGGGACGTGCGTGATGATCGTCGGCTGCACGAAGCGCTCGCCCACCGCGCCCGCGCCGCCGAGCACGACGCGTCCGCCCTTGGCGATCGCGTCGTCGATGTGGCGCTGGATGACCTCGAGCTGCGAGGGCATCGTGATGGGGCCGATCAGCGAGTCGTTGGCGGCGTGCGCCGTGACGGTGCGGGCCTGCTCGAGCAGCTCGGCCATGAACGGCTCGAACACCGCGCGGTGCACGTAGACGCGCTCGGCACCGATGCAGGTCTGGCCCGCGTTCGACATGCCGGACCACAGCGCACCCTCGGCGGCGGCCGCCAGGTCGGCGTCCTCGTCGACGATGACCGAGTCCTTGCCGCCGGCCTCGATCACGACCGGGACCAGGTTCTCGGCGCACGCCGCCATCACGCGCTTGCCGGTGTTGGCCGAGCCCGTGAACGCGACCTTGTCGACGCCCGCGCGGCACAGCGCCGCACCGGTCTCGCCGTAGCCCGTCACGAGCTGCAGCACGGGGCGTCCGCCGACCACCTCGGTGAAGGTGTCGACGAGCCAGCGGCCCACGCCGGGCGTGTACTCGCTGGGCTTGAAGACGACGCCGTTGCCCGCCGCGAGCGCGTAGGTGATCGAGCCGAGCGGGGTGAAGACCGGGTAGTTCCACGGCCCGATCACGCCGACGACGCCCAGCGGGTTGTAGCGGACGGACGAGGCGTGGTTGATCGCGAAGACACCGGAGGAGACCGACGTGGCGCCGAGGACCTTCTTGGCGTTCTTGGCCGCCCAGTTCACGTGGTCGATCGCCAGCCCGATCTCGAGCTGGGCGTCGCCGTGCGGCTTGCCCGTCTCGAGGTGCACGAGCTGCGAGAGCTGCGCGAGGCGGCGCGTGATGACGCTGCGCCACTGCAGCAGGAACTCCTTGCGGCCCTCGAAGCCGATGTCGCGCCACCAGATCGCGGCCAGGCGCGAGCGCTCGACGGCGGCCTCGACCTCCTCGGCGCTGTGGATCGCGTGCACGCCGACGACGTCGCCCGTGCGCGGGTCCAGCGACTCGAACGAGGGGCCCTCACGGACCGGCAGCGAGGAGATGGGCGGCTCCCCCGCACCGAACAGCGGGCCGGACAGCTCGGGACCAGTGGGGCTCGTGGTCATCGGGACTCCTTGATGAGGTCGGCGGCCTTCTCGCCGATCATGATGGTGGGGGCGTTCGTGTTGCCGCGCGGCACGCGGGGCATGACGGAGGCGTCGGCGACGCGCAGACCCTCGACGCCCATGACCCGCAGGTCGGCGTCGACGACCTTGCCGAGCGAGCACGTGCCGACCGGGTGGTAGACGGTCTGGCCCATCCGGGCGATCGCGGCGATGATCTCGTCGTCGGTGGGCGTCCAGGTGCCCGGCGCCCACGGCTTGTCGATGAGCTTCGTGAGCGGACCGACCGAGGCGACCTCGAAGGCCGTGCGCATGCCGACCAGGATGCGGTCGAGGTCGGACGGGTCGGAGTAGTACGCCGGGTCGATCTCGGGGTGCCAGGTCGGGTCGGCCGAGCGCAGCGTGATCTGGCCGACGCTCTCGACCCGCACCAGCGTGGGGGCGATGACCAGGCCGCGCTTGGTCTGCTCGTGCAGCCCGTTGTCCCAGAAGCCGGTGGGCAGGGTGTGCAGCTGCAGGTCGGGGGCCGGCTGGTCGGGGCTCGAGCGGAAGAACGCCCCGGACTCGGCCACGTTCGAGCTCAACGGGCCGCGGCCCAGCTTCTGGGCCTTGAGCAGGTTGACCAGGTTGAGGTTCTCGGCGAGGTCGGTCGTGTTCTTGGTGTCGAACAGGACTGCGGTGATGGGGTGGTCCTGGAGGTTCTTGCCCACCTCCGGGGAGTCGACCTTGACCTCGATGCCGTGCTCACGCAGGTGCGCGCCGGGGCCGACGCCGGAGAGCATCAGCAGCTGCGGGCTGTTGACGGCGCCACCGGACAGGATGATCTCGGCATCAGCGTTCACCGTCTCGGTGACGCCGTGACGCTGGTACGTGACGCCCGTGGCGCGCGTGCCGTCGATCTCGATCCTCGTCACGTACGCCTCGGTGCGCACCGTCAGGTTCGGACGGTCCATCGCGGGCCGGATGAAGGCGTCGGCGACCGACCAGCGACGGCCCTTGCGGCACGTGACCTGGTACAGGCCGGCACCCTCCTGCTCGGCGCCGTTGAAGTCGTCGGTGGGCTTGAAGCCCGCGGCGACCGCGGAGTCGACGAAGGCGTGGGTGAGCTCGTGGTCGTAGCGGCGGTCCTCGACCCAGAGCGGGCCGTCGGTGCCGTGGTACTCGCCGCCGAGACGGCGGTTGCCCTCGGACCGCTTGAAGTACGGGAGGACGTCGTCGTAGCCCCAGCCCTCGGCGCCGTACACGTCGCGCCACTCGTCGTAGTCGGCGCGGTTGCCGCGGATGTAGATCATCGCGTTCATCGACGTGCACCCGCCGAGCGCCTTCATGCGCGGCCAGTCGGAGCGGCGTCCGGACAGCATCTTCTGCGGCGTCGTGCGGTACGCCCAGTCCCACTTGGTGCGGAACAGCGTCGAGAAGCCCGCAGGCAGGTGGATCATGTCGTCGTCGTCCATCGGGCCCGCCTCCAGCAGCAGCACCCGGACCTGGGGGTCCTCGCTCAGCCGCGCGGCGATGACGCCGCCCGCGCTGCCGGACCCGATGACGACGTAGTCGAATACCTCAGCGTTGTGACCCACGCCACCCACCGTACTCGCGGTCGGTTGACCGTGCCAGTGTCGCTGTCAGAATGCGGACCGGACGGCGGCGGCCACCGCCGCGGCATCGGCTCGACGGGTGCTGCGGTCGAGCCGGACCTCCACGACGGCGAGGCCCGACGGCGACGCCGCGAGCACCTCGGCGAGGTCGTCGACCGCGACCCGGCGGTGCGGCACTCCGTGGGCCCGGCAGAGGGCGGCGAGGTCGCTGCCGGTCGGCGTCGCGTACACGCGCTCGAACGCCTCGGCGTAGGCGACGTCGCCCTGCTCGAGAAGGCTGAAGATCGCGCCGCCGTCGTCGTTGGCGACGACGATCGTGAGGTCGGGACGTGGCTCGTGCGGCCCGATCAGCAGGCCGTTCGCGCCGTGCAGGAAGGTCAGGTCGCCCATCACGGCCAGGCTCGGGCGAGCCTCGGCGAGGGCGACACCGATCGCGGTCGACACCATCCCGTCGATCCCCGCGAGGCCGCGGTTGGCCACGACCAGGTCGGGCGACGGGCCAGGGGCGACCAAGTCGAGATCGCGCACGATCGAGGAGGACCCGATCACCAGGGGCCCGCCCGTGGCGGCCCGCCAGACCGTCTCGGCCAGCCGGTGCGCAGGCGGGGTCACGGCATCGATCGCCGCACGGGCGACGCGGTCGGCCTCGGCCCACGCCGACAGCCAGTCGGACTCGTCGGGCTCAGGAGTGCTGACGAACGGGGTGAACGTGACGTTCGGGCCGGCCACCCCGGGGAAGGTCGACGCGTCGCCGACGTGCACCACCTCGATGTCACGCCGCGCGAGGAGGCGGGTGACGGGCCGAGAGAGCGTGGCGTGACCGAAGCTCACGACGCGCTCGATCCGCTCGGCGAGCGGGTGCACGTCCAGGAGGAGCCGGTAGGTGCTCAGGGCCTGCGCGTCACGCACGCCGGAGCTCGGCTCGGCGAACAGGGGCCAACCGCCGTCCTCGGCGGCTGCCGCGGCCCGCTGGTCGCGCATCGCGTCGCCGGCCAGCACGACGGTGCGGCGGCCCGGCTCGAGGTACGAGCCCTGCCCGTGGACCTCGAGCAGCGCCCGGTCGGGGTCGGCGCTCGCGAACTGCCAGTCGACGGCCTCGACGAGCGGCTCGTCGAGCTCGAGGTTGAGGTGCACAGGCCCCCGCAGCGGCCAGTCGGGGAGGTCGCCCGGCGTCTCGACGAACCGCACGCCCGGGAAGATGTGGCGCTGCTCGGTGGTCTGGTTCGCGCCCGTGGCGCGCAGGCGGGCTGGGCGGTCGGCCGTCACCGCGACGACCTCGACGCCCGAGTGCAGCGCCTCGAGCATCGCGGGGTGCAGGTTCGCCACGGCGGTGCCGGAGGTCGTGACCACCGGGACCGTCACCCCGCGCGCCTTCGACAAGCCGAGCGCGAGGAAGCCCGCCTCGCGCTCGTCGACCCGGACGTGGAGGCGGAGGAGCCCCTGCTGGTCCGCTGCGTGCAGCGCGAGGGCGAGGGGGCCCGAGCGGGAGCCCGGCGCCAGCACGGCGTCGCTGGCCCCGAGGGCGAGGAGGCGCTCGACGAGCTCGCGCGCCGTGTCGGTCGAGCGGCTCACGCGAGGCCTCCGGCGTGGCCCTCGACGCGGGCGAGCCGGTCGAGCCACCACGTCGTGCGCTCGGCGTCGGCCCGCACACCCGCGAGGCCGCTCGCCCCCACGACGCCCTGGCTGCCCATCCCGCCTGAGCCTCAGGCGCTGA
>NZ_BAAAME010000004.1:570949-572589 GCF_039529015.1 Aeromicrobium alkaliterrae
CGAGGTCGACCGCAGGCCGGCGGACGTCGAGCATCCCGTCGATGGGCGCGAGCGGGTGCGCCACGACGTCGGCCTCGAGCAGGGCCTGCGTGCCGAGGCCGCACGCGAACGGGAGCTCGGGCAGGGCGGCCGCGAGGGCCAGCCCGGCCGCGAGGCCGATCGACGAGTCCACGGCGCTCGAGACGACGACCGGCAGGCCGATCTGCTCGGCGATGCTCAGGCAGGCCGCGACCCCGCCGAGCGGCGCGACCTTCAGCACGGCGACGTCGGCCGCTCCGAGCTCGGCGACTAGGAAGGGGTCGTCGGCCTTGCGGATCGACTCGTCGGCCGCGACGAGCACGTCGGTCTCCTGGCGCACGCGGGCCAGGTCCTCGACCGACGCGCAGGGCTGCTCGACGTACTCGAGCCCCACCTCGTCGTCGAGCGCGAGCACCGCGACGAGCGCCTCGCGCAGCCCCCAGGCGCCGTTGGCGTCGACGCGCAACCGCCCGTCGGGACCGAGCGCCTCACGCACCGCCGCGACCCGGGCGAGGTCCTCGGCCAGGTCCTGACCCTGCTCGGCGACCTTCACCTTGGCCGTGCGGCAGCCCGACGCGAGCACGATCTCGGCGGCCCGCTCGGGCGTGACGGCCGGCACGATGCAGTTGACGGGCACCTGCGCGCGGACCGGCTCGGGCCAGCCGAGCGTCGAGGCCTCGTGCGCCGCGGCCCACCAGTGGGCGGCCTCCGCGTCGTCGTACTCGACGAACGGCGCGAACTCGCCCCAGCCCGCCGGTCCCTCGACCAGCACGCCCTCGCGCCGGGTGATGCCGCGGAAGCGGTCGCGCAGCGGCAGGGAGTAGACGATCGGCATCACACCGACGAGCCTAGTCACCGCAGCGACCCTAGGCTCGAGACATGGCCACCATCGCAATCGTCGGAGGGGCGGGCCAGATCGCTCGCCTCGTTCATCCCAAGCTCATCCACTCAGGCCACCAGCCCCGAGCCCTCGTCCGCCGCCAGGAGCAGGCCGACGAGCTCGAGCAGGCAGGCGTCGACACCCGGCTCTTCGACCTCGAGAACGACGACGACGAGGCACTGCGCGCCGCGCTGGAGGGCGCCGACGCCGTCATCTTCGCGGCGGGTGGCGGGCCCGACGGCAACGCCGACCGCAAGCGCACGGTCGACCTCGAGGGCTCGATCCGGTCGGCCCAGGCCGCCGAGGCGCTCGGGATCGCCCGCTTCGTGCAGGTCTCGGCGATCGGTGTCGACGAGCCGCTCGGCGACGACGTCGAGCCGGTCTGGCGCGTGTACGTCGAGGCGAAGCGTGACGCCGACGACCACCTGCGCAAGACGTCGCTCTCGTGGACGATCCTGCGTCCGGGCAAGCTGACTGACGACGAGGGCACGGGTCACGTGGCCCTCGGTGCCGACGTCGCCCGCGGCGAGGTGACCCGCGACGACGTCGCCGCGGCGATCGCTGCGGTGGTCGACGACGGCCGCTCGGTGCGCCAGCAGTGGGACCTCGTCGGCGGCACCACCCCGATCCTCGAGGCCGTGGGCGAGGCCACCGCCGGCCAACCCCTCTGAACCACCCCTCGCGAGTGGATTCCCGCCCCCTCGCGAGTGGATTCCCGCCCTGCCGCGAGTGAGTTCCCGCC
>NZ_BAAAME010000004.1:572598-591648 GCF_039529015.1 Aeromicrobium alkaliterrae
CCCGCGAGGGGCGGGAACTCACTCGCGAGCGGTCAGTCGGCGACGAGACCTTCGGCGGGGGCGATCCGTCCTGCGCGGCGGGCCGGCACGATGCAGGCCACGAGACCTGCGACCGCCGCCACGAGCACGACCAGGGCCAGCTGTCCGAACGGGATCACCATCGTGGCGTCCGGCACCGCGACGTCGACGACGGTGCGGACCCCGGCCCACGCGTAGCCGATGCCCAGCGCCGTGCCGAGCAGTCCGGCCGCCGCCGCGAGCAGCAGCCCCTCGACGCCGAGCGAGCGCCGCAGCTGGCCCCGCGTCAGGCCGAGCGCCCGCACCAGCGCGTTCTCCCGGCCCCGCTCCAGCACCGAGAGCCCCAGCGTGTTGCCGATGCCCGCCAGCGCGATCAGCACCGCGATGCCGAGCAGCCCGACGACCGCCCCGACGAGGATGTCGAGCTGCACGTCGACCCACCCGCGCCGGTCGAGCTGGTTGGCCAGCTCGGTCCCGCCGTCGCGGGCCACGAGGCCCAGGCTCCCGCCGAGCTCGTCCGCGTCGGCACCCGCATCGGCACGCGCCCACACGGCCTGCATCTCGGCCTCCGGCGTGAGCCGCTCGAGGGTCGCCGGGGCCACGACCAGCGCTCCGCCCCACCGGCTCGGCACCAGCCGCGTGGTCAGCTCGACCGCCCCGGACGCGCCGTCGAGCGTCAGCCGCTCCGGGATCTCGACCTCCCCGCCACGCTTGACGTCGTAGGGCACCAGGACCTCGTCGGGACCGACCGCGAAGGCCGCGCCGTCGTCGCGGGTCGCGACCATCGCGTCGTCGGTGGGCGCGAGGACCGCGACCTCGCCCAGGTCGCCCGCGGCCGCCGTCGTGCCCGGCACGCCGGCCGCGCTCGCGACGCCCGGGGTGGACGCGACCCTGTCACGCACCTCGGCCGAGACCGCCGTCGTCGACGACAGCACCAGGTCGACGGGGTACTCCGCGTCGAGCTCGGCCTCCATCGCGCTGCGCCCCGTGGCCATGACCGTCAGGACCGTCGCCGTGAGGGTGACCCCGACGAGCAGCGACGCCGTGGTGGCCGCGGTGCGACGAGGATTGCGCACGGCGTTGTCGACCGCGAGGCGCGAGGGCGCGCCCGTCCGACCGACGACCCGGCCGAGGAGCCGGATCACCGCCGGCACCACGACGGGCCCCAGGACCAGCACGCCGACGAACGTCGTGAAGCTGCCGAGGATCGCGAGCTGCACGTGCATCGACGAGGTACCGACGGCGAGGGGCACGGCACCCAGCGCGAGCACCGCGGACCCGAGCACGATGCGCCGGCGACCCACCGCGCTGCGGGCGTCGGTCGGCGCGTCGGGCCGCAGGGCCGCCAGCGGGCTGATCCGCACCACAGCACGCGTCGGCCACCACGAGGCGACGACCGTGACGACGACACCGGCGACGAACGCACCGACCAGCCACACCGGCGACCAGCTGACGGCGCCGATCCGCTCCGGTCCCGCGAACGCGCGCACCACGGCGGCGATGCCCCAGCCGCCGAGCGCGCCTCCGACGAGCCCGAGGGCCGAGGCGAGCACGCCGATCGCGAGCGCCTCGAGCCGCACCGCACGCAGCAGCTGGCGGCGCCGCGCGCCGACCGCGCGCAGCAGCGCCAGGTCACGCGCCCGCTGGGCGAACAGGATCGTGAAGGTGTTGGCGACCACCAGGATCGCGACGAACCCGGCGACCGCCGCGAAGACCAGCACGAGGTAGGAGACGACGTCGATGCCGTCGTTCACCTGGGCACGGCGTTCGTCGACGAAGGCCTCGGTGCTGCGCACCTGCGTGCCGACGGCCGCGGTCAGCGCCTCGGAGACCGCGTCGACCCGGTCGTCCGGCGCGTCGACGAGCACCGTGTCGGGCTGCGCGCTGGGCAACGTGCTCAGAGCCTCCCAGGTCAGGTAGACCGGGGCCGAGAGGAACGACGTCGGCTCGGCGAGACCGACGACGGTCACCTCGAGCGTGTCCGAGCCTGAACCGACGGTCAGGGTGTCCCCGACCTGGACCCGTCGTGACGTCGCCGCGCGCTCGTCGACGAGCGCCTCGTCCGGAGCACGGGGTGCGCGCCCCTCGGCGATGACCTGCCAGCGGTGGTCGGCGTCGGTCTCGACCGCGCCGATCGAGGTCTCCGCGTCGAGCTGGCGACCGTCGGCGTCGGTCAGCTGCTCCCACGCGCGACCGATCGTCCAGGCCGAGGCATCCTCGGCCTGCGCGACCCGCAGCGCCGCCTCCTGGTCCTCCGTCGAGGTGCCGTAGGACTCCCCCACGACGAGGTCGGAGGCCGCGTAGGGCGCGCCGACGCCCGCGTTGAGCCCCGAGCGGGCGGCGGACGAGAGCGCGTCGGTCGCGACGACGAATGCCACCGCGAGGCCGACCGCCAGGACGGCGGCGACGTAACGCCGCGTGTGCACGCGCAACGAGGCGAGCAGGACGGTCCTCATCGGGTGACCTCCAGGACCGGCGCGATCAGGGCCGCGGCGACGACCTCGGTCTCGGGCGACGCGAGGTGCTCGCGCACGCGACCGTCGGCCAGCACCACGACGTCGTCCGCGTAGGACGCGGCCTCCAGCTCGTGGGTCACCATCACGACCGTCTGGCCGAGCTCGTGGACGCCCCGGTGCAGCAGCCCGAGGACCTCCGCGGCCGTCTCGCTGTCGAGGTTGCCGGTCGGCTCGTCGGCGAAGACCAGGTCCGGCTCGCAGACGAGCGCCCGGGCGATCGCGACGCGCTGCTGCTGCCCACCCGAGAGCTCGCCCGGACGGTGGCCGAGTCGGTCGGCGAGGTCGAGGACCTCCACGACGTGGTCGAGCCGCGCGATGATCGCCCGGTCGATCCGTCGGCCGGCGAGCTCCAGCGGCAGCAGGACGTTCTGCCGCGCGGTCAGCATCGGCAGCAGGTTGAACGCCTGGAAGACGAAGCCCAGGTGGTCGCGGCGGAACCGGGTTAGGTCGTCGTCGCCGAGGCCCGTGATCGTCGTGCCGGCGATCGTGACGGTGCCGTCGGTGGGGCGGTCGAGTCCCGCGAGGCAGTGCATCAGCGTGGACTTGCCCGATCCGGAGCGGCCCATGACGGCCGTGAAGCGGCCTCGCGGCAGGTCGAGGTCGACCTCGCGCAGGGCGTGGACGGCGGTCGGGCCCGAGCCGTACGTGCGGGTCAGGCCACGCGCCGAGGCGGCGGGCGGGGGCGTGGACGGAAGGCTGTTCGGAGGGATCTGCGTCATGACCACGACGCTAGGAAGTTCCGGCGGGCCGATCGTCCGCCCGCGGGACCGTCCCGCGTCCACCCGTGGTCGTACGTCCGCGGCGCGGGTCAGCGCCCGGTCAGCCCCGCGTCGTACGCGAGGACGACGAGCTGCACGCGGTCGCGTGAGGCGGTCTTGGCCAGGAGCCGGCTGACGTGGGTCTTGACGGTGGCCTCGGCGACCACGAGGTCCGCCGCGATCTCGGTGTTGGAGCGGCCGGCGGCGACGAGCAGCAGCACCTCGCGCTCTCGCTCGGTCAGTGACGCGAGCTTGCGCTCGAGGTGCGCGCGGTCCGGCGCCGCCGCGGCGGGCTCGGGCTCGGGAGCCGCTCGGACGAAGTGCTCCAGCAGGCGCCGGGTCGTCGACGGCGCGACGACGGCGTCGCCCGCGTGCACCGACCGGATCGAGCCGAGCAGCTCCGGCGGGGCCGCGTCCTTGAGCAGGAAGGCGGACGCGCCGGCGCGCAGGGCGGAGAACGCGTACTCGTCGAGGTCGAAGGTCGTCAGCACGATGACGCGCGGGGCGTCAGCGGGGTCTGCGGCCCGTTCGAGGAGCCGTCGCGTCGCCTCGACGCCGTCGAGACGGGGCATGCGGACGTCCATCAGGACGACGTCGGCCGTCGTCACGGCGAGCAGCTCGAGGGCCTCGCCCCCGTCGCCGGCCTCGCCGACCACGACCATGTCGGCCTGGCTCTCGACCAGCATCCGGAAGCCCGCCCGCACCATCTGCTGGTCGTCGACCAGGAAGACGCGGATCGCGGGTGGCGTGGTGGCGCTCATCGGGTCCACCGTGCCGTGACGACCCAACCGCCGTCGTGGCCGGGTCCCGCGGTCAGTGACCCGCGGTGCACCGCGACGCGCTCCCCCATGCCCACCAGGCCGAGGCCGTCGGCCGTGGGCGCCTGCGCGCCACGGCCGGTGTCGGTGATCGTCACGACGACCGCCGAGCCGACCGTGACCTCGACGTGCACCTCGGCCGCCGTGCCCGCGTGCTTGCGCACGTTCGTGAGCGACTCCTGCACGATGCGGTAGACCGTGAGCGCCTCGGCCTCGGGCAGCTGCACGTCCGGGCCCGGGAGGTCCGCCGTGACCCGTGCTCCGGTCTCGCGGGCGAGGTCGATCAGCGCCGACAGGTCCGGCAGGCCCGGCTGCGGAGCGCGGCCGGACTCCTCCCCCGTCCGCAGCAGCCCCAGGAGGCGCCGCATGTCAGCGAGGGACGCGCGACCGGTCTCGGCCACGGTCTCGAGCGTGCGAGCGGCGATCGCCGGGTCCTTCGCCGCGGCGTAGCGGCCGCCGTCGGCCTGCACGACGATGACCGAGAGTCCGTGCGCGACGACGTCGTGCATCTCGCGCGCGATCCGCGCCCGCTCGCGGCCGGCCGCGAGGAGCACCCGCTGCTCGGCCTCGATCACGCGACGCTCGCCCTGCTCCACGAGGGCCTGGACGTAGGCGTCGCGGACCCGGCTCAGGGTGCCGAGCGCCCACGCGACGATCACGATCGCGCCGATCGTGAACGCGTACGGCACGTAGTCGGTGAGGTCCGGTCGCACGTACGAGGCGTAGGCCGTCTGGCTCCAGTCGACCGCTGCGACGACCGACCCGGCCAGACCCACCAGGAGACCGACGGCCCCGGCGAGGGCGCTGCCGTGGCGAGCGAGGTTGTAGAGCGCGACCGGGTAGGCCAGCTGGCTGACGATCGGGGTGTCGATCACGAGTGCCTGCACGACGCTCGCTCCGGCGATCGCGGCGTAGACGGCCACGGGGTGGTGGCGGCGCCAGATCAGGGGGATCGTCTGAGCCAGGCCGAGCAGGAGCCACGTCAGCGAGCCGGCCGAGGCACCGACCACGACGACCGAGAGGGCGAGGAGGGCCACGGGTCCGACGTCGAGCGCACGCCGCAGGCGCGGTCCCGGACGCCACGGCGCCCGTACCGTCGACTCCCGCTCGGTCGCGGTCCCGGTCCCATCCACCACGGCCCCGACCCTAGGCGAGCGGCCGACGCCCGTCGTCCACCCCCAGGATGACGTCCCCTCGCGAGTGAATTCCCGCCCCGTCGCGAGTGAGTTTCCGCCCCTCGGCGAGTGGATTCCCGCCCCTCGGCCGGGACCGCAGTCTCCTGTCCACAGCAGAACTCACTCGCGAAGGGGCGGAAACTCACTCCTGGTGGGGCGGGAATTCACTCGCGAGCGGTCGTTCAGGAAGGGGGATGAGGGTGCGGGCCCGCTGGCGGTCGGGCTTGCCGTTGGGGAGCATCGGGATCTCGTCGACCAGGACGACCGCGCGCGGAGCCCAGGTCCGGGGGTGGCCGGCCTCCTCGACCGCGTCGCGGAGGCGGTCGACCGCCAGGCCGTCGAGGCACACCGCATCGGCCGGCACGACGAGCGCGACGACCCGCTGCCCCCACTCCACGTCCTCCACGCCGACCGCGAGCGCGTCGTGCACGCCCTCGAGGTCCTGCAGCGCACTCGTGACTGCCGGCAGGGGCACGTTGACGCCGCCGCTCAGCACGACGTCGTCGGCCCGGCCGAGGATGCGCAGCTCGCCGTCGGTGATCTCACCGAGGTCGTTCGTGGCGAACCACTCCCCGGTGTGCGGGGCACCGACGTAGCCGTCGAACAGGACGTCACCGGCGAGCATGACCTGGCCGTCGTCGATCCGCACCCGCACGCCGTCGAGCGGGAAGCCGTCGTACACGCAGCCGCCGCAGGTCTCCGACATGCCGTACGTGCGCACGACGTGGATGCCGGCCTCCTCGGCCCGCGCCACGAGGGACGGCCGCACCGGTCCGCCGCCGACGAGCACGGCGTCGAGCGCTGCCCACGGCGCCGCCTCACCCGCCTCGAGCAGGCGGTGCAGCTGGGTCGGGACGAGCGAGGCGTACCGCCGATCGGCGGTGTACGCGTCGAGCGAGGTGACGGGGTCGATCCCGGTCAGCAACGACCGCACGACGACCTGGAGCCCCGCGACACCCGTCGGCGGAACGGCGAGCAGCCACTGCCCGGCACCCCCCAGGCGCTCGTGCGTCGCGGTGGCCGACGCCCGCACGGCGCGCGGGGAGAGCACGACGTCCTTCGGTCGACCGGTGCTGCCGCTCGTGCGGATCCAGAGCGGCTCGTCGCCCTCCAGCCAGTCGCGCAGGAGCGGGACGAGCTCGGTGACGTCGCCCGTGACGGGCTGGAGCGAGGCGCTCACTCCCCGTCCCACAGGTCGGGCACGTCCTCCTCGGCCGCACGGCGCTTCGCCTCGGCACGAGCCTTGTCGCGCTGCGTGATCTGGTAGGCCAGGGCTCCCGCCACGACGGCGACGGCTGCCACCCCGCCGTATCGGACCCAGCCGTCCTCCAGCGTCAGCGTGCCCCAGCCGAGCAGCACCGCGATGACGAGCAGACCCCACGGGAACGGTCGATCCATCCCGTCACGGTACCGAGGCCTGCCACCGGCGGTCGCGGCTGGCAGACTCATCCTCCATGACCGACGGCCCGACCTCCCCCACCGCGCAGCCGCCCCGGGGGTTCGCCCTGTGGCTCGCGGGCGCCCGGCCCCGCACCCTTCCCGCTGCGGTCGCCCCGGTGGCGGCCGGTACCGGCGCCGCCGTGCTGGCCGACGGCTTCGTGTGGTGGAAGGCGCTCCTCGCGCTGGGCGTCTCGCTCGCGCTGCAGGTCGGCGTGAACTACGCCAACGACTACTCCGACGGGGTCCGTGGCACCGACGACGACCGGGTCGGTCCGTTGCGGCTCGTCGGATCCGGCCTCGTGCCGGCTTCGCGGGTCAAGGCGGCCGCGCTCGGATTCCTGGCGCTCGGCGGACTGCTCGGGCTCGCCCTCGCCGCGACCACGACGTGGTGGCTGCTGCTGGTCGGTGCCGCGGCCCTGGGCGCCGCCTGGACGTACACCGGCGGCCCGTCGCCGTACGGCTACCGCGCGCTCGGCGAGGTCAGCGTCTTCCTGTTCTTCGGGCTCGTCGCCGTGGTCGGCACGACGTTCGTGCAGGTCGAGGAGGTGACGTCGGCGAGCGTCCTCGCCGGCGTCGGTGTCGGGGCCCTGGCGTGCGCGATCCTCGTGGCCAACAACCTGCGCGACATCGCGACCGACGTCCTCGCCGACAAGCGCACGCTCGCGGTGCTCCTCGGGGACCGGCGCACACGGGCGTTCTACGTCGTGCTGGTGCTGGTGGCCGTGGGGACCGCCGTGGCGCTCGCCGCGACCGAGACGCCGTGGGCCCTCCTCGCGCTGCTGTTCGCCCCGCTCGCCGTGCGAGGTGTGCGGGTCGTGACCTCCGGCGCGACCGGCCCGGCGCTGATCCCCGTGCTGCAGTCCACCGGCGTCGCCGAGCTCGTCTTCGCCCTGGGCCTGACCCTCGGCCTCTGCCTCGCCTGACCGCGCCCGCAGGACAAGTTACGGAGTCGGCACGGGAGATCGCCCTCGGGCACGCCGAATTTGCCGTGCCCGAGGTCCAGTCGCCGTGCCGACTCCGTAACTCGCCCTGGGGTCAGGGGTGGAGGCGGCCGGTGGCGTCGTAGTGGTCGAGGGCCTCGGCGAAGGGGGCCGGGTCGAGGCCGTGCGCGGCGACCCAGGCCGGGTCGGCGTGGCTGGCGCGGTAGCGCTCGCCCCCGTCGCACAGCAGCGTCACGATGCTGCCCGACTCGCCCGTCTCGGCCATGCGGGTGGCCAACGTGAGCGCCGCCCAGACGTTGGTGCCGGTCGAGGGCCCGACCTCGCGACCGAGCCGCGCCGACGTCCAGGCCATCGCCGCGAGCGAGGCGCTGTCGGGCACCTGCAGCATGTCGTCGATGACCCCGCCGACGAACGACGGCTCGATGCGCGGACGACCGATGCCCTCGATGCGGGAGGTCGTCGTGGTGGTGACGTCGGAGCGGTCGGTCTGCCAGCCCTCGTGGAACGCCGAGCCCTCGGGGTCGGCGACCAGCACGCGCGTGTCGTGCCGTCGGTACCGCACGTACCGACCGATCGTCGCGGACGTGCCGCCCGTTCCGGCACCCACCACGACCCAGCTGGGTACCGGGTGCGGCTCGGCCGCCATCTGCTCGAAGATCGACTCGGCGATGTTGTTGTTGCCGCGCCAGTCGGTCGCCCGCTCGGCGAACGTGAACTGGTCCATGTAGTGACCACCGCACTCGGCGGCCAGGCGTCGCGCCTCGTCGTACGTCTGCGACGACGTCTCGACGAAGTGGCAGCGGCCCCCGTGCCACTCGATCAGCGCGACCTTCTCGCGGCTCGTCGAGGCGGGCATGACAGCCACGAACGGCAGGCCGACCAGACGGGCGAAGTAGGCCTCGCTGACGGCGGTGGACCCGCTCGACGCCTCGACGACGGTCGAGTCCGGGCCGAGCCAGCCGTTGCAGATCGCGTAGAGGAACAGCGACCGGGCGAGCCGGTGCTTCAGGCTGCCCGTCGGGTGGACCGACTCGTCCTTGAGGTAGAGGTCGACGCCCGGGGTCGGGAGGGACAGCGCGTGCAGGTGGGTGTCGGCGCTCCGGTTGGCGTCGGCCTCGACGATGCGGACCGCCTCGGCGATCCAGGCGCGCTGGTCAGTCGACGTCTTCGGCACTGCGCGACTCCTCGATGCGCGCCGAGATCTTCTCGGCCCGCTCCTGCACCTGCTGGGCCAGGGCCTCGCGCTGCCGGGTCAGCAGCACGAACGCCAGCACCGAGGAGACCACCATCGCCACGAACAGGACCACGAGGTTCGTGAGCTCCTCGAACTTCACGAGGCCGAACCCGAAGCAGATCCCGGCCAGGACGGCGTACGTGGCGACGAAGAGTCCGAGGCGGGAGAGCGTGTAGGTCCAGAACGGCGACATGACGCCAGCGTAGTCAGGTCCTGTGCGACCGACGAATCTCTGGCGTCGTTCGCTACGGTGACCGCCATGGGCAAGTTCCTCCTGGCGGCTCTCGCGATCGTGCTCGTGATCTACGCGTTCTTCGACGCCGCCGCCACCCCCCGCAGCCAGGTCCGCGTGCTGCCGAAGCCGGCCTGGCTCGTGATCATCGTGCTGGTGCCCGTCGTCGGCGCCCTGGCGTGGATCGGGTTCGGCACCAAGCGCCTGCGCCCGGGCCCCGGCCGCCCGGCGCGCCCGCCGCGCGGACCCGACGACGACCCGGACTACCTGCGCGGGATCTGAGGGTCTCACGCCTCCCAGCGGAACAGCTTGGCCGAGACCGCCGCGAACACCGCGGCGAAGGCCAGCAGGATCACGATCGGCAGGACGATCGCCGACGGGCCCTGCTCGCGCACCATGACGTCGAGCATGCCCTGGTTGAGGTGCTTGAGCGGCAGGCAGTTGCTGACGACGCGCAGCCACGCGGGCGCGCCGTCGAGCGGGAAGAACGAGCCCGACAGGAACGCCATCGGCAGCACGATGAAGTTGGCCAGCCCGACCGCGCCCTCCTCGGTCTTGGAGACCGCGCCGGCGAGCATGCCGATCGAGAGGAAGGCGAGCGTGCCCGCCAGCAGCAGGGGCACCATGAGCGGCCACCAGCCGGACAGCTGGAGGCCGAAGGCCCCGACGCCGAGCCCGACGAAGATGACCGCCTGCACCATCGCGATGACGAGGCTGACGCCGACGCGGGCGAGCACGACCGAGCTGGTCGACACCGGGGCGAGACGCAGGCGTCGGAGCAGGCCGCTCTTGCGCCACATGACCAGGTTCGCGGCGGCCCCGAACGTGGCGCTCATCGCGACGGCCCACCCCAGGAGGCTGGGCGTGACGTACTGGATGGCCTCGAGGGAGTCGTCCTCGACCTGGCTGGCGGCGAACGTGAACGCCGGCGGCTGGCCCGTGGTCTGCTGGTAGACCGCCGTGTTGGCCTGCTGCACGATCGCCTGCATGACGCCCTGGATCTGGGCTCCGGCGACGGCGTCAGCGGCCGAGTAGTGCACCGTGACCTCGCCGTCGTCCTCGGTGACCACGGCGGTGGCGTCGCCGTCGCGCACCTTCTCGAGGGCGGCGTCGAGGTCGTCCTCGCGGGTGATCGAGATGGCCTGGTCGATGCTCTTGCGGGCCTCGGCGGGAGCGTCGTCGATGGCCGAGACCGTGCCGACCACGATGACGTCGGCGGCCTCGGCGTCGCCCTGGTTCGTGAAGATGCCGCCGAAGAGCACCAGGAACATCAGCGGGAAGGCGATGGCCCAGAACAGGGTCATGCGGTCGCGGACGAAGCCCTTGAACATCGCGACGGTGAGCGCCTTCAGCGGGCGGGCCGCCTTCGCGTCGCCGGCGCCTGCGTGGGCCGGCGCCTGGGTGCGGGTCTCGGGCTCGGTGCTGGTGCTCATGCGCGGTACTCCCGACCGGTCAGGTCGAGGAAGACGTCCTCGAGCGTGCCCTTGCTGACGCTGAGCCCCTCGAGCGCCTCACGGCGACCGAGCTCGCCGAGCACCGTGGCCGCGTCGCGCGTCTCGATGACCAGACCCGCGCTGCCGACCGCGACCGTCTGGACCCCGGGGAGCGCGCGGGCCTCGTCGATCGAGATGGCCTCGACGGCCAGTCCGATCCGGGTGGCTGCGTCGAGCCGGCGGATCAGGGTCGCCGGGGTGTCGAGCTGGAGGAGCTGGCCGTGGTCGACGATCGCGACCCGGTCGCACAGCTCCTCGGCCTCCTCCATGTAGTGGGTCGTGAGCACGACGGTGCGGCCCGACTCGTTGATGCCGCGCAGGACGTCCCAGAGGTTGCGGCGGGCCTGCGGGTCGAGCGCCGCGGTGGGCTCGTCGAGGAATACGACCTCTGGGTCGTGCACGAGCGCGCAGGCGATCGAGAGCCGCTGCTTCTGGCCGCCGGACAGGTCCTCGACCTGGGCCGTGGCCTTCTCGGTGAGCCCGACCTGCTCGAGCAGCTCGTCGAGGCGCGACGTGGGCACCCCGTAGATCGACCCGAAGGTCTGCAGCTGCTCGACCGCGGTGAGGCGCTCGAAGAAGGCCGACGACTGCAGCTGCACGCCGATGCGTCGCTGCAGGTCGGGCTCGCGCCTGGCCGGGTCACGGCCGTCGATCGCGACGCGCCCCTCGGTGGGCTCGCGGAGCCCCTCGATGGTCTCGAGCGTCGTGGTCTTGCCGGCGCCGTTGGGGCCGAGCAGACCGAAGAACTCTCCGGGCTCGACCGTGAAGCTGATGTCCTCGACCGCGGTGACGGCGCCGTAGCGCATCGTCAGGTGGTCGACCTCGATCCGTACCCCCATGCCCACGAACCTAGTGCGTCCCGCCGACATCGCGCGTCAGCCGAAAGTCGGATGCGTGGGGCACGGCCGGGGCACGCCTCAGCCGACCGAGGTTTCGAGGCTCACGCCCTAGCGGGCGATCGCACCTCAACCACCGGTGTCAGGGGTTACTTGGCGTAGCTGTGCAGGCCAGGGACGAAGATGTTGACGCCGTAGTAGCTGAACAGGAACGTCGCGAACCCGATCAGCGCGATGATCGCGGCGCGACGGCCGCGCCAGCCGGCGGTGGCGCGGGCGTGGAGGTACCCGGCGTAGACGACCCAGGTGATGAACGCCCAGACCTCCTTGGGGTCCCAGCCCCAGTACCGGCCCCAGGCGTAGTGCGCCCAGATCGGCCCGGCGATCAGGGCGCCGAAGGTCCACAGGACGAAGCCGACCGCGTGCGTGCGGTAGGCGAGGCGGTCCATCGCGGCGATCGCGGGGACGCGACGCAGGATCGGCCCGACGTTGCCGCGCAGCTCGGCCCGCTCCTTGAGCAGGTAGAGCAGCGAGGCGGAGGCACCGACGAGGAACAGGGCCCCGGCGATCATGACCGCGGCGACGTGGATCACGAGCCAGTAGGAGTGCAGGGCCGGGACGAGCGGACCGGCCGGCACGTACGCCGACCAGGCCAGGCCCAGGATCGCCAGGCCGAAGCCGGTGACGATCGGGGCGATCCACTGGACCGACGTGATGCGCACGAGCACGAGGTAGACGACCAGGGCGATCGAGACGCCCGTCAGGCCGAACTCGTACATGTTGCCCCACGGCACGCGGTTCGAGGCCATGGCGCGGGAGACCACGCCGGCCACGAGCAGGCCTGCGGCAACCACCGTGAGGGCGATGCCGATGCGGCTCAGCACCGCGCTGCGCGGTTCCACGTCGTCGTCGGACTCGGCCACCGCGACCGCGGTGTCACCACCGCCGACCGCCACCGAGGCCGGGACGACGGCCTCCTGACGGACGAACAGCAGCTCGGCCAGGTGGGCGAGGAAGGCCAGCGCGAGCACGATCGTGCCCGAGGCGACCGCGTAGTTCGAGAACTCGGCGTAGTCGGCAGCGGTCATGGCTTCTCCTGGGGCTCGATCTCGTCACGCAGACGGTCGATGAAGGCAGTGAGGTCGTCGGGCAGGTCGTCCCGGGGGACACGGTCGAGCGCGGCGACTTCCACCACGGTACGTGAGCCGTCCGAGGTCGCGCGGACCCAGGTGCGGCGCGGACGGATGAACAGCGACAGCACGAGGCCGCCCAGGCCGACGGCGACGCCGCCCAGCGGGACCCCGGCGAGCGGCGACGAGCTGATCTGGAACCGGGCGAACTGCTCGAGCTCGGTGAACTCCACGACCGTGCCGTCGGGCAGGGTCGAGGACTGTCCCGGCTGCAGCTCGATGCGGAACGGGTCGCCGTTCTCGTCGAGGACCTGGGTCATCTTGCTGGTGTCGAGCACGTACACCGACTGGGGCGTGCCCTCGTCGAGGCCGAGGTCGCCCGTCCACGCCTGCAGCGCGATGTACGGGTTCGCGGCGGCGGGGAAGATCGAGATCGAGGCCGCGTCCTCGGCGGTGCGGGCCGCGGTGGGCAGGAAGAAGCCCTGCATGCCCAGCTGCTCGGTGCCGATGTCCGGCACCTTCACGACGCCGCCGGAGGTGTAGGTCGCGTCCTCGGGCAGGAACGGCACGGCCTCGTCGAAGACGACGTTGCCCTCCGGGTCGGTCACCTTGATGACCGGCGAGTACCCCTGGCCCACGAGGAAGAGGTCGGTGGACCCGATCGAGAGCGGGTGGTTGACCCGGATCGAGAAGTCCTCGTCGTCGCCGTCGAGCCCGTCGCGATAGGTGCCGTTGGCCTCGAAGAGGCGCGGGGCACCCCGCTGCGGACCGTCGCCGGTGTCGAACTCGGCGATCAGGTCGTCGAGCTCGAGCGAGAACGGCGGCAGGCTGTCGGGATCGAACCACGTGCCCGAGGTGAACTCGTCGTACTGGGTCAGCACGTTGGAGAAGCGGTTGCCCTCCGTGACGATCACGGCGCCGCGGTAGCCGATCAGCGAGCCGACGGCCACGCCGACGAGCACGACGACGACGCTGATGTGGAACACGAGGTTGCCGAGCTCGCGCAGGTAGCCGCGCTCGGCGCGCAGCTCACCGCGCGGTCCGCCGTCGCCGTCCTCGCTGACCACGTCGACGCGGGCGCGCCCCACGACCCGGCGGGCGGCAGCCAGCACGGTGTCGACGTCGGCCGTGGTCTCGAAGGAGCCCGAGGCCGGCATGCGCTCGAACCGGCGCGGGGCCTTGGGGGGCCGTGCGCGCAGGGCCCGCAGGTAGATGCGGGTGCGCGGCACGATGCAGCCGATCAGCGACGCCATCAGCAGCAGGTAGATCGCGCTGAACCAGGGCGAGCTGTAGACGTTGAAGGCGCCGAGGCGGTCGAGCCACGGCGAGAGGTCGGGGTTGCGGATGCGGAACGCCTCGACGGCGCGGGCGTCGACCCCGCGCTGCGGCACGAACGAGCCCGGCAGCGACGCGACCGCGAGCAGCAGCAGGAGCAGGAGGGCGGTGCGCATCGACGTGAGCTGCGCCCACATCCAGCGCAGGAACTCGAGGTTGCCGAGCGCCGGCGCCGGCCCCTTGTTCCGTCGGTTGTTCTTCGGCATCAGAACTCCTCCCCAGCCACAGGCCGAGCGAAGCGAGGCCGGCGCCCAGGCGCAGCCTGGCAGCGGCGAGGAACGAGTCGCTGGACGCGCGAAGCGCGGCGCCTCACAGGGCCGCTCCGAATCCGCCGGCCCAGCTCTGCAGGTCGATGATCAGCGAGTCCCACCAGCCGGTGACGAGCAGGACGCCGACGACCAGCAGCAGCACGCCGCCGGTGACCTGGATCGCGCGCTGGTGGCGCCGGACCCAGCCGGTGGTGCGGGTGAACCGCGCGAAGCCCAGGGCCGCGAGCACGAACGGCACGCCGAGACCGAGGCAGTAGACCGCGGTGAGCATCGCTCCGCGGCCCGCGGTGGCCTCGTTGCCTGCCAGCGCGAGCACGGCACCCAGCGTGGGGCCCACGCACGGCAGCCAGCCCAGGCCGAAGAACACGCCGAGCACGGGCGCGATCGCGATGCCCACGGCCGGCACGGCGTGCACGCGCCACTCGCGCTGCATGCGGGGCACCAGGCCGAGGAAGACGATCGCCATCACGATGATCAGCGCCCCGGCGACGATCGAGAACGTGCGCTGGTGCTCGGCCAGGCGCAGGCCGAACGACCCGAACAGGGCGCCGCCGGCGACGTAGATGGCGGAGAACCCGAGCACGAACAGCACCGCACCGAGCACGATGCGGGGGCGGCCCTCCCGGTCGAGGTCCTGCACCCCCACGCCCGAGACGTAGGACAGGTAGCCCGGCACCAGGGGCAGGACGCAGGGAGAGAAGAACGAGACGAGCCCGGCCACCACGGCGACGGGGATCGCGATGAGCATCGAGCCGGAGAGGGCCGTCTCGCGGAGCCACTCGTCCACTACGCGCCCTCGGCCTCGGCGAGCAGGTCGTCGATGATGCCGCCGAGCGTGGAGGCGTCGACCTCGTCGAGGATGCGGGCCGCGACCCGGCCCTCGGCGTCGATGACCCACGTCGTCGGGATGGCCTGCGACGGGAGCGAGTCGACGAAGCGGAGCTCCAGGCTGCCGCCCTCGTCGGAGAAGCTGGGGTACGTGATGCCGTAGGTCGTGTTGAAGGCCTTCGCCGCCGCGTCCTTGCTGCGGTTGACGATGCCCAGGAACTGGACGTCGTCGGCGTAGGCCTCCGACAGCTCCTGCAGCACGGGGGCCTCGGCGCGGCACGGCGGGCACCACGAGCCCCACACGTTGACGACCGTGACGGTGCCGGCGAAGTCCTCGCTGGAGAGGTCCGCGCCGTCGAGGTCGGTGCCGCTCAGGACCGGCGCCGGCTCACGGTCGGCGGGGTCGATCGTCGTGACGGTGCCGTCGGAGCTGACGTAGCCACCGGTGGACCCACCGGTGCCGGCACCCTCGCACGCGCCCACGAGCGCCAGGACGAGGACCGAGGCCGCGGCGAGGGCCCACCGGACGCGCCGGGGTCGGTTCGCGATCGTCATGCGCCGCCGGTGAACTGGCCCTTGAGCTCCTGCGGGAGGAGGTCGGCGGCCGGCTCGGCGTAGCTGAAGCCCGTGTACTCGTCGCCGTCGAAGGTCAGGCTCGTGATGCTGGCGAGCGTGCACTGACGCTTGCGCGGGTCGTGGACGAAGGAGTTCTGCTCGTACGCCTGGCGCGCGATCCAGACCGGCAGCTGGTGCGAGACGATGACAGCCTCGTGGCCGCGGGCGGCCTCGCGCGCGTCGGCGACGGCGGCCTGCATGCGGGCCGCGATCTCCTTGTACGGCTCGCCCCACGACGGGCGGAACGGGTTGCGCAGCATCCACCAGTTCTTGGGGTGCCGGAACGCCTTGGGGCCGGCACCGACGGTGCGACCCTCGAAGAGGTTGTCGGCCTCGATGACCCGGTCGTCGGTCGTGATGGGCGCCTCGAGGATCTTCGCGAGCGGCTCGGCGGTCTGCTGGGCGCGCTCGAGCGGCGACGCCACGACGTGCACGATCTCGTTCTTGGCCAGGAAGTCGGCGGCGCGTGCGGCCATCTGGTGGCCCAGGTCGCTGAGGTAGAACTCCGGCAGCCGGCCGTACAGGACGCCGCCCGGGTTCTCGACCTCGCCGTGTCGCATCAGGTGCACGATCGTTCGGGTGCTCATGGTGTCCTCGGGTCGCTCGGGGGCAGGTCAGGCAGGCTGGGCCGCAGCCGCGGCGCGGGCAGCACCGGGCAGTGCCTCGATGATTCTAGAGAGGGCTTCCTCGTCGTGGGCCGCCGAGACGAACCAGGCCTCGAACGCGCTGGGCGGCAGGTACACGCCGGCGTCGAGCATCGCGTGGAAGAACGGCGGGTAGCGCCAGGCCTCCTGCGCCTGCGCGCCCGCGAAGTCGCGGACCTCGTCGGTGCCCCAGAAGACGCTGAACATCGTGCCGGTGCGCTGGACCGCGTGGCGGACGCCGGCCGTGGTCAGCGCCTCGCCCACCGCGGCCTGCAGGCGGTTCGAGACGTCGAGCAGGTGCTCGTACACCGCGGGGGTCGCGAGGCGCAGCGTCGTCAGTCCGGCGGTCGTGGCGACGGGGTTCCCGGCCAGGGTTCCGGCCTGGTAGACGGGCCCGGCGGGGGCGAGCAGATTCATCAGCTCGGCGCGGCCACCGAAGGCGGCTGCGGGGAACCCGCCGCCCATGACCTTGCCGAACGTCATGAGGTCGGGGGCCCAGCCCTCGACCGCGCCGTCGAGGCCCCACTGGCCGTGCCGGCTGGCGCGGAAGCCCGTCATGACCTCGTCGCTGATGAGCAGCGCGCCGTTCTGGCGGCAGGTCGCGGCGAGGAAGGCGTTGAAGCCCGGCTCCGGCGGGACGACACCCATGTTGCCGGGGGCCGCCTCGGTGATGACGCAGGCGATGCGGTCGCCGAGCTCGGCGAAGGCCGCGGTCACCGCGTCGCGGTCGTTGTAGGGCAGCACGACGGTGTCGGCGGCGACGTGGGCCGGGACTCCGGGGGTCCCGGGGATGCCGAGCGTCACGACACCCGAGCCGGCCTCGGCCAGCAGCGAGTCGACGTGGCCGTGGTAGCAGCCCGCGAACTTCACGACGGTGTCGCGACCCGTGGCGCCGCGCGCCAGGCGGATCGCCGACATCGTGGCCTCGGTGCCCGAGGACACCAGCCGCACGCTCTCGACGGGGGTGCGCGCCACGATCTCCTCCGCGAGGGCGACCTCCGGCTCGCTGGGCGTGCCGAACGAGGTTCCGCGGCTGACCGCGTCGGCGACGGCGGCGAGCACCTCGGGGTGGGCGTGGCCGAGCAGCATCGGGCCCCACGAGCCGACCAGGTCGACGTAGTCGTTCCCGTCGACGTCGGTCAGCCAGGCCCCCGACCCCGACCGCATGAAGCGCGGGGCTCCGCCGACGGCGCGGAAGGCACGGACCGGTGAGTTGACGCCACCGGGCGAGACGGCGAGGGCACGCTGGAACAGCTCCTGGGACCGGATCACGTCAGACACGGCGCCCAGTCTCCCAGTCGATCCTGAGGGCAGCCTGGGCCGCCTCTCCCCCGAGCGCACCTCCTCCGCCCGAAGGACGCCGCTCGTCCCCCGCACGGGGGGTGCGGGCCGTAACCCAGGTCACATAGAGTCGTTGTACTGATGCCGCTCGCATGGCGGATCGACGTAACATCCGGTTACCATGCGAGCGGGGGGACCTCGAGGGCCGAGGTCGTTGGACCGGAGGGAATTCGATGCGGGCTGGAAAGCTGACCCGGTGGCAGAAGGCCGGCGCGCTGGTGCCGATGGCCGTGCTCGTCGGCGCGTGGGGCGTGGCCCTGGCCAACTCCGGACTCGCGTCCGCGGCCGGCGACGGCAGCGACGGCGCTGACGTCCCGTCGGTCCCGAGCACCGCGTTCGACGACCCCGCCAGCGTCCAGGAGGCCCCCGCGGGCATCGACCCGCGGGCCGGCACCGAGGGCACCGTCGCGACCCTGTCGACCGACGGCATCCCGAACGCCGCGCTCTCCGCGTACAAGCGGGCCGAGACCCTGCTCGCGCAGGCCGACGCCTCGTGCCGCCTGCCCTGGAACCTCGTCGCCGCGATCGGCCGTGTGGAGTCCAACCACGGCCGCACCGCCGGCAACCAGCTCGACGCCAAGGGCACGGCCTCGCCGGGCATCTTCGGCCCGCAGCTCAACGGGTCCAACGGCACCGCCAAGATCAACGACACCGACTCGGGCACGCTCGACCAGGACGCGGTGTTCGACCGTGCGGTCGGCCCGATGCAGTTCATCCCGGGCACCTGGAAGGCCGTCGGCGTCGACGCCGACAACGACGGCGTCAAGAACCCGCAGAACATCAACGACGCCGCCACCTCGGCCGGCATCTACCTCTGCGCCGGCACGGGCGACCTGAGCAACCCGACCGACCTCCGCTCGGCCGTGCTGCGCTACAACCGCTCCGAGGCCTACGCCGACACCGTCATCGCGATCTCGGCGGCCTACGCGCAGGGCAACTTCACGCAGTCGCCCAACAACCTCACCTCCTCGAGCCCGCTGGTGCAGCGCAGCTCCGACCAGTCGATCTCGGCCGACCAGCGCCAGGCGGCGGTCGTCGAGGAGAACACCGCGGCGAACCCGCCGGCGGGTGGCGGCACGCCCACCAACCCGGGCGGCGGCTCGAGCAACCCCGGCGGCGGCGGCGGCAGCACCGGTGGCGGTGGCACCACGGCGCCCACGTCACCCGGCGGCGCCGGCGGCTCGGGCAGCACCACCGGCCTCGTCGGCGGACTCGTCAGCGACCTCACGGGCCAGCCCGCGGCACCCGGTCAGCCGGCTGCCCCGCCGCTCTCGAACACGCTGGGCTGGCTGGAGGCCAAGACGATGTGCCTGGCCACCGGGCTCTCGGCGCTCGACGTCGTCGGCCTGCTGACCTGCATCACCGACCTGCTCGCGTAGCAGCGCGCGCCACCACGACGCCCCCGCCGGCTCTCCGGCGGGGGCGTC
>NZ_BAAAME010000004.1:591718-592690 GCF_039529015.1 Aeromicrobium alkaliterrae
CCGCCGCGACGTCTCCGTCCCGCTCACGCAGGTGCGCCTCCACGGCGGTGCGACGCGGCAGGTCCGGCTCGACCTCCGACAACGCCGCGAGACCGGCACGGGGTCCGTCCGCCTCGCCCACCGCGACCGCGCGGTTGAGACGCACGACGGGGCTTCCCGTCAGGCGCAGCAGCTCGTCGTACCACTCGACGACCTGGACCCAGTCGGTCTCGTCCGCCGTCGTCGCGTCCGCGTGGAGCGCCGCGATCGCCGCCTGCGCCTGGTACTCACCCAGACGGTCCTGCGCCAGCGCCGCCTGCAGCCGGTCGACGCCCTCGGCGATCGCCCGGGTGTCCCAGCGCTGGCGGTCCTGGTCCGCGAGCGGGACGATGCTGCCGTCCGCCGCGGTGCGGGCGGCACGGCGGGCGTGGTGCAGCAGCATCAGGGCGAGCAGGCCGTCGACCTCCGGGTGGTCCAGGACGGCCGCGAGCTGCCGGGCGAGGCGGATCGCCTCGGCCGCCAGGTCGACGTCTCCGGAGTAGCCCTCGTTGAAGACCAGGTAGAGCACCCGCAGCACGGTGCCGACGTCGCCGACCTGGTCGAGCCGCACCCCCGAGATCGTCCGCTTCGCTCGGCTGATGCGCTGGGCCATCGTCGCCTCGGGCACCAGGTACGCCTCGGCGATCTGCCGCGTCGTGAGTCCACCGACGGCCCGGAGCGTCAGCGCGACCGCCGAGGACGACGTGAGCGACGGGTGCGCGCAGAGGAAGTACAGCTGGAGGGTGTCGTCGGCCGGCGCGGCCGGGCCGGCCTCCGGCTCGGCGTCGACCAGGTCCTCGCGCCGTCGTCGGGCGACCTCGGAGCGCGTGGCGTCGAGGAAGCGTCGCCACGCGACCGTGACGAGCCACGCCTTCGGGTCACGCGGCGGGTCGTCCGGCCACGTGCGCACCGCCTCGACGAGCGCGTCCTGCACGGCGTCCTCGGGCGCCGCGG
>NZ_BAAAME010000004.1:592695-625337 GCF_039529015.1 Aeromicrobium alkaliterrae
CTCGGCCGCCGCGAAGTCTGCTCCGCGGCGGACGAGGATGCCGAGCACGCTGGGCGTCAGGCGCCGCAGGAGGGCGGGGTCGAAGGCAGGGTCGACCTCAGCGTCGTCCACGAGGCCTGCCGGTCACTCCGTGATGGTCGGCGGCGCGGTCAGGAACGGCCGCACCTCCAGCCACTCGTGGATCGGACGCCCACCGGCGCCCGGCGCCGCCGAGAGCTCGCCCGCGAGCTCGACGGCACGCTCCTGGCTGTCGACGTCGATGATCATCCAGCCGGCGATCAGGTCCTTCGTCTCGGCGAACGGGCCGTCGGTGACCGGCGGCTTCCCCTCGCCGCCGTGCTGGACCCAGAGGCCGTCGGGTGCGAGCGCCTGGCCGTCGACGAACTCGCCCGTGCCCTCGAGCCGCTGCGCGAAGTCGTTCATGTACTGGATGTGGTCGGTGATCTCGTCGGGCGTCCACTGGTCCATGGGGATGTCGTTGCGCGACGCCGGGGCTCCGCGGTAGTGCTTGAGCAGCAGGTACTTCGCCATGATGTTCTCCTCCGAGTGTGCGACCCATTGTGGTCGCGTTCGTACCGGGGACGGAACCACCCGCAGGTTCTCGACATCGCGGCCGAATTTTTCTCCGTCCGATCCTGCTCGCGCCAGATCAGCCGGCCTCGAGGTCCTCGCCGCTGTGCACGAGGTGCTCGACGACCGTGCGGACGGCGAGGCGCGCCGCGCGATCGGGCCGGCTCAGCGCCACGATGCTGCGCACCGCCCGCACCCCGTCCAGCGGTCGCAGGACGACGCCCGGGCGCGGGCGGGTCGTGAAGCGCGGCAGCAGCGCCAGGCCGACCCCGGACCCGACGAGCGCCTCGACGAGGTGGTTGTCGCGCAGCCGGAGGCGGCGCTCGAGCGGCTGACCCGTGCGGTTCTCGACCGCCGTGAGGATCGTGTCGAACGGGTAGCCGACCGGCACGCCGATCCACGTCGAGCCGACGAGGTCCTCCGGGCGCAGCCGGTCGCGCCCCGCGAGCGGGTGCCCGCTCGTCATCGCCACGTCGATCGGCTCGCGCACCAGCGGCGTGACGACCAGCCCTTCGGCTCCCCGGGGGACGTCGCCGGCCAGACTGTGCGCGATCACGACGTCGACGTCGTTCGCCCGGGTCGGGAAGTCGGCCTCCGCCAGGTCGAAGTCGTCGACCTGCAGCTGGATCGCGGATCCGTCGAGGCGACGCACGAGGCCGGGCAGCAGGGCCTCCCCCGCGCTCGGCAGCGTCCCGATCGTGACCGCACCCCGCGGTTCGCCGAGGCTCGCGTCGAGCCTGGCCCGCACCTGCGCGAGCGCGGCACTGACCGATCCTGCCCCCTCGGCCAGGATCTGGCCCGCCCCGGTCAACCTGACCCCGCGCGAGAACGGCTCGACCAGGGCGACGCCCAGCTCCCGCTCGGCGGTCCTCAGCTGCTGCGACACCGCGGACGGGGTGCGATGGGTGGCGGCGGCGACGGCGGCCAGCGTGCCCCGCTCGCCGAGCTCGCGCAGGAGCTGGAGGTGACGGACGTCCATGAAGGCATCCTAATGACTTGATGCAGAACTATTCGCTGGTGCTACACAGAACCGGCCTCCAGACTCAGGGGGTGCCCGCCCGCCACATCGCCCTCGCCTGCCTCGTCGCCGTCCTCTGGGGCGTCAACTTCCTCGCGATCCACGCCTCGCTGCAGCAGTTCCCGCCGATCTTCCTCGTCGCACTCCGCTTCGCCCTGATCGCGGTGCCCGCACTGCTCTTCGTGCCGCGACCTCAGGTGCCGACCCGGTGGCTCGTCGGGTACGGACTCGGCTTCGGTGTCGTCCAGTTCCTCGGGCTGTACCTCGGGATGGCGGCCGGGTTCCCCACGGGCCTCGCGTCGCTCGTGCTCCAGGCGTCGGCGCCGTTCACGGTCGTGCTGGGCGCGCTGCTCCTGCGGGAGTCGCTGTCACCGCGGCGCGTGGTGGGGATCGCCGCGGCGGTCGCCGGCCTGGGCCTGGTGGGCATCTCCCGCGGCGGTGCCGGCGGCTGGTGGCCGTTCGCGCTCGTGCTGCTCGGCGCGCTCGGCTGGGCGTTCGGCAACATCTCGACCCGTCTCGCCGCCCCTGACAAGCCGCTGCACCTGATCCTCTGGATGGCGGTCGTGCCGCCGCTGCCGATGCTCGCCCTGTCGCTCGTCGTCGAGGGCCCCGCGGAGATCGGCGACGCCTGGGCGACCGCCGCGACGGCCGAGGCCGTCCCGGCCTGGATCGGGCTGGCCTACACCGTCCTCCTCGGCACGATCGTCGGCTCGGGGATCTGGGTCTGGCTCATGAAGCGTCACCCGGCCGGCGTCGTCGCGCCGTTCTCGATGCTCGTGCCCGTCGTGGGCATGCTGACCGCAGCCCTCGTGCTCGACGAGCGACCCTCGGGCCTGGCGCTCGCCGGAGGCCTGCTGGTCGTCGCGGGCGTCCTGTGGTCGGGCCGGCTGCCGCGGGTGCCCGACCTGGTCGGCACCCGACGTCAGCGCAGGCGGCTGGCGAGCTCGGCTGCCCAGTAGGTCAGCACGATGTCGGCGCCCGCGCGGCGGATTGACGTGACGGTCTCCTCGATCGCCCGGTCGCGGTCGATCCAGCCCTGGGCGGCGGCAGCCTCGACCATCGCGTACTCGCCGGAGACGTTGTAGGCGGCGACCGGGACGTCGGTGCGCTCGCGGACCTTCGCGACCAGGTCGAGGTAGCCGAGGGCCGGCTTGACCATCACGACGTCGGCACCCTCGACCAGGTCGAGCTCGAGCTCGCGCATCGCCTCGCGGGCGTTCGCCGGATCCTGCTGGTAGGTGCGCCGGTCGCCCTGGAGGGAGGAGTCGACGGCCTCGCGGAACGGGCCGTAGAAGGCCGACGCGTACTTCGCGGTGTAGGCGATGATCGCGACGTCGTCGTGACCCGCGGCGTCCAGCGCCGACCGGACCACGCCCACCTGGCCGTCCATCATCCCGCTCGGACCGACCCAGTGGGCTCCGGCCTGCGCCTGGGCGAGGCCCATCTGGGCGTACACCGCGAGCGTCGCGTCGTTGTCGACCCGGCCCTGGCCGTCGAGCACGCCGCAGTGGCCGTGGTCGGTGAACTCGTCGAGGCACAGGTCGCTCATGACGAGCAGGTCGTCGCCGACCTCCGCGCGGGCATCGGCGATGGCCAGGTTGAGGATGCCGTCGGGGCGGAGCGCTCCGGAGCCCGTGGCGTCCTTGTGCTCCGGCACGCCGAACAACATCACGCCGCCGAGCCCCAGCTCCGCGGCCTCGCGATACGCCTTCTTCGCCGACTCACGCGTGTGCTGGACGACGCCCGGCATGCTCGAGATCGGTCGCGGCTCGTCGATCCCCTCGGCCACGAACATCGGCAGCACGAGCTGCGAGGCCACCGTGTGGGTCTCGCGCACGAGGCGCCGGGTGGCCGGGGTCGCCCGCAGGCGACGCGGTCGGTGCGGCAGGTTCGTCATGCGTTCGAGGGTAGTCCGAGGTCGGAGAACCGGCGATGATGCATCAGGGTCGCTCCGGCTGCCCGGATGCATCGTTCCTCACGCCCGGTCGACCGCCGCTGATGCAATGCGGTAGTGCCAGCTACCCCGATGCATCATCGCCGGTCCCTCCCGGGGGCGACCGAGGGGCCGTGGCCGCCGAAGCGACCACGACCCCTCTCGAGCCTTCGTCAGGCCTTGCGCCGGCTGGACGGGCGGCGCTGGGACGGCTTGGTGACGGGCTCGCCCGCCTCCAGGAACGCCACGCGCCGGGCGGCGCCGAACGCGGCGAGCGCGTCGGCCAGGACCTCGACGGACGGCGACTCGGCCATGACGTCGACGCGCAGCCCGTGCTCCTCGGCGGTCTTGGCCGTGGCCGGACCGATGCACGCGATGATCGTCGACGGGTGCGGCTTGCCCGCGATGCCCACGAGGTTGCGAACCGTCGAGCTCGACGTGAACAGGACCGAGTCGAACTTGCCGGTCTTGATCGCGTCGCGCGTCGGCGCCGGCGGCGGGGCCGCCCGGACGGTGCGGTACGCCGTGACGTCGTCGACCTCCCAGCCGAGCTCGATCAGACCGGCCACGAGGGTCTCGGTCGCGATGTCGGCGCGCGGCAGGAAGACCCGGTTGATCGGGTCGAGCGTCTCGTCGTACGGCGGCCAGTCCTCGACCAGCCCGCGAGCGCTCTGCTCGCCGCTCGGCACCAGGTCGGGCCGGATGCCCCACGTCGCGATGGCCTCGGCGGTCTTCTCGCCGACCGCGGCGATCTTCAGCCCCGAGAAGGCGCGGGCGTCGAGCCCGTACTCCTCGAACTTCTCGCGCACGGCCTTGACGGCGTTGACGCTCGTGAACGCGACCCACTCGTAGCGGCCCTCGACCAGGCCACGCACGGCCTTGTCCATCTGCTGCGGGTTGCGGGGCGGCTCCACCGAGATCGTCGGGACCTCCTCGGAGACCGCGCCGTAGCCGCGCAGGCGGGCGGCCAGGGAGGCCGACTGCTCCTTGGTGCGGGGCACCAGGATGCGCCAGCCGTACAGGGGCTTGGTCTCGAACCAGGAGAGCGCGTCGCGCATCTGCACGACCTCGCCGACGACCGTGATGGCCGGGGAGGTCATGCCCGCGGCCTTCGCGTCGGCCGCGATGCCCTCGAGCGTCGAGACGATCGTGCTCTGCTCGGTCGTGGTGCCGACGCGCGTCATGGCGACGGGCGTCTGCGGCGAGCGACCGGCGGCGATCAGGCCGTCGGCGGCCTCACCGATGCGCGCGACCGCCGAGAGCAGGACGAGCGTGTCGTCGCCGCTCAGCTCGGTCCACGCGACCGACGTGTCGCCCACGCTGATGACGCGGAACTCGCGGTGCTGGCGGTTGGTCAGCGGGACGCCGGCGTAGGCCGGGACGGCCTGCACCGAGGAGATACCGGGGACGACCTCGAACTCGATGCCGGCCTTCGAGCACGCGGCCGCCTCCTCGGGCGCCGTGGCGTACGTGAAGGGGTCGCCGCTGATGAGGCGCACGACGTGGGCGCCGGTCTTGGCGTGCCGCACGACGAGGCGGGCGCGAGCAGCGTGCGTCAGCGTCTCGCCGTCCTCGCCGAGGCCGCCGTCGACGATCTCGGCGCCGTTGAGGACCAGGGCCTCCTGCTCGGGAAGCTCGGTGATGACGACGTCGGCCTGGGCGAGCAGCTCGGCGGCACGCACGGTCAGCAGGCTGGCGTCGCCGGGCCCGGCGCCGACGAAGCTGACACGACCGAGCTTCTTGCCCGGCTTGCTGGCACGCGCCGGCGCGGTGCCCGTCGGCGCAGACGTCGTGGGGTCCGGCGTCGCGGTGGTGGTGGTCACGTGGGTTCTTCCTTCTGGTGCAGACGTTCTCGGTGACGAGGTCTGCGGGTTGGTCGGGTCGGGGCCGGAGGTCAGGCGACGGGCGCCATGATCTGGTCGGCTCCCTCGGCCAGCATCTCGGTGGCGAGACGATGTCCGAGCGCGGCGGCGTCGGTGGGGACCCCGGTCGCGGACAGGCGGATGGACGGGTTGCCGGAGGGGTCGGCGACGACCGCGCGCAGCCAGAGCTCGTCGCCGTCGTCGCCCCAGGCGACCTCGGCGAGGGCTCCGACCGGTGCGCTGCAGCCGGCCTCCAGCGTGGCGAGCAACGTGCGCTCGGCCGTGACGGCCGCCCGGGTGTCGACGTCGTCGAGCACCGCGAGCAGCGTGATGAGATCAGGTCGGTCGGCCCGGCACTCGACCGCCAGCGCACCCTGCCCGGGGGCGGGGAGCACCTGGATGGGGTCGAGCACCTCGGTGGCCTCGTCGGCCCGCTCGAGCCGCAGGAGGCCCGCGCGGGCGAGCACGACCGCGTCGACCTCGCCGGAACGGACCTTGCCCAGCCGGGTGTCGACGTTGCCGCGGATCGGGACGATCTCGACCCCGAGGCCAAGCGCGTTGATCTGCGCCGCTCGACGGGGCGAGCCCGTGCCGATCGTGGAGCCGACCGGCAGCTCGCCCAGGGTCAGGCCGTCGCGGGCGACGAGCGCGTCGCGGACGTCCTCGCGGGGCGGCACGGCGGCCAGCACGAGGCGCGGGTCGTCGGCGGTGGGCAGGTCCTTGAGCGAGTGCACCGCGAAGTCGACCTGGTCGGCGACGAGCGCCTCGCGCAGGGCCGCGACGAACACGCCGGTGCCGCCGATCTGGTCGAGCGGGGCCGACGAGCGGTCGCCCTCGGTGCTGATCGTGACGAGCTCGACTTCACGGCCGGTCAGCTCGGTCAGCCGGGCGGCGACGTGACCGGACTGCGTGCGGGCGAGCTGGCTGGCCCGCGTGCCGAGGCGCAGCGCCGGCAGCGACTGGGGGCCGGTCATGAGCCCTCCTTCGCGGCCGAGACGCGGTCAACCGCGGCCGGGTCGAGCGCGAACAGGTCGGCCAGCGCGTCGGCGTACGTCAGGCCGTTCGGGCCGTCGGCGAGCTGCTGCACGCGCACCGTGGGCTGGTGGAGCAGCTTGTCGGAGACGCGCCGCAGGGCCTGACGGACCTCGGCGCGCTGAGCGTCGGTGAGGTCGCCGAGGCGAGCCTCCAGACGGTCGCTCTCGGCCTGGACGATCTCGGTGGCCATCCCGCGCAGGGCCTTGACGGTGGGCGTGACCCGCGAGGCCGACTTGGCGGCCAGGAACGTGCCGACCTCGCCGTCGACGATCGAGCGCACGGCGGCGACGTCGGCGACGACCTCGGAGTCGGCGGCCAGCTCGGCCAGGACCTGCATGTCGATGTGGGTCACGTGCGGCAGCGACGCCGCCTCGGCCGCGATGTCGCGGGGCAGCGCGAGGTCGACGACCGTCATCGGACGACCGTCGGACGTGGCCCGCTCGATGCGGTCGCGGTCGAACACGACGCCGGTGGCTCCCGTGCAGCTGATCAGCACGTCGGCGGCCTGCAGCTCGACGTCCAGCGCCTCCCAGCGCACCGCCCCGACGCCGAACGTCGCGACGAGCTCGTAGGCGCGCTGGTACGTGCGGTTGGTGACCATGACCCGCTCGGGGGCGATGCCGCGGTCCATCAGCGTGCGGACCGCGAGGCTCGCCATCGTGCCGGCTCCGGCGACGAGGTAGCGGGTCTCGGGCGTGGTCTCGCCGACGGCGTCGAGGGCCGCGGTGACCACCGAGGGCGCCAGCCGGTCGATGCCGGTCTCGGCGTGCCCACGCTTGCCGATGCGCAAGGCCTGCTGGAACAGCGCGTTGAGCGCGGGTCCGACGGTCGACTCGGCCTGGGCCGACTGCAGCGACAGGCGGACCTGCCCGAGGATCTGGCTCTCGCCCAGGATCATCGAGTCCAGGCCCGAGGCCACGGAGAACAGGTGGGCCACGGCGGCGTCGTCGTAGTGCACGTAGAGGTGGTGCACGAGCTCGTCACGCCCGAGGCCTGCATGCTCGGCGAACAGCCGCGACAGCTCCTCGATCGCGCCGTGGAAGCGCTCGGCCTCGACGTAGACCTCGACCCGGTTGCAGGTCGAGATGACGACGGACTCGGTGATGTGGGCCGACTCGAGCACCTTGTGCGACAGCTTCACGCCGTCGTCGGTGTCGAGGGAGGCGCGCTCGAGCACCTCGATGGGTGCCGTGCGGTGGGACATCCCCAGGACGAGAACGCTCATGCGCTCACCACCGGGGTGCCTGCTCCGTCACGGGGGCAGTAGGGCAGAATTGTCACAGTGCTCCTGCACCGCGCGACCTCGGGATTTCCCTGTCGGGACAGGCCTGCGGCGCCTGCACAGTCTACGATCCGGTCTCCTGGTTCACCAAATCGTCACGTGTGACGTCGTCGGACTCAGCCCGCGAGGGCCTGACGCAGCCGATCGGGATCGACCCGCCAGAAGTCGTGCTGACGCCCGTCGACGAACGTCACGGGCACCTCGTCGGCGTACCGCTCGACCAGCGCCGGATCGGCGTCGACGTCGACGCGCACCCAGGTCTCACCGGTCTCCGCGGTCACCTGGGCCACGACCTGTTCGGCCGCCTCGCAGAGGTGACAGCCGTCGCGGGAGACCACGACGACCCGCGCCGACGCCAGGACCTCCGGGTCGATGCCGGTGCTCACGGCGCGCCCGTCACCGCAGACCGAGCGCCGTGCCGCGAGCCAGCGCCCGGAGGCGGCCCTTCGCGACCTTGCCGGTGGCGGAGTACGGCAGGCCCTGCACGACCTCGATCGTGGTGGGCTGCTTGAAGCGGGCGAGCCGGGTGCGGCACGCGGCGCTGACGGCGGCCCGCACCTCGTCGGCGTCGGCCCCGGCGAGCGGGACGACGAAGGCGATGACCTGCTCGCCGGTCTCCTCGTGGGGCAGGCCCACGACGGCGACCTGGTCGACGCCCGGCGCCTCCGAGATGACGTCCTCGACCTCGCTCGGGTAGACGTTGAAGCCCGAGACGATCACGAGCTCGCGCAGCCGGTCGACCAGCGTGAGGTCGCCGTCGGCGTCGAGCAGGCCCACGTCGCCCGTGGGGTACCAGCCGTCGGCGTCGGGGCCGTCGACCGCGTCGGGCCAGTAGCCCGAGAGCAGGTTGGCGCCCCGGACCCAGATCTCGGCCGGGTCGCCCGGACGGGCCTCGGTGCCGTCGACGGTCTCGACGACCCGGATCTCGATGCCCGGGAGCACCGCGCCGACCGAGTGCGCCTTGGGCTCGCCGTCGGGGCCGCGGGTCGCGCCGATCGTGACGGCGATGACGGGCGACGCCTCGGTGAGGCCGTAGCCCTGCTCGATCGCATGACCGGACGACTCGCGGAAGTCGCGGGCCAGGTCGGGGTCCAGCGCCGACGCACCGGAGACGACCACGCGGACCGAGGCCAGCTTCTCGCGCAGGTCGGAGCGCCCGGACCACGCGGCGACGACGGGCGGCGCGACGGGAAGGTAGGTGATGCCCTCCGCGCCGACGAGCTCGAGCAGCCCGTCGGGGTCGAAGCCGTCGACCAGCACGAGCGGCGAGCCCTGGTGGACCGCCTGGCCCAGCACGCAGTTGAGCCCGTAGATGTGGAACATCGGCAGGAGACCGAGGCACACGTCGTCGGCACCGACGACGTCGAGGGTCGCGACCTGCTCGATGTTGGCCAGCAGGGCGCGGTGCGACAGCATCACGCCGCGCGGACGGCCGCTGGTGCCCGAGGTGTAGAGGATGACCGCGAGCGACTCCGGGTCGGCGGGCGCCGCCGGCGTCGACGCGACCGCGGCGTCGAGGAAGGCGGCGAAGGCGACCTCGTCGCCCTCGGGCGCGGGGCCGTCGACGACGACCGTGAGGTGCTCGATCGTCGTGGCGGCGGCACGCACCGCCTCGACGGCTGCACCGTCGGCCAGCACGACGCGCGCGCCGGAGTCGGCGAGCATCCGCTCGACCTCGCGCGGGGTCGAGCGCGGGTTGACGGGGACCGCGACCATGCCGCCCCGCAGGACCGCGAAGTAGGCGATGACGAGGTCGATGCGGTTGGCCATCACGAGCGCCACCCGGTGGCCGGCACGCAGGCCCCGCGCGCTGAGGCCGCGTGACACCGCGTCGGCCGCCGCGTCGAGCTCGGCCCACGTGACGACACGTCGCCCGTCACGGACCTCGATCAGGGCGGTGCCCTGCGGGTCGCGGCGCGCGGCGACGGCGAGGATCTCGCTGACGTTCACGGTCACGGCGACAACTCTTCCACACCGCCCGGCCACCTCGCGGGCTAACCTCTCCCCCGGTCTCCTGACGCGCGGTAGCCTCGCGGACATGACTCGCCCGCCGTCCGCTCCCCGGCCCGTCTCGCCGGCCGACCGGCGGCGCAACCTCAAGTCGCGCTCGGTGCTGGCCGGACAGGCGGCAGCGGCGTCCGCCGAGGTCGAGATCGCCCTCGCGCCCCAGGCTGATCCGAGGGCCGCAGCCTTCTTCGACGTCGACAACACGATCATGCAGGGCGCCTCGATCTTCCACCTCGCCCGCGGCCTCTACCGGCGTGACTTCTTCTCGGGCCGCGACCTCCTCGGAGCGGTCTGGCAGCAGGCGTACTTCCGCATCTCGGGCATCGAGGACCCCGAGCACATCGCCAAGGCGCGGTCGTCGGCCCTCTCGTTCATCGCGGGCCACAGCGTCGCCGAGCTCGAGGAGATCGGCGAGGAGATCTTCGACGAGCACATGGCCCACAAGATCTGGCCCGGCACCCGCGCGATCGCCCAGACCCACCTCGACCGTGGTCAGCGGGTCTGGCTCGTGACCGCAGCGCCCATCGAGATCGCCCAGGTCATCGCCCGCCGCCTCGGCCTGACCGGCGCGCTCGGCACGGTCGCCGAGCACGTCGACGGCGTCTACACCGGCGAGCTGGTCGGCGAGATGCTGCACGGCGAGGGCAAGGCCGTGGCCGTCCGGGCGATCGCCGAGCGCGAGAAGCTCGACCTGGCCCGCTGCTCGGCGTACTCCGACTCCAGCAACGACCTGCCGATGCTCTCGCTCGTCGGCCACCCCTGCGCGGTCAACCCCGACGCGACGCTGCGGTCGCACGCCAAGGCCAACGGCTGGGAGATCCGCGACTACCGGACGGGTCGCCGTGTGGCGCTCGCCGGGGCCCGCAGCGCCGGCGTCGCCGGGCTCGCCGTGGCCGGCTGGCAGGTCGCTCGACGCCTGCGTCGCTGAAGCCCGGGTCCTTTTCCGAATTCCCTGGGCGAAAGTCCCGTCGCGGGTTAGACTGCCGATGATCTGGGAGGGATCATGAGGGAGCATCTGGGAGATCTGCGCACGGTGCTGGCGATGGCCGGCGCCCATGCCGACGATCCCTCGCTCCTGGTCGCCCTCGCGCACGTCGGCACCGCCGCGAGCCCCGGCGGGGCCGGTGGCTCGGACCCGGACCCGCAGCTCGATCCCGAGGCCCAGCGCCTGCGCGCCCTCGTCGACCTCGCCGTCCAGGGCGACTCCGAGGCGTTCGGCCAGCTGTACGACCACTACGTCAACGGGATCTACCGGTTCATCTACTACCGCGTCGGCTCCGCGCCCCTCGCCGAGGACCTGACGAGCGAGACGTTCGTGCGCGGCCTGCGCGCCATCAACCGGTTCAGCTGGCAGGGCAAGGACTTCGGCGCCTGGCTCACCACGATCGCCCGCAACCTGATCACCGACCACTTCAAGTCGAGCCGGTCGCGGCTCGAGATCGTCTCGGACTCCGTGCCCGAGACGCGCTCCAGCCCGCCGACCCCCGAGGACGAGGTCCTCAGCCTGGTCTCCAACGAGATGCTGCTGACCGCCGTCAACTCCCTGCCGGAGGAGCAGCGCGACTGCATCCTGATGCGCTTCATGCAGGGCTTGTCGATCGCGCAGACCGCTGCCGCGCTCGGTCGCAGCGAGGGAGCCGTCAAGCAGCTCCAGCTGCGCGCCGTGCGACGTCTCGCGAAGAACATCTCGGAGGACGTCCGATGAGCTCGACGACATTGGCCAGTCCTTTTCGCGTCACGATCCGTAACTCCGCCCGTCTCATGGTCGTTCCCACCAGTGACGACCGTTCGGCAACGAGGCAGGAATCATGACGACCCACAAGCGCGAGGCTGAGGCTCTCGAGGCTGCTCTCCGGGGCAAGCCCGGTGCCGTCGACTCCAGCGTCCTCGAGCTCGTCCGCCATGCCGAGGCGATCTGCGCCACGGCCGCGACCGTCGCCCCGTCCGACGAGTTCCGCGCCTCGCTGCGGGAGCGCCTGATGGCCGAGGCCCCCGAGGTCCTCACCGTCACGGCCCGGCCCGTCGTCCACGTCCCCCGCACGACCGGCCTGCGTCGCCGGGTCGGTCGACTCAGCGCCGCCGCGATCGTCGCCGTCGGCGGTGTCGGCATCATCGCGTCCAGCGCGCAGGCCGTCCCCGGCGACATGCTCTACAACGTCAAGCGTGGTGTCGAGAACGTCGAGCTCGCGCTGCAGCGCTCCGACGAGTCCCGCGGCCAGCTGCAGCTCGACCAGGCGCGCGAGCGTCTGGCCGAGGCCGAGCACCTCGCCGACAGCGGCGACCTCGAGCGGTCCGCCTCGGCACTCGCCGACTTCCGCGAGCAGGCCGACGCCGGCACCGCTGATCTCTTCACGGCCTACGGCGACGGCACCACGCCGGCCCCGGTCGAGTCGGTCAACGACTTCGCGGCGGAGTCCGCCACGACCCTGACCGACATGGCCGAGCTGTTCCCCGCCGAGGCCTCCGCCCCGCTCGAGCTCGCGATGGACACCGTCCGCGAGATCGCCACGCAGGCCAGCGCGCTGTGCACCGAGTGCAGCACCATCTCGCTGCCCGAGCTCACCACGATCGCCGGCCCGGCCGTGACGTCGCCGTCCGCAGGACCGACCGCGCCGTCCGCCGCCCCCGCGCCGACGGCCTCCGGCCCGACGACGGCCGCTCCGGCCCCGTCGCCCACGAAGGCACCGTCGGCGGCCGCCCCGTCGCTCCCGCTCGCCCCGAGCGCCACGCCCACGCCCGTGCCGCAGGTGCCGATCGTGACCCCGCTGGTCGACAGCCTGCTCGGCGAGAACGGCCTCGTGCCGACGCTGCTCGGCGGCCTGCTCGGGACCAACAAGTAAGTCTCCGCGGCCCCCGGGGGCTCCGCTGAGCGGTTCTGCCTCCGGCGGTGGCGTTCACGACGTTCGGCACGGACCAACGGCGTGGTGGGCGCTCACGATGATGCGTTCGGGTAGTCCGCACTACCGACATGCACCATCCGTCAGCTGACGGCACCCGGAGGCCACCGCTCCTGGTCCATGCCGCTTGTCGCGCGCCACGGGAGGCGGTCGGCTCCCGCGGTCAGAAGAACGCGCTGCCGCGCTCGACGAGCAGCTTGTACAGCGTCTGCTGGATCGTCTCGCGCACCTGGTCGGTGACGTTGAACAGCAGCATCGGGTCGTCGGCCGCCTCGGGCTCGTAGGCGTCGGTGCGGATCGGCTCGCCGAACTCGATGATCCACTTGCTCGGCAACGGGATCAGGCCGAGCGGCCCGAGCAGCGGGAAGAACGGGGTGATCGGCAGGTACGGCACCCCCATCAGGCGAGCCAGCGACGGGACGTTGCCGATCAGCGGGTAGATCTCCTCGGCGCCGACGATCGAGACCGGCACGATCGGCACCTGGGCCCGCATCGCGGACGACACGAAGCCGCCGCGGCCGAAGCGCTGCAGCTTGTAGCGCTCGGCGTACGGCTTGCCGATGCCCTTGAAGCCCTCGGGCCACACGCCGGCGAGCTCGCCGCTGCTGAGGAGGCGCTCGGCGTCCTCGGTGCAGGCCAGCGTCGCGCCGAGCTTGCGGGCCAGCTGGCTGACGAACGGGAGCGCGAAGACCAGGTCGGCGCCCAGCGGGCGGAGGTTGCGGTTGGCGTACTTCTTGACCGCGTAGCCCGTGATGACGCCGTCGATCGGCACGGTGCCGGAGTGGTTCGCCACGAGGAGCGCACCGCCGTCGGCGGGGATGTTCTCGATGCCGCGCACCTCGAGGCGGAACCACTTCTCGGCCAGCGGCTCGACGGCGTTGATCAGGACCTCGGTGATCTGCGGGTCGAACCCGAAGTCGTCCACGGCGTACTCGCCGTTGACCCGTCGGCGCAGCGCGGCCAGCAGGGTCGCGAGGCGCGCCTCCCAGTCCGAGCCCAGGACGCGCTGAGCGGCCTGGACGACGGCGGTGAAGATCTCGTCGAGCGGGATGCCGGCAGCGGCAGGAGCAGCGCCGGCCGAGCGGGTGCGGCGCTGCGCCTCCTCGGCGGCCTCCGCTGCGGCGCGGGCCGCGTCGTCCTCCGTGACCGCGCGCAGGCGGCGACCGGTGGCGGTGCTGCGTGCCGAGGCGCTGGCCGTGGGCCGTGCGGTGTCGGCGGACTCCGCCGACTTCTTGGGCGCGGCCTTCTTCGGAGCGGTCTTCTTGGCCGCGGGCTTCCTCGCCGCCGACTTCGGGGCGGACTGCTCGGCCGGCTCGTCCGTGGTGGGCTTGGCCTTCGCCTTGGTCGGGGGCTTGCGCGGCGCCGAGCCACCCGCGAGCGAGCGTGCCGCGGTGGACGGGGACGTGCGTCCCGCCCCCGGCTTCGCCGACCGGGCCCCGATGTTCTTCCGCGGATCCTCAGTCATGCCGCACCTGCCTCAGAGAAGTGCACGATAGGCAGGAGCGTCATGAGCACACTGCCCGTTTTCGTTCGCTGGCGCTCACTCATGCGCTTCGCCTCCCAGGCCGGACAGGACTCCGGGGCGGATCGCCGCGCGGAACTGCTCCACGACCTGTGCGGTCGAGTAGGTCGGCTCGAAGCCGAAGATGTCGCGCAGCGCCGAGGTGTCGACCGCGCGGCCGTACATCAGCAGGCGGTGCAGGTCGGGCGAGATGTCGGAGCCGACCGAGCGCAGCACCCGGCGGGCACCGCTGGCGAAGCCGAACGGGGGCACGGGCACGACCGGACGTCCGAGACGCCGGGCGACCTGGGTCAGCAGCACGACGCCGTCGCCGGCCACGTTGAACGTGCCCGGGCGGTCCTTGCGCACCGACTCGACCAGGATCTCCAGGAGGTCCTGCACGTGCACGAACTGCAGGCGCGGGTCGTAGCCGAGCGCAGCCGGCAGCAGGGCGCTGCGGAAGTACTGGCCGAGCGGCGAGAAGTGGTCGGCGTCGAGCAGGTGGGCGGCGCGCAGGGTCGTGATCAGCACCTCGGGGCGACGGCGCGCGAAACCGCGCACGTACGCCTCGACCTCGACGATGTCCTTCGGGAACCCCGACCGGACGCCACCACGGGCGCTCGTGGACTCCCGGAACAGCGCAGGGTCGCGCGAGGAGGACCCGTAGACCGCGGTCGACGAGCCCAGGACGAGCTTGGACACGACGGACGAGCGCTGGCAGGCCGCCAGCAGCTGCATCGTGCCGATGACGTTGAGCTCCTTGCCACCGCCCCGACCCCGCACCTGCGGGCTCAGGTCGAGGTGCACGACGGTGTCGACGTCCTCGACTGCGATGACCTTGCCGATCACCGGGGTGCGGATGTCGGCGCGGACGAACTTGACGCCTGTCAGGTCGCCATCGGGCAGCACGGTGTCGACACCGACGACCTTGTCGATCGTCGGTTCGTCGGCCAGGTTCCGCGCCACGAGCGTGGCGAACGAGTCCGACACGCCGGTGACGAGAACGACCTTGCCCATGGCGCCGGCCGGACTACTTTCCGAGCTTGCGACGCTGGACGCGCGTGCGCTTCAGCATCTTGCGGTGCTTCTTCTTCGACATCCGCTTGCGACGCTTCTTGATGACAGAACCCACGAAAAAACCCCAGTACTGATTGGTTGAGATGACGGCTCAGCGTACCCGCCTCGTCCAGCCCATCACACACCGCCAAGCGGGAGTGAGACCCGACAGGCGTGCCGGGTCGTGGGCTGCAGGAGAAGAGCGGCCTCAGCCGGCCTGGTAGAAGGACTTGTCGATGAAGGCATCGACGGCCTGCTGCGTGACGCGGAACGAGCGGCCGACGCGGACCGCCTCGAGGTCGCCACCGTGCACCAGCCGGTAGACGGTCATCTTCGAGACACGCATCTGAGCGGCCACTTCGGCAATCGTCAGGAACTCGCCAGCGGACGCCATCTGCTTCCTCTTTTCGCGCTAGGGCACGCGCGCTCTCCGGCTTCCCCACCGGAGAGGCAGCGCGCGTGCTTGTTGGGAGCGTAGTGGGTCCGACTCCCAGGCGTACAGGGGTTCGGCCAATTCGTCTCAGGAGACCCTCAGGGAACGTTGGTCCCACCCGTCACGCGCGCCCCGCAGGGGTCAGTAGAGCGGGTCGATGCCGAACGCCGGGAAGGTCGCCTGCCGCGCGGCGTTGATCTGGCGGTCGAGCCAGCTCGCGGGGTCGTAGCCGGACTCCCAGGGCCGATAGCTGGGAGTGCGCCCGTCGCCCATGCGGGTCGGCGCGACGACGCCGCGGCGGTGCTGCACGAACGACTGCCACTCGGCCGGGGTGGGCGTCGCGGGGTCGATCGGGTGGTCGGCCACGATGCCGAGCAGGTGCGTCCAGGCGCGCGGGACAACCTCCGAGACCGCGTAGCCACCGCCCCCGGTGACGACCCACTTGCCCCCGCAGAGCTCCTCGGCCAGCCCTCGCAGCGCCAGGTAGGACTCGCGCTGACCGTCGACGCTGAGCATCAGGTTGGTCAGCGGATCGTCCATGTGCGAGTCGCAGCCGTGCTGGGTGACCATGATCTCGGGCGAGAACTCGCGCAGGATCTGGGGCACGACGGCGTGGAACGCCCGGAACCAACCGGCGTCGGACGTGCCCGGCGGCAGGGGGATGTTGACGGCCGACCCCGGGGCGTCCGGGCCGCCGGTCTCGGTCGCGAACCCGGTGCCGGGGAACAAGGTCTGCGGGCCCTCGTGGATCGAGATCGTCAGCACGCGCGGGTCGTTCCAGAACATCGCCTGGACGCCGTCACCGTGGTGGGCGTCGACATCGACGTAGGCGACCCGTTCGGCGCCGTTGTCGAGGAGCCACTGGATCGCCAGGGCGACGTCGTTGTAGATGCAGAAGCCGCTGGCCCGGTCGGGCATCGCGTGGTGCAGGCCGCCGGCGACGTTGGCCGCCCGGGGCGCCTGGCCGGTCCACACCCGACGCGCGGCCTCGACGCTGGCGCCGGCGATCAGGGCGCTGACCTCGTGCATGCCGGCGAACACTGGGTTGTCGTCGTTGCCGAGGCCCGCCTCGATGTCGACGTGGATCGGGTGCGCGCTGAGCTTCTGGACCCGCTCGATGTAGCTCGCGGAGTGGATCGAGGCGAGCTCGTCGTCGGTGGCGGAGGCCGCGCCGACCCGGTCGAAGTGGTCGAGCACGCCGAGGCCGCCGGCGAGCTCGAGCGTCAGCTCGACCCGGACGGGCGCCATGGGGTGCGTCGGACCGAAGTCGTACGACGAGACGGCGTCGTCGAACACGACGACGGGGCGAGGACTGTGACCCACCTCTCGAGCGTAGTCCCCGCAGGCGCCTGACCGCTGCGCGGCCCGCTCAGCCGGACAGTTCGGCCCCCCGGCGTCAGCCGGACAGTTCTGCAGAGCGACGGGCCGCCGCGACGACGCCGGCCCGGAGCCCGTCGGCGACCCCGGTCTCGTCGAACGTCGAGATCGCGGCTGCGGTCGTGCCGCCCGGCGACGTGACCCGGCGACGCAGCTCGGCGGGCTCGTCGCCCGAGCGGTCCAGCAGGGTCGCGGCGCCGAGGAGCGTCTGGGTCGCGAGGGTGCGGGCCGTGGCCGGGTCGAGGCCCGCCTCGACTCCCCCGGCGATCATCTGCTCGACGAGGTAGAAGACGTACGCGGGGCCGGAGCCCGAGACGGCGGTCACGGCGTCCTGCAGCGACTCGTCGACCACCACGACGCGGCCGGCGGTGCCGAGCAGGTCCGCGACGGCCTGGACCTGCGCGTCGGTGCACGACGACCCGGCGGACACCCCGAACATCCCCTCGCCGACGAGCGCGGGGGTGTTCGGCATCGCGCGGACCACTGCGGTGCCCGCGGGCAGGGCGGCCTCGAACGTCGCGGTGCGGACGCCGGCCGCGATCGAGACGACGGTGGCCGAGGGAGAGACCGCGCCGGCCACGTCGGCGAGCACCGCGGGCACGTCCTGCGGCTTGACCGCGACGACGACGACGTCAGCCCCCGTCACGGCGTCGAGCGCCTCGGTCACGGTGACCCCGTGGGTCTGCCGCAGGTCGTCGGCGCGCTCGGCGTTCTTCTCGGCGACCCGGACGTCGGCGGGTGACTGCCCCGCTCGGAGGATCGCGGCGAGGATCGTCTCGCCCATGACACCGGCACCGAGGAACGCGATCGTCGACATGGCCCCACCCTAGGCGGGGCCGATCGTCCCGCTGGCTGAGGTGCGAGGAGCTCTGGCGACGAGCCTCGAAGCCACCGGTCGGTGAACGGCTCTCGTGGTGCGGGACAAGCGGCAGGGACGAAGAGCCGGGGTTCGGCCGACCGAACCTGGCCGTTCTCGGTGCTGGGCACGGCAATTGGTCCGGGGACACGGCAAATTTGCCGTGCCCGGGGGCGATTCGCCGTGCCCCGTCCAGATCATCGCGAACCTCAGGTCCGCACCGGTCACCCCACCGTGGACCACCCTGCGGCCCGCGTAGGGTCGGCGGGTGCGCCTCGACCCCTTCCTGCTCCTCCTGCTCGGAGCCGCGGGAATCGGCACGTTCCTGCCCGCGACGGGCGACGGGCTCGACGTCGTCAAGGTCGCCGCGACGGTCACGATCGGCCTGCTCTTCTTCCTCTACGGCACGCGGCTGTCGACCGCCGAGACGCTGCGCAACCTGCGGCACTGGAAGCTGCAGCTCGCGATCATGCTGACGACCTTCGCGTTCTTCCCCGCGCTGGGGCTGGGCGTGCGACTCCTGCCCGAGGCGGTCGTGCCGAGCCCGCTGACGGCCGGCGTGCTGCTGCTGTGCCTGGTGCCGTCGACCGTGCAGGGCTGCGTCGTCTACACCCGCATCGCCCGCGGCAACACCGCCGCCGCGGTCGTCAGCGCCTCGATGTCGAACCTCGTCGGCGTCTTCCTCGTCCCGCTGTACGTCGCGCTGCTGATGGGCGGCGACGCCCACGTCGACGGTGGCGCCGTGCTGCGGATCGTGGCTCAGCTGTTCGCGCCGTTCGTGGCCGGCCAGCTCGTGCGTCCGCTGATCGGCCGGTGGGTGGAGCGCAATGACGGGTGGCTCAAGCGCTTCGACCGCAGCACGATCCTGCTGGTCGTCTACGTCGCGTTCAGCGAGGGCGCGGAGGCCGACATCTGGACCGCCGTGCCGGCGTCGTCGTTCGCGATCGTGGCCGCGATCTGCGCCGTGCTGCTGGCCGTGGCGCTGACCTGGACCACGCTGCTCGGTCGCTGGTGCCGCTTCGAGCGGCCCGACCGGATGGCCCTGCTGTTCTGCGGCTCGACCAAGAGCCTCGCGAGCGGGCTGCCGATGGTCGCCGTGCTGTTCCCCGGATCGACGGCGGCGCTGATCGTGCTGCCGCTCATGATCTACCACCAGATGCAGCTCCTGGTGAGCTCGGTGCTGGCCGAGCGGCTCGGGCGGACGGCCCCCGACGACGACGCCTGAGGCGCCGGTCAGCGGTGCGTCGTGACCGCGAGACTGACGCCCAGGCCGACCATCGAGACCCCGCCGACCGTGCCCACGGCCTGACCCCGGCGGGGCGATCGGGCGAACCACTCGCGCAGGCGGCTCGCGATGAGCGCCCAGAGTCCGTCGGACACCAGGCCGATCACGAACCCGAGCAGGCCGAGGAGCAGCATCTGGACCGGAAGGTGGCCGGCTCCGCGGTCGACGAACTGCGGGAGCACCGCCCCGAAGATCATGAAGGCCTTGGGGTTGGTGATGCCGACGACGAAGCCTTGGCGCACCGCGGTGGCGATGGGCAGGGTCCTCGCGGCGCCGACCTGCGGAGCCGTGAAGTCCGAGCGGTGCCGCAGCGCCTGGACGCCGAGCCAGACCAGGTACGCCGCACCGACGAGCTTGATCACCGTGAAGACCACGATCGACTCGGCCACGACGACGCCAAGCCCCAGGGCGACGGCGGTGATGATGACGAGCAGCCCGAGCGAGTTGCCGACCACGGTGGCCAGGGCGACGGCACGGCCGTAGACCAGCGCGCGGCCGATGACGAAGACGACGCTGGGCCCCGGGATCGCGATCAGCACGAGCGCCGCGAGGCCGAAGGCGAGCATCTGCCCGGTCGTGATCATCAGGCCTCCAGGTGGCGTCGGCAGAAGTCGAGGGCCTCGATCAGGTCGTCCTCGCGGGTGCGGGCGTCGAGCGCCTTGCGGGTGTTGATCTCGACGACGACCTCGCCGGTATATCCGCTGCGGACGACCTCGCCGAGGAACTCCGCGCAGGGCTGGCTACCGCGGCCCGGGATCATGTGCTCGTCCTTGGCGCTGCCCTTGCTGTCGGCGATGTGCACGTGGGCGAGGCGGTCGCCCAGGTCGCGCACCATCTGCACCGGGTCCTGGCGGGCGGTGCCGCTGTGCGACAGGTCGACCGTCACGTGCGCGTAGTCCTGCCCGACCGGGTCCCAGTCGGGGGCGTAGGCCTGGAACTCGCGCCGCCCCGTGCGCCACGGATACATGTTCTCGACGGCGTAGGTGATGCCGTGCTCCACCTCGAGGTCGGCGATGCCCTGGACGAACTCGGCGGCGTACTCGCGCTGCCAGCGGAACGGGGGGTGCACGACGATCGTGTCGCAGCCGACCGCCTGCGCCATGTCGGCGGCGCGGTGCAGCTTGCCCCATGGCTCGGTGCCCCAGACCCGCTGGGTCAGCAGCAGCGTCGGCGCGTGCACCGACACGACGGGGATCTCGTGAAACTCCGCGAGGCGCGCGACGGCGTCGATGTCGGCGCTGACCTCGTCGGTGCCGACCATGATCTCCACGCCGTCGTACCCGATGCGGGCGGCGGCCTCGAAGGCGCTGGCCGTCGATCCGGGATAGACCGACGACGTCGACAGCGAGACGCGCACGGGGGTGGACACGACCTCCAGCCTAGGCCCGCGGCCCAGCCCGTGGGCGGGCGATCAGCTGAAGACGACGGTGCGGGGGCCGTTCAGGAGGACGCGGGACTCCGCGTGCAGCGCCACGGCGCGCGAGAGGGTGCGGGCCTCGACGTCGCGGCCGACGCGGGCCAGGTCGGCCGGGGTCATGCGGTGGTCGACCCGCTGGACCTCCTGGTCGATGATCGGCCCCTCGTCGAGGTCGGCGGTGACGTAGTGGGCCGTCGCACCGATCAGCTTGACCCCGCGGTCGTGCGCCTGGTGGTACGGCCGCGCGCCCTTGAAGCTCGGCAGGAAGCTGTGGTGGATGTTGATCGCGCGGCCCGACAGCGAGCGGCACAGGTCGTCACTGAGGATCTGCATGTACCGCGCCAGCACGACCAGGTCGACGTCGAGCTCCGCGACGAGCCGCAGCACCGTGGCCTCGGCCGCGGCCTTGTCGCCCGTGGGCACGTGGTGGAACGGCACGCCGTAGGTGCTCGCGAGGCGCTCGAGGTCGCGGTGGTTCGAGACCACCGCAGGGACCTCGATCGGCAGGGCGCCCGTGCTCTGGCGGTAGAGCAGGTCGTTGAGGCAGTGCCCCTCCTTCGAGACCATCACGAGCGTGCGCGTGGGCTGCTCGGCGACGACGAGGTGGAAGCGCATCGCGTGCTCGGCCGCGACCGGCACGAACGACGCCCGCAGCGCCTCGACCGGCTCCGGGTGGTCGAAGTGGACCCGCAGGAAGAACTCGCTGTCAGCCGTGTCGGTGAACTGCTGGCTGTCGAGGATGTTGCCGCCCGACTCCGCGATCCAGCGGGTCACGGCGTAGACCAGTCCGGCCCGGTCGGGGCACGTCAAGGTCAGCACGATGGTCGTCGACATGGGTGGTCCGATCAGAGGTGGTCGATGCGTTCGAGCAGCACGCCCTCGCGCAGCGCCCACGGGCAGATCTCGAGCCGCTCCAGGCCGAACAGGCTCATCGTGGCGTCGGCGACGAGCGCCCCGGCGAGGAGCTGGTGCGCACGGTCGGCGGAGACGCCCGGCAGGTCGGCGACCTCGTCGACGCTGAGCTCGCGCAGCTTGTCGACGAGGATCGTGAGGTCGGCGTGGGTCAGGGACCGGCGCACGAACGAGCCGTCGCCCGACGGGGCCGCCCCGCACACGCGGGCCAGGGAGCGGAAGGTCTTGCTGGTCGCGACGGCGTGGTCGAAGGCACCCGCGCGCAGGATGGGCCCGGCGCCGGCCGCGATCTCGGCCCGCACGTGCTTGCGCAGGTCCTCGACGGAACGGCCGGCCTCGACCCAGTCGCGGGTCAGGCGGCCCGCGCCGAGCGGCAGCGAGTAGGCGACGTCGGGGGTCTCGTCGGCACCTGCGGCGATCTCGAGCGACCCGCCACCGATGTCGAACACGCCCATGCGCCCCGCGGACCAGCCGAACCAGCGGCGCACCGCCAGGAACGTCAGGCGGGCCTCGTCGTCACCCGCGAGCACCTGCAGGTCGAGCCCGGTGGCCTCGTTGACCTGCGCGATGACCTCCTCGGCGTTGCTCGCCTCGCGCACCGCGGAGGTGGCGAAGGCCATGACCTCCGAGCAGCCCTGGTCCTCGGCGGCTCGCTTGGCCTCCTGGCAGAACGCCACGAGTCGGCGGACGCCCTCGTCGGACACCGAGCCGTGCTCGAGGTGCTCCGCGAGCCGCAGGGGCTCCTTGTAGGAGTAGGCCGCAACGGGAGGACCACCACGGAAGGCGTCGACCACGAGGAGGTGCCCCGTGTTCGAGCCGATGTCGAGAACGCCCATGCGCATGGCAAACATCGTCCCACGGGGGTCGGTCGCCCGACGTAGAGTGGCCGCACCATGCCCGAAGTCGACCTCGGATTCCCCCGCTCGTGGGTGGAGTTCACCAATCCGGACGACGCCTCCGAGGTGTTCCGCTGCGACCTGACGTGGCTCACGTCGCGCTGGACCTGCATCTTCGGTGCCGGCTGCCCCGGCATCTACGAGTCCAGCCCTGACGCCGGCTGCTGCACGCTCGGCGCGCACTTCGCCGACGACGAGGACCACGACACCGTGGCCACGTTCGTGGACCGCCTCACGCCGGAGCGCTGGGAGCGCCACGACGAGGGCGTCACGAACGGCTGGACCGAGCGCGACGACGACGGCGACCTCAAGACGCGTGCCGTCGGCGGCGCCTGCATCTTCCACAACTCCCGGGGCTTCGCGGGCGGCTACGGCTGCGCGCTGCACGGCCTGGCGCTGGCCGAGGGCATCGAGCCGCTCGAGGCGAAGCCGCAGGTCTGCTGGCAGCTGCCGCTGCGCCGGCAGTTCCGCGAGGTCGACCCGGGCGACGGCGAGGAGTACACCGAGGTCACGATCGGCGAGTACGTGCGCGCCGGCTGGGGTCCGGGCGGGGCCGATCTCGACTGGTACTGCTCGTCCAACACCGACGCCCACGTCGGGCTCCAGCCCGTCTACCTCGCCAACCGGGCCGAGCTCGTCGCGCTGATGGGGGCTGACGGGTACGCCGAGCTCGCGCGTCACTGCGAGGCGTTCGAGGCAGCGGGCATCCCGGTGCCCCACCCCGCGTCCCAGCCCCAGGGCTGAGCCGCGGGAGCGCCTGGTTAGGTGACCCTGAGAAGTCCGGAACGGTCCGCTCGGGCGACACTGAGGCATGCATCTCGACCACGTGACGTTCGCCGTGGGGCCCCAGGGGCTCGACGCCACGACCGAGAAGCTCGGGTCCCAGCTGGGCTCGACCTTCATCGACGGCGGCGTGCACCCGCGCTTCGGCACCCGCAACCGCATCCTCCCGCTGGCCAACCGCCAGTACCTGGAGGTCGTGGAGGTCCTGGACCACCCGGCGGCGGACAAGATGGCGTTCGGCCAGGTCGTGCGTGAGCGCTCCGAGGCCGGCGGTGGCTGGTTGCACTGGTGCCTCGCGGTCGAGGAGCTGGCCGAGGTCGAGCAGCGGATGGGGCGTCACGCGGTGCCCGGCAACCGTCGCCGCCCCGACGGCTTCAACCTCGAGTGGCACCAGATCGGCACGAGCTCGATGAAGGCCGACCCGCAGCTGCCCTACGTGACCCGCTGGGACATCGCGCCCGAGGAGCACCCCTCGCAGGCGGTGCCGAGCGACATCGAGCTGGTCCAGATGGAGATCGCCGGCGACCCGCAGCGCGTCGCCGACTGGCTCGGCGAGAAGGTCTTCGACGCCCTGGAGTCGATCAAGGTCGACTGGGCCGCCCCGAACGCGATGCCCGGCATCCTCGCCATCACCTTCCGCACCCCGAACGGCGACGTCCGCATCTGAGGTCGGCGGCTGGGGCACCTCCCGGGTGCGGCTCAGCGTAGAGCTGAGGACAAGCGGCCACGGACCAGCACCGTGGGCACCGCGGCGGTCACCCGACCGCCTCCCGCACGATGTGGTCACTCCGGACACGCTTTCGGCCCGATTCCGTGACCCAACTGACCACATCTGGCGGCCCGGCGAGATGTGTCGAGTTTGGGCCCGTTCTGACGCCGAGAATGGGCTCAAAGTCGTCACATCTCGGCGGGGACCATCGGCTGGTGTCCGTGGCCGCTTGTCCGGCACCACCTGCCGCGGTCAGCCGACGGAACCCCCGTCAGTGGTTGCTGCGGGACATGGCGGGCTGGTCCTCGCGGGGGCCGGAGTTGCTCGCGGGCTCGAAGGAGTCGGCAACGGCCTCGGCCCAGTCGCGCGCCCAGTCCTCGGGCGGGGTGGTCAGCAGCTGCTCGGGCTCGAGCCACTCGTAGAGGTCGTGGTAGGTCCGGGTGACCTGCGGGTCGACCCGGCGGAAGAGCTTGCGCGGGTTGAGCTGGTCGAAGTCGTCGAGCCCCATCGAGGCGACGATCTGGCGCGCGGAGTTGACGGTCTTCTCCTGGTACTGGAAGACGCGGTGCTTCTTGTCGTCCACGACGAGGGCCCGCGCGCGCTGGGGGTCCTGCGTCGCGACGCCGACGGGGCACGTGTTGGTGTGGCAGGTCTGCGCCTGGATGCAGCCGATCGCGAACATCATCGCCCGGGCGGACATCGTGAAGTCCGCTCCCTGGCAGATGCGCTTGACGATGTCGATGCCCGTCGCGACCTTGCCGCTGGCGCCGATCCGCACCTCGTGGCGCAGGCCCACGCCGACCAGCGCGTTGTGCACGAACATCAGCGCCTCGGTCAGCGGCATGCCGACGTGGTCCTCGAACTCGACCGGTCCGGCGCCCGTGCCGCCCTCCGAGCCGTCGACGATGATGAAGTCCGGGGCGCTCCCCCGCTCGAGCATCGCCTTGCAGATGGCCAGGAACTCGCGGCGTGAGCCGATGCAGATCTTGAAGCCGACGGGCTTGCCGCCGCTGAGCTCGCGGAGCCGCGCGATGAAGTCGACGAGCTCCAGCGGGGTCGAGAACTCCGGGTGCACCGGCGGCGAGACGACCGTCGTGCCGACCGGCACTCCCCGCGCCTCGGCGACCTCGGCGTTGACCTTGGTGCCCGGCAGCAGCCCACCGAGGCCGGGCTTGGCGCCCTGGGAGATCTTGATGTTGATCGCCTTGACCTGGTCGAGCTGGGCCCGCTCCGCGAAGGCGTCGGGGTCGAAGCGCCCCTCGGGCGTGCGGCAGCCGAAGTAGCCCGACGCGACCTCCATGACGAGGTCGCCGCCGTGCTTGGTGTGGTGGCGCGAGATCGATCCCTCGCCGGTGTCGTGCGCGAACCCGCCCATCGCGGCACCGGCGTTGAGCGCCTCGATCGCGTTGCCGGACAGCGAGCCGAAGCTCATGGCCGACACGTTCAGCAGGGCGATGTCGTACGGCTGGGTGCAGTGGCGCCCGCCGAGCCGCACCCGCGGCTGCGGGGTGTCGGGCTTGGGCCGGGCGCGCATCGAGTGCGCGACGAACTCGTAGCCGACCGCGTTGACGTCGCGCTCGGTGCCGAACGGTTCCTCGCCGTGGTTGCCCTTGGCCCGGTCGTAGACGAGGTCGCGGGTCTCGCGGTCGAACGGCATGCCCTCGGTGTTGGACTCGACGAAGTACTGCTGGATCTCGGGGCGGATGTGCTCCAGCAGGAAGCGTGCGTGGCCCGCGATGGGGTAGTTGCGGGTGATGCTGTGCCGGGTCTGCACGAGGTCGTAGAAGCCGACGACCGCGAGGGCGAGCGCCGCCAGCCCCACGATGTCGAAGAACCACTTCTCGGTGGTCAGACCGAGGGCGAGGGACCCTGCGCCGAGCAGCAGGACCATCACGACGACGAGCACGCGCTTCACCTCGTCAGCATGGCACCGCGCACCCGCGCGCGCACACCGCGCCGGGATGTCGGTGCGGCGACCTAGGGTGGTCGCCATGGCGACCACCAAGGCCGGGTCCGGCAAGGCGGCACGTCCCGCGTATCGCTGCGCCGAGTGCGGCTGGACCACGTCCAAGTGGGTCGGCCGCTGCGGCGAGTGCCAGGCCTGGGGCACGGTCGACGTCGCCGGGGGCGAGCGCGCCGCCGGCCGCACCGCCGCTGCTGCCGTCACGCGCCCGGCGGTCCCGATCGGGCAGGTGCTGACCGAGGAGGCTCGCGCCGTCACCTCCGGCATCCCCGAGCTCGACCGCGTGCTCGGCGGCGGCGTCGTGCCCGGCGCCGTGCTCCTGATGGCCGGCGAGCCCGGCGTCGGCAAGTCCACGCTGCTGCTCGAGGCCGCGGCCCGCTGGGCCCGCGCCGGCCGGCGCACGCTGTACGTCTCGGGCGAGGAGTCCGCCGCCCAGGTCCGCTTGCGCGCCGAGCGCATGGACGCCGTCGCCGACGAGCTCTACCTCGCGGCCGAGACAGACCTCGGGGCCCTGCTCACGCACGTCGAGCAGGTGCAGCCGAGCCTCCTGATCGTCGACTCGGTGCAGACCATCGGGTCGGCCGACGTCGACGGCGTCCCCGGCGGCGTCACGCAGGTGCGCGAGGTCGCCGCAGCGGTCATCGGCCGCGCCAAGACCGCCAACATCGCCACCCTGCTCGTCGGCCACGTCACGAAGGACGGCTCGGTCGCCGGTCCGCGCGTCCTGGAGCACCTGGTCGACGTCGTGCTGCAGTTCGAGGGCGACCGCGCGTCACGGCTGCGGCTCCTGCGGGCGGTCAAGAACCGCTTCGGTCCGGTCGACGAGATCGGCTGCTTCGACCTCACGAGCGACGGCATCGTCGAGGTGCCCGACCCCACCGGCCTGTTCGTCTCACGCCACGAGCAGCCCGTCGCGGGCACGTGCGTCACGGTCACGATGGAGGGCCGCCGCCCCCTGCTGGCCGAGGTGCAGGCCCTCACCGTCGCCGCCACCTCCGGCGGCAACCCGCGCCGCACGTCCAGCGGGCTCGACGGCCAGCGCGTCGCGATGATCCTGGCGGTGCTGACCAAGCACGTCAACGTCCCCGTGCAGCAGCTCGACGTCTACACCGCCTCGGTCGGCGGCGCCCGTCTCGTCGAGCCGTCGGTCGACCTGGCCACCGCAGTGGCGCTGGCGTCCGCCGTCAGCGACCGTCCCTGCCCGACCGACCTCGTCGCGATCGGCGAGGTCGGCCTCGCGGGCGAGGTCCGCCCCGTCCGCGAGCTCGGCGCGCGCCTGCGCGAGGCCTCCCGCATCGGCTTCAAGCGCGCGATCGTGCCCGCCGGCAGCGACCTCACCGGCGTGCCGCCCTCGCTCACGGTGGCCAAGGTCGGCGACGTCGCCACGGCCGTGCGCGCGGCGCTGTCCTGACCCCGGCGCCATCGAGGGTCCGCACTGCGCCGGCGGGCACCTACACTGGCGGCTGTGCCGAACCCACCCGACCTCAGGACCGTGCTGGCGTCCGTCGCGCCCGGCACCGAGCTGCGTGAGGGCCTGCAGCGCATCCTGCGCGGCCGCACGGGCGCTCTCGTCGTGATCGGCCAGGACAAGCAGATCGAGTCGCTCTCGACCGGCGGGTTCGTCCTCGACGTCCCGTTCTCGGCCACCGGCGTGCGCGAGCTGGCCAAGATGGACGGCGCGATCATCCTCGACGCCCAGGCCGAGCGCATCCTGCGCGCAGGCGTGCACCTCATGCCCGACCCCAGCATCCCCACCGTCGAGTCCGGCACGCGTCACCGCACCGCCGACCGCGTGGCCCGTCAGACCGGCCTGCCGGTCATCTCGGTGTCGGCCTCGATGCACACCATCGCGGTCTACAGCGGCGAGGTCCGCCACGTCCTGGAGGAGTCGGCCGCCATCATCGGCCGCGCCGACCAGGCGCTGCAGACGCTCGAGCGCTACCGCCACCGGCTCGACGAGGTCGCCGACTCCCTGTCGGCGCTCGAGATCGAGGACCTCGTGACGGTGCGCGACGTCGCCCAGGTCGCCCAGCGTCTCGAGATGGTCGACCGCATCGCGCGCGAGATCGACGCCTACGTCCTCGAGCTCGGCGTCGAGGGCCGCCTGCTGTCGCTGCAGCTCGACGAGCTCGTCAGCGGCGTGCAGAACGAGCGCGAGCTGCTGATCCGCGACTACATGCCTCGCGGCCGTCGTGCGCGCCCCACCGCGCAGGTCCTCGGTGACCTCGAGGCCGTCGACGCGCCCGACCTGGTCGACCTCGGCCGCATCGCCCGCGCGATGCGCATCGGCACCGACGACACCCTCGACGCTCCGCTCTCCCCGCGCGGACACCGCATGCTGGCGCGGGTCCCCCGCATCCCGGCCACGGTCGCCGAGCGCGTCGTCGACCACTTCGGCTCGCTGCAGAAGCTGCTGGCGGCCAGCGTCGACGACCTCACCTCGGTCGACGGCGTCGGCGAGCTCCGCGCCAAGAGCCTGCGCGAGGGCCTGTCACGCCTGGCCGACTCGAGCATCCTCGAGCGCTACGTCTGACCCCCGACCCTGGCTGAGGTACTCCCTTCGAGGCTCGTCGTTCCTCCTCGCACCTCAGGGAGCGAACGGGCGTCGCGGCGGGTGCGACGGAGGTCGAGGAGCACGACGACGAGCGCGATCAGCAGGAATCCGAGGGCCACGGCGGTCGAGCGGGCGAGCGCCTTGGTGTGCAGGTCCGCCGAGGCGGTCGTGAGCGTCGCCCCCGACCCGTAGACCACGGCGTAGTACGCCATCGACGCGGTCGCGACGCCGAGGCTGTTGGCGACGCGCTGCCCCAGCTGGCCGATCGACGACGCAGCGCTCCCCTGCTCGCGCGGGACGTCCTGCAGCGTCATCGAGTGGTTGGGCGAGACCACGAACCCGGCGCCGAGCCCGCTGAGCAGCTGCAGGGCGGGCAGTGCCGTCACGACCAGGAGCGTGGAGGGGCCGGACAGCAGGATCGCGACGGTGCCGAGCACGCTGACGAGCGTCAGCAGCATCCCGGTCACGCTGAGCGCACGGCCCCAGCGCTGCACGACCCGACCGCCGACCCAGGCCCCGACGACCGAGGTCGCCGACGACGGCAGCATCAGCAGGCCGGCCACGAACGGGGAGAGCCCCTGGGCCTGCTGGAGATGGATCAAGAGCCCCAGGTTGACGCCCGGACCGCTGGCGAACCAGGTCAGGGAGACCAGCACTCCGGTGCGGAAGCTCGGGATGCGGAGCAGATCGGGATCGATGACCGCGGCGCGACCGTCCGCGACCCGGCGGCGGCTGCGGCGCACGAACGCCACGGCCAGCAGCACCGCCGGCAGGAGCGCCAGCCAGCGCAGCTCGACGTCGCCGGGCCGCCCCGTCGTGAAGATCAGGGGCGCCAGCAGCAGCACGAGCGCGATGCTGCCGAGCCCGAGCCCCAGCACGTCGAGGTCGGGGCGCAACGTCCGGTCAGCGCGCGCCGGGCCCACGGCGGGCAGCAGGCGGTGGGCGGCCACGAGCAGCCCCACCACGACCGGCAGGTTCAGCACGAACACGCCGCGCCAGCCGAGCAGCGGCGTCGTGATCAGCAGTCCGCCGACCGTCGGGCCCAGCGCCGTCGCGAGGCTGACGCAGACCCCGTACGTGCCGAACGCGCGCCCCCGCTCGGCCGGGGCGAACAGGTGCTGGACGAGACCCATCATCTGCGGCATCAGCAGGCCGGCCGACACCCCCAGCAGAGCGCGACCCAGCACCAGGACGGGCGCGGTCGGCGCGATCGCGCACAGCAGGCTGGCCGCCAGCGAGAGCCACAGACCCACGTAGACGAGCTGGATGCGTCGACCGCCGTCACCCAGGCGACCGGCAGGCACCAGCGTCACGGCGAAGGCCACGACGTACGCCGCCGAGACGAGCTGGATCCAGACGGGTCCGGCGCCGAGGGCCCGCTCGATCGAGGGGATCGCGATCGTGACCTTGTGGATGTCGAGCAGCAGCATGCCCGCCGTGACCCCGCAGAGGATCAGGACGGCCGCGCGGTTGACGCTGCTCGCGACCGGGGTCGACGTGGTCATGACACGGCACCGGCGGTGCGGACCGAGGTCCGCACCGCCGGGGTCAGCCGTGGGCCGGGGCTCACGCCTCCTGCAGCAGCTTGGTGTTGTCGACGAGCTTGACGAAGTCGTTCTCGCCGCCGATCAGGCCCCAGCTCGCGACCCAGTCGACCGTGCGGTTGAAGTGGTCCTCCGGGTACGGGCCGGCGTGGATGTACCGCAGGCGGCCGAGCTTGAAGTCCTCGGGCTGCAGCTCCTCGCCCTCGGCGGCGGCCGTGGCGATCAGGTGCTTCAGGTACGGGCGGATGTCGGTGCGGATCAGGTCGACGGCGCGGTTCACGGCGCGGTTGATCTTGGTGAACTCGTCGTCGGTCAGCGAGTCGCCGGCGATCTCGGCGCCGAAGTAGTGGCCCTCGGTCAGGATCTTGTACCCGGCCTTCTCGGCGACCGTGATCCACGGCTCCATGACCGCGACCGCGTCGATGTCGCCGTCGCGCAGGGCCTGGAAGCGGCCCTTGCCCTTGATGCCGACCAGGTTGATGTCGGTGCGCGCGAGGAAGCCCTCGAGCAGCTGCAGCACGAGGTAGTGCGAGCCGTGGTGGAAGTTGACGCCGACACGGACGCCCGCGAGGTCGCCCGGGACCTCGTACGGCGAGTCCGGGCGGACGATGATCGCCTGGCTGGCGACGGCCGAGCGGCGCGCCACGACCTTGCCGGAGACCTGGCTGTCCTGCGAGCGGCGCAGCTGGCCCCACTCGCACGCGTTGTAGAGCTGCGACTGGCCGGCCTCGAACAGCTTGAAGCTGCTGAAGGAGGAGACGGCGTCGGGGCGCTCGATGAAGCGGAGCTCGGTCTCCTCGTTGGCGCGCTCACGGATGAGCTCGACGTCCAGACCCTCGTCGGCGAAGAACCCCTCCTCCTCGGCGACGTAGTACGGGAGGTAGAAGACGGCGCCTGCCGCCTCGATCTTGATGGTCATGGGACTCCTTGGGTGGTGACAGGGGCTGTCGTGTCGCTGTCGTGGTCGTGGGGCGCGAGCCCGTAGAAGCACGCACCGCACACTAGAAGATCTAACAGGGCGTTCGTAAAAGTTTCATATAATGAGATGAGCATCCTTCACCGTGGACCCCGTCCTACGGTTCCCGTGCACGATGACGCCGAATCCGTCGGCGTCGGCACGACGAGAGATGAGTCCCCGACGATGAAGCGCCACCCCCGACGCGCTGGCACGGCCCTCCTGGCCGGCCTGGTCTCCGCCACCCTGCTGCTGTCCGCCTGCGGCACCGGCGGCTCCGAGGCCGCCGGTTCCGAGGACCCGATCCAGGGCGGCACGCTCAAGTACCGCTCGACCAACGTCCAGTCCGCCGACCCGGCCGCCAACACGGGCTACGGTCCGGTCGTGCCGCTGCGCGGCTTGGTCGACTCGCTGGTCTTCAACGCCTACGACGGCTCGTTCGAGCCCTGGCTCGCGACCGAGTGGACCGTCAACGAGAACGCGACGCGCTACGAGTTCACGCTGCGTGACGGCGTGACCTTCAGCAACGGCGAGGTCCTGGACGCGGCCGCCGTCAAGGCGAGCTTCGACGCGCTGCGCGCCCAGGGTGCCAAGTACGCGGTCGTGAACTCCTGGATCGGCAACCTCAAGGAGATCACCACGCCGGATGCGCAGACGGTCGTCTTCGACTTCAACGCCCCGAACTCCTCGTTCCTGCAGGCCGTCTCGACGACCTCGCTCGGCATCGTGGCGCCCGAGACGTCGGCGCTCTCCTTCGACCAGCGCCAGGAGGGGCTCACGATCATCGGATCGGGCGCCTTCACCCTGAGCGAGAACAACGGCGACGAGGGCTACGTCCTGACGCGCCGCGACGACTACGCCTGGGCGCCGGCCGTCGCCGAGAACCAGGGCGCGGCCTACCTCGACACGATCGAGGTGTTCACCACGCCCGACAACAGCATCGCCGCCGCCGAGCTGCGCGCCGGCAACCTCGACCTGCTGCACAACACCGAGCCGGCCGACAAGACCGACTTCGCCGCCAGCGACGAGATCACGATCCGCACGGAGCCGCTGCCCGGCAGCGCGCTCGGCTTCGTCGTGAACACCGACGTGCCCGGCCTCGACGACGTCGAGGTCCGCCGGGCCCTGGCCCTCGGCATCGACCGTGACGCCGTGCTCGAGCGCGCCTCGACGATCGACGTCGCCCCGACCAGTGCGTTCACCGCGAGCAACCCCTTCTACACCGACCAGGCGGACCTGATCTCGAGCGACGCCAAGGAGGCCGCGCAGATCCTCGACGACGCCGGCTGGGAGGTCGGCAGCGACGGCGTCCGCGAGAAGGATGGCAACCGCCTCTCCTTCGAGCTGATCTACGGCGCCTCGACGGTCTCGCACGAGCCGAACCTGGCGGTCGTGCAGTCGCAGTGGAAGGACCTCGGCGTCGAGCTGAAGTTCAACAGCCTGACCCCGGCCGAGCTCAACCAGCGCCAGATCTCCGGCGACTACGCGCTGACCTGGGCCTCGAGCACCCGGCCCGACACCGACGCGCTGCGCACGAACTACAAGGGCCTCGACCCCGAGCTCGACGCGCTGTTCACCGAGATCCTCGCCGAGCCCGACTTCGAGGGCCGCAAGTCGCTCGCCGCCGAGGCCTCGGAGCTGATCCTGACCGAGGCGTACTACCTGCCGCTGTACGACTTCATCCAGCCGCTGGCGTACCGCAACACGACGAAGCTCCCGACGTTCGAGGCGAGCCACATCCCGTGGCTCGGTGACGTCTGGCTCGACAAGGCGTGACCTTCACCGGAGGGGGGGGGC
>NZ_BAAAME010000004.1:625370-662844 GCF_039529015.1 Aeromicrobium alkaliterrae
CGCCGCCCCGCACGACTCCCACCCCAGGAGAACAGCACGATGACCACGACGACCGACACGACCGAGCCCACGCCGCTCGAGACCCCCGCGACCCCACGCTCGACCGTCGTGCGCGACGTCTCGCGGGTCGTCGCCGGGCGCCTCGTGCACGCCGCGCTCGTCATCTACGCCGCCTACTCGGCCTCGTTCTTCCTGCTCTTCGTGCTGCCGGGCGACGCCGTCCTGGCCCGCATCGGCACCACCGACACGGTCGGCGTGGCCGACATCTCCGACCTCGACCTCGACGTCCTGCGTGACGAGGTCGGCCTGTCCGACAGCCTCTGGACGCAGTACTGGAACGGCATCGCCGGCCTGTTCCGCGGCGACCTGGGCAGCTCGCTCGTCAACGACCGCGCCGTGACCGACCTGCTGGCCGAGGCGCTGCCGAACACGCTCGCCCTGGCCGGGCTCTCGCTCGTGCTGTCGGTGCCGCTCGGCTTCCTGCTGGCCCTGCTCGCGGTCAACCCCCGCTCGCGCCTCGTGCGCTCCTTCGCCGCGCTCGTGCCCTCGGCCTACGTGAGCCTCCCGGTCTTCTGGATCGGCATCCTGTTCATCTACCTGTTCTCGATCACGCTGGGCTGGTTCCCCTCCGGTGGCAGCCAGAGCGCGTCGGCGCTGGTGCTGCCGGTCGCGGTGCTGGCGCTCCTCGGGGCCGCGCAGTTCGCGCAGGTGCTGATCAGCAGCCTGCGCACCGAGCTGGGCACGACCTACGCGTCCGTGACGGCTCCGGCGAAGGGCGCCAGCCGCTTCTACACGCTCTGGCACCACTGCCTGCGCAACGCGGCGTTCCCGTTCCTCGCGGTCTTCGGCCTGCGGGTCGGGCAGCTGCTGGGCGGCACCGTGGTGATCGAGGTCGTCTTCTCGCGCACCGGCATCGGTCGCCTCATGGTCGACTCCGTCAAGGCCGTGGACCTGACCGTCGTGCTCGGCCTCGTCGTGGTGCTCGCGATCGTCTACGTCGTCGTCAACATGCTCGTCGACATCGGCTACTCCCTGCTCGACCCGCGGCTCCGCCGACGCGCGAGCACGACCCAGGAGGTCACGTCATGACCGACACCCTGCTGCCCGACACGCCCGTCGGGGTGGGTGCCGCGAAGACCGGCTCCGGCCCCGTCGCCGCAGCGGTCGCCCGTGCCGCCGAGCCACCGCGACGCCGTCGTCGCCGGCTCAAGGAGATCCACGTCCACCTGCTGCTGCTCGCGGCGCTCGTGGTCATCGCGGTCTTCCCCACCCTCGTGGCGACGCACGACCCGTTCGAGCTCGACGGCATCCCGTTCACCTCGCCGAACGGGACGCACTTCTTCGGCACCGACGAGATCGGCCGCGACCTGTACTCGCGGGTCGTGCACGGGCTGCAGATCTCGCTGTTCTCCGCGACGCTCGCGGTCGTCGTGGCGCTCGTGCTCGGCAGCGTCGTGGGCATCCTCTCGGGCCTGCGCCCAGGCAGCTGGCTCGACCGGGTCCTCGGCGTGGGCACCGAGGCCGTCATGGCCGTGCCGGCCGTGCTGCTGGCGCTCGCCGTGATCACGACCTACGGCCGTGGCGCCTTCGTGGCCGCCATCGCGATCGGGCTGGGTGAGGCGACCGGCTTCGCCCGTCTCGTGCGCGGCGTCGTCATCCAGTCGAGCACCTTCACGTTCGTCGAGGCCGCCCGGACCTGCGGTGCTGGACCGATCCGCACGATCACGCGGCACATCGTCCCGAACGTCTTCCACCCCGTGCTGTCCTACACGGCCCTGCAGTTCGGCCTCGCGCTGCTCGCGATCGGCTCGCTGAGCTACCTCGGCTTCGGCGAGGCGCCGCCGTCACCGGAGTGGGGCGTGCTGATCGCCGGCGGCCAGAAGTACCTGGCCCACGCATGGTGGGTGGCGATCATCCCCGGCCTCGCGCTCACGGCGGTCGTGGTGCTGCTCAACCGCATCGCCTACCTGCTGCAGGAGGACCACTGATGACCGACGCCATCCTGCGGGTCACCGACCTCACCGTCACCTACCGCCGCGACGACCAGGTCGACACCGCGCTCGACGCCGTCTCGATCGAGGTGCCGCGCGGCAAGGTGACCGCCATCATCGGCGAGTCCGGCTCGGGCAAGAGCACGCTGGCGCACGCGATCGTGCGCCTGCTCCCCCACAACGGCGCGATCCCGTCGGGCGCGATCGACTTCGAGGGCGAGAACGTCCTCGAGCGCAGCGACAAGGCCTTCCGGCCGCTCCGGGGCCGCCACGTCGGCTTCGTGCCGCAGGACCCGATCGCCTCGCTCAACCCGACGCGCACGATCGGGGCGCAGCTGCGCGAGTCGTTCACGCTGGCCCACTCCCCCCTCTCGCCCGCCGCCGTGCAGGAGCGGATCCTGACCGACCTGCGTGACGTCGGGTTCACCGATCCCGAGACCCTGCTGACGCGCTATCCGCACGAGCTCTCCGGTGGCATGCGTCAGCGGATCCTGGTGGCCATCGCGTTCAGCCAGCGACCCGCGCTCGTGATCGCGGACGAGCCGACCAGCGCGCTCGACGTGCTCGTCGGTCAGGACGTGCTGCGCAGCATCCACGAGGCGCGCACCAAGCACGACAGCACCGTCGTGCTCATCACCCACGACCTCGCCCTCGCCAGCCGCAACGCCGACCACGTGATCGTGCTGCAGCGCGGCGTCGTGGCCGAGGCGGGGCCGGTCGCCGAGGTCTTCGCCGACCCGCAGCACGAGTACACGCGGGCGCTGCTCGCCAGCTCGGCCCGCGTCGCCGAGGGGCGGGTGCTCAGCATCGCCGAGGCGTACGCCCGGCACGACCGCGGCACGGCCCCGGCCCTGTCGACCGACGTCGCGATCCGGCTCGACGGCGTGCACAAGCGCTTCGGCAGCGGCCGGGGCGGGACCGTCGCGATGGAGGGCGTCTCGCTCGAGGTGCCCCGGGGGTCGACGTTCGCCCTCGTCGGTGAGTCGGGGTCGGGCAAGACCACGACGAGCCGGGTCATCCTCGGGCTCGAGTCGGCCGACGCCGGCACCGTGCAGGTGCTGGGCCAGGACGTCGGGTCCCTGAAGCGCAGGCAGCTGCGCGACCTGCGTCGGCGCGTGCAGGTCGTCTACCAGAGCCCGTTCGAGTCGCTGAACCCTCGGCTCAGCCTGCGCGGCATCATCGGCGAGCCCCTGGACGCGTTCAAGGTCGGCACGCCGACCGAGCGTGCGGCGCGGGTCGCGGAGCTGCTCGAGCTCGTTCAGCTGCCGGCGGCGTACGCCGAGCGTCGGCCGCGGGAGCTGTCGGGCGGCCAGCGGCAGCGCGTCGCGATCGCCCGGGCGCTCGCGATCGAGCCGGAGGTCGTGGTGCTCGACGAGCCCGTGTCGGCCCTCGACGCGACGGTGCAGGCGCAGGTGCTCGACCTGCTGGGCGAGATCCAGTGCGAGCTGGGCCTGACGTACTTCCTCGTCACGCACGACCTCGCCGTTGTCGCCGACGTCGCCCAGACCGTCGCCGTCATGCGTCGCGGCCGTCTGGTGGAGTCAGGACCCACGGCGCAGGTCATCCTCCACGCCGAGGACACCTACACCCAGGCCCTCCTCGCCGTCTGACCCCGAACGACCGCTCGCGAGTGGATTCCCGCCCCTCGGCGAGTGGATTCTCGCCCCTCGGCGAGTGGATTCTCGCCCCTGAGCCGACCGCTCTCGGTGGTGACCGACCAGCAGACATGGACCTCGCAGCGTGGTCCCGCAGCCGTCAGCGACCGCCTCCCGCCAGATGTGTGCAGAAATGCGGCTCGGATGGGCTCTTTCAGCCATCCACGTGCACACATCTGGGCGCGCGCCCCATGCCTCGCGGCTCTCGAACACCCGCGCTGGCGTCGGGAGCGTCTTGGAATCAGCCTCCGAGCTCGACGAGTCACTGCGGCACCCGGCAGTGGCGATCACGCTGGTGACCGCCAGCATGCTGACCAACCGTCCTGCACTGCTCAATTCCACGCGACTCGTCCTTCACGGCACGCGCGCTGCAGCTCCTACGCGGGACTTCTGCCAGTCGGTGACACCACATGCCGCCGATGCCGCCAGAAACAGGTCGGTTGCAAGCACGAGCTCAACTGCACGACGTCCGCGCGGCCGCCGATCACAGGCGCTGCTCGTGGTGCCTCGCTGCCACCATCGGGGATGGCGATCTCCGTCGTTCCCGGGATGCCTCGTCCAAAGGTGACGGAGAGTGGGGTTCCCTCCGGCGCGCCGTCATCGGCCAGCACCCCCTCGAACTCGTAGGTCCGCGTGGTCTCGGCACGTTCGGCGTGTGTGAACGAGTTCCCCGCCACCGGCAGCGCTTCCCGCCCATCCCACGCCACGGTCCAAGTACGTTCAAACTCAGACGTCCACACGAACTCGGTTCGATCAGGCCACACCCGAAACTGGATGTCGCTGAGCGCCCCGTCGACCTCGCGATGGATGTTGGCTAGCGAGGAAGTCCCCTCGGGATCGGACGGATCCTGGATCAGCAGCCACCGACCCCCGGCATCGGGACTCCAGCTCGGCACCGTCAATCCGTCAGACGTCAGGGCGTACTCCACTGGAGCCCCTGCGGAGTCAGGAGCTGGCCATGAAGTGACGGCACTGGAAACAGGATCAACCAGGTCGATCGTCAGGCCCTGGCTTCCCAGATGCATCGTCTGGTCGGGGTTCGAGATCGCCGTCGGCCGCGCCTCGGGTGGCGGGTCCTCGTCGGTCCGTGGGAGCAGCCACGCGACGAGTCCGATCAAGGCGATGCACCCGCCGGCCGCCACTGCGGTCCGCGGACCGTGTCTACGCCGCCGTTCCATCACGCCTCATCTGCGCCATGAGGCCGTCGATCCAGAGACGTCCAGCCGACATCGTGAGGTCACCCCCTACCCGCACCGAGGCACCCCACCCCAGTAGCGCGACTCAATCGTGAGCCTGGATGCACGGTCAAGCACCCGAGCGTGAATGAGCGCGACGCGCAACGGAAGTTGTCACGACGGTGACAACTTCGTGGTGTCCGACCAGACCGTCACACCGTGGCGGCGACGCGGCTGCGGATCTGGGTCGGGTCGGGGAGCTGCTGGGTGCCGATGTGGGGCAGGATCTCGTCGAAGATCAGCGAGAAGGTCTCCTCGCGGTCCTCGGCGCGGCCGGCCACGACGGCGGGGATGATGCGCACCGCGTGCGAGCCGGCCTCCTTCATGCGGAGGATCTCCTCCACGATGCGCGCCGGGTCGCCGACGAGCGAGCCGGAGGCTCGGGCAACCTCGCGGTGCGTCCACTCCTTCTCCCACGTCGCGGCGCCCCCGAGGCGGCCCGCCTGCGGGCCCTCGCCGCCCACCTCGACGTACTCGCGCCAGTTCTTCTCGGCCTGTGCCTGCGTGGGGGCGACGACGATCGTGAGGCCGAAGCCGAGCCAGCGCAGGCACTCGTCGACGGTCTCCTGGTCGTGCCCCGCGCCCAACAGGGCGTCGGTGTAGATCGCGAGCTGGTCGCGCGCGTCGCCGTCGGTCGTGAGCCATTGGCCGAAGATCGCCGGCGTCCCCTCGCGGCCGAGACGCGCGATGGTCTCGGGCGTGCGGGTCGCCCGCGAGATCAGCGGGCGAGGGTGGCGGTACGAGGCCGGGCTGATGCGGGCCGCCACCAGTCCGCGGTCGACGCTCGTGCCGACGTCGACCCCCGGCTCCTCGCCGTCCCACGCCCAGGCGCGCAGCATCGCGTCGATGCGCTCGGCCGTGACCCGGTTGCGGTCGAGGTCCTCGGCGCCGAACGCCTGGAGCTCGGTCTTCGAGGCCGATCCCGGGGCCAGCGCGACCATGCTGCGGCCCCGCGTCAGGACGTCGAGCAGGTTGATCTTCTCGACGAGCCTGAGCGGGTGCTCGAGCGCGACCTGCGCGACCGTGACGGACACGTAGGCCTGCTCGAGCTTCGCGGCCAGGTGGGCGCCGAGCAGGAACGGGTCGACGTAGGTGTTGAATCCCGCGAGGTGGTGCTCGGTCAGCCCGATCGAGGCGCAGCCGGCCTGCTCGGCGCGGACTGCCTGCAGGGCGATGCGGTGGATGATCTCGGCGTCGTCACGGGCGTCGCGGCTCTGGGGGCTGAAGTGGATCGAGGTGTACATCGGCGGCGCGTCCTTGTCCCGTGCGACGCACCGAGAATCTACGAGAGAACGCTCAGCACGTTAGAAGTTTTAGCACACTCTATACGAGAGACATGGGTTCCAACGCGCTCGACCGTAGGCCGGACGATCAGGCGGCGACGTCCGCCGCAGCGACGGGACGGATCGTCACGTCGAGCACCGTCTCGATCGCCGGAAGCACCCGGCAGCCCGCCCGGTACTGCTCCAAGAGCACCTCGGTGTCGAGCGCGTCGAGCTCGTCGATCACGACCTCCACCAGCAGGTGACCGGCCTTCAGGCGGTCCGGGAGGTAGCGCGTGGCCCGGGCGCGGACCTGCACCGCCCGCGTGTCGACCTCGTCGAGGTCGAGGTCCCCGCCGCCGCGCAGCACGTTGAGCATGTTCGTGACGAGCGCCGAGACCAGGAGATCGAGGGGCCCGGGAGCGCGCCCGGGTCCGCCCGTCGCGATCGATCCGTCGGCGAGCAGCTGGAAGCCCGGGCCGCTCAGCGTGAACCGTCCGTGCACGTCCGTCGTGCAGCCGGTGACGGCGCTGATGTAGTCGTAGCCGGACATCGCGATCTCCTCGAGAGAGGTGGGGGTCGATGCTCAGTCTGCGGCGAGCGAGGCACCTCGGACCCCGCGTCCCGGTATCTGGGACGCGACCGTGTCCGCCGTCCCCTCGGCGGGGGTGCCCCCTTCGAGGCTCCTTCGTCGCACCTCAGGGGACGGAGGGGAAGGGACGTCGCACCTCAGGGGGCGGGACGGCGGCTAGCGCTTGGCGAGCTCGGCGGCGAAGATCGCGGAGGCCCGCTTGAGGACCTCGATCTCCTCGTGGGCCGAGGCGAGCTGGGCCTCGAGCTCGGCGATGCGCGTCAGGAGCGCCTCCTTGGGCGCCTGGCGCAGGCGCGCCCCGTCACCCGCGGCGAACATGCCGTCGTCGAGCCGCTTGACCCAGATCCGCAGGGACTGCTCGCCGACCTCGAGCTCCTCGGCGACCTCGCGCAGGATCGACCGGTTGCCGGGCTCGGCCTGGCGGCGATCGATGACGCGCCGCACCGCGGCGTCACGCAGCTCGTCGCTGTACTTCTTCTCGAAGGCCATGCCCGTCCTCGTCCGATCCGTCCCGGCTCAGCGTAGCGACTGTTCCGCTGCCGTCAGGCGCGGCGCAGCACGACCTCGTCGAGCTCGAGTCGGACCCGCGGCGCCGTGTCGCGCTCGACGAACTCGGGCTCGAGGTCGGCCTCGGGCGTCGCCCGACCTACGGCGATCGTCACGAACGGCTCGAACCGCGGGTCCAGGTCCAGTGCGGCGGCGACGACCTCGGGATGGAACCCGCCCATCTGGCGCACCGAGAGCCCGAGCTGCTGCGCCTGGATCGAGAGGTGGGCGACGGCCTGACCGAGGTCGTACTCGGCGAACCGCTGACGGACCCCGTCGGCGCCCTCGCGCTCGACCAGGCCGAGGACCAGCAGCGACGCGCGCGGCGCCCAGACCTGGTTGCGCTCGTTGACGGCCGACGCGATCGCGGCGTAGAGGTCGGTGCCGCGGCGGCCGACCACGAAGCGGCGGGGCTGACGGTTCTGCGCCGACGGCGCCCATCGAGCGGCCTCGAGCAGCGCGGTCACCTCGGCGTCGTCGACCTCGTGGTCGGGCACGTACGACCGGGGGCTCCACCGCTCCGCGAGGAGGTCGTGGATCGGCGCGGACGTCTCGGCCCGTCGAGGTGCGGCGATCGGCGTCGAGGTCTCCGTCGTCATGGATACACCGTGCCCGATCCGCGCCGGTCCGTGGACGCGTCCCGGTCCGTGGACGTCAGCCGACCGGCATCGCCTCGGGGTCCGCGGCGGGGTCGGTCGCGGCGGGATCCGGGACCGCCGGATCCGGCGCAGGCGGCGCGGGCGGCGGGGGTGCCTCGCCGAGGCTGAACGACGCGTCGCCCGGCTCCCCGCCGAGCGTGCCGAGCTTGAGCGTGTACGAGCCGGCACCCACGAAGGCCTCGGCGTCCGAGCACGAGCCACCGGAGACCCGCCCGTTCCACGTCACGGGAGTCACCGTCGCCCACTCCGGGCTGAGCCGCACGGGGGTCGTCAGGATCGAGGTGTTGCACGAGGTCGAGTCGTAGACGGGGTCGTCGCCGTCGTCGATGACCACGACGAGCTGCGAGGCCGACGCCTCGAGCACGCACGGCTTCGCGGCGCTGGTCGAGATGGTCAGCGCGAGCTGCACCGGGCCGCCTGCCGTCTGGTCGGCCGGGACGCTCGGCGTCACGCGCACGGTCGACGGCTCGCACGCGGAGTCGCCGGTCGCGAGGCTCGCCGGGACGGTCCCCTCGGGCACCTCGGCGGCGGTCGTCTCCGTGGCGGACGGCGTCGGGGAGGCCTCCGGCTCGTCCGCGGCGTCGTCGCCGCCCAGCAGCGCACGCACCAGCAGCCAGACGACCAGGACGATGCCGAGCACGCCGGCCAGCAGCACGATGCGTCGGCGCCGGTAGACCTCGGGCGGCAGCGGACGACTCACCCGGCCACGGTAACGGCCCCCGCGCCCGTGACAGGATCGACCCGCCATGACTTCCCCGCCTCGATCCGCGCTCGTGGACCCGGTCGACCCCGAGGTGCTGCACGAGCGCATCGGCGCGTGGTTCGACGACCACGCGCGCTCGCTGCCCTGGCGCGACGACCCGCGGCCGTGGCCCGTCATGGTCTCCGAGCTGATGCTGCAGCAGACGCCGGTCGTGCGGGTCCTCCCCGTCTTCGAGGCGTGGATGGAACGCTGGCCGACGCCGGCTGCCCTGGCCGCGGAGCCGGTCGGCGAGGCGGTGCGCGCCTGGGGGCGCCTCGGTTATCCGCGCCGCGCCCAGCGGCTCCACGCGGCGGCCGTCGCGATCACCGCGGAGCACGGGGGCGAGGTGCCCGGCACGTACGAGGAGCTCATCGCGCTCCCAGGCGTCGGCGACTACACCGCGGCGGCGATCGCGTCGTTCGCGTTCTCCCGGCGGCACGTCGTGCTCGACACCAACGTGCGCCGGGTCTTCGTGCGAGTCCTGGAGGGCCGCCAGTACCCGCACACCTCGGTCACGAAGGCCGAGCGCGACCTCGCGACGACGCTGATGCCCGGCGAAGGCGCCGATCTCGACGCCCACCGCTGGGCCGCCGCGACGATGGAGCTGGGCGCCCTGGTCTGCACCGCCCGGTCGCCGCAGTGCGCGGCGTGCCCCGTGGCCGACGTGTGCCGGTGGCACCAGGCCGGGCACCCCGAGCACGACGGCCCCGCTCGGAAGGGCCAGGCCTGGGCGGGCACCGACCGGCAGTGCCGCGGTCGACTGCTGGCGGTGCTGCGCGAGTCCGCAGATCCCGTGCCGAAGGCGGATCTCGACCGCGCCTGGGACGACGCCGCCCAGCGCGAGCGCTGCCTCGACTCCCTCCTCGACGACGGCCTCGTGACTCTGACCGACTCCGGGCAGTTCACCCTCTAGCCCCACCGAGGCCCAGCCGCTCCCGCAGCGGGAACGACGGAGCCCCCGCCGTCTCCTGGTGGAGACTGCGGGGGCTCTCGCTCAGTGCGTCAGCTGTCGGACGAACCGGCCTCGACCGCCAGGGGCTCCTCGCCCTCGGTCAGCTCGAGGTCGGCCTTCGACGTGCCGGTGAAGGTGAACGTGGCCGCAGGGCCTTCGCCCTCGACGCCCACGAACACGATCTGACCCGGACGCAGCTCGCCGAAGAGCAGCTTCTCGGCCATCGTGTCCTCGATCTCGCGCTGGACCGTGCGTCGCAGCGGACGTGCGCCCAGCACCGGGTCGAAGCCGCGCCGAGCCAGCAGGTCCTTGGCCGTCTGGGTGAGCTCGATGCCCATGTCCTTGTCGGCCAGACGCTTCTCGAGCGACGCGATCATCAGGTCGACCATCGAGATGATCTGCTCCTGCGTCAGCGGCGGGAAGACCACGATCTCGTCGACACGGTTCAGGAACTCGGGCCGGAAGTGCTGCTTGAGCTCCTCGGAGACCTTCGCCTTCATCTTGTCGTACGAGCCCTGGACGTCGTCGGCCTGGCTGAAGCCCAGGTTGACGCCCTTGGCGATGTCGCGCGTGCCGAGGTTGGTCGTCATGATGATGACCGTGTTCTTGAAGTCGACAAGTCGACCCTGGCTGTCGGTCAGACGGCCTTCCTCGAGGATCTGCAGCAGCGAGTTGAAGATGTCCGGGTGGGCCTTCTCGACCTCGTCGAACAGCACGACGCTGAACGGCTTGCGGCGCACCTTCTCGGTGAGCTGGCCACCCTCTTCGTACCCGACGTAGCCGGGAGGCGCACCGAACAGGCGCGCGACCGTGTGCTTCTCGGAGTACTCGCTCATGTCGAGCTGGATCAGCGCGTCCTCGTCGCCGAACAGGAACTCGGCGAGCGTCTTGGACAGCCACGTCTTGCCGACGCCCGAGGGCCCGGCGAAGATGAACGATCCACCCGGACGGCGCGGGTCCTTGAGGCCCGCACGCGTGCGTCGGATGGCCCGCGACAGGGCCTTGATGGCCTCGTCCTGACCGATGACGCGCTTGTGCAGCTCGTCCTCCATGTTGAGGAGCCGGCTGGACTCCTCCTCGGTGAGCTTGACGATCGGGATGCCCGTGGCGAGCGCCAGGACCTCGGCGATGAGCTCCTCGTCGACGACCGCGACGGCGTCCATGTCGCCGGCCTTCCACTGCTTCTCGCGCTCGGACTTGGCCGCGATGAGCTTCTTCTCCTCGTCGCGCAGCGACGCAGCAGCCTCGAAGTCCTGCGAGTCGATCGCGCCCTCCTTGCGGCGGCGCACGTCGGCGATCTGGTCGTCGAAGTCCTTCAGGACCGGCGGCGCCGTCATGCGACGGATGCGCAGGCGCGAGCCCGCCTCGTCGATGAGGTCGATCGCCTTGTCCGGCAGGAACCGGTCGGTGACGTAGCGGTCGGCCAGGTTGGCCGCTGCCACGAGCGCCTCGTCGGTGATCGTGACGCGGTGGTGCGCCTCGTACCGGTCGCGCAGGCCCTTGAGCATCTCGATCGTGTGCGCGACCGACGGCTCGGGGACCTGGATGGGCTGGAAGCGTCGCTCGAGCGCCGCGTCCTTCTCGAAGTGCTTGCGGAACTCGTCGAGCGTCGTGGCGCCGATGGTCTGCAGCTCACCGCGGGCCAGCATCGGCTTGAGGATGCTGGCGGCGTCGATCGCGCCCTCGGCGGCACCCGCACCCACCAGGGTGTGGATCTCGTCGATGAACAGGATGATGTCGCCGCGGGTGCGGATCTCCTTGAGGACCTTCTTCAGGCGCTCCTCGAAGTCACCGCGGTAGCGCGAGCCGGCCACGAGCGCGCCGAGGTCGAGCGTGTAGATCTGCTTGTCCTTGAGCGTCTCGGGGACGTCGCCACGGACGATGTCCTGGGCGAGGCCCTCGACGACCGTGGTCTTGCCGACGCCGGGCTCGCCGATCAGCACCGGGTTGTTCTTGGTGCGGCGCGACAGGACCTGCATGACGCGCTCGATCTGCGTCTCGCGGCCGATGACGGGGTCGAGCTTGCCCTCGCGGGCCGCCTGCGTGAGGTTGCGGCCGAACTGGTCGAGGACCGTGGAGCCCTGGGGAGCCGACTCGGCGGGCGCGCCCGCGGCCTCGGCCTCCTTGCCCTGGAAGCCCTGGACGAGCTGGATGACCTGCTGGCGCACGCGGTTGAGGTCGGCACCCAGCTTCACGAGGACCTGGGCGGCGACGCCCTCGCCCTCGCGGATCAGGCCGAGCAGGATGTGCTCGGTGCCGATGTAGTTGTGGCCGAGCTGCAGCGCTTCGCGCAGGGACAGCTCGAGCACCTTCTTGGCGCGCGGCGTGAAGGGGATGTGGCCGCTGGGGGCCTGCTGGCCCTGGCCGATGATGTCCTCGACCTGAGCGCGCACGGCCTCGAGCGAGATGTCGAGGCTCTCGAGAGCCTTGGCGGCGACGCCCTCGCCCTCGTGGATCAGGCCCAGGAGGATGTGCTCGGTGCCGATGTAGTTGTGGCTGAGCATGCGCGCCTCTTCCTGCGCAAGCACGACCACACGACGGGCCCGATCGGTGAATCTCTCGAACATGGCGTCCCTCCCGGTGTTGGGCTGTCCGTCCAGTCTACGGGCGGACGGGTCCCGTGCAGACCGCTGTCCGCACACGTGACACAACTGGAACACGGGGGCCCGTGTTCCCCTTGTTCGCTCTCGGCGTACGCGGGGCGCTCAGCGGCGGGTCAGCCGGCGAGCCGCGCGGCGAGGTTCGCCAGCAGCTCGTCGTGGATCCGGGCCAGACCCTTGGGCGCGAAGGTGCGCTCGAAGAAGCCGCCGATGCCGCCGGCTCCGGTCCACGTGGTGGTGGCCTCGACGACGCTGCCCGCACCCTCGGCGCGGACCTGGAAGGTCGTGGCGAGGGAGGAGTTCCGGTCGCGCTCGGTGACCGAGTCGGCCGTGACCGAGACGTCGGCGACGACGTGGCGCACCCGCTTCTCGGTGGCGTGCAGGCGCCAGGTCGCGACGGTGCCGTCGCCCTGGCCGCCCTCGACGACCGCGTAGTCGGTGTAGTGCGAGGTCAGGATCGCCGGACGGACCTCGCGGTAGTCGGCGAGAGCCTCCAGCACCTGCGGGGCAGGCGCCGCGACCTGCGCGGACGTGTGGGCGGTGACCGTGGACATCGACGTTCCTCCTCGTGCCGGGCGGGGCACCCGGGCTCGGTCGTCAGCCTAGGCGGGGCGCGGGCACCCTCCCCCGGACCGTCCAGATCCCAGACACCCGGAGGCGGGCGGTGAGCTAGTCGCCCTTCCACCGACCGAGCGGTGAGCTGGTCGCCCATCAGCCCCCGCAACAGGCGACTAGCTCACCGCTCCGGGTTGCGATGGGCGACTAGCTCACCGCCCAGCGGTCAGGCGTCGAGGTCCGCCTCGACGAGCGCGGCGATCGCGTCGAGCGCGGCCTCGTCGTCGGACTCGACGGTCACCTGGTCGCCCTTGGCGGCACCGAGCGTCATGATGAGCAGCGCCGAACCGGCGTCGACCGGATCGCCGCCGGCCGTCGCCAGCGTGACGGGGGCCGCCTGCTCGGCTGCCGCGGCAGCGATCGTCGCGGCGGGGCGGGCGTGCAGGCCGACGGCGGATCCGACGGTCACGGTCTTGCTGGGCATGGTGTCTCCTTCAGGGGACGGTCAGGCGCGGACGGTGGTCGTGGCGGGGACGGTCTCGTGCTCGTACTCGAACGAGTCGTCGGCACGGGCGTGCCCCAGCTGCTTGAGCAGCGTGACCGACAGTGCGCTGACGAGCGTACCGACGATGATCGCGACGAAGAACCAGATGACGTGGTCGATCGCGAAGAACACGAACACACCACCGTGCGGCGCGGCGGACGTGACGCCCGCCGCCATCGAGATGGCGCCGGCCGTGGCCGATCCGAGCATCATCGACGGGATCACGCGCAGCGGGTCGGCCGCCGCGAACGGGATCGCGCCCTCGGAGATGAACGCAGCGCCCAGCAGCCAGGCCGACTTGCCGTTCTCGCGCTCGGCCGGGGTGTAGAGGCGCGGACGCACCGCCGTCGACAGCGCCATCGCGAGCGGCGGGACCATGCCGGCGATCATGACCGCGGCCATGATCTTGACCTCGGTGCCGCCGTTGGCGATCGCGTCCGCCGTCAGGCCCGTCGTCGCGAACACGTAGGCGGCCTTGTTGATCGGCCCGCCCAGGTCGACGGCCATCATCAGGCCGAGGATGACGCCGAGCAGCACGATGGAGCCGCCGGAGAGACCGTTGAGCCAGTTCTCCAGGCCCTGCGAGGCGTCGGCGATCGGCTTGCCGATGAGCAGGAGCATCACGAGCCCGACGAGGAAGATCGTCACGAGCGGGATGATCACGACCGGCATCAGCCCGGCCAGCCAGCGCGGCACCTCGCGCTTCGCGAGCCAGCTCGCGACCAGGCCGGCGAGCAGACCGCCGACGATGCCGCCGAGGAACCCGGCTCCGATGCTGGAGGCGAGCGCTCCCATCACGAAGCCCGGCGCGATGCCGGGGCGGTCGGCGATCGCGTAGGCGATGTAGCCGGCCAGGGCCGGGACGAGGAACCCGAACGCCAGGCCACCCAGCACGTTGAGCAGGGATCCCAGGTAGGTCAGCAACGCGCTGCCGAACAGGGCGTTCTCGCCCGCCGGGGGCAGGTTCGTCAGGGAGAACTCGTCGAAGACCGCTCGGGCCGGATCGCCGTTGTACTCGTACCCGGCGAGCAGGAAGCCCAGCGCGATGAGCAGTCCGCCGCCGGCGACGAAGGGGATCATGTAGCTCACGCCGGTCAGGAGCCACTGACGCAGCTTCAGGCCGAAGCTCGCGCCCTCGGCCTCGGCGGCCGAGGTGTCGACCGTGCCGCCGACGCGACGCGCCTTCGGGTCCGTCGCGGCCCTGCGGGCCTCCGCGAGCATGACCGACGGCTCGTTGATGGCGCGCTTGACGCCGCTCACGACGACGGGCTTGCCGGCGAAGCGGCCCTCGTTCTTCACGCCGACGTCGGTCGCGAAGATGACCGCGTCGGCGGCGGCGATGGTCTCGGGCGACAGCGGCGTGCTGCCCGACGAGCCCTGCGTCTCGACCTGGAGGTCGATGCCCTCGGCCTCCGCGGCCTGCTTGAGCGAGTCGGCGGCCATGTAGGTGTGCGCGATGCCGGTGGGGCACGCGGTGACGGCGACGACCGTGAAGGCGTCGCTGGGGGCCGCGGCGTGCTTCGGGGCGGCGGGCTCGGCGGCCGGCTCGGCGGCCGGTTCGGCGGCCGGAGCCGCCTCGGCCGGCGCGACGACGCCGTCGACCAGCGCGACGACCTCGTCGGCCGTGCTGGCAGCGCGCAGGGCGTCGGTGAACTCCTGGCGCACCAGGGCCCGGGCGAGCGACGAGAGCAGCTTGAGGTGCTCGGTGCCCGCACCGTCCGGCGCGGCGATCATGAAGACGAGGTCGGCCGGACCGTCGGGCGCACCGAAGTCGGCCTTCTGCGCGAGGCGGGCGAAGGCGAGCGTCGGCTCGGTCACCGCGGTCGAGCGGCAGTGCGGGATCGCGAGACCGCCGGGCAGGCCGGTGGCGGACTGCGCCTCACGGGCCAAGGCGTCGGACGCGAGCTGGTCGGCATCCGTGGCACGGCCCGCAGCCGCGACCGACGCCGCGAGGCGGGCGATGACGTCGGAGGCCTGCGCGCCGTGATCGACGTCGAGGCTGACCAGGTCAGCGGTGATGAGTGATGACATGACGGTCCTTCAGAGGTGGTGCCGGGTGGGGGAATCGAACAGCTCGCGGGCGACCGACGCCTCGAGGGCGGCGACGTCCGACGGACGTGGGGGCGTGGAGCCCGGGAGGGCGGCAGCGGCGCTGCCGTGGAGCACGGCGCTGACCAGCGCGGAGGGCGCGTCGGCGCCAGCTGCGTCGGCCAGCAGGTAGCCGGCGAGGGCGGAGTCGCCCGCGCCGACCGTGCTGAGCGGGCGGATGCGCGGCGACGGGGCGAACCAGGTGCCGAGGGCGGTGGCCAGCACGGCGCCGGCGCCGCCGAGCGTCAGCAGGACGATCGCGGGGCCGCGCTCGGCGCGCAGGGTCTGCGCGAGCTCGCCGGCCAGACGCGGATCGGCCTCGACGGCATCGGCGTCGCCTCCGACGAGGTCGACGAGCTCCTGCGCGTTGGGCTTGACGAGGTCGGGCGCCGACGCAGGCTCGGCCAGGGTCGCCGAGAGCGGCTCGCCCGACGTGTCGACGGCGACCCGGACGCCCAGCTCGCGCAGCGCGACCGTCACGTCGCGATACCAGGCGGCCGGGACGCCCGGCGGCAGCGAGCCGCACAGCGCGACCCACGAGGCACCGATCGAGGACTCCACGACGGTGCGCGTGAAGGTCTCGAGCTCGACGCCGACGAGCTCCGCGCCCGGGGCGTTCAGCTTGGTCGTGGTGCCGTCGGCCTCGGCGAGCGTCAGGTTGACCCGCACCCGCGACGACGTCGGCACGGCGACGTGGCGCAGACCCGTCTCGCGGACCGCGGACACGAAGGAGTCGTGCTCCCGCGCCGGGAAGACCGCGGTCACGGACTGCGACGCGGCGGAGATGACCCGCGCGACGTTGACGCCCTTGCCGCCGGGCTGGTCGACGGGAGGGGCCGTGCGGACGACCCCGCCGCGCTCCAGCGGGGAGTCGAGCTCGACCAGGCGGTCGATCGCCGGGTTGGCCGTGACGGTCACGATCGAGCGAGTCGGGCTCATGCGAGCACCACCTCGACGCCGGCCTCGCGGATCCGGGCGATCGCCTCGGGCGACGCGCTCGTGTCGGTCACCAGCACGTCGACGTCGTCGAGGGCCGCGAACGTGACGACGAAGTCGGTGTCGAGCTTGGTCGCGTCGGCGAGCACGACGGTCTGTCGGGCCGAGGCGACGATCGCGCTCTTGACCGCAGCCTCCGCGAAGTCGGCCGTCGTCAGCCCACGCTCGGGCGAGACGCCGTTCGCGCCGATGAAGGCGACGTCGACCCCGACCTGGCCGTACGCGGCGACCGTGCCGGGACCGACCGCGGCCCCCGTGGCGTCTCGCACCCGGCCGCCGAGCACGTTGAGGTCGACCGAGGACGACCGCGCCAGCTGGGCCGCGGTGACGACGCCGTGCGTGATCGCGACGAGCGGGAGGTCGTGAGGAAGCTGCTCGACCAGGGCCGCGGTGGACGTGCCGGCGTCGACGATGATGCTGCCACCGACCTCGGGCAGGAACGCCAGCGCGGCGACCGCGATCGCGGTCTTCTGCTCGGCCTGGCGCCCCTCGCGCTCGACGAGCCCCAGCTCGACGGCCTGGACCGAGGTGCGCGCGACCGCGCCGCCGTGGACCCTCCGCGCCACGCCGTGGCGCTCCAGGGCGGCGAGGTCGCGCCGGACGGTCTCGCCGGACACCCCGAACTCGGTGGCAGCGTCGACGACGCTCACCCGGCCGTCGACCCGGAGCTTGTGCGCCAGGGCGGTCCGTCGTTCGGATGCGTACACAGCGGTCCTCTCTCGTCCGTCCCACGTGATCCGCAGCGGCTCCCTCCGCCGTTGTGGATTCGTGTGGATTTATGTTGCTTTGTGTTGTTCTACGCGTTAACGTGGCGTGACGTCAAGCACATCCGTGAAAAAATCCTCGCGAACGTGTCGCCCCGGTCACTGTCAGGAGTCAGATGAGCACCACCGGTACCCCCGTCGTCCCCGGCGTCGGAGCCGGCCCCGTCGTGCGGCCCGGCGCGCGCGCCGAGGCCCCCGCTGACGAGCCGTTCACCGACAGCGACACGACCGTCGCCGCCTTCACCGCCGCAGCCGCCGTCGTCGCCGAACGCCTCACGGCCCGCGCCGCGCACGCCTCCGGCGCTGCGGCCGAGGTGCTGCAGGCCACCGCCGGCATGGCGGCCGACCGGGGTCTGGCCACGTTCGTCGCCAAGCAGGCCGACGGCGCCGGACCCGCGACCGCCACGACGCGCGCGGTCGACGACCTCGCCGCGATGTTCACCGCGGCCGGCGGCCTGATGGCCGAGCGCGTCACCGACCTGCACGACGTGCGCGACCGCGTCGTGGCCGAGCTGCTCGGCGTGCCCGAGCCGGGCGTCCCCGTGCCGGACGTGCCGTCAGTCCTGTTCGCCGACGACCTGGCCCCCGCCGACACCGCCGGCCTCGACCCCGAGCGCGTCGTCGCGATCGCGATCCGCCTGGGCGGCACCACGAGCCACACCGCGATCATCGCCCGCCAGCTCGGCATCCCCTGCGTCGTCGGCGTCACCGACCTGCCGCTGGACGACTCCGCCACCGCGGCCCTCGTCGACGGCACGACGGGCGAGGTCGTCATCGACCCCGAGCCCGCCGACGTCGAGGCACGCCAGCTGGCCGACGCCGCCCGTCGCTCGGCCGGAGCCTCCTGGACGGGTCCGGGCGCGACGTCCGACGGCCACGCCGTGCAGGTCCTCGCGAACGTGCAGGACGGCGCCGGAGCCCGCACGGCCGCCGAGCAGCCGATCGAGGGCTTCGGCCTGTACCGCACCGAGCTCAGCTTCCTCGAGCGCAGTGCCGAGCCGACCGTCGCGGAGCAGACCGAGATCTATCGCGCCGTCTTCGACGCCGTGGGCGCCGGGCACAAGGTCGTCGTCCGCACCCTCGACGCCGGGTCCGACAAGCCGCTGCAGTTCGCCGACATGGGCGACGAGCCCAACCCGGCCCTCGGCATCCGCGGGCTGCGCATCGCGACCTCGCGGCCCGAGCTCCTCGACCACCAGCTCGACGCGATCGCCCAGGCGGCCGAGGGCGCCGAGGCCGACGTCTGGGTCATGGCCCCGATGGTCGCCGTGACCTCCGAGGCCGCCGCGCTCGCCGAGAAGGTCCACGGGCGCGGGCTCCAGGCCGGCGTCATGATCGAGACGCCGTCCGCCGCGCTGCTGGCCGACCGCATCCTCGAGCACGTCGACTTCCTGTCGATCGGCACGAACGACCTCAGCCAGTACACGTTCGCGGCCGACCGCATGGCTCCTGCGCTGAGCCACCTGACCGACCCGTGGCAGCCGGCGCTGCTGATGCTGATCGAGCAGGTCGCCGCCGCGGGGCTGCGCGCCGGCAAGCCCGTCGGCGTCTGCGGCGAGGCTGCGGCCGATCCGCTGCTGGCCTGCGTGCTGGTCGGCCTCGGCGTCTCGTCGCTCTCGTGCGCCGCCACGGCGGTGCGCAGCGTCGGCGCCCAGGTCGCCTCGGTGACGTACGAGCAGTGCCGCGCCGCGGCCCACGCCGCGCTCACCGCCGACGACCCCGAGTCCGCCCGCACCGCCGTCCGCGCCCTCCTCACCTGACCGACGGGCGGTGAGTTAGGGACGTGTCCCGCCTGTTGACAGGTCCCCAACTCACCGCCCGGCCCTGCCACAGGTTCCTCACTCACCGCCCGCGGGTGTGGTCCTTGCTGCTTGTCACCCGCGCACGGCAGCGGTCAGCCGACCGCGTCACTCGGCGCGGGTGATCGGGAAGAGGATCGCCTCGCGGATGCCGATGCCCTGCAGGAGCATCACCAGGCGGTCGACGCCCAGGCCGACGCCGCCGGCCGGGGGCATGCCGAACTCCAGCGCGCGCAGGAAGTCCTCGTCGACGTCCATCGCCTCGGGGTCGCCCGCCGCCGCGAGGCGCGCCTGCTCCTCGAGCCGCTCGCGCTGGATCACCGGGTCGTTGAGCTCGGTGTACGCCGGCGCCAGCTCGACACCGTTGATGATGAGGTCCCACGCCTCCACGAGCCCCTCGGTGGAGCGGTGCTTCTTGGCCAGCGGCCGCACCGACGCCGGGTAGTCGCGCACGAAAGTCGGCTGGATCAGGGTGTGCTCGACGAGCTTCTCGTACAGCTCGAGCACGACCTGGCCCGCGTCCCAGCCCGGCTGGAGCGCGACGCCGTGCTGGTCGGCGAGCTCGCGCAGCGAGGTCTCGGACGTCGTGACGTCGACCGGCTGGCCCACCGCGTCGCTGACGAGCTCGTGCACCGTGGCGTGGCGCCAGTCGGCCTCGAGGTCGATCGTCGACCCGTCCCGCGCCGGCACCGTGGTGCGACCGACGGCCCGCGCGGCGTTCACGACGAGCGCCCGCGTCAGCTCGGCCATCGAGTCGTAGTCGCCGTAGGCCTCGTACGCCTCCAACATCATGAACTCGGGGTTGTGCGTGTTGTCGACGCCCTCGTTGCGGAAGGTCTTGCCGATCTCGTAGACCCGGTCGATGCCGCCGACCAGCGAGCGCTTGAGGTGCAGCTCGAGCGCGATGCGCAGGAGCGCCGGCTCGTCGAAGGCGTTGACGTGCGTCGAGAACGGGCGCGCCGCAGCGCCGCCGTTGGTGTGCTGCAGGACGGGCGACTCGACCTCGATGAACTCCCGGCCGTCGAGCGTGGCACGCAGCGACTGCAGCACCTTGGCCTTGACGCGCACGTTGTCGCGGGCCTCCGGGCGCACGATCAGGTCGACGTAGCGCAGCCGGGTGCGCGCCTCGTCCGAGAGCGGCTTGTGCTCGTTGGGCAGCGGTCGCAGCGTCTTGGCCGCGAGGTCCCACGACGTGGCGGCGACGCTCAGCTCGCCCCGGCGGCTCGTGATGACCTCGCCCGTGACGGACAGGTGGTCGCCGATGTCGACGAGGCGCTTGAAGTCGGCCAGCGACTCCTCGCCCACCTCGGCGAGCGAGAGCATCGCCTGCAGCTCGGTGCCGTCGCCCTCGCGCAGCCGGGCGAAGCAGAGCTTGCCGGTGTTGCGCTGGAAGATGACGCGACCCGTCACCGAGACGACCTGACCCGAGTGGTGGTCGGCGCCGAGCGTCTCGGGGTCGAACTCCGCCACGACCTGGCGCAGCGTGTGGGTGCGCGGGACCGAGATCGGGTACGGCGCGCGGCCGGAGTCCAGGAGCTCCTGCCGCTTCTCGCGGCGGATGCGGAGCTGCTCCGGCAGGTCGTCCTCGGGCTCGGACACAGGTACGTCGGTCACGCACTCAGGGTAGTGGTGCGACCGGCGTCACTCGCAGGTCGCGTCAGCGCTTGGTCTTCTCGGAACCGGAGACCTTGATCCAGACCAGCAGCACGATGACGGCGCCGATGACCGAACCGATCACGCCCGCGGTGTCGAACGAGGCGTCGGCGTGGAAGAACAGGTTGCCGAGGAAGCCACCGACGAACGAGCCGATGACGCCGACCAGGATCGTGGCGGGGATCGACAGGTTCTGCCGACCCGGGACGAGCAGGCGGGCGACGGCACCCGCGATCAGGCCGACGATCAGCAGGCCGAGCAGGAATCCGATCATGGTGGTGCTCCTTCAGAGGGGAAGAGGACGGCGAAGGGCCGGGCCCGTGGCCCGACCCTCCCCGAGAGAAACGTGCTTACTTGAAGGCGTCCTTGACGTTGCCGGCGGCGTCCTTGGCGTCCTCGCCGGCGTTCTTGAGGCTGCCCTTGGCCTGGTCGGCCTGACCCTCGGCCTTGAGGTCGTCGTTGTTCGTGACGTCCCCGACCTTCTCCTTGGCCTGACCAACCAGCTTCTCGGCAGTGTTCTGAGCCTTGTCGGCGATACCCATGCGTCCTCCTGATCGATCACGAGCCGGCGGGTCCGGCCCTCACGTCCACGGTAGGTCGGCGGTGGGCGCGCGCAACTCGGGAGGCGGAGGCGGAGGGGCCGGGTAGCGTCGTGCTCGATGAGCAGCCCGCGCCTGGACCGACGGCTCGTTTCCGCGGTCGCGATCGGTGCCGTCGCCGCCGTGCTGGGCGTGGTGGCGACGGTCGGTGAGACACGTCTCACCTCCCATTCGCACGCCGCCGCAGCCCCCACCGCGGCGCCCACCCTGCCCGCGCTGCCCAGCCCCACGCCGACGTTCACGACCACCGCTCCGACGTCGTTCCTCGATCGCCAGGAGGTCCTGGTGGGGCCGGACGGGGTGCTGCGGATCGGCGGGCACGTCATCGTCAACAAGACCTACGCGCTGCCCGAGTCCTTCGGCCCGGCCGGCCTCGACCCCGCCGTCGACGCGGCCTTCGCGGCCATGCAGGCCGACGCGGCGGCGTCCGGCATCAGCCTCGCGATCATCTCGGGCCACCGGAGCTTCGCCCACCAGGCCGACAACTACGCCCAGCGGGTCGCGCAGGTCGGCGTCGAGGTGGCCGATCGCGGCATGGCGCGCCCGGGCCACTCCGAGCACCAGACCGGGCTCGCGATCGACGTCAACCAGCTCTCGATGAGCTTCGGCCAGACGCCGGCGGGCCAGTGGGTCGCCGCGAACGCCCACCGCTTCGGCTTCGTCGTGCGCTACCCCGACGGCAAGGAGGCGGTCACCGGCTTCAAGTACGAGCCGTGGCACCTGCGCTACTTCGGGGTCGAGTTCGCGACCGAGCTCACCGCCTCCGGCAAGACCGTCGAGGAGTACTACGGCCTGTCGTCGGCGTACTGACCCGCCGATCGGGTGTCACGACCCCAGCAGCCCGCGCTCGTAGGCCTCGGCCACCGCTGCCGCTCGATCGGCCACGCCGAGCTTGGTGAACACGTGGCCGAGGTGCGTCTTGACCGTGGCCTCGCTGACGAACAACGACTTCGCAATCTGCCGGTTCGACTGGCCCTGCGCGACGAGTGCGAGCACGTCGGACTCCCGGGTGCTGAGGGAGTCCGAGTCCGAACGCACCCGCGAGACGACCCGCGACGCCACCGTGGGCGACAGCGCGGACCGTCCTGCAGCGGCCGCGCGGATCGCGGCGAAGAGCTCGTCGCGGGGAGCGTCCTTGAGGAGGTAGCCGGTGGCGCCGGCGTCGAGCGCGGCCATGATGTCGCGGTCGGCGTCGTAGGTCGTCAGCACGAGCACGTGGCCGCGGATCCCTCGCGCGACGAGCTCGGTGATCGCCTCGACCCCGCTGCCGCCGGGCATCCGCAGGTCCATCAGCACGACGTCGGGATCGAGCGAGGTCACGACCCGCACCGCCTCGACGCCGTCGGACGCCTCGCCCACGACGAGAAACTTGTCGGACGCCTCGCACATCCCGCGGAGCCCGTTGCGCACGACCGGGTGGTCGTCGACGATCACGAGCCGGATCGGGCCAGCGCCCTGCTGGTCAGCCACGGCTCACCGCCGGGACCCGCAGCGACACCGCGGTGCCCTCGCCGGGCTCGGACTCCACCACGAGCTCTCCGCTCACCCGGGCCGCACGGGTGCGCATGCCGGGAAGCCCGAAGCCGCCGACCTCGGTCGCATGGTCCTGCACCGGGTCGAACCCGGCACCGTCGTCGCGGACGTCGAGCACGACCTCGTCGGGCGTGAAGGCGATCGTCACGCCGACGCGGCTCGCGGCGGCGTGCCGCGCGACGTTGGTCAGTGCCTCCTGGGTCACCCGGAGGACGGCAGCGGCGACATCGCCGGAGACCGGTTCGGGGTCTCCCGTTACGACCAGCTCGGCGCGGACGCCCGAGACCGTGGACCAGCGGTCGACGACCTCGCGGACGGCCGTGTCGAGATCAGCGTCGTCGAGACCCGAGGGACCGAGTCCCTGGACCGACCGACGCGCTTCTCCCAGCGCCTCCCGTGCGAGGTCCGCCGCTCGCTCGCGGTGGTCGGCCGCTGCCGCCAGGTCACCGGTGTCGCGCGCGGCCTGGAGCTGGGTCACGATGCCGATCAGACCCTGCGCGATCGTGTCGTGGATCTCGAGCGCCAGCCTCTCCCTCTCCTCGTGCACGCCCGCGTCGCGCGCCTGGGCGAGCAGCGCGGCCTGCAAGCGCTCGTTGTCCTCCAGGGCGAGCCGGAGCTTCTCGTTGGTCCGTTCCAGCTCGGCCATCGCGGCGACTCGTCGATCTGTCTCGTCGACGTCCTCGACCGCGACGCGGGCCAGCACCATCGAGATGCCACCGTTGAGCACCAGCAGCGCGCTGAACAGCGCCAGCTGGTCGGTCGAGGTCGGTGGAAGGCCGCCGGACTGCGTGCCGGCCATCGTCACGGCGACGGGCGCCATCGCGATGACGAGGAACCGTCGGGGCAAGTATGCACTGCTGTCGAAGTAGCCGATCGTGGCGAACAGCCCGAACAGCGGGTTGAACAGGGACCCGACGAACCCGAGCGCCGTGCGGCCGGCCCAGTAGACCTGCCCGCCACGACCGTCGAGCGGCTGACCCCAGCGACGTTCCACCCACCACAGGTGCGCGACCAGCACGACGAGCGCAATGGCCCCACAGACCACGACGGAGCCGCTGCCACCACCACCGCCGACCGAGCTGTCGCGCGTCACCACGACGAGGGTCATCGCGACCGCCAGGAGCAGCAGCGGGCCGAGGCGCACGATCGCGTCCCAGCTGCGGCTCCCCGCAACGTCGTCCGTCATCGATGTCCCCTTCGCTCACTTCCACCTGAAGTATCGCGCGGAGAGTGCGGCCAGACCCACGGTCCAGACGACGAGCACCAGGAGGTGCTGCGTGTCGGGCCAGTCGCCGGCGGCTGCGGCGTCGAGCCCACGGGCGGCGGCGCCGAGCGGTGTGGCCTCGACGATCGTGCCGAGCAGCCCCGGCATGACCTGCACCGGAAGCCACACGCCGGCCGTGAACATGAGGGGGAAGTAGAGGATCGTGCTGATCGTCGCGGCAATCCTGGTGGACGGAGCGACGCCCGCGATCACACCGCCGAGCGAGAGCATGGCGAGCAGCGCCAGGACCAGGACCAGCAGGTACGCCGCGGGCGATCCGGGGACGTCGATGCCGAAGGCCGTCACGCCGAGCACGACGGCGAGCACCGATCCGGCCAGCACCGCGACCCCGTGCACGACCCACTGCGCGGCAAGCAGCTGCCACGGACGGGCGGGTGTCGTGGCGATGCGCTTGAGCACACCCTGTTCGCGATAGGTCGCGAGCGTTGCCGGCATCGTCTGCACTCCTGCCGTCAGCGCCGACAGGATCACGGCGACGGGCAGGTACAGGTCGACGACCCGAAGGCCGCCGAGGTCGGCATCGGCCTCGCGGAACGACGGGATCAGGAACAACACGGTCAGCAGTGCGGCGGGAAACGCGATGATCCAGAACAGGGTCCCTGGCTCGCGCAGGAGGAGTCGTGCCTCCGTCGCGACGAGCGCGAGGGCCGGCCGGCCCTGCCCGCGGCGGGGCGTGGTGGCGGGTGTCGTGGGCGCGGTCATGCGGTCTCCTCCTCGGAGCTGGTCACCAGTGCCAGGTAGGCGTCGTCGAGGGAGGTCTCGCTCACGCGCAGCCGTGTCGGCCGCACCCCGGACCTGCCGAGGTGGTCGAGCACGAGCAGCACGGCATCGTCGGTGCCGACGACCTGCACGCGACCGCCACGTTCACTGACGTCGGCGACGCCGTCGAGACGGGCCAGAGCTTCGACGGAGACGGGCCGAACCGGGTCGAACGTCATAACGGTCGGCGCCGCAGAGCGGCCGATCAGCCCGGCAGGAGTGTCGACCGCCGCGACCTGTCCACGGTCGATCAGCGCCAGCCGGTCGCAGAGGCGGTGCGCCTCCTCCATCAAGTGCGTGACGAGCACGATCGTCGTGCCGTCGTGGCGGATCTCCTCGACGAGGTCCCAGACCTGTCGGCGCGATTCCGGGTCCAGACCCGTGCTCAGCTCGTCGAGCAGGGCGACGCGCGGGCGGCCGACGAGAGACAGCGCGATCGCGATCCGCTGCTTCTGACCGCCCGACAGTGCGGCGTACCGGTGGTCGAGCCTCTCGCCCAGGCCCAGACGCTCGGCGAGCTCGATGCCGTCACGCGGATGCTCGTGGAACGACGCGAAGAGCCTCAACGCCTCGCGCACCGTGAGCTTCGCCTGCAGGCCGGCTTCCTGGAGCTGAACCCCGACCAGCCGCCGCGCGGCGTCGCGATCGGCTATCGGGTCCAGGCCGGCGACCCGCACGGTCCCCGCGTCGGGGCTGGTCAGTCCGGCGATGCACTCGACCGTCGTCGACTTGCCGGCTCCGTTGGGGCCGAGAACGCCGAGCACCTCGCCCTCGGCCACCTCCAGGTCGACCCGGTCGACCGCGACCGTGCTGCCGTAGGTCTTGCGCAGTCCGCGCACCTCGATCATCGTCATGACTCCAGCCTCACGGCCGGCGGCAGAGCGGCGCATCACCTGATCGGCTGGAGGTCGGCGCCGATCGGGTGGTCAGTCGTGCCCCTGCCCGACGGGCGTGGCACGGCACCGTCGCGCGCGCCGGCCGCGCCCGACACCCAACCTTTCTGCGTCCTCAATCATGGTTGCGCTCGTGGACGAGCCGGAGGCCGGTGAGGGTGAGCCAGGGGTCGCGGTGCGTGATGGTCGTGCAGTGGTCGATCACCACGTCGGAGTACGCGCCCGTGGCGATGACCGCGACGTCGTCGGCGTCGGCCTCGAGCGAGGTGATCATCCGCTCCACGAGCCCGTCGACGAGTCCGGCGAAGCCGTAGACCGCGCCTGACTGGACCGCCTCGACGGTGTTCTTGCCGATCACGCCCCGGGGAGCGGCGAGCTCGACGCTGCGCAGCTGGGCACCGCGACGGGCGAGGGCCTCGAGCGACAGCTCGATCGCCGGGGCGATCGCGCCACCGACGTAGCGGTTGGACTCGTCGACCACGTCGAAGATCGTGGCGGTGCCGTTCATGTCGACCACGATCGCCGGGCCACCGTAGAGCTCGGCCGCGGCGAGCGCGTTGACGATGCGGTCGGCGCCGACCTCGCGGGGGTTGTCGGTGTGGATCGGGATGCCGGTCTTGACGCCGGGGCCCACGACCGAGACCGGCAGCGCGCTGTAGTGACGGTCCAGCATCGCGCGCAGCTCGACCTGGATCGACGGCACGGTGCAGCACATCGCGACCGCCTCGACGTCGGCGAGGCCCGCAGAGCGCACGAACCCGAGGGCCAGCAGGTGCCACTCGTCGGCCGTGCGGCGCGCGTCGGACGAGACGGTCCAGTGGTTGACGAGCGTGGAGCCGTCGAAGACCCCGATGACGGTCTGGCTGTTGCCGACGTCGAGGGTCAGGAGGGTCACGCGCGGCTCGCGACCAGGGGGTTGTCGCGCACGTCGGAGCCCAGCGTCACGTCGCCGCGGATCAGGCCCGTGCCGGGCAGCGCCTCGGCCGGGTCGGAGCCCGTGCCGATGATGCGGTTGCCGGCGTCGACGAACACGACGTTCGGCTCGAAGACCCGCGCCTCGGCGTCCTCCATCTGGCCGTAGGCGATGAGGATCACGAGGTCCCCGGGCTGCACGATGCGGGCCGCGGCGCCGTTGATGCCGATGACGCCCGAGCCGCGCTCGCCCTCGATCACGTACGTCACGAGGCGCGCGCCGTTGTCGATGTCGACGATGTGGACCTGCTCGCCGGGGATCAGGTTGGCGGCGTCGAGCAGGTCGGCGTCGACCGTGACCGATCCGACGTAGTGCAGGTCGGCCTGCGTCACGGTGGCGCGGTGGATCTTGGAGGTCATCAGGGTGCGGAGCATGGTCAGCTTCCTTCCGGGGCGCGACCCAGGGTCAGGGCGCGGTTGTCGAGGAGTCGGGGCTTGCCGACGCGGGCGGCGATCAGGATCCGGGCCTCGCCCGGGGTGGGGTCACCGAGGTCGGGCGAGGTGACGGCGACGTAGTCGGGCACGACCCCGAAGTCGGCGAGGCGGGCGAGCGCCGCAGCGCGCGCAGCCTCGGGACCGTGGCTGCCGGCGGCCACGCCCGCGTCGAGAGCCTGGCTCAGGGCGACGGCGCGCTGGCGCTCGTCGGGAGCCAGGTAGCGGTTGCGTGAGCTCATCGCGAGACCGTCGGCCTCGCGCACCGTGGGGCAGCCGACGACCTCGACGTCGAGGCACAGGGCGTCGACCATGAGGCGGATGAGGGCGAGCTGCTGGTAGTCCTTCTCGCCGAACACCGCGACGTCGGGACGCACCAGGCCGAACAGCTTGGCGACGACCGTCAGGACCCCGCGGAAGTGGGTGGGGCGCTGCTCGCCCTCCAGGATCGCGCCCAGCGGCCCGGGATCGACCATGACCTGGTCGTCGAGACCGGCGGGGTACATCGTGGCGACCTCGGGGGCGAAGACGACATCGACACCGGCCTCCTCGCAGCGCTCCAGGTCGGCCTCCCACGTGCGGGGGTAGGAGTCGAGGTCCTCGCCCGCGGCGAACTGCGTGGGGTTGACGAAGATCGAGGCCACGAGCGTGTCGGCCAGCGGCCGAGCGTGCTTCATGAGCTGCACGTGGCCGTCGTGGAGGGCGCCCATCGTCGGTACGAGGGCGATCGTGCCCTCGAGCGCGCGCAGCTCCGCCGCGGTGCGGACGACCCGGGGGCTCATCGCTCGGCTCCCTCGGAGAGCGAGTCGCGCAGCGAGGCGGCGGTGTCCTCGTCGATGCGGGCGTCGCGCAGGGCGCGCTCGATCGTGGCCGCCGACAGCGCGGTGTAGGTGGCGGCGATCTCCGCGTCCGCGATCGCGTCGACGTGGGCGCTGACGGTGCGCGCGTCGCCGCGGGCGACCGGGCCGGTCAACGCGGCGTCGCCGTACGCGAGCGTGTTGGTGACCGAGGCCCGCAGCAGCGGCTCGAGCACGGCCGACGGGTCGGCGACGCCGATCGAGCGCAGCAGGTCCATCGCCTGGTTCACGACGGTGACGACGTGGTTGGCGCCGTGCGCCAGAGCTGCGTGGTAGACGACGCGATCGCTCTCGGCGACCCACACGGGGGTGCCGCCGACGGCCAGCGCGAGCGCCTCGACCTCGGCGCGGTCGGCGTCGGCGGCCGTGAGGCCCATGACGCACGTGCGGTCGAGGTCGACGTCGCTGCCGGTGAAGGTCATCGCCGGGTGGAAGGCGGCAGTGCGGGCACCGCGGGCCTCCAGCGCGGCGAGCACGGCGCGACCGTGGCGACCGCTGGTGTGCAGGACCAGCTGGCCAGGCCGGACGTGCGGGGCGAGCTCGGCGGCGACGTCCTCGAGGAGGTCGTCGGGCACCGCGAGCAGCAGGACGTCACCCGCGCGCGCGACGTCGGCGGGATCGAGCACCGGCACGCCGTGAAGCAGCGTGCGGGCCCGGAGGCGGGAGGCCTCGGATCGGGCGCTGACGGCGACGACGGGGTGACCCGCGGCGCGGAGACGAGCACCGAGCACGGCACCGACGCGGCCGGCACCGATGATGCCCACAGGGGCGATCGACATGAGTGTTGCCTTTCGATTCCAGTCCCGGACGGGTACCAGACCAACTGACGCCGCCAGTCTACGCCGGGCCCGGGTGGCCGTCCCCGTGACCCCCGTCACGCGGGACCGGAGATGATGCATCTGGGCACCGCCCGCAACCTCGACGCATCGTCCCTGTCGACCGCCGTACCGGGGACGATGCTTTCCGGCATCCAGGGCTGCCCGAATGCATCATCTCCGGTCCCCGCCCCGGTGGGTCGTCCGTGCCCGCTTGTCGGCGGCCACCGCGCGCGGTCACTCAGGCCACCGGTGGCGACCAACCGTTAACGTCGATGCATGGAGCGCACCCCGACACCCCTGGACCGCGTCGCCGAGGACTGGCTGGAGACGCTGCTCGAGCTGCAGCCCGAGTGGCACGTCGAGCTGGGCCGCCCCGGCCGGGAGGGCGAGTACGCCGACCTCTCCCCCGACGGGCACGCCGCGATGGCCGACGCCGCCCGGGCGACCCTGCGCGCCGTCGCCGCCACGGAGCCGCTCGACGAGGTCGACCGCGTGACCGCGCTCGAGCTCGAGCGCACGCTGGGCCTCGCGGTGGAGCTGCACGAGTCCGGCGAGTGGCGCCGCGACCTCAACGTCATCGCGTCCCCGGCCCAGGGCATCCGCGAGATCTTCGACCTCGTCCCCACCGAGTCCGACGACGACTGGCACCACGTGGCCCGACGCCTCCGCAACGTCCCGGCGGCCGTCGACGGCTACGTCGCCTCCCTGACCGACGGCATCGACCTCGGCCAGACCCCGGCCGTGCGTCAGGTGCGCGAGGTGCTGGGCCAGGTCCGCGATCTCGCCGGCCCCGCGTCGTTCTTCACGACGCTCGCGGACCAGGGGCCCGAGGGCCAGCGCGGCGAGCTCAGCGCCGCGGCGGCCGACGCCGCGGCAGCCTACGCCCGGCTCGGCGAGTTCCTGACCCGCACCCTGGCCCCCGCGGCGCGTGAGGACGACGCCGCCGGCCGGGAGGCCTACGCGCTGGCGTCCCGCTCGTTCGTCGGCCTGGAGGTCGACCTCGAGGAGACCTACGCGTGGGGCGTCGAGGAGCTCCGACGCATGGTCACCGAGCAGGAGGAGGTCGCCCGCCAGATCGTGCCCGGCGGCTCGATCGCCGACGCGATCGCGGCCCTCGACGCCGACCCCGCGCGCAAGCTCCACGGCACCGACGCCCTGCAGGCGTGGATGCAGGAGACCAGCGACGCCGCCATCGCGGCCCTCGACGGCACGCACTTCGACATCGCCGAACCGCTGCACCGCCTGGAGTGCCGCATCGCGCCGACCCAGACCGGCGGGATCTACTACACGCCGCCGAGCGAGGACTTCTCGCGAGCCGGGCGGATGTGGTGGAGCGTGCCGCCAGAGGTCACCGAGTTCGGCACGTGGCGCGAGCGCACGACGGTGTATCACGAGGGTGTACCGGGGCACCACCTCCAGTGCGGCGTCGCGGTGGCCGCCGCGACGACGCTCAACGGCTGGCGCCGCACGAGCTGGAACTCGGGTCACGGCGAGGGCTGGGCGCTCTACGCCGAGCGCCTGATGGCCGACCTCGGCTTCCTCGACGACCCGGGCGACCGGCTCGGCATGCTCGACGCCCAGCGCCAGCGCGCCGCTCGCGTCGTGGTCGACATCGGCGTGCACCTCGGCCTGCCGAAGCCCGACGGATCGGGCCCGTGGCGCGGCGACGACGTGCTGCCGTTCATGCGTCAGCACATGCACATGGACGAGGGCTTCGTGCGGTTCGAGTCGAACCGCTACCTCGGCTGGCCGGGGCAGGCACCGTCGTACAAGATCGGCGAGCGCGAGTGGACCCGGCTGCGCGACGACTGGGTCGCCGTCCACGGCCCGGACCTGCGCCGGTTCCACGCCGACGCCCTGGCCCTCGGCGGGGTCGGCCTCGGCACCCTGCGCCAGACCCTGCTGGGCTGAGCCGCCCGCCGGAGGTGACCCCTTCGAGGCTCCTTCGTCGCACCTCAGGGGGCGGTCAGCTCTCCGCGCCCTGAGGTGCCGCGAGGAACGAGTGGCCTCGAAGGGCGTGCGGCGGCTCAGGTGGGGGTGGGGCGGGCCTTCGACCGGGAGCCGTCGTCGTCCTCGTCGTCCTCGTCGTCGTCCGCGGGCAGGCGGCAGGCGCGCTCCATCAGGAGCCCGGCCGCCAGCAGGAGTGCCGCAGCCAGCGCCGCTGCGCCGCCGTGGACCACCCGGTCGCGGCCGTTCACGGTCTCGAACGCGTCGAGGTAGGCCAGCGCGAACCCCGCGTACGCGCCGAGGAACAGTGCCCCCACCCGGGAGGAGGCGTGCGCCAGCGCGAGGTGGAACAGCGCCCGGTCGGCGTTGACCCGCTGCCGCTCGCGGTGCACCGACTTCCAGGTGGAGAAGGCGACGACGCCGACGATGCCGGCCGCGATCGACAGCAGCAGCGCCGGACCCCAGGAGAGCACCGGCACCTCGCCGCCGGCCCGTCGGACCAGACCCGGCAGGAGCGCACCGACCAGCAGCCCCAGGCTGACCAGCACGGCCAGCAGGCGCACCGAGGTCGGACGGACGGACCTCATCAGAGCGTCAGAGCAGGATCTCGAGGTCCTCGCGCTTGACGACCCCGCTGGTGTCGATGTCGCCGATCAGGTCCGCGACGAAGCCCTGGCCCGGGATCTGGCCCTCCGGGTCGACCTCGAGCCACGGCACGAGGACGAAGCCCCGCTCGTGCGCCCGCGGGTGCGGCAGCTGCAGCGACTCGTCGTCGGCCACACGGTCGCCGACCACGATGACGTCGACGTCGAGCGTGCGCGGAGCGTTGGGCTCGCTGCGCTCGCGACCGAACGCGTCCTCGATGGCCAGCGCGCGGTCGAGCAGCGTGTGGACCGTGAGGGTCGTGTCGATCAGGACGACCGCGTTGAGGAACTTCTCGGAGCCCGAGGGGGCGCCGACGGGCTCGGTCTCGTAGACCGAGGAGATCGCGACGACCTGCACCTCGGGGGTGTCCTCCAGCGCCGAGACGGCGCCCTGGAGGCGGGCGTGGCGATCGCCGAGGTTGGACCCGATCGCGATGACGCCCTGGCGGATGGGTCGCATCCCGCCGGTCATGGTGTCGGCGTCCAGCACGTAGGGGGTGGGCGATTCGGTCATCGTCTGCTCCGCTCGATCGTGACGGCCACGTCGGTGAACGTGGGCGTGATGGGCGCGTTCGGCTTGTGCACCGTGACGCTCGCCCACTGCACGCGGGCGTCCGTCAGACACAAGTCCACCATACGCAGTGCCAACGTCTCAATGAGGTCCACGGGAGGACCCACCAGGACCCCGTGGATGCTGTCGGCGAGCTCGCCGTAGTGCACCGTCTCGGCCAGGTCGTCGGTCGTGCCGGCGGCCGTCAGGTCGAGCCCGAGGACGACGTCGACGCCGAACTCCTGGCCGTCGCGACGCTCGTGGTCGAACACGCCGTGGTGCCCGAAGCCGCGCAGGCCGGTCAGCTCGATGCGGTCGAGACCGTCGGGGATCGCCATCAGTCCTCCTCGAGGGGCTCGGCGTCGAAGTCGATGATGGGCGAGGCGTGGCGGGTGTGGAACTGCCACCGTCCCTGCCGCAGCACGAGGACGCTGGTGCTCGTGACCTTCCCGCCGGCGAAGCTCTCCGGGCTCTCGAGACCGTGGCCGGACAGGATGTTCTCGGTGCACGTGACGATCGCGACGGCTCCGTCGGAGGTGAAGGCGGCCTGCACGTCGGTCAGGAAGAACTGCAGGTAGCCCGCCTGGGCCATCAGCATCGTCCAGGAGCGCAGGATGCCCGACGTGCCGCGCACCGGAGTCGTGCCCGGGTGGGCGCACGACGTGTCGGGGCGGTCGACCCAGAGCGCCGCCATGAGGTCGACGTCGCCGGCCTCGATGGCCTCGTAGAAGCTGCGGTGCACCGCCAGCACGTCGCCGCTCACGCCTGCGCTCCCAACCGCGCCACGACGCGGACGGCGTCGGCGGACGGTCGTGCCTCGTGCACGCGCACGGCCCAGGCGCCTGCCCGGGCCGACACGGTGGACAAGGCCGCCGTGGCGTCGTCGCGTCCGTCGGTCGGCCGCAGCTCGTCGCCGTCGGCCAGCAGCTCGCCCAGGAAGCGCTTGCGGCTGGCCGCGACCAGCAGCGGGTGACCCAGTGCGGCGAACGCCTCGAGCGACGCGAGGATCTCCCAGTTCTGCTCCCCCGTCTTGGAGAAGCCGAGCCCGGGGTCGACCACGAGCCGATCGGCACGGACGCCCGCGTCGAGGGCGTCGGCGACCTGGCGCTCGAGCTCGCGCACGACATCGGTGACGACGACGTCGTAGTGGGTGTGGTCGGCGTGCTGCATCGACGCCGAGTGGGCCCGCCAGTGCATCACGACGAACGGTGCACCGGCGTCGGCGACGACCTGCAGCATCTCGGGATCGGCCCGGCCACCGGAGACGTCGTTGACGAGCGAGGCACCGGCCTCCCAGGCTGCCGCTGCCACCGAGGCGCGCATCGTGTCGACCGAGACGGCCACCCCGTCGGCCGCGAGCTCGCGCACGACCGGGACGACCCGTTCGAGCTCGGTCGGCTCGTCCACGCGGGTCGCGCCGGGGCGGGTCGACTCCCCGCCCACGTCAACCAGGTCGGCGCCGTCGGCCACGAGCCGTCGGCCACGGGCGATCGCCGCGTCCGCGTCGAGCCAGCGACCGCCGTCCGAGAACGAGTCCGGCGTGACGTTGACGACGCCCATCACGAGCGTGCGGCCCGCCGGAGCAGCACCGGCCAGCCCGGGGATCTGGGGGCGGGTCACGAGCCCCTGATGAGGTTCATCGCCTCGGCTCGGGTGGCCACCTCGCGCAGCTGTCCGCGCACGGCGCTGGTGATCGTGCGGGCGCCGCCCTTGCGGACACCGCGCATCGTCATGCACAGGTGCTCGGCCTCGAGCACGACGATGACGCCGCGCGGCTTCAGGACGTCGGTCAGGGCGTCGGCGATCTGGGTCGTCAGCCGCTCCTGCACCTGGGGGCGGCGCGCGAAGACGTCGACCAGGCGTGCCAGCTTCGACAGGCCCGTCACGTTGCCCTCGGCGGCGGGGATGTAGCCGATGTGCGCGACGCCGAAGAACGGCACCAGGTGGTGCTCGCACATGCTCCACATCTCGATGTCCTTGACCAGCACGAGCTCGTCGTGGCCCACGTCGAACGTCGCGTTGAGCACCTCGGTCGGGTCCTGGTCGAGACCGGCCACGAGCTCGGCGTACGACCGGGCCACGCGGGCCGGCGTCTCGCGCAGGCCCTCGCGGTCCGGGTCCTCACCGATCGCGATCAGCAGCTCGCGGATCGCCGCCTCGGCACGCGCGTGGTCGACCGCCACGGCTCAGACCGTTCCGCCGGACTCGGGACCGACGTCGAGGCCGTCGTCGGACACGGCGGGCTGCGCCGGTGCGATCTCGACGGGGGGCTGCTGCGAGGGCTGACGGGTGTCCGAACCGGTCCAGGCCGGGCGGATGTCGCGACGACGCAGGGGCTCGAAGATGCGCGCGACCTGGGCCTTGTCGAGGGTTTCCTTCTCCATCAGCTCGACGACCAGCGAGTCCAGGACGTCGCGGTTCTCGGCCAGGATGTCGAAGGCCTCCTGGTGCGCGTTGCTGATGAGCAGCGTGACCTCGTCGTCGACGAGCGCGGCGACCCGCTCGGAGTAGTCACGCGTGTGACCCATCCCGGTGCCGGCGCCGAGGAACGGCTGGCTGTTGTCGCTGCCGAGCTTGATCGCGCCGACGCGCTCGCTCATGCCGTACTGCGTGACCATCGCGCGCGCCAGGCCGGTGGCCTTCTCGATGTCGTTGCCGGCGCCCGTGGTGGGGTTGTGGAAGACGAGCTCCTCCGCGGCGCGGCCGCCCATCATGTAGGCGAGCTTGTCCTGCAGCTCGGCGCGGGTCTGGCTGTACTTGTCCTCGTCGGGCAGGACCATCGTGTAGCCGAGGGCACGACCGCGCGGCAGGATCGTGATCTTGTGCACGGGGTCGCTCTGCGGCAGCGCCGCGGCCACCAGCGCGTGGCCGCCCTCGTGGTACGCCGTGACGAGCCGCTCGTGCTCGTTCATCAGACGGGTGCGCTTCTGCGGGCCGGCCATGACGCGGTCGATCGCCTCGTCGAGGGTCTCGTTGGTGATGACCTTCTCGTTGTTGCGCGCCGTGAGCAGGGCCGCCTCGTTGAGGACGTTGGCCAGGTCGGCGCCGCTGAAGCCCGGTGTGCGCTTGGCGACGCTGCCCAGGTCGACGTCGGGTCCGATCGGCTTGCCACGAGCGTGGACCTTGAGGATCGTCTCGCGACCCTTGAGGTCGGGCGCCTCGACGCCGATCTGGCGGTCGAAGCGGCCCGGGCGCAGGAGCGCCGGGTCGAGCACGTCGGGGCGGTTCGTGGCCGCGATGAGGATGACTCCGCCGCGCACGTCGAAGCCGTCCATCTCGACGAGCAGCTGGTTGAGCGTCTGCTCGCGCTCGTCGTGGCCGCCGCCCATGCCGGTGCCGCGGTGGCGACCGACGGCGTCGATCTCGTCGATGAAGACGATCGCGGGGGCGTTGGACTTGGCCTGCTCGAACAGGTCACGCACGCGGCTGGCGCCGACGCCGACGAACATCTCGACGAAGTCGGAGCCCGAGATCGAGTAGAACGGCACGCCGGCCTCGCCCGCGACGGCGCGCGCCAGGAGCGTCTTGCCGGTGCCGGGCGGGCCGTAGAGCAGGACGCCCTTGGGGATCTTCGCGCCGACCGCCTGGAACTTCGCGGGCTCGGAGAGGAACTCCTTGATCTCGCCGAGCTCCTCGATCGCCTCGTCGCACCCGGCGACGTCGGCGAACGTGGTCTGCGGGGTGTCCTTCGTGATGAGCTTGGCGCGCGACTTGCTGAACTTCATGACGCCGCCGCCACCGCCCTGCATGCGACCCATGAACCAGAACAGGATCAGGACGATCAGCAGGATCGGCAGGAGCGTGAAGAGCAGCGAGACGAGCGGGCTGGTCTGCGGGTTCTTGACGTCGAAGCTCGGCAGCTTCTTGTCGGCGACCGCGGTCTCGGCCGACTCGACGAGGCGGGCGCCCTGGTCGCCGAGCCAGGTCGCGCGGACCTGCTCGTCGTCCTTCTTGAGGGTCGCCTCGATGCGCTGCTCGCCCTCGATGAAGGTGAGCTCCTTGATCTTGTCGCCCTCGAGGTAGCCGACCATCGTCGAGGTCTTGACCTCGCGGTAGCCGTCCGAGGACGACGAGAACTGGAGGATGCCGATCACGACGAGGGCGATGACGATGATCCAGAGCCAGGGGCCCTTCAGGATCTGCTTCACGTTCATGGGGCGTCGGCCCACCCTCTCCTCAGTGATCGACGGTAGGTGAACCGTACACGTGGGACGGTCACGGATGACCAACGTCCGGGCACTTCGTCCGGTTCCGGTGACGCGGACGTCACGTGCGTCGGATCAGCGGTAGACGTGCTCGGCGAGCGTGCTGATGCACCGCAGGTTGCGGTAGCGCTCGCCGTAGTCGAGGCCGTAGCCGACGACGAAGGCGTTGGGGATGTCGAAACCGACGTACTTGACGTCGACCTCCATCTGCAGGGCGTCGGGCTTGCGCAGCAGGGTGGCGATCTCGACCGAGGCCGGCTTGCGCGACTTCAGGTTGGCCACGAGCCACGACAGCGTGAGGCCCGTGTCGATGATGTCCTCGACGATCAGGACGTCGCGGCCACTGATGTCGGCGTCGAGGTCCTTGAGGATCCGGACGACGCCGGAGCTCTTGGTGCCGGAGCCGTAGGACGACACGGCCATCCAGTCCATCTCGACGTGGCGGTCCAGCGACCGGGCGAGGTCGGCCATGACCATGACGGCGCCCTTGAGCACGCCCACGAGGAGCACGTCACGGCCCTCGTAGTCGGCCTGGATCTGGACCGCCATCTCCTTCAGGCGGGCCTGGATCTGCTCCTCCGTGAAGAGGGTCTGGCTCGGATCGAGGTCGTCTTCGATGTGTGCGCGGTCCACGTGCTCAGCGTGCCACAGAGGTCGGAGCGAAGCGGAGGCGATCGGCCTCCCGGGTGCACGTCACACCGCCGGGCAGCTCGATGCGGCGTCCGCCGGTCGGCGTCGTGACGAGGGAGTCGAGGCGGGCGACGTGCTCGGCGGTCGTCTCGCCGGGGGTCGCGCCGGCCGCGACGGCCAGGCGGTGGAGCGCGCGCGAGCGGATCGCGGGGTGCTGCGCCGCCAGCTCGGGCAGGCGCGGATCCGGGTGCGCGTCGAGCCAGGCCGACGTCATCGCCTCGAGCAGGTCGAGGTCGCGGCCGAGCTGCGTCGCGGTGCGGGCGAGCGCCTCCGCGACGCCGCCGGCGAGCACGTCGTCCAGCAGCGGCAGAAGCTCCTGGCGCACGCGCACGCGCCGGTAGCGGGGGTCGGCGTTGTGCGGGTCGTTCCACGGCTCGAGCCCCTGCGCCGCGCAGATCGCGACGGTCTCGCTGCGGCGCAGGGCCAGGAAGGGGCGGCGGAGCAGGCCGGTGCGGGGCGCCATCCCCGCGAGCGAACGGGCGCCGGAACCTCGGCCGAGCCCGAGCAGGACGGTCTCGGCCTGGTCGTCGAGGGTGTGCGCCAGACAGACGGCCACGGCGTCGGTCTCAGCCGCGCGGCGGCGGAGCGCGTCGAGCCGGGCCGTGCGGGCGGCGGCCTCCGGACCTCCGGTGTCTCCGACCTCCACGGCCACGACCT
>NZ_BAAAME010000004.1:662858-666485 GCF_039529015.1 Aeromicrobium alkaliterrae
TCGGCGGCCAGGCCGAGGTCGCGGCACTGGGTGCCGGCGCGCTCGGCGACCTGGCCGGACCCCGCCTGCAGTCCGTGGTCGACCACGACGGCGCGGACGTCCCATCCGGCGCGCGGGCCGACGAAGGCCAGGGATGCAGCCAGCGCGAGGGAGTCGGCGCCGCCGGAGACCCCGACGAGCACGACCTGCCCGGCCTCGACGTCCGCCAGGGCGTCGCGCACCGCGGCCCGTCCGGCCGCCACCGCCGGATCCAACCGCCCGGACCCCCCGCTCACACCCACACCCGCACCGTCACCCGCGCCCGCACCCGCACCGTCACCCGCACCCATGCCCCCACCCTCCCACTCCCCGACGTACCGCTCGCGAGTGAATTCCCGCCCTATCAGGAGAGAGTTTCCGCCCTGCCAGGAGAGAGTTTCCGCCCCTGCTCGATGGCGACAGGGGCGGAAACTCACTCGCCGTGGGGCGGAAAGTCACTCGCGACGGGGCGGGAACTCACTCGCGAGCGGTGGTTCAGGGGGCGACGCGGGCGAGCCAGAGGGAGGGGTCGAGGACCTCGGCGTGGGTCGGGAGCGTCTCCTCGGAGGTCCAGACGGCGTTGAAGCCCTCCATGCCGACGGCGTCGACGACGGCGCGCACGAACACGGCGCCCTCCTGGTACTGCCGGAGCTTGCCCTCCATGCCGAGCAGCTTGCGCAGGATGCGGTCGAGCGGGCCAGCCGACTCGCGGCGCTGCGTGAAGCGCCGGCGGATCGTGGCGACCGTGCGCACGACCTCCGGCCCGACACCGTCCATCACGACGTCGGCGTGGCCCTCGAGCAGCGACATGACGCCGGTCGCCCGGGCCACGAGGGCTCGCTGCTCGTCGCTCTGGAACAGCTCGGTCAGCGACAGCTCGATCTCGCCGCGGAGCGCCTTGCCGATCTGCTCGGCGATCCGGCTGACCGCGTCGGCGTCGGTCTGGTCGAGGAAGTCCTGCACGATGCTGCGCATGTGGTCGCGCAGCCACGGGTTGGCCGTGAACTGCACCCGGTGGGTCTCCTCGTGCAGGCACACCCAGAGGCGGAAGTCGGCCGGGACGACCTCGAGCTTGCGCTCGACCTGGACGATGTTCGGCGCGACCAGCAGCAGGCGACCGGGCTCGCCGTTCGGCCCGGTCCAGAAGGGATCGAACTGGCCCAGGACGCGGCTCGACACGAGCGCGAGCACCGCGCCCAGCTCGGCACCCGACACCGCCCCGCCGACCTTGCGGGTCAGGACGTTGGTGCGCTCGTCGAGCTTCTCGAGCGTCGGGCCGAGCAGCTCGGAGAACGACCCGAGGTTCGCCTCGATCCAGCGCGGTCGGTCGACCACGAGGACGGGGGTCGCGTCGGTCGGCGCCGAGAGCCCCGTGAATTCGCGGACGGGCCCCTGCGCGCGCAGGGATGCGACCCGCAGCTCCTCCACGATCTCGGAGGCTTCCGCCGGGGACACGTCGGGCCCCGGACGGCTGAGCTTGGCACCCGTGGCACGGGCGAGCCGCCAGTCGATCATGACCTCAACCTACGGACATCGGCCCAAGACCGCTCCACCAATCCCGCAGAGAGGGCCCGGCGCCCCGGCCCGCCCTAGGGCGCCGCGCAGGTGCACCCGGCCACGGAGGCCACGACCGCGTCGACCGCGGCGCGCGAGTCGAGAGGGCGGGTGAGGTCGGCCTGGTCGACCATGACCGCGATCGACAGGACCACCCCGTCGGCCGTCGTGACCGTGCCGGCCAGCGAGTGCACCTGGTTGAGGGCGCCGGTCTTGACGCGCGCGAGGCCGCGGCCGGGGACGCCGACGAAGCGCTCGACGAGCGTGCCCGTGAACCCCGCGACCGGCAGGTCGCCGCTGAGCTCGGGCGCGGTGAGCCGTGAGGCGACCACGACCGAGGTCAACGTGGTGGGTGCGATGCGGTTCTGCCGCGACAACCCGCTGCCGTCGGTCAGCACCAGGCCGGTCGTCTCGATCCCGGCGTTCTCCAGCGCGGTCGTGACGGCTGCGGCGGCGGCCGTGAAGCTGCCCTCCTGGCCCGACGCGATCGCGACGTGCCGCGCCAGCACCTCGGCGGCCCCGTTGTCGCTCGTGAGCACCATCCGCTCGACCGCCTGCGCGACGGTGGGGCCCTCGACCTCGGCGACCGGGGTGCCTGCGGCGGGCGCCGCTCCGGGCTCGACCGACGTCACCGTGATCCCGCGCTCGGTGAGCTGCGCGGCGAAGATCGACGCCGCCGTGCCCGAGGGGTCCTCGACCCGGCGCTTGTCGACGCGGCCGCGGTCGGTCCACAGCGCCGTGATCGGGCTGACCTGGTTCTGCGCCGCGTAGGACGGCTCCCACACGGGGTTGTCGGCGGGGCCCGTGAACAGGGTGTCGTCGTAGGCCAGCTGCACCTGGGTGACGCCCTTCTCGACGAGCTCGGCGCCCGTCCGGTCGGCGAGCGTCGCCAGGTCGGCCGGGGCCGCGAAACCCTTGTCGGCCGGCGTGGCCATGAGGTACGGGTCGCCACCGCCGACCAGCACGAGGCGCGAGCCGTCGAGCACCGCCGTCGTGGTGAACCGCTGCGCTGGGTCGAGCGTCGTCAGCGCGGCGTAGCCCGTCAGCACCTTCGTGGTCGAGGCGGGGATGAAGGCGTCCGGCGAGGTCGCGAGGACCTCGGTGCCGTCGAGCTCGCGCACCGAGACGCCCACGTGCGGGCCGAGCAGCGGCTGGCCGAGCGCAGCCTCGACCGCGTTCGACACGGCCACGTCGTCGACGTCGGCCGGCGGCACCGCGGACAGCTCCTGGCTCGCCGGATCGAGCGCCTCCAGGTCCTCCGGCGCCGTGACGTAGCGGTCGCCGCAGTCGCCGCCACACAGGAAGTCGTTGAGCGATCCGCGCTGGTGCAGGACCGTCACGCCGACGATCGCGCCGACCAGAACTGCGGCGGCGGTGACCCACGCGAGCGCCCGCAGCACCGGATGGCCGGTGCGCTTGCGCACCCGGTGGCCCTGCGCTCTCGTCACATGGGCCAGACTATAGAGACGGTCGACTGCTCGAATGGCGGGCGACCACCGACGACTACGCCTGCCGTGAGCGACTCCGGCCGGCCACCACCTCTGGAGGACTAGTGATCTTCGACGTCACCGTGGAGATTCCCAAGGGCGAGCGCAACAAGTACGAGCTCGACCACAAGACCCACCGCATCCGCCTGGATCGCACCCTCTTCACCTCGATGACCTACCCCGCCGACTACGGCTTCATCGACGACTCGCTGGGCAACGACGGCGACCCCCTGGACGCGCTCGTGATCCTGCCGTTCCCGACGTTTCCGGGCTGCGTCATCGAGTGCCGCGCGATCGGCATGTTCAAGATGACCGACGACGCCGGCGGCGACGACAAGATCCTGTGCGTCCCCTCGCACGACCCGCGCCAGGCGCACCTGCAGGACATCGGCGACGTCGCGGAGTTCGACCAGAGCGAGATCCAGCACTTCTTCGAGACCTACAAGGACCTCGAGCCCGGCAAGTTCGTCGAGAAGGGCTCGCTGTGGGTCGGTCGCGAGGAGGCCGAGGCCGAGATCCAGGCCAGCTTCCAGCGCTTCAAGGACAACGGGGGCTACTGAGCCACCGA
>NZ_BAAAME010000004.1:666512-739172 GCF_039529015.1 Aeromicrobium alkaliterrae
CTGCGGGGCCCTCGTCGGTCAGCGGCCCTTCGGGCGCATGAGGGAGCGGATCGCGGGGGCGAAGACGCCGACGTCGATCGAGGCGTCGAGCGAGCGCATCGCGCCCATCCCGATGCCGAGGCTCAGCAGCGACGTCGCGGCCTGCTCCGGGGTCAGCGCGAGCTCGATGCCCTCCTCCTCGGCGATCTGGGCGATCAGGCCGGCGGCCATCGTGCGCATGTCGCGGTGCCGCTTGACCAGCTCGCTCGCGACGAAGGGGCTGTGACGCGCAGCGGCGGCGAACTCGACCTCGAGCGCGGTGTACCGCGGGCTGCCGACGCTCTTGCGGGCCCACTCGACGAAGGCGTCGATGCGGCTGTCGAGGTCGGTGCGAGCGCTGAACGCCTCGACGATGCCCTCGATCTGCTCGGCGTGGAGGCTGTCGAGCACCGCGAGGCACAGCTCCTCCTTGCCGGCGAAGTTCGAGTAGACCGCGCCCTTGGAGAAACCGGCGGTGACGGCGACCTTGTCCAGCGGCGTGGCGGCGTAGCCCTCGGTCAGGAACAGGTCGCGCGCGACCTCCACGAGACGCTCGCGCGTCTGGGCCTGCCGCTCCGCTCGGGTGATCCGGGTCCCGTCGACCGTCACGTCGTCCTCCTCACATCGGTGCGCCTCCATCTTGGCGGACCGTTCAGATACCGATAGTATCCGAAACGTGATCAGCACCGACACCCTCATCATCGGCAGCGGCTTCTCCGGCATGGGCATGGCCATGAAGCTCCGCGAAGCCGGCCGCACCGACTTCCTCGTGCTCGAGAAGGCCGACGACGTCGGCGGCACGTGGCGCGACAACACGTACCCCGGCGCGGAGTGCGACGTCCAGAGCCACATGTACTCCTTCTCCTACGAGCTCAACCCGCAGTGGTCGCGCGAGTACTCCGGCCAGGCCGAGATCTGGGAGTACATGCGCGGCGTCGCCAAGAAGCACCACCTCCACGACGTCATCCACTTCGGCACCGAGATGACGGGCGCCACGTGGGACGAGGACCGGCAGCGCTGGACCGTCACGACCAACGGCGAGACGTACGACACGCGCGTGCTCGTCTCGGGCATCGGCGGCCTACACATCCCGAACATCCCCCAGATCAAGGGCGCCGAGTCCTTCACGGGCGCACGCTTCCACTCCGCCCAGTGGGACCACGACGTCGACCTGACCGGCAAGCGCGTCGCGGTCATCGGCACCGGCGCCAGCGCGATCCAGTTCATCCCGCAGATCGCCCCGATCGTCGGCCAGCTCGACGTGCACCAGCGCACCGCCCCGTGGGTCGTGCCGAAGTCCAACCACGACATCGTGGGCAAGAAGAAGGCCTTCATCTCCAAGGTCCCCGGCGGCACGCGCGCCTACCGCAACCTGCACTACTGGATGAACGAGGCGACCCAGCTGGGCTTCACCGGCCCGCTGCAGAACATCACCTCGGTCGTCGAGAAGAAGGTCTCGGGCTACATCCGCAAGACGGTCAACGACCCGGAGACCGCCGAGAAGCTGATCCCCGACTACCGCCTCGGCTGCAAGCGCGTGCTCAAGACCGACAACTACATCCCGGTCTACAACCAGGAGAACGTCGCACTGATCGACACCGGCGTCGAGGAGATCACGCCGACCGGCATCCGCACGAAGGACGGCGAGTTCCGCGAGGTCGACGTCATCATCTACGGCACGGGCTTCCACGTGACCGACGCGTTCCAGTGGGTCCACGTGACCGGCGAGGGCGGCCGCGACCTGTCGAAGACCTTCGACGAGCACGGCATCGAGACCTACAACGGCATCGCGGTCTCGCACTTCCCGAACTTCTTCCTGCTGCTGGGTCCGAACACGGCGCTCGGCCACAACTCGGTCGTGTTCATGATCGAGCAGCAGACGAAGTGGATCATCAAGCTGCTCGAGGCGATGGACGAGCGCGGGGCCGGCGCGGTCCAGCCGACGTCACAGGCGCAGAGCGAGTTCAACGACGCGATCCAGGAGAAGGTCTCCAAGGGCGTGTGGAGCCAGGGCGGCTGCACGAGCTGGTACCTCGACAGCAAGGGCAAGAACCGCACGATCTGGCCCGGCTTCACGTTCCGCTACTGGTGGCACCTGCGCACCGTCGAGCGCGACGACTTCATCTGGCACACCGCCGCCCGCGAGACCACCCGCGCCGCGTAGCCGACGTACCGCTCGCGAGTGAGTTTCCGCCCCTCCGCGAGTGAGTTTCCGCCCTCGCGAGGGGCGGAAACTCACTCCTGGCGGGGCGGGAATCCACTCGCGGCGGGGCGGGAATCCACTCGCCGCGGGGCGGGAATCCACTCGCGAGCGGTCGTTCGTCAGTGGGGGGCGACGGAGACGACGCGGAGCACGGCCTCGCCCGCCTCGTCGGAGGCGTCGAGGTCGACCTCGGCCGTGATGCCCCAGTCGCGGTCGCCGTCGGGGTCGGCGAACGTCTGGCGCACCGTCCACGCCCGTGAGCCCGGGTCGAACGACGCCGGCGGGGTCTCGTCGACCTGGAAGAACTGCGGTCCACGGGCCTCCGGTCCGGTGCCCAGCTCGTCGTACTCCTCGCGGTAGGCCAAGATCGCCTCCCGCCACGCCTCGGCGTCCCAGCCGTCGTCGCCGTCGAGCTCGCCGAGCGCCGTCCACCGGCCGAAGGCCGCCAGCTCGACCCGGCGGAACAGCGCGTTGCGCACCAGCACCCGGAACGCCCGCGCGTTGCCCGTGACGGGCCGGGGCGGGGCGTTGCCGTCGGCCTTGGGCCGCACGTCCGCGGGGTCGGTGCCGGGGTTGATCAGCTCCTCCCACTCGTCGAGCAGGCTGGAGTCGGTCTGGCGCACGAGCTCGCCGAGCCACTCGGTCAGGTCCTCGAGCTCGGTGTCGCGCGCCTTCTCGGGCACCGTGCGCCCGAGCGTCTTGTAGACGTCGGAGAGGTACCGCAGCACCAGCCCCTCGGATCGCGCGAGCTGGTAGTCACCGATCAGCTCGGAGAATGTCATCGCGCGCTCCCACATCTCGCGCACGACCGACTTCGGCTTGAGCTCGTGATCGGCGACCCACGGGTGCCCGATCCGATACGCCTCGTAGCCGGCCGTCAGCAGCTCCTCGAGCGGCTTGGGGTGCGTGATCTCGTCGAGCAGCTCCATCCGCTCGTCGTACTCGATCCCGTCCATCTTCATCTCGTTGATCGCCTCGCCGCGGGCACGGTGTCGCTGGGCGTTGATGATCGGGCGCGGGTCGTCGAGCGTGGCCTCGATGACCGAGACGACGTCGTGCGCGTACGTCGGCGACTCGCGGTCGAGCAGCTCCAGCGCCGCGACCGCGAACGGCGACAGCGGCTGGTTGAGCGCGAAGTTGGCCTGCAGGTCGATCGTGAGCCGCAGGGTGCGGCCCTCCGCGTCGGGCGGGTCGACGGCCTCGACCACGCCGCCGGCGAGCAGCGCCTCGATGATCGCGTCGACCTGGGCGAGCATCCGGTCCTGCGACTCCTCGGTCTCGCCGCTCTCGCGCAGGAGCCGCTCGAGCGACGCCCGGGCATCGCCGGGCCGGCTGACGACGTCGAGCACCATCGCGTGACTGACCCGCATCCGCGACACGAGCGGCTCGGGCGTTCCGCCGACGAGCTTGTCGAACGTGCCCTGCCCCCACGACACGAAGCCCTCGGGCGCCTTCTTGCGCTGGACCCGCTTGAGCTTCTTCGGGTCGTCGCCGGCCTTGCGCACGAGCCGGGCGTTCTCGATCTCGTGCTCGGGCGCCTCGACCACGACGTGCCCGATCGTGTCGTAGCCCGCACGCCCGGCGCGCCCGGCGATCTGCTGGAACTCCCGGACCTGGAGCTGGCGCTGGCGCGTGCCGTCGTACTTGCTGAGGCCGCTGAACAGCACCGTGCGGATCGGCACGTTGATGCCGACGCCGAGCGTGTCGGTGCCGCACACGACCTTCAGCAGGCCCTGCTGCGTCAGGGTCTCGACGAGTCGCCGGTAGCGCGGCAGCATCCCGGCGTGGTGCACGCCGACACCCATCCGCACGAGCCGCGAGAGGGTCTTGCCGAACGCCGACGAGAACCGGAAGTCGCCCAGGGCCTCGGCGATCTGGTCGCGCTCCTCGCGGGTCGCGACCTTGATGCTCGTGAGCGCCTGCGCCCGCTCGAGCGCGGAGACCTGCGTGAAGTGGACGACGTAGACCGGCGTCTGCCCGGTCTCGACGAGCTGCTCGAGCGTCTCCTGCACGGGCGTCGTGACGTACTCGCTGACCAGCGGGACGGGCCGCTCGGTCGAGGTGACGACGGCGGTGTCGCGCCCCGTGCGGCGCGTCAGGTCGCCCTCGAGGCGGGTCGTGTCGCCGAGCGTGGCCGACATCAGCAGGAACTGCGCCCGCGGCAGCTCGATCAGCGGCACCTGCCAGGCCCAGCCGCGGTCGGGGTCGGCGTAGAAGTGGAACTCGTCCATCACGACCAGGCCGATGTCCGCGCCCGCGCCCTCGCGCAGCGCCATGTTCGCGAGGATCTCCGCCGTCGCCGCGATGATCGGGGCATCGGCGTTGACCGCGGCGTCGCCCGTGACCATGCCGACGTTCTCGGCACCGAAGATCTCGCACAGGTCGAAGAACTTCTCGCTGACGAGGGCCTTGATCGGCGCGGTGTAGACGCTGCACTCGCCGCGCGCGAGGGCCGCCGCCATCGCGCCCGTGGCGACGAGGCTCTTGCCGGAACCGGTCGGCGTTGCCAGCACGACGTTGGAGCCGGCGACGCACTCGAGGATCGCCTCGTCCTGCGCGGGGTACAGCGTCAGACCGCGGGACTCGACCCACGTGGCGATCGCCTCGTAGACGGCGTCCTCGTGGTCGGGACCGGCTTCGGGCAGCAGGTCGACGAGGCGCATGCCTGCATTCTCCCCGGCTCGACCTACGGGACCCCCGTCGGGCCGTCGTCGGCGCTCGCTAGGGTCGAGTCATGCGTGCGGTGCAGATCACAACCCTGGACGGTCCCGAGGCAGTTGGCGTCGCGGAGGTCGAGGCCCCCGACTCCGCCGGCAAGGTGCTCATCGAGGTGAAGGCCGCCGGCGTGGCCTTCCCCGACGTGCTCCAGTCGCGCGGCCAGTACCAGCTGCGGCCCGAGCTCCCGTTCGTGCCGGGCTCGGAGGTCGCCGGGATCGTCGTCGAGGCGCCCGAGGACTCCGAGTTCGCCCCCGGCGACCGCGTCGCGGCCCTGAGCTTCCTCGGCGGCTTCGCCGAGCACGTCGCGGTGGACGAGCAGTTCGTCTTCCCGCTGCCCGAGGCCGTCTCGTTCGAGAAGGGCGCCTCGGTCATCTTCAACTACGGCACCGCCTACTTCGCGCTGATCGAGCGCGGGCACCTGCAGCCCGGCGAGACCGTCCTGGTGCACGGCGCCGCGGGCGGTGTCGGCACGGCAGCGATCCAGGTCGCCAAGGCGTTCGGCTCCGGCTCGGTCGTCGCCGTGGTGTCGACCCCGGAGAAGGGCGATGTGGCGATCACCGCGGGCGCCGACTCCTACGTCCTGGCCGACGGCTTCCGCGAGGCGCTCACCGAGAAGTTCGACCTCGTGGTCGACCCGGTCGGTGGCGACCGCTTCACCGACTCCCTGCGCAGCCTGGCCGAGGACGGCCGCCTGCTCGTGATCGGCTTCACCGGCGGATCGATCCCCGAGGTCAAGGTCAACCGCCTGCTGCTGAACAACACGACCGTCGTGGGCGTCGGCTGGGGTGCGTACGCCCTCTCCCGCCAGGGCCACGTGCGGATGGAGTGGGACGCGCTGCTGCCGCACCTCGTCTCGGGTGCGCTCGACCCGGTCATCTCCTCGACCCGGCCGCTCGAGGGCGTGGTCGACGCGCTGCTGGAGATCGACCAGCGCCGGGCCACCGGCAAGGTCCTGCTCGTTCCCTGAGCCGCCTCGCACCGTGCCCAACCCCACCGAGGTCCACGACCCGCGCTCCGGCGCCTGGGTCGCGGTGCTGACGTCCGCCACGACCACGGCGATCCTGCAGGACGGGTACGACACCCTGGCGGGCACGCTGCTCGCCGCGTCGAGCGTCGAGGGCCTGCGCCCCGACCAGCTGCGCGAGGTCGCCGGACTCGACGACCCGGAACCGCGGGGGTTCGTCGACCTCGTCACGGTCGCGCCACACCCGCTCATGACGATCCACGACGAGGGCCGCTTCCGCCTCGAGCGCACCCGTGTGCCGAACGGCAGCTGCCTGTGGCGCGTCGATCCCGAGGGCGAGCGCCGGGTGCTGACCTACTACGACGGCCCGGCCTACGGCTGGCGCAACGGCCGCGGGTACACCGCGCCGACCGAGCCGCTCGGCCCGTGGGCCACGTTCAGCGGTGCCGAGTACGCCGCGGCCTTCCCCGCTGGCGAGACCGATCGGGTGGGCCTGGTCGCCGTCGGCGACGAGCCCCCCGAGGGCTTCGCCTGGACCCGCCCCGGCATCTCCCAGCGCTACGTCGACGTGACGGACCTGGACAACCTCACCGCGCGCTGACCCATCCGCCCTCCACCAGATGTGCGCACTTGTTCGGCAGAAACGGGCCCCAGCCGCCGAGTAGGTGCGCACATCTGGAGGGCGGAGCGGGGAGCGCCCTAGCCGCGGAGCTGAGCGGAGAGGGGGCAGTCGAAGGGGTCGCGGGCGCGCAGACCGACGTTGTTGAGGTAGTCGACCACGATCGCGTAGGAGTGGAAGAGGCCCACCTCCATGTAGTCGATCCCCTCCCGCTCGCAGTGAGCCCGCACCAGCGGCTGGGCCTTCTTGAGGTTGCAGCGCGGCATGTTCGGGAACAGGTGGTGCTCGATCTGGTAGTTCAGGCCACCCATCGCCCAGTCGACGACCGGGTTGCCCTTGACGTTGCGCGACACCATGACCTGGCGGCGCAGGAAGTCGAGCTTCATGCCCGGCGGGATGATCGGCATCCCCTTGTGCGCCGGCGCGAACGAGGCGCCGAGGCAGAACCCGAAGACCGCCATCTGCAGCGCGAAGAAGGCCAGCGCCTTGCCGAGCGGCAGGAAGGCCAGCAGCACCACGACGTAGATCGAGAGCCGCCCGACCACCAGGGCCAGCTCGGTGCGACGCCACGGCTGCTTCGAGGTCTTGTCGCGCGCGGCGCGGATGCTCTCGGCGTGGAGATTGAGGCCCTCGAGCGTGAGCAGCGGGAAGAACAGCCATCCCTGGCGCTTCACGAACCAGCCGGCGAACCCGGTCGTGCGCTGGGCGACGATCCCCGGCGTGAACGCGATGGCGCCCGGCCCGATGTCGGGGTCGTAGCCCTCGAGGTTCGGGCCACGGTGGTGCATGTTGTGCTTCGCGCGCCACCAGGCGAAGCTCAGGCCCGCGAACGCGCCGGCCAGGATCCGTGCGGTCCAGGCGTTGCGCGCCGGCGAGGCGAAGATCTGACGGTGCGCGGCGTCGTGGCCCAGGAATCCGAACTGCGTCACGACGACGCCGAGGACCGCCGCGAGGATCAGCTGGAACCAGGAGTTGCCGAGCAGGAAGAAGCCGACCCAGATCCCGACGAACGCGGCGACGTGCACGCCGATCTGGAGGATGTAGTACCCGCGCCGCCGCTCGAGCAGACCGGCGGCCTTGACCTCCTGCATGAGGTCGGTGAAGTGGCTGACGTACCCACCGGGGCGGCTGTCGCTCGCGGGGCCGGGGTCGTCGATCGTGTCGGTCGTGGGGTTCATCGGGGTCCGCCTCGGGACTCGGGTGTGTGCGACACCGAGCCCGGTCGTCCTCCGCGCGGCCTGCGTACCCCCTCAGGCTACGCGTTCGACGAAGGATCCGCTGACGTGAAGACCTCGCCGTTGCGCGGCATGCCCTTGACGGCCGACCGGGCCGGGTCCTTGGCGAAGGCCTCGAGCGCCGGATCGAGCTCTCCGGTCAGGCCGAGGTCGGACCAGCGCATCACGATCCCGGCCGCGGCGTCGACCGAGGCTCTGTCCATGAGCTGCACGTGCAGGTGGGGCATCGAGGTGTTGCCGGTGTTGCCCACGGCCGCCAGGACCTCGCCGGTCTCGACCCGGTCGCCCACGGCCACGGCCGCCGAACCGCGCTGGAGGTGCGCGTAGGCGGCGAACGTGCCGTCGCCGTGGTCGACCACGACGTGGTTGCCGAGCACGCGGCCGGTGCCGGCGGCCTCCCGCACGAGCGCCTCGAACGTCATCATCAGGGCGAGTCCCTGCCACGTGTTGCGGGCGCGGTGGTCGCGCTGGGCGTCGCGCACCCGCACCACGGTGCCGGCGGCCATCGCGTGGATCGACTCCCCGAAGCACGGGTACTCCTCCGGGCGGCTCGAGCGGAGCGCGAACCGCACGATCGGCGGCGTCGCCGGGCCGGACGGGCTGCAGAGGTCGATCGCTGCGTACTGGCCGCGGGTCCGGGTGCCGTGGCTCGGCAACTGCTGGCCAGGGCCGTTCATCGAGACCCACCGCCCTCGGACCGGCGGCGCCAGGACCACCGGCTCTCGTTCCGGAGTCGTCGGCGCAGCCCCGACCACGAGCGTGAGCACGGCGAACGGCACGGCGAAGTACAGGACGGCGGCGAATCCACCGGGGAGCCCCAGGCCGCCGACGCCGGGGAGCACGGCGCCCAGCACGTCGACCACCAGCAGAGCGAACAGCAGGAGCATCAGCGCGTCCCAGAGCGGCCTCAGCGCCGCGATCCCCCGCATCATGCGTCTCCCTCGCTGTCGTGGCTCAGTCGTCGGTGCGCGCGATCCGGACGGCCGGCGCGATGTGCTCGAGTCTTCCCTGCTTCCAGGCGCGATGCACCAGGAGGCCGGCGACGATCGACCCCATCGTGCCGAGGAAGAGGTCGCCCAGGGTGTCCTCGTAGAGCCGGTTCGGCAGGGCGTCCCAGCGGTGCAGGAACGCGAAGTACTCGGCGATCTCCCAGGCCAGGGCGGCCGTGACGCCGAACGCGAGCGACCGCTCCAGCACCGCGGCTCGCGTCGCCCTGCGGTCCATGGTCAGCAGCAGGACGGCCACGACCAGGAGGCCGGTGTTCATGAAGTGCATCCAGTCGTCGAACCACCAGATCTGGTCGTACAGGTCGAGCCGGTTGCCGAGGATGTCGGAGAAGCACGGGATCGTGATGCACAGGTCGGCGAGCCACGGGAAGCTCATCCGCTCGCGCCAGTACAGCGCCCAGAGCAACGGGAGGGTGAAGGCGAGGGCCGGATACCCGACCGCCCGCCACCAGGCGCCCTTGTCCTGCATGTTGCCCAAGTCGGGCGCGATGAGGGCGCCGAGCAGCAGCACGAGCAGGATCGCCTTCGCGGCGATGTCGAGCTGACGAACGGTGGAATCGAAGCGACTCCGGGGCACGAGGTCGCTGTCCATCCGTCGACCCTAGTCGCCCCACCCCCGCGCCCTCTCATGCTGTGCGCTCAGTTCAACGATGTGGATGTGCCGAAAGCGCTCATCTGGGCGCACGTCTGCGCCTAGGCTCGCTCCGTCGATGTCTGTGGAAGGACTGTGCTGGTGCTGAGCAAGCTGCGGATCTGGATCGGGGCCACCGCGCTGGCCGTGCTGGCGACCTCGGGAGGCGTGGCGCAGGCCCAGGCTGACGAGATCCCGCCGACCCCGCCCTTCACCGACGTCGCGACGAGCCACACGTTCTTCACGCACATCTCGTGGTTGGCCGAGCGCGGCATCTCGACCGGATACGGCACCGCCCCGAACCGCACGTTCCAGCCTGCGGCCCCCGTGCTGCGCGAGCAGATGGCTGCCTTCCTCTATCGCCTGGCCGGCTCGCCGACCTACACGGCGCCCGCGACCTCCCCGTTCACCGACGTCAGCACCTCGCACGTCTTCTACCGCCAGATCTCCTGGCTCTCCGCCCGGGGCATCTCCACCGGCTACGACCTCGGCGGTGGCCGCAAGGAGTTCCGTCCCGGCCAGCCCGTGCTCCGCGAGCAGATGGCAGCGTTCCTGTTCCGGTTCGAGGGCGGCACGCCCCACCCGCAGTACCGACCGAACGAGTCGAGGTACTTCTTCCAGGACGCGGTCTTCCACGCCTTCGAGCAGCAGATCAGGTGGATGGGCAACTGGGAGATCAGCACCGGGTACACCACGAGCTCGCCGTTCGCCCGACACTTCCGTCCGGGGGACCCGGTCCTGCGCGAGCAGATGGCGGCTTTCATGTTTCGGCTCGACCACACGCTGCCGCCGTCCCCGCCCCAGATCAGCATGCCGGCGTCCGCGCAGCTCGACGTCGGTAGCCAGGTCGAGCTGGCGCTGGTCCTGGCCGACGACCGCACGGGGACGTGGTCGACCAGCGCACTCCTTCCCCTGCCACCAGGACTCACCCTGGACGGGGCCCGGATCACGGGTCAGCCGACCACCGTCGGCACCTGGGTCGTCGACGTGATCTTCACCGACCAGGCAGGCCGCACGGCCGAGCACCGCCTGACGATCTCGGTCGGCACGCCGGCCGACAGCGTCACCCGGTCGGATCTCGCGACGTACCTCTACGTGTGCGCGGACCAGCCCCCCGTGACACGGCCGACGACCTCGCCGTTCACCGACCTCGACGCCGACGACCTCGGCTACGACGCCGCTCTGTGGTCACGCCAGGCCGGGCTCATGTCGGCGTCCGGCACGACGTTCCGACCCGACCATCCGGTGACGAACGCCGACCTCGCGCAGCAGCTGTACTCCTACAAGGGCAGCCCGGCCCACAGCCCCCAGGTGGTCTCGCCGTTCCTCGACGTCAGCACCTCGCACCCGCAGTACCACTTCATCGACTGGGTCGCCGCGACCGGAACCATGCGCTTCGACTCGACCGGTCGGTTCTACCCCGACCGGCCGGTGTCCCAGGCCGAGCTGGACGACCTCCCGTACCCCTGCCTCGCCGGCTGACGCCGGAGACGGATCGGGCGGAGGCGCTCAGTCGATGATGTGGCCCAGCACGGCGGGCAGGGTGGCCTTCCAGCCGTGCTTGAGATCGGCGACCGACACGCTGAACTGACCCTCGACGACGAGGTCGGTGCCGCCCGTGCGCCCGATGGAGGCCAGCTCGACGCCGTGCTTCTCGGCCAGAGCCACGAAGGCGTCGTGGTCGGCCTCCGCGACCGTCACGATCGCGCGGGCCGTGGACTCGCTGAACAGGTCGAGGAAGGGATCGTCGAGCGCGACCGTGACGCCGACGTCGTGCCGGAACGTCGACTCGGCGAGCGCGACGGCGAGGCCACCGTCGGACAGGTCGTGGGTCGAGGTCAGCACGCCGGCCGCGATCGCGTCGCGCACGAGCGCGCCGAGCGCCTGCTCGGCCGGCAGGTCGACGCGCGGCGGCAGGCCACCGAGGTGGCCGTGGACGACGTCGGCCCACGTGCCGCCGGAGAGCTCCTCCTCGGTCGAGCCGAGCAGCAGCACGTGCTCACCCTCGGCCGCGAAGCCGTGGCGCACGCGCTTGGTGACGTCGTCGATCACGCCGAGCACGCCCACGACGGGCGTGGGCAGGATCGCGGTCTCGCCGGTCTGGTTGTAGAACGAGACGTTGCCGCCCGTGACGGGGATGCCGAGCTCGGCGCAGGCGTCCTTCAGACCGTGCGTGGCCTGCTCGAACTGCCACATGACCTCGGGATCCTCCGGCGAGCCGAAGTTCAGGCAGTCGGTCACGGCCAGCGGCAGCGCGCCGGCGACCGAGATGTTGCGGAACGACTCGGCCAGCGCGAGCTGCGCGCCCGCGTACGGATCGAGCTTGGCGAAGCGGCCGTTGCAGTCGGTCGAGACCGCGACGCCGAGGTTGGTCTCGTCGTCGATGCGGACGACGCCCGCGTCGTCGGGCTGCGACGTCACGGTGTTGCCCTGCACGTAGCGGTCGTACTGGTCGGTGACCCACGACTTGTCGGCGATGTTGGGCGAGGCGACGATGCGCAGCAGCTGCTCGAGGATTTGCTCGCCCGTGGTCGGGCGCGGCAGCTGCTCGGCACCCTTGGACTGCAGCATGTCCTGCCAGATCGGGCGGGCGTAGGGACGCTCGTACGTCGGGCCGTCGTGGGCGACCGAGCGCGGGGGCACGTCGACGACGGTGTCGCCGTGCCAGTCGATCACCAGGCGGCCGGTGTCGGTGACCTGGCCGACCACCACGGCCTCGACGTCCCACTTCTCGGCGATGGCCATGAAGCCGTCCAGGTGCTGCGGCTCGACGACCGCCATCATGCGCTCCTGGCTCTCGCTCATCAGGATCTCCTCCGGCGACAGCGAGGAGTCGCGCAGCGGCACGGTGTCGAGCTCGACGTGCATGCCGCCGTCACCGGCCGAGGCCAGCTCGCTCGTCGCGCACGAGAGCCCGGCGCCGCCGAGGTCCTGGATGCCGGCGACGACGCCGGCCTGGAAGAGCTCGAGCGTGCACTCGATCAGCAGCTTCTCCATGAAGGGGTCGCCGACCTGCACGCTGGGGCGCTTGGCCGGACCGTCCGCGTCGAAGGTCTCCGAGGCCAGCACCGAGACGCCACCGATGCCGTCGCCACCCGTGCGGGCGCCGTAGAGCACCACGTGGTTGCCGACGCCGGAGGCGTGGGCGAGGTGGAGGTCCTCGTGCCGCAGCACGCCGACGCACAGGGCGTTGACGAGCGGGTTGCCGAGGTAGGTCTCGTCGAACATGACCTCACCGCCGATGTTGGGCAGGCCGAGGCAGTTGCCGTAGCCGCCGACACCGGCCACGATGCCGGGCAGCACGCGCGCGGTGTCGGGGGCGTTGAGCGGACCGAAGCGCAGCGGGTCCATCACGGCGACCGGGCGGGCGCCCATCGCGAGGATGTCGCGGACGATGCCGCCGACGCCCGTGGCCGCGCCCTGGTAGGGCTCGACGTAGCTGGGGTGGTTGTGCGACTCGACCTTGAACGTGACGGCGTAGCCCTGGCCGATGTCGATGACGCCGGCGTTTTCGCCGATGCCAGCGAGGGTCTTGCCGAGCGGGGTCTCCTGCGGCAGCTCGCCGAACTTCTTCAGGTGGACCTTGGAGGACTTGTAGGAGCAGTGCTCGCTCCACATCACCGAGTACATCGCGAGCTCGGCGCCGGTGGGGCGCCGGCCGAGGATCTCGACGATCTTCGCGAACTCGTCGGGCTTCAGCCCGAGCTCGGCCCACGGGAGCTCGCGCTCGGGGGTGGCCTCGGCGTTCGAGACGGTGTCCAGGACAGGCTTCGCGGGAGCGTCGGTCACGCGCCCATCGTATCGGTGCCGCTCAGCGACCCATCCGCTCCCATGTCGCGTCGATCCCGGCCATGACGTCGATCTCCAGGACGTCGGCCACGTCGGGGCTGCCGATCTCGCGCGCGACGTACTTCGCGACGAACTTCTTGACCTCCGCGTCGACCCCCGCAGCCTTGCGGACGACGCTCGCGCGCAGCCCGTCCGCCTTGAGGTCCATGCGGATGTCGCGGGCTGCGGGCGGGATCACCTCGATGACGATCCGCAGGTCGTCGGTCGCCCGCGCGTGCACCGTGATCGGCACGACGAGCTCGCCGTGGAAGTGGTGCTTGTCGACCTGGAGGTCGAGCTCGAAGTCCAGGTGCACCGGCAGCATCACGGTGTAGACGACCTCGTCGTTCGCGACGGAGCGCACGACGGGGTCGCCGACGTCGCCGTGCGCGGTCACCTGGGCGACGCGGCCGGGACCGACGCCGATCGGCCCGAGCTCCATCGGGCGTCCGGCGATCTGGCCGATCGCGGCCAGGATGCGCTCCTGGGTCACCGCGGCGCGGAAGAACGCCTCACCGAACTCGGCGTACGAGCAGAACGGCGTGGGTGTGACCTCCGTCATGTCGCGACAGTAGCCCAGCCTCGCGGCCTCCGGAACGGTTCGCGCGGATCAGGCTCGGGGTGTCGGATCGGGCGCCTCGAGCGCCGGGGGCGTCACCGTCGGGCGCCGGCGGGCGCCGGGGATGCGGGTCGCGAGCGAGCTCAACGGCTCGACCGCGTTGTTCAGGACCGCGACGGCCTGGTTGAGCGTGGGGATCGCCGCGCCGAGCATGTCGACGCGGGGCACGAGCGCCTCGAAGGTCTCCCCCAGCTCGACGAGCCGGTCGAGCGTGCCACCAGGCTTCAGCAGGGTCTCGAGGATGCCCTGGTCGGCGAGCAGCTGCTCGAGCAGTCCGCCCTCGGCGAGGATGCGGTCGAGCGGACCACCTTCCTCCAGGAGCCGGTCGAGCGCACCGTCCTGCTCGACGATCCGCTCCAGCGGGCCGTCGGGCGCGAGCAGCCGGTCGAGCGGTCCGCCGGGTGCGAGGAAGCGGTAGAGCGCGCCGTCCTCGGCCAGCGCCCGGTCGAGCGGACCGCCGGCCTCCAGGAGGCGGATGAACGGACCGTCCTCGGAGGCCATCCGGTCGAGCAGGCCGTCGCGGGCGAGCGCCTTGCCGATCGGACGGTCGTCGGCCGTCAGCTCGGCCAGCGTGTACGCCAGACCGACGGGCCCGTGCTCGTCCTCCATGATCCGGCTGATCCGGTCGAGCAGACCGCCTTCGGAGAGGATCTTCGAGAGCTGCGTCGCGTAGCCGCCGTCGCGCAGGAGCGGGCCCTGCGGGGAGACGAAGTAGCCGAGCGCGAGCGTGGTCTGGGTCGCCGCGACGGTGACCCGCACCGGGAGCACGGCAAGCTGGCGGAGGTCCATGGCCGTCAGCGTAGGGCGACGGACCGCCGGTGTCACTCGCCGTGACAACCGGTCAGAGCGAGCCGGCGAGGGCGCCCACCAGGGCGAACAGCGCCACGACCATCGAGATCGGCACGAGCCACAGAGCGGCGATCGTGAGCGAGATCGACCAGCCGATGCGCGGCGGCGCGAAGTTGCGGGCGCGCCGCAGGTCCTCGACCCCCTCGATCCAGCGGGCCGGCATCGTGACCCCGCGCCACGCGCCCCGCAGCCGGGAGAAGACGCGCGAGCCGCCGCCACCGGCGATCTGCTGCAGGATGCCGCGGGTCTCGTCGGCCCGGTCGCTCATCTCGACCATGATCCCGAGCTCGGTCGCGAGCGCGACCGGGTCGTCGACCGCCGCCACGACCTGACGGCGACGCCACGCGAACGCGGCGGAGACGGCGGCCATCGCCACCGCGACGACCAGTCCGACGATGCGGAACACCCCGTCGGAGGCCCCCGCGACGATCGCGGTGACCGCGATGAACGGCAGCGGGACGGCCACCAGGATCGCGGTCGGGATGCGGAGGACCCGCACGGCGACCACGAGGAGCTGGGCGGCGCGCTCGGCGGCCTGCCCCGTGCTCGTGTCGATCCGGGACGTCACGCGTCCCGCAGCCTCGTTGGTCCGGCGACCCCAACCTCGTGCGCGCTCACCCACGGCACCAGCCTACGGATGCGGCGGAAGCAGGAGTAGCGTCGCGCCGTGGCGGTGACCCTCGCGCTGATCTCGGCGCTGACGTACGGCGTGAGCGACTTCCTCGGCGGGATCTTCTCGCGCCGGGCCAGCGCGTGGCAGATCTCGGTCGCGGGGCAGAGCTCCGCCGCGGTCGTCACGTGGTGCGCCGCCCTGGTGCTGACGGGCGATCCGACCCGCACCGACCTGCTGCTCGGCGCGCTCGCCGGCCTGGGTTCCGGGTTCGGCATCGTGTTCCTCTACCGCGGGCTCGCGCACGGCCGGATGGGGGTCGTCGCCCCGGTGTCGGCGGTCGGCTCGGCGCTGGTCCCGCTGGCCGTCGGGCTCGGGCAAGGCGACCGACCCTCCGCGCTCGCGGTGGTCGGCGTGGTCTGCGCGTTCCCCGCGATCTGGCTCGTCGCCCGCCCACCGGAGGCCCTTCGAGGCTCGCAAGCTCGCACCTCAGGGACCGGGCGAACGACTGAGGACGCTCCGGCGAGCGGGTTCACCGACGGCGTGCTGGCGGGCCTGGGCTTCGGCCTCCTCTTCGCGGCCATCGGCCAGGTTCCGGACACAGCCGGCTTCACCCCGCTGGCGGTCGCCAACACCACCGCGATCCTGGCGGTCGTCGCGATGGCCGCGGCCCTGCGGCAGGCGTGGGTGCCGCGCACCCCGGCGGCGGCCCGAGGGGTGCTCCTCGGCCCACTGAGCTTCATCGCCTCGGGCACGTTCCTGCTCGCGACCCACCACGGGCTGCTGTCGATCGTCTCGGTCATCGCGGCGCTCTACCCCGCCTCGACGGTGCTGCTGGCGTGGCTGGTGCTGAAGGAGCGGATCGGGCGTGGCCAGGCCCTGGGCCTCGCGGCAGCAGCCGTCGCGGTCGCCCTCGTCGCTCTCGGTTAGGTTCGAGTCGTGCGCATCGCCACCTGGAACGTGAACTCCATCCGCAGCCGGATCGACCGCGTGGTCGCCTTCCTCGAGCGGCACGACGTCGACGTGCTCGCGATCCAGGAGACCAAGTGCCGCGAGGACCAGTTCCCCGGGCTCGAGCTCAGCACCCTCGGCTACGAGGTCGAGCACTTCGGCCTGAACCAGTGGAACGGCGTGGCGCTGATCTCGCGCGTCGGCCTGGAGGACGTGCAGCGCCAGTTCGCCGACGACCAGCCGCAGTTCGCCGACGTGCTCGAGCCGCGGGCGATCGGCGCCACGTGCGGCGGGGTGCAGGTGTGGAGCCTGTACGTGCCGAACGGGCGCGAGCTCGACCACGAGCACTACACGTACAAGCTCGCCTGGCTCGAGCGTCTCCGTCAGCAGGGCGAGGCCTGGCTCGCCGCCGATCCCGACGCCCAGATCGCCCTGACCGGCGACTGGAACATCGCGCCGGAGGACGACGACGTCTGGGACATGGCGGTGTTCGAGAACAGCACCCACGTCTCCGAGCCCGAGCGCGCCGCGTTCCGCGCGATGATCGAGACCGGCTTCACCGACGTCGTCCGACCGCACACCCCCGGCCCGGGCGTCTACACGTTCTGGGACTACCAGCAGCTCCGCTTCCCCAAGCGCCAGGGCATGCGCATCGACTTCCAGCTCTGCTCCCCCGCCCTCGCCGCCCGCGTCAGCGGCGCCTGGATCGACCGCGAGGAGCGCAAGGGCAAGGGCGCCAGCGACCACGCCCCGGTCGTCATCGATCTCGACTGAGGCCGTCCGCCCCCCTCCCTCCCCCAGATTTGCGCACTTCTTCGGGTGAATCGGGCCTGCGATGCCGAGCTAGCGCGCAAATCTGGCGGCGGGGGCTCACCAGGTCGGGCGGAGGGGGAACGAGCTCGTGCCGTCCTCGTGGGGCTTGACGGCGAGGACGTGGTGGAGCTCGATCTCGTCCTCCTCGAAGGCCAGACGCGAGCCGGCCATGTAGAGGCCCCACACCTTCGCGGTGCCGAGCGAGACCTCGCCGAGCGCCTCGTCCCAGTTCTCGACGAGGTTGCGGTTCCAGTCGCGCAGGGTGAGCGCGTAGTGCTCGCGGATGTTCTCGCTGTGGCGCACCTCGAGGCCGGCGTCGTGCGCGGCCGAGACGATGCGGCCGACGCCAGTCAGCTCGCCGTCGGGGAACACGTAGCGGTCGATGAACGCGCCCGCGCTGGCGGGCGAGGTGTTGTTGTCGCGCGTGATGCAGTGGTTGAGCAGGCGGCCGCCGGGCGTGAGCTTGTCCTCGATGAAGGCGAAGTACGAGCCGTAGTTCTTCACGCCGATGTGCTCGGTCAGGCCGATCGAGCTGATCGCGTCGAAGTCGCCCTCGGTGACGTCGCGGTAGTCGAGGAAGCGCACCTCGGCACGGTCGTCGAGGCCCTGCTCCTTGATCGCCTGCTGGGCGTAGAACGCCTGCTGCTCCGAGAGCGTCACGCCCAGGGCCTGCACCCCGTAGTGCTCGGCGGCGTGACGGACCATGCCGCCCCAGCCGCAGCCGAGGTCGAGCAGCCGCTGGCCGGGCTTGAGGTCGAGCTTGCGGCAGATCAGGTCGAACTTCTCGGCCTGCGCCTGCTCGAGGGTCGCGTCGAGCTCGGGGTAGACGGCGCACGTGTAGGCCATCGACGGACCGAGCACGAGCTCGTAGAAGCGGTTCGAGACGTCGTAGTGGTGGTGGATCGCCTCGGCGTCGCGCTGACGACTGTGCCGCCAGCCCTCGAACGCGCGGCGGGTCCGCGAGAGGTGCTCCTCCGGCGGCGGGGTGGGCGCGATGAGGTTCGCGAGCCCGAGGCTGCGCAGGACCTTGACCAGCTCGGCCGGCGGCGGGAGCTTGAAGGTGAGCCGGCTGCGGAAGTGCCGCATCAGCTCGTACGGGTCGCCGGGGTGGATGCCGTCGATCTCGAGGTCGCCCGCGACGTACGCCCGGGCGAAGCCGAGGTCGCCGGGGTGCGACATCAGGTAACGCAGTCCGCGCTCGTTGAGCAGGCGCACGGTGTACGTCGAGTCGACGTCACCGGCCGTGCTGCCGTCGTAGGCCTCGAACCGGAACGGCATCCCGTGCCGCATGAGCTTCTCGAGCGCTCCCGCGATCGTCATGAGTTCCTCACCGCCTTGTCGTACAGGGAGGTCAGCCGCCCGTTCGGGTCGTACCGACTCCGCAGATCGTCCATCGCCACGGTCCCGTAGAGCCGCGCGAAGGTTTCCTCGTCGTAGAAAGCCTCGGAGTAGAGCGATTTGTGCCCGCCGAGGGCGTGGACCTGGGTCTCGATGGCCCGGTTGACCGCGCCCGGCTCGGCATCGGCCGCCACCTGGACCGTGCCCCAGAACCCGGCGTTGACGTAGATCGCGCCGGTCTCGAGCGGGTAGGACGACCACGAGGTCGTGGTGCGCAACGGGCACAGCCAGACCGGTCGCATGCCGACCTCGGCGTCGAACCAGGTCAGGAACTCGGGGAGCGCCTCCAGCGGCACCTCGATGTCCTGGATCACGCGCTCGCGGCCGGGGACCTTCTTGATCTTGTCGAGCGTCTTGACGATGCCCAGCTTGGTGTCGAGGCCGACGAGCCGGTGGTAGACGTCGCTGCGGCGCCAGCGGCGCGGCCAGATCCGGCGCACCCAGGGGTTCTGGGCACCGAACGCCCCGGAGCACCAGAACCAGTCGGTGTCCCAGCGCCACAGGTAGTCGAGCATCGTGAGGCCGTCGGTCTCCTTGGCCTGGATCGACCGGAAGTAGATGTCCTGGCCGGTGTAGTCGCTGACGTCGATCGGCGCGTCGGTGAACTCCGCGAGGCTCAGGTAGATCTCGTCGGGCGTGAAGGCCGTGCCGTCGAGGCCGTCGACGCGTCGGCCGTCGTGCTCGCCGGTCTGGCAGATCTCGTGGATCGCCTTGATCGCGTGGTCGGCCGAGTCGAAGCGCACGTGCCGCAGGGACACCCGCTCGGGGACCCGCTCGAGACGGATCCGCAGGCGGGTCGCGTAGCCGAGGCTGCCGTAGGAGTTGGGGAACGCGTTGAAGAGGTCGGCGTGCTCGCCCTCGGGCGCGATCGTGAGGATCTCGCCCGCACCGGTCAGCACGTCCATCTCCACGACCGACTCGTGCGGAAGACCGTTGCGGAACGAGGTCGACTCGATGCCCAGACCGGTCACGGCCCCGCCGAGGGTGATGGTGCGCAGCTGCGGCACCACGAACGGGATCAGCCCGAGCGGCAGGGTCGCCGCGACGAGGTCCTCGTAGGTGCACATGCCCTGCACGTCGGCGGTGGCGTCGCGGGTGCTGCTGCCGGGGTCGATCGAGATGACGCCGTCCAGGCCCGAGACGTCCAGGCCCGGACCGACGGCGGACGAGCGCGGCCGGAACAGGTTCGAGGTGCGCTTGGCGAGGCGGACCGGGGAGCCAGGGGCGATCGCGGTGTACGACTCACGGAGGCGATCGACGGCAGCGGCGTGCGACTCCCAACCCTTCACGGTTCCAGATTATGACGATCCGTCACGGAAGCACCAGGGTGTCGTTGCACACAGCAACCAGATTTCGCTCTCAGCAGAACCGGGAGGCGGCCCTACGCCCCGCCCCGGTGGTTGAGGTGCGAGTGCCGCCTGCGGCGCGAGCCTCGAAACCCTGGCCAGCTCCACCCGGAAAGTGACCACGGTTTCGAGGCTCGTCGCCAGAGCTCCTCGCACCTCAACCACCGGTGGCCGACGACCCGCCCCTTGAGGTGCGAGCGAGGAACGAGTGAGCCTCGAACGGGGTCGCCTCAACCACGGGTTGGTCAGGCTCAGGCGAGGTGCCAGACGAGGGCCTCGCCCGGGCCCTCGAGCAGCAGCGGCGTCGCCGATCCGGTGACGCGCAGCTCGTCCCCGGCGTCGAGCGTCTCCCCGTCGACCGTCACGCTCCCGCGCGCCACGTGCACCAGCACCCGCTCCTCGACCTCGATCTCGACCGGTGCGGACGGGCGCACGACCTCGAGCCAGGCCCGCGTCTGGACGCCGACGGCCGGGTGCCGGCCAGGACCCTCGGGCACGTCGACCGCCGCGTACGCGGGCGCCGCGTCGTGCTCGGAGCGGAGCATCATCTGGACGAAGACGAGCGGCTCGACGTCGGAGGCGTTGCGCTCGGCGTGCTGCGCCCCCTCCCCCGCACTGAGCCGCTGAGCCGTGCCCGGGCGGATCACGCCGCCCTGGCCCGTCGAGTCGCGGTGCTGGAGCTCGCCCTCGAGCACCCACGTCACGATCTCGACGTCCTCGTGGCGGTGCTCGTCGTAGCCGCCGCCCGGCGCGACGGTCTCGGTGTTGATCGCGACCAGCGCGCCGAAGCCCACGTTGTCCGGGTCGTAGTGCGCGCCGTAGCTGAAGGAGTGGCGGGTCGACGTGCCGTCGCCGGTCGAGAGGTACCGGTCGGTCGCGCGGCGCAGGTCGCGCCCGGAGAGGTCAGGCATAGCCGAGCTCGTGCAGGCGGTCGTCGTCGATGCCGAAGTGGTGAGCGATCTCGTGGACCACGGTGATCCGCACCTCGTCGACCACGTCCTGCTCGGTCTCGCAGATCGCCAGCGTGGGGTTGCGGAAGATCATGATGCGATCAGGCAGCACGCCGCCGTAGGTCGTGTCGCGCTCGGTCAGGGCCACGCCGTCGTACAGGCCCAGCAGGTCGGGCTCCTCGGCCGGTGCCTCGTCCTCGACGAACAGCACGACGTTGTCGAGCAGCTGGGCCAGCGCGGGCGGCAGCGAGGCCAGGGCGGCCTCGGCGAGCTCCACGAAGCGGTCCTCGTCGACGTCGATCACACCGTCATCCTGCCAGCCGGCCGGGCGCGTCGGACGCGCTCGCGTTGCCATGCCGATCGCGCCAACTGTCCCTAGGATTCGCAGGTGACCACGAGAGACGTCTTCGCCGCGGCGACGCCACGGCTGAGGGCGACGATCGACGCCGTCGACTGGGCCTCGACGAGCCTCGGGCCGGTCTCGTCCTGGAGCCCGGCACTGCTCGGCACGGTCGACCTCATGCTCCACAGCGAGTTCCCCATGACGCTGCTCTGGGGCCCCGACTTCACGCTGGTCTACAACGACGCCTACGTCGAGGTCATCGGCGACAAGCACCCGACCGCGTTCGGGGCGCCGTCGCAGCAGATCTTCGGCGAGGCCTGGTCCCAGATCGGACCGATGATGCGCGAGGTGGCCGCCACCGGGGAGAGCCTGCTCGTGGAGGACGCCCTCGTGCCCCTGCAGCGGCACGGGTTCCTGGAGGAGTGCTACTTCACGTTCTCGTACTCGGCCGTGCGTGGTGAGGACGGCACCGTCGAGGGCGTGCTCGACGTCGTCACCGAGACGACGCGCGCCGTGCTCGGCCGGCGCCGGCTGGAGTCCCTCGGCCGGCTCGCGGACTCGCTCGCGAGCGCCGCGTCCCTCGACGACCTGCGGCGCCGCACCGTGCGCTCCCTCCACGCCCACGGCGACGACTTCACCGTGGTCGAGCTGTTGCTGGCCGACCAGATCGACGAGCAGTGGTCGGCCGAGCTCCACGGCACCACGGCCCGCGAGCTCCTGGCCGGCGAGGTCGTGGTGGAGACGTCCGCCGACGGCCTCCGCACGGCGTGGGTCGCACTGGAGTCCGACCGTGAGGATCTCGCGGTGTCGACGCTGATGATCGAGCTCAGTCCCCAGGTGCAGCTCGACGACGACCTCCACGACTTCGTCCGCCTCACCGGCTCCGTCGTGGGACGGGCGCTCGCCCGGACGCGGGCGGGAGCGATCGAGCGCGCCCATCTCGACCAGGAGCGACGCCTCAGCGAGACGCTGCAGAACAGCCTCCTGAGCCGACCGGCGCAGGCCGCGGGCCTCCAGGTGGCGGTGCGCTACCTGCCCGCCGCCGAGGAGGCCCAGGTCGGCGGCGACTGGTACGACGCCTTCGAGCTGCCCGACGGCGACCTGTGCCTCGTCATCGGCGACGTCGCGGGCCACGACCGCGAGGCCGCCGCCGGCATGGCGCAGCTGCGCAACCTCGCCCGCGGAGTCGCCCTGACGCTCGAGGACACCCCTGCTCCGATCCTGCGGTCCATCGACCGCGCGGTGCAGCAGCTCCGGATCGACGTGCTGGCCACGGCCGTCATCGTCGAGGTCGATCGGCAGGACGACGGCTCGGCCCTGGCGACGTGGTCGAGCGCCGGGCACCCCCCGCCCATCGTCGTGAATCCTGACGGCACGGCGCGCATCAGCGAGGACAAGCCCGACCCGCTGATCGGCGTGGGGCACTGGGAGCGCGTCGACCACGTCGAGCGCCTCGCACCCGGCTCGTTCCTCGTGCTGTTCACCGACGGCCTGGTCGAGCGGCGCGGCCTCTCGATCGACGACGGCATCGCGTGGCTCGAGCGCACGCTGAGCGGTCAGCAGCACCTCGACGCCGAGGCCCTGTGCGACCTGCTGCTCAGTCGCGTCCCCACCAGCATCGAGGACGACGTCGCCGTGCTGGTGCTCAAGGTGGAGCCGGCCGCCTGAGCGGTGCGCGGACACCGCCGTGTCCTGCGTAGGCGTCGCCGCCCTGGGTACTCCCCGGTCCCATCGACCCGGACCGAGGACGAGATGACCCAGAACCCGCTGACCGCGATCGCCCTGAACTGCACGCTCAAGCCCGCCCCGGCGGCTTCCAGCTCCGACCTCATGGCGAACCAGCTCCTCGACGCACTGGCCGAGCACGACGTGGCCGGCACCGTCGTGCGCGTCGTCGACCACGACATCCACCCCGGCGTCGAGGCCGACATGGGCGACGGCGACGCGTGGCCCACGATCCGCGACCAGATCCGCGGCGCCGACATCCTGGTGTTCGTGGCGCCCACCTGGCTCGGGCACATGTCGAGCGAGGCGCAGCGAGTCCTCGAACGCCTCGACGCGGAGCTGTCCGAGACGCGCGAGGACGGCAACCCCCTCATGTTCGGCAAGGTCGCGGTCGTCGGCGTCGTCGGCAACGAGGACGGTGCCCACAAGATCACCGCGGACCTCTACCAGGGTCTGAACGACATCGGTTTCTCGATCCCGGCCCAGGGCGGCACGTACTGGAACGGCGAGGCGATGCAGGGCGTCGACTACAACGACCTCGACGAGTCGCCCGAGGCCACCATCGGTGCGCTGAAGACGGCGGCGGCGAACGCGGCGCACCTGGCCCGGCTCCTCAAGGACACGGCGTACCCCGCCTGAGCCGAGGACACCAGCGGCTATGCTGTCCCGGCGTCAATGCCCCGTTCGTTTAGCGGCCTAGGACGCCGCCCTTTCAAGGCGGTAGCGCGGGTTCGAATCCCGTACGGGGTACCGAGATTTTCACTGCAATTGCAGTGGAAATCGGTATAGCGGAAATCGGACAAGCGGCGCGTGGCCCACATTTGGCCCGCACCAGGATTCGCGCCACTGGTCATCGCGCCCTCATCAAAGGGCGCTCGAGTCGCGTCGACGCCGTCAACGGCCACTGGCACTGCGGCACCAGCGCGCCCTGCGAAACCCTGTAGTTGCAGCGGATCCTGGGCGCCGACTAGCGCTGGGGCCCAAGTCCGCAGCGAGGACGATCTCCGCGCCGACACCCGAGTTCGTCCCCAATCGGACCTGCGCCACCGCCGCCGCAGGGCGGTACCGCTGGTTCCAGCGTCGCCGATTCTGGAAACAAGCCAACGGACAGATCAGCCCCCGCGGGACCGGGCTGGTTGGACCCGGCTCTTCGCACGCCATGTGGCGTCGCAAGGAGCGCGCGAAATCCCTCTGGATGCCGTTGGGCAGACCGATCAGCTGCTGAGGAGCCGCCGGAGCTCCGACGGCTCCACCTCGCGCGTCAGCGCCTTGAGAAGCCCGGACCTTGTCTCGTAACCAGCGGCGCGCGCCGCGCGAGACATGCTCTCGCCGGCCCGCAGCCTGGCGATGGCGGTGTTGAGTCGCGCGTGGACCCGCCACCGGTGGAACGGCAGTCCGGTCTGTTCGGTGAACAGGCGCTGCACGTGTCTCGAGCTGGCACCGTGGCGTGCGGCGATCTCGTCCAGCGGCGCTGAGGAGATCCGCGCTTCACGGGCGACCGCTGCGGCCACGGGGTGCGTCGGCACGACGAGCGCGAAGTGGGGAGCGCGCAGACTGCGCAGCACCTCACCCAGTGCCGTCCGAAGATCGGCGATCTGCTCCTCCGTGCGAGGCGCCACGGCAAGGATCGTCGTCATGACGTCGACGACTGCCGGGACGACCCCGAGCCGCTGGACGCGCACCGGTGGGACGTCCTCGTCGTGAAGCAGCGGACCGAGCACGAGGCTGCCGGACTCGTACCGGGCCGCGTGCGGGACATCGGGCGCCAGCCAGAGCGACTCGTGGGTGCGCAACGTCACCGGATCGCCGTCAACCGTGAGGTATGCCGCACCAGTCACGACGTGGATGAGGTGCGGCTCCTCGTGAGCGTGCTCGGCATGACCGAGAAGGCGAACCGCATGCTCGGGGACCAGCTCGGTGAGCCGCCGCTGGCGGGTCGCGAGGCTCATGCGGGCACCTCCGGTCTCGAGTGGCGTGTTCGTCACCTGGTCGTGTCACACCCGGAACCGGATGGCGACCTGGGTATCTTAGCCTTGCCTTACCCCCGCCGTCGCGGCGCCCTGCGCCGCCCGTCCACCAAGGCCTGTCCCCATGCGCACTCGCACGCTCCACTCTGTCGTTCCGGCAGCGCTCATCCTCGGTCTCACCCTTGCCGCCTGTTCCGCACCCGACGACGAGGAGGCGGCCTCCGACGAGACCCGTGTCGTCGCCACCGACCAAGGCGACGTCGAGATCCCGGCCGACCCGCAGCGCGTCGTGGTGCTGAACTACGCGCTCGCCGGCTACCTCTACGACCTCGACGTGCCGGTGGACGCGATGATCCCCGAGGACACCGAGGGCGAGGGCGTCTTCTCCGACTACTGGGCCGACGACGCCGAGGCGGCCGGCACCGAGTTCATCCCGTGGAGCCCGGACGGCTTCGACATGCAGGCGATCCTCGACCTCGACCCCGACCTGATCATCGCCGGCGGCGTCGGATTCCCGCTGTTCCAGGCGACGGAGGCCTACGACGATCTTAGCGACATCGCGCCGACCGTGATCGTTTCGGGCGACAAGACCACGTGGCAGCAGCAGTACGAGTTCCTCGCGACCGAGGTGTTCGACCAGCCCCAGGCCTATGACGACGCGGTCGCGGAGTACGACGCCCGGCTCGCCGAGGTCCGCGACGAGATCACGGTGCCCGACGGCGAATCGGTGTTCATGAGCCTCACGGTCGACCTGACCCCGTACGTGCTGATCGAGGACCAGGGCCTGCCGACTGTGTTCAGCGAGCTCGGCTTCACCCCGGCCCCGCTGTTCGCGACGGGCGCCTACGAGCCGTACACGCCGGGCGGCGACTCCTTCACGCTGTCGACCGAGCAGGTCGGACAGGTCATCGACCAGGAGAACGTCTTCGTGCTCGGCTTCAACGGCGCCCCGGTCGATGTCGAGACGCTCGAGGCCAACCCGGTCTGGGCGGCGCTGCCCGCGTTCGCCAGCGGCCAGGCCCACGACCTGCCGTACTACGTCTACCGCGGTGACTTCGACGAGACGATGGAGCTGCTCGACGTGGTCGAGGAGATGTTCGCGACCGCATGAGCCAGCGACGTTTCACCGTGCACCCGCTCGTGGTGCGCAGGCTCACGGTGCTGGCCACCCACGACGTCACCCCGCGCATGCGCCGGGTGACGTTGGGGGGTCCGGAGCTGGGCGCGTTCACCCGCGACGGCCTCGACCTGCCGGCCTTCGTCAGCGGCACCTTCGACGACCACGTCAAGGTGCTGCTGGCGTCGGACGGTCCACTCGAGGACATCCTGCCCGTGCAGCTGGCGCACGGCATCGAGTGGACGGTGGCCGAAGCGCGCATCGATCGCGACTACACGCCGCGACGCGTCAGCGCCACCGAGCTCGACCTGGACTTCGTGGTGCACTCCTCGGACCCCGCGCACGCCGCTGGCCCGGCGGAGGCGTGGGCTGTGACGGCGGCAGTCGGTGACGAGCTGGCCATCGTGGGTCCGAAGTCGTCGACCGTGCTGCCGACAAACGTCGACCGGGTGGTGCTGGTGGCCGACGAGACCGGTCTTCCGGCGATCGGGCGCTACCTCGAGCAGCGCCCGGTGGCGGCGCCGGTCACGGCCGTTATCGCGATCGGCGACGCTTCGGCCCGCCAGGACCTGGCGTTCGGGCCCGAGGACGACGTGGTCTGGGTCGTCGCTGCGCCGGGTGACGCCGAGCCGGTCATGGCTGCCGTGCGCGACCTGGACCCCTCGGTCTGGCGAGGACGCCCCTACGTCTGGGCCGGTGCCGAGGCGCGCTCGTTGCTGCCGCTTCGGCGCCTGGTCTCGCGCGAGCACGGCGTGCCCAAGGACTGCGTAGACATCACGGGGTACTGGCACCAACGTGTCGCGACTGCGGAGGAGGTCATGCAGGCCGACCTGGTCGAGCACACCGCCCCGGCGGTCACCCTCCCACCAGCGCCTGTGTCGTGGCTCGCGCTCCGGGCCGCCCTGCAGCTGGGCGTGCTCGACGCCGTCGACGAGCAGCAGGACGCGGGGGGCACCACCCGCGAACAGGTGGAGGAGCGGCTCGCGCTGCCCACCGGCAGCCTGTCCGAGCTGGTCGCGGTGCTGCTGGAGGAGTCGCTGCTGAATGCCGACTCGAGCCTGCTGTCCCTCGCCGATCCGGTGCGCGAGCTGTTGGCCGACGAGCACGAGCGCGAGGAGCTCGACGGGCCGGAGGCCGACGCGGTTCTGGCCCTGGCCGACCTCGCGGCCGCGTTCCGCGGCGGGGCGAGCGCCTGGGAGGTGCGGTTCGGCCAGTCGCTGGCCGAGTCGGCCCAGACCGACGAAGAGCTCGCGGAGGAGCTCGAGCACGAGTCCGAGGGCCTCGCGTACCTGATGCCCGGGCTGGTGGGTCTGCCGTGGTGGGAAGACACCCCGAGGGTCGCGGTGGCAGGGCCGGGCCGCGACGCCGTCCTCTCGGCGCTGCGGGAGTCGACGTCGGCCCGGTGCGTCGCTGCGGCCGACGACGAGTCCTGGGCCGCGACGGACGTGCTGGTCGAGGCGCGGTCGCTGACCCACCGCACCGACCACGAGGTGCGCGCACACCTGGCCTCGCGACTCGGCACGACGCCCACCCTGGTGCTGGTGGAGCCCACGCGCCCCGATGCCCTCGGCCCGGGTGGAGCGGCCGAGGCGTTGGTGCAGGTGGCCAGGACCGGTGCCGGTCCGCGGTCGACCGTTCGTCTGACCGCGCTCGCCGCCGCGGCGGGATGGTCGGTGTCGTCGACCCACGACCTCGGGTGGGGGGTCACGGCCCTCGCCCTCGCGCCGACCGCGATGCTCGACCGATGATCAGCACGGCAGACGAGACCGGTACCGACGTGAGTGCTCCGCGTCGCGTCCTCGGGCTGGTGGTGGCCCTCGGCATACTCGCCATGGCGTGTGTCGCCAGCGTGGGGATCGGTTCGGCCCTCCTCTCACCGGGCACGGTGCTTCGCGCGTTGACCGACCCGGACGGGTCGATCTCGCAGATCACGATCACCGAGGTGCGGGTGCCGCGCACGCTGCTCGGCCTGCTGGCCGGCGCGGCGCTCGGCGTCGCGGGCGCTCTGATGCAGGCGCTGACCCGCAACCCCCTGGCCGACCCCGGCATCCTCGGCGTCAACGCCGGGGCCGCGCTGGCGGTGTCGATCGGGGTGGCGGCCTTCGGTCTCGTCGACATCGGTGACTACGTGTGGTGGGCGTTCGGGGGCGCGCTCATCGGCACCGTGCTCGTCTATGGCATCGCCTCGCGGGGTGCCGCGGGCACCACGCCCGTGCGTCTCACGCTGGTCGGCGCTGCACTGACCGCGGTGTTCCTCGGGCTCTCACAGACGCTGGCGCTGATCGATCCGCGCACGTTCGACCGCATGCGCTTCTGGGAGGTCGGCTCGATCACGGACCGCCCGGCCGGCACCGTCGGGACGGTTGTGCCGTTCGTCCTCGTGGGCCTCGTCGTGGCGCTGCTGTCGACCCGCGCGCTCAACGCGCTCGCGCTCGGCGAGGACGTCGCACGGTCGGTCGGCGTCCGGGTGGGGCTGACGCGCGCCCTGGGCCTGGTGGCGGTGGTGCTGCTGTGCGGTGCCGCAACCGCCGCCGCCGGCCCGATCGCGTTCATCGGCTTGATGGTGCCGCACGCGGTGCGGTGGATCACCGGACCCGACCAGCGCTGGGTCCTGCCGTACGCGATGGTGCTGGCCCCGGCGCTGCTGCTCACCGCCGACGTCATCGGCCGACTCATCGTGTGGCCGTCCGAGGTGCAGGTGGGGGTCGTCACGCCGCTACTGGGTGCGCCGATCCTGATCGCGATGGTCCGACGCTCGGGATCGAGCTCGTGGTGAGCGCGGTCGCAACACGCGACCCTCGGGTGCTCGCGCTACGGGTGGGCCCGGTGAGCGCCCGGATCAGGACGCGATCGGCCGTCGTCATCGGCCTGCTGGGTGCCGCCGCACTGGGCACGATGCTGCTCGCCCTGACGGTGGGGCGCGGCGGGCTCGAGCCGGGGTCGATCCTCTACGCCCTCACCCCGGACGCGTCGAAGGCAGACCGGCTGGTGTTCGAGTGGCGCGGTTCGCGCGCCCTGGCCGCCATCGTCTTCGGAGCCTGTCTCGGCGTAAGCGGCGCGATCTTCCAGACCGTGACCCGCAACCCGCTCGGCAGTCCCGACGTGATCGGCCTGAACGCCGGCTCCTACGCCGGTGTAGTCGCCGTGATCTCGCTGGGCGGCATCGGCTTCACCGCGATGGCCGTCGGCTCGATCACCGGTGGTCTCGTCGCCGCCGCAGCCGTGTACCTGCTGGCGTTCAAGCAGGGGGTCAACGGGTTCCGACTCATCATCGTCGGCATCGCCGTGGGTGCGGTCCTGACCTCGTTGACCTCGTGGTTCAGCGTCAAGTCCGACCTGGACGTCGCGCTGCGCGCCGCGATCTGGGGTGCCGGCTCGCTGAACGGGACGCGGTGGGAGGTGCTGGCTGCCGCAGGCGGCTTGGCGCTCGTGACGGCGCTCGCGCTGCCCCACGTCGCCCGCGTGCTCCCGCAGCTGGCCCTCGGCGACGACGCCGCGTCATCGCTCGGGTTGCGCCTCGAGCCGACCAAAGCGCTGCTCGTGGTGGTCGGCGTGGTCCTGTCGGCGCTCGTCACGGCCGTGACCGGTCCGATCCAGTTCATCGCGCTGGCCGCGCCCCAGATCGCACGCCGCCTCGTCACCCCCGGTGGCGGGTCGGGGCCTGATGTGGTCGGGTCGGCCCTGGTCGGAGCGGTGCTCCTGGGCACGGCCGACCTGCTGGCCCAGTACGCGCTACCGGGGACGACGGTGCCGGTCGGCGCCGTCACCGTAGTCCTGGGCGGGGTCTACCTCGTCTGGCTGCTGTTCAGGGAGAGTGGTCGGTCATGACGTCCTCGGAGCACGCCGCGATCGCTGCGGAGTCGTTGGCCGTCGGGTACACGAACGACCCGGTCGTGTCAGGGCTCGACCTGGCGGTGCCCGTCGGGTCGTTCACCGTCATCGTCGGCCCCAACGCCTGCGGCAAGTCGACGCTGCTGCGCGCCCTGGCCCGGCTGCTCACCCCGCAGGAGGGACGGGTCGTCATCGGGGGCGAGGACGTGCGGTCGTTGTCGGCCAAGCAGCTAGCGCGCAAGATCGGCTTGCTCCCGCAGGCGCCGATCACCCCCGACGCCATCACCGTGATGGACCTCGTCAGCCGCGGTCGGTACGCGCACCAGAGCATCGTGCGCCAGTGGTCACCCGACGACGAGCGCGCGGTCGCGTCGGCCATGGCGGCCTCCGGTGTCTCCGAGCTCCGCAACCGCCGGGTCGACGAGCTGTCGGGCGGCCAGCGCCAGCGGGCCTGGATCGCGCTGACGCTCGCGCAGGAGACCGACGTGCTGCTGCTCGATGAGCCGACGACGTTCCTCGACATCGCCCACCAGGTTGAGGTGCTCGAGCTTGCCGTCCGCCTGCGCGAGGAGGGCCGCACCGTGGTGGCCGTGCTGCACGAGCTGGGCATGGCCGCGCGCTACGCGACGCACCTGGTCGCGATGCGCGACGGCCGTATCATCGCGCAGGGCACGCCGGCCGAGGTCGTGACCGAAGCGGTGCTCGAGAAGGTCTTCGACCTGCAGGCCCGGGTCATCCCCGATCCTGACACCGGGTCACCCGTCGTCCTGCCCCGCACCGTCTCGCGGCGACGTCAGGTGTGACACCGACGCGCGACTGCCACTCTCCGTGAGCAGCGCAGGTCCGAGGACCACCACCGTCAGGATCAACATCGCCGGACTGCCCGTGGGTCTGACGGGCCAATCCGCGTGGCTCATCACCCCATCGCGCAGCATCCGACGGTACGGTCCCCATCGCTATGCGGATGGCGATCGCCGGGCCATTCGGGTGTTGATGGGTGGCCCGCATTTGGCCCACACGAGATTCGTCAACAGCCAACGCCGACCGATGGTGATTCAGATCTGAATTAGCCGCTGACCTGCACAGACGTCGAGATCCAACGACAACCGAAGAGTTCTTCGCCGGGCTTTCAAGGCGGTAGCGCGGGTTCGAATCCCGTACGGGGTGCCACGGTCCTGACGCCGGCTTCGCGGGCGCAGTCGCCCAGCCGGATCGGGCTCACCGACCTACGCTGGAACCACCGCGGTCGGTGGCCTCGACGGCGGCGGCCCGCCGGTCTCCCCCGGTGCGGCCAGATCCCGTCAGGAGCCCCGATGTCGCACCCGAAGCCCGCTTCCGACGAGGGCGCACCCCTCGGTCGGCGGGCCGTGCTCGGCCTCCTGGGGCTCGGAGCGGTCGGCGTCGTGACGGGCAGCTCGGTGCAGAACGGCCTGAGCCAGATGCTGGCGTCCATCCAGATGCGCGACCCCACGGGACTCACGTCGCAGATCCCGCTCGGCGACACCTGGCGCTACTACTCCGTCACCGGGGCCGTCGAGCCGCGCACGCGTGCCGACTACAGCCTGAGGATCAGCGGACTGGTCGACCAGCCCGCCTCGTACTCCTTCGCCGACCTGGAGGGTCTCCCACAGACCGAGTTCGACGACACGTTCCAGTGCGTCACCGGGTGGTCGGTGCCCGACGTGCCGTGGCGCGGGGTGCGCGTGGCCGACCTGCTGGAGGCCGCGGCGCCGACCGACGACGCCGTGGGCGTGCGCTACAAGTCCTTCGACGGCACCTACACCGTGAACATGACGCTCGAGCAGGCCCGCGCCGACGACGTCCTCGTGGTGCTCGCGATGTACGACGCCCCGGTCACGCACGACCACGGCGGCCCCGCGCGCATCTACTCGGGCTCGATGTACGGCTACAAGAGCACCAAGTGGCTCTCCGAGATCGAGGTCACCGCGAACAACGCCCCGGGCTACTGGGAGGACCGCGGCTATCCGCTGGACGGGTTCATCGAGGATGAGTGACCCCGTGGCCGACAGCACCGACCTCGACCGCTTCGCCCTGGCCGAGCGCCTCGTGCACCGCTCCTTCGCCGTGCTGATGATCGTCTGCATCGTCACCGCGGCGATCCTCTACAACGGCGCCCTCATGATGGCGGTCGGCCACCGCCACGTCGTCGAGACGATCCACGTGTGGTGCGGGTTCGCCCTCCCCGTGGTGCTGCTGCTCGGCGCCGTCTCGAAGGCGTACCGCGCCGACCTCGGCCTGCTGAACCGCTTCACCCGCACCGACTGGCGGTGGCTCCGCAGCCGGGGCCGACGCACCGGCCGCATCCCCGTCGGCAAGTTCAACGCCGGGCAGAAGATCAACTCCTGGCTCGTGGCCGGGTCGACCGGTGTCCTCCTCGGCACGGGCGTGCTCCTGTACTGGCCCGACCTGGTGCGCCTGTCCTGGCGCGCCGGAGCCACCTTCGTCCACGACTGGTTCGCGCTCGGCCTCGGCCTGCTGGTGATCGGTCACATCACCTACGCCATGCGCGACCCCGAGGCGCGTCGCGGCATGCGCACCGGTCGGGTCTCGCGCAACTGGGCGCGGGCCGAGCACGAGGCGTGGGCCGACGAGGTCACCACGCGATCGACAGGTACTGGGTCTCGGTGAACTCGCGGAGCCCCTCACGGGCTCCCTCACGCCCGAGCCCGCTCTGCTTCACCCCGCCGAAAGGCGCGGACGGGTCGGAGACAAGGCCGCGGTTGATGCCGACCATTCCGGCGTCGAACGCCTCACCGAGCCGCATGGCCCGCTGCAGGTCCCGGCTGAAGACGTAGGACGCCAGACCCATCTCGGAGGCGTTGACCCAGCGCAGCAGCTCCGCCTCGTCGCGCCACCGCACGACCGGCGCGACCGGACCGAACAGCTCGTGCTCCAGGATCGGGGCGTCGGCCGGCACGTCGACCAGGACCGTCGGCGGGTAGAAGTGTCCGCCGAGGTCGGGCAGGGCAGCGCGGTGGGAGATGCGTGCGCCCGCGGCGACCGTCTCGGCCACGACCTGCTCGAGGGTGTCGACCGCAGAGGCCGAGATCAGGGGACCGACCTCCGCTCCGTCCGACGAGGCCCCGACGGTCAGGCGCTCGGTCGCGGCACCGAGCTTGGCGACGAACTCTTCGTGCACGTCGGCGTGCACGTAGAAGCGGTTGGCTGCGGTGCAGGCCTGGCCGCCCCCACGGAACTTGGCGACCATCGCGCCCGCGACTGCAGCGTCGACGTCGGCGTCGTCGGCGACCACGAACGGGGCGTTGCCCCCGAGCTCCATCGAGGCGTTGACGACGCGGTCGGCGGCCTGCTTGAGCAGGATCGATCCGACACGGGTCGATCCCGTGAAGGAGATCTTCCGGACCCGCGGGTCCGCCAACCAGGTCGTCGCGATGCCGGCCGCGTCGGTACCCGGGACGACGTTGACGACGCCGTCGGGGACCCCCGCCTCGACCAGGAGGCGGGCGACCGCGAGCGCGGTGAGCGGCGTCTCGGCCGCCGGCTTGAGCACCACGGTGCACCCGGCCGCCAGCGCGGGCGCAATCTTGCGCGTGGCCATGGCGGCCGGGAAGTTCCACGGCGTGATGAGCGCCGCGACACCCACCGGTCGGTGGGTCACGACGGTGCGGGCACCACCTGCGGGCGCCGATCCGTAGTCGCCACCGGGGCGGACCGCCTCCTCGGCGAACCACCGGAAGAACTCGGCCGCGTAGCCGACCTCGGCCCGCGCGTCGGCGAGGGACTTGCCGTTCTCCCGCGTGATCAGGTCCGCGAGGTGCTCCGCGTCGCGGTGCATGAGCTCGAAGGCGCGACGCAGGACCTCCGACCGGGCTCGCGGTGGCGTGAGCCGCCACGAGTCGAACGCCCGCGCCGCGGCGTCGACGGCCGCCGTGGCGTCGTCCACGTCACCGTCGGCAACGTGCGCGATCACGGCACGATCGGCCGGGTCCTCCACGGCGAACGTGCCCGACCTGCCGGCCTGCCACCGACCGTCGGTGAGGACGCCGAGCGCGGGGTCGAACGACAGGAGCTGCGTGCTGGTCATGGGGGCCTCTCGGGCGTGAGCCTGCGCGACGGGCTCGACCGCCGGGCCGGCGGCAGGCGCGCAGGGGGGGATCTGGTGCTGGTTCCGGTGCTCGGTCAGGGGTCGACGGCGGGAGGTGTCATCAGGCGCTGCGGAAGGCCTCCGCGAGGACGTCGAGGGCCTCGTGCAGCAGCTCGTCACCGATCGACAGGGGAGGCAGGAGCCGCAGGACGTTGCCGTAGGTGCCGCAGGTCAGGACGATGACGCCCTGGCGGTGGGCATGCGCCGCGACGGCCTTCGTGAGCTCGGGGTCCGGGTCGGCCGTCTCGGGATCGACCAGCTCGACCGCGATCATGGCGCCGCGCCCCCGGACGTCGCCGATGCGCGGGTCGGACGCCTGCAGGTCGCGCAGGCGCGTCAGGGTGATCGCCTCGATCTCGCGCGCCCGGGCCAGCAGTCCGTCGGCCTCGATCGTCTCGATCGCCGCCAGGGCGGCCGCGCAGGCCACGGGATTGCCGCCGTAGGTGCCGCCGAGGCCGCCGGTGTGCGTGGCGTCCATGATCTCGGCGCGGCCCGTGACGGCCGACAGCGGGAGACCGCCGGCGATACCCTTCGCGGTGACGATGAGGTCGGGCACGATGCCCTCGCGGTCCGAGGCGAACAGGTCGCCGGTGCGCGCGAAGCCGGTCTGGACCTCGTCGGCCACGAACACGACCCCGTTCGCTCGACACCAGTCGACGAGCGCGGGCAGGAAGCCAGGTGCCGGCTCGATGAAGCCGCCCTCGCCCTGGATGGGCTCGATCACGACGCAGGCCAGGTTCTCGGCACCGACCTGCTTCTCGATCACGTCGATCGCCCGCGCGGCCGCCACCGCACCGTCGAGTCCGTCGCGGAACGGGTACGACAGCGGTGCCCGGTAGACCTCGCCCGCGAACGGCCCGAAGCCGTGCTTGTAGGGCATGTTCTTCGCCGTCATCGCCATCGTCAGGTTCGTGCGGCCGTGGTACGCGTGGTCGAACACCGCGACCGCGTCGCGCCCCGTGTGCACGCGCGCGATCTTGACCGCGTTCTCGACGGCCTCCGCCCCGGAGTTGAACAGGGCCGTCCGCTTGTCGTGGTCGCCCGGCGTCAGCGCGTTGAGCCTCTCCGCGACCGCCACGTAGCCCTCGTACGGCGTGATCATGAAGCACGTGTGGGTGAACGCTGCCACCTGCTCCTGGACGGCCGCGACGACGCGGGGTGCGGCGTTGCCGACCGTCGTGACCGCGATGCCGGAGCCCAGGTCGATCAGGTGGTTGCCGTCGACGTCGACGACGACACCTCCACCGGCCGCGACCGCGAACACCGGCATCGTCGTGCCGACGCCGCTCGCGACGGCACCGTTCTTGCGCTCCATCAGCGCGGTCGACCGCGGACCCGGGATCGGGGTGGTCAAGAGGCGTTGCTGGACCGGCTCGGACATGGGGTGTCCTCTCGTCGTCGGGACCCGTCGCCCCGAGTGTTCCGCGCCCGGTCCATGCGGTCCAATACTTGTTCCTCATCAAACCCATGTCGGTGAGGCATAGTTGCGGGATGGAGCTGCGCACCCTTCAGTACTTCCTCGCGGTGGTCGAGCACGGGACGGTCACGCGCGCCTCGGAGGCCGTCCGGGTCACCCAGCCCGCGCTGTCCCGCCAGGTCCGACAGCTCGAGCGTGAGCTGGGCCTGGACCTCTTCGAGCGCACGCGGGGACGGCTCGTCCTCACCTCGGCCGGCCTGGCGCTCGTGCCCCGCGCTCGTGCCGTCGTCGCGGAGGCGCGATCGCTCGAGGTCGCGGCGAGCGTGCTCGCGAGGGGCGGGATCGAACGGGTCACGATCGCCGCTCCCCCGACGACGCTGGCGGACATCGTGGCGCCCTTCGTCGCGACCCTCGGGCCGACCGACCCCACGCCGATGGTCACCGAGCTGGACGGGACCGACCAGCACGACGCCGTCGACCTCGTCGTGGCGGCCCAGGGGCTCTACCCCGGACGGACGCGGCTCGCGCTCCCTCCGCTCCCCGTCTTCGCCTACGTCGGTCGCGACCACCCCTGGTCGGGCGAGCGCGAGGTCGCCCTGGACCGGCTCGTGCACACCCCCGCGATCGTCCTCGGACCCGGCGCGAGCTCACGGATGGCCCTCGACGCGGCGATGTCCGAGGCCGGCCTCGGGCTCGACGACCCGCTCGTGGTCAGCGGTGGCGCGGTCGCCCAGGCGCTGGCGGCCGCGGGGCGCGGGGTCGCGGTGGTCTCGGACGACCCGCGGTTCGGCCTGACCGGTGCGCGCGTGGTCCGCGCCGACCGATCGGAGATCTCCGTGCACCTCGACGTCTCGTGGTCGGGCACGAGCCCTGCCGCCGACCAGCTGGCGGCGCTGGCCCAGCGACTCGTCACGTGGGTCGGCCACCGGTACGGTCCCGAGGGCCCGGGCGACGCGGCACACCGGCGGCACACCTAGGCTCCTCGAGAACGCGACGACCACGACTCGAGGAGCCCACCGTGTCCGAGACCATCGACCTCACGATCAGCGACGGCATCGCCCACCTGGTGCTGAACCGCCCCGAGTCGGCCAACGCGTTCGACCTGCCGACCGCCACCGCGTTCGGCGCAGCGGTCGACGAGATCGCCGCCTCCCCCGACGTGCGCGTCGTGCTCCTGAGCGGCGCCGGCAAGCGGTTCTGCGCCGGAGGTGACGTCGCGAGCTTCGACGCCGCCGACGATCCGCAGGCCTACATCCGCGAGCTGGCCGACGTGCTCGACGCGGCCATGCAGCGCTTCGCGGCGCTCCCCGTCGCGACCGTCGTCGCCGTCCAGGGTGCCGCCGCCGGCGCCGGCCTGAGCGTCATGCTCGGGGCGGACGTCATCGTCGTGCACCCGTCCACGAAGTTCGTCACCGCCTACGCCGGCATCGGCCTGACCCCGGACATCGGCCTCTCGTGGCTCCTGCCCCGGGCCGTCGGCCAGGTGCGGGCCCTGGACCTGCTGATCACCGGCCGCGTGCTCGACGCGCGCACGGCGCTCGACTGGGGCCTGGTGACCGAGGTCGCCGAGGACGATCCCCTCACGCGCGCCCGCGAGATCGCCGCCACGATCGCCGGCGGCGCGTCCGGTGCGCTCGGCGAGGCCCGGCGACTCGTCCGCAGCAGCTGGTCGGTGTCGCGCAGCGAGGCCGGCGACGAGGAGGGCCGCACGATCGCCGAGCGCGTCGGGGGCGACGAGGCCCAGCAGCTCATCAGCGCCTTCGTGGGTCGCGGTCGCTGACCAAGGATCCCGCCGCGGCCACGACGGTGTTGCGAAGAACGCCCAGACGCTCGACCTCGACCTCGACGACGTCGCCCGGCTGCATCAGCCACGGCGGGGTCCGCGAGTAGCCGACGCCGGACGGCGTTCCGGTGGCCAGGAGGTCACCGGGGTTGAGGGTGAACGTCCGACTGACCAGCGCCAGCGTCTCACCGACCGTGTAGACCATTTCGTCCGTACTGCCCTCCTGGACGACCTCGCCGTTGACCCGGGTCCGGATCTCCAGACCGTCGCGCAGGTCACCGACCTCGGCTGCTGGAACCAGGGGTCCCAACGGGCCTGACCCGTCGGCGTTCTTTCCGAGGATCCACTGCGACGTCAGCTTCTGAGCGCGCCGAGCCGTGACGTCGTTGAACGTCGAGTAGCCGACGACCGCTGCGAGCGCCTCGTCCGGCGTCGCCGCAGCGAGCGTCGTCCCGACCCAGGCCACGACCTCGCCCTCCCAGTCGAGCCCGTCCTCGTCCACGGGCACCGGGATCTCGGCGCCACCGACCGAGAGCGAGGTCGGCCACCGCGCGAACAACGTGGGGAACGGCGGGACGCCACCGGCCGCGTACGAGCCCTCGGCCACGTGCTTGAGGTAGTTGAGGCCGATGCAGATCACGCGCGCGCCCGGGAGCACCGGCGGCACCAGCTCGACCTCCGCCACCGGGACGGCCGGCCGCCCGGCACCGGGTTCGGTCAGGAAGCGACGCGGATCGGACCAGAACTCCTCGAGCCCGGCCAGCGGGACGACGCCAGCGCCGTCCTCGGTGAGGGTGCCGACCGCCGCGGCGCCCTCAGCATCTCGGAAGCCGACCAGACGGACGCCCATGATTCCTCCTGCAGGTGTGGTCCACGTAAACATCTATATGGTTAAGAGGTATCATGTCGACGTGACCTCCCGCGCACCGCTGTCCCGGTCCGAGCACCTGGCCGACACCCTCGAGGAGCAGATCCGCCTCGACGGCCTGGCCGACGGGCAACGAGTCGGCAGCTTGGACGACCTGCGGGCGTCGAGCGGCTACTCCAGACCCACCGTCAGCGAGGCCGTCCGACTGCTGCGGGACCGAGGGGTCCTGACCGTCCGGCCGGGACGCGGCGGCGGACTGTTCGTCGCCGACCGCGGACCGGTGGTACGACTTCGACACACCCTCCTGTCCGTCGCGGACGCGCCGACCACCGTGGCGGACGCGATCGAGCTGCGCGAGCACCTCGAGCTCCTGGTCGACCTCGGCGCCGCCCGCTGCCGGACCGATGCCGACATCGTCGACCTCCGCGCTCTCGTGACCGCCATGGGCGAGGCGCCGGACTGGCCGGCCTTCATGGCCTCGAACTGGGCGCTGCACGAGCGCATCGCGATCATCTGCCCCAACGAGATGGCCCGCGCCGTCTACCTGTCGACGCTCGGCCAGCTGAGCTCGACCACCCCGGACCTCGACGGCGAGACCGATGCCCGCGCCTACCGCGAGTCGCGACACCGAGCCCACGTCGACCTGGTCGAGGCGATCACCTCCGGCGACCTCGAACGTGTCGCCGTGGCCGTCGCGGCCCACGCCTCCTCCCCGACGCAGGCACGGTCGTGAACGCCGCCGAGGCCCGGCACCACGCGGCCAACCTGCTGCACGCCTACGCCGAGATCGCGGATGCCCAGGACGTCGACGCCGCCGTCGCGCTCCTCGGCGACGCCGAGGTGGAGCTCCCGTCCGGCGGCTTCGATCAACCAGAGGACGCGCGGCCCTTCTTCGAACGGATCTGGCCACGGCGCACGACGCGGCCCCATCGACACGACGTGACCAACCTGTTCGTGGAGCCCGAGGGCGCGGACTGGCGTGCCTGCGCCCACTACGTCCGATGGATGATCGAGGACCAGCCCGTCGTGCACACGCTCGGTCGGTACGACGTCCTGCTCACCATCGACGGCGACGCGCTGACCGTTCGACGCCTCACGGTGGCGCGGGAGTGGACGCGAGCCTGAGCCGCACCGGCGTCACCGAGCGCCGAGGCCGTCAGGCGTGCGGAAAAAGGCGAGGACCATCTCGGCCAGCCGGTCGGCGTACTGGGACCAGTCCTCGTCGGAGAACTCGCCGTGAGCCCCCTGGGCCCGCATGGCACGGTGCACGAACGACGCCATGATCGTCTCGGCGGCAGCCCGCACCGTCTGGCTCACGTCCGTCCGCTCGATCTCCGACCAGTACGGCGTGGTGACCGTCGCGAAGAAGTCGTAGCCCGCCTCGAGGGCCGCCTGCCCGGGGTCGCTCAGGGCACGCCGGTCACGCCGACCGAACAGGTCCGGCAGGACGGCAGAGTGGGAGAACGCGTCCGCGAGGGCCCGCACGTAGACCCGGACGACACCTTCCAAACTCTGCGGAGCCGCCTCCACGGCGGCGACGATGCGCGCCTCGAGATCGCTGAACATCCGCTCCTTCAGGACGGCGAGCAGCTGGTCCCGACCCTCGAAGCGCCGGTAGATCGAGCCGACCGAGACGCCGGCCCGCTCGGCGACGGCCGCCATCGTGGTCTCCTCGTACCCCACCTCGGTGAGGACCTCCTCGGCTGCGGTCAGGAGCTTGCGGAGCGCCTCCCGGCTGCGAGCCTGCTGCGGCGGCCGGAAACCCACGGCGTCGAACTGGCTCTCCATGCCGGGATCCTAACGGTGGACCGACCCACACCCCGGGCCCAGGCCGTCGGCCCGGTCCCCAGGAAATCTTCGCCCGGTGATTGACGTCACACTCGGCGAGCCACATACTGGCTCTGATGCGAATGTGAATGTCTGTTCGCGTTAAGCGAGTGAGAGCGGGCGAGGTGCCCCGACGGCGCGCTTCCCACCCACCGAAAGGTTCCACCCTGATGGCAACCGAACCGCGGACCACCGTCCCGTCGCCGACACCGAACCCGGTCGTCCCGCGCATCGCGATGGTGATCGGATTCCTCCTGTTCACCGAGCTCGTCTACGGCATCCTGCGGGGGTTCTACGGTCCGATCGTCAGCGACATCGCCGACCACCTCGGCATCAGGGACAGCAGCTTCAACTGGTTCGAGACCGCCCAGCACAGCATGGCGGCCTTCATGGTGCTCGTCTTCTCGCGGCTCGGCGACGTCCGCGGGCACAAGCGGGTGCTGCTCTGGACCACCTGCATCACGGCGGCAGGGTCCTGGATCCTGGTGTTCGCCCCGTCGTTCACGACGTTCCTGATCGGGTACGCGCTGCAGGGCGCCTGCGCCGTCTGGCTCTCCGTCGAGATCGCGATCATCTACAAGCGGACGGCGGGGTCGGAGCACCAGCACCGACTGAGCCGCCGCGCGGCAGGCATCCTCGTCGCCTCGTTCTACCTCTCGATCATCGTCGGCGCCGTCTCCGCCGGTGCCCTGGTCGGCACGGTCCCGCTGCCGGTGCTGCTCTCGTTCCCCGCCATCCTGACCACCGCCTGCATCGTCGTGGTCTGGTTCGGCATCGAGAACGACGAGCCGGCCACCGAGTCCGCGCAGCTCGACTGGGCGGGCCTCGGCCTGCTGGCCGCGTCTCTGGGATCGTTCCTCGCAGGAATGGTGGCCCTTCACCTCCAGGGCGCGGGCAGTCTCCTCCCGTGGGCGCTGATCGTCGCCGGCCTCGCCATCCAGGTCCCGTTCGCCCGTTACGAAGCTCGCCAGAGCGAGCCCATGATCGACGTGACGCTCCTGAAGGTGCGGGCGCAGTGGCCCGTCCAGCTCGCTGCCCTGCTCTACGGCATCGCGCTGCTCGGTGCCGAGATCCCGATCATCACCTACTTCCGAACTGATCCGGACGTGGCCGGCTACGGTCTCGGGACCCCGGCGGAGTTCGTGTCCGTCGGCATCGCGACCCAGGTCGTCGGCATCGCGATCGGCGCTCTCACGGTCCCCGTCATCGCGCGCTGGCTCGGAGCACGGCGAGCCGTCGTGCTTGCCGCGGTCGTCGGGGCGACCGGTATCAGCCTGTGGATTCCTTTCCATGACTCGACGGCCCTGGCCCTGGTCAATGTCGGCGTCACCGGCCTGGGAGCCGGAGCCGTCATGGCCTCGCTGCCCGTCCTTGCAGCCACGGCGGCACCCGCTGACCGCACCGGGTTCGCGACAGGCATGACGAACGCGGGCAAGACGATCGGCGGGGCCATCGCGTCGGCCGCCTTCGCAGTCGTGCTGTCGGCGACGGGCTCGCTGGAGGGACTCACCGAGGGTTACGCCCCGCTCTCGGGCTACATGACCGTCTGGATCACCTGCGGCTCGGCCGCCTTCCTTGCTGCCGTCGCGCTCTGGCTGCTTCCGCGCTCGGTCGACGAGGAGCCGCTCCCGAGGCGGATCTGACACCACACCCCCCACGCCCGCCCGTCACCACCTTCGAAGGACTTCATGGCCGCCATCGCCCAGGCCGAGGTGCACCACCTCTCCGTGCCGCAACCGAACCCCATCCGCAGCACGTACGGATCCTCTCTGGACGTCCTTGGCGTGGTGACCGTGCGCGTCACGGACACCGATGGCCGGGTGGGCGAAGGCTGGACCTACGTCATCGGCGGCGGGGGTGCGTCCGTGGCGTCGTTCATCGCCACCGAGCTGGTGCCGCTCGTCGTGGGCGCGGACCCGGCGCAGGTCCGAGGACTCTGGCAGCGGATGTTCATGCACTCCCTGAGTCGGGGTCGCAAGGGCGTGGCGATGTACGCCTTGTCGGCGGTCGACATCGCCGTATGGGACCTGCGGGCCACGACGGCTGGTCAGCCCCTCCACGCTCACCTGGGAAGCGTCAGTGCCGAGGTCCCGGTCTACGGCGACGGCTGCTGGGTGTCGATGACCCACGACGAGCTACGAGCCGCCGCGGAGTCCTACGTCGCCCGTGACTTCTGGGGGGTCAAGCTCAAGGTCGGCGCGGACCTCGACGACGCGGTCCGACGGGTCGAGATCGTCCGTGACGTCGTGGGTCCCTCGGGCCGCGTCATGGTCGACGCCAACCAGCGCTACGACCTGCTCACGACGCGCCGATTCGCCGCAGCGACGGCAGATCTGGACCTCACGTGGCTCGAGGAGCCGATGATCACCGACTCGATCCACGACTACGCGCGGCTGCGCGGCCGGGTCGACGTACCGATCGCCACGGGCGAGAACGAGTACTCGCGCTACGGGTTCCGCGAGCTGCTCGAGCACGAGGCCGTCGACATCCTGCAGCCCGACGTGCACCGCATGGGTGGGATCACGGAGTTCATGCGCGTCGTCGCCCTCGCTGACGCGTGGAACGTCCCTCTGGCGCCCCACACGTCCTGGGAGCTGCACAGCCAGCTGGCGTGCTGCAGCACCACCGCCCTGGTCGTCGAGTACTACGAGTGGTTGCCCGAGGACTTCTTCGCGGTACGTCCGGCGATCGCGAACGGCGTCGTGTCCGTGAGTCAGGAGATCGGCACCGGCGTCTCCATCGATCCCGCCTCGTTCGAGAAGTACGCGGTGACGACGTAGGAGTTCGGCCCGCGCGGAAGGCTCGGTCACGATGGATCTGCTGACCGGCTTCGGCGCGATCGTCGTCGGCATCGTCGCCGGCATGGGGCTCGCGCACTTCGGTGTGGTGGACGACAAGACGCAGCAGGCCCTCGGGGAGATCGCCTTCTTCGTCGCCGGACCCGCACTCATGATCACGACGATCAGCGAGGTCCCACTCGACGCAGAGATTGGCAACCTGGCGACGTCAGTGGTGTCGTTGGTGACCTGCTTCGGCCTCTACGCGCTGACGGCCCGGTTGGCCTGGCGCACCAGCGCCGGGCCGCTGCTCGTCGGCTCCCTGTCAGCGAGCTACGTGAACATCGGCAACCTCGGACTCGACGTGGCGGCCTACGTGGTCGGCGACGTCACGATCGTCGTCCCGGCACTGCTGGTGCAGATGGCGATCGTCCAGCCCGTGTCGTTGGTCGCCCTCGACCGGATCACCGGCCGCGGAGGCGGGCTCCTCCTCACGGCCCGGCGCACCGTCTCCAATCCGCTCCTGCTGGCAGCAATCGTCGGCATCGCGCTGGCCGCGACCGAGTCGCTCGTGCCATCCGTCGCCGAGGCACCCCTCGACCTCCTCGCGGGCGCCGCGATCCCGCTCATGCTGCTGTCCTACGGTGCCGCTGTGAGGCTCAGCCCACGCCTCGGTCGCTCCGGCCACAACCGCGAAGTTCTGCTCGCCAGCCTGCTGAAGCTCTTCGTCATGCCCCTGGTCGCCTGGTCCGCCGGCGTCGCCTTCGGCCTTCGCGACCAGGTCCTGCTGGGCGTGGTCGTCACGGCAGCCCTTCCCACGGCTCAGAACGTCTTCCTGCACGCGACGCGTTACCGGGTCGGCGAGGACGTCTCGCGCGAGACGATCTTGGTCACCACCGTGGCGTCGCTGCCGGTGGTCCTGATCATCGCGCTCGTCCTGGGGTGAGCGGCCGGCAACGCCCACGGGCACCTCGGCGGTGCCGAGGTGCCCGTGGGCCGTGCGTCGGCGCTGTGCGCCGTGAGAACTACGAGGCGGGGATCGCCGGGAGCAGCAGGTACGACGACGCCTCGGCGCCGAAGTGCACCGTGACCGTGCCGCCGAAGATCTCGGCCGGGCGGTCGACCGGGTCGTTGTGGGTGAACGGCCCGACCCCGGTCATCGTGTACATCGCGTTCTCGAAGTCTGTGCCCTCGTTGCTGTAGTCACGACCACCGATGCCGAGCTGCAGGACGTAGCCAACCGGGACCACGATGCTCGTGGGCCAGATCTCGACGTCGACGTCCACCGGCTCACCGGGCACGAGCGGCTCGATGCGGTCGTGGCTGTGCACCGGGCGGTACGGCTCGGACTTCTGGGCGTCGAGGCGCCGGTGGGAGGCGCGGAGCCATCCCAGCGCCACCGGGACCTTCGGGTCGTTGGAGCCGATGAAGGTGACCTCCGTGCCGTCGGGGTCGAGGAGCCGCAGGCTCACGAACAGGTCGGCGTCGACCGTGGCGGAGGAGATCCTCAGCTTCAGCGCGGACGGACCCGTGAACTCCCGGTCGTGGTCGGCGGGCGGCAGCGAGAACCGGAGGTCCTCCCGCAGAGGGTCGTAGCTCAGCGTTCCCGACGCGCCGGGCGAGGTGCGGAGCTCCATGGTCTCCGGGCAGAGGTGGAGCTCGGTCCACTCGGTCCGGGCGATCGGCCACTCGTGCTCGAACCGCGGCTCGAACTTCTCGCCCGGGTGGCGCACGAGCAGCTCGACGGGGGGCCGCTCCAGCCAGCCGTTCTGCTCGTCCTTCAGGAAGGTGCCGAAGAACTGCTTCTGCAGCGCGAGGCCGCGATCGTTGTAGAACGGGCTGAAGTGGGTGTCGCCGTGCATCTCGAGCCACTTGAGCTCCGACCCGGCCCCCAGGTACCCCTCGACGTTGCCGCGCAGGTGCAGGCCCATCCCACCCCAGTTGCCGGCCGAGAGCAGCGGGACCTGGATCCGGGAGAGGTCGGCGGAGCGCTCCCGGTAGAACTCGCTGTCCAGCTGGCGGGCCTGCACCTCGGCGTAGAGGTCGCGCCGGTTCTCCCGCAGGGTGTCGTCGTCGAGGTCGACGTCGCCACCGACGGGGAGTCCGGTGTTGCGGTCGACCGGCCCGCGGCTGCCCATGCCGTACTGGACCGTGACCATCTGGCGAGCCTGGGCCCCGCGGACGAACTCGCACGCGATGCCGCCGTGGCGGCCGCCGTCGCGGTAGTGGTCGGCGAAGCCCTCCCAGGCGCAGATCGCCGCGAGATGGGGCGGCCGCAGGGCGGCCACCTGCCACTGGTTGGTCGCGAAGTAGGAGATGCCGAGGAGACCCACCTTGCCGTTGCTCCAGTCCTGGACCCCGGCCCACTCGATGGACTCGTAGAAGTCGCGGGTCTGGACGGCCGTCAGGATGTCCATGAACCCCGGCGAACGCCCACTGCCCCGCGAGTCGACGCGGACGCACACGTAGCCGTCCGGAACCCACTTCTCGGGGTCGGCGACCTCCCAGTTCTGATACCGCCCGGTCGATCCTTCCGAGACCTCCGGGAACGCCTCGTTCATGCGTCGCCAGTTCGCCGGGTACCCGTCGGCCAGGTGGAGACCCTTGCCATAGGGACCCATCGCCAGGATGACCGGGTAGTGACCGGCCTCCGTCGGACGGAACACGTCCGCGCGCAGGACCGCGCCGTCGCTCATCGCAATCGGGACGTCCCGGTCGACCGTGATCCCGTCGACCTCGGTGGATTCTTCGTGCATCGTGGCCATCGTCAGCTCAGCTCTCTCTTGAGGATCTTTCCTGTGGACGTCATCGGGAGCTCGTCCGTGAACTCCACCAGGCGGGGGTACTTGTAGGCGGCGAACTGCTCCTTGCCCCAGGCGACGAGCGTCTCCTCGGTGACGTCGTCGTGGTCCTTGTTCTTGACGACGACGGCCTTGATCTCCTCGCCGTGCGACTCGTGCGGGACGCCGATGACCGCGACGAGGGACACCGCGGGGTGCTGCATCAGCACTTCTTCCAGCTCGCGCGGATAGACGTTGTAGCCGCCGCGGATGATCATGTCCTTGGAGCGGTCGACGATGAAGTAGTAGCCGTCGGCGTCCTTCTTGGCCAGGTCGCCGGAGCGGAACCAGCCGTCTCGGATCGCCTCGGCCGTCGCCTCGGGCCGGCCGTAGTAGGCCTTCAGGATGTTGGGACCCTTGATCGCGATCTCTCCGATCGCCTCCGGATCACCCTCCGGCACGTCGCTCCAGTCGTCGTTGACGAGCTTCATCTCGACGCCGGCGATCGGCCTCCCGACCGAGCCGATGCGCGGCTCCTCGCCGTCGACGCTGAACGAGGCGATGCCGGAGGTCTCCGAGAGGCCGTAGCCCTCGAGGATCGTGACGCCGAAGCGCTCCTGGAAGTTCTTGTGGACCTCGACCGGCAGCGCGGCGCCGCCGGACGAGGCCACGCGCAGGTTGGCGGCGAGCTCGGCGACCGGGTGCTCCGGCGTCAGGGCACCGAGCAGGCCCCAGTACATCGTGGGAACGCCGGCGAAGAAGGAGACCTTCTCGCGCAGCATGAGACCGATGGCCGCCTCCGCCTCGAAGCGCGGCAGGAGCACGACCGTGCCACCGAACGCGAAGGCCGTGTTCTGGACGACCTGCTGGCCGAACGCGTGGAAGAGCGGCAGCACGCACAGGTACGTGTCGGGGTGGTCGGCGTCGGCGCCGTACATCGACTCGGCCACCAGGGCGGTGTGGCGCATGTTGGCGTGGCTCAGCTCGGCGCCCTTGGGCTGACCCGTCGTGCCCGACGTGTAGAGAATGACCGCGGTGTCGTCGCCGCCGCGCTCGACCGTCTCGAACGTCGGCGGGTGCTGCGACCACGGCGTCGAGGCCGCCGCGAACACGACAAGGTCGACGTCCCTGCCCTCGGCCGCCTCGCGCGCGGTCTCGCCGATGGGCAGCTCTGCGGTGCCCTCAAAGGCGAAGTGGGCCGCCGCGCCGGAGTCGTCGAGGTGGTAGGCGATCTCGTGCGCCTTGAGCAGCACGTTGAGCGGCAGCACCGTCGCGCCCGCCTTGAGGATGCCGAAGTAGACGAACGCGAAGTGCGGGAGGTTCGGGCACGACAGCGCGACCGTGTCGCCCGGCTTCACGCCACGCTCGACGAGGAAGCTCGCGACCTGGTTCGCCGCACCGTTCACCTGGGCGTAGGTCAGTCGGCTGTCGCCGAACACGACCGCGATGCGCTCCGGATACGTCTCGGCCGAGCTCTCCAGCAGGCCAGCGAGGTGGCGCTCCGTCATGGGCTGTCCCTTCCTTAAATGTGAACCGTTGTTCGCGTTCATCTTCTGGCATGGCCGCCACCATGTCAACCGCTCCGCGTGACCCGGATCACCGCTGAGCCGTCAGGGCGCGGCGCAGCACGGGGCCGCAACACTCGCTGCGATCCCGTGCCGGTCGTCACGATCGGGCCGAGACGGCCCGGCGTCGTCAGCCCAGACGCACGAGGGCGTCCCGGGTGAGGTCCGCGACACTGGCGTACCCGCCCAGGCCCATCGTCAGGTCGGCCTCGGCGAGCAAGCAGGAGAGGACGAACTCGATCCCGGCCTGCCCTCCGATCGCGGCGCCGTAGCCGTAGGGGCGGCCGATGCCGACCGCGGTGGCGCCCAGCGCGAGCGCCTTCACGATGTCCGGACCCGAGCGCGGACCGGAGTCGAAGACGACCGGCATCCCGTCGGCGGCGTCGACGACCCCGGGCAACATCTCGAGCGCCGGTGCCGTGGCCGCCTGCCGTCCGCCGTGGTTGGAGCAGTAGATGCCGTCGACCCCGCCGTCGCGGGCGCGACGCACGTCGTCGGGATGGCAGATCCCCTTGAGCAGGAGGGGCAGGTCGGTGAGCCCGCGCAGCCAGGCGAGGTCGTCCCAGGTCAGGGTCGGGCTGCCGAAGGTCGCGGCCCAGTGCATCGTCGCGGCCACCGGGTCCTCCTCGGGCGAGACGGCGAGCCGCGAGCGGAAGACCGGATCGCTGAAGTAGTTGGCCAAGCAGTATCCGCGCAGCTGCGGGAACGTCGCGTGCTGCAGGTCGCGGGGTCGGTACCCGAGCGTCCAGGTGTCGAGCGTGACCACGATGCCGGCGAAGCCGGCGGCTTCGGCGCGGCGCACGAAGCTCTCGGCAACCTCGCGGTCGTTCGGCGTGTAGAGCTGGAAGAAGCCCGGCGTGTCACCGAGCGCGGCGGCGACGTCCTCCATCGGGTCCTGCATCAGCGTCGAGGCCACCATCGGCACCCCGGAGGACGCGGAGGCAGCGGCCGTGGCGAGGTCGCCGTGCTCGTCGTCGGTCATGATCCCGATGACGCCGATCGGCGACATCAGCAGCGGGGTCGGCATCCGGTGCCCGAACAGCTCGATGGACAGGTCGCGCTCGGCCGCACCGGAGAGCATCCGCGGCACGATCCCCCACCGCTCGAAGGCGCTGACGTTCCCGCGCTGAGTGTGCTCGTCGCCGGCGCCGCCGGCGACGTAGTCGAACAGGCGGTGCTCCAGCCTCTCCCGCGCCGCCGCCTCGAGACCGGCGAAGGTCACAGGGTATGGCGGCGGGTTGTCGCCCTCGAGCCCTGCGAAGTAGATCCCGAGGTTGAAGTCCGCGTAGTTGGCCATGTCCGTCTCTCGCTTCTCGTGCCGGTTGATCCGTGGGGAAGGGCGGCCCGCTGGCCGGGCGCGCCCCGAGGCGTCGGCAGCAGCCTCGGCCACCGTGCCGTGACCCTTGACACACTACCAACTAACATGAATGCTAATTCACATTCGCTTCAAAGTCCTGCACTCAGAGAGAGGGAACGTCATGACGATCACGGTCACCCCCGACATCCTGGAGATGGTCCGCGCCAGCATCGGGCCAGCCCCCGACGACTTCGAGCTGCCCCTGCCCCCCGTCAACCTGACCATCGACGAGGAACGCGAGCACCGGAAGCGCGAGCTCGCGGCAGCGTTCCGAGTCTTCGGCAAGCTCGGGTTCTCGGAGGGAGTCGCCGGACACATCACCGCCCGCGACCCTGAGCACCCCGAGACCTTCTGGGTCAACCCGTTCGGGATGAGCTTCAACCAGATCAGGGTGTCGGACCTGATCCACGTCGACCACGACGGCACACTGCTGCACGGGAAGCGGCCGGTGAACAAGGCGGCCTTCTGCATCCACTCCGAGGTGCACCGCGCGCGGCCTGATGCCGTGGCCGCGGCTCATGCCCACTCACCCAACGGCAAGGCGTTCGCCTCGCTCGGCATCCCGCTCGCGCCGATCACGCAGGACGCATGCGCCTTCTACGAGGACCACGGGCTCTACTCCGACTTCCGCGGCGTGGTCAACGACCTCGAGGAGGGCCGCCGGATCGGCATCGCGCTCGGAGACGCGAAGGCCGCCATCCTGCAGAATCACGGCTTGATCACGGTCGGTCAGAGCGTCGCGGCGGCGGCCTGGTGGTTCATCACGATGGAGCGCTCGTGCCAGACGCAGCTGCAGGCGATGGCCGCCGGCACTCCGAAGCTCATCGACCACGACACTGCGGTCGACGTCCGGAACCAGATCGGCAACCCCGTGGCCGGCTGGTTCCAGTTCCGGCCCCTGTGGGACCAGGTCGTCGCAGACTCTCCCGACCTGTTCGACTGACGGCAGCAGCCAGCACGACGAGTGGCAACGAGAGGGGCCCGGCAACCGCAGGGCCCCTCTCACCCAGCGGCATCGTCGGTCCCGTGTCACGGTGGAGGCACTCCCCCACCGACGAACAGGACGCACCATGCCCGTCACCGTGAACGACTTCAGCCACGTGCGACTCACCGTCAGCGACATCGACGTCTCGCGCGACTTCTACGACCAGGTCTTCGGCTTCGACGTCGCCTTCGAGCTCCCCGACAACCCCGACGAGGAGACGAAGGAGCAGCTCGCGTTCCTCTTCGGCGGCGTCATCTACTCCTTCGCCGGGGGCCTGCTCGGCCTGCGCCCGGTCGCACCGGGGCAGGACAAGTTCGACGAGGACCGTGCCGGACTCGACCACGTCAGCTTCGCCGTGCCCGACCGCGCTGCGCTCGAGCAGGCCGTCGCGGTGCTGGACGAGCTCGGGATCGCCCACGAGGGCATCAAGGACCTCGGCGACATGGCGATCCTGGAGTTCCGCGACCCCGACAACATCGCGCTCGAGCTCACCGCCGGCTGAGACGGCCGGGCCCCAGGCGCTCGCCCCTCTAGACGCTCAGCAGGTTCCTCGGCGGCGCGAGCTCCTCCCGTCCCGACGTCCTCAACCCCTGTCGCACGAGCGCCTCGGCCTGCGCCACGCCGGCCGCGACACCGTCGACGACGGGCACCCCGAGGTCGACCGACAACCGCGCACCGAGGTCGGCCATGCCCGCGCAGCCCAGCACGACGACGTCGGAACGGTCCGCGGCGAGCGCGGCCCGCGCGTGCTCCCGGACCGTCTCGTAGGCCGTCGGATCGGTCTCGAGCTCCAGCACGCCGATGCCGGTCGCGTGGATCCCGCGGCACTGCCGCTCGAGCCCGTACAGCAGCGCCAGGTCCTCGGTGTGCCCCACGGTGCGGGCCAGCGTCGTCACCACGCTGAACCCCCGTCCGAGATAGGCAGCCGTCCGCATCGCGGCCTCGGCGATGCCGACGATAGGACCGGTCGCGACCTCGCGCGCCGCCAGCAGCCCCGGGTCGCCGAAGCACGCGATGACGAACGCGTCGACACCGGCGCGCTCCCCCGCCGCGACCTCGGAGAGCACACCCGGGACGCTCATCGCGTCGTCGTGGTGGCTCTCGATCGCCGACGGCCCCACGGCGGGGCTGACGACCTCCAGGGCGACGCCCGGGCCGACGACGGCCCGGGCGCACGCACCGATGGTGTCGGTCATCGACGCCGTGGTGTTGGGATTGACGACCTTGATCCACATGCTCAGGCGACCTGCTCCGCCAGGGCGGCGGCCCGACGGTCGGCCACGCCGTCGATGTTCATCCGCAGCGCGAGCACGTAGTAGAGGCCGGCGCCCAGCGCACACCCCACGAACCAGCTGTAGTCGGGCAGCCAGGTCACCACGTCGGCCAGCTTCGGGATCACGACCGTCAGGATCGAGATCGCCCCGGCGACCGTCACCGAGATCACCGCGGCCGGGTTGTAGCCCCGCTCGTAGTAGTAGGTCCCGTCCTCGTCCAGGGTGAACAGGTCGTCGACCACGACCGCCTGGCGGCGCACCGCGTAGTAGTCGGCGATGAGGATGCCGAACAGCGGGCCGATCAGGGCGCCCAGCAGGCCGAGCGTCCAGAAGATCGCCTCGGGGTTGGAGTACCAGTTCCACGGCGTCAGCAGGATCGAGCCGACGGCCGCGATCATGCCGCCCATCCGCCAGCTGATCTTCTGCGGCGAGACGTTCGAGAAGTCGAACGCCGGCGAGATGAAGTTCGCCACGATGTTGATGCCGACCGTCGCGATCACGAACGTCAGGCCGCCGAGCAGGATCGCGACGTGCGTGTCGATCGCCTCGACGGTGTGCACCGGGTCGGTCAGCAGCTCACCGAAGACCGGCACCGTCGCCGAGGCCGTCAGCACGACCAGCAGCGAGAAGACCACGAAGTTGACCGGCAGGCCCCAGAAGTTGCCCCGCTTCACCGCGTCGAAGGACCTGCCGTACCGGGCGAAGTCACCGAAGTTCAGCATCGGTCCGGAAAAGTAGGAGACCACGAGCGCGATCGCACCGAGCATCGTCGTGACGGTCTGCCACCCCGTCAGCTCGACGTCGGACAGGTTCAGGCTGATGTCGAAGTCGGCCTTCCAGAGCATGTAGCCGCACAGGATGATCATGACGACGTAGACCGCCGGGCCGCAGAAGTCGATGAACCTGCGGATCGACTCCATGCCGCGCCAGAACACGGCCGCCTGCACGGCCCACAGGATCGCGAAGCTGACGTAGCCGAGCGCGGACAGGCCGAGGAAGCCGTGCTGGTCGACGTCGGCGTACTGGCCGAGACCCGGCCACAGCTTGATGAAGACGATGTTGAGCGACGTGGCCGCCAGAAAGGTCTGCACGCCGTACCAGGCCACCGCGATGAGTCCACGGATGATGGCGGGGATGTTCGCGCCGAGCACGCCGAACGACGCGCGGCAGATGACCGGGTACGGCACTCCTGCGACCTGGCTCGGCTTGGCCACGAGGTTGCAGAACAGCTGCACGATGCAGATGCCGACGATCAGGCTCACGAAGACCTGCCAGCTCGTCAGACCGAGCGCGAACAGGCTGCCGGCCGTCACGTAGCCGCCGACGCTGTGCACGTCGGACATCCAGAACGCGAAGATGTTGTAGGTGTTCCAGCTCTGGTCCTCCAGCGGCGCGAGGTCCTCGTTGGCGAGCCGGGGGTCGTAGCCCTTCTTGACCCAGCCGCGTCCCGGCGGGTGGCCCGCGGCTTCGACGACGTCGGCGTCGGTCTCGTGGTGGATGTCGGTCATGGGGTGCTCCTGGGGTCAGGGTGAGGAGGAGAGCGACGCCCTCGTCGCCTGCCGTCGACGCTAGGAACGCCAGGTTTCGTCCACGCTCGTCGCACGATGACCCCGGCGTAACGGGATGGATATAGGCATTCCGTCCCGGCACGCCTCACGGCTGCACGAAGACGTCCGGGTCGCCGGCGAACGCCTCGATCGCCGACCGCAGGTGCTCGTAGTGGGTCGCGCTCTCGGCGACGAGCCGCTCGGCGTCGCGCGCGACGAAGGCCTCGACCATGCGGTCGTGCTCACCGTGGAACGCGACGCGCCCGGGCTGGGAGACCCGGGCCATCGGCCGTGCCGGCTCGGTGATGTTCCAGGCGGACTCGTACATGCGCTGCAGACGCGCCATGCGGGCCGGGGCGATGAGCGTCATGTGGAATTCCCGCGACCGCGCGTGGTACGCCCGTTCGTCACCGGCGTGGACGGCCTCGGCCAGTGACTCGTGGACGTCCCGCAGCGCCAGGTCGTCGGCAGGGGTGGCGTGCTCCACGGCCGACCGCAGCGCGGACGACTCCAAGGCCTGGCGCACGTCGTACAGCTCACGGAACTCGGCGAACGTCAGGTGTGCGACCCGGTAGCCCACGTGCGGCGTGTGCTGCACCAGGCCCTCGCCGATCAGGATCTTGAGCGCCTCGCGGACCGGGTTCTGGCTGACGCCGAAGAACGCGGCGACGGCGTCGATCGGGATGGGGGTCCCGGGCGGCTCGTCCCCGTCGAGCATCGCCCGGCGCAGGTCGCCCAGGACCTGCGGCTGCTCACCCTCGGGCGTCGTGTTCACCAGTCGCGTCGCGAAGAGCGACCGATGGCGACGCCCCGTCACGATGCCAGGTCGACGTCGTGGCCTCCACCGAGGTCGGTGCAGTCGACGCCCGTGACCCCGTGGGCAGCGAGGTACGCGCGGGCGCCGACGTCGCCGGCCAGGTGCTCGACGAGCGGACCCCAGTGGTCGCGCCCGATCACGACCGGGTGGCCCGGCCCCGCGTCGAAGGTGGCGCGTCGCAGCGTCGGGGCACCGGGGCGAGGACCGAGCACGCGCAGCACCGCCTCGGGCGCCTGCTCCGGGAGGTCGACCAGAGTCACCACCGCAACCTCGGCCGAGCTCGCCTCCAGCGCCGCGAGGCCCGCCCGCAACGAGGCCGAGAGCCCGACGGCGTGGTCGCGCACGACCACCGGTTCCGCGTCTGCCGGCACCAGGTGGAGGGCGCACTCGGCCAGGTCGCCCAGCGAGACCACCACCGGCCCGCAGCCACCCTCGCGCAGCGCCGCGCAGGCCAGCGCGATCCACGCCGTCCCGTCGCTGCTGCGTGCCAGTGCCTTGGGCAGGCCGAACCGGGTGCCAGAACCGGCGGCCAGCACGAGGCCGGCCACGCCGTCAGGCACGGCCCGCCTCCTTGCCGAAACGACTCAGCACGAACGACTCCACGATCTGCGCCACGGTGTACAGCACGAGCGAGACCACGGTGATCACGACGACCAGCGCCCACACCTTCGTGTTCTGGGATCGTCCCGCCGCCGAGACCACGCCGTAGCCGATGCCCTGCCCCGTCGCCAGCCACTCGGCGATCAAGGCACCCGTGATCGCTCCCGGCACGGAGATCCGGATCGCCGCGAACAGCGAGGGCAGGGCCGACGGGAACGCGACCCGACGCAGGGCGTCCCAGTCGCTGCCGCCGTAGACGTGCACGACGTCACGCATCTGCGGCGAGACGGCCCGCAACCCGAACACGATCGTCACGAGCGCGGGGAAGAGCACCACGATCCCGCTGATGACCGCGACCGAGGAGAACCCTCGGCCGAAGATCAGGATGATGACCGGCGCCATCGCGATCAGCGGCACGGCACGCAGGATCATCGCGACGGGCATCACGGCCGCCTCGATCCCCTTGCTGAGCACGATGAGGCCCGCCAGCACGATCGCCGCGGCCATGCCAGCCGTGAAGCCGATCCCGGAGTCGATCAGCGTGCGGCCCAGCAGGTCGAGCACCTCGGCCCGGTTCTCGCCGGCGTCCTCGTCGCCGACGAGGTACGCCCAGACGTCGGCCGGGCCCTTCGCGATGAAGTCGTTGTCGACCCACGCGACCCACGCGACCCACAGCAGCAGCGTGATCGCCGCGACCGAGACGGCACTGAGGATCGTCCTGGCCAGGTTCCAGCCGACGCTGCGGAGCCGTCCCATCGCCACGTGCCGCGCGACGCTCCTGCGGTCCTCGAGGGGGACCAAGCCGAACTCGCTCACGTCACACCACCTTCCCGGTGGCCCAGGGCGCCACGAGGCGACCGAGCAGGCCGAACAGCGCGTACCCGAGGCCCGCGACGGCCGCGCACGCGAACATGATGCTCCAGGCCCGCTCGGCGTTGAGGTTCTGCGCGGAGTTGATCAGGGCCGGCGCCACCCCACGGTCGAGCCCGCCGATGTACTCGCCCAGGATCGCCCCGAGGAAGGCGGTCGGTGCGGCGATCTGCAGGGAGGAGATGATCGACGGCAGGGCCGCGACGACCTGCACGCGACGCATCTGCTGCCACCGGCCCCCGCCGTAGACGCTGACGACGTCCAGACTCGTCCGGTCGGCCGAGCGGAAGCCGAGCACGGCCCCGACGACCGTCGTGAAGAACACCGAGATCGCCGCGATCACGACCGCGGTGGGGCTCGGGTCGCCCGGTTCCGGCGGACCCAGCACGACGTACAGCAGCGGCACCAGCGCGACGAGCGGCAGGCAGTAGCTGATGACGGCCACCTGCATGATGACCTTCTCCATGAAGGGCACCAGCAGCACGACCGACGCGACGACGAGCGCGAGGCCGTTGCCCCACAGGAACCCGAGGAACGCCTCCTCGATCGTGCCGGTGAAGTTCGCCCGGTAGAAGTCGAAGCCGGTGTCGCCGAACTCGGCGACCACCCCGGCGGGCGTCGGGATCTCCTTCTCCGAAAGCACCGTCGCCGCCGCGATCCACCAGACGCCCACGAGGGCGACCAGACCGCCCCCGCCGATCAGGAACGGTCTGGCCCGCTCGGGGATCACCGCCGCCACCTCAGTGCTCGTCCGTCGCGGCGCCGCCGGCGCCGAACAGCAGCTCGGACGCCTCGTCGTGCAGCGCGTGGAACTCCGGCGTGCGCATCATCTCGGGCAGTCGCGGGCGGGGCAGGTCGACGTCGATGATCGCCTTGATCCGGCCCGGGCGCGGGCTCATGACCGCGACACGGTCGGACAGGAAGATCGCCTCGGCGATGCCGTGCGTGACCATCAGCGTCGTGGCGGGCTTCTCGGTCCAGATCCGCAGCAGCTCGACGTTGAGGCGCTGACGCGTCATGTCGTCGAGTGCGCCGAACGGCTCGTCGAGCAGCAGGACCGACGGCTTCACGACGAGTGATCGCGCGATCGACACGCGCTGCCGCATGCCCCCCGAGAGCTGCGCCGGCTTGGCCTTCTCGAAGCCCTCGAGACCGACCAGGCGGATCAGCTCGTCGACCAGCGCCGCGTCGGGCTTGGTGCCCGAGACCTCGAACGGCAGGCGGATGTTGGCCAGGACGCTGCGCCACGGGAGCAGCGCCGAGTCCTGGAACGCGATGCCCAGCTCGTGGTCACGGCGCAGCTCGAGCGGGCTCTTGCCCTCGACGAGCGCCGTACCGCTGGTGGGCTTCTCCAGCCCCGCGAGGATCCGCAGGATCGTCGACTTGCCGCAGCCCGACGGGCCGAGCAGCGACAGGAAGCTGCCCTTGTCGGTGAACAGCGTGGCGTCGTCGAGGGCCGTCACCTTCTTGCGGCCCAGCGTGAAGGTCTTGGAGAGGTTCTGGATGCGGACCCCGGTGCCCAGGGAGCCTTCGACTCCCTGGGCACCGGTGCCGGCGATGGCGTTCACGAGTGACTAGTCCTTGAGCTCGGGCTTGTCCTCGTACAGCTCGGTCAGCAGCGAGAGGTCGAAGATGTCCTCGGCCTCGAGGTCGATGCCGGCCGCGGCGAGGGTCGCCATGTTCTCGTCGATCAGGTCGTCGGTGATCGTGAAGAACCCGTTGGCCTGGACGTCCTCGGTGAGGATCAGCTCCTCGCACTGGATCGTGGCCTGCTGGACCTCCTTGTCGAGCTCCAGGCCCAGGTCCTTGCCGTACTCGTCGACCGCCAGGGCCGCGCCGCCCTCGATGTCGTTGCAGGCGTCCTTCCAGCCGAGGATCTCCGCCTCGAGGAACGCCTTGACCTTCTCGGGCTCGTTGGCGATCGTCTCGTCGGTCGCGATGATGCTCTCGGCCACGAACGGCAGACCGTTGTCGGCGAACAGCAGGTTGGTGACCGGCAGACCCTGCGACTCCACGATGATCGACTCGTTCGTGACGTAGGCCAGGAAGCCGTCGACCTCGCCGTTGACGAGCGGGGCCGGGTCGTACTCGACCGGCACCTTCGTGACCTCGGACGGGTCGATGTCGTTGGCCGCGAGCAGCGCGTCGAACAGGACCTCGTTGCCACCGGCCTGGACACCGATCCGCTTGCCCTTGAGGTCCTCGACCGTCGCGATGTTGCCGCCGGACTGCAGCGACAGGATCGTGAAGGGGTTCTTCTGGTAGGTCGTGCCGATGATCTTGAGCGGCGCGTCCTCCTCCGCGACGATCTGACCGACCGTGACCGCGTTGGTGAGCCCGAAGTCGGCGTTGCCGGAGAGCACGAGGTTCTCGGTGGCGCCCGGCCCGGCGTTGAGCGTGACGGAGCTGAAGCCGGCGTCGGTGTAGTAGCCCTTCGAGTCGGCGAAGAACTCTCCGGCGAACTCGGCGTTCTTGATCCAGGACAGCTGGACCGTCAGGTCGCCGAAGTCGCCGGACTCCGCGTCGGACCCGCTGTCGGAGTCAGAACCGCAGGCCGCGAGCACGAGACCGGCGGCGGCGAGCACCGTCGCGACGCGCAAGCGTCGCGAGCGAGGTGAGTACTTCATGTGGAACTCCCATTCGGTGTGGTGCGGCGGCCACCCTCCGGTGCCGCTCACGACGAAACCCCCGTTGCGTGATGTGAACGTAGGAGCCTCGCGTTTCACGACGCGTACCGCGCTGATGTCGCGGGAGTTAAGAAGTCCCCGGCCGGGCGGTGCGTGGGGCGCCGTTCCCCGGCCCTGAATGACGCGTAGCTCACCGCCCGCCCGACCGAGCCACGCCGTGGGGGATCCGGCGCCCTCAGTACGCGGTGCGGGCGACGTTCGACAGCCACGCGTCGAACGGGGCCGGCGCGTGCGCCGGCCGGAGCTCCTCGACCTGGGTCGGCCACGTCGCGCGGTCGACCGAGAACAGCTCGTAGAAGGCCCGGTCGTCGAAGCCGCCACGAGCCGCGTCGTCGCGGTCGGCCGCGAACACGACGCGGTCGAGCCGAGCCCACAGTGACGCCGAGACGCACAGGGGACAGGGCTCGCAGGACGTGTACAGGGTGTGGCCCGTCAACGAGAAGTCGCCGACCGCACGGCACGCGGCCCGGATCGCCTGCACCTCGGCGTGGGCCGTGGGGTCGAGGTCGCGCGTCACGCGGTTCTGCCCGAACGCGACGAGCTCGTCACCGGCGACGATCACGGCGCCGAACGGTCCGCCGCCCGCCGCGACGTTCTCGACCGCCAGCTCGATCGCGCGGTCGAGCCACTGGGTGTCGGTCGTGGTGCGTGTGTCGTCCATGGGTGATCCCTCCTCCGGGGCCCGATCGTCGCAAGCAGGTGTTTCACCGGCGTTTCACTCGTGACGACGCGCTGAAACACTTGTCTCCTAGCGTCGATCTCGTGCTCGACCTCGCTCCCGCCCTGTGCGACCTGCTCGACCGTGGACACCGCGTCGCCGTCGCGACGCTGGTCGCGGTCGACGGGAGCGCGCCCCGGGCGCTCGGGGCCGCGATGGCCCTGACGGGCGACGGGCAGGTGCTGGGCAGCATCAGCGGTGGCTGCGTGGAGTCCGAGCTGGTCGAGGCGGCGCGCGCCGTGCTCGCGGGCGGGCCTGCGCGAGTCAGGCAGTTCGGTGCCGGCGACCTCGTGGAACCCGGACTGACGTGTGGGGGCACGATCACGGTGCTCGTCTCGGACCTGTCCTCGCTCGGCGAGGAGGGGCTGCACCAGCTCCGACGCAGCGCGGCCGGACTCGATGCCGTGCTACCGCTCGCGGCTGACGGCTCGAGCTGCACGGACGAGCCGCTCGTGGTGCTGCGCACCGCGCGCCGGCCGGAGCTGGTCGTCGTGGGTGCCGTCGAGTTCGGCGTCGCGCTGTGCCGCCTCGGTGCCGCCAGCGGGTTCCGCGTCACCGTGGTCGACCCGCGCGAGGTCTTCGCGACGAAGGAACGGTTCCCCGACGCGCACGCGGTGGTCGTGGACTGGCCCGGGCGGTGGTTCGCGGCACGAGCGTGGTCGGCCGACGACGCCGTGTGCGTGCTCTCCCACGACCCGAAGGTCGACCTCCCGTCGCTCGAGCACGCGTTGCGGTCGCCGGCCGGCTTCGTCGGCGCGATGGGGTCGCGCCGGACGCACGAGAACCGGGTCGCGGGACTGCGCGAGCGGGGAGTCACCGACGACGAGCTGTCGCGCCTGCGCTCCCCGATCGGCCTCGACCTGGGCGCCTCGACGCCCGAGCAGACCGCGGTCTCGATCCTCGCCGAGATCCTGACGGTGCGGAACGGGCGGTCCGGCCGTCCGTTGTCGCAGCTGAGCACCCGCATCCACTGAGCCCTGCCCCGAGCGGTGGGACAGGCGCAGTTCGCACGACCGAGCGGTGGCTGAGGCGTCGTTCAGCGCCTTCGAATGGCGCGTGTCCCACCGCCCACCCGCGGGAATGGCGCGTCAGTCACCGCCCCGGGGCGGGGTGGAGGAGGCGCCAGATGCGGTCGCGGGACAGGGGGAGCTCGCGGGGGCGAACGCCGATCGCGTCGGTGATCGCGTTGGCGACGGCAGGGGCGACCGGGTTGTACGGGGCCTCGCTCATGCTCTTCGCCCCGCGCGGACCGAGCGCGTCGACGGTGTCGGCGAACATCACCTCGGTGACCGGCACGTCCGCCATCTGCGGCACCCGGTAGCTGCGGAACGTCCGGGTCGTGACCTCGCCGGAGTCGTCCAGCATCATCTCCTCGTACAACGCCGAGCCGAAGCCCTGCGCGACTCCACCCTCGATCTGTCCCCGCAGCTGCTCCGGGTTGATGACGACCCCGGCATCGGCGGCGTGCACCGACTGCAGGACCCGCACCTCGCCCGTGGCCGGGTCGACCGCGACCCGGACGCCGTGCACGTTGAACGCGACCGACCGGGGCGTTCCGTCGTGCGAGCCGTCCGCGCCGATGCCCTCGGGCGCCAACCGGTCGAAGCCGACCACCTCGCCACCCGGCAGCACCACCCCGTCAGGCCCCAGGCGCACGCTGCCCGTCGCCCGACCCGCGGTCCGCGCCCCCTCGGCCAGCAGCCGCTCCCGCAGACGGGAGGCCGCGACGTGCACCGCCTTGCCGGCGACCACCGAACCCGTCGAGCCGTACGCGCCGGTGTCGTAGCCCGCGGTGCCCGTGTCGGACTGGCGGAGGACGACCCGGTCCGGCGTGGTCGCCAGCTCGGTCGCGACGATCTGCGCGTGCACCGTCGTGGTCCCGTTGCCGAACTCGGCCGTGCCGACGTCGACCGTGTACGTGCCCGTCGCGTCGACCTCGACCCGGACCGACGAGAAGTGGCCGCGCGGCGGGATCGTCGCAATCATCGCCAGCGCCGTCCCCGTGCCCGTCGGCCAGCCGTCGGGGGCGCGGTCACCGCGGCCCGACCGCAGAGCCGCGTCGACGAGGTCGAGACACTGGTCGAGCCCGTACGAGCCGTAACCGAGGTCGGTCTCCTCGATCGCGGCCACGACGAAGTCGTCGCCCGGCACCACGACGTTACGGCGCCGCAGCTCGAGCGGGTCGAGGTCGAGGGCCCTCGCGAGGTCGTCCATCGCCGACTCGATCCCGAACATCACCTGCCCGAGCCCATAACCGCGGAAGGCCCCCGACGGCAGGTTGTGGGTGTAGACCGCCTCGGCGTCGACCTTCTTGTTCGGACACCGGTAGACCGCGACCGACTCGTGGCAGCCGTGGAACATGACCCCGGGCGCGTGGTTGCCGTACGCGCCGGTGTCGCTGAGGACGTCGACCACCATCGCCGTCAGCGTGCCGTCGGCGTCCGCCCCGAGGGTCACCGAGACCTCCATCGGGTGACGGCACGGCACGATCGTGAACTGATCGGTGCGGGTGAGCTCGTACTGCACGGGGCGTCCGAGCCGCAGGGCCGCGATCGCCACGAGGTCCTCGGTCAGCAGCTCCTGCTTGCCGCCGAACCCACCACCGACCCGGCCCACGACCACGCGGACCTGGGCCACCGGGAGGTCGAGCAGTCGCGCCAGCTCGTCGCGCACGAGGAACGGCACCTGCGTGCTGGTCCGCACGACGAGCGTGCCGTCGTCGTCGATCCAGGCGCGCGCTCCGTGGGTCTCGAGCGCCGCATGGCTGACCCGTGCCGTGCGCCACGTGCCGCTCACCGTCGCGTGCGCCTGCGCCAGCGCCGCGGCGGTGTCGCCGTGCTCGTCGTGCAGCTGCGCCACGACGTTGCGGCCGGGCTCGGAGATGCGGGTCGCCGCCGGGTCCTTCTCGCCGTGCACCAGCGGGGCTCCCGGCTCTCGAGCAGCACGGGGGTCGTGCACCGAGGGCAGCACCTCGTAGTCGACCTCGACCGCGGCGCAGGCGGCCCGGGCCTGCGCGACGGACTCGGCCACGACGACCGCGACCCGCTGGCCGTGGAAGCGCAGGACGCGGTCGAGCACCCGGGTGTCGTCGGGGTCGTCGAGGCGGTTCTCGTGCCGTCCGGTCGAGAACAGCACGTCCGGCACGTCGCGATGCGTCAGCACGAGGTGGACCCCCGGCATCCCCTCGGCCCGGGTCGTGTCGATCCTCGTGATCCGGGCGTGGGCGTGCGGGCTGCCCAGCACCGCGACGTGCAGGAGGTCCGTCGCCGGCTCGTCCAGCGTGTACCGCTCGGTGCCCGTGACCACGCGGGTCGCGGCGGGGGCCCCGACCGATCGTCCCCACGCCTGTCCGGCCTCGGGCCGTTCGACGTTCGTCGTGCCCGCCAGCGCGTCACGGATCGAGCGGTAGCCGGTGCACCGGCAGAGGTTGCCCTTCATCGCGCGCGGGAGGTCGGTCGACGTCGCCAGCTCCTCCCCCGCGGCGGTCACGATCATGCCGGCGGTGCAGAAGCCGCACTGGAACCCCGCGGCGTCGCGGAAGCACCGCTGCACCGGGTGCAGGTGCTCGGGCGTGCCGAGCCCCGCGAGCGTCGTGATCTCGCGACCGACCGCTCGCACGGCGGGCACCAGGCAGGCGTGGGTCGCTGTCCCGTCGACCAGCACCGAGCACGCGCCGCAGTCGCCCGCGTCGCACCCCTTCTTGACGTCCGTCGCGCCCTCCTGGCGCAGGAATGTCCGCAGGCACTGGCCCGGCAGCGGCGTGCCATCCGCGTCGCGGCCGTTGATCCTCATGCCCCGAGCTCCTGGCAGGCCTCGGCGGCCAGGTGGCGCGTCACGGCCTCGCGCCAGTCGGGCGCGCCGTGCGGGTCGTCGTACCAGGAGATCGGGTCCAGGGCCTCGGACAGCTCGGCGGCGGCCGGCAGGTGCGGGAAGCGCAGCACGTGCGGGCGAGGCGTCGAGGCGGTGATCGACAGCACGAGCCCGTCGCCGTCGCGGCGCGCGATCACGACGGCGGCCGACCGCCCGAGCGACGTCAACGACGCGCGACGGAACACCGCCGCCGCGGCGAGGGCCTCGTGCCGCACCAGGAACGACCGCACGACCTCGCCCGGGGCCAGCGTCGTGGACTGCACGCCGGCGACGAGGTCCACCACCCCCTCACGTCGCTCGCCGCCGTCGGGGGTCCAGACCAGCGCCTCGGCGTCGAGCGCCGTGAGCAGCGAGATCATCGCGCCGGCGGGCAGCGCCAGGCACACGTTCCCCCCGACGGTGGCGGTGCGCCAGATCTTGGCCGACATCAGGAAGGCCTCGGCGCAGCTGCGGAACAACGCAGGCCGCGCGCCCTGGACGTCGGTCAGGCCCAGCAGCTGCGCGATCGTGCAGGTCGACGCGATCGCCACGCCGTCCACCGTCGACGTCCACGGCTCCCAGCCGAGCGTCGTCAGGTCGACCAGACCCGTGAGGTGGTCCTGGTGCTCGGAGAACAGCCAGGTGCCGCCCGCGAGGAAGCCCTCCCCCGGCGCCAGGCGCAGGTCGTCGCGCGACCCCGCAGGTCGCAGTGAGGTCACCGTGTCGAGGTCCATCGCCTCAACGACTCTCGATCTCGGACAGCTCGCGGTAGCTCGCATCGATCGCCGTGACGCGCTGCTCGCCGTCACGCCCGCACCGGTCCAGCACACGGTCGGCCAGCACCGCCACGACGCTCATCGCCGCCGCGTAGGAGTCGAACGCCGAAGCGGTCGTCAGCGGGCACTCGAGCCAGACCGTGGCACCCGCGGCCAGCGACCGCGCCGACGGGTCGGCCAGCAGCACCGTGGGGACGCCGAGCTGGGCCAGCATCGCCACGACGCCCGCGGTCGTCGAGGACCGGCGGCGGAACGCGACGACCACGACGGCGTCGGACGGCCCCAGGCCGATCAGCTCGTCGGACACCGACTGGCCCGGCGCCGGAGCCACCGACACGCCACCTCTCGCCTGCCCGAGCTGCTGGCGCAGGTGCAGCGCGACCGGGTAGCTGTTCCGCTGGCCCAGCACCACCACGGAGCCCGCCGACGCCAGCAGGTCGGCGGCGGCGTCGAGCCCCGCCTCCCCCATCCCGGCGACGGCGCGCTGCAGGTTGGCGATCTCGTGCTCGACGTGGGCCACCAGGCTCGGGGCGTCGTCGATCGCGACCGGCACCCCGCGGCCCCGCAGGGAGCGCAGGTGCTCGCGCACCTCGCTGAAGTCGTCGTAGCCGAGGTGGCGGAACAACCGGCTCATGGTGGCCTTGGAGACCCCGGCGAGGTCGGCGAGCTCGGCAGCGCGGTACGTCGCGAGGTCGTCGAGGTGGGTCAGCAGCACGTCGGCCGCGCGCCGCTCCTGCGGCGACAGCACGGCGTACCGCTCGGCGATGCGCTGGTCGATCGGGGCGGGGTCGGCCGTCGTGCCCGGCACCTCCGTCCCCGCGCTCACACGCGGCTCCCGGCCAGCTGCAGCACCGCGGCCTCCAGGGCGTCGAGCCCCGCCGCGACGTCGACCTCGCGCACCGCCTCGGCCGGGTGGTGGCTGATGCCGTCGTGGCACCGCACGAACAGCATGCCGATGTCGGTCACCGCCCCGACCGCCATGCCGTCGTGGCCCGCGCGGCTCCACAGGCCCATCGGGTTCGCGTCGCCCGTCGCCCGGATGCCCGCGACGACGGCCTCGGTCAACCACGCGGCGCAGGGCATCGACGGCGCCTCGTGCGTCTGGATCCAGGAGAACGTGGTGCCACGGACGGCACAGACGGCCTCGACCGCCTCGTGGATGAGCGCCCACGCCTCGTCGCGGGCGGCGTCGGTCTCGGCCCTCAGGTCGAGGCTGAAGTCGGCGCGCCCCGCGATCACGTTGACCGCACCGGGCTGGACCTCGATCTGGCCCACCGTCGCGATGACGCCGGCCGAGCGGGCGATCGTCTCGATGGCCGTGATCGCCGCAGCCGCCGCCTGGAGCGCGTCCTTGCGCCGCTCGTAGGGGGTGCCGCCCGCGTGCCTGGCCTCACCCAGCACGCGAAGGACGAAGCGGCGGGCACCGGCGATCGTCGTGACGTAGCCGAGCGAGACGTCCGCGGCCTCGAGGTAGGGGCCCTGCTCGATGTGTGCCTCCAGGTAGCCGACCAGCTCCTCCGGGCGGCGAGCGGCGTCGCCCACGAGGTCCGGGTCGAGACCGAAGTCGGCGAACGCCTGCCTCAGGGTCGTGCCGCGGGCGTCGGTCAGGTCCCACCACGCCGGGTCCCACTGGCCCGACGCCGCACAGCTGCCCAGCAGCGCCTTGCCGAACCGGGTTCCCTCCTCGTCGCTGAAGCCGACGACCTCGAGCGCGAACGGCAGCTCGGGCAGATGCGGCCGGAGCCGCTCGGCGACCGCGATCGCCATGACGACGCCGAGCATCCCGTCGAAGCTTCCGGCGTCCGGCACGGTGTCGAGGTGCGAGCCCAGCAGCAGCGCGGGCAGTCCTGGCTCCCGCCCCTCCACGCGGCCGTACTGGTTGCCGGCGGCGTCGACCCACGTGCGCATCCCGACCAGCCGCATCCACTCCTCGGCCGCCGCGTTCGCCTGCGCGTGCTCCGGTGACAGGTACACCCGCTCGAGATGGTCCGAGCTCGCGCTGAACCGGTCCAGCTGCGCGCACCGCGCCAGCACCTCGGCCGCCGTGCTCATGAGTACACCTCGGCGGCCGCTCCCACGCCGCCGCCGGCCGTGACGTCCGCACCACCGCTGCGGAGCACCTGCTCCAGCGCCGCCAGCGTCACCATCACCGCGTCGCGCCGCGCGTTGTAGCCCATCGTCCCGATCCTCCAGACCTTGCCGTGCAACGGGCCGAACGAGGTGCCGATCTCGATCCCGTAGTCGGTCAGCATCGCCGCGCGCGCACCGTCACCGTCGATCCCCGCCGGGATGTGCACGGCCACGACGTTGTTCATCTTGTGCGTGACGTCGCCGAAGACCTCCAGGCCGAGACCGCGCACGCCCGCGAGCATCGCGGCGCCGTGCAGACGGTGGCGCTCGATCGCAGCGTCCATGCCCTCGGCGACGAGCAGCCGGGCGCACTCGCGTGCTCCGTAGAGCATCGAGGTCGCCTCGGTGTGGTGGTTGAGCCGACGCTCGCCCCAGTAGTCCATGACCATCGCGAGATCGAAGTAGTTGGACGCGATGCGCACGCCACGGGCGACGTCGGTGTCGGTCGCGATGCCGGCCTCGACGTGGCGGCGGTCGTCGATCACCGCGACCGCCCGCTCCGACAGCGTGATCGGCGCACTGCCCGACGGACCCCCCAGGCACTTCTGCAGGCCCGCCGTCACGACGTCGAGCCGCCAGTCGTCGGCCCGCAGCTCGTTGCCGCCCACGGACGCCGTCGCGTCGCAGTACAGCAGGACGTCGTGGCGGGCACAGATCTCGCCGAGGTCGGCCAGCGGTTGGCACATCGTGGTGGCCGTGTCGCCCTGCACGACCGCGAGCACCTTCGGCCGCACCCGGGCGACGGCCTCCTCGACCTGCTCCGGCGTGAAGACCTCGCCCCACGGCACCTCGATCGTGTGCACCTCCGCGCCACAGCGCTCGGCGATCTCCGTGAGCAGGTGCCCGAACCGCCCGAAGACCGGCACGAGAACGCGGTCGCCCGGCTCGACCAGCGAGACGAGCGCCGCCTCGATCCCGGCCCGCGAGGTGCCGTCGACCAGGAAGGTCTGCTCGTTCTGCGTCACGAAGACCTCGCGGTACAGGGCCATCGTCTCGGTCATGTACGCCGTCATCGCCGGGTCGTACTGCCCCACCAGCGAGGCCGACATCGCGCGGAGCACGCGCGGGTCCGCGTCGACCGGTCCCGGCCCCATCAGCAGCCGCCGCGGCGGGTTGACCTGTCCACTCATCCGCGCACCAGCTCCTTGCCGTACGTGTGGTCCACCCGGTCGACGTCGATCGCGTTGCCCCGCACGATCGAGCGCGTCACGCGCCCGCCGTAGCGGATGCCGTCGTAGGCCGAGATCGGGTTGCGGTGCGCCAGGCGCGTCGCCTCGATCCGAAACTCCGCCCCGGAGTCGTAGACCGCGAGGTCGGCGTCGGCCCCGACCTCGATACGACCCTTGCGGTCCAGGCCGACCAGGTCGGCGGTGTTGCGCGACATCCACCGGCTGAGGCTCGCCAGGCTGATCGCCCGCCGCCGCGCCTCCTGCGCCAGCACGCTGAAGCCGACCTGCAGGCCCGAGACGCCACCCCACGCCTGCTGCAGGTCGCCGTCACCGCGCCCCTTCTCCTCGGCGGTCGCCGGTGAGTGGTCGCTGACGATGCAGTCGATGATCCCGTCGCGCAGCGCCTGCCAGAGCGCCTCGCGGTTGCCCGAGTCACGGATCGGCGGGCAGCACTTGAACTGCGGCGCGGCGTCCGGGATCGTCTCGGCCGCGAAGCTGAGGTAGTGCGGACACGTCTCGACCGTCACCGGCAGGCCCTCCGCGCGGGCGTCCGCGATCAGGTCGAGGGCACGGGCGCTGGACAGGTGCAGGATGTGCACCCGAGCGCCCGTCTCGCGGGCACCGTCGAGCACCTGCGTGATCGCGGCGGTCTCGGCCGCGTCGGGCCGCGAGAGCACGAAGTCCCGGTACGAGCGCGTCGGCTGCGCGGGGGCCTCGGCGAGCACCGCCGCGTCCTCGGCGTGCACGATCATCAGCCCGTCGAAGCGGGCGATCTCCCGCAGCGCCGTGACGAACTGCTCGCGATCGAGCGGCGGGAACTCCTCCACGCCGCTGTCGGCCAGGAAGCACTTGAAGCCGAACACCCCGGCCTCCCACAGCGGCTCGAGGTCGGCCACGTTGCCGGGGACGGCGCCGCCCCAGTAGCCGACGTCGACCATGAGCTGCCCCGCGGCGGCCCGCTGCTTGACCCGGAGGTGCTCGACCGTGGTGGTCGGCGGGATGCTGTTGAGCGGCATGTCGATCAGAGTCGTCGCCCCACCGAGCGCAGCCGCCTCCGTGGCGGAGAAGAAGCCCTCCCACGTGGTGCGCCCCGGTTCGTTGATGTGCACGTGGGTGTCGACGATGCCGGGCACCACGTACGCCGAGTCCGGGGCGCGCAGGACGACACCGTCCGGGGCGTCCTGGTAGGCGCCGATGGCGGCGATCGTGCCGTGTGCGAGGTGCACCGTGGCCGGCACGAACTGGCCCTCGACCAGGACCTGACGTGCCTGCACGGCGTCGACCCGCATCAGCAGAACCCGGCGATCGTGGCCCAGGCGGCGGGCGCCGTCGGCGCGCCCTCGCGCTGCACGGTCGCCTCGATCAGGCCGTACGGGCGATCGGCGGCGTAGAAGACCTCGCCGGGGTTGTCGAGATCGAACGGCGTGAGGTCGACCAGGAAGTGGTGCTTGTTGGGGCACGACAGGACGACCTCGCCGATGTCGTCGAAGGCCTCCAGCACCGCCTGGCCCATCGCGTAGATCGTCTGCTGCAGGGCCAGCGAGTGCACCGAGGCGAAGGTCTCCAGCATCAGGTCGCGCACCCGCGCGTAGCGTGCGTCGTAATCGACGTCGCTCGAGGTGTAGCGCCACCACGCGGTGACCGACGTCGCGAGGATGCGGTCGTCGGTCTCCGCCAAGGTCGTGTACCGGTCACGGGGGAAGCCGCTGAACTCCGAGCCCGTCGACTTCAGCACGGTGCAGTCGGTGAAGCCCGAGACGACGTGGGTGTCGTCGCCGTCGAGCTGCACGACCGTGCGGCGCACCTCGCCGCCCGTGCGCGCGAACGCGTGGTCGTGCGGGGCGCCGCCCACCGGGATGCGGTCCCACGCGTGCTGCTCGGCCGCCCAGCGGCCGCCCGTGACCCACGGGAAGTCGTCGGTGAAGTGCCGACCGAGGCGGATCAGGAAGTCCTCGGGGGCTCCGATGCCGTCCCGCGCGTAGGCGTAGATCGTGTTCTTCTGCGTGTCCGTCGCGACGACCTGGCTGTTGTCGCCCTCGGTGTGGCACGCCGCGAAGTCGCCGCGCAGCTGCGAGGTCACGGTCAGGTCGGTGACGCGGTGCACCGGCGTCTCGCGGTCGACCCGCACGAGGCGGCACTCGGCCTTGCCGTACTGGTTCGCCCCCAGGACGATGTCGCCGTCGGCCATCTCAGCTCCCTCGGTAGGTCGTGTAGGCGAACGGGCTCAGCAGCAGGGCCACGTGCGCGTGCGCGGGCTCGGCGGACAGGCCGACGGTCACCTCGACCGCCGGGTAGAACGTGTCGCGCCCCGCGGCCCCGAACCAGGGTCCGGTCGCGAACTGCAGGCGCACGACGGCCGGCTCCGGCGCGACGGACCAGGCGATCCGACCGTCGGCGTCGGTCGTGGCGGACTCGAGCAGCGCGCCGTCGGTGTCGACCAGGTCGACGGCGAGACCGGCAGCAGGAGTGCCGAGCGCGGCGTCGAGCACGTGGGTGGACAGGGTGGGCATCAGGCGAACGTCCCCTCGAGTCGCAGCAGCGCGATCTGGCGCAGCTCGTCGGCGACGATCCCGAGCTCGGCGACGTCGTCGTGCTCCAGCCGGGTGGTCAGGTGCTGCAGGATCTCCGGTGCCGAGCGGCCCGCGGCGCGGATCAGGAACACCCGGCCGAAGCGCTCCTCGTACGCGGCGTTGCCTGCCGCGATCGCCGCGTCGACGTCGCCGTCTCGGCCCGCGATGGTGGCCTGCTCGGAGCGTGAGAGGTCCTGCTCGGCGCCCACGCCGGCCAGCCGCTCCCCGATGCGCGGGTGGTGCGCCAGCGCCCCGTCGACCTCCGCCGGCGTCCACGCCCGGGCCTCGCTGTCGGCCAGCGCGAGCAGGTCGTCGAGCTCGTCGTAGGGCCGCCCGGCCACGACCGCCGCGACCCAGTCCCCGACGTCCGCACACGGCCGCACGACATCCGCCGCGGCCTCGGCCGACAGGGTGTTGAACGCACTCAGCTCCACGTCGCGAAACGCTAGGCCCCGGATGTTGCCGCGACTGGCACGCGCGTTTCACGGGGGTTACAACTGCTTCGCCAGCGCTTCAGCACGACCCCCCGGTCGAATTACGGAGTCGGCACAGCACCTGGTCCGGGGGCACGGCAAATTTGCCGTGCCCCAGGGCGAACCACCGTGCCGACTCCGTAATTTGCCCACGGAATCGCTCAGCGAGCGGCCAGCTGCGCCGCCCGGTCGATCAGGGCGCGGTCGCTGCCCGCCGGGCCGACGAGGCAGAGCCCTGCAGGCAGCCGATCGGCGGTCGTCACCGGCACCGAGACCGCCGGGAGCCCCCCGATGCCTGCGAGGCAGGTCAGCAGCATCGTCGAGCGGCGCACGGCGTCGAGACCGGCCGCGTCCACGACGGACGGGGCGACCGAGGACGTCGACGGCAGCAGCAGCACCCGGTCCGCGAGACGGTCGCGGATCTCGTCGCGCGCCGTCTGCACGACCGCGTGCGCGGCGGCCAGCTCCTCCGGCGTGACTCCGGCAGCCACCTCGAACCGGGCCCGGACGTCGGCACCGAGCACGTCGAGCCGACCGGCCAGCCAACCGCCGTGCGACGCCCAGGCCTCGGCGGCCTGCACGACCCGAAAGGCATCGAGCCACGACGGCAGGACCTCGACCGGCCACTCCACGGCGGCGGCCGTCGTCGTCAGCGGCTCGATCGCACTGCGCACGTCGTCGTCGGCCAGCGCCAGCAGCCCGGTCGCGGTGACGATCTCGCCGGGGGTCGCGGCGTCCTCGGGCAGGAGGACCCTCCCGACCCTGCCCAGGAGTTCCGGCTCGCGGGTCAGCCAGCCGACCGTGTCGAAGCTCGGGGCCAGCGGCAGCAGGCCGTCGGTCGCGACCGCCCCGTGCGTCGTGCGGAGGCCCCACAGTCCCTGGTAGGCGGCAGGGACGCGGATCGACCCGCCGGTGTCGGTGCCCAGCCCGATCGTCGCGTGGCCGAGCGACACCGCCGACGCCGAGCCCGAGGTCGAGCCCCCGCTGATGCGGTGCGGTGCCCGGGGGTTCGGCGGCGTCCCGTAGTGGGCGTTGGTGCCGGCGAGGCTGTACGCGAGCTCGTCGGTGCGGGCGATACCGCGCAGCGAGGCCCCCGCCCCCAGCAGTCCTGCGACGGCCGAGGCGTGACGGGTCTCGAGCGGAGCCGCGTCGAGCCACGCCGGGATCCCGGCGCCCACGCGGTGCCCGGCAACGGCGTAGAGGTCCTTGACCGCGACCGACTCCCCGGCCAGGTCCCCGGAGCCGGTCGGGGGCACGAGCGGGTCGCCGACGACCCTCCACACCCGTCGGTCGAACGCGGGCGCGGCGACGCTGACGTGGGCCGCCGTGACCGCCCACGCGTCGCCGTCGTGACGCCACAGCTGGGTCTGCTGACCGCGTCCGCCGGTGATCAGCTCGGTCACCGCGACGACGAGCGCGTGCTCGTCGTCCACCTCCTGCACGTGGGTCTCGACGATGCGCCGTGCCGGCGCACCGCCGCGGGCCCCGCGGAACGCGCTGATCGCGTCGTGTCCGACCAGCAGCCCGCTGGCATCACCGCGCAGCGTCGTCCCGCCCGGAGCGAACAGCCGGTCGAGCGCCTCGAGGTCGTTCGACATCAGCGCCCGCTCGTACGCCCAGAACGCCTCGGTCAGTCCCGGCGCGAGGCTCATGCGAAGTCGCTCTTGCGGATCGTCGCGTGCACGCCCTTGACGACGTCGACGACCTGGCTGATGCGGAAGTCGGTCGCCGCCGACAGGTAGGCGTAGGCGTGCCGCGGGTCCATGTCGAAGCGCGCCTGCAGCAGCGCGATCGCCGCACGGACGCAGTGCTGCATCGCGACGTCGAGATCCGGGTCGAGACCGGTCGGCACGAGGAACTCGGCGGTCTCGGCCATCGGCCCGACCAGCTCGCCGAACGCCGCCACGGCGTCCTCGCGAGGGATCACCTCGAGCCCGATCCGCACGCGCAGCGACGCCTCCATCGCCGTCAGCGCCACCTCCCCGTCACCCTGCGCGAAGTGCGGGTCGCCCACGTAGGCCAGCGCACCCGGCACCTGCACGGGCAGGTACAGGGTCGAGCCCGCGGTCAACAGGTTGACGTCGATGTTGCCGCCGAAGGGCCCCGGTGGCACCGAGTGCGGTCGCTCCGACCCGGCGACCGCCACACCCATCGTGCCGAGGAAGGGGTGCAGGTCGAACGAGACCGACCGGTCGGAGCCAGGCCCGACCGGCAGCCTGCCCACGGCCCGCCCGTCGCGCTCGCCGACCTCGCAGAACACGCTGAACACGTCGCCCTCGAGCGGGTACTCGCCCGGCAGCGCACCCTTGGCGTGCCGGTTCGACACCACGCCGTACGGCACCCGCGGCGTGGTCTCGAGAACGTGGATCGCGAGCAGGTCCCCGGCCTCGGCGCCGGCCACCTCGATCGGACCTGTCACGACGTGCGGACCGTCGACCCCCCAGGCGCGGGGGTGGTCCGAGGCGGCCAGCGCGATCGCGTCGTCCAGAACGGCGTCGCCCTCGACCCCGTGGGACGCGAAGAACGCGCGCGGGTCCCGCCCCTGGTCCTCGAGGATGCCCTCGTGGCTGATCGTGTCGACCACGACGTCGCTGCCGCTGTCGACCTTCAGGACCGGGGCGTCCGCTGCGCAGGGCAGCCGGCCCCATCGGACGTGGTCGAGAGTCGCGGGCAGGTACGTCGCTCCGTCGGGCACGGCGACGTCAGGCTGGAGGATCATCGCGACAGCGTAGGTCCGTCATGTCACAGCGCCGTGACGAGAACGGCACACGCACCGACCACCATCGACCGGGTGATCCGTCGCCTTGCCGTCATCCCTGCCGCGCGCCTGCACCTCGCCCTGATGCTGGCCCTCACGTTCTCGACCGGCGTCATCGACGCAGTCGGCTACCTCGGTCTCGACCGGGTCTTCACCGGCAACATGACCGGGAACGTCGTGATCCTGGGCATGGCCCTGACGGGCGCCGACGACCTCCCGGTGCTCGGCCCCGTGCTCGCGCTGGCGGGGTTCATGGCGGGCGCCGCGGCCGGCGGACGCGTGCTGCGCACCGCACGACCTGGTTGGACGGGCCGCACCACGCTGCTCTTCGCGGCGGTCGGCGCGGTGATGGCGGCCGTCGGCGTGCTCCTGCTGGCCTTCTCGTCCGGGCTCGCGCACCCCGCGGTCGTCTCCACCACGACGGTGCTGGCAGCGGCGATGGGCGTCCAGGCCGCGACCGCCCGCTTCCTCGCGGTCAAGGACGTCACGACCGTCGTGGTCACCTCGACGATCACCGGCCTCGCGGCCGACTCGGTCCTCGGCACCCGTCAGGGCGGTGACAGCGCTCGACGCGCTGCCGCGATCGTCCTGATCCTCGTCGGCGCGCTGGTCGGGGCGGCCGTGCTCGAGCTCAGCCTCGGTGCGGGGGTCGCGGTGTCGGCCGTGGTCACCCTGCTCGTGGCGCTCGTCGGCCACCTGCACGCCCGCGCGTGAGCGAGCCGCCTGCCGCCGTCGCTCGCGGGGGTGGGGCGTACCCCGACTGTTCACCTGGTCGCCGCGTGCGTCCAGGCGGGAGCGTGCGCTACGCTAGTCGTGTTGTAGGCGTTTGTTGTGCCAGTAGGTGATTGACCGGATCGCGTTCGCGCGGTCCTCAGTTTGACTCCTCGGTTGATGATGCGTCGCGACTCAGTCGCTCGCAGTCCTTGCGTGCGCAGAACCGAAGGAGAAAACTATGGCTACCGGAACCGTGAAGTGGTTCAACGCTGAGAAGGGCTACGGCTTCATCGCCCCCGACGACGGCGGCGAGGACCTGTTCGCCCACTTCAAGCAGATCCAGGGCTCGGGCTACCGCTCGCTCGACGAGAACCAGAAGGTCGAGTTCGAGGTCGAGCAGGGCCAGAAGGGCCTGCAGGCCGCGAACATCCGCGCGCTCTGATCTGACCTAGCTTCACCGCAACGCCCCGTCCGCTCACGC
>NZ_BAAAME010000004.1:739207-758904 GCF_039529015.1 Aeromicrobium alkaliterrae
CCCACCGAGGCGTCCGCCTCGCAGTAGCCTGCGAGGCACGATCCAGGCAGGACACGACGGGGAGGCAGGCATGGCGCAGACGACGGCCGCCCGGTCCACGTCGGCCCGCGTCGCGTTCAAGCTCGGGCTCGGACTGCTCGGACTCGTCGCGATCGTCACCGAGGTCGCGACGCTCGTGGAGCGCGGCAGCTTCGACGCGACGCGCTTCTTCGCCTACTTCACGATCCTGAGCAACGTGCTGGTGGCCGGCACCCTGATCCTCTCGGCCGTGCTGACGGCCTCCGGCCGTGGCGCCGCGCTCGACGCCGTGCGCGGGGCCGTCACGGTCTACATCCTCGTCGTCGGCATCGGCTTCGCCGTGCTGCTGTCGGGCCTGGACGACCTGGTGTTCACGGCCGTCCCGTGGGACAACGTCGTGCTGCACTACCTGGTGCCGATCGGCGTGCTGATCGACTTCGTGGTCGACCCGCCGGAGCGACGGCTCCCGTTCGGCTCGAGCCTGGTGTGGCTCGTGTTCCCGCTGGCGTACCTCGCCGTCTCGCTCGTGCGGGGCGAGGCCTCGGGCTGGTACCCGTATCCCTTCCTCGACCCCGCGACCGACGGCGTCGCGGCCGTCGCCGTGACCTCGCTCGGACTCCTCGCGCTGGGCGCCGCACTGACGGCCGGCGTCTGCGCGCTGTCGCGCCGCGGTGCGCCCCGACCGTCAGACTGAGGCCATGCCCGCTGGACGCTACGCCCCGTCGCCCTCCGGCGACCTGCACGTGGGCAACCTCCGCACCGCCGTGCTCGCCTGGCTGTTCGCCCGCTCCTCGGGCCGCGACTTCGTGATGCGGGTCGACGACCTCGACCGGGTCCGCGAGGGAGCGGCCCAGCGACAGCTGGCCGACCTCGCCGCCCTCGGCCTCGACTGGGACGGGGAGGTGCTGTGGCAGAGCACGCGCGCCGAGGCCCATGCCGAGGCCGTCGACCGCCTGGGCGCGGCCGGCCTGACCTTCGAGTGCTTCTGCACCCGCCGCGAGGTCCTGGAGGCCCCCACCGCACCGCACCGTCCGCCCGGCGCCTATCCCGGCACGTGCCGGGACCTCAGCGAGGCCGAGCGCGCGGAACGCCGCCGCGAGCGGCCCGCCGCCGTACGGCTCAGGTCCCAGGTCGAGGCCTGGACCGTCAGCGACGAGCTGCACGGCGAGGTGACCGCCGACGTCGACGACCTCGTGCTGCGCCGCGGCGACGGAGTGCCGGCGTACAACCTGACCGTCGTGCTCGACGACGCGCACCAGGGGGTCGACCAGGTCGTGCGGGGCGACGACCTGCTGACCTCGGCTCCCCGGCAGGCCTACCTGGCGACCCTGCTCGAGCTGCCCGTGCCGTCGTACGCGCACGTGCCGCTGGCCCTCAACACCGACGGCGCCCGTCTCGCCAAGCGCGACGGCGCCGTGACGCTCGCCGAGCTGCGCGAGCGCGGCGTCGACGTCCTCTCGATGATCGGCGCCTCCCTCGGCTTCACGGGAGCGGGCCCGCAGGACTGGCTGACGGAGTTCGACCCCGAACGACTCCCCCGCGACCCCTGGGTCGTGGACCCGCCGGAGTAGAGCCGCCGTCGGCTGAGGTGCCCCCTTCGAGGCCGCTCGTTCCTCGCGGCACCTCAGGGGGCGGACGGCCAACCGTCCCCTGAGGTGCGAGGGACGAGCCTCGAAGGGGACACCCGAGCCCCGCGCCTACCCGTGCTTGGCGAGGTGCGTCTCGATGAGGTCGGTGACGACGTCGGGCCGCTCCAGCGTGCTGGAGTGCCCCGCACCGGGGATCACGACGAGGCGCGCACCCGGGATCGCGGCGGCGATGACCTCGGCCTTGGCGACGGGGGTCGCGACGTCGTGCTGGCCGGTCGCGACGAGGGTCGGTGCCGTGATCGCGCCGAGCTCGGGCAGGATCGGCTCACGGTCGGTGACCCCGTAGATCGCCTGCTGCATCCCGGAGCGGGTGACCTGCTTGAGCTGGCCCATCCACTCGTCGATCAGCGCGCGCTCGTCCGGCTCGTCGCCAAACCCGGGAGCGAACATGATCGGCTCGACCTTCGAGGCCACGCGGCCCATCCCGAACAGCCGGTAGACCTTCGCCAGGAGGCGGTAGCGCGAGACCTTGTCGGGGTCCTCCGGCCCGGCGCTGGTGTCGAGCAGCGTGAGGGACCGGACGCGCTCGGGGTGGCGCGCGGCGAGCCGCATGCCCACGAAGCCGCCCATCGACAGACCGACGTAGTGCACCGCGTCGAGCCCGAAGGCGTCGAGCACGCCGACCAGGTCGTCCGTCAGCGTGTCCATGTCGTAGCCGCCGGCGGTCGCGGGCGGGCTCTGGCCCTGGCCCCGCCAGTCGACCGTGATGCAGCGGTACCGGTCTCGCAGCGCCGCGACCTGCGGGAAGTACATCCAGCCGCTGAACAGCAGCCCGTGACCGAGGACCACCGCGGGCCCGTCGCCGCCGGAGTCGGTGACGTGGATGCGGGTCCCGTTGGTCTCGATGAGAGGCATGAGGTGCAGCGTGTCGCCTGGATCACACGATGTCCAGCACCGCCGAACCCTTGACGTAGTTTGTGAGTCATCACTAACTTAACCTTCATGTCGCCCCGCATGAGCGCCGACGACCGCCGCGAGGCGATCCTCCAGGCCGCGATCCACGAGTACGGCCGGTCCGGCATGCACGCGACCTCGACCGAGGTCATCGCCGAGCGAGCCGGCATCAGCCAGCCCTACCTGTTCCGCCTGTTCGGCACGAAGGCCGACCTCATCACCGCCGCGATCGAGTACCACACCGACGGCATCCGGACCCTGTTCCGCGAAGCCGTGGAGCAGCGTCCCCAGGACACCAGCCCCCTGGTCGCGATGGGGACGGCCTACCTCACCCTTCTGGAGCAGGACCCGAACGACCTCCGCTGCCAGCTGCACACGTGGGCCGCAGCGTCCGACCCCGACATCAAGGAGGTCGCACAGCGCACGTACCGCGCGATCTGGGCCGATGTCGCCGAGCTCAGCGGCGCATCGCCCGACGAGGTCCGGCGCTTCATGTCCTACGGCATGCTCCTGACGATCCTCGGCGCGCTCGACCTGCCCGACCTGTACGGCAACCCGCTCGAGACCCTGGAGGAGTTCTGATGATCGACGCCCTCTCCCGCCTCGTCACGGCCCGGCCGTGGCGCTTGCTCGCCGTCACCGGCGTCTTCGTCGTGGTCGCCGCCGTCGTCGGCGGACCCGTGACCGGGCTGCTCAACAGCGACACCGACTCCTTCTCCGACACCAGCTCGGACAGCTCGCTCGCCCTCGACCGCGTGGCCGAGGCCAGCGGCCTCGACGCCACCCCCTCCGTCGTGGCGCTCGTCGACACCGACGACACCGACGCCCAGGCGGCGCTTCTGGAGGTCCTGGACCGAGACGAGGCCGTGGGGCAGGTGGCCGGTGGACCCGAGGCAGGGCCGCCGTTCGTCTCCGACGACGGCGAGCGCACCTTCTACGCCGTCACCTACGCCGCCGAGGCCGACGGCGACCTCGCCACCGAGCACCTGAGGGACGAGCTGGCCCGCATCGACGGGGTCACCGTCGGCGGTGCCGCGGTCGCGTTCCAGCAGGTCAACGACCAGGTCGAGCACGACCTGGTCACCGCCGAGCTCCTCGCGTTCCCGCTGTTGTTCGTGGCCGCCCTGCTCGTGTTCCGGTCGGCCGTCGCGGCACTGCTGCCGCTGCTGGTCGGCGGGCTGACGATCATCGCCTCGATGCTCGTGCTGCGCGGCGTCAACGAGGGCCTGGAGATGTCGGTCTTCGCCCTGAACCTCATCACCGGCCTCGGACTGGGCCTGGCGATCGACTACTCGTTGTTCATGGTCTCGCGGTTCCGGGAGGAGCTCGTGCGGGTCGGGCCAGGGGCCGAGGCCGTGCGCCGCACCGTCGCCACGGCCGGACGGACGGTGTTCTACTCCGCCGTCACGATCGCCGGGGCCGGCCTGTCCCTGCTCGTCTTCCCGCTGCGCTTCCTGTACTCCATGGGGGTCGGCGTGGTCCTGGTCGCCCTCATGGCCGCCGCCGTCAGCCTCGTCGTCCTGCCCGCGATCTTCGCCGTGCTCCAGCTCCGGGTGAACGCGCTCGCCCCCGAGCGCTGGAAGCGTGCGGGTGAGGCCGAGGCGGACCCGGACCACCGCGGTTTCTGGTACCGCCTCTCCCAGTTCGTCATGCGCTTCCGTGTCGCGACCGCCGTCGTCGCCACCGTCGTCCTGCTGGGCATCGGAGCCCCGTTCCTGAACGTCAGCTTCACGGGCGTCGACTCCAGCGTGCTTCCCGAGAGCGCCTCGGCGCGGGTCGTCGACGACACGCTCCGCACCGAGTTCACCGACGCCGACTCGTCGCCGGTGCTGGTCGCCCTCACGGCCGGCGAGGGCGACGGCGCGCAGGTCGCGTCGTGGGCGCGCCAGCTCGAGGGGCTGGACGGCGTCGCAGCCGTCGTGCCCCCTCGCTACCTCGGCGACGACCTGTGGCAGCTCGACGTGCTCACCACCGGCGCTCCCCTCGACCAGGAGACGAAGGCGCTCGTCGACGACGTCCGAGCGCTCGACGCACCCGGCGAGGTCCTGGTGGGCGGCACCGCAGCGGACCACGTCGACCAGCTCGCCACGATCGCCGACCGGATCCCGCTGGCCCTGCTGATCCTCGGGGTGCTGACCTTCGTCACGCTGTTCCTGATGACCGGGTCGGTCGTGCTGCCCGTCAAGGCGCTGCTGATGAACCTGCTGACCGTGAGCGCCACGTTCGGCCTGCTCGTGATGATCTTCCAGTGGGGCCACCTGGAGAGCCTGCTGGGCTTCACCAGCGTCGGCGCGCTGAACTCGACCCAACCCGTGCTGATCTTCGCGCTCGTCTTCGGACTCTCGACCGACTACGCGGTCTTCCTCCTCACGCGCATCAAGGAGGCGCGCGACGCGGGGGCCAGCGATCGGGAGGCGGTCGCGCTCGGCCTGCAGCGCACCGGCCGCATCGTCACGGCAGCCGCCGTGCTGTTCGCGATCGCGCTCGGCGCCTTCGCGACCAGCGAAGTGGTGTTCATCAAGCAGCTCGGGATCGGGGTCGCGGCCGCGGTGCTGATCGACGCGACGATCGTGCGGGCCTTCCTGGTCCCGTCCCTCATGGCGATGCTCGGCCGGGCCAACTGGTGGGCACCGAAGCCCCTGCGCCGCCTGCACGACAAGATCGGCCTGCACGAAGGCTGAGAGGGTTTCGCCCTTCGAGGCCGCTCGTCCCTCGCGGCACCTCAGGGACCGGACCGCCCGGTCCCTGAGGTGCGAGGAGCTCTGCGACGAGCCTCGAAGGGCGAAACCCTCTCAGGTCAGAACCTCAGAGGAAGCCCTTCTCGGTCAGCCACTGCTTCGCGAGCTCCTTCGGCGAGACCTTGTCGGCGCCCTGGTTCTTCGCGTTGAGGTCGAGCAGATCCTCCGTGGTCAGCTCGGCCGAGACCTTGTTGAGGATCTCCTTGACCTCGTCGCTGGCCTTGTCGGAGTTGATCAGCGGGACCACGTTCTGCGCCGCGATGAGGCCCTCGGGGTCCTCGAGCGTGACCAGGTCGTTCTCCAGGATCGACGGGGTCGTCGAGTAGATGTCGGCGACGTCGATCTCACCGTCGAGCAGCGACTTCAGCGTCTTGGGTCCGCCGCTGTCGGCGATCGTGACGAACTCGATGCCCGTGATGCCGTAGACCGACTCCAGGCCCGGGATGCCGTACGAGCGCTCGGCGAACTCGGCATTGGCGCCCAGCGAGAAGCCCGGCACGTTCTTCAGGTCGGCGATCGTCGTCAGGTTGTTCGCCGCGGCGAACTCCGGCGTGACGTTGAGGGAGTCCTTGTCCTCGGCGGGGGCCGGGTCGAGGACCTCGTAGCCGTCCGGCACCGCGTCCTGCAGCGCCGACAGGACGTCGTCGGACGTCGTGGCGGTGGCCTCGGGGTCGAAGTAGGTCAGCAGGTTGCCGGTGTACTCGGGCAGCAGGTCGAGCTCGCCGTTCTGCAGCGCCTTGATGTAGGTCTCACGCGGACCCGTGTTGAGCGAGGTCTCGACCTTGACGCCCTCGGCCTCGAGCGCCTGGGCGTAGATCTGGCCGATGATCTCGGCCTCGGGGAACGCGGCGGAACCGATCACGATGGTGTCGGAGGCAGCGGCGTCGCCCTCGGTCGGGTCGCCGCCGCACGCGGCGAGACCGAGCCCCAGGGCGGAGACGGCGGCGATCGCCGCGAGCCGGCGCAGGCCGGTGGTGGATCGGGTCATGGGTGTTCCTTCTCTCGGTCAGACGCGTTCGGGGGTCGAGACGCGCCGGCGGGTGGACAGACGTTGGACGGCGGCGAAGAGCAGGTCGACGACGAGGGCGAGCACGATGACGACGACGGAGCCGCCCACGACGCGCGGGTAGTCGGAGACGGCGAGGCCGCTCAGGAGGAAGACGCCGAGGCCTCCGGCGCCCGGCACGGCAGCGGCGATCGTCGCGGTCGCGATGACCTGCAGGGTCGCGGTGCGGAAGCCGCCGATCAGGATCGGCAGGCCCAGCGGCACCTCGACGCGCCACAGCACCTGCCAGTGGGTCATCCCAATCGACCGGGCCGCGTCGACCGTCGCCGGGTCGACGGCCTCGATGCCCGCGTACGTGCCGGCGAGCAGCGAGGGGATCGCCAGCAGCACCAGGGCCACCAGCGCTGCCGTCAGGTCGATGCCCGAGTGCAGGGACACCAGGGTGAGGACGCCCAGCGTGGGCAGCGCTCGCAACGCGCCCGTCGACGCGACGGCGATGCCCCGGAAGCGTCCGGTGTGGCCGATGTAGAAGCCCAGCGGGATCGCGATGACCGCCGCGATCGCGATCGTCATGCCCGTGTACTGCAGGTGCTCCAGGGTGCGCGAGGGGATTCCGGCGGGCCCCTCCCAGTTCGCGGAGTCGGTCAGCCAGTCCCAGGTCTCGGACGCGACGCTCATGCAGCACCACCTCGGGCTCGACGGGCGCCACTGCTCCACGGCATGACGAGACGACCGCCCAGCACCAGCAGGGCGTCGAGCACGAGCGCGAGGGCGACGACCAGCACGATGCCGGCGATGATCTCGGCGTTGTTCTCGGTCTGGAAGCCCTCGGTGAACAGGCGTCCGAGGTTGCCGACACCGATCAGGGCTCCGACGCTCACCAGACTGACGCTGCTGACCGACACGACGCGCAGGCCCGCCAGCAGCACGGGTCCGGCCAGCGGAAGCTCGACGCGCAGCGCAAGGCCGAGGCGCCCGTAGCCGGACGCGCGGGCCGCGTCGAGGACCTGCGGCGAGACCGAGGCGAAGCCGTCGGTCGCGAACCGGGCCATGACGGCGACGGCGAAGATCGTGAGCGCGATGACGATATTGAGCGGGTCGAGGAATCCCGTGCCGATGATGCTCGGGAGGATCAGGAAGAACGCGAGCGACGGGATCGTGTAGAGGATGCTCGCGAGGCTCAGGACCGTGCCGCGCACGAGCGGGACACGGTTGCAGATCCAGCCCACGGGCAGCGCGAGCACGAAGCCGAGGACCGTCGGCACGATGCTGAGCCAGAGGTGGCTCAGGAGGTGCCCGCCGATCACGTCGAGGTTGTTGCCGATCCAGGTCATGGAGGAACCGTCAGCCCTTCAGCACGCCCGTGGCGCGGCCCTGGCCGTCGACCACGACCCGCACGCCGTCGCGCTCCTCGACGTGCAGCTCACGGCCGCCCTTGTCGAGGCCGACGAAGCTGCGCACGAAGTCGTTCGCCGGGCTCGCCAGGATGTCGGCCGGCGCCCCGACCTGCGCCCGCTCGCCGCCCTTGGCCAGGATCACGACCTGGTCGCCCAGCAGGAACGCCTCGTCGATGTCGTGCGTCACGAAGACGATCGTCTTGTCGAGCTCGCGCTGCAGCCGCAGCAGCTCCGCCTGGAGCTCGTCGCGCACGATCGGGTCGACGGCGCCGAACGGCTCGTCCATCAGCAGGATGTTGGGGTCGGTCACCAGCGCGCGGGCCACGCCGACGCGCTGCTGCTGCCCGCCGGAGAGCTGGTGCGGGTACCGGTCGGCCAGCGCGGTGTCGAGGCCGACGGTCTCCAGCACCTCGAACGACCGGCTGCGCGTCTCGGCGCGGCTCACGCCCTGCAGGCGCAGCACGGTGCCGACGTTGTCGAGGACCGTGCGGTGCGGGAGGAGGCCGGAGGCCTGCATGACGTAGCCGATGCTGCGGCGCAGCTCGACGGGGTTGCGCGAGGCGACGTCGACGTCGTCGATCAGCACCTGGCCGCCGGTGGGCTCGACCATGCGGTTGACCATGCGCAGCAGCGTCGTCTTGCCACACCCCGACGACCCGACGAACACGGTGGTCGAGCGCGAGGGGATCACCAGGTCGAAGTCGGCGACGGCGGCGTTGCCTCCCGGGAAGGTCTTGCTGACGGAGCGGTACTCGATCATGCGGGCCTCACAGACGCCGGTGGGGCGAACCCACGGGTTCGACGGTCCGGAACAGTGTGGGCGCGGTCGGTCCGGCTGGCAACTGGACGTCTCACCCGGTGACGACCTGCTCGACGGCGGTCGGACCTGCGACGACGGGAAGGCCCGCGTCCCGCCAGCCGTGCAGGCCGCCCTCGAGGTCGCCGGCCCGCAGGCCGAGCGACGTCAGCGCCGCCGCCGCGAGCGACGACGTGTAGCCCTCGGTGCACACCACGATCCACTGCTGGTCGTGCGACGCCTGGGGCACGGCGGCGCCGGAGTCGGGGTGCAGGCGCCACTCCAGGTGGTTGCGCTCGACGATCAGCGAGCCCGGGATCTCGCCGTCGGCCTCGCGCTGCCACGCAGGTCGGATGTCGACCAGCTGCGCGCCGTCCTCGACGAGTCGCGCCGCCGCGGCCGGCGGGTACCGGTCGATCGTGCTGCGGGCGTGGTCGAGGAGGGCGTCGACGGAGGCGAAGGTGCCGCTCACGAGGCGTGCCGCTGGGTGACGACCTCGGGGGCCGGGGCCTCGGGGTCGTCGGTCCACGCCGAGGCCAGCTTCACGAGCTGGCCGTTCTCGGCGTCGTAGTAGTTCATCTGCTCCAGGGGCGGCGAGTACGCGTGGACGCTGACCGCGGTGCGCGACTCGACGTTGCGGACGTCGTGCACGTAGTGCTCGCCGAAGACGACGGTGTCGCCCTCGCCGCGCACCGTCTCGCGGAGCTCGTGCGCGCCCGGGGTCCAGACGGCTTCGCTGAGCTCGCCCTCGACGACGGTGTACGCCCCCGACGAACCGCCGTGGTCGTGCAGCTGCGTGCCCTGGTCGGTCGTCCAGCTGATCAGCCACACGTCCACCTGGTCGTCACGGCGCAGGCGGACGTGCCAGCGCTCGTCGGCGTCCGCGTGCACCTCGTGACAACCGCGACGCACCTCGTCGGCGACCTCCTGGGTGAGGTCGACCAGCTCGGCGAGACTCAGAGCGGGTGCGGTGACGCGGCGGACGGACATGGCTCCATGGAACCTGTTTCGCAGCGTCCGCAGCACCGATCTCGAACTCTGGGACGCTGGTCCACGGCCACCGCGATGAGGTAGCGCGTTCACGAGGGGGTCGTTTTGATCCCGGCCGACCCCATGGGCTAATGTTGCCTCCGCGGTTCGCCGCAGCATGAGGCCCCGTGGCGCAGTTGGTTAGCGCGCCGCCCTGTCACGGCGGAGGTCGCGGGTTCGAGTCCCGTCGGGGTCGCCAGAATGCATCGAGGTCCACACCGCCAGGTGTGGGCCTCGATGCATTCTGGCGTCCGACGGGGCGAGGACGCGCGAAGCGGTGGGGGTACCTCCCAGCCCCGAGCGCCAGCGAGGGGCGAGGGGGATCGAGTCCCGTCGGGGTCGCCATCACGACAGCCCACACCACCTGGTGTGGGCTGTCGTCGTCTCCGCCCTCCCTCCGCCGACGGGCGGTGAGACAGAGACCTGTCCGCGGGGTCGGCGGTGACCTAGGGACGAGTCCCGGCGCCCCACTGGTCCCTATCTCACCGCCCGCCCGGGGGACAGGTCCCTCACTCACCGCTCCGGGGTGGGGTGGCGCGGGGTGTCGGTGGGCGCTGGCAGGCTTCAGGGCATGGACGACCAGGACCGCACGACGACCTACGCCGCCGAGGACATGGTGACCTCCTGGCTCGACGCCGTCTCGCCCGAGACCGGCCAGGTCCAGGTCACGTCCCAGCGCGACGACCACCGCGGGCAGACCACGTACTCCCCCGAGGTCGAGCCGCGGTTCACCCGGCCCTCCGAGGTGGCGCCGTTCGTCGAGAAGGTGCTGGAGCGGCTGCAGGCCCAGGCCCGCCAGTACGGCTCCCCGTACCGCGGCCGCGAGCAGCGACCCGTGCGCGTCATCGCCCACGCGGGCTGGAAGAAGGCCAGCTACAGCGACGGCTTCATCCGCCTCCCGGCCCGCGAGCGCGGTGGTTCCTGGGCACTGCGCGGGTTCGTCGTGCTCCACGAGCTCGCCCACCACCTCAACACCGGCATCGACGGCGCCATCATCGACGTGCACGGCGAGGGGTTCCGCGCGACCTTCGTCCAGCTGCTTGAGGACATCGGCTGGATCCAGATCGCCGAGATGCTGCGAGAGGCGTATGCGCAGGTCGGGCTCGATCGCCGTCAGGGCGCCGACGACGGGATGCTCGAGAAGGTCGGCAAGCTGCTCCGTCACGCCGAGGGAGCGTCCACCGAGGCCGAGCGCGACGCCTTCTTCTCGAAGGCCCAGGAGCTGGCCACGGCCCACTCGATCGAGCTCGCCGTGGCCCGTGCGGCGCACGAGCAGGGCACGGCCGACCGCACCCCCACCTTCGAGAGCGTCCGACTCGGGCACCGCGGCCAGCAGTCGAACGTGCGGTTCATCGGCCTGATCCTGGCCATCGCCCGCACCAACGACCTGCGGTGCAGCATCCGGCGCGACAACACCGGGGTCACGCTGTACGGGTTCGCCAGCGACATCGAGGTGGCACGGATGCTCTACGTGTCGCTCGTGGTGCAGATGGTGGCGGACGCCGACGCCTACATCCGCTCCGGCGCCCACCGCCCCGTGCACGGGCGCACGGCTCGCGCGGCGTTCTACACGGGGTGGACCGACCGCATCGAGTGGCGGCTCCACGAGGCCAGGCGCGCGGTGCTGGCCCTCTCGGGCGTCAGCGCCGAAGCGGGCACCACCGGGGCCGAGCGGCCAGGCACGACCGCCCTGGCCCTGATGGCCAAGGAGGTCGAGGTCGACGACTACTACGCCGCCACGGCTCGTGAGCACGGGGTCTCGGGCACCTGGAGGGGCGCCAGCGACGTCCACGACGCGCGATCCGCCTCGCGCGGGCAGGCCGCCGCCGACCGTGCCCGACTGGGCGACCAGAAGGTCATCTCGGCCTGAGCCCACCATCCGTCGCGCGTGGCACCGGTCTCACCGCTCGGTCGGCGGGAAGGTTGCGGAGCGGACTGACGTTGGATGTCGGCATGAGCACTTCTGCGACGCGTGACGCCTTCGTCCTGGACGAGGCCACCCTGGACCTGTTGTTCCGCGAGGCCCGCACGGCCAACACCTGGACCGACGAGCCCGTCTCGGTCGACCAGGTGCGCGAGGTCTTCGAGCTGATCAAGCTCGGGCCCACCGCCGCGAACAGCCAGCCGCTGCGCCTCCTGCTGGTCGAGAAGGGTCCGGGCCGCGACCGCCTGGTCCCCCACATGTCGGGCAGCAACAGCGCCAAGACCGCGGCCGCACCGCTGGTCGCGGTCGTCGCGGCCGACACCGACTTCCACGAGCGTCTGCCCGAGCACTTCCCGCACTCCCCCGACGCGAAGACCTGGTTCAGCGACGACGAGGCCCGTGAGCGCAACGCGGTCTACAACGCGGCGCTGCAGACGGCGTACTTCATCATCGGCCTGCGCGCGGCGGGCTTCGCCGCCGGTCCGCAGTCAGGCTTCGACAAGGCCGGGGTCGACGCGGAATTCTTCGCGGGCACGACCTGGAAGAGCCAGCTCGTCGTCAACATCGGCCACCCGGGCGAGAACGCCTGGTTCGACCGGCTCCCCCGCATCGCGGCCGACGACGCGATCCGGGTCGTCTGAGGCCCGCACCGATTCGTTCGCACCGACGGCCATCGAGTAGAGTGGCGGTCGCTCGCCGCGAGGCGGGCACGGCCAGGTAGCTCAGTTGGTACGAGCGACCGCCTGAAAAGCGGTAGGTCGCCGGTTCGACCCCGGCCCTGGCCACCAACGAGAAAGACCCCCGCGCTCGCTGCGGGGGTCTTTCTCGTCTGTGGTCGCATGCCGCGGAAGTTGCCGCCCCCTGAGGTGCGAGGAACGAGCCTCGAAGGGGCACCGCCCGCCGGGTCGGCCCTGGCCACCGGGATGCCGACCTTGACCCGGGAGGGCACGATGGAGGTTTCCGCAGGCCGAGGAGGACCCATGACGGACACGACCGCCAGGCCGGCACGCGAGGTCTACGTGGCCGCGCTGGAGACCCCGCCCGCCGAACGGCGTCGCCTGGACTGGCTCCGGTGGCCCACCCGCATGATCGCGGCCGCGCTCGGCGTGCTGGACGAGCCCTCGTTCGGCGACGTCGTCGTGCGCCGCATCGACGACGCCGCCGAGGTCATGCGCCTGCCCGTCACGGGAAGCGAGGAGACGGGCATCCTGCTCGACGACGTCCGCGGCGACCTCGAGACCTTGAGCGCCGACGAATTCGCCGAGCGCTGGACGATCTCGGCCTAGGGCGACGAGCAGCACCGAACCGCCGACGCAGGCTCCCCGGCGCCGCCATACTCGGAGGATCCTGACGAGAGGCGCACCGTGGCGAGGATGTCCGACCTGGAGTCCGTCTTCTGCCGCACCCCCCTCTGGCGGGTCACCGCGCGCCGGCTCGTCGTGCCCCGCGTGCTGGAGGGCGCGGTCGGGCCGCGGGTGCTGGAGATCGGCTGCGGCAGCGGCGCCATGGCCGCCGAGGTGCTGCGGTCCCGCCGCGACGTCACGCGCTACCTCGCGACCGACGTCGACCCGGCGATGGTGGGCCTCGCCGCCCGCCAGCTCGCCACGTTCGGCGAGCGAGCGGAGGCCCGGACGGTCGACGCCGCGGGCCTGCCGTTCGACGACGCCACGTTCGACACGGTCTGCAGCTGGCTCATGCTGCACCACACGATCGAGTGGGAGCAGGTCGTCGCCGACGCCGTGCGGGTGGTTCGGCCGGGTGGCCGGTTCGTCGGCTACGACCTCCCGGACTCCCGCCTCGGCCGCGCGGTGCACACGCTCACGCGGTCGAGGGTACGGATGATCGCCGCGGACGACCTGGCCGCCGAGCTCTCGCGGCTGGGCATGTCCGACGTGGTCGTGGAGCCTCTCGGCGTCGTCGGCGCCTACCGGTTCTCCGCGACGCGCTGAGGTCGCCACCGGCCGCCGTTGCAGCGTTTTCAGGTCTGGAGAAGTGTCCGAGCCCTGCCGTAGGTTCGAGCCATGAGCGATCACCTGAGCGCCGAGCGCGCCGACCTCCTCGAAGCCCTCAGCAAGCACCGCGAGCTCTTCCTCGGCACGGTCGAGGGGCTCACCGACGAGCAGGCACGGCTCACCCCCACGGCCAGCGAGCTGTCACTGGGCGGGCTCGTCAAGCACGTCACCGCCACCGAGGCGGAGTGGGTCTCGTTCGTCACCGACGGCCCGTCCGACGGGCCCGAGATCGACTGGGCGAACGTCGACTGGAGCAACCCTCCGGCCGAGGTGCTGGCCTACCAGGACCAGTTCCGCCTGACCGGCGACGAGACGCTGGCCGGCGTCGTCGCCGAGCACCGTCGGGTCGCCGCGACCACGGAGGAGCTCGTCCGCACCGTCGACCTCGACGCCACGCAGCCGCTGCCGGCCGCCCCCTGGTTCGAGCCCGGCGCCGCCTGGACCGCCCGCCGCACCTTCGTGCACCTCGTCGCCGAGATCTCCCAGCACGCCGGTCACGCCGACATCATCCGCGAGACGATCGACGGCCAGAAGTCCATGGGCTGACCCGCCCCGTCACGGGCGGTGGATCTGCCACGGAATGCGGGCAGCTCCGGGGTGGGCGGTGAGTCTTCCACCGCATGAGCGCCCATTCGGTGGAGGATCCACCGCCCTAGGTGGAACACTCACCGCCCAACCCTGCCGGGGTCAGCGGCGCGGGAGGACCAGGTCGTCGGGGTCGGTGACCTCGTCCTGGGGCGTCCAGCCGGGCGGGCCGAACAGGTAGCCCAGCTTGTCGCGGAAGCGGTGCGCGCCGCGCACGTCGCGGGCGATGTCGACGTAGTCGCCGTACTGCAGCTTGAGGATGTTGTACGTCTCGACCTTCTTCGTCAGGCCGTACGTCGGACGCTGCACCTCCTTCGCGAAGGTGCCGAACATCCGGTCCCAGATGATGAGGATCCCGCCGTAGTTCTTGTCGAGGTACTCCGGGTCCGAGCCGTGGTGCACGCGGTGGTGCGACGGGGTGTTCATCACGTACTCCACGGGCCGCGGCAGCCGGTCGACCATCTCGGTGTGCACGTAGAACTGGTAGATCAGGTTGAAGCCGAACGCGACGTACAGCGTCCACGGCGCGAAGCCCAGCAGCGGCAACGGCAGCCAGAAGAAGAACTCGAACCACGGGTTCCACTTCTGCCGCAGCGCGGTGCCGAAGTTCATGAACTCGCTCGAGTGGTGCGCCTGGTGGCCCGCCCAGGCGATGCGCACACGGTGGCTGAAGCGGTGGTGGAAGTAGTAGCCCAGGTCGACGCCCAGGATCACGAGCACCCAGTACCACCAGGTGTCGGTCGGCAGCTCCCACAGCGCGAGGTACGCGAACACGGCTGTGAAGCCGAAGAACGTAAAGATCTTGAACGCCGTCAGGAACACCAGCGACAGCACGCCCATCGAGATCGAGGCGCGCGCGTCCTTCATCGCGTAGCCCGTCGTGTTGTCGTCGTGGTCGAGCCACTTCAGCGCCGCGAGCTCGATCAGGATCGTCAGCAGGAAGAACGGCGCGGCGTACGTGACCGGGTTCTTGAGCGGGTCGAGCAGGTCTTCCATGACGATCTCCCTGGGCGAAGCGCGATATGACTCTGCGGTAAGTTACCACGAAGTCATACCCTCGGCTAGAGTGTCCGCATGGCCAGATCGAACGCCGGCACCAAGGGCGTGCCACGCGCCGAGCGGGAGCAGCAGATCCTCGCGGTCGCCTCCCTCGCCTTCGGCACCGACGGCTTCGCGGCGACCAACCTCGCCGACGTGGCGGCCGACGCCGGCATCTCGAAACCGCTGATCTACAACTACTTCGGCTCCAAGGAGGGCCTGTTCGCCGCGTGCCTCGACGAGGCCGGCGACCTGCTGGCCGGCGAGATCGAGCGCATCGCGCGCGGCGACGCGGTCGGCATCGAACGCGGCATCCGCACGCTCGACGGCATGTTCGCGGTGCTCGACGAGCAGCGTCACCTGTGGCGCCTCCTCCACGACCGCACCGCTCCCCCGAACGGCGCCATCGCCGACGTCGTCAGCCACCACACCCAGCGCATCGACAAGCTCGCCCACGAGGGCGTCACCGAGCTGCTCGCCCTGGCCGGCGACACCGACGAGCGCGACATCTCGGTCATGACCGCCGCGTGGCTCGGCATCGTCGACTCGCTGATGGACTGGTGGGTCGCCCATCCTGACGAGACGGCCGCCCAGATGAACGACCGCGTCACCCGGCTGTTCACCGCACTGCTGACCGACATCGTGCGGGGGCAGTCATGAGCGAGCAGAAGGTCGTCGTCATCACGGGTTCCTCCAGCGGCATCGGCGCCGAGGCCGCGGTGCAGCTGGGCGAACGCGGCTGGACCGTGTGCCTCCTGGCCCGCCGCCAGGGCGAGCTCGAGGAGGTCGCCGCGCGTGTCCGCGCCGCCGGGGGCACCGCCAGCACCTACCCCGTCGACCTGACCGACGACGCCTCCACGCTCGCGGTCGTCGCTCAGGTGCTCGCCGACCACGGGCACGTCGACGTGCTGGTCAACAACGCCGGGCGCTCGATCCGCCGGTCGATCCGCAACTCGCTCGAGCGACTGCACGACCACGAGCGCGTCATGGCCGTCAACTACTTCGCCGCGATCCGCTTGACCCACGCGCTGCTGCCGTCGATGATCGAGCGACGCCGCGGGCACGTCGTGTTCAGCTCGACGATGTCGACGCAGGTGCCGATCCCCCTGTTCTCGGCCTACCTCGCCAGCAAGAGCGCCCTGGAGTCGTACGCCCGCTCGCTCATGGCCGAGCTCGGGCACGAGGGCATCACGACGACGATCGTGTACTTCCCGATGGTCCGCACCGAGATGTCGGGCGCGACCTCGATCTACGCCGCGATGCCGATGATGACCCCCGCCAAGGCCGGCGGGTGGCTGGTCAAGGCCACGATCGACCGCCCGTCGCGCGTCACCAGCCTCGGCGGCGCCCTCGGCCAGGCCGGCATGTCGGTGCTCCCCGGAGTGCTGACCAAGGTCGTCACCCCGCAGATCCGGCGCATGGACAAACGCCTGTCCCGCAAGGTCCGCGACCACTGACGGCGGCGCGCCACTAGTCTTCGGCCATGAGCACGGTGCAGCACCCCCGGTGGATCCTGACGCTGGAGGACGTGCTGACCCGGCCCCGCGTGGAGCGCGCCGTGCTCGTGATGACGCTGTTCAGCGCCGCACAGGTCGGCGCCTCCCTGCTCTGCATCTGGCTCGTCGGCCACTCCGGCCAGGTCCGCATGAGCTACTTCGCACCCGTCGTGCTCGCCGGGGTGATCGGTGTCATCGTGAGCGCCGTCGTGCTGGCCTTCTTGGCGCCGCGCGACCCCGAGGGCCGGACCCTGCCCTCACGCCTCGCCCTCGCGGCCACCGCGCTCGGATACAGCCTGTTCGGCGTCGCGATCGCCTACATCTTCGGCTTCTGGGCGTCACCGTTCCTGCTGTTCCCCGCCGTCACGGGACTGCTGTTCGGCATCCTGTTCGGCCGGACGTTCGGCATCATCTCGATCGTCGGAGCGGTCGGGGTGACGGCGATCATCGAGGGCCTCAGGTTCGGCGGCCTCATCGACTACGCACCGGCCCTCGTCGAGGACTCCGTGCAGGGATCCGGCACGCTCGAGCGCCTCCTCGGCACGGGCGGCCCGCTCCTGGTGTTCGTGGTGGCCGCGATGGTGCTCGCCTTCGGCACGCTGGCCGTCGTCGACCACCAGCGCGAGGCCCTCGCCCGGAGCCACGAGCTGATCCGCACCTACGTGCCCGCCCAGGTGGCCGACGCGGTGCTGGAGCACGGCGAGACCTCGACCCGGCTCGAGCGCCGCAAGATCACGGTCTTCTTCTCCGACATCGTCGGCTTCACCGAGACGACCGAGCGCATGGAGCCGGAGGACCTCGCGCTCGTGCTGGGCGAGTACTTCTCCGAGATGGCCCGCATCGCCGCCCGACACGACGGGACGATCGACGAGCTCGTGGGCGACGCCGTGCTGATCTTCTTCGGCGCCCCCACGGCGACGACCGACCGCGACCACGCCCTGCGCGCGATGCGGATGGCCATCGAGATGCAGATCGCCGTCGACGGGCTGAACGAGCGCTGGGAGCAGGCCGGGCTCGACGTCGTGTTCCGCATCCGGATGGGCGTCAACACCGGCGTCGTCGCGGTCGGGAACGTCGGTTCCGGAGCCCGCCAGAAGTACGCGGCGATCGGCAGAGCCGTGAACCTCGCGTCGCGGATCCAGAGCGAGTGCCCGCCTGGCAGCGTCCTCATGACCCGCGCCACCTGGCTGCTCGTGCGCGAGGAGTTCGAGGCCACCCAGCACGGCGAGGTCGAGCTCAAGGGCGTCGGTCGCACGACCCCCCTGTACGCGATCACGCCCGAGGCCGCCGGCACGCAGCCCGAGGCCGACGGGCCGCTGGCGAGCGAGATCGAGCCGCCGCAGCGAGGATGAGGCATGACCTCACCCCAGCCGGCTCGATCATGAGCGACGGACGCCGTCGCTCGACCCACCTGGCCCGCGGCCTCGCGATCACGGCCCTCGGCTGGATCCTCGTGCTCGCCGGTGTCGCGGCGATCTTCCTGCCCGGCCCCGGCCTCCTCCTGCTCGTGGCCGGTCTGGCGGTGCTGGCCAACCGCTACGAGTGGGCCGAGCGACGGCTCGAGCCGGTCAAGGTCATGGCCTTCAAGGCGGCCGCGGACGGCGTGCAGACCTGGCCCCGCATCCTGGGCAGCGTGCTCGGGGCGCTGCTGCTCGGCGCCGCCGGGGTGGTGTGGGGCCTGCGCCCCGACGCCCCTGACTGGTGGCCGATCGCAGACCGGTGGTGGCTGATCGGCGGCTGGGGCACGGGCGCCACGCTCATCCTCTCGGCCGTGATCGCCCTCGGGTTCATGGTCTACAGCTTCCGGCGGTTCCGCGGGATCCCCGACTACGAGGCCGCGGCCGAGCGCGAGGCACGCGAGGACTGATCGGCTCCCGCCAGGGCGGCGCGGCGGTACAGTCGAGCCGGAGCCGCACCACCCCGCGACTCCCACCCACAGGCGCACACCCCCGCGCCCGTCCCGACAGGAGAAGCCATGTCCTTCGACGCCCACGTCTTCGCCCACCCGCACGAGCAGGTCGTGTTCTGCCACGACCGCGCCAGCGGCCTACGCGCCATCATCGGCCTGCACTCGACGGCCCTCGGCCCGGGCCTCGGCGGCACCCGCTTCCACCCCTACGCCAGCGAGGCCGACGCCCTCGCCGACGTCCTCGCGCTGAGCCAGGGCATGGCCTACAAGAACGCGCTCGCGGGTCTCGACCTCGGCGGCGGCAAGGCCGTCATCATCGGCGACCCGACGACTGACAAGACCGAGGCGCTGCTGCGGGCCTACGGTCGGTTCGTCGAGACCCTCGGTGGCCGGTACTTCACGGCGTGCGACGTCGGCACGTTCAGCCCCGACATGGACGTCATCGCCCGAGAGACCTCGTACGTCACTGGCCGCACGGTCGAGCACGGTGGCGCCGGCGACTCCTCGGTGCTGACCGCCTTCGGCGTCTACCAGGGCATGCGCGCCAGCGCCCAGCACACGTGGGGCGACACCTCGCTGGCCGGCCGCACGGTCGGCATCTCGGGCGTCGGCAAGGTCGGCCGCCACCTCGTGCAGCACCTGGTCGACGAGGATGCGCGCGTGGTCGTCACGGACGTCAGCCGAGGCGCCCTCGACGCCATCACGACGGCCCATCCGCAGGTGCGGGTCGTCGACTCGACCGAGGCGCTGGTCGCCGAGCCGCTCGACGTCTACGCCCCGTGCGCCCTCGGCCACGCCCTGAGCGACGACGTCGTCGGGACCCTGTCGGCCCGCATCGTCTGCGGTGGCGCCAACAACCAGCTCGCCCACGACGGCACCGCCAAGCTGCTGACCGAGAAGGGCATCACCTACGCGCCCGACTACTGCGTCAACGCCGGCGGCGTCATCCAGGTCGCCGACGAGCTCGACCCGAGCGGCTTCAGCTTCGAGCGTGCGAAGGCCCGGGCGACCGGCATCTTCGACACGACGCTCGCCGTGCTGGAGCGGGCCGCGGCCGAGGGCGTCACGACCGCGGAGGCCGCCGACCGCCAGGCCGAGCAGCGCATGCGCGACGTCGGCCGCCTGAAGAACATCCACCTGGGGCGCTAGGGCGCGGGGCTGCGGAACCCCCTTCGAGGCTCCTCGTTCCTCGTCGCACCTCAGGGG
>NZ_BAAAME010000004.1:758953-783055 GCF_039529015.1 Aeromicrobium alkaliterrae
CCCCCTGAGGTGCGACGAGGAACGAGCCTCGAAGGGGGTACCTCGACCAACCGAGGGTCAGCCGGGGTCGGACTGGGCGACGACCTCGGTGGCCATCGCGAGGAAGCGCAGGATGGTGGCGACCTGGTCGTCGTCGAACTCGCCCAGGGCGGTCGCCATGGCCGAGGCCATCGGGCCGAACATCGCCCTGGCCTCGACCCCGGCGTGCGCCGTCATCGCCAGGCCGACGCGGCGCCGGTCGCGCTGGTCGTGACGGCGCTCGACGTGCCCCGCACGCTCGAGCCGGTCGATCAGCGTCGTGGTCGCCGACGGGCTGAGCGTCAGCACCTGGGCCAGCTCACCGGGCGTCAGCGACTCCAGCCCCGACTCCCGCGCACCGACGAGCGCCTGCAGCGCCTGCAGGTCCGAGCGGTGCAGCCCCCGTGAGGCGGCGGCGCGGTCGGTGAAGTGCAGCGTCTCGGTCGTGAGCGCCTGGAGCCGGCGCACGACCTCGAGTCGAGGGTCGGGCTGGCCCCCCGGATGCGACGTCATGGTCGTCACCCTATCGTGTGACCGTGGAATCTTTCGATCATCGAACTTTCTTTCTTGCTCGCCTCGTCGGCCGGGGCCGCTCGGTCGCCGTGCTGCTCGTCGGCCTGCTCCTCGGTGCCGCGGTCCTGGCGTTCGCGCCGAGCCCGACCGAGGGCAACGACGCCGGGTCCAACCTCCCGGACGATGCCGAGTCGTCCCTCGCCGCCGAGCGCCTCGCCTCGCTTCCCGACGGCGACGAGGCGCCGGCGATCGTGGTGTTCTCCCGCGACGGCGGGCTCGACGCCTCCGACCTCCAGGCCGCGAGCGAGCGCGCCCAGGCCCTGGGCGAGGCCCTCGGCGTCGAGGCGCTCGGACCGATCCCGTCCGACGACGGGACCGTGGCCCTCGTCCAGGTCCCGGTGACGGGCGACCTGTCGAACGAGGAGAACAGCGAGCTCGTCGCCGAGATCCGTGACGTCGCGGCTGCCGACCTCCCCGACGGCCTGACGACCCAGGTGACCGGCGGCCCCGCCGTCCAGGCCGACCTCGGCGAGGTGTTCTCCGGCGCCGACACGCGCCTGCTGCTCGTGACAGCCGCGGTCGTCGCCCTGCTGCTGATCATCACCTATCGCAGCCCCTGGCTCTGGATCGTCCCGCTCGCCGTCATCGGCCTCGGGGACCGCGTCGCGGCAAAGGTCGTCGACACGATCTCTGCGTGGTCCGGCCTGGCGGTCGACGGCTCGATCACCGGCATCACGTCGGTCCTGGTCTTCGGCGCCGGCACCAACTACGCGCTGCTGCTGATCGCGCGCTACCGCGAGGAGCTGCGCGGGCACGAGAGCCGGCACGAGGCGATGCGTCAGGCCGTCGGCGCCGCGGCACCCGCGATCCTCTCGAGCTCGGGCACCGTCATCCTGGGCCTGCTCACGCTGCTGCTGGCCGACTCCCCGTTCGTCAGCCGGATCGGCCTCGCGGGCGCAGCGGGCCTCGCCGTCGCCGTGTTCTTCGCCCTCGTCGTCCTGCCCGCCGCGATGTCGCTGCCGGGACGCTGGCTGTTCTGGCCGTTCGTGCCGAAGGTCGGCGACGACGACGCCGCCCACCGCGGACTCTGGAGCCGGGTCGGTCCGGCCGTCACGCGCCGCCCCGCCGTGGTCACGCTGGCCGGACTGCTGGTGCTCGTGACGATGGCGCTCGGCGCGCTCGGCCTGCGCACGGGGCTCGCCCAGGACGAGCAGTTCCTCGACACCCCCGAGTCGATCGCGGCTCAGGCCACGCTCTCGTCCGCGTTCCCCGGTGGCACCGCGTCACCCACGACGATCGCCACGACGCCCGACGCCGCCGAGGACGTGGCTGCCACGGCGAGCGAGGTCGAGGGCGTGCAGTCCGCGACGGTCGCCCCCGGCGGCGACGACCAGACCACCGAGATCCGCGTGGTCCTGGAGTCCGACCCAGGCAGCGAGCAGGCCCTCTCGACGATCGAGCGCCTGCGGACCGCCGCGCACGACGTCGACCCGGGATCACTCGTCGGCGGGCTCGATGCCGAGGCGGTCGACGAGGCGGCCACCGCGGCCTCCGACCGCACGACCGTCATCCCGCTCGTGCTGGCCGTCGTGCTCGTGATGCTGCTGGCGCTGCTGCGCTCGGTCGTCGCGGCCGTCCTGCTCGGGGCGACGACGGTGCTCTCGTACCTCTCGGCGCTCGGCGTCGGCTGGCTCGTGTTCGACCACGTCCTGGGCTGGCCCGCGATGGACGTCAGCACCCCGCTGCTCGCCTTCATCTTCCTGGTGGCCCTCGGGGTCGACTACAACATCTTCCTCACGGCACGGGCCCGTGAGGAGATGGCCGCGACCGGCGACGCGACGGGGTCGATCGTGACGGCCCTGGCCGTGACCGGCGGCGTGATCACCAGCGCCGGCATCCTGCTGGCGGCGGTGTTCACGGTGCTCGGCGTGCTGCCCCTGGTGCTGCTGGCCCAGCTGGGCGTGCTCGTGGGCTTCGGCGTGCTGCTCGACACCGTCGTGGTGCGCGGCTTGGTCACCCCGGCGATGGTCGCGTGGATCGGGCCGCGGTTCTGGTGGCCCAGCCGCCTCGGCACGGGAGGCTGAGGTACCCCCTTCGAGGCTCGTTCCTCGCACCTCAGGGGGCGGTCAACATCCCGCCCCGCGAGGTGGGCTGAGGTACCCCCTTCGAGGCTCGTTCCTCGCACCTCAGGGGGCGGTCAACATCCCGCCCCTTGAGGTGCGAGCGAGGAACGAGCGAGCCTCGAAAGGGGCACCCGCACCACCCGTAGCGGATCCCAGGCGTGGCGGAACGGATCTCCTGCCCGGAGGGCGGAGATCAGGTCGACGCCAGATCAGCTGGCGTCGCGGTCCTTGAACCGATCAGCGAGGTCCGGCCTCTCAGCGAGCTCGGCGTACTGATCGGGGATCGGTTCACCGTCCTCGCCGTGGAGCTCTCGTTGCAGATCGCTGAAGTCCGGATCGAAGGTCCGGTACTTGAGATCGCGTGCAACCTTGGTCTGCTTGGCTTTCGCACGGCCGCGCCCCATGGGTCGACCCCCTCGCACAGTGATGTCGGTATGTCGTGCTGACCAGCCTACCGAATCACCCGCGAGAATGTCTCACGGGGGCTATGCGTGTTCGCCCACAACCGTCACGGAGCCTCCGGGGCCGTGGACCCCCGCCTCGGCGACCTCGCCGGCGACCCAGGCCTCGATGCCGTGCTCCTGCAGCAGCCGCACCGCCGCGTCGGCCGTCTCGGGCTCGACCAGGGCGACCATCCCGACCCCGACGTTGAGGGCCTGCTCGAGCGCCGGACGCTCGACCTCGCCGAGCTGGGCGACCAGCCCGAAGATCGGGTCGGGCGACCACGTGGCGCGGTCGATGCGGACCGAGACTGACTCCGGCACGACCCGCTCGAGGTTGGCGGCGAGGCCGCCGCCCGTGATGTGCGACATCGCGTGGACGCCGCCGGCGCGAGCCAGGGCGAGCGACGGGAGCGTGTAGAGGCGGGTCGGCGTGAGCAGGGCCTCGCCCAGGGTGGTGCCGAGCTCGTCGACCTGACGGTCGAGCGACCAGCCGGCCAGACCGAAGAACACGTGCCGCACGAGCGAGTAGCCGTTGGAGTGCAGCCCGGAGGACGCCATCGCGACGACCGCGTCGCCCGGACGGACGAGCTCGCTGCCGAGCAGCGCATCGGCCTCGACGACACCCGTGGTGGAACCCGCCATGTCGTACTCGTCCGGACCCAGCAGGCCGGGGTGCTCGGCGGTCTCGCCGCCCAGCAGCGCGGTGCCGGACTCGGCGCACGCCTGGGCGATGCCCTTCACGATCTCGGCGATGCGCTCGGGCACGACCTTGCCGGTGGCGATGTAGTCGGTCATGAACAGCGGCTCGGCGCCGCAGACGACGAGGTCGTCGACCAGCATCCCGACGAGGTCGAAGCCGATCGTGTCGTGCTTGTCCATGCGCTGCGCGATCTGGACCTTGGTGCCGACGCCGTCGGCCGAGGTGGCGAGCAGCGGGCGGCGGTAGTCCTTCAGCGCGGACGCGTCGAACAGGCCGGCGAACCCGCCGATGCCGCCCACGACCTCGGGACGACGCGCCTTCTCGACCCAGGTCTTCATGAGCTCGACGGCACGGTCGCCCTCGGCGACGGAGACCCCGGCTGCCGCGTAGTCGGTCACTGGATCACCTTCAGCGTCGTGGTGTCGGCCGGCAGCTCCAGGAGGTGCTTGCCGATCAGGTCGTCCTCGGGCAGCGCGACGGGGTAGATCCCGTCGAAGCAGGCCCGGCACAGGTTGTCCTTGGGCACCTGGGTCGCCTCGACGAGGTCGTCGAGCTCGACGTAGGACAGCGAGTCGGCCCCGATCGAGCGGCAGATCTCGTCGACGCTGATGCCGTTCGCGATGAGCTCGGCGCGCGAGGCGAAGTCGATGCCGTAGAAGCACGGCCACTTGACCGGTGGGCTGGAGATGCGGACGTGCACCTCGGCGGCGCCGAACTCGCGCAGCATCCGCACGAGGGCGCGCTGGGTGTTGCCGCGGACGATCGAGTCGTCGACGACCACGAGGCGCTTGCCGGCCACGACGTCGCGCAGCGGGTTCAGCTTGAGGCGGATGCCGAGCTGGCGGATCGTCTGCGACGGCTGGATGAACGTGCGGCCCACGTAGGAGTTCTTGACCAGGCCGTGACCGAACGGGATGCCCGACTCGGCGGCGTAGCCGATCGCCGCGGGCGTGCCCGACTCCGGCACGGGGATGACCAGGTCGGCCTCGACCGGCGCGGTGTTGGCCAGCTTGCGACCGATGCGCTCGCGGACGCTGAAGACGCGCTGGTCGTTGATCGTGGTGTCGGGGCGCGCCAGGTAGACGTACTCGAAGATGCAGCCCTTGGGCGCGGCCTCCGCGAAGCGCTCGCTGCGCAGGCCGTTCTCGTCGATCGCGATGAACTCGCCGGGCTCGATCTCGCGGATGTAGGACGCGCCCACGATGTCGAGGGCGGCCGTCTCGCTGGCGACGACCCAGCCGCGCTCCAGGCGGCCGAGCACCAGCGGGCGGATGCCCTGCGGGTCGCGGGCGGCGTAGAGCGTGTGCTCGTCCATGAAGACGAGCGAGAAGGCGCCGCGCACCTTCGGCAGCACCTCGAGGGCCGCCTCCTCGACCGAGCGGTCGCGGTAGGAGGCGAGCAGGCTGGCCATGGCGGCGGTGTCGCTGGTGGCGGTCTCGTGCTGGCGGCTCTCGCCGGCCGTGCGCTGGTCGAGCAGGTCGACGAGCTCGGCGGTGTTGGTCAGGTTGCCGTTGTGGCCGAGGGCGACCGAGCCCGACGCGGTAGGCCGGAACGTGGGCTGCGCGTTCTGCCAGACGCTCGAGCCGGTCGTGGAGTACCGGGCGTGGCCGATCGCGATCTCGCCCTTGAGCGACTCCAGCGTCGACTCGTCGAAGACCTGGCTCACCAGGCCCATGTCCTTATAGACGAGGATCTGGCGGCCGTTGCTGACCGCGATGCCCGCGGACTCCTGGCCACGGTGCTGCAGCGCGTACAGGCCGAAGTAGGTCAGCTTCGCGACCTCTTCGCCCGGCGCCCAGACGCCGAAGACGCCACAGGCGTCCTGAGGACCGCGATCCTGGGGATCGATGTCGTGGGTCAGTTGACCGTCGCCGCGCGCCACGAGCACCAGTGTAGGGCCGTGGTGGGGGCCGGCGGACCACCCGCTGCGGACGCGGACGCGATGTGGTGACATCGAGGCATGGCGACGGCCTTCTGGTTCGGGGTGGCGACGGCGGTTCCGCTGATCATCGGCGCGGCCGTCGGGCTGCGCTGGCAGCTGCCGACCCCGGTGCTCGCGGTGCTGATGGCGTTCGGCGCGGGCACCCTGACCGCTGCGGCTTCTGAGGAGCTGTTCGGCCCGGCGTTCAGGTCCGAGGGGGTCGTCCTCGCGGGCCTGGCGCTGATGGCCGGCGCCGGTGTCTACGTCCTGGCGAGCCACCAGCTCGACCGCAAGCTCGGTGCCGCGGCGGCCGGGTGGGCGCTGCTGCTGGGCGCGGTGCTCGACGGCATCCCCGAGAACGTCGCGCTCGGTGTCGGTCTGGTCGAGGGCGGCAGCATCGTGCTGCTCGTCGCGATCGTCGTCGGCAACGTGCCCGAGGCGGTCAGCAGCGGCGCGCTGCTCGGCCGGTCGAGCTTCGGGACGGCGCGCGCCATCGGCCTCTGGGTCGTGACGGGAGCGGTGCTGATCGCCTGCACGGTCGGGGCCTACGCCGCGTCCGACGTGCTCGGCGGCACGTCGATCGCCCTCGTCCAGGCCTTCGCGGGCGGCGCGACCATCGCGGTGCTCGCCGACACGCTGTTCCCGGAGGCGTACCGGGAGGGCGGCTGGTGGGTCGGCGTCGCCACCGCGGCAGGCTTCCTCACCGCCTTCGCGCTGGGCTGACGCCAGGAGTTCATCCTGCGGTGCCGCCCAGATCTGGTGAGATGGGGCCATGAGCGACAACCACGTCAGCGTCGAGCGCGTCATCGCGGCACCCGCGTCGGAGATCTTCGCCGTGGTGGCCGACGCCGGACGGCACCAGGAGATCGACGGCTCGGGGAGCCTCCAGGGGCTCAAGGGCGCCTCGGAGCCACTGCGCCTCGGGTCGGAGTTCGGCATGTCGATGAAGCAGGGCCTGCCCTACACGACCAAGAACACCGTCGTGGAGTTCGAGCAGGACCGGCTGATCGCGTGGAAGACGACGGGCCTCGGCGGCCTGGTCGGCGGGCGCATCTGGCGGTACGAGCTGGAGCCGACCGGTGACGGCACCCGCGTGCGCGAGACCTGGGACGTGAGCGAGGACAAGCAGCGCTTCTTCCTCAAGCGCAGCTCCATGCCGACCGGCACGGCGAAGGCCATGTCCAAGACCCTCAAGCGGCTCGCGGGCGTCGTCGAGAGCTGACCTGCGGTGCTCGAGACGCTGCTCGGCGCGACGGCCCTGACCACCGGGCTCGTCGCCGGGCTGTTCGCGGCGTTCGCCTACGCCGTGATGCCCGGGCTGAGGCTCGCCGACGACGACGCCGTCGTGCAAGCGATGCGCGGGGTGAACCGTGCGATCCTCAACCCCGTCTTCGCTGTGCTGTTCGGCGGCTCGTTCCTGCTCGGCATCGCCGCCACGGTCGCTGCGCGCGGCACCGACGGGTTCGGGTGGGCCGTGGCGGGACTCGCGGGATACGTGGCGACGCTCGTCATCACGATCGGTCGCAACGTGCCGCTCAACGAGGCGCTGGAGCGGGGCACGGCACCGGCGGCCGAGCTGCGTGCCGCCTTCGAGCGTCCGTGGACGCGGTGGAACGTGGCGCGCACCGTCACGAACGTCGCCTCGACCGGGTGCTGGCTCGCCGCGCTCGCGCACGTCTGAACCGCCGCGGACCTTGGTCTCCGGAACCTAGCGAGCGCCACCGGCCGCCGCCTAGGCTGACTGTGACTGTCGTCACAGCCCAGCGAGGAGCGCCATGACCACCCTTCCCCCCGCCACCTTCCTGCCGGACTTCCTCGAGCACCAGGCCCGCGTGCAGCCCGACGCGACCTGCTGGATCTACGGGGACCGCACGTGGACCTTCGCCGAGGCGTGGGAGTCGGTGCGGCGCACCGCAGGGGCGCTGCAGGCCGCGGGCATCGGGCGCGGCGACCGCGTCGCGGTGCTCGAGAAGAACAACCCGGCGATCCTCCAGCTCATCCTGGGCGGCAGCCTCGTGGGTGCGGCGACGACCGTCGTGAACTGGCGCCTCGCCGGCGACGAGCTCGACTACGTGCTCAACGACTGCGGTGCGCGGCTGGCGGTCGTCGGTGCCGACCTGCAGGAGGCCTACGACCTCGTCGCCGACCGGCTGGAGCACGTCGAGCGGGCGATCGCCCTGGGCGGCGAGCAGGACCAGTTCGAGGCGTTCGTCGCGGCCGAGCCGATCGACCGCCAGGGCGACGTGACGCCGGACGACGTCTGCGTCGTCATGTACTCGTCGGGAACGACCGGCCGACCCAAGGGCGTGCAGCTCACGCAGCACGCGATGGTGCAGCACTGCCGCGTCGGCGGCGGCGATGCCGAGTACGGCGAGGGCTCGATGATGATGGTCGCGATGCCGATGTTCCACGTCGGCGGCACCTCCTACGCGCTGCTCGGCCTGACGCACGGCATCCCGGCGTTCATCGTCAAGGAGGTCGACCCGGGCCTCATGGCCGCCGCGATGATGGCGGGCTGCACCCATGCCTTCCTCGTGCCGCCGGTGATCGCAGCACTGCTGCAGGCCGGCGAGCAGGCCATGGCCCTGTTCGGTCGGCTGCGCCAGGTCGGCTACGGGGCGGCGCCGATGCCGCCGCCGGTCGTGCGCGCCGTCATCGCCGCGTGGCCGGACACGACGTTCATGCAGGTCTACGGGATGACCGAGTTCGGCGGCGTGATCTCGGTGCTGGGCGACGCGGCCCACCGCGACCTGGAGCGGCCCGAGCGCCTGCTCTCGGTCGGCCAGCCGGTCGAGGGTGCCGAGCTGCGGGTCGTCGACCCGGGCACGCTCGAGGACGTCCCGGCGGGCGCGTCGGGCGAGCTGTGGTTCCGCACCGAGCAGGCCACGATCGGCTACCTCGGTCGGCCCGAGGCCACCGCCGAGCTCATCACCGACGACGGCTGGGTGCGCACGGGCGACGTCGGGCGGGTGGACGACGGCGGCTTCGTGTTCATCGAGGACCGCATCAAGGACATGATCATCACCGGCGGCGAGAACGTGTACTCCCCGGAGGTCGAGCGGGTCCTGGCCGAGCACCCGGCGGTGCTGGAGGCCGCCGTGATCGGCGTGCCCGACGAGCGGTGGGGCGAGACGGTCAAGGCGGTCGTGGCGCTGCGGCCGGGGACGTCGGCCAGTGCCGAGGAGCTCATCGCCTTCGCCCGGGAGAAGCTGGCGCACTACAAGGCCCCGACGACGATCGACGTCATCGAGGCCCTGCCCCGCAACCCCTCGGGCAAGATCCTCAAGCGCGACCTGCGCAAGCCCTACTGGGCCGCGCAGGAGCGCCAGGTCTGACTCGTGCCCCGCACGATGTGGTCACTCCGGCCTCGCTTTCGCGGCGAAACCGTGGCCGGAGTGACCACATCGTGCGGGTTCAGGTCAGCGGGAGGTGGGGCGTGAGGTCGGAGCGCTCGCCGCTGGCCTTCACGCGGAACGCCGCCCGCGCCTCGGCCCAGGTCGTCGTGCCCCGGGCGAGGGCGATCCAGGTCTGCGCGTCGGTCTCGACGACGGCCGGCGGGGTGCCGCGGGTGTGCTTCGCGCCCTCGACGACCTGCACCGCGGCGAACGGCGGGACCCGGACCTCGACGCTGTGACCCGGCGACCGGGCCTCCAGGACCGCCATGAAGTGCCGCGTCGCCGCCGCCAGGTCGGCCCGCTCGGTGCCCCCGGCGTCGAGCCGCGCGAGCACCTGCGCCAGCTCAGCAGCGGGCAGAGGAGTCAGTCGGCGAGCCACCACCCCAGGCTATCCACCCCGGGGCGGTGACTGAGGGACCAGTCGTGGGCCCGCACTCGTCTCTAGGTCACCGCCCGCGCCCGGCACACGTCCCTAGGTCACCGCCCGCGCCCGGCACACGTCCCTAGGTCACCGCCCGCGCCCGGCACACGTCCCTAGGTCACCGCCCGCGCCCGGGGGCGGGGTGGGGAAGGTGGGGGCACACTGGCGGCATGGATCCGCGGGCACGCATCGGCGAGCTGATCTTCGCGCGCGTGGCCGGCGACGAGGGAGCCGCCCGGCGCGACCGCATCCACTTCGCCGAGGGGCCCCGCCGGTTCGACGCCGACGCCGCCGTCGTGCGGGTTCACGGCGACGCCTCGATGTTCGTCGGCGGCATCCGCGCCCTGCTGCTGCAGTCGCTGCACCCGCTCGCGATGGCCGCGGTCGACCAGCACTCCGGGTTCCGCGGCGACCCGTGGGGCCGACTGCAGCGCACGAGCTACTACCTCGCCGTCACGACGTTCGGCACGGTGGCCGACGGCGACCAGGTCATCCGGGCCGTGCGCGCGGTCCACGACACCGTGACGGGCACCGCCCCCGACGGGCGACCGTACGCGGCGTCCGACCCGCACCTGCTGCGGTGGGTGCACGTCGCCGAGATCGACAGCTTCCTGCGCGCCCACGACCGCTACGGCGCCGAGCCGCTCGACCCGGAGGGCCGCGACCGCTACGTCGCCGAGACCGCCGGCGTCGCTCGCCAGCTGGGCGCCACCGACGTGCCGGAGTCGGTCGCCGAGCTCGACGAGGTGCTCGCCGACTACCGGTCGGAGCTCATGAGCACCCCGGCCGCCCGACGGACGGCGCGCTACCTGCTGCTGACCCCGCCCGTGCCCCTGCCGCTGCGTGCGCCCTACTCGATGCTCGCCGCGGCTGCGGTGGGCCTGATGCCCCGGTGGGCCCGGCTTCCGCTCCGCCTGCCGTGGCTGCCGGTCGCCGAGGCCACCGCGGTCCGGCTGGGCGGGGAGACGGCCGTGCGGACGATCCGCTGGGCCATGTCGTCGCCGCAGACGCCGCCATCTGGTTGAGGCGGGCTGAGGTGCCCCCTTCGAGGCTCCTTGGTCGCACCTCAGGGGACGGGGTGCTCGCACCTCAGGGGGCGGGAACGGGGACGACCCGGTCGAGGAAGGCGAGGTACTGGCCGACCGCCACCTCGAACGGCTCACCGACGTAGATGTCGAAGTGCCCCACGTCGTGGTGGTGCACCTCGATCGCCGACGACCGGGCCAGCTGGCGGGTCGTCGTCCGGGAAGGAGCGACGGAGTCGCGATCGCACACCGCGGCCAGCGTCGGGGTCGTGATGCGACGCGCGCCCCGACCGGGGCCGTAGAGCATCACCTCGACCGCGGCACGGGCCGCCATGCGGTTCTCGAAGTCCGGCGCGTCCGCCGTGAGGACGTCCATCGCGGGCTTCGCGTCGGGTGCGGTCATGAGCGCCGTGGTGCCGGGCTGACCCGACCCGGCGACGTACACCGGGTCGCGGCCGAGCAGCCGCGACACGAGGTCGCGGACGGCGAGCCAGGTGACCTTCAGCGAGGTCAGCGGCGGGATCGTGCGGAGCGAGGCGATGCCGTCGGTGAACGGGCACTGGGCGATCGCGGCCGCGAGGTCGTGCCGCTTCGCCGCCAGGGTCAGGGCGTGCCCGCCGCCGAAGCTCGTGCCCCACACGACGACCCGCGCCGGGTCGACGCCCGGCAGCGTGCGCGCGTGGGCGATCGCGGCGTCCCAGTCCCGCAGCTGGCTCCGGACCGACAGCACCTGCCGCGGCCCGCCGCCACTCCCGCCGAACGAGCGGTAGTCGAACGCCAGCGCGGCGTACCCGGCGTCGTTGAAGCGCTGGGCGAACGCGTCCAGCCCGGCGGACTTGACGTAGCCGAGCCCGTGACCCAGCACGACGACCGGCGCGGGCTCCGTGCCGGGCGGCGCGTAGTACCAGCCCTCCACGGTGGAACCGTCGACCTCGAACGTGACCGTCGTCCTCATCGTCGTCCTCTCGGCTCAGAGCGTCAGCACGCGGCCGGCGATCACGAGCAGCACCTGGTCGCACTCGGCGGCGACGGCTTGGTTGGCCCGACCGAGCATGTCACGAAACACGCGACCCGACCGGTGCTCCGGCACGACGCCCATCCCGACCTCGTTCGTCACCACGACGATCGGCTGCTCACTCTCGGCCACGGCGCGGGCCACGGCGGCGATGCGCTCGCGCAGCAGGGGCTCCCACTCCTCGAGCACGGCGTCCCAGGCGTCGAGCTCGTCGAGCTGGGCCGTGATCCACGTGCCGAGGCAGTCGACGACGACCGCACCCTCGGCCGCGGCGATGGCCCCCGGCAGGTCGACCGACTCGACGGTGACCCAGTGCTCCGGTCGACGCGAGCGGTGCGACGCGACGCGCGCCGCCCAGTCGGGGTCGTCCTCGACCTCCGTCGGGGGCCCGGGAGCGACGTACGTGACGACCGGCTCGCCGACCACCAACGACTCCGCGTGGAAGGACTTGCCTGAGCGGACCCCGCCGGTCACGAGCACCTTCATCGAGCACCTCCGTCGCTGCTCCCCACAGTAGCCGCGTCGGCGCTCGACTTGCAGTCGGCGAACCCAGTGCCAGAGTTGCCGGATCGGCCGCACCACGTTTCACGAGGAGCACAGCCCATGACGGACGCAGCACCCGCACCGCAGGACGCACCGCAGCAGACCGAGGAGCTCCAGCGCTCCATCGGCGGCCCGCTCCTGTACTTCTACGTGCTGGGCGACGTCCTCGGCTCCGGCATCTACGCGCTGATCGGAGTCATGGCCTTCACGGTCGGTGGCGCCTTCTGGCTCTCGTTCGTCATCGGCGTCTCGGTCGCGATCCTGACCGGCTTCGCCTACGCCGAGCTCATCACGAAGTACCCGCAGGCGGCCGGCGCCGCCCTGTACGCGCACAAGGCCTTCAAGAGCCCGCCCGTCACGTTCCTCGTGACGTTCTGCCTCCTCGCCGCCACCGTCGCCGCGGCCGGCACGCTGGCCCGGGTCTTCGGCGGCACCTACTTCGAGTCGGTCACCGAGGGCACGGTCCTCGAGGGCATGTCGACCACGACGGTCGCGATCATCTTCATCGTCACCCTGTCGCTGCTGAACTTCCGCGGCATCAGCGAGTCGGTGTGGGCCAACGCGATCATGACCGCCGTCGAGACGATCGGCCTGGCCATCGTGCTGCTCGTCGGCATCCTCGTGGTGGTCAACGGCGACGCGAACTTCAGCCAACCGTTCGACCTCAACGACGGCAACCCCGCGCTGGTCGTGCTGGGCGGCGTGGCGCTGGCGTTCTTCGCGATGACCGGCTTCGAGAACGCCGCGAACATCGCCGAGGAGGTCCGCGAGCCGAGCAAGGTCTTCCCGAAGGCGCTCCTGGGCGGCATGTTCACGGCCGGCGTCCTCTACATGGTCATCGCGTTCATCGCCTCGATGGTCGCGCCGATCGAGGACCTCTCGGCCGACAGCGGCGAGGGCGGCAGCCTCCTGACGGTCGTGCAGGCCGGACCGCTCGCGATCCCGGAGGAGATCTTCGCGGTGATCGCGCTGGTCGCCGTCACGAACACCGCTCTCGTCTCGCTCGTCGCGCAGTCACGGATCATGTACGGCATGGCGAAGCAGGGCATCGTGCCCCGCATCTTCGCCCGCACCCACGCCACGCGCCGCACCCCGTGGGTCTCGATCATCTTCACCGCCGCCCTGGTGTGCATCCTGCTGGCGACGGCCGACGTCGATCGCCTCGCCACCGTCACCGTGGTGTTCCTGATCGTCGTCTACGGCATGGTCTGCCTCTCGGCCCTCGTGCTGCGACGCGGCGACGGGGTCGACCACGAGCACTACCGAGCACCGACGTTCCTGCTGTACGCGGGCATCGCCGCCAACGTCGCCATCCTCGTCCACACCGCGATCGACGACCCTGGCTCACTGGTGTGGTGCGGTGGCATCCTGGCGATCGGTGTGGTCATGTACTTCGTCAACCGGCTCGCCATGAAGGGCGACCCGACCTCGATCGATCCGGCCGAGCTCACCGGATGACCTGAGCTCACTCACCTCCTGGGGGTTGCCATGCACGTCCTCGTCGCCACCGACGGATCTCGCCAGTCTCACGACGCGGCGAAGTTCCTGCGCAAGACCGTCGACCCGAAGACCGTCACCAAGGTCTCGGTCGTCGCGGTCGTCAGCCCGCTCGCCGCCGTGCCGTTCGTGACGGACGACGAGGACTCGGGCATCAACGAGATGTCGTTCCGCGCCTCGGCCGAGAAGGCCGTGCTGAGCGTCGCCGCGGAGCTCACCGACTGGGGGCCGCCCGTCTCGACCCACGTCTACGGCGGATCGCCGGCGGGCGAGATCCTGAAGGCCGCGACCCGGTTCAGCTCCGGGCTCATCGTCATGGCGAGCAGCAGCACCCGCACGCAGGCCGCCCTGATGGGCTCGGTCGCGAACAAGGTCGTGCTCCAGGCCAACGCTCCGGTGCTGGTCCACCGGCCCGCCGCGCGCAAGAAGGCCGCCAAGAAGAAGTGACGTGATCGGGCCCGGCGACCCGGTCGCCGGGCCTAGCATCACGGCATGCGCGTCCACCACCTCGTCGCGGGCCGGATGGCCCCTCCCCTCGGTCCCGCGATCATCTGCCACGTGCTGCTCGTCGAGCACCCCGACGGCCTCGTGCTGGTCGACAGCGGCGTGGGTCGCGACGACCTGGCCGACCCGAAGCGACTCGGCCCCACCCGGCACCTGCTGAGGCCCCAGCCGGGCGTCACCGCGATCGACGCCGTCGAGCAGGCGGGCTTCGACCCCGCGGACGTCGCCCACGTCGTGCTGACGCACCTGGACTTCGACCACGTCGGCGGTGCGGTCGACTTCCCCGACGCCACGTGGCACACGACGGCCGCCGAGTGGTCGGCCGCGACGACCGACATCAAGGGCATCGAGAAGACGCGGTACCGCCAGGCGCACCTCGGGGGTTCCCCGACCGTGCGGAGCCACGCCGGCGAGGGCGACTCGTGGCGGCACGGACTGTCGGCGATCGAGGTGCTCGACGGGATCAGCCTCGTGCCCATGATCGGTCACACGCGCGGCCACGCGGCCGTCGCGGTGCAGGGCACTCGGCCCGATGGTGGGGAGGGCCTGGTCCTGCACGCCGGCGACGCCGTCTTCGACGCGAGCCACTACGACCCGAGCCTGTCGAAGGTCGGGATCCTGCGCGCGTTCGAGAAGTCGGTCGCGCGGATCCCGAAGCGGTTGAAGGGCAACCACGCGGCGCTCGCCACGCTGCACGCCGACCCCGAGGTCACGGTCGTGAACGCCCACGACACCCGCGTCTTCCCGGGCTGATCCCGCCCGCCCGACGCGGCTGAGGTGCCCCTTTCGAGGCTCCTCGTTCCTCGTCGCACCTCAAGGGACGGGGGCTCCGAGACCTGAGGTGCCCCTTTCGAGGCTCCTCGTTCCTCGTCGCACCTCAAGGGACGGGGGCTCCGCCCCTTGAGGTGCGAGGAACGAGCCTCGAAAGGGGTACCTCAACCACCGGGGGTCGTGGGCCAGCGGCGGTTCCACTGGACGACCTCGCGAACCCCGACGTCGGGATCCTCGGCGAGGGAGTCCATGACCTCCGGCGGCGTGACCGGGTGCGCGCCGACCCACCGGCGCACGGGCGCCGACTCGTCCCGCGCCAACCAGGTCAGCACCTCGGGCGAGGCCTGCGGGCTGCGGGCGACGCAGCAGCGCACCGACATCTCCGGATCGACCGCGAGCGACTCCAGCACCTCGACCGGCACGTGTGCGTTGAGGGCCGCGCTCTCGCGCACGCGCGGGTCGGGTGACGTCGCCATCAGCGCGACCCGCCGCAGCTTGCCGTCGCTGACGCCGGGCGAGGCGAACGTCGCGACCGGCGGCGCGGCCATCGCCGCCACCATCCGCTCCCGCGCGTCCGGGCCCCAGAAGCTCACGCACGACATGGGTCAGCCCCTCACGATCCCGACTTCGCGTTGACCTCGTACGAGGTGTTGATCGACTCGAAGAAGTTCACGAGCTGCAGGGTGTCGTTGGCCGTCGCCATCCACTTCGCCGGGTTGGCGACGCCGTAGTGCGGGCCGAAGCCCAGCTCGTCGAGCCGACGGTCGGCCAGGTAGCGGACGTACTGGTTGATGTAGTCGGCGTTGACCCCGAGGATCCCGTTCGGCAGGAGGTCGCGGTTGTACGCCTCCTCCATCTCGACGGCGTCGAGGATCATCTGGCGGATCTCGTCGGCGAACTCCGGCGTCGCGATGTCGGGGTTCTCGTCGAGCACCGTCAGCACGAGGTTGATGCCGAACTTCAGGTGCAGGCTCTCGTCACGCACGATCCAGTCGATCAGCGAGCCGAAGTTGCGCAGCAGGTTTCGCTGGCGAAAGCTCAGCGCCACCATGAAGCCCGAGTAGAACCAGATGCCCTCGAGGATCACGTTGTAGGCGATGAGGTTGCGCACGAAGTCGCGCTTGCCCTCGGTCGTGGTGATGTCGAGCGTCTGCTCGGTCATGCGCTTGATGAAGCGGACCTCGAAGTCCTCCTTGGCCGCCATCGACGGCACCGTCACGTGCGACTCGTACGCCGCGACGCGGTCGATCGGGAAGGTCTCCAGCACGTACTCGAAGCTCATGCAGTGATTGGCCTCCTCCCACATCTGCTTCGCGAGGTAGAGGTGGCACTCGGCGGCGTTGACGTACGGGTAGACCCCGAACGCGAGCGCCTTGTTGACGAGGAGCTCGTTGGGGTTGAAGTAGCTCATCAGGAACGTGAGGGCGTGCCGCTCCTCGTCGCTCATGCGCTCGAAGTCGGCCAGGTCCTCGCCGAGCTGGATCTCGTTGGGGAACCACGTGTTGGCGACGGCCTGGTCGTACAGCTCCATGGCCCAGGGATAGGTGACGGGCTTGAGCAGAAGTCCCTGCTCGATGCCGGTGCCGAGGATGCCCATGCGGGGGTCTCGCTTTCACAGATGGGAGTGGGGTGGGGGTGGGGGCTTCGAGGCTCGTCGCCAGAGCTCCTCGCACCTCAGCCACCGGTGGTCGTCCCCGGTGGTTGAGGTGCGACGAGGAACGAGGAGCCTCGAAGCCACCTCAGGTCAGGAACGGACTACTGGCAGGACTCGCACTGGAGGCGCTCCTGGGGGTCGATGGGGCACGCGGCCCCGTCGACCATCTCGAGCTCCTCGACCTCGGCGGGGACGACCTCGACGGCCGGCTCCTCCACCGCGACCGGGGCAGCCACGGCACCGAAGCCGCGGCCGGCCGGGGCCGGAGCCGACGGGGTGGCCGAGCCGAAGCCGCGCCGCGGAGCGCCCGCGCCCGCCGCCGACAGGGCCTCGCTCTTGTTGACCTTGACGGTGCTCTGCTCGGCGGTGTGCCGCGGCATCATGTGCAGGTAGTACGTCGTCTTGACGCCCTTCTTCCAGGCGGCCGCGTAGAGCTCGACCATCTCGCCGACGTCCCGGCTCTGCAGGTAGATGTTGCGGCTGATCGCCTGGTCGATCCACTTCTGAGCGCGGGCCGCGACCTCGAGGAACGCGTAGGGCGTGAGCTGGAAGCTGGTCTGGTAGATCTCGACCAGCTCGGCAGGCACGCCCTCGACCTTGGAGAGGTCGCCCTGGTGGCGCAGCAGGTCCTCGCGAACCGTCTCCCACAGCCCAAGCTCACGCAGGTCCTCGACGAGGTTGCGGTTGACCTCGAGGAACTTGCCGGAGCTCGTCGCGCGGCTGAAGATCTGGCTGAACTGCGGGTCGAGGCCCGGCGTCGTGCCGGCCACGAGGCCGATCGACGCGGTGGGCGCGATCGCCATCAGCGTGGAGTTGCGGATGCCGCCGGCCACCTTGGCCCGCAGGGCGTCCCAGTCGAGGCGCGTGGTGCGGTCGACCTCGACGGGCACACCGCGGTCGGCCTCGAGCTTCGCGATCGAGTCGAACGGCACCATGCCGCGGCTCCAGCCCGAGCCCTCGAAGTTCGGGTAGGCACCCCGCTCGCGGGCCAGGTCGGCCGACGCGTCGATCGCGTGCCAGCTGACGAACTCCATGATCTGGTCCATGAGCTCGTAGGACGCGTCCGAGGCGTACGAGAAGCCGAACTTCTCGACGACGTCGGTGAAGCCCATGACGCCGAGGCCCAGCGCTCGGTTCTCCTCGTTGGAGCGCTCCGACTCCGGCACCGAGCTCAGGGTGATGTCGATCAGGTTGTCGAGCTGGCGCACCGCGAGGCGCACGGACTCGGCGAGACGGTCCCAGTCGATCTTCGCGTGCTGGCGACGACCCGTCACGTGGCGCGACAGGTTGATCGAGGCCAGGTTGCAGACCGAGGTGTTCTCGCGGTCCTGCGGCAGCGTGATCTCGGTGCAGAGGTTCGACAGGTGGATCGTGCCGGTGTTGTCGTTGAGGGCACGGGTGTTGATCGTGTCCTTCCACGTCAGCCACGGGTGCGAGGTGCTCTGCAGGCTCACGAGGATCGCGCGGAACTGCTCGCGGGCGCCGACCTTCTTGTGGCGCAGCTCGCCGGCCTCGGCCATCGCCGCGTACTCGGCGTACCGGCGGCTGAAGGCGCTGCCCGTCAGCTCCACGAGGTCGGCCACGTCCAGCGGGTCGAACAGGTACCAGGGCTCGTCGTTCTGCACGCGCTTCATGAAGTCGTCGCTGATCCACACGGCGGTGTTCGCCGTGCGGGTGCGGCGGTACGGGTCGCCGGAGTTCTGGCGCAGGTCGAGGAACTGCGGGAAGTCGAGGTGCCAGTTCTCCATGTAGAGGCACAGCGCGCCGAACTTCTTGCCGCCCCGGCTGATCGCGCGCAGCGTCGAGTCGATCGTGTGCATGAACGGGATCGGACCGGTCGAGGTCGTGTTGTTGGACCGGATCGGCGAGCCCTCGGCGCGCAGCTTCGTGACGGACAGTCCGATGCCGCCGGTGCCCTTGCTGAGCACCATGACGTCGCGGACGCTCTTCGCGATGTGCTCGATGTCGTCCTCCATCTGCATCACGAAGCAGTTGGAGAGCTGGGGGTACGTCGTGCCGGCGTTGACCAGGGTGGAGCCCGCGGCGAGGTACTCGAGGCGGCTCATCTTGTCGTAGAACGTCAGCGCCGCGGCCGTCGGATCGAGCTCGTTGAGCGCCAGACCCATCGCGACGCGCATCCAGAAGAACTGCGGCACCTCGAGCGGCGTGCCGTCGGGCTCGGTGATCATGTAGCGGTTCCGCATGGTCTGTGCGCCGATGTAGCGCAGCAGGTCGTCGCGGTCGGGGTCGATCGCGGCACCGAGCACCTCGAGGTCGAAGGCCTCCGCGAGGCGGTCGTCGAGCAGCCGGAGCTCGACGCCGCGCAGGACCGAGGCGACGAAGGCCGGTCCGCACAGCGTGGAGACCTCGTCGCGGGTGACGCCCTCGCCGAAGATCTTCTTGTAGAGGCTCTTCACGAGCAGCCGGGCCGCGATCGTGTCGAAGGCCGGGTCGTCCTTGACGTTGCCCAGCGCAACGCCGATGACGGCCTCGTCGAGCTGTTCGGACGTGATGCCGTCGAACAGCGTGATCTCGAGCTCCGAGCGCAGCTGCGTGGCGCGCTCGACCTCGTGGTCGAGGCCGGCGGCGGCCTCGGTGATGGACTGGGCGATCTCGTAGCCGTCGTACGGAACCTTCGTGCCGTCGCGCTTGATCACGGTGATGCTGCTGGCGGTGCTCATGTGGTCGACCCCTCGTCGAACTCGTCGTGTGCGTCACGTCCGCAAGGACGGGGACGACGAGGAAACGGGGTCCGTGAGACCTGTCCCCTGACCCTCCCACGGGGTCGCGGACCTCACCGATGTCGGTGAGCACTGGCAGGTCTTCGGACTCGCGGGCCCGGCCTGTCGGCCGCCTACTGGACGTCGCTTCCCAAGATCTCTCTCAGTGCTGATGACGTCGGTCGTTCCCACTCACCGCTGCGGGGCAGTTCCGGTCTTGCACCGGATTCCCTCTTGCGACGACCGCCCTGGCGGGGCGGCCGAACCAGCTGCGTGCGCCACCATATACGGGAAATCACACGGATGTAACCCCTAGATGTAGTGACCCGGTGCGGGAGTCCGCCGTTCCAGCGAGAAGTCGCACCCCGGCGGAGGCACCCACGTGGAAAGGTGGCCCCATGAGCGACAGGCCGTCCCTGAGCGACCGGGCGACCGGCTGGGCGTTCCTCGTCTGCGGCGCGTTGCTGCCGATCGCGGTCGCCGGGCGCTGGGCCACGACGGGCGAACCGCTGTGGGCCGAGTCGAGCGAGCTGCTCGTCAACCTCGCCGCGCCGACCCTGATGCTCGTCATGACCGCCCTGTTCCTCACGTTCGGCGCGGTGCTGCTCGAGTGGACCAGCTCCGCCAGGGCCCTGTCGGCGACGCTGGTGCTGACCCTGGTCTTCATCGCCCTCCTCGGCGCGATGTGCCTCGTGGCGCCGTCGGAGATGGTCGGCCAGGGCCGGGGCGCGCCGCGGACGGAGACGGCGGCCGTCGTCACCGGCATCGTCCTGCTGACCGCGGTCGGTGCGATCTGCGCGCTCACCGCGGCGGTCGCACTCAGACGACGATCACGGGACCGCCAGGGGCCGGCGGACCACGAGGTCTGACGTCAGAGACCCGCCTGGAGGCGCAGTCCGGCGAGCAGCAGGTCGAGCCCGGCGCGGAACTGCACGGCGTCGTCGTGGCCGGAGAACTCCTCGACGATGTGCGTGACGAAGGGATACTCGGCCGGATCGAGCGCGCGCCATTGGTCGGCGTAGCGCTCGAGGTACTCGTCGCGTCCGACCTTCCCCTCGACGACCTCGCGCGGTGGCTCCTGGCCCAGGTCGGCCGCCGTACCCACGACGAAGCCGATCACCGCCGAGACCGCGTGGAACTGCTGGAGCGGCGTGAGGACGCCCAGCCGCAACACCTCCTGCCCGAGTCGGTCGTACATCTTCAACGACCAGGGCTGGAGGCCGGTGCTGCGCATGAAGTACGCGCCGAGCCACGGGCGGTCGACGATCGCGTCGAACAGCGTGAGCGCGACGGCCCGGAGGTCGGCGATCGGGTCGTCGGTGCGGGCGAGCCGATCGATGGCGCCCAGCACGCCCTCGAGCACGTGGTCGGTGGCGCGGTCGAGCAGCTCGTCCTTGCTCGCGACGTACCAGTAGATGCTGGCCACGCCACCCCCCAGCCGCTCCGCGAGCGCGCGGAAGGTCAGGGCCGGCTCGCCGGCCTCGTCGAGCAGCGCGACGGCCTCGCTCAGGACGGCGTCCATCGAGTGCGACGCGCGCGGACGGCCGCCTCGGCGGCGGCCCGCGGGGGGTCCTTCGGGCGGTGCCATGGCTCACATCCCATCACATCTTGTGCAACATCGAACAATGTTCTATGTTATCGAACGGTGTTCGAGACTCGAACACCGTTCGATACTTCCCGAGAGAGGAGGCGGTCGCGATGACCACCACCACGACTCCCACCCCCAGCCGCACCTACCCGTCGCTGCGCGCGGCGTGGATCCCGCTCGCCGCCCTCTGCCTGGCGTTCTTCGTCGAGATGGTCGACAACACCCTGCTGACGATCGCGCTGCCCACGATCGGGCGCGACCTCGGCGGCGAGACCACGACGCTGCAGTGGATCACCGGTGCCTACTCCCTGACGTTCGGCGGACTGCTGCTGACAGCGGGCGCGACTGCCGACCGCCTCGGACGCCGCCGCGTGCTGCTGGTCGGCCTCGCCGCGTTCGGCGTCCTGAGCCTGCTCGTCGTCCTGGTCTCCACCGCTGGCGAGCTCATCGCCCTGCGGGCCGGGCTCGGCATCTGTGCCGCTGCGATGGCACCGATCACGAACTCGCTCGTGTTCCGGCTCTTCGAGGAGCAGGCGCTGCGCATGCGCGCCATGACGCTGATGATCGTCGTCGGCATGTCGGGCTTCGTGCTCGGCCCGCTGCTCGGCGGCACCGCCCTCGCGCACGTCAGCTGGGAGTGGCTGCTCGTCGTCAACGCCCCGATCGCCCTGATCGCCGGCATCGGCGTCTGGAAGGGCGTCGCCCCCGACCGCCGCGAGGACCTCACCGACGACCGGCTCGACCTCCCCGGGGCCCTGCTCAGCATCGCCGCGATCGGCCTGGCCTGCTACACGCTGACCAACGCCGTCGAGCACGGCTGGCTCGCCGCCACCACGCTGCTGACCGCCACCGGGGCAGCCGCCGCCCTCGCGGGGTTCGTCTGGCACGAGCGCCGCACGCCCTCGCCCATGCTGGACCTGCACCTGTTCCGCAACGCGACCGTCCGCGGTGCCTCGATCGCGCAGATCGGCACGTCGATCGCGATGGCCGGCGTCATGTTCGGGCTGATTCTGCACTTCCAGTACGCCTACGGCTGGAGCCCGGTGCGGGCCGGCCTGGCCAACCTGCCGCTCATCGTCACGATGATCCTGGCCTCGCCCCTCTCGGAGTCGCTGGCCAAGCGGTTCGGTCACCGCATCGCGTGCCTGATCGGCGCCGGCCTGCTGTCGGCCTCCCTCGTCGCGATGGCGTGGGGCGTCGAGCACGGCTACCTCGCGATCGCCGCCTCGATGGTCGTGATGACGATCGGCCTGCGCACCGTCATGACGATCTGCGCCGTCGCGCTGGTCGACGCGATGCCCGCCAACCGGACGTCGATGGGCACCGCCCTCAACGACACCGCCCAGGAGGTCGGCACCAGCGTCGGCACGGCCGTCGTCGGAACCCTGATCGCCGTGCTGGTCACGACGCACCTGCCGTCAGGGGCGTGGAGCGCCGACCTGGTGGCCTCGTTCTTCCACGGCGAGCGCGTGCTCTTCGGCGCCCTGGCCGTGGTGGTGGGGGCCGTGGTCGGCTGGGGCGCCCTGACCCTCACCGACTCCCACTCGGTCGAGGAGCACTGAGCCCACCCCCGTCCCGCACGATGTGGTCACTCCGGTCACGGTTTCCCGTCGATTCCGTGAACGGAGTGACCACATCTGGTGGGTTCAGGCGGGGGTCGTGACGAGGATGCCGGTGGCGTCGGCGTAGAGGTGGTCGCCCGGCTCGACGCGAGCGCCGCCGATCGTCACCGGCACGTCGACCTCGCCACGGCCCTGGCGGTCGGAACGGCGCGGGATCGAACCCAGGGCACGGACGCCGATGTCGAGCGTCCGCAGGATCTCGACGTCGCGCACAGCACCGTTGATCACGACCCCGGCCCACCCCTGCGCAACGGCACCCTCGGCGATCATGTCGCCGAGCAGCGCGACCGTGAGCGAGCCGGCCCCGTCGACGACGAGCACCGCCCCCTCGCCGGGAGTCGCCAGCAGCTCCTTCACGCGGGAGTTGTCCTCCAGGCAGCGGACGGTCCGGACGGGGCCGTCGAAGACCTCGCGCCCGCCGAAGTCGAGGAACCCGGCGGCCACAACGCGCGCCGCGCCGCCGAGCTCGTCGGACAGGTCAGGTGTCGTGAAGGACGTCATGGCGACAGCCTCACAGACCACCACGACCCTCGCCACGCCGGCGGGCATGAGACGCACCACGTAGGTTCGGGGCATGACGACACGGGAGTTCTGGCGGAGCGTCGCGGCGATCCACGACGTGGTCTACTTCGCGCCGGACGCCAAGCAGCGGTACGAGGCGATCGGGCTGAAGGGCTTCTGGATGGGCTACGCCGCCTCGCGTTCGGCCGCACTCGGCACTCCCGGGCCCGAGGTCGTCACGGCCGTGTTCCACGGCTTCGCCCCCTGGATGGTGGCCCGTGCGCTGCCCGACGCGTGGTCGATGGCCGACCGCGACGAGATCCTGCGCGTGCGGCTCGACATCGCCCGCGACCGCGTCGTCGAGGCGATCGGCGACCAGGACGTGACCCGCACCGCCGACGCGACCCAGCGCCTCGTCGAGCAGCTCGACCTCGCCGGACGCCCGCTCGCGGCCGCGCACGCCGCGCTGCCGGTACCGGACGACCCGATCGAGCGACTCTGGAACGCCGTGACCGTCCTGCGCGAGTACCGCGGCGACAGCCACGTCGCGGTCCTGACGGCGGCCGGCATCGGCGGCGCCTCCGCGAACGCCCTCGCCGTCGCGACCGGCCTCGTCCCCGAGAACCAGCGCGACTTCCGCGGGTGGAGCGAGCAGGAGTGGGCCGACGCGTTCGGACGGCTCCAGCAGTTCGGCTGGGTCGAGGGGACCACGGCGACCGAGACCGGCCGGGCCGCGCGCGAGCGACTCGAGGACGCGACCGACCGATCGTGCGGAGCGGGCCTCGACCAGGAGGCCACGGCACGTGCCTACGCCCTCGCGAACGACCTGCTGCCGATCGCCCGGGCCGTCGAGGCGTCCGGCGCCGTCAGCTACCCCAATCCCACCGGCGTCCCACGGCCGTAGGTCCGCGGGCTGAGGTACCCCCTTCGAGGCTCCTCGTTCCTCGTCGCACCTCAGGGGGCGGAGAGGTGCCCGCCCGAAGCCCCGGGCTGAGGTACCCCCTTCGAGGCTCCTCGTCCCTCGTCGCACCTCAGGGGGCGGACACCACCCGCCCGAAGCCCCGTGGCTGAGGTACCCCCTTCGAGGCTCCTCGTTCCTCGTCGCACCTCAGGGGGCGGACACCACCC
>NZ_BAAAME010000004.1:783076-793393 GCF_039529015.1 Aeromicrobium alkaliterrae
TGAGGTGCGACGCAGGAGCCTCGAAGGGGGTTCCGCCACCACCGGCGGGGTCAGGGCAGGACGGTGACGAAGACCGCGTCGGTGGCGGGGGTGCCGAGGTTGACGCCGGCACCGTCGCCGACGCGCACCTCGATCGCGCCCGAGTAGGGCTCGCCCTCGCCCACGGCGAGCCGCGCGCCGGGAAGCACCCCGGCCGAGGCGAGGTGCTGCAGCAGGCCCGGGTCGCGGTCCGAGATCCGCTCGACCAGCACGGTCGAACCGGCGGCCACCCCGGTGAGCCGCACCGCGTCGGGCATCGTGATGACGCCCTCGGCGCTCGGGATCGGGTCGCCGTGCGGGTCGCGAGTCGGGCGGCCGAGCACCTCGTCGATGCGGTCGACCATGAAGTCCGAGACCGCGTGCTCGAGGCTCTCGGCCTCGTCGTCGACCTGGTCCCACGTGTAGTGCAGCACCTGCACGAGGAAGGTCTCGATCAGCCGGTGGCGGCGCACCATCGCGAGCGCCAGCGTCCGCCCGGCGGGAGTCAGCTCGACGGCCCCGTAGGGGTCGTGGTCGATGAGCTCCTGCTCGGTCAGCTTCGCGAGGGCGCCGGAGACCGTGGACGTGCGCAGGTCGACGCGCTCGGCGATGCGGCTCGCGGTGACCGGCTCGGTGGTCCACTCCTGCAGGCTCCAGATGGCCTTCAGGTAGTTCTGCACGCTGGGCGTGAGGTCCCCGACCGACGTGACCGTCATGCCCCGGAGTCTAGGACAGCAGCGCCGCCACGCCCGGCACCGCGCAGAACAGCGCGACGAACACGGCCGTGCGGGTGAGACCGCGCTGCAGCTGCTGCTGCGGCGTGAGCGAGGCATCGATCCTCAGCGACAGGTCCACCATGGGATCTACGGTACACCGATGTCACGACCTTCGCCACACCCGCTCAGAGAAGTTCGGTCCACCGAACTTCGTCCGGCGGTGATCAGCGCAGGAGGTCGGCGTCGAGCGTCAGGACCTGCGCCGTCTTGTGGCCGAGATCGACCACGGGGCCGCGCACCGCACCGACGCGCTCGGCGATCGCGATGGCCGGGGCGTTGTCGACGTCAGGATCGAGCACGAGGCGCCGCACGTCCCGGTCGGCCAGCACGTCGAGGACGGCAGCGCCGATCAGCTGCATCGTCCAGCCGGGGCGGCGCTCGTCGCCCCCGGCGACGAAGAAGTGGACGCCGAGGTCGCCGGGGCGGTGGTCGAACAGCGCCGAGATCGGCTCGACCGCGGCGTCGACCCGGTAGGTCTGCACGATCGCGGCGGGCTCGCCGTCGGCACAGACGAACGACGCGGTGTGCGTCGGCTGCTGGTCGAGCCAGGTGTAGACGTCGACGACCTCGTCGAGCGTGTACTCGCTCATCATCCAGAAGCTGCCCCGGTCCTCCGTGACCCACGCGTGGATCAGGGGGGCGTCCGCGAGCGGCTCGATCGGGCGGACGGTCAGGGTGGGGGTGCTGGTGGTCATCGGGCGGGCCCTTCGTCGGTCAGGGGGAGGTCGATCAGGTGGCCGGCGGCCCAGGCGTCGAGCTGGTCGAGGCCGTGCGGGTGGTCGGCGTCGCCGTGGGCGCCGAGCGGGACGGCCCATCCGCCGGCCGAGCGGTCGGCGAGGTCCCAGACGTAGCGGGCGACCGGGCCTCGGAAGCAGAGGTCGCCGAGCATCGGTGCTGCGGTGGTCGAGAGCACGCAGTCGAAGTCTCCGGACAGCCCGACCGTGCGCGGTGGCGGGGCATCGTCCGCGCTGAGCGGCCACAGCGTGTGACGGCTCCCCCACGTCGGCGGCTCGGCGTCGCCGACGGCCTCGAGCGCCTGACGGGCCAGCTCGGCCAGGTCGACGCCCAGCGCGTGGCCCTCGTCGGCGACGATCGCGTCGAGGCTCGTCATGACGCGCGTCGCCACGAGGAACCACGGCTCGAACAGCGGGCCGACGTGCGGCACCCCCGCAAGGCCTGTCAGCACCTCGGCCTCGGCGATGCGGTGGACCAGCTCGGCTCGCCAGGCGCCGAACGCCCCGGCGCCGAGGCTGCCCGCGTCCATGTGGCCGTCCCAGCCGGTGATGACGTCGCGCCAGCGCCCGGCCCCCGGGCTCAGGGAGGCCAGGTCCGCGGCGAGCTTCTGCAGGCGCGCGGCCGTGGGCAGGAAGGTGTCGGTCTGGATGCGGACGCACGCGTCGGCGTCCACGGACGTGTCGCCGTCGAGCAGCTCGGCGATGCGGCGTGCCCGGTGCGGAGGGGCGAACTCGACGCCGAGCCACGGTCCCGGCCCGCGCCGCTCGTTCGCGGTGACGACGACTCCGTCCGGGGCGACGTCGCGGCGCGGCATCTCCTCGACCCAGCCCGTCCACGCGTGGCCCGGCTCCCACGCGGGGACGGGACGCTGCCGGTTCGCCTCGGCGCGCACCGGCACCCGGCCCGCCGTGAGGTGCCGGACGGCCCCGGTCGTGTCGGCCACGAGCACGTCGTTGACCGGTTCGACCCAGGCGGCGAAGGCCCGCTCGACGTCGTCGACCGTGCGCGCGTGCAGCAGCGGGACGAGCGCCGAGAAGCCGAGGTCGCGCAGCGCGAACGACGGCGTGCGCAGGGCGTACGACCGCTCGCCCGGGCCTCCGTGCACGATCGCCCCGTTGCGGGTCACGATGATCTCGACGTCGACCGGCGCTCCGCCGCGCACGAGCACGCGGGTCGTGGACGTGTCGGCGTCGTACCAGCCGTCGGGGCCCTCGGCCATGACCCCCTCCCCCATGACACCGGCCTCGTCGCGACGCAGCCGCTCGACGTAGAGGTCCTGGTAGTCGGCCATCGCGTTCGTGATGCCCCACGCGACGTGACCGGTGTGCGCGAAGTGCTGCACCCCGGGGACGCCGGGGAACGTCAGGCCCACGACGTCGAAGCCCGGACCGACCAGGCGGACCTGCTGGTAGACGCCGGGCGCCTCGATGAGTCGGTGCGGGTCGCCGGCCACGAGGGGCAGGCCCGACGCCGTGCGGTCGCCCCCGACCGCCCACGCGTTCGAGCCGGACCACACCGGACCCTCGAGGTCGAAGACCGCGAGGGCCTCCTCGCCGGCCCGCGCGGCGAGGCTCTCGCGCCACCACTTGGTCGGGAACGTCGCGAACAGCACGTGCTGCACGAGGAAGACCGCGAGCGGCGTCCACGGCTTCCACTCCCCCGGCCGCGCGTCGAGGCGCGCGAGCTCCTCGGGCACGGGTGAGGTCGTCAGGCCCCCGTTGACCCCGGCCACGAAGGCGTCGACGAAGTCGCGGCTGCGCGCGTCGAGGCCGCGGTAGGCGTGCTTCGCGACCTCCTCCAGCATCGACCGCCGAGCGAAGACGTCCCAGGGGACGCCCGCCTCGCCGAGCAGCTCGGCCGTGCGGCCCTCGCCCCGCATCCGCTCGAGCTCGATCTGCCACCCACGGTCGCGCGCCACCGAGCGGCCCTGCTCCCGGGCCACCTCCAGCAGCGAGGCACCCCGGATCACCGGGACGCCGTGCCGGTCGTGCCCGATACTCATGACTCCGGGCTCACGGCGCCAGCGGGTTGGCGAGCTCGCCCGACATGATGAGCGAGGACGCCTGGTCGGTCAGGTCCACCATCTGCAGCGTGTTGCGCAGCTGCAGCCGGTTGAGGCACGAGTGCGCGAAGTGCGGACGCTGCACGTCGAGCTCGGCCAGGCGGTCGGCGAGCTCGGGGTGGTCGGCGGCGTGGTCCTCGATCACGGCCCGCGCGAGGCCCCAGAACTCGTCGTCGGCCACGAGCCCGTCGTCGGCGCAGATCGCCGCGAGGAAGCGCAGGAACCCGTCGACCGCGTCGGTCAGGATCGAGAGCACCTGCAGGTCGGGGCCGACGTCGACCTTGATGCGCGCGATGTCCTCGGGCACGTCCACGCCGTGCCCTTCAGAGCTGGCGAACACGGCGACCTCCTCGCCGACGTCCTTCATCAGCACGCGGACCGGCACGTGGTCGCGCAGGACCAGGATGAGGTTCTCGCCGTGCGGCATGAACGCCAGGCGGTGCTCGGCCAGGCAGTGCACGAGCGGGCGGAGGTAGGCCCGCAGGTACTGCGCGAGCCAGGCGCGGGCGCCGATGCCCGAGGCCTCGACCAGCGCGGCCACCAGGCTGCGGCCCTTGGCGTCGCGGTGCAGGAGGGAGGCCATCGTGGCGGCCCGCTCACCGTCGCGCAGCCGCGACGTCGCGCTCTCGCGCCAGAGCGCCGCGAACATCTTCTGGTGGGCCGAGGGCTCGGGCAGCCGCTGGTAGGCACCGCCCGTGTAGCCGATCGCGGCGACCTCGCGCAGCACGTCGAAGCCGCAGTTCTGCAGCTCGGGGTCGGTGCGCACCCGGTCGGCGACCCAGTCGTTGATGGCCGGGGTCGGGCGCATGTAGCGCGGCGACAAACCCCGCAGGAAGCCCATGTTCTGGATCGACAAGGCCGTCTTGACGTAGTGCCGCGCGGGGTCGGAGGCGTTGAGGAACGTGCGGATCGACTGCTGCGCGCGGTGGTCGTCCCGCCCCGGGCCGAGCGGCACGATGTCGCGTCGGGCCACGTCCGGGGCGAACGTGATGGCGAGCTTGTGCTGCCACTGCCACGGGTGCGCGGGGGCGAACAGGTAGTCGTCCGGGTCCTCACCGAGGCCGCGCAGGAGCTCGCGCCACTGCGCCACCAGGTCGTCGTCGAGCTCGTGCGCCCACAGCGACTCCTCGGTCCAGCCCTCGCCGACCGAGAGGTGCGCAAGGCTGCGGCGGACCGCGGTCCACTGCAGGCGCACGGGGGCACCCGCCTCGGGCGCGTAGGCGGCGAAGTCGGCCAGCGAGAAGCCGATGCGACCGTTGTTGGCGATGAAGGCCGGGTGGCCCTCGGTCATCGCGGCCTCGATCGTCGGCAGGTCGGCGTGCACGAGGTCGTCGGCGTCGAGGCGGTGGTGCGCCAGCTTCCAGGCCGCCGACTGCAGGGTCGACGCGACCTCCTCCAGGTAGACCGGCAGGAGCGAGTCGGGGATGCCCAACGCGGGAGCCAGGTCGACCACCGCCTCCAGCGCGTCGACCTCGGCAGGCTCGCCCAGGACCGTGCGCTCGATCGTGGTGGCGTCGACGCTCCAGTGCTCGAGGCGGTGCACGCGGGCGACGAACCGGTAGGCGACCGAGCCGTCGTCGGCCGTGATCGTCCAGGTGTCGACGCTGCCGGCCACGGGCCGCGGCGCAAGGACCCGCTCGTGGGTGAGCTCCGCGAGGACCTTGGCCACGAGGTGACGGTGTGCGACGGCCATCGCGACGGGCTCGAGGTGCGCTGCGCCCGGGTCGATGGCGGGCGTGATGGTGTCAGACGGTGACATGACGACCTCCCAGTCGGCTGGCGGCGAACGCCTCGCGCCCGCAGGTGCTGAGCATCGCGGTCTTGGTCGACAGCGCGACCTCGCCCAGCTCGACGAAGCCGGCGGCGACGTTCTTGGCGCGGATCGCCTCGTTGCGGGCGTCCGGCTCGACGACGACCCGCGTCACGTCCGGGTCGTCGAACAGGTGCTGCATCACGGCGGCAAACACGACGTCGGTGAAGCCGGGGACCGGCTCGGCGCCGTCGGCGGGCGGCGCCACGAGGACGTGCATCCCGACGTAGCCCTCGGTGTGGACCAGGTGGCCGGCGAGCTCGGAGTGCGCGGGGTCGTAGTGCTCCATGAGGAACGCCGGGGTTCCGTCGACCGTGCCGATCAGCGCGTGGTGGTGCGGGTCGGCGGCGATCTTCGCGTACTCGGCGCGCACGTCGTCGACGCTGGCACCCTGCATCTCCCAGTACACCGAGCGCGGGTGGGTGACCCACGCGTGCAGGAGCTCGAGGTGCCGGTCGAGGTCGAGCGGCTCGAACCTGACGTCGCTCATCGCGCCCCCTCCCGGAGTCGCGCCCACGAGGGCGTGCCGAACTCCTGCGTCGCGATGCGGGTCTCGACGGGGTAGACCTCCCGGCCCAGCATCGAGCCGAGGATCACGGAGTTCCGGAACGCCCCCATGCCGAGGTCGGGCGCGACGAATCCGTGCGTGTGCTCCTCACCGTTCTGCACCCAGACCTCGCCCGGTTCCACGCCGACCTGGTAGTCGGCCGTGGCGTCGTAGCGACCGCGCTCGTCCCACCGGATCCGGTCGCGGACACCGTCGAGGAACGTCGGCACGACCGAGCGGTAGCCGGTCGACAGCACCACGGCGCTGGCCCCGGAGCCGAACGCCTCACCCGTCTCGGTGTGCCGCAGCCGCAGCGAGAACGCGTCGCCGTCCCAGGTCAGGTCGGTGAGCTCGGTCGCGGTGAGCAGGCGGGCGTCGGCCTTGCCCTGCGCCCGCAGCCGGTAGAGCGTGTCGTAGATCGTGTCGACCAGGTCGCCGCTGATTCCCTTGTAGAGGCCGCGCTGCTCGCGGAGCAGCGTCTCGCGCGTGACCTCCGGCAGGCCCTGGAAGTAGGCCGTGTACTCCGGCGAGGTCATCTCGAGCGTGAGCTTGGTGTACTCCATCGGGAAGAAGCGCGGCGAGCGCGTGATCCACGTGACCCGGGGCCCGCCCGACGTCAGCAGGTCGAGGAAGATCTCGGCGGCGCTCTGCCCGCTGCCGATGATCGTGACGTCCTCACGCTGGAGCAGGTCGTCCTTGTGGTCGAGGTAGGTCGAGGAGTGCAGGGCCGGGGCCGCGCCCGCCACGTGCTCGGCGGCCACCGCGGGGACGTACGGCGTGGTGCCGGTGCCCAGCACCAGACGACGGGCTCGGTACGTCTGCGTCTCCGTGCCGACGCGGGCCCGCACGACGTACAGCTCGCCGTCGTGGGCGACGGACTCGACGTGGCGACCGAAGTGCACGCCGTCCAGCTGGTCGACGACCCAGCGGCCGTACTCGACGAACTCCGAGCGCAGCGGGTAGAAGCTCTCGCGGATGTAGAAGGGGTAGAGGCGCCCGACCTGCTTGAGGAAGTTGAGGTACGAGAACCGCGACGTGGGGTCGGCCATCGTGACGAGGTCGGCCATGAACGGCACCTGGAGCGTGGCGTCCTCGAGGACCATGCCGGGGTGCCACTCGAACTGGTCGCGCGACTCCAGGAAGACCGCGTCGAGGTCGTCGAGCGGCTCGGCCAGGGCGGCGAGCCCGAGGTTGAACGGACCGACGCCGATGCCGATCAGGTCGTGGACGTCGTTCACTGGACGACTCCCGTCGAGTCGAGCAGCCGGTGACCGGTCGTGCGGACGAGGTCGAGCAGGTCGCACAGGCCGCCGACCGTGGCGGTGGGGTTGAGGAGCGTGAGCTTGAGCCACGTCTCGCCGTGGAACGTCGTGCCCGCGACGATGCCCTCGCCGCCGGCGAACAGCTCGCGGCGGATGCGGCCGTTCAGCGCGGAGGCCTCGGACGGGTCGACCTCGACCGGGCGGAACCGGAACACCAGGGTCGAGAGCGTGGGCTGCATCGCGACCTCGAAGTCGGCGGCCCACTCCTCGTCGGTCAGGACCCAGAACAGCTCGCGCGCCAGGTCGATCGTCGTGTCGAACATGTCGCCGATCGCGTCGGCGCCGGTCATGCGCAGCGTCATCCAGAGCTTCAGCGCGTCGAAGCGCCGCGTCGTCTGCATGCTCTTGTCGACCTGGTTCGGCAGCTGCGCCGCCTTGGGGTTGAGGTAGTCGGCGTGCCACGTGACGTGGCGCATCGTCTCGGCCTCGCGCACCAGGACGGCGCTGGAGCTGACCGGTTGGAACCAGGTCTTGTGGAAGTCGATCGTGACCGAGTCGGCGTGCTCGATGCCGGCCAGGAGGTGGCGCCGCCGGGTCGAGGCCAGGAGCCCGCCGCCGAACGCCGCGTCGACGTGGAACCACGTGTCGTGCGCGCGGCAGACGTCGGCGATGCGGTCGAGCGGGTCGATCGCGCCCAGGTCGGTCGTGCCGGCGGTCGCGACGACCGCCATCGGGATGAGGGCGCGGGTCCGGGCATCTGCGAGCGCCTCGGCCAGGGCGAACGCGTCCATGCGGTGCAGGTGGTCGGTCGGCACGAGGACCACGGCCTCGGCGCCGAGACCTATGACGCTCGCGGCCTTCTGCACGCTGAAGTGGCTCTCGGCGGTGGCGAAGATCCGCAGCCGCGCGAGGGTCGCGGAGAGCGGTGCGGTCGGGTCGTCCTCCTGGAGGCAGGCCTGGCCGCGCGCGAGCAGCAGGGCCTGCAGGTTCGACTGCGTGCCGCCGCTGGTGAAGATGCCGTCGGACTCCGCGCCGAAGCCGACGCGGCGGCAGGTCCAGTCGATCAGCTTGCGCTCGATCAGCGTGCCGCCGGCGCTCTGGTCCCACGTGTCGAGGGAGGAGTTGACGCCCGAGACGAAGACCTCGGCGAGCAGGGCGGGCACGACGACCGGGCAGTTGAGGTGCGCGGCGTAGCGCGGGTCGTGGAACCAGACCGCGTCGTCGAGGTAGACCTCGGTGAGCTCGGCCAGGGCCGCGCCCGCGTCGAGGGTGGGGCCGTCGAGGTCGACGGGGCCGACCTTCGCGGCCGAGTCGGCCGGGGTCACGCCCGAGAAGGGGCGCTGGAGACCCGCGAGGTGCGCTGCGAGATGATCGACGCCGCGATGCAGGGTCGCGGCGTACTGGTCGATCGAGTCCGCCGTGAGCAGGTGGTCCGAGGAGCGCACGCTAGTCCTTTCGGGTCAGTTGGCAAGCCTTGCCTAACCTAGACCCTCCCCGCCTGCGCGCAAGGACGTGGGTCACAGTGCGGACCGACGTAGAGTCGCTGGGTGACGTTCGGTGGCCTGTCGGACCGTTGCTGAATGCTCGGCCCTGATGTCCACCCACTACTTCATCGACGAGACCAAGGCCAAGGGTTACGTGGTCGTGATCGCGTCCTGTCCCAGCGAGTCCTTGGCGGCGATGCGCCGAGTCGTGAGCCGGTTGGTCCTCCCCGGGCAGCGCTCGATCCACATGAAGAACGAGAGCCCTCGCCGTCGCAGGCAGATCGCAGGCGCCTTCGTCGGGCTGAGCGAACGCGGTATTCAGGCAACAGTGCTCGATGCCGGTCGCGGACCGGAGTCGGAGCGTCTTCGGCGAGCGCGGGCGCTGCGTGCGGTCGTGGCACTTACCGCCGAAGGCCCCAGCGGAAACCTGGTGCTCGACCTCGACCGAACGATGCTGGCGCGAGATCGGCGCGTCCTGTCCTCGGCGCTGCGCGAGTTCTCGGCAGATCACCTGTCGTACGCCCATCTGCCGTTCTCCGCCGAACCACTGCTCGCGATTCCCGATGTCGTCGCGTGGAGCTGGGCGCGGGGCGGTGAATGGCGAGCGCGGATCCAACCGCTGATACGAGATCACCGAGACGTGTGAGAAAAGCGCGAGACCCGAGCGCCACGACCGTCCGGACGGGTCTCGGGTCCACTTCTCCACGCGGAGCGCGTCGAGCACCACCAGTATGACCCGCGCCGCCGACACAGCCAAGAGCCGGCGTACCGCGCGCACCATCCGTTCCCCAGCGCGCCGCTGCGGCGCGGTCCATATGCTCGGCAGGTGACGTTCGACGGATTCCCCGAGGCAGCGCTCGACTTCTACGACGACCTCGAGGGCGACAACACCAAGACCTTCTGGACCGAGAACAAGCACCGGTACGACGAGCACGTGGCGGCGCCGGCGAAGGCGTTCATCGCGGCCATCGGCGACGAGTTCGGCCAGGCCAAGGCCTTCCGTCCGTACCGCGACGTCCGGTTCAGCAAGGACAAGACGCCGTACAAGACGCACCAGGGGATCTTCACCGCGATCGGCCCTGCGCTCGGGTACTACCTGCAGGTCGGGGCGCCCGGCATCGTCACCGGTGCGGGGTTCTACGACGCCTCACCGGCGCGGGTCGCGAGCCTGCGCGACGCGATCGTGCACGACACGTTCGGCGCCGAGCTGGAACGGATCGTCGAGTCGCTGGAGTCGGCTGGCTGGGAACGCGGCGGGCAGCGGCTCAAGACGTCGCCGCGTGGATACGACGCCGACCACCCCCGCATCGACCTGCTGCGTCACAAGACGCTGACCGTGCGCCGCGAGCGCGGCTTCGGCCCCGACGTCGTCGGCACGCCGGACCTGCTCGACGTCGTCCGCGCCGACTGGCGCGAGACCCAGCCCCTCCTGGACTGGGTCGCCCTCCACGTCCGCGGCTGAAGTTCTGCGGAGCTGGCTAAGGCTTCGAGGCTCGTCGCTAGAGCTCCTCGCACCTCAGCCACCGGTGGCTGAGGTGCGAGCGAGGAACGAGCGAGCCTCGAAGCCTCGGCGGGGTCAGAGGTGGACGGAGCGGAGGCCGGCCTCGTCGTAGCGGCCGCCGG
>NZ_BAAAME010000004.1:793400-838668 GCF_039529015.1 Aeromicrobium alkaliterrae
GGCGACGCCGACCGGGGCGGCGGCGTCGAGCGCGGCGAGGTCGTCGGCGCTGAGCACGACGTCCGCGGCGGCGACGTTCTCCTCCAGGTGCCGACGCTTCTTCGACCCGGGGATCGTGACGACGCCGTCCTGGTGCAGGACCCACGCCAGCGCGAGCTGCGCCGGGGTGACGTCGAGGCGCTCACCGATCGCGCGCAGCTCGTCGACGACGGCCAGGTTCTGCGTCAGGTTCTCGGCGCTGAAGCGCGGGTTGTTGCGGCGGAAGTCGTCGGCGTCGAGGTCGTCGGCCGAGGCGATCTTCCCGGTCAGCGCACCACGACCCAGTGGCGAGTAAGCGACGAACGCGATGCCGAGCTCGCGGGTCGTCTCCAGCACGCCGTTGACCTCGGGGTCGCGCTCGAACAGCGAGTACTCGGTCTGCACCGCCGTGAGCGGATGCACCGCGTGTGCCCGACGGATCGTCTCGGGCGCCGCCTCCGAGATGCCGAGGTAGCGGATCTTGCCGGCGGCGACCTGATCGGACAGCGCGCCGAACGTCTCCTCGATCGGCACGTTCGGGTCGACCCGGTGCACGTAGTACAGGTCGATGACGTCGGTGCCAAGGTTCTGCAGCGAGCGGTCGAGCGCCGTCCGCATGTACTCCGGGCTGCCGTCGACCGGACCGCGCGATCCGTCCTCACCGAGACGCGAGCCGAACTTCGTCGCGATCGCGAACTCGTCCCGTCGTCCGCCGAGCGTGCGCCCGATGAGCTGCTCGTTGATCCACGGCCCGTAGATCTCGGCCGTGTCGATCAGCGTGACTCCCAGGTCGAGCGCCCGGTGCAGCGTCGCGGCCGACTCCTCGTCGTCACGGTCGCCGTAGAACGCCGACATGCCCATCGCGCCAAGGCCCTCGACCGACGCCTCGAGCCCTTGACTTCCCCATGCTGTGGTCCTCATGGATCCAGCATGCTCCGGGCGCCGAAACGACGCGCGGTCAGCGGCGCAGGAGGTAGGCGTCCATGACCCAGCCAGCGTCGGCCTTGGCGTCCGTGCGCGCGGACTCGATCGCCGGGAGCACGTCGGCGACGCGGCCCGAGACGAGGCGCTCCGAGGCGGCCCCGAGGTTGGCGCCCCACCAGATCGTCCAGTCCTCCAGCCCCTCGAGCTCGAGGCGACCCGTCAGGAACACCAGGACGTTGTCGGCGCCGGAGTCGACCGCCTCGCGCAGACGCCGGGCCGTGGTGACCGTGATCGGCTGGCCGACCTCGTGCAGCACGATGCGGTGCCGTGCGGCCAGCAGCTGCAGCGCCGAGATCCCGGGGAGGACATCCCACTCGAAGGCAAGATTGCCCCGAGCCAGCACCCGCTCGACCACCCGGATCGTCGAGTCGTAGAACGCCGGGTCGCCCCACACCAGCAGCACCCCCGCACCCAGATGTGCTGACTTATCCGTCGAATCAGCACCGCGAAATGGCGGATGAGCCAGCACATCTGGTTCGGTCCAGGCGGTGGTGAGGGCGGACTCCCAGGCGGCGGCGCGGGCCTCGTGCCACGTCGAGACGACGGCCTCATAGGCCGACGTGGATGACGTGGCGCCTTCGCTGCGGTCGCGCTCGGGATCCTCGACCTCGACGACCGGGAGCCCGGGGGCGTACCGGTCGAGGATGGCGCGGCGGGCGGCCGCGAGCGGGTCGTCGTCACGCTTGACCGTGACCAGCGCGAACGACGCCGACTGCAGCGCCTCCACGGCCTCGACCGTCAGGTGGGCCGGGTCCCCGAGGCCGATGCCGACGAGGCGGAGACGGAAACCCTGTGGCTGAGGTACCCCTTTCGAGGCTCGTCGTTCCTCCTCGCGCCTCAGGGGGCGGGAGGGTTCGGTGGCGTCAGCCACGGTCCTCGAGGTCGCCCTCGATCTCGAGGTACACGGCCTGCATCGCCGCGACGACCTCCGGGTCCGGCTCGGCCCACAGCCCGCGCTCGGCCGCCTCGCCCAGCTTCTCGACGATGCCGCGCAGCGCCCACGGGTTGGACGTGCGCATGAACTCCTGGGTGTCGGCGTCGAGCACGTACTCCTTCGCGAGCGACTCGTACATCCAGTCGTGCACGACCCCGGCCGTGGCGTCGAAGCCGAACAGGTAGTCGACCGTGGCCGCCAGCTCGAACGCGCCCTTGTAGCCGTGACGCTTCATCGCGCCGATCCAGCGCGGGTTGATCACGCGCGAGCGGAAGACGCGGTTGGTCTCCTCCTGCAGCGTGCGGGTGCGCACCGAGTCGGGCGAGGTCGAGTCACCCACGTACGCCTTCGGGTCGGAGCCCGTCAGCGCGCGGACCGTGGCGACCATGCCGCCGTGGTACTGGAAGTAGTCGTCGGAGTCGGCGATGTCGTGCTCGCGGGTGTCGATGTTCTTCGCCGCGACCTTGATGCGCTTGTACGACGTGCGCATGTCGTCGGCCGCCGGGACGCCCGAGAGGTCACGGCCGTACGCGAAGCCGCCCCACGCCGTGTAGACCTCGGCGAGGTCGGCGTCGTCGCGCCACGTGCCCGACTCGATGACCTGCAGGATGCCCGCGCCGTACGACCCGGGAGCCGAGCCGAAGATGCGCGTGCGGGCCCGGCGCTCGTCGCCGTGCTCGGCCAGGTCGGCCTGCGTGTGGGCGCGGACGAAGTTCTGCTCGGCCGGCTCGTCGAGCGCGGCCACGAGCTGCACCGCGTCGTCGAGCATCGCCACGACGTGCGGGAACGCGTCGCGGAAGAAACCCGAGATGCGCACCGTGACGTCGATGCGCGGACGGCCGAGCTCCTCCAGCGGGACGACCTCGAGGTCGCCGACGCGGCGCGAGGCCTCGTCCCAGACCGGACGGACGCCGAGCAGGGCGAGCACCTCCGCGATGTCGTCGCCGCTCGTGCGCATCGCCGACGTGCCCCAGACCGACAGGCCGACCGAGGTCGGGTACTCACCGGTCTCGTCCAGGTACTTCGCAAGCAGCGACTCGGCCATGGCCTGGCCCGTGCCCCACGCGAGGCGCGACGGGACGGCCCGGGGGTCGACGGTGTAGAAGTTGCGGCCCGTGGGCAGCACGTTGACGAGTCCGCGCAGCGGCGAGCCGGACGGGCCGGCGGGGATGAACCCGCCCTCCAGCGCGTGCAGGATCGCGTCGAGCTCGCCCGCCGTGCCGTCGAGGCGCGGCACGACCTGCGTGGCCGCGAACTCCAGCACGCGCTGCACGCCCGGGTCGTCGTGGAGGCCGGCCGCTGCAGCGGGGTCCCAGCCGGTCGCGGCCAGCGCCTCGACGAGCGAGCGCGCCTGCGCCTCGATCTCGTCGACCACGGTGGTGGCCTCGTTGTCCTTCAGCCCGAGCGCCGACCGGAGACCGGAGACCGCGCCGGCCTCGCCGCCCCACACCTGCTGGGCGCGCAGGACCGCGAGCACCAGGTCGACCTGCACCGAGTCGACCGGCGCCTGGCCGAGCACATGCAGGCCGTCGCGGATCTGGACGTCCTTGATCTCGCAGAGCCAGCCGTCGACGTGCATGATGAAGTCGTCGAACGACTCGTCGTCGGGCTGGGCCTCGAGCCCGAGGTCGCGGTGCATCTCGGCCGCGTGCATCAGGGTCCAGATCTCGCCGCGGATCGCCGGCAGCTTGGCCGGGTCCATCGCGGCGATGTTGCCGTACTCGTCGAGCAGCTGCTCCAGGCGAGCGATGTCGCCGTACGTCTCGGCGCGGGCCATCGGCGGGATCAGGTGGTCGACGATGACGGCGTGCGCGCGCCGCTTGGCCTGCGCGCCCTCGCCCGGGTCGTTGACGAGGAACGGGTAGATCAGCGGGAGGTCGGCGATCGCGGCATCCGTGGCGCACGAGGCCGACAGCGCCGCGTTCTTGCCCGGCAGCCACTCCATCGAGCCGTGCTTGCCGAGGTGCACGACGGCGTGAGCGCCGAAGCCTCCGCGGTCGGGCTGCGCGCGCAGCCAGCGATACGCCGCGAGGTAGTGGTGCGAGGGCGCCATGTCGGGGTCGTGGTAGATCGCGACGGGGTTCTCGCCGAAGCCGCGGGGCGGCTGGATCAGCAGCACGACGTTGCCGGCCTGCAGGGTGGCGAGCACGACGTGGCCGTCGGCGTTCACGAACAGCGTGCCGGGCGCGGCGCCCCAGGCCTCGACGATCTCGTCCTTGAGGTCCTGCGGCAGGTCGGCCGTCCACTCCTCGTACTGCTCGGGGGTGATGCGGACGTGGGACTCGGTGAGCTGGGCGCTCGTGAGCCACTCCTCGTCCTGGCCGCCGGCGTCGATCAGGGTGTGGATCAGCGCGTCGCCGGCTTCGGTGTCGTCGGCCATCGCGATGATGCGCGTGACCTCGTTGTCGCCGCCCAGGTCGTAGCCCGCGTCGGCCATGCGGCGCAGCAGGCGCACGGTCGACACCGGGGTGTCGAGACCGACGGCGTTGCCGACACGGCTGTGCTTGGTGGGGTAGGCCGACAGCATCAGTGCGACGCGACGCTCGGCCACCGGCACGTGCCGCAGCCGCGCGTGGTGCACCGCGATGCGGGCCACGCGGTCGCACCGCTCGGCGTCGGCGACGTAGCGGGGCAGGCCGTCCTCGTCGATCTCCTTGAACGAGAACGGCGCGGTGATGATGCGGCCGTCGAACTCCGGGATCGCGATCTGGTTAGCCGAGTCGAGCGGCGTGACGCCGTCGTCGTTCGCGAGCCACTCCTCGCGGCTCGACGTCAGGCACAGGCCCTGCAGGATCGGGATGTCGAGCGCGGCCATGCGGGCGACGTCCCAGGCCTCGTCGTCGCCGCCGGCCGAGGCCGACGCGGGGGTCGCGCCGCCGGCCGCCAGCACCGTGACGACGAGGGCGTCGAGCGTGCCGAGCGCCTCGTAGAGGTCGTCCGGCGCCGAGCGCAGGGAGCTGGAGAAGACCGGCACGCCGGTCGCCTCGCCCGTCGCGTCGATCGCGTCGGCCAGGGCGTGCGCGAAGTCCTCGTTGCCCGCCGTGTGGTGCGCGCGGTAGAACAGCACGCCCACGCGCGGGAGGTCGGTGGAGGCCTCGGGACGGTCGAGCCAGCCCCAGGCCGGCACCTGCTGCGGCGGCTCGAAGCCCTCGCCGGTCAGCAGGACCGTGTCGGACGCGAACGCGTGCAGCTGCGCGAGGTTGGCCGGGCCGCCCTCGACGAGGTAGCGGTGCGCCTCCGCGGCGACGCCGACCGGGACGGTCGACATCTCCATGAGCTCGGCGTTCGGGGTGAGCTCGCCCCCGAGGACGATCATCGGCTTGCCCGTGGCGCGGATGCGGTCGAAACCGCCACAGAGGTCCTGCGGCGACCCGAGCACACGGGCGATCACGAGGTCGGAGGCCTCGATGGCCTCGGCCATGCCCTGGTGGCCCTCGACCTGGCGGGACGGGTTGGTCCACAGGTAGTCGGCGCCACTGGCGCGGGCCGACAGCAGGTCGGTGTCGGACGTGGACAGCAGCGCGATGCGGGTCATGACGTGCTCCTCCGGGGTTCTCGCCCCATGGATGACTCTCGGGAGGTCCGGTGGTCAGTGTCTGGCTGGGCCGCGAGGCCTCACAGTGGCGGAACCGCCCCGGACTCTCACCGGGTTCCTGCTCCACGCGGACGGTGCGCCCAGGGTATCCGCCACCACGGACGACGGTCGGACCGCCCAGATATGACCACTTTCGGCCCGTCCGGGGGCCTCCGAGTGGGCCCGAAGTGGACACATCTGGGCGGTCACGGGTCGACGAGGAGGTGGGGCTCGCCGGTCTCGGGGTGCGTCACGCGCGTGACCCGGACGCCGAAGACCCGGTGCACCAGGTCGGGGGTCAGGATCTCGTCGGCGGCGCCTGCCGCGGCGATCCCGCCGTCGTGCACGACGACGACGCGGTCGAAGTAGCGGGCCGCGAGACCGAGGTCGTGGATCGCTGCGACGACGGTCAGTCCGAGGTCGCGCACCGTGCGGAGCAGCTCGTGCTGGTGCCGCAGGTCGAGGTGGTTGGTCGGCTCGTCGAGCACCAGGAGCGGCGCCTCCTGGGCCAGCGCCCGCGCCACGAGCACGCGGCGCAGCTCGCCACCGGAGAGCCGGTCGACCGGACGATCGGCGAAGTCCCGCAGCCCGAGACGATCGAGCGCGGACGACGCGTGGTCACCCGAGTCCGTCGACCACGCCGAGCGGTGCGGCACCCGGCCGAGCGAGACCAGCTCGTGCACCAGCAGGTCGGCCGGAGGCACTTCCTGCTGCGAGACGATCGCGATCGCCCGGGCGCGCTCCCGCGCGGGCATCGAGGACAGGGGCTGGCCGTCGAGCAGCACCGTCCCTGCGTGCGGGGCGTCGATCGCGGCGAGCACCCGCAGCAACGTGGACTTGCCGGCGCCGTTGGGTCCGACGATCGCGACCCGCTCCCCCGTCGCGACGTCGAGGTCGACGCCCGCCAGGATCGTCGTGCGTCCGCGGCGGCACTCGAGTCCGTTCGCGCTGAGGTGTGCGGTCATGACTCGCCTCCGAACCGGTAGCGGCGGCGGCCGAGCAGCACCAGGAACACGGGCGCCCCGACCACGCCGGTCACGACGCTGAGCGGGATGTCCTGGGGCGAGGCGAGCGTGCGGGCGGCGACGTCGACCCACACCAGGAAGATCGCCCCCACCAGGGCCGCGACGGGCACCATGCGGCCGTGCAGGGGCCCCACGAGCAGACGCGCCACGTGGGGCACGACCAGGCCGACGAAACCGATGCCGCCGGCCACGGCGACCAGCACCCCGACGAGCAGCGCCTGCAGCACGAAGAGCACGACCCGCAGGCGTACGACCGGCACGCCGAGGCTGGAGGCGACGTCCGGCCCCGCGAGCAGGGCGTCGAGCCATCCCCGCATGAGGAGCAGCACGACCGCCGTCACCGCCACCGCGACGACCGGCAGCAGCAGCTGGTCCCAGGAAGCCCGCGCGAGGCTGCCGAGCAGCCAGAAGAGCACGCTCTGCGCCGCCTGCGGCTCCTCGCTGCGGAACACCAGGTAGCTCGCGACCGCTGAGAAGGCCGAGGCCAGCACCGTGCCCGTCAGCACGAGACGCAGCGGCGTCAGCCCACCCTGGCCCATCGCGATGCCGAAGACCGTGGCGGCCGCGACGACCGCCCCGACCATGGCGCCGACCGACAGGGCCCAGGTCCCGGCCGACGCGAGGACACCCAGCGTGATGACGGCGGTGGCACCCACGCTCGCACCGGACGAGACGCCCAGGAGGTAGGGATCGGCCAACGGGTTGCGCACGAGCGTCTGGACGACCGTGCCCGCGACCGCTAGGCCCGCGCCGACCACGGCGGCCAGCAGCACCCGGGGCGCCCGGATGTTCCACACGATCGTGTCGGAGGTGGCGTCGCTCGGCACGCCCTGGAGCCTCGCCCGCCAGACCTCGACGACCTCCGACCAGGGGATGCTCGTCGAGCCGAGCGCGGTCGCGACCGGCAGGCTCACGGCCAGCACCACGACGCTCACGAGCGTGAGGAGCACGAGCGGCGCGCGCCGGGTGTCAGCCGCCGACATGGGCACCCACCGCCATTCGGGGCGCCGGGGCCCGGTCCGCCTCCGCCTCGTCCCACCGCGCATCGCCCTCGGCCGGGTCGATGTCCGAGCACGCGGTGCAGGCCCGGTGATCGGGCGCCAGACGGATCAGGCAGCACGTGCCGCGGCGGTACCGGAGCGGCAGCCCGGGCCGCACCTGCCAGTCGAGCGGGACCTCGTCCCACGGCCACGCCGGAGCGTCGAGGCAGGCCCGCGCGGCGACCAGCACGTCGGCGCGTCGCGCGGGGTCGGCCGCGTCGTGCACGCGTCGCCACGCGCTCGCGACGGCGCTGCCGGCGTTGCCCCAGGCCACCTTCGGCTTCAGCCGCGAGACCGTGCGCGAGGCCTCGACGACGGGCGTCAGGTGCGCGACCAGGTCGGCGGCCAGCGCCTCGGGCGTCGCGGGGCCGGCCTCGGGAGCGAACCCGCCGACCGCCAGCCCCACCGTGCGGCCCGCCCGCTGGCGGACCGTCAGGTCGACCTCTGCCAGCGGCACGCCGTGCCCGGACGCCACCCACCGACCGACGGTCAGGATCGCGACGCGCCAGGCGTAGCCCTGGAGCGCGCACGAGCCACCGACCACGAGGCTCCCCGAGCCGAGGTCGGTGGCGTAGGCGCGGGCGACGTCGGGCCAGGCCGAGGCCCGGGCGAGGTCGGACGCGGGTCGCCACCCCGGCCCCTCACCCCGCTCGCCGCGACGGACCAAGTACTGGTCCGGGTCCGTCGCGGCGAGGTCGAGCAGGACCGCGTCTTTCGTCACGAGAGGTCGAGCGTGCCCGTGATGTCGGTCTCCGGCAGCAGACCGAGCGCCTCGAGACCGGCGCGGAGCTGCTCGGCGGCCTCGATGTTCGGGTAGCCGCTCGTGAAGAGCACCAGCGGGAGCACGATGATGCGGTCCTCGCGGACGGCCTCGGTGTCCTTCAACGCCGCGTTGGTGCGGATCGTGGTGAGCTTCTCCTTGACCTCGTTCGGGTTGTCGCTGCGGTAGTCCATCACCACGATGACGTCGGGCTCGCTCGTCGCGACCGACTCCCACGAGGCGCGGAACCAGGTCGTGTCCTCGGCGGCGAAGACGTTCTCCGCACCTGCCGCCTCGATGACGCCCTGCGGCGGGCCGTTGCGGCCCGACGTGTAGACGTCCGTCGTGGCACTGTCGAACAGCAGGACCTGCGGCGCGCTGTCGCCCTGCGGGGCGGCCTCGAGCGCCGCGAGACGCTCGTCGAACTCGGCCAGCGCGGCCTCGGCCTCAGCCGTGTTCCCCGTCAGCTCGCCGTAGTTGACGATGTCGGCGCGCACGGCGTCCCACGGGCTCATCGTGCCGAGCTTGGACGCCGGGTCCGCGGGGTCCTGGCGGCAGCTGTCGGAGATGACGTAGGTCGGGACGCCTTGGTCCGCCGCGGCCTCGCGGGTCACGCCTGACGACCCCGAGAACAGGCCGCTGTACGAGCCGATCAGGAGGTCGGGGTCGGCGCCCACGACCGACTCCAGCGAGATGGGGCTCTTGAGCCGGGGCACGTCCGTCACGTCGACGTCGTACAGCTCGTTCAGGATCGCGTCGTTGCCGACCGAGAGCGACATCGCCGCGATCTGGTCGAGCGCACCGACGCGCAGCAGCGTGCCGATGTTGGCGGAGTTGCTGGTCGCGACGATGCGCTCGGCGGTGGCGTCGTAGGACGTCTCCTCGCCGCAGTTCTCGACCGAGACCGGACCGGCAGCGTCCTCGGTCTCGGACTCGGCGGCTCCGCCGCAGGCGGCGAGCAGGAGCACGGCTCCGGCGGTCAGGGCAGCCGCGGCGCGGCGGACGCGGGCAGGGGTCGGCAGGGCCATGGGGCAGTCCGTTCACTCGAGGCTCGAACGCGGAGCCTGTGGGGGTGGGTCCGGGGCGGATGCCCCGCTGCCAGCAGGTCTTCGGACTCGAGATCATCGCGCCGGGACGCCTTCCCAGGCCTTCCGAAGAAGCCCCAGTGGCTGGTGCTCACCGCACCGAGTCCTGGCCCATCACCCTCACCGCTGCGCGTCAGTCCCGGACTCTCACCGGGTTCCCTTGCGCTGGCGATCGCACCGTAGCAGCACCCGCGGGCCAGCCTCAGGCGCTGTGAGCGAGCACACAGTCGCCGCAGTAGCCGCCGCCCGGGAGGCGGTAGTACAGGCAGCACGACCGGCGGACGAACGGCGGGCCGACGTCCGCCGTTCCGGCCAGCAGGCTGTGGTCGAGCAGGCGGCGCAGCAGCGCCCCGGCCGACTCCGAGAGCCGCGGATCGGCCTGCGCCGCCATGCGGGCGGCACCGTGGACGGCGGACGCGACGTTGCCCCAGCCGATCTTCGGCGAGACCCCGTGCTCGGCGTCGAGGCGTCGGACGATCGGGGCGAGCAGCTCGTGGAGCACCACACCGACGTCGGGCTCGACCCAGGCCTCTGCCGCGAGCCGCAGCGGCCCGCCGTCGACCGGTTGCCAGTGCAGCGACCCGGGGGCGGGGGCCTCGACCTGCAGCAGGGCGGCACCGATCACGGGCGACAGCAGGCGGGCGAAGATCCCGAGCGAGAACGTCGACGCCGCGACCCGCTCCTCCACCTCGACGCCGGCCCTGGCGCCGAGGGCCTCGCCGGTCCAGGCCACCCGTTCGGCCAGCGCACCGCCCTCGAGCAGGTCCGCGACCGGGCGCCAGCCCGGGTCCGCCCCGAGGGTCTCCACGACGAAGAACGCCCCGAGGTCGCCCAGCGCCGTCGCACCCATGCCGCAGAACCTAACGCCTCACCCCGTCCGGTAGGTTGCGATCGCCAGCGTGGGGGAACCCGGTGAGAGTCCGGGACTGACGCGCAGCGGTGAGGGTCCAGCACCCGAGTCCGAGTACCTGCCTGGCGCGTCGTCGCGATCGCGACGACACGTCCCCCGGGTCTCGCGCTACGGACCCCCGATGTGAAGGAACGCCATGCGTCCCCACCTGCCTGTGTCCCTGCTGTCCGCTGCGCTCGTGCTGAGCGCCTGCGCCTCGAGCGAGGACGGCGACGCCGGCCCCGTCGCCGAGGGCTATCCCGTGACGGTCGACAACTGCCACGCCGACGTCACCGCCACCGACCGCCCGGAGCGCATCGTCTCGCTCAACCAGGGCTCGACCGAGATCCTGCTGTCGCTCGGCCTCGAGGACCGCATGGTCGGCACCGCCACCTGGACCGACCCGGTCCTGCCGAACCTCGCGCAGGCCAACGAGGGCATCGAGCGCCTCGCCGACAACAACCCCTCGTACGAGGCCGTGCTCGACACCGAACCCGACCTCGTCACCGCGTCGTTCACCGGCACGCTCGCCGAGGGGGGCGTCGCGACGGTCGACGACTTCGCCGAGTACGACATCCCCGCCTACCTCTCGCCCGCCGAGTGCGGCAAGGTCGAGAAGGGCAACACCGACGGCGAGCGCGAGGGCACGCTCGAGATCGACGCGATCTACACCGAGATCCGCGAGCTCGCAGCCCTGACCGACACGGTCGACGAGGGCGAGGCGCTCGTCGCGAGCCTCGAGGAGCGCATGGCCGCGGCCAGCGCGGTGCAGGTCGGCGAGGGCGTCTCGGTCATGTACTGGTTCGCCAACTCCGAGTCGCCGTACATGGCCGGCTGCTGCGGCGGCCCCGGCATCGTGTCGCGCGCCCTCGGCCTCGACAACGTGTTCGTCGACCAGACCGCCGAGTGGCCCCAGATCAACTGGGAGGTCGTCGCGGCCGAGGACCCGGACGTGCTCGTGATCGGCGACCTGACCCGCAAGAGCCAGACCGCCGAGACGGCCGCCGCGAAGGTCGCGTTCCTGGAGTCGAACCCGGTCACGAGCCAGATGACCGCGGTCAAGGAGAAGCGCTACATCTACCTCGCCGGCGCCGAGCTGAACCCGTCGATCCGCACGGTCGACGCGGTCGAGAAGGTCGCGCAGGGTCTGCGGGACCTCGGCCTGGCGAGCTGACCCGGTCGATGAAGCGCCTCGGCGTCCGCGGCACCGCCGCGCTCGCCCCGATCGCCCTCGTGGTGCTGGCCGTGTCGATCGCGGTCGGCACCACGATCGGGCCGTCGGACCTGGGCCCGAGCGACGCGTTCGCGGTGTTCCTCGAGCGCATCGGCGGGCCCGACTCCGGGCTGTCGGCCGTGCGCGAGGGGATCATCTGGGACCTGCGGCTGCCGCGGGCGATCCTCGCCGCGATCTGCGGAGCGGGCCTGGCGCTGTGCGGGGTCGTCCTGCAGTCGTTGCTGCGCAACCCGCTCGCCGACCCGTTCGTGCTGGGCGTCTCGTCCGGCGCCTCGACGGGGGCGGTGCTGGTGGTCGTGACGGGCCTCGGTGCGGGCGCGATCGGGCTGGCCACGGGCGCGTTCCTCGGCTCGATGCTGGCGTTCGGGCTCGTGCTGCTGCTGGGCTTCGTGACCGGCGGCACGACCGACCGCATGATCCTCGCGGGTGTCGCGGCGACGCAGCTGTTCTCGGCGCTGACCTCGTTCATCGTCTACACCGCGGCCGACGCGGAGCAGACCCGCGGCGTGCTGTTCTGGCTCCTCGGCTCGCTCAGCACGGCCTCGTGGACCGACGTCGTGGTGTGCGGCGTCGTCGTGCTGCTGGGTGTCGCGGTGTGCTGGTCGGCGGCCGGGACCCTCGACGCGTTCACGTTCGGTCAGGACGCGGCCGCCTCGCTCGGTGTCTCGGTCGCGAAGGTCCGGCTCCTGCTGCTGGTCATGACGGCGCTGATGACCGCCGTGATCGTCTCGACGTCGGGCGCGATCGGCTTCGTCGGGCTGGTGCTGCCGCACGCGGCCCGCGCCATCGTGGGGGTGCGGCACCGCCTGCTCGTGCCGACCGCGACGATCCTGGGCGCGATCTTCCTCGTGTGGGTCGAGATCGCCTCGCGCGTCGTCATCGCACCGCAGGAGCTGCCGGTCGGCGTCGCCACGGCCCTCGTGGGCGTGCCCGCGTTCGTCGCGATCATGCTGCGCCAGCGCCGGAGGACCCAGGCATGAGTATTCAGACGCGCGGGGCCACGTGGACGACGCGCGGGAAGGTCGTGGTCGACGGCATCTCGATCGCGGTCGAGCCCGGCACGACGGTGGGGCTGCTGGGCCCCAACGGCTCCGGGAAGTCGACGCTGCTGCGCCTGCTCTCGGGGCTGCGCGGCACGACCTCGGGCGTGGTGACGCTCGACGGCACCGACGTCGGCGGGCTCAGCCGGCGCCAGGTCGCGCGCCGGCTCGCCGTGGTCGACCAGGAGTCCACGACCGACGCCGATCCCACGGTCCGTGACGTGATCGGCCTCGGCCGCCTGCCGCACCGCGCGCCGTGGTCGCCGGAGTCGTCGTCCGACCGCGAGGTCGTGCAGCGCTCGGCGGTGGCGATGCGCACCGACCACCTGCTCGACCGGCACTACGCGACGCTCTCCGGCGGCGAGCGGCAGCGCGTGCAGATCGCCCGCGCCCTGGCGCAGGAGCCGACCGAGCTGCTGCTCGACGAGCCGACCAACCACCTCGACGTCCGGCACCAGCTGGAGCTGCTCGAGCTCGTCGTCGCGACGCCGACCACGACCGTCATGGCGCTGCACGACCTCAACCTCGCGGCGGCCTACTGCGACGAGCTCGTCGTGCTCGCCGACGGCCGTGTCCGCGCCTCCGGGACCGCGGCCGCGGTGCTCACACCCGAGCTGCTCGCCGAGGTCTACGGCGTCGAGGCCGTCGTCGAGGACCGCGACGGCACCCTCCACGTCCGCTACCTCCGGGCCCTCCCGTGACCCGCCCCCGGGGCGGTAGGTCAGCCACCTTTGCCCACCCCGCTCGGGTGGGCGGTAGGTCAGCCACCGTTCGGACCCCTCGAGAGGTGGCTCACCTACCGCCCCCTGGGGTGGGGGGAGGTGCGGAGGACAATGTGCGGGTGACCGAACGAGATCGCGCCGACCGCTGCCCCGGGGTGCTGCGGCCGTGGATCGCCGACGACGGCGCCCTCGTGCGGCTGCGCCTGGTCGGCGGGCGCCTGTCGCTCGACGCGCTCGCCCGTCTCGTCGACGTCGCCGCGGAGCACGCCGACGGGCACCTGCACCTGACCAAGCGAGCCAACGTGCAGCTGCGCGCGATCAGCCACGACGAGGGCTGCGTGGACGAGGCGTTCGTCGAGGCCGTCGAGGCCACGGGCCTGCTGCCGAGCCGCACGCACGAGCTCGTGCGGAACGTCATGGTGTCGCCGCTGTCCGGACGCTCCGGCGGCCAGGCCGACCTCCGCCACGCCGCCACGCGCTACGACGCGCTGGTGTGCGACGACCCCGAGCTCGCCGCCCTGTCCGCCCGCTTCCTCGTGGTGCTCGACGACGGCCGCGGCGACCTGGTCGACCGCTCGCTCGACCTCGGCGCGATGGCCGTGTCGCCGGACGCCGCGCAGCTGCGCGTGGGGTCGGACGGATGGGGCGAGGTCGTGCCCGTGGCCGACCTGCCCGAGGCGCTCGTCGCCCTGGCCCACCGCTTCCTCGCGGCCACGACCCCGCCCCCTGAGGTGCGAGGAACGAGCCTCGAAGGGGGTGCCCCGGCCGCGCGACCGTGGCACGTCGACGAGCTGCCCGACGGCGGCGCGACGGTGCTGGGCGCGGCCCACGCACGCGACCTCCGCACGCACGTCACCGCGCTCCCCCTGCCCCACGGCCCCATCCCGCAGGACGACGGCCGGTTCGCCGAGCACGTCGCGGTGCCCGACGGCCGCCTGACCCCCGACCTCGCCGCGCAGGTGATCGCCCGCGCGCATCGCGAGGTCGTCGTGACCCCCTGGCGCAGCCTGCTGCTGCCCGACCTGGAGAACGCATGACCCTGACGCCCCCGACCCGCCGCTACGCCTACGAGGGCAGCGGCTCCGCCATCTACGTCGACTCGTTCGCGACGATTCGCGCCGAGGCCGACCTCTCCGGCATCCCGGCGGACGCCGAGAAGGTCGCGGTGCGGATGATCCACGGCACGGGTCAGACCGACCTCGCCGCCGACCTCGTGATCCACCCGGGGCTGGTCGCCGCGGCGCGCGGCGCGCTGGAGGGCGGCGCTCCGATCCTGACCGACGCTCACATGGTCGCCTCCGGCGTCACGCGCGCCCGACTGCCGAAGGACAACGAGGTCCTCTGCCTGCTCCGCGACGCGCGTGTGCCGGACCTCGCGCGCTCGTGGGGCACGACGCGCTCCGCCGCCGCGGTCTCGCTGTGGGGCACGCGCATGGAGGGCGCGGTCGTCGCGATCGGCAACGCGCCCACCGCGCTGTTCCACCTGCTCGAGCTGATCGCCGAGGGCGCCGCCCCGCCGGCAGCGATCGTCGGCGTGCCGGTCGGGTTCATCGGCGCCGCGGAGTCGAAGGAGGCCCTCGCGGGCTTCGCTGCGGAGACCGGTATCGACGTGCCGTTCGTGACCGTGCGCGGGCGCCGCGGCGGGTCCGCGATGGCCGCCTCGGCGCTCAACGCCCTCGCCCAGGAGCGCGAGTGAGCACGCACGGCGAGGGCGCCGGGCTCCGGGCGGCGATCGAGCACGGCTCCTTCCGCGTCGTGGGCGTGGGCCCCGGCGATCCCGAGCTGATCACGCTCAAGGCCGCCCGGCTCATCGCCGGCGCCGACGTGGTGGCGTACCACCAGGGCGTCGGCAAGTCCTCGAACGCGCGCCGCATCGCGGCCGACCTGCTCCCCGCGGGTGTCGTCGAGGAGGTGCTGGAGTACCCCGTGACGACGGGGCTGACCGACCACCCGGGTGGCTACGACGGGGCGATGACCGACTTCTACGACGACTGCGAGCGGCGCACGCGCGCGCACCTCGAGCAGGGTCGCGACGTCGTGCTGCTGGCCGAGGGCGACCCGCTGTTCTATGGCTCGGCGATGTACCTGCACGACCGGCTGTCAGCGGCGTTCGACACCGCCGTGGTGCCCGGGATCCCGGCGTTCGCCGCAGCCACGGCGGCGGCCGGCGCCCCGCTCGTGCGGCACACCGACGTGCTGACGGTGCTGCCCGGCACGCTCCCGGTTCCCGAGCTCGCGCGGCGGCTGGCCGACACCGACGGCGCGATCATCATGAAGCTCGGTCGACGCTTCCCTGGCGTGCGCGACGCGCTCGAGCAGGCCGGCCGGCTCGAGGGGGCGCTCTACGTCGAGCGGGCCTCGATGGTCGAGCAGCGGTACCTGCCGGTCGCCGACGTCGACCCGGCGACGGTGCCCTACTTCTCGCTGATCATCGTCCCCGGCGACACCAAGCCCCGCGCCCTGACGCGCGACGACGAAGGAGGAGCCTCGAAGGGTGCACCTCACCCACAGGAGGTCCTCGTGATCGGCCTCGGCCCCGGCCCCGACGGGTGGCTCACGCCCGAGGCGTCCGCGGCGCTCGCCGAGGTGGGCCACGTGATCGGCTACGCCCCCTACGTCGACCGGGTGCCGCAGCGCGCCGGGCTGCAGCGCCACTCCTCCGGCAACACCGTCGAGGTCGACCGGGCGCGCCACGCGCTCGACCTGGCGCTCGCGGGCGAGAAGGTCGCGGTCGTGTCCGGCGGCGACGCGGGCGTGTTCGGGATGGCGTCGGCGGTGTTCGAGGCGGCGGAGTCGCCCGAGTACGCGGCGGTCGCGGTGCGCGTGCTGCCGGGCGTCTCGGCGGTGCAGGCCGTCGCCGCCCGCGCGGGCGCTCCGGTCGGCGCGGACTTCGCGGTCGTGAGCCTGTCCGACCGGCTCAAGCCGTGGGAGGTCGTCGAGAAGCGCGTGCGCGCGATCGCCGAGGCCGACCTCGTGATGGCGGTCTACAACCCGCGGTCGCGCAGCCGCACGACCCAGGTCGCCGACCTGCGAAAAATCCTCCTGGAGCACCGTGCGCCCGAGACCGTCGTGGTCGTCGGCCGCGACGTCGGCCGGGCCGAGGAGTCCCTGGCCGTCACGACGCTCGCCGACCTCGACCCGGAGTCGATCGACATGAAGTGCCTCCTGATCGTCGGCGCCTCCTCGACCCGCGTCACCCCCTCCGGCCGCGTCTGGACCCCCCGCTTCGTCACCTGACCCCGTGCCGTTCCCCGCCCCTCGAGGTGCGACGAGGAACGAGGAGCCGTTCCCCGCCCCTTGAGGTGCGACGAGGAACGAGGAGCCTCGAAAGGGGTACCGCCGCCCGGATCGCGAGCATGGCTCCTCGCGGTGCGGCCACCGCCAGGGCGGAAACTCACTCGCCGCGGGGCGGAAACTCACTCGCGGAGGGGCGGGAATCCACTCGCGAGCGGTCGTCCAGGGGCTCAGGGTCGGGGGGACTTGAGGGAGCGGTCGCGGGTGGGGGCGTAGAGGTAGGACTCGCCCGCGCGGACGTCCTCGGCGAGGGCGCGGCCGACGAGGATCACCGCGGCCTGCCGCAGGCCCGCGGCCTCGACCTGGTCGGCGATGTCGGCCAGCGTGCCGCGCAGCACGAGCTGGTCCGGCCGCGAGGCGTTCGCGACGACGACGACCGGGCAGTCGGCGCCGTGGTGCTCGGCCAGCTCGGCCGCCAGCACGCGCGTCCGCGTGATCGCCAGGTGCAGGCACAGCGTCGCTCCCGTGGCCGCGAAGGCCGCCAGCGACTCCCCGTCCGGCATCACGGTCGACCGCGCCTGCGTGCGCGTGAGCACGACCGACTGCACCAGCTCGGGCACCGTGAGCTCGGCCGCCACCGTGGCGGCCGCAGCGGCGTACGCCGGCACCCCGGGCGTGACGTCCCACGGCACGCCGTGCGCGTCGAGCCGGCGCCCCTGCTCGTGCACGGCGGAGTACAGCGACGGGTCGCCCGAGCACAGCCGCACGACGTCGAGCCCCGCCTCGTGCGCGCCGACGAGCTCGGCCGTGATGCGGTCGAGGTCGAGGTCCTGCGTGTCGACGAGACGCACACCCTCGCGACAGTGCGAGAGCACCTCGGCGTCGAGGTACGTGCCCGCGTAGACCACGACGTCGGCTTCCCGCAGCATCGCGGCGGCCCGCAGCGTCAGCAGGTCCGCGGCACCCGGGCCGGCTCCCACGAAGTGCACGGTCACGACACGGTCTCCTTCGGCGACTTGGTCACGGCCCACTGCACGACGGCGCGCGCGGGCGTCCATCCGGTGAACGTCCCGATCGGCTGGGCCGTCTCGACCGAGACCCGCGTGAGCTCTCCGCCCAGGCGAGCGGCCCAGTCGACCACGACCCGCTCGGTCTCGAGCGTCACGGCGTGCACGACGAGGCGACCACCGGGACGCAGCGCCTCCCACGCCGCCTCGAGCACGCCGTCGCGCGTGGCTCCACCGCCGACGAAGACGGCGTCCGGCGTCGGCAGGTCGACGAGCGCGTCGGGTGCACGGCCCTGGACGACCCCCAGGTCCGGCACGCCCAGCCGCATCGCGTTGCGCGCGATGCGGACGACCCGGTCGGGATGGGACTCGACGGCCACCGTGCGGCAGGTCGGGTGCGCGCGCATCCACTCGATGCCGACCGACCCCGCGCCGGCCCCGACGTCCCACAGCAGGGCACCCGGCGTGGGGGCCAGGCGCGCGAGGGCGGAGGCGCGCAGGTCGCGCTTGGTGATCTGGCCGTCGTGGTCGAAGGCGTCGTCCGGCAGGCCCGCGACCCAGCCGAGGCCAGCCACCGCAGGCCGGCCCACGACCTCGATCGCGAGCACGTGCAGCGTCGGGACCGCGTGGTCCCAGTCGGCGGCGACGCCCTCGACGCGGGACTCGTCCGCACCGCCCAGGTGCCCGAGCGCCGTGAGGCGGCTGGCGCCCAGGCCACGCTCGACCAGGGCGCGGGCGACCGCACCCGGCGTCGTCGCGTCGGCGCTCAGCAGCAGGATCCGGTGGCCGGGCGCGGCGTGGCGCGGCAGCTCCCCCGCGTGGCGCAGCACGGTGGCGGCCTCGGCCGGCCAGCCCATGCGCGCCCGGGCGAGCGCGACCGACGAGACCGCCGGGTGCACCACCAGGCGGTCGGCCGGCACGAAGTCCTGCAGCGTCGTGCCGATGCCGGCGACGTACGGATCCCCCGAGGCGAGCACGACGACGCGGCGTCCGTCCCAGGCCTCGACGAGCCCGGGCAGCGCGTCGCGCAGGGGCGACGGCCAGGCCATGCGCTCGGCCGCGACGCGGTCCGGCAGCATCGCCAGGTGCCGCTCGCCGCCCACGACGACGTCGGCCTCGACGACCAGCGCCTGCAGCGACGCCGGCACCCCGTCCCACCCGTCGGCACCGACGCCGACGACGTGCACTCCGCCGCGCACCGGGGTCTCAGCCATGGGCGCGAGGCTAACGCGACCGGGAGGACGCGCTAGCCTGACCCCGATCAGAACGGCCCGAGGTGCCCCACGACGACCACGTGGTCAGGGGAGAATCGGGAAGCCGGTGAAAGTCCGGCACAGGGCCCGCTGCGGTGACCTGGGCATCACGACCCAGGAAGTCCGAAGACCGGCCTCGGGCCGCTCCACTGCACGCAACCTCACGGCACTGAGAGCGGGAGCCCCACATGCCACGTCAGTACCCCTTCACGGCCGTCGTCGGATCCGACGACATGGCCCTGGCCCTCGTCCTCGCGACGATCTCGCCGTCGATCGGCGGCGTGCTCGTGCGCGGCGAGAAGGGCACAGCGAAGTCGACGATGGTGCGCGCGCTCGCCGCGGTGCTGCCGCCGATCGACGTCGTGGCGGGCGACCGCTTCTCGTCCGACCCGCGCGACGCGAACCCGCTCTCGCCCGACGGGCCCTTCGGCCCGGAGCCGGAGGTCGAGACCCGGCCCGTGCGCCTCGTCGAGCTGCCCGTCGGCGCCTCCGAGGACCGCGTGCTCGGCTCGCTGCACCTGCAGAAGGCGCTCAGCGAGGGCGTCACGGAGTACGAGCCGGGCCTGCTGGCCAAGGCGCACCGCGGGATCCTCTACGTCGACGAGGTCAACCTGCTCCACGACCACCTCGTCGACCTGCTGCTCGACGCCGCGGCGATGGGCCGCAGCACGGTCGAGCGCGACGGCGTCTCGGTCGAGCACGCGGCGCGCTTCGTGCTGATCGGGACGATGAACCCCGAGGAGGGCGAGCTGCGCCCGCAGCTGCTGGACCGGTTCGGCCTGACGGTCGACGTCGCCGCCCCGCGCGACCCCCAGCTGCGCGCCGAGGTCACCCGCCGCCGGCTCGCGTTCGACTCCGCTCCCGAGACCTTCGCCGCGCGCTTCGCCGCCGAGGAGGCGTCGCTGACCGAGCGCCTCTCGGCCGCGCAGGACCTGCTCGAGCAGGTGCTGCTGACCGACGACGACCTGGTGCGCATCGCCGAGATCTGCGCGGCCTTCGACGTCGACGGCATGCGCGCCGACATCGTCACGGCGCGCGCGGCGGTGGCCCACGCCGCCTGGCAGGGCCGCACGCACGTCACGACCGAGGACATCCGCGTGGCCGCCCGCCTCGCGCTGCCGCACCGGCGTCGCCGCAACCCCTTCGACGCCCCGGGCATCGACCAGCAGCAGCTCGACGACCTGCTGGGCGACGACGAGCCCGAGCCGCCGACCGACGGGCCGGACGACGAGGGTCCCGACGACGACGGGCCTGACGGCGAGGGTCCGACGCCCAGCGGCCCCGACGGCGGCAGCGACGCCACCCCGGACGACGGCCCCGGCGAGACCGGCCCTCCCCCGCCCGCCGGCGGCTCCGGCGAGCAGCAGGCGCCGGGCTCCGGCACCACCACGACCGCCCAGGCCGGCGAGCCGTCGCGCGCCCGCCTGTTCACGGTCGACGGGCTGGGCACGGGCGAGGCCGGACGCCGGTCGCGCGCCCTCACCTCGAACGGCCGCCGCGTCGGCGCCCGCCGCCCCGAGGGCTCGGGCGGCCGGCTCGACCTCCCGCAGACCCTCTGGGCCGCCGCCCCGCACCAGGCGTCGCGGCGTGAGGCGGCAACCCCTTCGACGCTCGTTCGTCGCACCTCGGGGCCCGATGGATTTCCGCCCCCTGAGGTGCGACGAGGAACGAGGAGCCTCGAAGGGGAAACCTCCGCCCCGCGGGTCCGGCTCGCTCCCGCGGACCTGCGGGTCGCGATCACCGAGGGCCGCGAGTCGAACCTCGTGCTGTTCTGCGTCGACGCCTCCGGCTCGATGGCCGCCCGCAAGCGCATGGAGCAGGTCAAGACCGCGATCCTCTCGCTGCTGCTCGACGTCTACCAGCGCCGCGACAAGGTCGGCCTCGTGACCTTCCGCGGCGACGCGGCCGAGCTCGCCCTGCCGCCGACCGGCTCGATCGACATCGCCGCACGCCGCCTCGACGACCTCCCCGCCGGCGGCCGCACGCCCCTGGCCGAGGGCCTCCTGCAGGTCGTCGAGACGCTGCGCATCGAGCGCGTCCGCGACCCCCGCCGTCGCCCGCTGCTGGTGCTGGTGACCGACGGCCGCGCGACGCACGGGGCCGACCCCGTCGGCCGCTCGCAGCAGGCCGCCGCGCTGCTCGGCGGCGTCGAGACCGTCGTCGTCGACTGCGAGAGCGGCCGCATGAGCCTGGGCCTGGCCCGCCGGCTGGCCGAGGTCATGGACGCGACCTACCTGCCCCTGGCGGAGGTCACGGCCGACGCCCTCACGACCGTCGTGCGGGAGGTGGCCTGATGCCCCAGGGCGAGCCGCTGACCGTCCCCGACGACGGCCTCACGACCAAGCAGCGCCGCAACCGGCCGCTGCTGATGGTCAACACCGGCGACGGCAAGGGCAAGTCGACGTCCGCCTTCGGCCTGGCCCTGCGCGGCTGGAACCAGGGCTGGGACATCGGCGTGTTCCAGTTCGTGAAGTCGGCCAAGTGGCGCATCGGCGAGCAGACCGTGCTCGAGCGCCTCGGCGAGCTGCACACGCAGACCGGCGAGGGCGGTCCGGTCGAGTGGCACAAGATGGGCTCCGGCTGGTCGTGGTCGCGCAAGCAGGGCACCGAGACCGACCACGAGGCCGAGGCCGCGGAGGGCTGGGGCGAGGTCAAGCGTCGCCTCGCCGAGCAGAAGCACACGCTCTACGTGCTCGACGAGTTCACGTACCTGATGGAGCGCGGCTGGGTCGACGTCGACGACGTCGTCACGACGCTGCGCGACCGCCCGGGTCATCAGCACGTCATGATCACGGGCCGCCGCGCCCACCCCGCACTGCGCGAGATCGCCGACCTGGTGACCGAGATGCAGCACGAGAAGCACCCCTTCGACCGCGGCCAGAAGGGTCAGAGGGGCATCGAGTGGTGACCTCGCTTCCCCGGTTCGTCGTGGCTGCTCCTGCCAGCGGTCACGGCAAGACGACGGTCGCGACCGGGCTGATGGCGGCCCTGGCCGCCTCCGGCCACGTCGTCAGCGGCCACAAGGTCGGCCCCGACTACATCGACCCCGGCTACCACTCGCTCGCGACCGGCCGCCCCGGCCGCAACCTCGACCCGCACCTCGTCGGCGAGCAGCGGCTGGCGCCCCTCCTCCGTCACGGCGCGCGCGGTGCGAACCTCGCCGTGATCGAGGGCGTCATGGGGCTGTACGACGGGCAGATCGGCGGCGAGGGGTTCGCCTCCACCGCGCACGTCGCGGCGATCACCCGCTCCCCCGTGGTCCTCGTCGTCGACATCTCCTCGGCCTCGCGCACGATCGGCGCGATGGTGCACGGCCTGGCCAGCTTCGACCCCGCGGTGCGCATCGCGGGGGTGATCCTCAACAAGGCCGGCTCCCAGCGCCACGCCGACGAGGTCCGCCGCTCGATCGAGCCGCTCGGTCTGCCGGTCCTCGGCGTGCTGTCGCGCGACGACGGCATCGTCGCCCCCTCGCGGCACCTCGGTCTGGTGCCCGCGCAGGAGCGCGACGAGGCGGCGCAGGCGCTGGACCGGCTCGCGACCCAGGTCGCCGAGCGCATCGACCTCACCGCCGTCGTCGAGATCGCCCGCTCGGCGTCCGACCTCGACGCCGACCCCTGGGACCCCGCCGACCACGTCACCCCGGTCGCGGGCGCGCCGGTCGTGGCCGTCGCCGGTGGACGCGCCTTCACGTTCACGTACGCCGAGACCACCGAGCTGCTCGAGGCCGCGGGCTGCCGGGTCGAGGTCTTCGACCCCCTCAGCGACACCGAGCTGCCCGCCGGCACCCGCGCGCTGTACCTGGGCGGCGGCTTCCCCGAGGTCCACGCCGCAGGCCTGACCGGCAACACCGCCCTGCGCGAACAGCTGCGCCAGGCCGTGGCCGACGGCGTCCCGACCGTCGCCGAGTGCGCCGGGCTCCTGTACCTGTGCCAGAGCGTCGACGACGTCCCGATGATCGGGGCGCTCGAGGCCAGCGCCGAGATGACGCCTCGCCTCACGCTCGCGTACCGCACCGCGATCGCCGGCGAGGACACCCTCCTGACCCGCGCGGGCGAGCGGTTCACGGCCCACGAGTTCCACCGCACGCACGTCACGCCCGTGCACGGCGCCGTGCCGGCGTGGATCGAGCGGGGTGAGCACGTCGGCTTCGCCGGCCCCGCTCTGCACGCCTCCTACCTGCACACCCACTGGGCCGGTGCGCCGCGCCTCGCACAGCGTCTCGCCGAGGCCGCCGCAGCCGCGACGCCGCTCTCGCCCCCTGTCATCCGGCCGCACGCAGCGAGCACCTCGGCGCACGAGCCGGTCCCCGCGCGGCACGACCGCACCCCGGACCTCGGCTGGCACGGCGACGCCGAGCTGGCCGACGGACTCGTCGACCTCGCGGTCAACGTCACCGACGAGCCGCTGCCCCGCTGGCTGGCCGAGGCCCTGCAGGAGTCGATGACGCACATCGCCTCCTACCCCGACCCCACGACGGCCGAGAAGGCCGTCGCCCGCCGCCACGGGCGCGCGCCCGCCGAGGTGCTGGCGACCTCCGGGGCAGCCGAGGCGTTCACGCTGATCGCCCGCGCCCGCGCCTGGCGTCATCCCGTCGTGGTGCACCCGCAGTTCACCGAGCCCGACGTCGCCCTGGCCGCGGCCGGCCACGCCGTGCACCACGTCGTGACGCGCGCCGAGAACGGCTTCCGGCTCGACCCCGACGCCGTGCCCGAGGCGGCCGACCTCGTGGTCGTGGGCAACCCCACCAACCCGACGTCGGTCCTGCACCCCGCAGCGGACCTGCGGCGCCTGCTCCGTCCAGGCCGCGTCGTCGTGGTCGACGAGGCGTTCATGGACGCCGTGCCCGGCGAGCGCGCGAGCCTCACGTCGGTGCCGATGCCGGGCCTGGTCGTCCTGCGCAGCCTGACGAAGCTCTGGGGCCTGCCCGGCGTCCGCGCCGGCTACGTCGTGGGCGACGGCGAGGTCGTCGCCGACCTGCGCCGCCAGCAGCCGCCGTGGTCGGTCTCGACCGCGGCCCTCGCGGTGCTGACCGCGACGGCCGGCGACGAGGCGACCGCCGAGGCCGAGCGACGGGCCCGCCTCGTCACGACGCAGCGCGCGGTCCTGGTGGACGGACTGACCGAGCTCGGCATCCCCGTCGTGACGCCCGCCGCCTCGTTCGTGCTGGCCCGCCCGGGCACCGGCACGCACGCGCGGCTCCGCGCCGCCGGGTTCGCGGTGCGCCGCGCCGACACGTTCCCCGGGCTCGACGACTCCTGGGTGCGCATCGCGGTGCGCAAGCCCTCGACGACCCGCTCCCTCCTCTCGACCTGGCGGTCCCTGACATGACGGGCTCGTCTGCCGCCCAGGGCCCGGCACCCCTGCTGCGGCGAACGCTGGTGACCTCGGGCGACGCCCGGGCCGCGGCACACGTCGAGGCAATGCTCCGCGCGGGCCACACCGTCACGGTGGTCGCTCCCGAGGTGTGCGGCTCGATCGAGGACTGGCACGCCCGCGGCCTGCTCACGTGGCACGCACGCGACCTGACCCTCGACGACGTCCGCGCCGTCGACACGGTCTGGAACGCACCGGCCGACGACGCTCCAGCCGCCCCCCGCCGCGACCACGGCCGCGTGACCCTGGTCGGCGGCGGGCCGTCCGACCCCGGCCTGCTGACCGTCGCCGGCCGCGACGCCCTGCTCGACGCCGACGTCGTCGTGACCGACCGCCTGGCCCCGCTCGCGGCGCTCGCGACGCTCCCGCCGCACGTCGTAATCATCGACGTCGCGAAGATCCCGCACGGCCGCACGACGCCGCAGGAGGAGATCAACCGTCTCCTGGTCGAGCACGCCAGCGCCGGGCGGCACGTCGTGCGGCTCAAGGGCGGCGACTCGTTCGTGTTCGGCCGCGGCGGTGAGGAGGTCGACGCGTGCCGCGAGGCCGGCATCCCGGTCACGGTCGTCCCGGGCGTGACGTCCGCGATCGCCGCTCCCGAGCTGGCCGGCATCCCGGTGACCCACCGCGGCACGAGCCAGGGCTTCACGGTCGTCTCGGGCCACCTCCCGCCGAGCCACCCCGAGTCCACGGTCGACTGGGCCGCTCTGGCCCGCGCCGGCACGACGATCGTCGTGCTGATGGGCGTGCGCACGCTGCCCGCGATCGCCGAGGCGCTGACCGCCGGCGGGCTCACCGGCACGACCCCCGCCGCCGTGGTGGCCGACGCCGGGCAGCCCAGCCAGCGCGTCGTGCGCGGCACCGTCGCGACGATCGCCGCTCTTGCCGCCGAGGCGGGCATCGGCGCCCCCGCGGTGACGGTGTTCGGCGAGGTGGCCGCGATCGGGGCCCCGGCCGAGGTGTCCGCGTGATCGCGTGGCTGCGGCACGGCCAGTCGACGTGGAACGCCGCCGGTCGGTTCCAGGGCCACACCCCCTACCCACCGCTCACGGCGCTCGGCGTCGAGCAGGCCCAAGCAGCGGCCGAGCAGGCACGCGGGTTCGGGATCGAGCACCTCGTGTCGTCTCCCGCCGTGCGCGCACGACAGACCGCGATGATCGTCGGCCGCGCCCTGGACCTGCCGGTCCACCTCGACCCGCGCCTCGTCGAGCAGGGCTACCTCGAGCCGCTCGACCTCGTCGCCCGGCGCACGGCGGACGCCCTCGCAGCCGTGCCGGCCGGGGCCCGCCTCCTGGTCGTGAGCCACGGCGACGTCATCGCGCTGGCCCTCGCGCAGGCCACCGGCGAACCCCCGCGCCTGCCCGACAACGGCGAGCTGCAGGTCGCTCCCTGAGACGTTCGACCCACCCGTCGCACCCTGCAACCGTCATGCCCTACGATGCGAATCGATCGAGACCTCGGAAGCCGGTGGAAGTCCGGCACAGTCGCGCTACTGTGACACCCGCTCCGGCGGGTGGAGTCAGACCCGAGCCTCGGCATTCCACCCACCACGGGACGCTCGTATCCCGAAGGAGTTCATGATGAGCCAGCTCAACCCGACCGCCGTTCCCCAGGTCGCCCCGGTCGCCATCCCGGTCCGTCAGCTCGCCCCCTGGGCGCTCTTCGCCGCGCTGCTCGCGGTCGTCGTGACGTACTTCGTCGGCGCCGAGCAGGGTGCCTTCTCGCTGCTCTCCGGCACCGACGTGCACGAGTGGGTCCACGACGGACGCCACCTGCTCGGCTTCCCCTGCCACTGACGCTCGCCTCGCACGACGCCCGCTGACCGCTCCGGTGGCTGGGCGTCGTCCCCCTCGCCGGCTTGGCCGGCCCCCGTGGCGTGGCGTCACGCCGTCATGCCCTCCTGGACGGAACCTCCATGAACGCACGCAGCTTTCTGATCAACGGCCTGATCGCCGGTCTCCTCGGCGGCCTGATCGCCTTCGTCGTCGCCCTCGGCGTCGGTGAGCCCGCCATCGACGACGCCATCGCGCTCGAGGAGAGCGCCGCCGCACCCGCCGAGCACTCGCACGACGAGGACGAGGCGCACTCGCACGACGAGGCGGCCGGTGGCCACTCCCACGGTGACGAGGAGGGTGGCATCACGCGCGGCCAGCAGGCCGGCCCCGGCCTCGCGACCGCCACAGGCCTGATCGGCACGATCCTCGGCGGTCTCGTCGGCATCGGCGCCGCCTTCGCCGCGGGCCGCTTCGGCCGCCTCACGCCCGTCGCGACGACCGCACTGGTCGCCGGTGTCGGATTCGTGGCCGTGGTCCTGGTGCCGTGGCTGAAGTACCCGCCGAACCCGCCGGCCGTCGGCAGCGGCGACACGATCGGCGAGCGCACCGCCCTGTACTTCGGCTTCCTCGCGATCTCGCTCCTCGCAGTGCTCGCCGCCGTGATCATCGCCCGCCAGGTGCTCGCCTCCCGCTCGGCGTGGACCGCGACGGCCGCAGCGGGCGCGGTGTACCTGGTCGTCGTCGGCATCGCGACGTTCGTCATGGCGCCCATCGACGAGGTGCCGGACTCCTTCCCGGCCAACACGCTGTTCGAGTTCCGCATCGGGTCGCTGCTGACGCAGGCTTCGCTGTGGCTCGTGCTGGGCGTCGTGCTCACGGGCCTGGTGCACCGCGCCTGGACCCGCGAGTCCGCCGAGCTCGCACGCCGTGAGGCGGCTGCTGCGCTGTGACCTCCGGACCGGACCTCGCGCCGACGCTGCCCCCGGCCGGCACGCCCGTCCCTGCCCCGGACCCCGCGCTCGTCGAGGCGGCCCGGGAGCGGCTCGGCGGGCTGGCCACGCCGGCGGGCGCGCTCGGCCGGCTCGGTGACCTCGCGGTCTGGGTCGCCGCGACCCAGGGGGCCGTCCCGCCGGCACCGATCGAGCGCGTGCGCGCGGTCGTGCTCGCGGGCGACCACGGCGTGTCCGACCACGGGGTCTCGGCCTATCCCAAGGCGATCACGGGTGCCATGGTGCGCACGTTCGTCGCGGGCCGGGCAGGCGTCTCGGTGCTCGCGCGCCAGCACGGCGTGACCGTCCGGGTGCTCGACCTGGGCGTCGAGGAGGACCTGGCCGACCTCGATCCCGCCGTGCGGGAGTTCAAGGTCCGCGCGGGGTCCGCACCGATCCACCTGCAGGACGCGCTCACGGTGGGCGAGGCCCGTCGGGCGATGGCTGTCGGCGCGATGATCGCCGACCAGGAGATCGCCGCTGGCGCGCAGCTCCTCGTCTCCGGCGACATGGGCATCGGCAACACCACGCCAGCCGCAGCGCTGATCGCCGCCTCGCTCGGCCTGCCCGCCGAGGCGGTCACCGGTCGGGGCACCGGAGTCGACGACGCCGGCCTCGCGCACAAGACCGCCATCGTGCAGCAGGCCCTCGACCGCGTCGGCGACCGAGCCGACGACCCGGTCGTGACGCTCCAGGCGCTCGGCAGCGCCGACCTCACGGCGTCGGCCACGTTCCTCGCGCGGGCGGCGCACGCCGGTGTACCGGTGGTGCTCGACGGCGTCATCAGCGTCGCGGCTGCCCTCGTCGCCGAGCGGCTCGCACCCGGTGCTGCCGCCTGGTTCGTGGCGGGCCACCGTTCGACCGAGCCGGGCCAGGCCATCGCGCTGGAGAAGCTCGGCCTCGAGCCGGTGCTCGACCTCGGCATGCGTCTGGGCGAGGGCAGCGGCGCGGTCGCGGCGGTGCCCCTGATCCGCTCGGCCGGCCTCCTGCTCGCCGACATGGCCCTGCTCGCCGACCTGCTCCCCTGATGGCCTCCCCCGTCCGCACCGGCTGGCTGCTCGCAGCCGGGACGCTGACGGTCGTGCGCTGGCCCGCGCCAGAGCGGGTCGACCGGCGTGCCGCTCGGATCGCGATGCTGCTGGCGCCGCTCGCGGTGGTGCCCATCGGGCTCGTCGTGGCGCTCACGGTGTGGCTCGGGAACGAGGTCGACGCGCCGCCTCTCGTCGTCGGGCTGCTCGCGGTCGGCCTGGTCGGGCTCGGCAGCCGGGGCCTGCACCTCGACGGCCTCTCCGACGTCGCCGACAGCCTCACGGCGTCGCACGACCGCGACCGCTCGCTCGAGGTCATGAAGGGCGGGACCGCCGGCCCGGCGGGCGCGGCGACGCTGGTCGTGGTGCTGGGGCTGCAGGCCGTGGCGATCGCGGCACTGGTCGGCACCGACGCCGGGCCTCTCGTGGCCGGTGCGCTCGTGTGCCTGTCGCGCGCCGCGCTCGCGGTCGACTGCGTCGCCGGGGTGCCGCCGGCCCGCGACTCGGGCCTCGCGGTCAGCTTCGCGCAGACCGTGCCGCGCGCGGCCGCCATTGGCACCTGGATCGTCGTGGTCGCCGCGTGCGTCGGCCTGGCCCTCGCCGCGGACCTGCCGTGGTGGCGCGGGCTCGTGCTTGGCGCCGCCCTGCTCGCCGGCGCCGTCGCGGTGCTGGAGCGGTGCGTCCGGCGCCACGGCGGCGTGACCGGCGACTGCTTCGGTGCCTCGATCGAGATCGCGCTGGCGGCAGGCCTGATCGCCGCGAGCATCCCGTGAGCTGGTCGCGGGCCGTCGGCCTGGCGCTGGGGATCGCGGCCGACCGCCTGCTCGGCGACCCCGCGCGATGGCACCCCGTGGCGGGCTTCGGCCAGGCGGCCGGGGCGCTGGAGCGGCGGGTGTATGCCGACGACCGGCGGCGCGGCGTCGCCTTCACCGCCGTCGCGGTCGGATCGGTCACGGCGGCGGGAATGCTCGCCGAGCGAGGCACCGCCGGGCGCCCGGTCCGGCACGCCCTCGTCACCGCGGTCGCCACGTGGGCCGTGGTGGGTGGTCGGACTCTCGGGCGCGAGGCCGCGGCGGTCGGTGAGCACGTCATCGCCGGCGACCTCCCCGCCGCCCGTCAGCGCGTGCGCAGCCTCGTCGGCCGCGACCCGAGCACGCTCGACGCCGACCAGCTCGCGCGTGCCGTGGTGGAGTCGGTCGCCGAGAACACGTCCGACGCGGTCGTCGGACCGCTGTGGTGGGGGGCCGTCGCGGGGGTGCCGGGGCTCGTCGGCTACCGCGCGGTCAACACGCTCGACGCGATGGTGGGCCACCGCTCCGCGCGCTACCTGCGGTTCGGCTGGGCCTCGGCCCGCCTCGACGACGTCGCCAACCTGGTGCCCGCCCGCCTTGCGGCGGCGCTGGCGTCGGTGGCGGCTCCGGTGGTGGACGGCCGACCTGTCGACGCCCTTCGCGCCTGGCGCGAGGACGCACCGGGGCACCCGAGCCCCAACGCGGGCGCCGTCGAGGCCGCCTTCGCGGGCGCGCTGGGCGTGCAGCTCGGCGGGGTCAACCACTACGAGGGCGTGGTCGACGACCGCGTCCGCATGGGCACCGGCCCGGCTCCGGCGCCCAGGGACATCCCGAGGTCCGTGACGCTGGCGTCGGCGGTCGGCCGGGGCGCCCTCGCCGTCGCCGCCGTGGTGGCCGCCCGACGCCCCTGACCCCCTCCCCCAGATTTGCGCCGAGATGTGCAGAAGCGCCACCCCGGTTCCGCGCATCTCGGCGCAAATCTGGGGACGGTGGGGTCAGGGGCGGGTGGCGAGCCAGGGGAGGACGGCGGCGGGATCGGTGACCGAGGGGACCTCGGGGGCCGGGTCGTGGCGACGGACGACGACGACCGGGATGCCGCGCTCGGCCGCGGCCTCCATCTTGGGCCAGGTGTGCGAGCCGCCGGAGTCCTTCGTGACCACGACGTCGAGACCGTGCTGGTCGATCAGCGCCAGCTCGCCCTCCAGCGCGTAGGGCCCGCGGCTCAGCAGCAGGGTCCACCTCTCCGGCAGCGCGACGTCCGGCGGATCGACGACGCGCGCCAGCGCAGCGTGCGACGCGAGCGGCCCGACGAAGCGGTCGAGCGACTGACGTCCGATCGTGAGGAACGGCCGCTCCCCCAGCGAGGCGGCCGCACGCGCCGCCGCGTCGTGGTCGTCGACCCAGTGCCAGGTCTCGGCGCCGGGAGACTCGCTCCAGCCGGGTCGCGCCAAGCGGAGCAGTGGGACGCCCTCCGCCGCGCAGGCCGCCGCCGCGTTGCAGGACATGCCCACCGCGAACGGGTGCGTCGCGTCGACCACGGCCGTCACGCCCCGCTCCCGCAGGTGCTGCCGCAGTCCGTCGACCCCGCCGAACCCGCCGATCCGCACCGGTCCGACCGGGAGCTGCGGCCGCGCCACTCGCCCCGCGAGCGAGGACTCGAACGCGATGCCGGCAGCCTGGAGCTCGCGTGCCAGCGCACGCGCCTCGCCGGTGCCGCCGAGCAGCAGGACGTGCGGCCCTCGGGTCACTGCTCGGCCCCCGGCGCGAGGCGGCGCAGGCCCCGCGGCGGCCCGGACGTGGCGAGCTCGAGCAGTCGGTCGACGTCCAGGTGCTGCTCGGCGAGCTCACCGAGCAGGTCGAGCCGGGCCTCGCGCCGCTCGGCGAAGGAGACCTCGGCCGTGGGCGCCGGACGTCCGGCAGCCGACGCGACCTCGGCGAGCAGGGCCCGACGGAACTCGTCCGACTCCAGGCTGCCGTGCCACATCGTGCCGAAGACGTTCCCCTCGCGACCGCCCGCCAGGAAGTCCTCCACATCCGCTCCCCGGGTGATGCGCCCGTGGTGGATCTCGTAGCCCGCGGCCGCGTGGCCGAGGGCCTCGCCGGTCGGCAGCCGCAGCACCTTGTCCGCGCCGAAGTCGGTGCGGACGTCGAGCAGCCCGAGCCCGGCCACCTCGGCTCCCGCCGGACCCTCGACGCCGTCGGGATCAACCACAAGCCGCCCCAACATCTGGAAGCCGCCGCAGATCCCCAGCACGGCCCGGCCCGAGGCCGCGTGCTTCGCGATCGCGTCGGCCAGGCCCCGCTCGCGCAGCCACGCGAGGTCGCCCATCGTGGCTCGCGTGCCCGGAAGCACGACGAGGTCGGCACCGTCGAGGTGGTGCGGCTGGGAGGCGAACACGAGGTCGATCTCGGGCTCGATGCCCAGCGCGTCGACGTCGGTGAAGTTGCTGATGCGCGGCAGCCGCACGACCGCGACCCGCAACGCCGCCTCGCGGTCGCCCGCGCGCCGTCCCTCCAGGTCGAGCGCGTCCTCGGAGTCGAGCCACACGTCCGGGTGCCACGGCAGCACGCCGAGCGTGGGTCGGCCCGAGAGCTCGGCCAGCCGCTCGATGCCCGGCGCCAGCAGCGACACGTCGCCGCGGAACTTGTTCATGACGAAGCCGGCGACGAGGTCCTGGTCGGCGCCCTCGAGCAGCGCGACGGTGCCGAACAGCGCCGCGAAGACGCCGCCGCGGTCGATGTCGCCGACCACGACGGTCGGCAGCGACGCGTGCCGCGCGAGCCCCATGTTGACGTAGTCGTTCGCCCGCAGGTTGATCTCGGTGGGCGATCCGGCCCCCTCGGCGACGATGACGTCGTAGCGCGACGCGAGGTCGTCGAGCGCCGCGAAGGCGGCCTCCGCCAGGTGCGCGCGACCGCCGTCGACGAAGCTGCGCGCTCCGAGCGTGCCCGCCGGGCGGCCCATCACGACGACGTGGCTCGTGTGGTCCGAGCCGGGCTTCAGCAGCACGGGGTTCATCGCCGCCTCGGGCGCGGCACCTGCTGCGACGGCCTGGATCCACTGCGCCCGACCGATCTCGCCGTGCAAGCCGGTGGTTTCGGTACCCCTTTCGAGGCTCGTTCCTCGCACCTCAAGGGGCGGAAAGCCTCCGGGCCCTGAGGTGCGAGGAGGAACGACGAGCCTCGAAGGGCTCACCTCAGGGGGCGGAGAGCCTCCGGGCCCTGAGGTGCGAGGAGGAACGACGAGCCTCGAAGGGTCGGCCTCAGCCCGCACGACCATCGAGTTGTTCGACATGTTCTGGCTCTTGAACGGCGCGACCGACACCCCGCGACGCGCGAAGGCACGGCAGATCGCGGTGGTGACGACGGTCTTGCCCGCGTCGGAGGTCGTGCCGGCGACCAGCAGACCCCTCATGCGGAGGGCTGCTTGTTGAGCCACGGCGCGAGCAGGCGCGTGATGAACGGCAGCGCCAGGTACGTCATGACCGGCGTCATCACGAGCACGCTGATCAGCACGCGCAGCGGCAGCACCAGGTCGGGGAACAGGTGGCTCGACGCCCAGTTCGCCGCCACGCTGAGCGGGAAGAACACCAGGAAGATCGCGCACATCTGCTTCCACCGCGGCGGCGGGACCGGCGTGGGCCGCAGGTCCTGCACGTCGACGCTGCTCGGCTCGTCGAACCAGCCCTCGATCCCGGTGCGCTGCTCGTGCCGGGCCTCCTCGACGAAGCCCTGCGCCGACTCGAGCCACCAGCGCCGCTGCTCGGACTCGTTCCAGGCGTCGAGGTGGGCGTGGGAGTCGAAGCGGTAGAGCATGTGCCACTCGGTCGAGCCGGCCGCCGGCCGCACCCAGCCCGACCCGAGGAACCCGTCGAACCGCTCCGACAGCTGCGTGCCGGCCCGCAGCCACGCGAGCATCTGCTGCTCGTGGTCGGGGTCGACGTGCCGCGTGATGGAGACGGTGACGGGTCCGGTCATGCCCCCAGGCTAGGCCTCGGCGTTCGAGGCCCGGTCAGGCGTTCCGGGCGCGACGGCGCAGGAAGTACACGGCACCGCCCACGACGACCAGCACCCCGACCATCAGACCGAAGATGAGCCAGGCCGTGGGGGCACCGGCGTCCTCCGCGGCCTCGCTGGAGGGCTCGATCGTCTCCTCCGCTACCGACGGCGTGGCGGTGGGTCCGTCCGTGGCCTCGGCCTCGGCCGGCACGAGGGCCGTCGAGGTGAAGAGCTGCGTGTCGGTCGACTGGTCGGGCGCGGTCGCGGGCTGGCCGTTCGGCACGAAGTGGAACGTCACGAGCTCGCCGCCCGTGGCCTCGAAGATCGTCGTGTCCTGCTGCGCCTCGGACCACGGGCCGTTGACGTCGGCGGTGAAGAAGGCCCACGCGCCGCTGTCGTTGCCGTCGTCGCCGCAGCTGTCCTGCGTCGGCGTGGGGTAGCCGTCGATGCGGCAGATCGTCGCGATGTCGTCGTCGGTGACGTCGATCGGGATGTTCGTGGCCTTCACCAGGTCGACCACCGAGTCGCCCGCCGCGTCCTGGACGCACAGCGAGGTGTACTCACCGCCGGCGGTCGAGGCGTCGACCGTGACCACGACGTCGGTCTGCGGGTCGCACTGCTCCTTGACCTGCGAGGCCGGCGATCCGGCCGAGGTCGCGGCGACGGCCGGGGCCGCTCCGAGCCCGACGAGGCTCAGCAGGAGCAGCAGGATCGCGCTGCGGGTGCGCGTGGTCATGACGGATCACTCCCCAGGTCGACGGACCGGCCCGTCGTCGAGCGGTTTCTAGCCGACCAGCGTGTTCACGTAGAAGCGGTAGAGGAACGCCGCCATCTGCTCACGCAGCACGGGGTCCGAACCGCGGAACGTGCGCGTGCCGTTGGGGCCCTCGTAGCCCGTCGTCACGCCGACCGCGTCGAGCCACGTGATCTGCTTGTAGAACGTGGCCGTCGTCGGGACGTCGGTGAACGGCGACGTCGCGGGAGCCGTGAAGGTCGGGCTCCCCGCGAGGCGGTAGAGGAACGCCGCCATCTGCTCGCGCAGCACGGGGGCGCTCGGACGGAACGTGTTGTCCGCGTAGCCCGTCGTGATGCCCTCGGAGGCCAACCACGCGATGTGCTTGCTGAAGGTGTTGTTCACCGCGTCGGAGAACGTCGCGTTCGGGGCGCCGGCCGGCGGGTTGGTGCCCTCGTTGTCGTAGCGGTAGAGGAACGCCGCCATCTGCTCGCGCAGCACCGGCTGCGAGCCGCGGAACGACGTCGAGCCGTTCGCCTCGGCGTAGCCCGTCGTGATGCCGCGGCTCGAGAGCCACGCGATCTCGGTGAAGAAGGTCGCGGTGGTGGGCGTGTCGCTGAACTCCGTCGTGCCGTCGAGGACGGCCAGTCCGCCGTAGGCCTGAGCGGCCGCGAACGTGGCGCCCGTGCGCTCGAAGGCGGACAGCGAGCCGGCCTCGGTGGCGCCGTTGAAGTCCTCCTGCGTCGACAGGATCGCGCCGACGTCACCGGCGAGGCTGCCCGCCCCGCTGACGGAGTCGAGCTGCAGCGTGCGGACGAACCCGGCCGCGCGGGTGGCCCGGCGGTCGGGTGCGAGCTCGGACGAGGTGGTGAACGCCTCGAACGCCTGCGCGGCGAGCAGCGTCGAGCTGGCCGACGGGTTGAAGGTGCCAGCGGGGAACTCGAACCCGAACGAGCCGTCGGCCTGCTGCTGGGAGCCCAGCCAGTCGGTCGCGTCGGAGGCGAACCCCTGGGCGTTGCCGATGTTGTTCTGCGCCGCCGCGAGCGCGATCACGGCACGGGCCGTGGTGTCGACGTCGGAGAAGCAGTCCTCCGGGCCGGTCGGGAACGCGAACGGGAATCCGCCGTCGTCGCACTGGGCGTTGACGAGCGCCTCGGCCGCGGCCGTCGTGCTCGCGCTGCCGTTCTCGGCGAGCGCCTCGACGGCGTAGGTCTGGTTGAACACCGAGCCCTTGCCCTGCTGCGAGCCGCCCTGGTTGAGCGCCTGGCCGTTGCTCGCGAGCGTGCCCTCGAGCTGGGCCAGCAGGTTCTCCCCGCCGAAGTCGGTGGCCGAGCCGGTGACGGTCGCGGCGAGCACGGTCTTGGCCAGCGTGCCGGCGTTGAGGAACGTGCCCTGCTCCTGCGCCTGGCCCTCGGGCGGCGCCGGGAACGTCGGGTTCACGTAGCCCTCGTAGTTCGCCTCGAGGCCCGCGGTCAGCGCGGTGACGGCCTCGGGGTGCGCCTCCTGGTGATCGAACGACACGATCGCGTCGGCCGCGATGCCGAAGTCGGGGTTGTTGCCGCTGTACGCCGACAGCAGGAAGCCCTGCCCGGCCTGCGGGCCGGTTCCGGCGACGACCTCGCCGGCGAGCCAGTCGCCCGCGGAGACCGAGGGCTGGCTGTCGGCCGGGGTGGCCGCGACGGCGGCCGGGGCCACCAGGGCGAGGGGCGCGAGAACGGCGGCAGCCGCTCCGAGCCCGAGCAGACGTGTGGATCTCGACATGCGTTGTTCCTTCCAGCTGCACACCTCGGCAGCTTGGGTGGGTGCCGTCGTGAGGAGGTGCTCCGGCTCGCCGCCACGGGCGGCACACGGTTGCGGGTCAGCGCCGGAGTTGCACCGGCTTCCCCTCGGGGCACGACGGGCCTGGGATCCCAGACGCCCTGAAGGTAACACCGCCCGGCCGCCCCTGCCCCCGGTTCACCCGAGGCGAGAGGCCGTCAGCGGGTCGAGGCGGGCGCGCCCGGCTCGGCGGGTGCCAAGGTCGTCACGATGCGCACCCGGCGCAGGGCGCGGCGGAAGGTCGTCAGCAGCGCGGGACCGAGCACCACGAGCAGCACGCCGGTCGTGATCGCGCGACCGGTGTCCCAGCCCCAGGTCGAGGTCAGCAGGGTGAACACGACGAAGCGGTGCAGGTTGTCGAGCACCGGGTCGCCCGGCACCATCTGCAGCCCGTCACCGGCACCCGGCACCGCGATGCCGAGCGTGAAGGGCCACGACGACAGGTTCATCAGGAACCCGTACAGGTAGGCCGCGACGACCCCGTAGGCGACGAGCAGCGCGATCTCCCAGCGACCCGTGACGCGGCGCGGCAGCAGGCCCGCACCCATGCCGACCCAGGCGGCGCACATCATCTGGAACGGCAGCCAGGGTCCGACACCGGACGTCAGCAGCGCCGACGTGAACAGGCTGGTGCACCCCAGGGCGAAGCCGAAACCGGGGCCGAAGACGCGACCGCCGAGGATCAGCAGGAAGAACACGGTCTCGATCCCGGCGACGCCCGCGCCCAGCGAGCGGATCGCACCGTTGACCGCGGTGAGCACGGCCAGCACCGCGAGGGTGCGGGAGTCCATGCCGCCCTCGGTCAGCTCGGCGACGACCAGCCCCAGCACGATCGGGAAGATCAGCATGAACAGGAACGGCTGGTCGACCCGTTCGACCCCCGCGGCCGGTTGCAGGATCAGCGGCCACGCGAACATCACCAGGCCAGCCAGGCTGGCGACGGCCAGGACCATCGCCGACCGGCGGCCGACGTGCAGCGAGGTCGGGCGGCTCTCGCTCATCGCGATCCCCCGTCCGGCAGGGCGGCGGCGGGAAGAGCGGCCTCCACCTGCGCCACCGTGAGCCACGGCGGGCCGAGGACCTTGGTGACCTGCGGGGCGAATGCCGGGGACTCGGTGAGCACCCGGGCGGCCGGTCCCCGCGAGACGATCTCGCCCTCGGCCATCACGACGACCTCGTCGGCGACCCCCGCCACGAACTCCACGTCGTGGCTCGAGACGACGATCGCGCGTCCCTCGGCGGCGAGCGTACGGAGGATCGCGGTCAGCGCCTCCTTCGCGGGGTAGTCGAGCCCGCGGGTCGGTTCGTCGAGCGCCACGACCCGCGGGGCCGACGTCACGACGACGGCCACGACGAGCGCGAGCCGCTGCCCCTCCGAGAGGTCGCGCGGGTGACGGTCGCCGGGAACGCCGGGCGCGAGCCGGTCGAGGTGGTCGCGGCAGGTGCCCGCGGCGACGTTCGCCTGCCGGTCGGCCGCAGCGCACTCGTCGTCGACGGTCTCGAGGAACAGCAGGTCGGCGGCGGTCTGCGGCACCAGGCCCACGAGCTCGCGGGCCTTCTCGGGCCGGGCGGCGGCGGGGTCCACGCCGTCGACCGCGACCGAGCCGGAGCGACGGCGCACGCCACCCTGCAGCGCCCAGAGGAGCGAGGACTTGCCGGCACCGTTGCGACCCATCAGGCCCGTGACGCGTCCGGCCACGAGCGTCAGGTCGACGTCGCGGACCGCGGGGGTCGTGCCGTGCAGGACCGAGACCCCCCGGGCGACCAGGACGTCAGCACCCTCGGGCAGCAGCGGCGGCGAGGGCTCGCCCAGCCGGTCGACGACCTCGCTGCGGCGGCGCCGCGCCTCGCGCACCGAGAGCGGCAGCGGCGACCACCCGGCGAGACGGCCCAGCTCGACGATCGGCGGCGCCACGACCGAGCCCGCCAGCACCTCGGCCGGAGGGCCGGACGTGACCTGCCCGTCGGCGACCGCGACGACCTTGTCGGCGAACGGCACGACCCGCTCCATGCGGTGCTCGGCCACGACGACGAGCAGGCCGAGGTCGTGCACGAGGCGGGCGATCGTGGCCAGCACCTCCTCGGCCGCCGTGGGGTCGAGCGCGGACGTGGGCTCGTCGAGCACGAGGACCCGCGGGTGCATCGTCAGCACGGCACCGATCGCGACACGCTGCTGCTGGCCGCCCGAGAGCGAGAGCAGCGAGCGGTGCCGCAGCTCGGCGATGCCGAGCAGGTCCAGCGTCTCCTCGACCCGGCGCCGCATCGTCTGCGGATCGAGCCCGAGCTGCTCCATGCCGTAGGCGAGCTCCTCCTCGACGGTGTCGCTGACGAACCCGCTGAGCGGGTCCTGCGCGACGTAGCCGACGAGGTGGGCGAGCTCGCGCGGCGGCGTGCCGACGACCGAGACGCCGTCGACCAGCACGTCTCCGGCCAGCGTGCCGCCGGTGAAGTGGGGCACCAGGGAGTTGAACATCCGCAGCAGCGTCGACTTGCCGGATCCCGTGCGGCCGCACACGAGGACCAGCTCGGCGTCGTCGAGCTGGAGGTCGACGTGGCTCAGCACCACGTCGTCGCCGTAGGCGAAGGAGACGTCACGCAGCGTCAGCACGAGCGACCTCCCGGGGCGTGGTCGGCGAGCCGTCGGGGCTCGGCGCGGCAGCCGGCGCCGGGGTCAGGAGGGCGGGCAGCGCGCCGACGAGCACCGCGAGCACGCACCACACCGGCAGCGTCGGCAGGGCGTCGAGCGGCGGGATCACGGCGGCCGGGACCGCACCGTCGGCGACCTCCATGAGCGCCGCGACGGCGACGCCGCTGGCGGCCGTGAACCACTCCGGTGCGAGCCACCGCTGCGGCCGGTAGCGCGTGCGCTGCACCCGCCGGCCTGCGGCCGTCATCGCGAGCAGGGCGACACCGGCACCGAGCACCAGCGCGGGGATGCCGATCACACGGGGCGCCGTCGCGTCGAGGTAGCCGTAGATGCCGACCGTCAGCAGGAACAGCGCGACGAGGACCAGGGCGCCCGTCACGAACCGCTGTCGCGGGGTGGCCCGGCCCGAGCGTCCGTAGCCGCGCGCGTCCATGCCGGCCGCGAGGGTCATCGACCGCTCGAGCGCGTCCTCCAGCACCGGCACGACGATGCGGCGCAGCACCGCGGTGCGGCGCATCCCGTCGCCGCGCAGACGACGCGCGCGCCGCACGCGCTGGACGCTCTCGGCGAGCTGGGGGAACAGCGACAGCGCGACGACGATCGTCGTGCCGACCTCGTACAGCGCCGGCGGCACCGACTTCAGCAGGCGCTTGGGGTTCGCGAGGGTGTTCGCGGCACCGACGCAGATGATGATCGTGCCGAGCCGCATCCCGTCGTAGAGGCCCGACAGGATCGATGCGCGGGTGACGTCGCCCAGCAGCCGGATGCCCCGCGCGGCCTCGGGCAGCGGGATCTCGGGCAGGCGCAGGAGCACGACGTCGTCGCTGTAGCCGCCGCCCGCCAGGAGCACGTGGAACACGACGCGCACCACGACGACGACGAGCGCGAAGTAGACGTAGAAGCGGAACGAGAGCGCCCAAGGGGCGTCGGTCCGACGAGCCGCGACGACCAGGGCGGCGACGGCGCAGATCAGCAGGAGGGCGAACGGGTTCAGCGTCGTCGAGGCCGCGGCGGCCAGGGCGAGCGCCCACACCCACCAGGCACCGGGTGCGAGGTCGCGGGGCAGCGAGGCCCGGCCCTTCTCAGGCACCGCCCTGTCGCCTTCGCCGGACCAGGACCACCGCGGCGCCCATCAGGCCGATCACGACCACGGCGAGCAGGAGTCCCCACACGCTTCCGCCCTCGCGCTCGGCGACCTCGGCGGAGGTGGACTCGCGCTCGTCGCCGTCGACCGCGTCGCCGGGCGAGGAGCTCTGGCCGTCGGCGGGAGTCTCGGTGGGAGCAGCAGACTCGGTGGGCGTGGCCGACGGGCCCGGCATCGTGGGCGCCGTGGTCGGCGACCCGGAGCCGCCACCCGTGCCGCCGGTGCCTCCACCGCCCGATCCCCCGCCCGACGTGCCCGGGTCGGCCGGAGCCGGGGCCGCGGGGGCCGGGCCGACCGGCGTGACCGACGGTGCGGTGCGCGTGGCGCTGCTCTGCCAGACGAAGGCGACCCACGTGCCGGCCTTGACGCGCTGCCCGTTCACACCGACGCTCGCGTAGCGCCAGGTGCCCGAACCCGGGTCGGAGACGAAGAGCGCCCAGTAGGCGTCGGTCTCGAAGCAGCGGTTGTCGGAGGGGAAGCCGTCGATGCGGCAGACCGCGCCGGTCTGCCCGGGGACGTCCTCGAGCGCGAAGCCCTCACCCGTGAACGAGTCGCGCGCGAAGCCGCCCGGGGTGGCGTCGCACCGGACCTGGGAGTTCACGACGACCGTGACCCCCGTGCCACGCGTGCACGCCCCGGAGGCCGCCTCGGCAGGGCTCGCCACGACGACGGGCAGCGCGAACGCGGCACCGGTGACGGCGAGCGCGAGAAGTCCGCGCAGGGCTCGGGGCAACATCGATGTCCTCCCGCTGTACTCCTCGACAGCGTTGACGGGTAGGAGTCGCGCGCAAGCTTTCCGGCTCAGCACCTCGCGGTGCTCCACGGTTGCGGGTCAGCGCCGGATTCGGACCGGCTTCCCTCGCCACGCGACTGCAGGGATGGCCCCTGAGGGCCACCTTCGAACCTACCATTCCCGGGACAGATCGCCGGTGTCGTGAGGAGCCGCCCGATCCCGCGCGCGATCAGGCCCGCCGCACTACCGTGGTGGCATGACGCTGGCTGACGAACTCCGCATCGCTCTGGACGGCAAGTGGCGGCACGTGCGGGAGGAGTCACGCACGCGCCTGGCCGAGCTCGACCTCGCCGTCGACCCCGACCTCGACCTCGAGGGCGCTCGCGACCACACGTTCGCGCAGCTCAAGGACCTCGTGCAGACCGGCATCCCGGCCGCGGGCTTCCGCGAGTCCCACGGCGGCCTGGGCGATCCGGGCATGGCCGTCACCGGCATCGAGATGCTGGCGCAGTTCGACCTGTCGCTCATGGTCAAGGCCGGCGTGCAGTGGGGCCTGTTCGGCGGCGCGGTCGAGAACCTCGGCACCGACCGGCACCACGCACTGATCCCGCGCATCATCGACCTCGACCTCGTCGGCTGCTTCGCGATGACCGAGATCGGTCACGGCAGCGACGTGCAGAGCCTCGAGACCACCGCGACGTACGACCCCCAGACGCAGGAGTTCGTGGTCCACTCCCCCACGCACAGCGCCACCAAGGACTACATCGGCAACGCGGCGCGCCACGCGTCGATCGCCGCGGTCTTCGCCCAGCTCGTCACGCGCGGCGAGTCCCACGGCGTGCACTGCTTCCTCGTGCCGATCCGCGACGAGCACGGCGAGGACATGCCGGGCGTCACGACCGCCGACGACCACCACAAGGGCGGCCTCCGGGGCGTCGACAACGGCCGCATCAGCTTCGACGAGGTGCGCATCCCCCGCGAGAACCTGCTCAACCGCTACGGCAACGTCGACGAGAACGGCGCCTACAGCTCGCCGATCGACGACACCGGCAAGCGCTTCTTCACGATGCTCGGCACCCTCATCCGCGGCCGCATCAGCGTGGGCGGCTCGGCGCTCGCCGCGTCCGAGGTCGCCCTCAGCATCGCCGGTCGGTACGCGCTCAAGCGCCGCCAGTTCGGCCCCGCCGACGGCGAGGAGACCCTCCTGGCCGACTACCGGATGCACCAGCGTCGTCTGCTCCCCCTGATCGCCCGCGGCTACGCGTACCGCTTCGCGCAGAACCAGCAGGTCGCGCGCATGGACAAGCTGCAGCGGTCGGACAACCCCGACGCGCAGCAGCAGCGCGAGCTCGAGGGCCGCGCCGCGGGCCTCAAGGCGATCCTCACGTGGCACGCGTCGCGCTCGGTGCAGGAGTCGCGCGAGCTGTGCGGCGGCGCGGGCTACCTCGCCGAGAACCGCATCTCGACGCTCCGCGGCGACATCGACGTCTTCACGACGTTCGAGGGCGACAACCACGTCATGCTGCAGCTCGTCGCGAAGGAGCTGCTGACCGCCTACGCGCACGAGGTCGGCGGCCTCGACCCGCTGGGCATGGTCAAGTTCGTGGCCAGCACCGTGACCGACGTCGTGCGCGAGCGCACCGCCGCCTCGCAGCTGATCCAGCGCCTGATCGACGCCCGCCCCGGTGGTGGTGACGACGACCACGACCTGCTCGACCGCGGCACGCAGCTCGAGCTCTTCGAGGACCGCGAGCAGCACGTCATCGAGACCGCGGCCCGCCGTCTGCAGCGCGCCGCCGGCGCCGACAGCGCCGAGGCGTTCCGCATCTTCAACAACGCCCAGGACCACGTGATCCGCTGCGGCCGGGTGCACATCGACCGCATCGTGCTCGAGGCGTTCACGGCCGGCATCGCCCGCTGCGAGGACGAGGACGCCGCCGACCTGCTCCGCGAGGTCGCCACCCTCTACGCGCTCAGCGTGATCGAGGACGACCTGGCCTGGTTCATGGGCCACAACCGCCTCTCGGACGCCCGCGCGAAGACCGTCACGTCGCTGCTGAACGACCAGCTCGACAAGCTGCGGCCGCACCTGCTGACGCTCGTCGAGGGCTTCGGGGTCCCGGAGGCGACGCTGGGCGCGGCGTTCCTGCTCGACCCCCAGCCCGACGCCTGAGCCCGTGACGGTCGAGGTCCGTCGCGCCACGGTCGACGACGGCGAGCTCGTCGCGCGGCTCCTGCGCGACTTCAACGCGGAGTTCGACACCCCGGCGCCGCCCGCCGCGGTGCTGGCTGCGCGCGCCTCCGCACGCATCGTCGGCGGCCAGGTCTCGGTCCTCCTGGCGGGCTCGGACCCGGACGACGCCGACGGCTTCGCCATGACGGTGCAGCGTCCGAGCATCTGGTACTCCGGGCCGGTCGTGCTGCTGGAGGAGCTGTTCGTGTACCCGCACCTGCGCAGCACCGGGATCGGTGCCGCGCTGGTGCAGCGGGTCGTCGCCGACGCCGGGGCGCTCGGCGCCGGCTCGATCGAGATCAACGTCGACGAGGGCGACGACGACGCGCTGCGCTTCTACCTGCGCGAGGGCTTCACCCAGACCGAGCCCGGCGACACCGAGCGCGCCTTCTACCTCTGGCGCGAGCTCGAGAGCCCGTAGCCCGTCGGGCACCGTTGGTTGAGGTGCGAAGGCGCTCTGGCGCCTGAGCCTCGAAACCCTGGCCGGCTCGACCCGAAAGGTCACCGAGGTTTCGAGGCTCGCGCCGCAGGCGGCACTCACACCTCAACCACCGGTGGTCACCCGCCCGCCCCTTGAGGTGCGAGCGAGGAACGAGCGAGCCTCGAAAGGGGTGCGTCAGCCACCCACTCGCCCCGTCAGCCCTCGAAGTCGGGGGTGCGCAGGACGCGGAGGAGCTCGTAGGCCTCGCGCTGCTGGCCGGCGGGCAGCGAGCGCAGGCCGAAGTCGATCGCGGTCAGCGCCTCGGTCGCGGCGTCGAGCACGCGACGTCCGTCGGCGGTGAGCGAGGCCAGGACGCGGCGGCGATCCACCGCGTCGACCGTGCGGTTGACGAGCCCGTCGGCCGCGAGGCGGTCGATCACGTTGGTCACCGAGGTCGGGTGCACCATGAGCCGCTGCCCGATCTTGGACAGGGGAAGCGATCCACGAGAGCTGAAGGACAGCAGCCGCAGCACCTCGAATCGTGCGAAGGTGATTCCCAGTGGCTTGACGGCGGCGTCGAGCTCGGCCAGGAGGAGCTGGTGCACGCGCATGAGTGACGTGGCAAGGCGCATCGAGTCCGCCGGACCGACGTGCTCCTCCCAGAGCTGGCCCGCGCGCTCGATGGGGTCGAAGTCGAGTCCCGGCATGGGGTGGAGCGTAGCGACAAAATTTAGTAGGATGTCAGAGTATTGGACTTCCAAGGAGTGTGTTGACCGTGAGTGACCGTCCCCCCGTGCGCCTCGTCACCGCGTCCGCCCTGTTCGACGGGCACGACGCGAGCATCAACATCATGCGGCGCATCATGCAGTCGCAGGGCGCCGAGATCATCCACCTGGGCCACAACCGCTCCGTCGCCGAGGTCGTCACCGCGGCGATCGAGGAGGACGTCCAGGGCGTCGCGGTCTCGAGCTACCAGGGCGGCCACGTCGAGTACTTCGAGTACCTCGTGGAGTCGCTGCGTGCCCAGGGCGCCGGCCACGTCAAGGTCGTCGGCGGCGGCGGTGGCGTCATCGTGGCCGAGGAGATCAGCCGCCTGCGCGCCTCCGGCGTCACGATCTTCAGCCCCGAGGACGGCCAGCGCCTGGGCCTGCCCGGCATGATCGCCGAGGTCATCGAGTCCTGCGCGTTCGACCTGTCCGACCTCGCCCCGCTCGACGTCGACGCCGTCCTCGCGGGCGACCGCGCCGCGATCGCCCGCGCCATCACGATGGCCGAGGCCGGCAAGCTCACGGGCGAGGCCCGCTCCCGCCTCCTCGAGACCGCCGCGTCGCACGCGACCCCGGTCCTCGGCATCACGGGCACCGGCGGCTCGGGCAAGAGCTCGCTGACCGACGAGCTCGTCCGCCGCCTGCGCGTCGACCAGCAGGACAAGCTGCGCGTCGCCGTCATCGCGGTCGACCCGACCCGCCGCCGCGGCGGCGGCGCCCTGCTCGGCGACCGCATCCGGATGAACTCCCTCGACGGCGACCGCGTGTTCTTCCGCTCGCTCGCGACCCGCGGCGCGCACGAGCTGCCCGAGTCGCTCAACGACGTCATCGCCGTGGCCAAGGCCTCCGGCTTCGACCTCGTCGTCGTCGAGACCCCGGGCATCGGCCAGGGCGACGCGGCCATCGTGCCGTTCGTCGACCACTCGCTCTACGTCATGACGCCGGAGTTCGGCGCGGCCTCGCAGCTCGAGAAGATCGACATGCTCGACTTCGCCGACGTCGTCGCGATCAACAAGTTCGAGCGTCGCGGCGCGAAGGACGCCCTGCGCGACGTCGGCCGACAGCTCGTGCGCAACCGAGAGGCCTTCGGCAAGCGTCCGGAGGACATGCCGGTCTTCGGCACCTCGGCCGCCACGTTCAACGACGACGGCGTCACGGCGCTCTACCAGCACCTGCGCGGCGTCCTCGGCGACGGCGGGCTGCAGCTCGACGAGGGCGTGCTGCCCGCGGTCGACGTCCGCTTCTCCAGCGGCATCCGCCAGGTCGTGCCGCCGGAGCGCGTGCGCTACCTCGCCGAGGTCACCGAGACCGTCCGCGCCTTCCACGAGGAGACCGAGAAGCTCGCTGACGCGGCCGACCGCGTGCAGCGCCTGGAGATCACGGCCGCCGAGCTGGCCGCCGCCGACGTCGACGCGACCTCGGTCGACGGCCTCCTGGAGGCCGCGCGCAAGGAGCTCCCGCACGCCGTGGCCGACCAGATCACCGGCTGGCCCGCGGTCGTGGAGTCCTACTCCGGCGACGAGCAGGTCGTGAAGGTTCGCGACAAGGAGATCCACACGCAGCTGACGCGCGAGTCGCTCTCGGGCAACAAGATCCCCCGCGTCTCGCTGCCGCGCTTCCGCCACCACGGCGAGCTCGTGCGCTTCTGGCGCCGCGAGAACCTGCCGGGCTACTTCCCGTACACGGCGGGCGTGTTCCCGTTCAAGCGCGACGGCGAGGACCCGGCCCGCATGTTCGCCGGCGAGGGCGACCCCTTCCGCACCAACCGCCGCTTCAAGCTGCTCAGCGAGGACGGCGACGCCACCCGCCTGTCGACCGCGTTCGACTCGGTCACGCTGTACGGCCGCGACCCCGACGAGCGCCCCGACATCTACGGCAAGATCGGCACGTCCGGCGTCTCCGTCGCGACGCTCGAGGACATGAAGGCGCTGTACGACGGCTTCGACCTCGCCGCGCCGTCGACCTCGGTCTCGATGACGATCAACGGCCCCGCGCCGACCGTGCTCGCCTTCTTCCTC
>NZ_BAAAME010000004.1:838716-847122 GCF_039529015.1 Aeromicrobium alkaliterrae
GAGCCCGACGAGGCCGAGCACGCCGAGCTGCGCTCGTACGCGCTCAAGAACGTCCGCGGCACGGTGCAGGCCGACATCCTCAAGGAGGACCAGGGCCAGAACACGTGCCTGTTCTCCACCGAGTTCAGCCTGCGGATGATGGCCGACATCCAGGAGTGGTTCATCGCCGAGGGCGTGCGCAACTTCTACTCGGTCTCGATCTCCGGCTACCACATCGCCGAGGCCGGGGCGAACCCCATCAGCCAGCTCGCGTTCACGCTGGCCAACGGTTTCACGTACGTCGAGGCGTACCTCGCACGCGGCATGGACATCGACGACTTCGCGCCGAACCTGTCGTTCTTCTTCTCCAACGGCATGGACCCGGAGTACTCGGTCCTGGGCCGCGTGGCGCGCCGCATCTGGGCCGTCGCGATGAAGGAGAAGTACGGCGCGAACGACCGCAGCCAGAAGATGAAGTACCACGTGCAGACGTCGGGCCGCTCGCTCCACGCGCAGGAGATGGACTTCAACGACATCCGCACGACGCTGCAGGCGCTCATCGCGATCTACGACAACGCCAGCAGCCTGCACACCAACGCGTACGACGAGGCCGTCACGACCCCGAGCGCCGAGTCGGTGCGCCGGGCGCTCGCGATCCAGCTCATCATCAACCGCGAGTGGGGCCTGGCGATGAACGAGAACCCGCTGCAGGGCTCGTTCATCATCGACGAGCTGACCGACCTGGTCGAGCAGTCCGTCCTGGCCGAGTTCGACGCGATCAACGAGCGCGGCGGCGTGCTCGGCGCGATGGAGACCGGCTACCAGCGCGGCCGCATCCAGGACGAGTCGATGCTCTACGAGCACCGCAAGCACGACGGGTCGCTGCCGATCATCGGCGTCAACACGTTCCGCAAGCCGCACGTGGAGGACGAGGAGCCGCAGGTCATCGAGCTCGCCCGCGCGACCGAGGGCGAGAAGCAGGGCCAGCTCGGCCGCGTGCGCTCGTTCCAGGGTGAGCACGCGAGCGAGGCGGCCGAGGCGATCTCGCGCCTCAAGGAGGCCGCCGTCACCGGCGACAACGTGTTCGCGGTGCTGGTCGACGCGGCCCGCGTCTGCTCGCTCCAGCAGGTCACCGAGGCCTTCTTCGAGGTCGGCGGCCAGTACCGCCGTAACGTGTAGGTCACTCGCCACCACCGGCGGTTGAGGTGCGAGGGCGCCCGCGCCCGAGCCTCGAAACCACCCGCACCCGACCGCGTCCCGCACCACCGACAAGCGGCATGGACCAGGAGCGACGGCCGGGGCCCGGCGTAGGCGGACGAACTGCCGTGCCGGCACGGGAGTTGGCCCTCGGGCACGGCAAATTTGCCGTGCCGGAGGGCCAATCGGCGTGCCCGTCCGCCTGACACCGCGAACCGGCCCCGCTCCTTCGTCCATGCCGCTTGTCGGGACCACGGGCGCCGGAAGTTGCGCGCAGCAACCCGTCACGAACCGTTCGTCGCGCCCCACTGACCGCTCGTCGCGCGAAGTGGTGTGGCGCGGGTCACCTGTGGTGGGGTGGAGCCGGTCTCTGCCGATCGTGGAGACCTGAGCCGTTCAGCACCACCTCGGGGAGACCACCATGAGCACCCTCACCGCACCTCCGCCCGGCCGCCTCCGCACGATCCTCGTGTGGGGCACCGTCGCCCTCGTCGGCGCCGTCTGCTGGAGCGTCCTGGCCCTCGCCCGCGGTGAGGAGGTCTCGGCCCTCTGGATCCTGTTCGCGGCGCTCTCGTCCTACGCGATCGCGTACCGCTTCTACTCGCGGTTCATCGCCCGACGCGTCCTGAAGCTCGACAACACGCGGGCCACGCCGGCCGAGCGCCTCGACAACGGCGTCGACTACGAGGTCACCGACCGGCGCGTGCTGTTCGGCCACCACTTCGCCGCGATCGCCGGCGCCGGCCCGCTCGTCGGTCCGGTCCTCGCCGCACAGATGGGCTACCTCCCCGGCACGATCTGGATCATCGTCGGCGTCATCGCCGCCGGCGCCGTGCAGGACATGGTCGTGATGTTCTTCTCGATGCGGCGCGATGGCAAGAGCCTCGGCCAGATGGTGCGCGAGGAGATCGGCGTCGTGGGCGGCACGGCGGCCCTGATCGCGGTCTTCGCGATCATGATCATCATCCTGGCGGTGCTGTCGCTCGTCGTGGTCAACGCGCTCGCGGAGTCGCCGTGGGGCGTCTTCTCGATCACCCTGACGATCCCCATCGCGCTGTTCATGGGCTTCTACCTGCGCTACATCCGACCCGGCCGGGTCATGGAGGCCACGGCGATCGGCGTCGCGCTCCTGCTGCTCGCGATCGTCGGCGGCGGCTACGTCGACCAGCTCGGCCTGAACGACGCGCTGACGCTGTCGAAGGAGCACCTCGTCATCGGCCTGGTGGTCTACGGCTTCGTCGCCTCGATCCTTCCCGTGTGGATGCTGCTGACCCCGCGCGACTACCTCTCGACGTTCATGAAGATCGGCGTGATCCTGCTGCTCGCGGTCGGCCTCGTCGTCGCCGCGCCGGTGCTGCAGGCCGATGCCGTCACGAGCTTCGCGACCGACGGCGACGGACCCGTGTTCTCCGGCAAGCTCTTCCCGTTCGTCTTCATCACGATCGCCTGCGGCGCCCTGTCCGGCTTCCACGCGCTGATCTCCTCGGGCACCACCCCGAAGATGATCGCCAAGGAGGGTCAGGTCCGCATGATCGGCTACGGCGGCATGCTGATGGAGTCGTTCGTCGCGATCAGCGCGCTGATCGCCGCGGTCGTCATCGACCAGGGCCTCTACTACGCGATGAACGCCCCTGCCGGCGCCACGGGCGGCACGGTCCAGGGCGCGGCCCAGTTCGTCAGCAGCCTCGGCTTCACGATCTCGCCCGAGACGCTCCAGGCAGCGGCGGACTCGATCGAGGAGGAGACCCTCGTCTCGCGCACCGGCGGCGCACCGACCCTTGCGTTCGGCCTGTCGCAGGTCTTCAGCGACGCGTTCGGCGGCGGCCTCCAGGCGTTCTGGTACCACTTCGCGATCATGTTCGAGGCGCTCTTCATCCTCACGGCCGTCGACGCCGGCACCCGCGTCGGCCGCTTCATGCTGCAGGACACGGTCGGCAACTTCTGGCCCAAGTTCGGCGACGTCTCGTGGCGTCCCGCGGCCTGGACCGCCAGCGCCGTGACCGTCGGGCTGTGGGGCTACATGCTCTACGTCGGCGTGACCGATCCCCTCGGCGGCATCAACCAGCTGTTCCCGTTGTTCGGCATCGCCAACCAGCTGCTGGCTGCCATCGCGCTGACGCTGTGCGTGACGCTGTTCCTCAAGCACGGCTGGCTGAAGTGGGTGTGGGTGCCCGGCGTCCCGCTCGCGTGGGACCTCGTCGTCACGATGACCGCGAGCTACCAGAAGATCTTCAGCGACAACCCCGCGATCGGCTACTTCGCCCAGGCGTCGCGCTTCCGTGAGGCTCGCGAGGCGGGCGAGGTGCTGGCGCCCGCCTCCACCGACGCCGAGATGGGCACGGTCATCACCAACTCGACGACCAACGGCGTGCTGCAGGCGATCTTCGCGCTGCTCGTGATCGTCATCGTCGCGAACGCGGCACTGATCTGGGTCCGCGCGATCCGCGCCGGCTCGCTGCCCACCACCGAGGTGCCGCACACCGAGTCGCACATCGTCGCGCCCTCGGACTTCATCGCCACGGCCGACGAGAAGAAGGCCGTCGCGGAGTGGGAGGCCGAGCGCGATGCCGAACGCGAGCGGGCCGGGAGCGCACGATGACGACGCGGCCCACGGGCCTGAGGCGCCTGCTTCGCGAGTTCACGGGCGAGGCGCGCTGGGACGACTACCTGGCGCGCTGCACTCGTGACGGCGTCGAGCCCGCGACCCGTCGCGAGTTCGAGCGCCACCGCGCCGAGCAGGTCGCCCACGCCCCCATGGCCCGCTGCTGCTGACGCCCACTTGACGCGCGCGTCAAGCAACGGGGCCTGGCGCGGGAACGCGGCACCGGAGACCGTATCGTCGGGCGGGTGAGCAACCTCCCCTCCTACGAGCAGGTCGCGGCACTGCCGGTGACGCTGCGTCAGGTCGTCCCGCCGGAGTTCATCGACCAGAACGGTCACATGAACATCCAGCACTACCTCGTGCTGGGCGCGACCGGCGTCGCCTCGCTGTACCGCGAGCTCGGCATGTCCGACGACTACATCGGCCGTCGCGGGCTCTCGACCTTCACGGCCGAGCACCACCTGCGCTACGTCGGCGAGATCCGCGAGGGTGCGGACGTGTCGGTGCGCGTGCTGGTGGTCGACCGGGGCGGCAAGGCGTTCCACGTCCTGTCGTTGATCGTCGACGAGACGCAGGAGCGTCTCGCCTGCGTCATGGAGACCGCGCTCGTGCACATGGACATGAGCACCCGCCGCCCCAGCCCGATCCCCGACGACATCGCGGCCCTGATCGACGCCGTCGCCGAGCGTGACCGGCCCGACTGGGACCTGCCCCTCAGCGGCTCGATCGGCGTGCGTCGCTGATGGCCGAGGAGCGTCCCCACATCGAGATCTCGACCGATGGCGCATGCCTCGGCAATCCCGGGCCGGGTGGCTGGGGCGCGATCCTGCGTGCCGGCGAGCACGAGAAGGAGCTGTCCGGCGCCGAGCCCGACACGACCAACAACCGGATGGAGCTGACTGCGGCGATCCGCGCGCTCCAGGCGCTCAAGCAGCCGTCGCGGGTCGACCTGCGCACCGACTCGACGTACGTGCGCAACGGGATCATGAGCTGGGTCGCGAACTGGGAGAAGAACGGCTGGCGCACGTCGGCCAAGCAGCCCGTCAAGAACGCCGACCTGTGGCGTGAGCTCGTCGCGGCCGTCGAGCGGCACGACGTCACGTGGCACTGGGTCAAGGGGCACGCGGGTGACCGCGACAACGAGATCGCCGACCGCCTCGCCACCACCGCCGCCCGCGAGCTCGCCGCCGGCCGCCTCTGACCTACCCGCCCACGCCGAGGCTTGCCTCTGCCTGCACGGGTCTCGACAGCTGACGGCTCCGCCGTGTCTCGCTCGACCTGACCCCGGCGCTCACGCCCCAGAGGGCGTTCGACCGGGGTCAAGGTGGAAGGTCCGGGCGAAGCGGTCGAGCAGGGCCGGGTCTCCGGCCTGGACCGACACGAGCTCGGCGGCGATCGCCTCGGACGCCGTGACGGTGCCGGCGACGAGCTCGCGGATGCCCGGCCCGCACACGATCACGAGGTCGGCGTCGGCCTCCTCGGCGAGCTCGCCGTCGGCGACCCGCACGAGCGGACCACCCTCGACCGGACGCACGCGCAGCTCGCCGCCGTCGACTGCGAGGTTGAGCGCGACGGGTCCGACGTGCACCTCGTACCGCGTCGCGGGCAGCTCCGCGGCGACGTCGCGGCGGAACGACGTCCGGAAGGCCATCGTCATCGAGTCGAGCGTCACGATGTCCTCGGGGCCGGGCTCCCCCATCGCCCCGAAGCCCCACTCGCCGAGCGCCAGCATGAGCGGCTCGAGCGCCCGCCCCCGGTCGGTGAGCTCGTAGACGAGACCGCGGTGGGCGAGCGGCACCCGCCGCACCACCCCGTCGTCCTGCAGCTCCTTGAGCCGCTTGCTGAGGATGTTGGTCGGGATGCGCGGCAGGCCGTTCTTGAGGTCGACGTAGCGACGGGGTCCCACGAGCAGGTCACGGACGATGAGCAGCGCCCACCGCTCGCCGACCTGCTCGAGGGCCGTCACGACCCCGCAGTACTGGCCGTAGCTGCGCGATGCCACCGTGGCTCAGGCGCCCTGCTCGGCCATGTACGCCTCGGGGCCGACCTCGGCCGCCCGGGGGTCCATCCAGCCGAACTCGAGGATGTTGCCGCTCGGGTCCTCGCAGCTGCGCTGGTACATGAAGCCGTAGTCCTCGGGGTCGCGCGGCGCGGCGCCGCCGTTGGCGACGGCCAGGTCGGCCTTGGCGTCGACCTCCTCGCGCGAGTCGAGCATCAGCGCGACGGCGACCTGGGCGCTCTCGTGCGGGTCGGCGATCGGCTTGGCCGAGAAGGTCGCCATGAACTCGGGCTTGAGGATCATGAAGTAGATGTCGTCGGTCCACACGACGCAGGCGGCGTTCTCGTCGGTGAAGTCGGGGTTGATCGTCGCGCCGAGCGCCGTGTAGAAGGCCTTGGAGGCGTCGAGGTCGTGAGCGGGGAGGTTGACGAAGATCTTGAGAGCCATGGCGTTCTTCTCCTGAGGTGAGGTGGGTCGCACGGTGCGACACGAGTGATACTTGCAAAAAGCAAGTTCGCTTGTCAATAGCAAGTGCGCAACAATCGTGGCATGCGTGACGACCTCGGTTTCGAGCTGTCCCTGACCGCCCCGTCGACCCGCGTCGTCAGCCTCGTGCCGTCACTGACCGAGGCCATCGCGGCGACCCGGCCCGAAGCCCTCGTCGGCGCGACGGACTGGTGCACCCACCCGGCCGACCTCGACGTCCCGCGCGTGCGCGGCACGAAGAACCCGGACCGGAAGGCCATCGAGGGCCTGCGCCCCGACCTCGTCGTCGCGAACCAGGAGGAGAACCGCGAGCTCGACGTCCGGCGCCTGCGCGAGGCCGGCGTGCCGGTGTGGGTCACGCGCATCGAGACCGTCGACGAGGCGCTGACGTCGATGCGCCGCCTGTTCGACGAGGCCCTCGGCTGGGGCGTCCCCGCGTGGCTGGTGGAAGCCGAGGAGGCGTGGTCCGCCCCCTCCCCCGCCGGTGGTGCGACCGTCGCGGTCCCGATCTGGCGCGACCCCTGGATGGTCGTCGGCCCCCGCACGTACACCGACGACCTCCTGCAGCGCCTCGGCTACGTGAACGCCTTCGGCGCCGATCCGGACCCCGCGGCCGACGTCGACCGCTACCCCCACGTCGAGCTCGCCCAGCTCGACGCCGCCGGCACCGACCTCGTCCTGCTGCCCGACGAGCCGTACGTCTTCACGGCCGAGGACGGACCCGAGGCGTTCGCGCTGGTGCCGACCCGACTCGTGTCGGGCCGGCTGCTGACCTGGTACGGACCCGCCATGCTCGAGGCGCGCCGCACGCTCGGGAGCTAGGCGCCGGCGGGCCAGCGCGGCGCGCGCTTCTCGAAGAAGGCGGCGACGCCCTCGGCCCGGTCGGCCGAGACCCGCACCTCCTCGATGGCGCGCTCGGTCAGCGGCCACACCGCCTGCTCGCTCGCGGTGCGCGCGTCGATCATCGCGCCGACCGTGGACCGCACGGCCTCCGGGCTGTTCGCCGCGATCTCGCGCGCGAGCCCCAGCGCGACGTCGAGAGCACCGCCGGGCGGCGCGAGCCGGTTGACGAGGCCGACGGCGTGCGCCCGCTCGGCCGAGATCGGCGTGCCGGTCAGCAGCATCTCGGTCGCGATGGCCGGCGGCAGCCGGTCGGGCGCGCGGAACAGGGCACCACACACCGCGACGACCCCGCGCCTGACCTCGGGGAGCCCGAGCTGGGCGCCCTCGGCGGCGACCACCAGGTCGCAGGCCAGCACCATCTCCAGGCCGCCGCCCAGCGCGAAGCCCTCGACCGCCGCGATGAGCGGCCGGGTGCGAGATCGGCGGACGAAGCCGTAGGGCCCACCGTCCGGCGTGGTCGGGCTCGTCTCCTGGCTCAGGTCGGTGCCCGCGGAGAAGAACTCCGGTCCTCCGGTCACGACCACGACCCGCACGGAACGGTCGAGCTCCGCAGCGGCGAAGGCCGCGTCCAGCGCGTCGGCCAGCTCACGGTCGACCGTGTTGCGGCGGTGTGGACGGTTCAGCGTCAGCACCAGCACGCCGTCGACGTGCTCGGTGCGCAGGACCTCGGACATCGTCATCCCCTCTTCGTCGACGCGCCCGAGCATGCCAGCCGGGCAGGCCGGCAGCACCGCCGCACCCGACTCAAGGGCTCAGACCTCGAGCTCGATCCCGCCCTGGTCCTTGAGGCGCACGCCCGAGGCACCCAGCTCACGCGCGCCGGCCACGAGTGCGGCGGCCGTACGAGCGGCGACCGCGTACCCGAGCCCCTCGGGCGGGTGAACGTTCGAGATGCAATTGCGGTCCGCGTCGCTGCGGCCCGCACGAGGCGCGTGGGTCAGGTACAGACCGAGGCTGTCGGCCACCGAGAGGCCGGGCCGCTCACCGATCACGACGACGACCGTCGTGACGCCGAGCGCCTCCCCCACGTGGTCGCCCAGCGCCACACGCGCCTGCGTGGCCACGACCGGAGGCGCGACCCGGTACCGCTCGCCGAACGCCTCGACGAGCGCCGCGAGCATCCCCGCCCCGTGGTCGACGAGCGCCCGGGGCGACAGGCCGTCGGCGAGCACGATCACGAGGTCGTCCTCGGTGATCGTGAACGTGCGCGACTTGGCCGGGTTGACGACGATGCCAGCCG
>NZ_BAAAME010000004.1:847199-901518 GCF_039529015.1 Aeromicrobium alkaliterrae
GCCCGCGAGGTCCGCCGGCTCGCGACCCAGGTCCGGCCGCCGGAGGTACTCGCTGCGCGACGCCGCGCGACTGCGGACGTGCACCGGAGCCCCGAGACCGACGCCGGTCACCTCCTCCAGGAACGCGTCGACGTCGAGTGGCTCGTGCACCGCGTCACGGGCCGCCGCGTGGGCGGCGGCGAACTCCAGGACCCGGGTCGTCGGCAGCGCGTTGCCGGCGCGCCCCAGCCCGATGCGCGCCTGGGTGGTCGAGCGCAGCGCGGTCCACGAGTCCTCGGCGACCTCGCCGCTCATGCCGGACCCGTCAGCGCCAGCAACGGTGACTCGGCCAGCTCGGCGGGTGCGATCCGCCCGCGCTCGTCGACCATGCCCATGCGCGCGAGCCAGGCCTCGAACTCCGGTGCCGGGCGCAGCCCCAGCACCTGACGCACGTAGAGGGCGTCGTGGAACGACAACGACTGGTACCCGAGCATGACGTCGTCCGCCCCCGGCACCGCGATGACGAACGCGGCACCCGCGACGCCGAGCAGCGTCAGCAACGTGTCCATGTCGTCGGAGTCGGCCTCGGCGTGGTTGGTGTAGCAGACGTCGACCCCCATCGGCAGGCCCAGCAGCTTGCCGCAGAAGTGGTCCTCGAGGCCTGCACGGACGATCTGCTTGCCGTCGTAGAGGTACTCCGGGCCGATGAACCCGACGACCGTGTTGATCAGCAGCGGGTCGAGCGCCCGGGCCAGGCCGTACGAGCGCGTCTCGAGCGTCTGCTGGTCGACCGGGCGGCCGCCGACCCCGAGATGGGCCCCCGCAGACAGCGCCGAGCCCTGCCCCGTCTCGAGGTACATCACGTTGTCGCCGACGGTGCCGCGGCCGAGCGACCGACCCGCCTCGTTCGCCTCCAGCAGCATCGGGACCGTGACGCCGAAGCTCGCGTTGGCGCCCTCGGTGCCCGCGATCGACTGGAACACGAGGTCGACCGGCACGCCCTGCTCGATCAGGTCGACCGTCGTCGTGACGTGCGAGAGCACGCAGGACTGCATCGGGATCTCGAAGCGCTGGCGCACGTCGTCGAGCAGGTGCAGCAGCCGCGCGGTCGCCTGGGGCGAGTCCGACGCCGGGTTGATCCCGATGACCGCGTCGCCACACCCCATCAGCAGACCGTCGAGCGTCGCGGCGGCGATGCCGGCCGGGTCGTCGGTCGGGTGGTTCGGCTGTAGCCGCGTCGCGATGCGCCCCGGCGCGCCGATCGTCGTGCGGAAGCCGGCCGTCACCTCCGTCGCCGCCGCCACCGCGATGAGGTCCTGGTTGCGCATGAGCTTGGAGACTGCGGCGACCATCTCCGGAGTCAGCCCCGGGGACACCGCCGCGAGCGCCGCTGCTGCCCCCGGCCGCGCCGCCGTCTCCAGCAGCCAGTCGCGCAGACCGCCCACCGTGAGGTGCGAGATCGGGGCGAAGGCGGCCGCATCGTGGGCGTCGATGATCAGGCGGGTGACCTCGTCGCTCTCGTAGGGCACGACGACCTCGGACAGGAAGGTCGCCAGCGGCTCGTCCGCGAGCGCCCAGGCCGCCGCCACGCGCTCGGCGTCCGACGTGGCCGCGCAGCCGGCCAGCTGGTCGCCCGAGCGCGTCGGCGTGGCCTTCGCGAGCAGCTCGACGAGACCGTCGAACGCGTAGGTCGTGCCTCCGAGGGTGTGCCTGCGGATCACTCCAGGTCCTTCGACGCCTCCGCGAGGGCCGCGAACTCCTCGTCCGGCGACGCGGCGACGAGGCGGTGCCGGCTGTGCAGGCCGAAGTAGGCCATGAACGCCGCGAAGACCACGAGGCACCACAGCGCCGCGGTGCTGTCGACCAGGAAGGTCGCCACGACCGCGAGCACCGCCACGACGAGCGCGAAGCCGGTCGTCGCGACGCCGCCCGGCGTGCGGTACGGGCGCGGCATGTCCGGCTGCTTCACCCGCAGGACGATGTGGCTGACCATGATCAGGACGTAGCTGAGCGCCGCGCCGAAGACCGCCATGTTGAGCAGCAGCGCACCCTCGCCCGTGAACGTCAGGGCGAAGCCGATGACGCCCGGCACGATCAGCGCGAGCGTCGGCGCCTTGCGGCTGTTCGTCACCGACAGCGAGGTCGGCAGGTAGCCGGCCCGCGACAGTGCGAAGAGCTGGCGCGAGTACGCGTAGATGATCGAGAAGAAGCTCGCGACGAGGCCGGCGAGCCCGATGTAGTTGACGACCTTGGCGGCCGTGTCGTTGCTGAGCGCCTCGACGAGCGGGTTGCCCGAGCCCGACATCGCCTCGGCGCCGCCGGCACCCGTGGCCAGCACCAGCGCCAGCACGCAGGTCACGAGCAGGACGCCCATCGCGGCGATGATGCCCTTCGGCACGTTCTTCTCGGGGTCCGCCGTCTCCTCGGCGGCGAGCGGCACGCCCTCGATCGCGAGGAAGAACCAGATCGCGAACGGCAGCGCGGCCCAGATGCCCATGACGCCGAACGGCAGCAGCTCCGAGGCACCAGCGGCGTCGGTCGGGGCGATGTCGGTCAGGTTCGAGACGTCGAAGTCGCCGATCGCGGCGATCGCGAACACCACGAGCCCCAGGAGGGCGACCGAGGTGATGACGAACATGACCTTGAGCGCCTCGCCGACCCCGGCCAGGTGCACGGCGATGAACAGCACGTACACCGCGAGGTACACCCACCACCCGTCGGTGATGCCGAACAGCCCGAGCGACTCGACGTAGGCGCCGATGAAGGTCGCGATGGCCGCCGGGGCGATCGCGTACTCGATCAGGATCGCGGTCCCCGTCGCGAAACCGCCCCAGGGCCCGAGCGCGCGCCGGGCGAACGTGTAGCCACCGCCGGCCGCCGGGAGCGCCGAGGACAGCTCGGCCATGCCGAGCACCAGGGCCAGGTACATGCCCGCCACGACGACCGAGGCGATGGCGAGGCCACCGAAACCGCCCTCGGCGAGCCCGAAGTTCCAGCCCGAGTAGTCGCCTGAGACGACGTAGCTGACCCCCAGGCCCGCCAGCAGCACCCACCCGGCGCTGCCGGTGCGCAGCTGGCGCTTCTCGAGGTAGGCATCGGTCGACGATCCGGAGGTCGTCGGGGTCTGGGCGGATCGCTCCGCGTCGCTCAGGGTCATTCCACGACGCTAGGAGGCCACCGTTTCGACCGGATTTCGGCGCCGATCAGTTCTGGTTTCGCACCCTGTGAGGCGGTGCGAGGCGACCTACTTCTCGGGGTGGGCGGCGGCCTTGCGCGCCTCGACGCGACGCACCTGGGCCTTCTTGACCGCAGGCGTGATGTGCATCTCGTGCTTGGCGACGATGTACGGGGTCTCGCCGACGATCGCGTTGTGGCTGCCGCTGAAGAGGTACTTGCTGCTCAGGTTGATCATCGTGGCGGCCCGGTTGCGTCCGCCGAGCAGCGTCGCCACGTGCAGCGCGACCCAGATGATCCAGGCCGGGAAGCCGGTCAGGCGCGGCAGGTGGGTGATCTCCGCGACGGCCGAGGACTTGCCGATCGTGGCCATCGTGCCCTTGTCGGAGTACTTGAACGCCTTGACCGAGTCGCGCTTGCCCTTGAGGTCGGCCTTGATGACCTTGGCGACGTGCTTGCCGCCCTGGATCGCTGGCTGGGCCAGCTGCGGAAGGCTGCTCGGGCCGATCGAGATGTCGCCGATCGCGAAGGTGTTCTCGATGCCGTTGACGGCCTGGTGCTCGTCGACCTCGATGCGGCCGCCCCGCCCCTGGGGGACGTTCCAGTCGAGCACCGTGGGGTGCGCCGTGACGCCCGTGGCCCACACGACGATGCCGGCCTCCAGGAACTCCTCCTGGCCGTCCTTCTCGACGAGGACGCCGTCGGCCCGCACCTCCTTGACCGCGGTGTTCAGGCGCAGGTCGACGTCACGCTTGTCCAGCGAGCGCTTGGCGTAGTCGCGCAGCTTCTCGTGGAACGGGCCGAGCACGTGCGGCGCCATCTCGAGCAGCGTCACGTGGATCTTGGCCCGGTCGAGCTCGGGGTAGGTCGTCGGCATGTCGTTGTTGCGGAACTCCGCGAACGCACCGGCCGTCTCGACGCCCGTGGCGCCGCCGCCCACGACCACCAGGCGCAGGTCGCGGTCCTGGCCGTTGATCGCGAACTCCTCGAGGTTCTCGAAGAGGCGGTCGCGCACCTGGAGGGCGTCGGAGCGCTTGTAGAGCGGGATCGCGAACTCCTCGGCGCCCGGGGTGCCGAAGTAGTTCGTCGTGACGCCGTTGGCGAGCACGAGGTAGTCGTAGGACACCGAGACGTCGCCGTGCAGGCTGAGCCGCTTCTGCTGGTGGTCGATGCCCGTGACGATGCCCTTGAGGAAGCGCACGTTGCGCTGCTTGGCCCGCACGGCGCGCAGGAACCAGGTGATGTCGCCGGGGTTCAGGCTGGCGGTCGCGACCTGGTACAGCAGCGGCTGGAAGGTGTTGTACGTGTGCCGGTCGATCAGCGTGATCGAGACGTCGGCGCGGCGCAGCTTGCGCACGAGCGCGAGTCCTCCGAACCCACCTCCGACCACGACGACGTGGGGACGCTTGGGGGCTGTGGACGCGGCAACGGACATACCCCGAGTCTACGAGCCTCGACCGCAGAGGCACACGCAGGACGGCCTCACGTGACGGGTCTCACCGAGCAGCCCACTCCCGGACCGTCGGGTGCCGCAGCAGCACGTACGAGACGAGCGAGGCACTGGTGATCGCCAGGGCCTCGGGAGCCGAGATCGCGACCGCCGCGCTCGCGATCGCGCTGAGCGCCGCCAGGCCGATCGCGGGGACGAGGAGACGCTTGCGACGGAACAGCAGGGCCGCGCCCACACCAGCTCCGGCCAGCGCGAGGAGGGCCAGCAGGCTGAGCACGACGACCGTGAGCGTCACGGTCAGGTCGCTGCTCGAGAGGCCGTACACGGCCTCCGGCGGCAGCGGTGTGCCGGAGCGCTCGCCGGCGGCCTCGGCGTACAGGTCGGGCGACACGGCCCGGACCACGTAGAGCAGGGCGACCGAACCGAGGTAGGCCGCGACCAGCAGACTCGCGACGATCATCGTGATGGCCGCCCCGAGGAGCGTGCCCGGCATGGCGTCGCGGTTCGGCAGGACCGACAGCGGCGGACCCCAGCCGGGAGGCGTGCCGTACGGCTGGGGCTGGCCCTGGTGCGGCGGGTAGGGGTACGGGTGGCCCTGCGGCGGCGGGGGCGCGACGCCCGAGACGCGCGGCGGTTGACCCTGCTGCGGCGGCCACGACTGCTGCGGGGGCACCGGTCCGCGCCCCGTCAGCGCGTCGACGTCGGCCGAACGGCCACGCTGCGGGCCGAGGCCCTGGCGGGCCCGGGCCCGCGCGACGAGCTCGGGCGAGGGCGTGCGGTCGTTCTTCAGGTCGAACCAGACCCGGGCCTCCGGGGTCCAGAGCACGATCGCCACGGCGATCAGCACGATCGCCGGGAAGATGCCCCACAGCCCGCCGACGAGGGTCAGCGTGAAGCCCGCGAACGCGCTCAGCACGGTCAGCGCGACGCGCGAGTGCCGGTCGCCCCGGACGGCGTAGATCGCGAACACCATCGTGGCGATCGAGAGCACCGTGACGCCGTAGAACGCGATGCGCAGCCAGACCAGGACCGTGTCGAGCGAGAGGTTGGCACCGACGCCGGCCTCCTCGAGGCTCGTCGTGATGACCTCCTGGAGCTCCAGGGAGCCCCAGTCGGACAGCACCGTGACGACGTTCGTGAGGATCAGGAAGGCCGCGAAGGCCGCGCCGATGCACGCGACCGTGACGGCCGGCGGACGGCGCAGCTCCTCGCTCATGCCCACCATCCCATCACGTCAGGCCCAACGCCGGCACCCGAGTACGGGCTCAGCCGGTCGCGACGGTCAGCCCGTCGAGCTCGGGATCGCGGTCGACCCGGACGGTGGCGCCGTCCAGCACCTCGCCCGCCAGCAGCGACCGCGCGAGCCGGTCGCCGATGGCCTGCTGCACCAGCCGGCGCAGGGGACGCGCCCCGTACGCCGGGTCCCAGCCGGTCACGGCGAGCCACTCCTTGGCCGCGTCGGTGACCTCCAGCGTGATGCGCCGCGACGCGAGGCGCTGCTGGAGCGAGTCCAGCTGCAGGTCGACGATGTGCGTCAGCTCCTCGGTGCCCAGGGGGTCGAACAGCACGACCTCGTCGAGGCGGTTGAGGAACTCGGGCTTGAACGCGACCTTGACGGTCTCCATGACGGCGTCGCGCTTCGCGGCCTCGTCGAGCGTCGGGTCGGTCAGGAACGTCGAGCCGAGGTTGCTCGTGAGGATCACGATGCTCTGGCGGAAGTCGACCGTGCGGCCCTGGCCGTCGGTCAGGCGACCGTCGTCGAGCACCTGCAGCAGGACGTCGAACACCTCTGGGTGCGCCTTCTCGACCTCGTCGAGCAGGATCACCGAGTACGGACGGCGACGCACGGCCTCGGTCAGCTGGCCGCCGTCGGAGTGGCCGACGTAGCCGGGAGGCGCGCCGACCAGGCGGGCGACGCTGTGCTTCTCGCCGTACTCGCTCATGTCGAGGCGCACGATCGCGCGCTCGTCGTCGAACAGGAACGCCGCCAGGCTCTTGGCCAGCTCGGTCTTGCCCACGCCGGTGGGGCCGAGGAACAGGAACGAGCCCGTGGGGCGGTCGGGGTCGGAGATGCCCGCGCGGCTGCGGCGCACGGCGTCGGAGACCGCGGTGACGGCGGCCTTCTGGCCGATGAGCCGGCGACCCAGCTCCTCCTCCATCCGCAGGAGCTTGCCCGACTCGCCCTCGAGCAGACGGCCCGTGGGGATGCCCGTCCACGCCGCGACGACCTCGGCGATCTCGTCGGCGCCGACCTCCTCGCGGACCATGCGGTCCTGCGTGGCGGCGCTCGCCTCGGCCTCCTGGGCCGCCTCGAGCTGCTTCTCCATCGCCGGGATCTCGCCGTAGAACAGCTTGCTGGCCGTCTCGTAGTCGCCCTCGCGCTGGGCTCGCTCGGCGGCGATGCGCGTCTCGTCGATGCGCTCCTTGATCTCACCGACCGCGTTGAGGCTCTGCTTCTCGCTCTCCCAGCGCTGCTCGAGCGCGCGCAGGGTCTCGGCCTTGTCGGCCTTCTCCACGCGCAGCTTCTCGAGGCGGTCGACGCTGGCGGGATCGCTCTCCTTGGCCAGGTGCAGCTCCTCCATCGTCAGCCGGTCGAGGCCGCGGCGGAGCTCGTCGATCTCGACGGGGCTCGAGTCGATCTCCATGCGCAGGCGGCTGCTGGACTCGTCGACGAGGTCGATCGCCTTGTCGGGCAGCTGACGGCCCGTGATGTAGCGGTCCGAGAGGGTCGCCGCGGCGACGAGGGCGGCGTCGGAGATCTCGACCTTGTGGTGCGCCTCGTACGTCGACTTGATGCCGCGCAGGATCGCGATCGTGTCCTCGACGCTGGGCTCGCCGACGAAGACCTGCTGGAAGCGGCGCTCGAGCGCGGGGTCCTTCTCGAGGTGCTCGCGGTACTCGTCGAGCGTCGTCGCACCGATCATGCGCAGCTCACCGCGCGCGAGCATCGGCTTGAGCATGTTGCCGGCGTCCATCGCCGAGTCGCCGCCGGCGCCCGCACCCACGACGGTGTGCAGCTCGTCGATGAACGTGATGACCTGGCCCTCGGACTCCTTGATCTCCGAGAGCACGGCCTTGAGCCGCTCCTCGAACTCGCCGCGGTACTTCGCGCCGGCGACCATCGCGCCGAGGTCGAGGCTGATGAGGCGGCGACCCTTGAGGCTGTCCGGCACGTCGCCCGCGACGATGCGCTGGGCGAGGCCCTCGACGACGGCGGTCTTGCCGACGCCGGGCTCGCCGATCAGGACGGGGTTGTTCTTGGTGCGGCGGCTCAGCACCTGGATCACGCGACGGATCTCGGAGTCGCGGCCGATCACGGGGTCGAGCTTGCCCTCGCGGGCGACCTCGGTCAGGTCGACGCCGTACTTCTCGAGCGATTGGTAGGAGTCCTCGGCGTCGGCGCTCGTGGCGCGCGCGGACCCGCGCACGGCCTCGAAGGCGGCCTGCAGGGAGGCCGGGGTCGCGCCGGCGCGGGTCAGCAGCTCGGCAGTGGGCGAGGCGACCGTCGCGATCGCGACGACGAGGTGCTCGGTCGAGGTGAACTCGTCGCCCAGGCTGCCGGCCAGCTCCTGGGCCTGCTGCAGGACGGCGTGGCTCGAGCGGCTCAGGCCGGGGTTGGCGAGGCTGCTCCCGGTCGCGCTGGGTAGCGCGTCCAGCTCGGCGGTCAGGCCGGTCGCGACCGCGCGGGGGTCGATGCCGGCGGCCTGCAGCAGCGGCGTGGCCGTGCCGCCCTCCTGGCGCAGCAGCGCGGTCAGCACGTGCGCGGGCTCGACGGCGGGGTTGCCGGCCGCGGAGGCGAGACTGATCGCGGCGGCGAGCGCCTGCTGGCTGCGCGTCGTGAAGGTGTCGAGATTCATGGGCATGCTCCTGAAGCGAACGTAGGTCCTGCCTAGATCAACCGCACCAAAGTTGAGTCCATTCCCCTCAAGTCTCCCTTTCTCCCTGGGCGGTGAGTGAGTCGCCCATCCCCGCGTGGGGCGGTGAGTGAGTCGCCCATCCGGGCCGGTGAAGGGCGACCAGCTCACCGCCCATCGGGTGGGCGGGGCTCATGGGAGGGCGGGGCCGAGGTCGGTGATGATCTTGGCGACGCGGCGGGCGCGGGTGTCGGCGGCCTTGGCGCCCTCGACGTTCGTGACGTGCGCCTTCTGCTTGCTGGGCGCGAGCTGGTCGAACGCCTCGCGAAGGCCGGTACCGGCCAGCGCCGCCGCCAGGTCCTCGGGCACCTCGACGGTGCGCGGCGCGGTGTCGACGGTCAGCGTCACCGTGATCGCGTCGCCCCCGCCCAGCCCGGTCGCCTCGCGCTTGTCGGAGCTGAACGGGATCAGGTACTTCCCGCCCATGACTGCGATCGTGCTGCGGTACTCGAAGCCGTTGACGTCGACCACGACCGGCGCGCGCTTGCCCGCGGCCAACGCCTCGACGACCGGCTCGGGCACCTCGATGCCGGTGTTGTTGCCCTGCTGGAACAGGGTCGTCTCGAAGGTCGCCATGCCTCAGATCGTCGCACCGGATCCCGCCCCGCGCGACCCCTCACCGCCCCGGGGTCAGGAGGGCGGGGCGGGCGGAGCCGGGGCGCCGCGCGGCGGGGCGAGCTTGGCGAACGTCGCGCCTCCGGCGGGAGCGCTCTCAGCCACCGCGACGCCGGGCTTCTCGCGGCCCGGTGCCGGGTCCCACCCGGTCTCGACGACCTTCTTCTGCACGAGCCACGCGGCAGCCAGCACCAGCAGGCCGAGCAGCGCGATGACGACGAGCCCGCCGGTCGACCCGATGTCGGCGCTGTAGCCGACGAGGATGCCGAACCAGCCGAAGTCGGTGTCGCCGAACGTCGTGTTGGCCGAGCCGAAGTCGCCCAGCACCTCGAGCAGCAGCGCCGGCAGGAACGTGATCAGCAGGCCGTTGACGAAGCCACCGGCCACCGCACCGCGGCGACCACCCGTCGCGTTGCCGTAGACGCCGGCCGCACCGCCGGTGAAGAAGTGCGGCACGAGCCCGGGCAGGATCAGCGCCAGCCCGAGCGCCGGGTTGAGCCACAGCGACAGCACCGCGAGGCCGATCAGTCCGCCGGTGAAGCTCGAGACGAAGCCGACCAGCACGGCGTTCTGCGCGTACGGGAAGACGATGGGCGCGTCGAGCGCCGGGATCGCACCCGGCACGACCTTCGCCGCGATGCCCTGGAACGCCGGCACGAGCTCGCCGAGGATCGTGCGCACGCCGAACAGGATCACGGCCACCGCGACGCCGAACTGCAGGCCCTGCGTCACCGCCAGCATCAGGAAGTTGCCGACGTCCTCCGCCCCACCGAACGCCTCGAACGACTCGGCCTGCCCGACGCGACCGAGCGCGATCAGCGCGATCACGACGTACATCACCATCATCGACAGCGCCGTCGCGACCATCGAGTCGCGCAGGAACCGCAGCGATTCGGGCAGCTTCATGTCCTCGGTGCTCTTGCTCGAGCGCCCGACGAGGCGGCCCACGGTGCCCGCGGCGACGTAGCCCGCGGTGCCGAAGTGGCCGATCGCCACGCTGTCGTCACCCGTGATGCGGCGCGTCCACGGGTGCGCGAACGCGGGCAGCGAGACCATCAGGATGCCGAGCAGCGCGCCGCCGAGCGCCACCGTCACGCCGCCGCTGTAGCCGGCCGACGCGAGCACGATCGTCAGCAGCGTCGCCATGAAGAGGGTGTGGTGCCCCGTCAGGAACACGTAGCGCAGCGGCGTGAACCGCGCGAGCACGAGGCTCACCGCGAAGCCCAGGATCATGAGCCACGCGACCTGCGCGCCGTACCGCTCCTGCGCGATGCCGACGATCGCCTCGTTCGTCGGGATCACGCCCTGCGCGCCCGTCGCCGACTGGATCAGCGCGCCGAGCGGGTCGAGCGAGGCGACCACGAGCGTCGCGCCCGCGCCGATCAGCAGGAAGCCGAGCGTCGCCTTCATCGCGCCGCCGACGACCTGCCCGGTCGAGCGACGCAGGGCGATCAGGCCGACCGCGGTGATGATGCCGATGAGGAACGCGGGGACGCTGAGGATCTCGTTGACGAGGAACTCAGGCACAGCGACCAGCCAGTTCATGGGGTCTTCGCTTTCGTGGAGGTGAGGTCTAGACGTCGTACAGCTCGCGCAGCGCGGCGTCGAGCTCGGTCGTGCTGGTGAAGTTCTGGACGACCTTGACCGGGATGCCGACGTCGCCGAGGGTGCGGGCGATCTCGCCGGAGGTCAGGATCAGCTCGGCGTCCTTGGCCTTGCCGCGCGCGGAGATCGTGTCGGTCGCCTCGACCGTCACGAAGCTCGACCACTTCCAGCGGTCGAGGACCTGCTCGAGGGTGTTCTTGAGGAACAGGCTCGTGCCGAGGCCGTTGCCGCAGACCGTGAGGATCAGGTGACGGTCGGAGCCGGCGGCGGGCGCAGCGGCGGGCTCGGCCTCCGGGGCGGGCACCTCCTCGCCGCGCAGGATCGCCAGGACGGCCTCGGCCGAGGTGGCGGCGTCGAGCGCGGCCTTGCGCCGGGGATCGCCGATGACCTCGGCGAGCTCGGCCATCGCGCTGGTGTGGGCACCGTCGTCCTTCGCCGCGAGGGCGACGACGAGGGTCACGGGGTCGTTCGTGGCGTGACCGAACGGCACGGGCGAGGCCAGGCGCACCCACGACAGGCCGGTGCGGTGCACCGCCTCCGAGGGGCGGGCGTGGGCGAACGCGAAGCCGGGGGCGATGACGATGTACGGGCCGTTCTCGGCGACGTTGTCGACCATCGACTGCGTGTAGGCGGCCTCAGCGACGCCGGTCTGCTCCAGGAGCATGCCGGCGAGCCTGATCGCGGCCTCGTGGTCGGGGGCCTGGACGTCGAGCGCGATCGCGTCGCCCTCCAGCAGGGACGCAAGAGTGGACATGCCACTGAGCCTATTCCGGTGACGGGGGTCACGCGGGGTCGCGGTCGTCCCACCCCGTTCCCGCCCGGCCCGTCGGCCCCCCGTGGGAGGATGGCCGCCATGGCTCAACGCGACGTGCGCAACCGCGCCAAGGGCCTGACCCCCGAGCTGGTGGCCCGCACGGCCCTGGAGCTCATCGACGACGAGGGCGTCGGCGCGGCCTCGATGCGCGCGATCGCCGCGCGCCTCGGCGTCGAGGCGATGTCGCTCTACAAGCACGTCAGCACCCGCGACGAGCTGCTCGACCTCGTCGTCGAGCTCGTCGTCGCCGAGCTCGACGAGGACCCGCAGGTGCGCCGCGACGCCGCCGACGGCTGGCGCGACTACCTCTCCCGGCTCGCCCGCGGCGTGCGCCGGTACGCCCTCGCGCACCCGCACGCGTTCCCTCTCGTCACCACGCGGCCGGCCGAGGCGCCGTGGATCAACCCGCCGCTGCGGTCGTTGGCCTGGATCGAGTCGATGCTCGCGACCCTGCACGACGCGGGCTTCTCCGACGAGCAGGTGCTCTTCACGTACCGCTCGTTCAACAGCTTCCTGCTCGGCTACCTGCTGATGGAGTCCGGCGCCCGCACGCTGCGCGACCCGCAGGACGGCGACGGCTCGATGGGCACCAGCAGCGAGCCCATCCCCGGCGGCCTCACCCCGACACGCACCGACGCCGAGCAGGAGGCGGTCGCCGAGGCCGAGACGCCGCAGGAGCAGCTCGACCCGCAGGGCGACATCGAGGTCGCGGACTTCCCGACGATCCACCGGCTCGCCGAGCGGCTGGCCGAGGACCGCTTCGACGAGGAGTTCGAGCGCGGCCTGGAGCGCCTGCTGGACGCCGTCGCCGCTCAGCTCGCCTGACGAGACCCGACTCACGTCACCTCGAGTTGCAGGGTGCCGGGACCGGCGTATTCTCGAAGTATGGCTTACACCGTAAGCCGCATCGGTTCACCGCCGGTGATCGCCAAGATTGAGGAGCACGCCATGGGCATCGTCGACAAGGCCAAGAACACCGCCGAGAAGCTGGCCGGTCAGGCCAAGGAGAAGACCGGGGACGCCACCGGCAACGACGACCTCAAGAACGAGGGCAAGAAGGACCAGGCCAAGGGCAGCCTGAAGAACGCCGGCGAGGACGTCAAGGACGCCTTCAAGAAGTAGTCACCCGGCGCGCGGGGGTCCGCCAGCGAGCGGGCCCCCTCAAGCCCTGTCAGGAAGAAGCAGTCATGAGCGGTCAGAACCCCGTCGATCCGCCGGTCGACCACCCCGTCGACCCCGTCATCGCCGTGGGCCCCGACGGTCCCCTCACCACTCCCGCGGGGAGCAGCGCGCCCGACCCGGCCGTCCCGCCGACCACCGAGCCCGCGCCTCGTCGCCGCTCGGGACTGGACGACAAGGGCCGCGTCAAGCGCACCCGCGCCGCCACCGCGTGGGCCTCGGCCGTCGCGCTCGCGGTCGTCACCGTGCTGTTCGTGATCTTCATCGTGCAGAACTCGCAGTCGGTCACGATCGACTTCCTGTGGATGTCCGGCCAGATCTCAGCCGCGGCCGCCCTGCTGATCGCCGCCGTCGCGGGGGCGCTGCTCGTCGCGATCCCCGCCGGCGTCCGCATCGGCCAGCTCCGCCACTCCCTGCGCCGCAACGCCTGACCCCTGGGCGGTGAGTTAGCGTCCATCGCGCCGCCGGGCGGTGAGTACGCGTCCGTCTGGCCACACGAAATGGACGCCAGCTCACCGCCGGCCGCGGTGAACGGACGCTAGCTCACCGCCCGCCGGGTGGGTCAGCGGCGGAGGGCGCGCAGGGAGCCGACGTGGAGGATCTCCGTGAAGCCGTCGGCGAGGGCCCGTTCGTAGATGTGGAACGGGGCCTGACCGCCGTCGGCGGGATCGGGGAAGACGTCGTGGATCACCAGGACGCCGCCCTCGCGCACGTGCCCGGCCCAGCCGTCGTAGTCGTTCTGCGCGGCCTCCTCGGTGTGGCCGCCGTCGATGAACACCGCGTCGAGCGGGGTAGCCCAGAACGCCGAGATCGTCGTCGAGCGGCCCACGACCGGCACCACGACCTCCTCGAGCCCCGCCTCGAACAGCGCCTGGCGCGCGAAGGGCAGCGTGTCCATCGCGCCCACGCGCGGGTCGACGAGCTCGGCGTCGTGATACTCCCAGCCGACCTGCTGCTCCTCCGAGCCGCGGTGGTGATCGAGCGTCACGAGCGTCGCCCCGGCCTCGCGCACGACGTGTCCGAGGTGGATCGCCGACTTCCCGCAGTACGTGCCGATCTCGACGACGGTCCCGCCCGGCCGCACGTGCGCCGCGACGACCGCGCGCAGAGCGTCGGCCTCGTCGTCGGGCAGGAACCCCTTGGTTCGCGCCGCAACCTCGGCCAGCGCCGGCGGCAGCGGCACGGGAGCGATCTCCTGCGGCGGCGGGTACGCCGACCACGCCAGCACCGCGTCACGGACCCCGAGGCCGGCGCCGGCGAACAGGTTCGATCCCTCGGAGATCCCGTAGAGGGCGTCGTACGCCAGGATGACCGATCCGGCCGTCCACGTCGTGCGCTCGTCGGGCCAGCGCTGCTCGCTCGCGTACTCCAGACCGGTCCAGTACGAGCCGTCGGCCTCCCGCAGGTGCTGCATGTCGGCGAAGACCTGCGCAGCCTCGTCCGGGCGTCCGTTCGCCGCGAGCGCCAGCACGAGCTCGCACGTCTCCGCGCCCGTGACCCACGTGTTGGGGGTGACGCACCGGACCCCGCGACCCGGGACGACGAAGGTGTCCCAGCCCTGCTCGATCCGACGATCCGCGTCCACCTGCGACCACGGGGCGCCGAGCAGCGGGTAGTACCAGTCCATCGAGTGCGGCTTCGGCTCGAACAGCGAGGGATCCGCCAGCGCTGCGGCGACCCGCTCGGCCGCAGCCTCCCACTCCGGGCGGGACTCCCCCACGACGTCGCTGAGGCCGACGGCGCACCGCAGCGAGAACGCGATGCTGGCGTTGCCCGTCACGAGGGCGTCGGGCTCGCCCGGGGTCCAGACGAAGGCACCGTCAGCGCGCTGCAGCGGGAGAACGGCGTCGATCGCCGCGTCCACCGTCGACCACAGCTCCTCCACGAACTCCGAGGAGCCCGTGACGAGCCAGTGGTGCCACACCCCGGTGGCGATGTAGGCCGTGAAGTTGGCGTCGAGGTAGTGATCGACCGCCTCGCCGTCGACGTACTTGGCCGCCCACGACCCGTCGGGCAGCTGCGCCGACGCCGACCACGCGTAGGCGCGCTCGGCCTGCGCGTGGAAGCCGGCCGCGGACAGGCCCATCGCGGCCTGCACGTGGTCCCACGGGTCGAGGTGACCGCCGACGTGCCACGGGATGGCGCCGGACTCCTCCTGCTGCGTCGCGATCCAGGCGGCGGTGTGCAGCACCTGCGCGGGGGTCAGCGGCGGGTTCACCACGGCTTGGTGAAGTACAGCGCGACGCTCTTGCCGATGAGCGGGTTGAGCGCCTGCTCCGCGAGACGGGTCGCTCGGGGGGCCTTCATCATGTCCCAGACCAGCAGCTGGTGGTACGCGCGCACCGCGGGGTGCTGGTCGCGCTGCACGCCCACGGCGCACTTGATCCACCAGTACGGCGCGTGGAGCGCGTGCGCGTGGTGTTGGTGCAGGAACTGCAGCCCCGTCAGCTCGAGCTTGTCGCGCAGCTCGTCGGCCGTGTAGATGCGGATGTGACCACCCTCGTTGGCGTGGTACTCGTCGCTGAGCGCCCAGCAGATCTTCTCGGGCAGCCAGCGCGGCACCGTGACGGCCAGCATGCCGCCGGGCGCGAGGATGCGGGTCAGCTCGCGGATCGCGGTGACGTCCTCGGGGACGTGCTCGAGGATCTCCGAGGCCAGCACGACGTCGAAGGAGTTGTCCTCGTACGGCATGTCGAGGATCGTGCCGACCTCCACGCGGCCGCGACCGCCCGGCGGGACCTCGCCCTCGAGCTCCATCGCGCCGAACATCCCGTCGACGCCCTTGAGCTCGACCTCGTCCATGTCGAACGCGGTGACGTCAGCGCCGCGGCGCAGGGCCTCGAAGGAGTGGCGTCCGGCGCCGGCACCGACGTCGATGAAACGGGTGCCACGACCCACGCGGAGTCGGTCGAAGTCAACGGTCAGCACGGCGGGTCCTCGTCTTGGTCTTGGCGATGGCGGTCTCGTAGGCGGACACCGTGGCGCGGGCCACGGACGTCCAGCTGAAGCGTTCCTCGACCCGGGCGAGGCCGGCAGCGCTGAGGCGCTCGCGCTCGTGCGGGTCGTCCAGCAGGGCGGCGAGCGCGTCGGTCAGCTCGCCGACGTCGCCCGGGGTGACCAGGATGGCGGCGTCGCCGACGACCTCGGGCAGCGCACCGGCGCGGCTGGCCACGACGGGCGTGCCGCACGCCAGCCCCTCGACGGTCGGCAGGCTGAAGCCCTCGTAGAGCGACGGGACGGCCATGACCTCGGCCGACGCGAGCAGCGCGGCGAGGTCGTCGTCGGTCAGGCCGCTGTAGAGCGTGACCGCGTCGGACAGGCCGAGCTCGTCGATGCGGCGAGCCGTGGCGCTCTTCGGGTCGATGCGGGAGACGAGGTGCAGCTCGACGTCGCGCTCGACGCGCAGCTTGGCCACCGACTCGAGCAGGTGCGCGACGCCCTTGAGCGGGGAGTCGGCGCTGGCGACCGCGACGATGCGGCCCGGCACGCGCTCGCCCCGGGGGCGGAAGACGTCGGTGTCGACGCCGAGCGGGACGACGGTCATGCGCTCGGGGTCGATGCCGAAGTCGGTGATCGTGTCGGTGGCCGACGCCGTCGAGACGGTCAGCAGCGCCGGGAGACGCCGGGCGACCTGCGCCTGCATCCGCACGAAGCCGTACCAGCGGCGCACGCTGACCTGCTTGCGCAGCGACGCCGCGGCGATGTCGAGCCGACGGTCGCGGCTGATCGGGTGGTGGATCGTCGCGACCAAGGGGATGCCACGGCGCAGCAGCCACAACAGGCCGTAGCCGAGCGACTGGTTGTCGTGCACGACGTCGACGTCGGCCAGGCGGGGGTCGCGCGCCATGCGCAGGGTGAACGTGAGGGGCTCGGGGAACCCGGCGGTCAGCATCGTCAGGTACTCGAGGACGTCGATCGGACCGCGGAACTCCCGCAGGTGCGGCGTGCGGAACGGGTCGGGGTCGCGGTACAGGTCGAGGCTCGGGACCTTCTCGAGCGTGACGCGCGGATCCAGGTTCTCGGGGTACGGCTGACCCGAGTAGACCGTGACCTCGTGACCCAGCTCGGCCAGCCCGCGGCTCAGGTGTCGGACGTACACACCCTGACCACCACTGTGCTCCTTGCTGCGATACGACAGCAGTGCGATGCGCATTCCACCTCCGACCTCGCCAGCAATCCTGTCACGGTCAGTTGCACTTCGCTCCGGCGGTCTGCACGTGGCTGAGGTTCCCCCTTCGAGGCTCGTACCTCGCACCTCAGGGGGCGGCACCTTCCGCTCCCTGAGGTGCGAGCGAGGAACGAGCGAGCCTCGAAGGGGGCACCGTCACCACGAGCGCGGCCGATCAGTAGCCCGTGAAGTGGTCGGTCCTGGTGCGGATGCGGTGGCGGCGCAGGTGCGCGGCGACGGGCGAGACCATCGCGGGCGGCCCGGAGACGAAGGCCCGCCGGCTGCCGGCGTCCGGCACGGCCTCGCGCACGACCTCGCCCGTCACGAACGCCTCGCGCACGTGGGTCCAGCCGTCGGGCAGGTCCGTCGGATCGTCCGGCGCCACGAGCACGACGCGCGTACCTGCGGCGACCAGCTCGTCCCGGTACGGCACCACGGAGGCGGACGGCACGCCGTAGACCAGCACCGCGTCGCGGTCGGGCTCGTGCCGCACCTGGCTGAGGAACGGCGTCACACCGATCCCGCCCGCGACCAGCAGCACCGGGCTGGCGCCGCGGGACCATACGAAGTCGCCGTTGACGCCCGTCGCGTGCACCTCGTCGCCGGGCTGGAGCGCCGCGAGCTCGCGCTTGAAGCTCGAGCAGTCCTCGGGCACGCGCACCGCGATGTCGACCGTGTCGGCGTCCGGCGTGGAGGCCACGGTGAAGACCCGGCGCACCCCGCGGACGTCGGCCGCGTGCGGCACCTGCAGCTCCAGGTACTGCCCCGCCCGCAGGCGCACCCGGCGCCGCGGCTCGAACCGGAACTCCCGCAGGTCGCCGCCCAGGTCGCGCGACTCGAGCAGCCGCAGGCGCACCCCGCCGCGCTGGCCGAGCAGGAACGCCACGAGGTTGATCGCGATGAGCGCGATCTCGTACGTGCTCTCGAACGGCCCGAGCACGATCGGCACGCTGAACAGCTCCGTGGTCCACAGCGGCCACGCGAACAGCACCGCCGCGATGACCGCGAGCACCAGCTGCTGCGCGCGCCGCGGGGCGAGCGTCAGCGGCTCGGTCAGCATGAAGGCCGCGAAGAACACGATCGGCGTCGAGTACGCGACGTACTCCAGCGCCTGACCGGTCTCGGGGTAGAAGGAGGAGACGCCCCAGTACGTCAGCACGGCCGCCGGTACCGCGAAGGTCACCGCCAGCGAGAAGCGCCCGGTCCGGTAGAGCACGACGAGCGCCCCGGCGAGCACGAACAGGGCCATCGACTCGTTCGCCGCCCACCACGTCGTGCTGGGCGGCGGGTTGTCGACACGGTCGCCGAGGAGCTCGCTGAGCAGGATCATCAAAACCGCGCCCGCCGCAGCGGGGTTGAACACGTGACGCGCACGCCACACGAGGACGTACTTCGAGGCCTGCGCGGCCACCGCGGTCAGTCCGAGCCACGCGAGCGTGCCGACGTCGAGGGTCGGCCAGTACAGGAACCACAGCAGCAGGGCCGTGATGACCGCCGACTCGGTGTGCGGTCGGCGGCGCACCGCCAGCCCGAGCAGGTGGTCGGCGACGACCGAGGTCACGACCAGCACGACCAGCGTCGCGAGGAGCCCCCGCAGCGTGAAGGTCGACGGGTCGAGGCGCGAGGTCGCGGTCAGCACGAAGGCGACCGCCGCGAGCGCGAGCAGCACGATCGTGACGATGCGGTACATCGTCACGCGGCCCAGCAGTGCGCGGATCATGAGAAGAGCTCTCCGGGGAAGTCGGGGGTCGAGTGCAGGCCCTCATCATCGATCCACGCGGCCTCCACGTCGAGCGCGGTGAGGCGTGCGGGCGGCGCGAAGAACAGCGCTGTCGCCGCACCGTCGGCCACGGCGGCCGACCGGGCGACGACCCAGCTCGCGACGACGCCGCGCGCGGGCCGACCGGTGCGGGCGTCGAGGACGTGGTGCAGGCCCTCGCCCCACGCGCGACGGTTGACCGCCGAGCCGCACAGCGCGAGGCCGGGCTCGAGCGTCACGACGCCGACCGCAAGCGTCGGGTCGCCGGGGTGCTCCATCGCGACCCGGATCGGCTCGGGGCCGTGGTGCGCGATGTCGCCGCCGGCGTCGACCGTGGGAGCGTGGCCGGCGTCGCGCAGGAAGGTCGCCACGCGGTCGACGAGCCAGCCCTTGCCCGCAGCGCCGACGTCGAGCACGGCACCGACCGGGACCTGCAGGGTCGAGCCGACGCGGCGGGCGGTCGACCAGGCGGGCGCCGGGACCGGCCCGCCGTGCGGCCTCAGCGAGTACGCGGCGTCGTAGCCGAGCATCTCGAGCCCACCACCGACGAGCGGGTTGACCGCGCCGTCGGTCGCGTCGTGCAGCGCGTCGTAGAGGTCGAGCAGCTCCTCCGCACCGGGCCCGAGGTCGACGGTCTCGCCGCCCCGGAGCCGCGCGATGCCGCCGTCCTCACGGAAGCGTGACCACGTGCGGTCGACCTCCGCGACGAGCGCGAGCGCCGCGGCGCGGTGCTCCGTCGACACCTCCGTGGTGGTGTCGACGGTCCAGGCTGTGCCGATCGCGTCGAACCGCCACGGGTCAGGCAGCGGCCTCATCCTTGATCTCGTCGATCGCCGCGTTGAAGCCGCCGCTGGTCAGCGAGGACCCGGAGACCTTCGAGACGTCGAGGTCGTTGATGCTCGTGCCGACGACCTCGTCGGCGATGCCGCCGGCGAACTTGGTCTGGAACTGCTCGGAGTTGCCGCCGTCGGCCTGGGGCGTGACGGTGACGGCGGTGATCGTGCCGTCGGCCTCGAGCGTCAGCTCGACCTCGACGCTCTGCGTGCCGCCGGGCGTCTGGTAGCTGCCCTCGGCGGTGTACTCGCCGGCCGTGTAGGTCGTGGGGTCGCTCGCGGCGGTGTCCTCGGTGGCGTCGCTCGAGCTGCCCGTGTCGCTGCCGGTGTCGGCCGAGTCGGACTCCGACCCACCGCCGCAGGCCGCGGTGAGCATGAGCACGGACGCGGCCGCGCTGGTCATCACCAGCTTCTTGGTCCGGGAAAGGGTCACGCGTCTCATCTCCTGTGGTCGGTGTGGTGGAAGCGTCAATCAGATCAACGGACGTGCACCGGGAACGGTTCCCGGGATGGGTGCCTCACAGCCGGGACACAGCCCGGGTTGCTGCATGAAACCCTGCCATGCCGTGCACTCCCCCGCCGGGCGGTGCGGCCGCCGAGCACAGGTACATGCCCGGCACGCCGAGCGAGTACGGGTCGTGGGAGAGGCGCGGGCGGGCCACGGTCTGCCACAGCGTCATCGCACCGCCCGTGACGTCGCCCCCGACGTAGTTCGCGTTGTGCCGCTCGAGGTCGGCCGTCGAGGTGACCGATCGTGCGACGACGCGGTCGCGGGTGCCCGGCGCGAAGCGCTCCAGCTGGTCGAGGATCGCCTCGGTCGCGTCGCCGGTGTAGCCGTGCGGCACGTGGGCGTACGCGAGCACGGGGTGGATCGAACCCTGCGAGCGCATGGAGTCGGCGACGTGCTGCTGGCAGACCATCACGAACGGGCGCTCGGGCATGCGGCCGGCGCACGCGGCGGAGTCGGCCGCGTGGATCTCCTCGAGCGTCCCGCCGACGTGCACCGTGCCGGCGAGGGCCGAGTCGGGGTGCTCCCAGGGGATGCCGCCGTCGACGGCGAGGTCGATCTTGAACAGGCCCGGGCCCGGCTTCCACCGGCGCAGAGCCGACGCGACCCGGCGCGGGAGCCGGTCGCCGAGCATCGCGAGCGGCTGGTCGACCGCGGTGTCGAACATGACGACGTCGGCATCGGGCAGCGCCGTGACCCGCTCCCCCGTGACGACGCGGCCGCCGGACTCGGTCAGCACCGCGGTGAGGGCCCGGGCGATCGCCGCGGACCCGCCCTCGGCGACGGGCCAGCCCTTCGCGTGCCCCATCAGGCCGAACATCAGGCCGACGGCGCCGGTCGCGAGCCGGGTGTGCGGGGCCATCGAGTGGGCCGTCAGCCCCGCGAACAGGGCCCGCGCCTCGTCGGTGCGGAAGCGGCGCGCGACGGTCTGCGACGGCAGGAGCCCGGTCGCCCCGAAGCGCGCCATGACGAAGGGGTGACGCGGCACGGCCACGAGCGGCGCGAGCGTGCCGTCGATGATCTCGTCGGCGCGCTCCACGAGCGGGGCGAAGGTGCGGCGCCACGCCTCGCCGTCCTCGCCGAGGGTCGCGGCCGTCGCGGCGAGGTCTCGGCGCAGGGCCGACCCGCGGCCGCCATCGAGCGGGTGGGCCGCCTCGACCTCGGCCCACCGCCACCTCAGGCCGTGACGCTCGAGGTCGAGCGAGGAGAAGAAGGGGGACGCCACGCCCGTGGGGTGCGCGGCGGAGCAGACGTCGTGGATCACGCCGGGCAGCGTCAGCTCGGCCGAGCGCATCCCGCCGCCCGGCTCGTCCTCCGCCTCGACGACGGTGACGTCGAGCCCGGCCCGCGCCAGCACGATCGCGGCGGCGAGCCCATTGGGCCCCGATCCGATCACGACGGCGGTGGTCATGCCGTCACGCTAGCGAGAACGTCCGCGGTCACCTAGCGTGACGATCGTGACCCCCGAGGCGTCGGACTGCGAGGACCTGCCCATCCCGACCCGGCTCGGCACGCTGCACGTGCGGCGGCGCGGGGACGGACCGCTCGTCGTGCTGTGGCCGAGCCTGCTGATGGACGGCACGTTGTGGGACGGCGTGACCGCGCAGCTCTCGCGGCGCTGGACGACGCTCGCGCTCGACCCGCCGGGGCACGGGCGCAGCGAGCCGCTGCGCCGCAGCTTCACGCTCGACGAGTGCGCGGGGGTGCTGCTGGACGTGCTCGACCACGCCGAGGTCGAGACGGCGCACGTCGTCGGCAACTCGTGGGGCGGGATGGTGGGCGCGACGTTCGCGGCGCGGCACGGCGACCGGCTGGGTGCCGCGGTGCTGATGAACGCGACGGGCTCGTCGGCCGGGCGGCTCCAGCGGCTCGAGTTCGCGGCGATGCTCGGGATGGGGCGGCTGCTCGGTGGTATCCGCCCGCCGCTGACTCGCTCGGTGCTGAAGGCGTTCCTCGGCCCGACGTCGTTGCGCGAGCGGCCCGAGGTCGTGCAGCACGTGCGCGAGGCCGCGCAGCGGGTCGACCTCGACTCGGTCGCGTGGGCCGTGCGCAGATCGACCGGCCCGTGCTGGTGGTCGCGGGCCGTGAGGACGCGACGTTCCCGGTCGCCGAGACGCAGGCGATGGCTGACGCGATCCCGGGCGCCGAGATGTGGGTCGTCGAGGACGGCGCCCACCTCGTCGCCCTGGAGCTCCCCGAGGTCGTCACTCCCCGCATCGCCGACTTCCTCGCCCGCCACGACTAACCGCCTCCCCCGCCGCGGGCGGTGAGTTAGTCGCCAATCCCCGCCGCGGGCGGTGAGCTAGTCGCCACATCGGACCCGGATGAGGCGACTCACTCACCGCCCGGGGGGGGTTGAAGGGCGACTAAGTCACCGCCCGGTGGTGGGGGCGAGGGCGCGGAGGCCGGCGTCGCGGCTGGCGAAGCGGGCGGCGAGCCGCATCGCGACGGGCTCGGGGGTGCGCCGCGCGACGGTGGCCGCGAGACGACCGCGCGGACCGTGCAGCACCCGGCCGGCGGTGCGGGAGGCGCGCAGCGCGGCCATGGCCCGCGGGCGACGCACCCGCTCGAACGCCGCGAACGTCGACGCGCCCCCGCCATGCTCCGCCCACAGCGCGGCGAGCACCACGGCGTCCTCGATCGCGAGACACCCGCCCTGACCGAGCCCGGGCTGCATCGCGTGCGCGGCGTCGCCGATCACCACGTGGCGGTCGTCGAACCACCGCCGCGGCGGGTCACGGTCGAGCATCTCGTGCTGCAGCACGCAGGACGGCGGGGTCGCCGCGATGAGCTCGGGCAACGGGTCGGGCCACAGCCCGGCGTCGGGCCGCCACACCTCGGCGGCGCCGGCACGCGTCGCGAACCAGTACGTGCGACCGCCGGTCATCGGCGCCACGCCCGCCTCGGCGGCATCGCCCCACACGACCCCGGCCATCGACGGATCGACGGCGATCGGCGCGACCCCGCGCCACGCGACGTAGCCGGCGGGCCGCTCGCGGATGCGCGGGTCGAGGTGTCGCGCGACCGCCGACCGGAAGCCGTCGGCACCCACCACCAGGTCGGCGTCCAGCGACGCAGGATCGGCGACCCCGGCGTCGAGGACGATCGGTCCAGCGTGCTCGGCGAGCACCGCCTGCAGCTCGCCTCGGTCGACGACCCGCGCGGGCTCACCCAGCGACCGCATCATCGCGACCGGATCGAGCCGCCGCACGAGGGAGCCGTCGGCGCGTCGGATGGTCGCGGAGGCCGCGGGCTCCCCCAGGTCGCGCACGACGTCGCCGAGGCCGATCGCGTCGAGGGCCGCCAGCGCGTTGGGCCAGATCGTCAGCCCAGCACCGCCACCGAGCGCGGGCCGCTCGTCGCGCACCTCCACCTCGAGGCCGCGGCGGCGCATCGCGGCGGCGAACGTGAGTCCGGCCAGCCCGGCACCGACCACGACGACGCGCTCCACGCCGCCACGCTAGCCGCCCCGCCCGCCAGATGTGTGCGCCGCGAGGGGTCCGCGGGCCGCGGACCGCCCCGGGAGCGTACACATCTGGTGGGGGTCGGGTTGACTGGGGCCGTGGCCACGCGACTCCTGCTCATCGCCGACACCCACCTGCCCAAGCGGGCGAAGGTGCTGCCGCCGCAGGTGTGGGAGGCGGTCGAGGCCGCCGACGTCGTGCTGCACGCCGGCGACTGGGTCGAGGTCGACCTGCTCGACGAGCTCGAGGAACGCGCCGACCGCTTGATCGGGGTCTACGGCAACAACGACCACGGCGTGCTGCGCGAGCGCCTCCCCGAGGTCGCCCGTGCCGAGATCGACGGCGTCCGGTTCGCGATGGTGCACGAGACGGGTGCCTCGCGCGGCCGGGAGGAACGGTGCGCCGCGGCGTACCCCGACGTCGACGTGCTGGTGTTCGGGCACAGCCACATCCCGTGGGACACGACCGCCGAGACCGGACTCCGGCTGCTCAACCCCGGCTCTCCGACCGACCGGCGTCGCCAGCCGCACTGCACCTACATGACGGCGACCGCCGACGCGGGCGAGCTGCGCGACGTCGAGCTGCACCGCCTCCCGCTGCGCTGAGGGTCAGGCGGTCGGGAACTCCGGACCGGTCCACGGCACGGTGCGGCCGTCGTCGAGGAGCGCGTGGGAGTCCATCGGCGTGTGCGGGGCCGACGCGGACCCACCCAGGACGGCCTCGGCGGAGTCGAGGAGCTTGGCGGCGGCCTTGTTGTGCTTCCAGCCGTCCATCAGCGCCTTGGGGGCGTCGTCGCGTCCGCCGACCGTGACCGTGATCGTCGCGCCCTCGCTACTCGGCGCGACCTCGACGAGGTGCAGCGTGCCCCAGGAGAGGGCGGTCTTGCCGCGCAGGAACACGAGCTGGCCGAGCTCGTTGTTGACGCCGCGCAGCTCGTAGGGCTTGGCCTGCGCGAGGCCGAGGACGGCGTCGAAGGCGGACTGCGGCGTGGCCTGGACGGCGCGCGACTGGGTCTTCGGTGCGTGCACGATGCTCCCCGTTGCTCGTGGATGATGTCGCGGCGAGTCTAGGCAGGGCGCGCGCGGCGGCGCGATGGGCAGCGCTCCCCACCGGTGGTTGCGGTACCCCTTTCGAGGCTCCTCGTTCCTCGTCGCACCTCAAGGGGCGGGGAACCGAACAGCCCGCTGGCTGAGGTGTGACCGAGCCCTGCGAGGGAGCCTCGAAGCCGCGTGCACGTGACCGCCGCTGGTGGCTTGGGACAAGCGCGCTGGGCCGAGGTACCCCCTTCGAGGCTCGCTCGTTCCTCGCTCGCACCTCAGGGGGCGCAAGACCGACCGCTCGCACCTCAAGGGGCGGATGGGGTCAGAGGATGCGGAGCTCGGTGATGGTCCAGGTTCCGCCGGACTTCTCGGCGGTCACCGAGAGCTGGGCGGCCGAGATGCTGGCCTGCTGGTCGCTCGCGCGCTGGCTGGTCTGGTCGAGGAAGACCAGCACGACCGCGGAGTCCTCGGTCATCTCCTTGACCGCGACCGACTGCACCGACGCCGTCAGCGTGAGCTGCTGGCCCGGCGCCTTCTCCTGCAGGTCGGCGAACAGCGTGTCGTACTCCGAGCGCGCGTCGCCGGCGAGCACCTGGTCGGCGGCCGCCGTCGTCGTGTCGGGGTCGGCCCAGTTGTAGGTGAGCACCTGCGTCAGGCCCTGGGTCACGAACGACTGCACCTCGGCCGTCAGCGACGCGTCGACGACCGCGAGGTTGTCGGCCGCTGGTGTGGAGCGCAGCTCGTTGGCCTGCCACAGGCCGTAGGCGCCGACGATCGCCAGCACCGCAGCCAGGACGTACGGCGTGAAGCGTGCGCGGACGACGGATCCGATCCGGGAGCGGATGCTGGTCATGACAGGCTCACCGCCACTTGCTTGATGTCCTCGATGAGCCACGTGCCGTCGACCTTCTTCATCTCGGCCGAGAAGCGGTTGCGCTTGAGCGTCGGCTCGCTGCCGGGCGCCGCGTCGTCGACGACCGTGATCTCCACGGCGGCGACCACCGTGGCTTCGTCTCCGTCGAGCCGCAGCACCGCCGCGTCGACGACCTCGCCGGTCGCGATCTTCTTCTGGTCCGCCAGCATCTGGCGCTGCATGTCGTCGGTCGCGGCGATCTGGTCGTGCTGCACGCCGGTCGTCACGTCCTCCCACTCGGTGAGGGCGGCGTCGACGTCGCGGTAGTCGAGCGAGTTGATCGTCTCGATCGCGCCGGTCGCGGCGATCAGCACGGAGTCGCGGGTCTCGGCCGCGGCGAGCTGGTCGTCGTTCGACGCCTGCCACCACAGCCACGAGCCCACGACCGCGAGCACGACCCCGAGGATCAGCGCGATCAGCGGAGCCGCAGCCCGACGGGCAGGCCGCTCGCTGCCGTCACCGTTCCCCGCCCCCGACGGGAGGGAGGTGTCGGGGGCGGGGGCGGCGTCGGACACGTCCGATGACGTGTCCTGCGAGTCGGACGCCGGCCGTGCGTCCTCCTCGGTCTCGGCCGCAGCAGCGATCTCCGCTGCGGTCTGGATCTGTGAGCGACTCACGGTGTGCCTCCCAGGAGGTCGGACAGGTCAGTGACATCGTGCAGCACGACGCCGGTCGGCGCGGGCATCGCAGCGGCGCCGGTGCTGAGCAGCTGGGCCGGCACGGCCAGCGGACCACGCACCCCCACACCGGTGGACGGGTCGACGGCGCAGCCGGCGTTCGTGTTGAACGCGTCGCCGTCGGTCGCGTCGGTGCCGGGCCGCACCGTGGTGCCGCCGTAGCCCGTGGTGCACGGGATCGGCCGGGTGAAGGAGGTCGACAGACCGAGGTTCAGCGACCCGCTGCCGGCCACGAGCCACCCGACGCTGACCGCGTCGGGCACGCGGATCAGCGCGTCCTCGACGCCGTTGGCGTTGACGCCGAAGACCTGCGCGGTCGAGACCAGGTTGCCCAGCAGCATCCCGAGCGGCTGACCGACGTCGCGGAACAGCGCGTTCAGCTCGACCATCGCCGCCGGCGACTGCGTGATGAGGGTGCGCAGCTCGGTGTCGTGCGTGCGGAGGGTCTCGGTGATGAGCGCGAGGTCGGCGCTGAAGCTCGTGATGTCGGCGCTCGAGGCGATCTGGGTGTCGAGCACCGTGCTGGAGCTCTCGATGAGGCGCGTCGTGTTGAGCAGGTTCGCCTGCGACGTCTGCGCCCACTCCAGCGAGGTGTCGAGCAGCACGCCGAAGTCCTCGCCGAGGCCGCGCGTGGCGCTGTAGGTCTCGTCGATGACGGTGCGCAGCGAGTCCTCCGGCACCGAGGCGATGAAGTCACGGCCCGATCGCAGGACGTCGTCGAACGCGGGCGGGAGCGAGCCCTGATCGCCGACGATCCGCTCGCCGCCGGCGAGGTACGGTCCGCCGGTCGAGTCGCTCGAGAGGTTCAGGTACTGCTCGCCGATCGCCGAGCGGTTCGCGACCTTCGCCTCCGCGTCCTCGGGGATGTCCGGGGCGCCCGACTCGATCTCGACCGTCGCGACCATGCCGTCGTCGGTGACGGTCAGCTTCGTCACGCTGCCGACCTGCACGCCCCGGTACGTGACCTCGCTGTTGACGAAGAGTCCGCCGGCGTCCGGCAGCTCGACCTGCAGCTCGTAGCTGCGCGAGAACGGGTCGAGGCCCACGTACTTCGCGGCCAGGTAGCTCGTGGCGACCAGCGCGATCACGATGAACGCGGCCAGCTTGCCGCGGATGGTGCTGGTGATCACGGCGTGTCCTCGTCGTCAGAGCCGCTCGGCGGCAGCGTCGTCGGCGGTGTGCTGGGGGGCAGCGTCGACGGCGGCGTCGGCAGGGTGGGCGGCGGGGTCGGCAACGTGGGCGGCGGCGTCGGCATGGTCGGCGTCGCGATGCCGGGCAGCGGCGAGCTGGTCGGCGGCAGCAGCGTCGGGGCGGGCATCGGCGCCGGCGTGCCGCCGCCTCCGGTGCAGATCGGGCACGGCTGGACGGGCTGCGCCCAGGTGCACCCGATCGCCGTGCAGTCGGTGGGCAGCGTGCGGAAGTTCGTCGTGACGAACACGTTGAGGTAGTCGCCCTTGATGGTCTGCAGCACCGAGTCCGGGAACGGGTAGGTCAGCAGGATCTCGAGCGCGTTCGGCAGGTCCTGACCCGATGCGGCGAGCTGGGTCAGGATCGGCTCGAGCAGCTTCAGGTCGGCGATGATGTCGGCCTGCGCCGCGTCGAGCGTCTCGACCGCGACCGACGAGAGGCTGTCGAGCGCCTCCAGCATCGCGACGAACTGGGGCCGCTGCTCCTCCATGACCGTCAGGCCCGGGGCGAGCCCGTCGAGCGCCGCGACGATCTTGTCCTTGTCGCCGTCGAGCGTGGTCGACAGCGCGGCGAGGTTGTCGAGCGTCGCGGCGATGTCGGTGCTGCGGGCGTCGACGGTCGTGACGAACCCCTCGAGCTGGGTCAGGAACGTGCGGATCTTCTGCGGGTCGCCGGAGGAGATCTCCTGGAGCTCGCGCGAGATGGTCTGGAACTCCTGGATGTCGCCGCCGTTGAGCACCATCGACAGCGCACCGAGCACCTGCTCGACCTGCGCGGCCCGGTCGGTGTCGTCCAGGCCCAGCCGGCTGCCGGACTCGATCTGTCGGTCGCTGGCGGTGCTGTCCTCGGGCCGCACCAGGGCGACGTACTTCTCACCGAGGAGCGAGGTCTGCTCGACGCGAGCGGTCGTGCCCACCGGGAGGTTGGTGTCGCTGTTGACGATCAGCTCGACCACGGCCGAGCGGCCGTCGTCGGCCAGCTCGATGCTCGCCACGCGGCCCACGGGCACGTTGTCGGCGCGCACCGACGACTGCGGGACGAGGTCGAGCACGTCGTCGAACTCGGCGGTCAGCGTGACGGGATCGGACCCGGTGTCGGCGCCGCCCGGCAGGGGCGTGTCGTAGACACCGCGGTCGGTCAGGCTGCAGCCGCCGACGAGCAGGGCCCCGGCGATCACGAGGCCGAGCCCCCACCGGCGCCAGTCGATGCGGATGCTCATGGGGTCACCTCCACGCCCGGGATGAGGAGCGGGGGCGCCGTGGGCGAGGTCTGGCCGCTCAGGCCGGACGGACTCCAGATCGTGGCCTCGTTGAGGTTGCCGCGACCGTCGAGCGTCCCGTACTGCTGGTTGTAGGCGCCGAGGAAGTTCTGCAGGACCAGCGGGATCGTGCGCACCGCCTCGTCGAGCGAGGCCTGCTGGTTGACGAGCGTCTGCGTCGGACCGATGAGGTTCTGCACGCTGGTCTGCAGGGTGCCCCGGTTGTCGCGGATGAAGTCGTCGAGCACGGCCATCGCGTCACCGAGGTTGGTGATCGCCGCGGCCAGGTCGGTGCGGTCGGCGGCCAGGTAGTCGGCGACCTCGGCGAACTGGGAGTTGGCCGACGAGACCGCCGCGTCGTTGGCGACGAGCATGTCCGAGAGGTCGGCGAGGTTGCCGATCGTCGCGAACAGGTCGTCGTCAACCCCCGAGAGGGTGGCGCTCGCCTCGCTGAAGTTGCTGATCGTGCGGTTGATGTCCAGGCCCGTGCCGTCGAGGTTCGCCGCGGCGACGTCGAGCAGGTCCGAGAGCGCGCCCTCGGCGTTGGCACCCTCCGGGCCGAGCTGGGTGCTGATGTCCTCCAGGCTCTGGTAGAGCTCGTCGACCTCGACCGGCACCGCGGTGTCGTTCTCGCGGATCGTCGAGCCGTCGGCCAGGGCCTTGCCCTCGGTGTAGGGCTTGGTGAGCTGCACGAAGCGGTCCGAGACGAGGGTGGGCGCGACGAGCACGGCGCGCGTGTCGGCCGCCACCTGCTGGCCGCGGTCGAGCCGGATGCCGACGCGCACGATCGGGCCGTCGGGCTCGACCGAGGTGACCTCGCCGACCGAGACGCCCAGGATCTGCACGTCCGACCCCGGGTAGAGGCCGACCGCGTCGCTGAACTCGACCGTCAGCTCGACCCGGTCGCGGTCGCTCCACCACTGGTAGCCGGTCCAGACGGCGGCCACCAGGAGCGCGGCGACCAGCACCTTGATCGAGGTCCTCATCGCGCTGGTCATGCTCCGCCTCCACTCACGGGCGCACAGTCCCGGATCACGTCGTTGGTCAGCTGCGGCTTGCCGTCCGGCCCGAACAGGCCACACAGGTAGGAGTCGATCCACCGACCGTTGCCGGTGGCCGAAGCCAGGACCCGGTAGTACGGGCCGAGCTTGGCCAGCGCCGAGTCGAGGTTGGCCTGGTTGTTCGTCAGGATCCGTGCGACCTCGTCGAGCTGCGCCAGGGCCGGCTGCAGGGTGTCGGTGTTGTCGGCGACGAGACCCTGCAGCTGCGTGCCGAGCGAGGCCGTGGCCTCCAGCAGCGCGGTGACCGTCTCGCGGCGCTCGGCCAGCTCGGTCAGCAGCAGGTTGCCGTCGGAGATCAGTGCCGCGAGCTCGTCGTTGCGGTTCGCGAACGTCTCCGTGACCTGGCTCGTCGACTCCAGCAGCGTGGCCAGCTCCTCGTCGCGTGTCGAGATCGTGCGCGAGAGGTCGGTGAGCCCCGCGACGGTCGCCTGGACCGACTCGGGGGTGTCGCGGAAGGCGTCGGCCAGGGCCGTGAAGCTGTCCTCGAGCTGGACGGTGTCGATCTCGCCGATGTTCTCCGAGAGGTCGGAGAAGGCGGCGGTCACGTCGTACGGAGTGGTGGTGCGTTCCAGTGGGATCGCCTGGTCGAGGTCGCCGCGCCCGCCCGGGTCGACCGCCAGGTACTTCTGGCCGAGCAGCGTCTTGACCTTGACGGCCGCGGTGGTCTGCGAGCCGAGCTTCACGTCCTTGGCGGTGAAGGTGACCACGACGACGTCGCCCTCCAGCTCGATGTCGGTGACGCTGCCGACCTTGACGCCGGAGACGCGCACCTCGGTGCCCTTCTTGAGCCCGCCGGCCTCGGCGAACTGGGCCTGGTACTCGCGCCCCTCACCGATCAGCGGCAGGCGGGCGGAGTTGAAGGTGCCGAAGAAGATCAGCCCCAGCGCGACGAGACCGATGACCGCGATCGTCACCTTGTTGCGCTCGTCGAACGACTTCCCGAACCTGCTCATGCGTGGGCCTCCCCCGCTGTTGTCGATCGACCGAGGTTTCGAGGCTCAGGCGCCAGAGCGCCTTCACACCTCAACCACCGGGGGCCACCACCGGTGGTTGAGGTGCGAGTGCCCGCTAGGGCGCGAGCCTCGAAACCCTGGCCAGCTCGACCGGAGCCGTCGGCGGGGTGGCGGATCAGCGTGCTCATGCGGCGCACCTCGCTGCGTTGGACTGGACGCCCACGTCGCCGTAGTAGCCCTCCGGATTCGGAATGACCCCGTCGATCTGGCAGACGTAGAAATTGAGCCACGAGCCGTAGCTGCCGATCGTGCCGAGCGCGTCGAGCTTGACCGGCAGGTTCGTGAAGAACTCGTTCAACGTGCCCTCGGCGCCGGCAAGGTTGCTCGCGAGGGTCTGCAGCGCGGCGATGTCGTTCTTGAGCGGGGCGCGCCCCTGCTCGAGCAGGTCGGCGACGCTGACCGACAGGCCGCTGAGGCCGTCGAGCGTGCTGCCGATCGTCTCGCGGTCCGAGGCCAGGCCGGAGACGAGGTCCGACAGCGTCACGATGACGGTGTCGACCTGGTCGGTGCGGCTGTTGACGGTCGTGAGCACCGAGTTGAGGCTCGTGATGAGGTCGCCGATCACGGCGTCCTTCTCGGCGAGCGTCGAGGTCAGGCTGCCGGTGCTGGCCAGGAGCGTGTCGACCGAGGCGCCGTCCCCCTGGAAGACCGCGATGATCTCCGCGCTGAGCGTGTTGACGTCGTCGGGGTCGAGCACCTTCAGCAGGGGCTGGAAGCCGTTGAACAGCAGCGTGAGGTCGAGCGCGGGCGCGGTCTCGTCGAGGCCGAACGTGTACCCCGGCTTCAGCGCGGTCCCGGCGCGCTCCGGCGGCTCCAGCGAGATGTACCGCTGGCCCACGAGGTTGCGGAACTTGAGCTGGGCGACCGTGCCCTTCTCGACCGTGGCCGAGTCGGACACGGTGAACTCCACGACTGCGTCGGCGTCGTCGTTGAGGCTGATCTTCTGGACGGTGCCCACCTTGACGCCGGCCATCCGGATGTCGTCGCCCTTGTTGAGGCTCGTGGCGTCGTCGAAGACCGCCGAGAACGTGTCGCCGGGGCCGCTGGAGTTCTGGATCGTGGCCGCGAGCGCCATCGTGGCCAGCACGGTCACGAGCGTGAACGCGACGCTCTTGATGAGGATGCGGGTCACTGGACCGTCACCACCGTTCCACGCAGGGTGGGTCCGACCAGGAGGCTGGACCACGCGGGGTAGTCACCGGGCGCGAGGTCCTGGCCCCCGGCCAGGAGCTCGGCGATGAGCTGGTTCTCGGCCGGCGAGTTGACCTCGCCGAGGCCCATCGCGTCACCGATCTGCGAGGCGACCAGCGGGCTGGGCGGCGGCGCGATGGTCGGCGGCGCGTCGGCCGGCAGCGACGACGGGCTGGCAGCGGCGCTGTTCTGGTACGGGCACCGGGCCTGGCCGCCGGTCGAGAACTGAGGGGTGTCGCGCCCGGGCTCGTAGGCCCCGCGGCTCGGGACGACGTTCAGCGTGACGTGGATGCCGGGCTCGCCGGTGCCCTTGCCGAGCACGGTGTCCATCGTGGGGATGAAGTCGGCGACGGCCTTGAACAGGCACGGGAACTGGCTCGCGTACGGGGCCGCGGCGGAGAGCGCCGAGCGGCTCTCGGCCGAGAGCGTGATGATCGTGCCCTGGTTGGCCTGCAGCCAGTCGCGGGTCGTGGTGGAGGCCGTGATGACGTTGGCGAAGAGGGTCGTCAGCGTGTCCTGCTCGTCGACGAAGGTCTGGGTCGTCGTGGTCAGGTCGTCGAGCGCCTCGAGCAGGTCGGGGGCGGCGACGTTGTAGGTGCGCGCGACCTCGCCGAGCTTGACCAGGTCGTCGGCGAGCGCCGGCACGGACGGCTGCAGCTCGGTGAGGTACGTGCCCCAGGCCTCCATCGACTCGCCGATCTTGGCGCCGCGACCCGACAGCAGGAGGCTGAGCTCACCGAGCGCGGCCGAGAGCTTCTCGGGCTGCAGGGCCTCGAGGACGGGCAGCAGCTCGTCGAGCACCTGCTCGAGCTCGACGGCCTCGTCGGAGGCGTCCTGGCGGATCGTGTCGCCGGCGGCGAGGCCGTCGCCGCTCGTAGCGCCGTCGGCCAGGAGCTGCACGTAGCGCTCGCCGAACAGGGTCTTGGGCAGGAGCCGCGCGACGGTGTCGGGCGGCAGGTTCTCGGCGACCGACGGCTTGATCGCGAGGGTCAGCGTGGCGCCGTCGGCGGTGGACTCGATGTGCTTGACGACGCCCACGGGCACCCCGTTGAGCTTGACGTCGGAGCCGGTCTGCATCGCGTTGCCGACGCTGCCGGTCGTGAGCTTGATGTCGGTGCTGGAGACGAAGGCGCGGTTGTAGACCATCATCGCGACGAGCAGCCCGAGCACGATCAGGCCGACGAACACGATGCCGAAGATCGTGTCGACCCGTCGGGGGCTCTTGATGATGACGGGGCCGCTCATCCGGCGATCCTCACGGTCGAGGTGGTGCCCCAGAGCGCCATCGACAGCACGAGGTCGAGGACCGCGACGGTTACGATGCTGCGCCGCACGGCCGTGCCGACCGCGATGCCGACGCCTGCGGGGCCGCCGTGCGCGGTGAACCCGAGGCGGCAGTGGATCAGGATGATGATGACCGCGAAGATCAGCACCTTCACGAACGACAGCAGGATGTCGATCGGCGGCAGGAACAGCTCGAAGTAGTGGTCGTAGGTGCCGGCGGACTGGCCGTGGAAGTAGACCGTGACGATGCGCGAGCCGGCGTACGACATCAACAGGCCGATGACGTAGAGCGGGATGATCGCGATGAAGCCCGCGATCACGCGCGTCGTGACGAGGTAGCGGCGGCTCGAGACGGCCATGACGTCGAGCGCGTCGACCTCCTCGTTGATCCGCATCGCGCCGAGCTGCGCGGTGAAGCCGGAGCCGACGGTGGCCGAGAGGGCGAGCGCGGCGACGAGCGGCGCGATCTCGCGGGTGTTGAAGTAGGCCGAGATGAAGCCGTTGAGGGTCGCGGTGCCGATCTGGTCGAGGGCCGCGTAGCCCTGCATGCCCACGACGGTGCCGACGAACAGGGTCATGCCCAGCATCACGCCGATCGTGCCGCCGATGACCGCGAGCGCGCCGGTGCCGAAGCTGACCTCCGAGAGCAGCCGGAGGATCTCCTTGGGGTGGTGGCGCAGGGCCTGCGGGATCGAGCTGAGCACGCCGATGTGGAAGCGCAGGCCGGCGCCGAGCTGGGCCAGGCGATCGACCGGGGCCTTCGCGGCGCGGCGCAGCAGCGACGGCCGAGCAGGCGTCGCGCGGCGCGCTCCAGCTCCCTGGGGCACAGGTGCGACGGCCATGTCAGGCTCCCTTCCCGGGCACCAGCTGGAGGTACAGCGTGGTGATGACGAAGTTGACGAAGAACAGCAGCAGGAAGGTCACGACGACCGACTGGTTGACGGCGTCGCCGACCCCCTTGGGCCCGGGCGCGGTGTTGAGGCCGCGGTAGCAGGCGACGACACCGGCGACAAAGCCGAAGATGACGGCCTTGATCTCGCCGACCCAGAGGTCGGAGATCTGCGCCAGCGCCGTGAACGAGGCGAGGTAGGCGCCCGGCGTTCCGCCCTGAACGACCACGTTGAAGAAGTAGCCGCCGATCACGCCGACGACCGAGACCAGGCCGTTGAGCAGCACGGCGGCGAACACGCAGGCCAGCACGCGCGGCACGACGAGGCGCCGGACGGGGTCGATGCCCATGACCCGCATCGCGTCGATCTCGTCCTTTATGCGCCGTGAGCCCAGGTCGGCGCAGATCGCCGCACCTCCGGCACCCGCGATGACCAGGGTCGTGACGATGGGGGCTGCCTGCTGCACGACCGCGAGCACGCTGGCCGCGCCGGTGAACGACTGAGCGCCGACCTGCACCGTCAGGGTGCCGAGCTGCAGCGCGATGACCGCGCCGAACGGGATCGCGACGAGCATCGCCGGGATCCAGGAGACGCTGACGACGAACCAGAACTGCTCGAGCAGCTCGCGCACCGCGAACGGGCGGCGGAAGGTCGAGCGGATCGCGTCGAGGCCGAGGGCAAACAGGTCGCCGACCGACGTCAGGGCACGGGTGACGAGCCCCTTGCGCGGGAGGGACCGTGCTCGGTCAGTCTCGTCGTCGGGCGCGATGTACAGCTGCGCCGCACCGCTGGACACGCGCTCGCGGTGACGGTCGGCCGCGGGGCGCGGCCGGCCCGACTTGGGCGTCAGCTGGCGCGGGAGCACCTCGACGGGGCGGGCGCCCGCGTGACGCGTGAGGATCGAGGTGCCGCCGGGGTAGGCAGGGGTGAGGTCGACGGGCTCGTCGCGCCGGTGGTCGACCTCCTCGCTCATGCCGATCGGCCCCTCGGGGTCGCCGCTCATGAACTGGCTGACGACGGGGTGGTCGGTGAGCAGGAAGTCCTCGCGGGGGCCGAACATCACGAGCTCGCGGCGGTAGAGCATCCCGAGGTTGTCGGGCATCGTGCGGGCGAGCTCGATGTTGTGGGTGACGACGAGCATCGTGGCGTCGGTGGCGGCGTTGACCTCGACGAGCAGCTGCGCGAGGTTCGACGTGCGCACGGGGTCGAGGCCGGAGTCGGGCTCGTCGATCAGGATGATCTCCGGGTCCGTCACGAGCGAGCGGGCCAGGCCGGCACGCTTCTTCATGCCGCCGGAGATCTCGCCGGGCACCTTGTGCTCCTGACCGACCAGGCCGACCATGTCGAGCTTCTCCATGACAATCGCGCGGATGTCGGCCTCGGTCTTCTTGGTGTGCTCGCGCAGCGGGAAGGCGACGTTGTCGTAGACGTTCATCGAGCCGAACAGCGCGCCGTCCTGGAACAGGACGCCGAAGCGCTTGCGCATCTCCAGGCGCATCGCCTCGGTGGCGCGCACCATGTCGGTGCCGTCGATCAGGATCGAGCCGGCTTCCGGCTGCACGAGGCCCATGACCGACTTCAGGAAGACCGACTTGCCGGTGCCCGAGGGGCCCAGCAGGGCGGTGATCTCGCCGGCGGGGAGCGTCAGCGTGACGTCGTGCCAGATGTTCTGGCTGCCGTACGTCTTGGACAGTCCCTCGACCTCGACCGTGCCGCCCATGCGATGTCCTCCCCGTATGCCGAACCCCGGCTGGTGCCGGCTGGTGGTGCGCCACCTCCCCCGGGCGAGGTGGCGCATTCCGGGGCGACGCTAGGTGTGGCTCACGTCACTTCGCTACCCCTGTGGATCAATCGGGGCAAACGACCTGATTTCTTGTCACCCGCCTGACAACTTCTGCCCAGGCGGGCCCCGGAAACCTCCACACCCCGTCGGCTGAGGTGCGAGTGCCGCCTGCGGCGCGAGCCTCGAAGCCACCGCAGAACCGGATGACCCCGCACTTCCGCGCCCTGAGGTGCTACGAGGGACGAGGAGCCTCGAAGGGCACACCGCCACCACAAGCCCAGTGGCTCACGCAACCCCTTCGAGGCTCGTTCGTTCCTCACTCGCACCTCAGGGGCCGGAACCCTCGGCACCCCCGCCGGCTGACGCAGCCCCGCACCTTCGGCGCTGAAACCATTCGCGCCCTGAGGTGCGACGAGGAACGAGGAGCCTCGAAGGGCACACCGCCACCACACGTCCAATGGCTGACGCAACCCCTTCGAGGCTCGTTCGTTCCTCACTCGCACCTCAGGGGCCGGAACCCTCGACGCCCCCGGAAACAGGTGTGGGTGGGGCGCCCCCCGGCACCCCACCCACACCCGCCCTTCGACCAGGCGTCAGCCCAGCTGCTGTCGTCCGCGCGATCGGTACACCAGCAGCCCGAGGCCGGCCAGGAGGAACGTCAGGCCCAGGGGGACCATCGGACCGATGTCACCCAGACCCGTGCTCGGCAGGAGGCCGCGGCCATTGCCGCTGCCCGCCGCACCGTCACCGGTCACCGTGACGTCCTGCCACCCGATCAGGTTTCCGTCGGCGTCGTAGACCGCCACGCGGTGGACGCCAGCTGCGACGTCCGCCGGGATGGTGATCCGCACCGTGCCGTCGGCCGCGACCGTGACGAACCCAAGGTCACGCGGCGTCGAGAACAGCACGACCCGCACCGAGTCGCCAGCACGGTCACCACTGATCTGGATCGTGACCTGGTCGCCGGCCTTGACCGGGTTGGGGGTCACGGTGATCAGGTCCTTGAAGGCCGGGTCCTCCGGGCGCAGGATCGTCACCGCGAAGTCGTCCCAGCCGACCAGCGACCCTCCGGCGTACACCGCGAGGCGGTGCGTGCCGAGCGGGATGTCGCCAGGGACCTTGACCTGGATCGTGCCGTCCTCGGCCACCGTGAAGGTGCCGAGCACTCGGTCGAGGTTCGACAGGTAGACCTGGACCTGCTGGCCCGCGAACGCCGTGCCGACCTGCACCGAGATCGTCGCGCCGGGGGCGGTCGGACCGTCGAGGTCGATCACGACGTCACCGGTCGGCGGTGCCGTGTCCTCCGGTGCGACCGGAGCGGTCGCGACCGACTCCGAGACCACGGGAGTCTCGGTGCCGCGGGTGGCGGTCGAGACGAAGGTGATCTCCGCATCCAGCTGATCCGCGGTGAGCACCAGGTTCGCCCCGGTGGCTCCCTCGATCGCCTCGCCATCGGCGAACCACTGGTTGGCGACCGTGACGCCCTGCGTGTCGTTGAACGTCGCCGGGGTGCCGACGAGCGTCTTCCCGACCTGCGGGGTTCCGGCGATCGTCGGCGGCGCGGTGGCCGCGAGGACCACGAGCACGGGGCCGACGGCCGTCGAGGTCGACGGGACGGACTCCTCACCGCGCGTCGCGACGGACTTGAACTGGATGTTCTGTCCGACGTGGTCCGCCGTGAGCACCAAGGTGGTGCCGTCGGCCACGGTCTCCACGCCACCGATCACCCAGTAGTTGGTGATCGTGACGTCCTCGGTGGTCGAGTACGTCGCGGGCGTGCCGGTGAGCGTCTGACCGACCCGCGGCGCGCCGGACAGGCTCGCCTCGGTCTCGACGACCAGGTCGACCGGAGCGTCCGTGACGGCGCTGGTGGGCACCGACTCGGCCGTGACGGTCTCCTCGTCGATCGTGCGCTTCACGGTCTGGACGACCTTGACCTGCTGGTCGCGCTGCGCCTCGGTGAGCTCCAGCGTGGTGCCCGTCGCTCCCTCGATCGCGGTGAAGGTGTCACCGGTTCCGGCGAACCACTGCAGCGTCGACTCGGTGCCGTCCGGCGCAGCCACGGGCGTGGCCGTCAGGGTCTGGCCGATGAACGGCTGACCCGTGACCGTCGGCTGGCCGGTGATGACCAGCGGCGGCATCGTGACGGGTCCGGAGCTGTCGGCGGACGAGTTCGCGAACTGTCCCGCGACGTTGCCGGTCGCGAAGAACCGCACCGTCTGACCGAGGTCCTCGGGGAGCAGCGTGACCTCCGGCGCTCCTCCGTTCGGGATCGCGACGTACCGCGACCCGATCAGGAAGGCGTAGATCACCGAGTCCGGCGGGTACGAGAACTCACCCGGCACGCCGGTGACGGTGCTGCCCACGAAGAGGTCGCCCGTGATGGTTCCTGGCGTCGCGCTGAACTGGACGACGGGACCGAGCACGGCCGAGTCGGACGTGACCGTCGCGCCCGCCTCGTCGATCGCCGTCGTGCGGTAGACGAGGAACTTGCCCTCGTTCTCCGCGCCCAGCGTCAGCGGGTTCGCGTCGGTGACCAGCTCCCAGTCCTCGGGCGCCGCGTCTGCCGAGTCGGCCCGGTACCAGGCGCTGCTCTCGCTCTCGGGAGTCCGGTTGAAGACCGCCGGGATGCCGACGACGTCGGAGTTGAGCACCGGCACGCCTTCGACCTGCGGCACCTCGACGGCGCTGAGCGGCGGCATCGTGACGGGTCCGACGAAGTCGGAGAAGGACGTCGAATTCTGGCCCGCGACGTTGCTCTGGGCGAAGAACCGGACCATCTGGCCCACGTCCTCCGGCAGCAGCGTGATCTCCGGAGCGCCGCCCGGAGGGATCGCGACATACCGAGGCCCGATGAGCCACGCATAGTTGACCGACGACGGCGGGTACGAGAACTCCCCCGGCACACCGGTCAGCGTGCTCCCGACAATCAGGTCACCCGTGATCGACGACGGGCCCGAGCTGAACAGCACGACCGGGCCGATCGGGGCCGAGTCCGACGTGACCGTCGCCCCGTCCTCGTCGGTCACCGTGGTGCGGAAGAGGAGGTACTTGCCCTCGTTCTCCGCGCTCAGCGTCAGCGGGTTCGCCTCGCTCACCAGCTCGTAGTCCTCGGGCGCCGCGTCAGCGGAGTCCGCCCGGTACCAGGCGCTCGACTCGGTCTCCGGCGTGAAGCTGAACTGCGCCGCGATACCGACGACCTCCGAGTTCAGCACCGGAACGCCCTCGATCTTCGCCGCCTCCACGACGCCAGTCGGCGCGGAGTCGATCGGACCGATCAGGTCGGAGTCCGCCGTGTAGGTCACGCCGTCGGCGTCCTCGACCGTGGTGCGGTAGGCCACGTACTGGCCCTCGATCGCAGCGGTGAGCTCGAGCGGGTTGGTCTCACCGATCAGCGTCCACTCCGCAGCCGGCGTGTCGGCGGCCGGGGCGCGGTACCAGGCGCTGGTCTCCGAGGTGGTGTTGAAGTTGAACGTCGCGGGCGTGCCCGTGACGGACGTGCCGACGACCGGGAATCCCTCGACCTTCGGCCGATCCACGACACCCGGCTCGGGCTCGGGATCCGCCGGGCCGAAGATGAGGGCGGAGTGGGTCGAAACGTCAGTCTCGAACGCCACCACCTGGTGACCCTCGAGGTCGACCGCCGGCGGCTTCAGCAAGGCATTCGTCGCGGCGTCTAGACCCCACGCCACGAATGCGCCGCTCTCCTTCAGCGCCACCTGTCCGAGGTACCCGCGACCGTTGTTGGAACCCAACGCCACGACCTTCTCACCGGCCTCAGCCACCGGGTACTGCAACGCTTCCGGGACGGGCACGCGCGCCCCTCCGAACGTCAGCACCTTCCCGTCGTCTGTGAGGGCGTAGCCAACGTCCGTGCCGAGAGCAACCTCCACGACCGTGGCCGCCCGCACCTCGGTGTCATTCTGAATATTGCTGTCGCCCAGCTGCTCTCCCCAGAAGTGCAGCTCGCCGTCCGACGTGAGCGCTACTCCCTGACCGACGCTCGCGTCGATCTGCACCACATCGTCCAGGTTCGGCATGTTGGCCACGAACCCGGCCGGGCCCCACGAGTCGATCGTCCCGTCCTCCTTCAGCACGATTCCGAAGGGGACAGAGGAACTACCTCCGCCCAGCTGGACGTCGACCACGCCCGTCGGCGCGGCGGGGTTTCGGTACGCGGCCGGAGCTGCCGGCGCGTTGGCCCACGTCACAACCTCGCCGATGCGCGTCACGGCCGCCGCGCGGCCGTTGTAGATCTCCACCGCCGTGACGTCCTTCGTGCGCAGCGACGCGGGAATGAGGGAGACGACAGACTGGTAGTTGCCCTGCGTCACGATCTTCCCTGCCGAGGTCACACCCACAGTCGTGTGGTTGCCACCCGACAGTCCGTCCACGGCGACGTCGACGAACGGAGCGTCGGTGTTCGGAAAGTTCGAGGTCCACGGGACGATCGGGTCGTAGGCACCCTGAAAGCCCCACCCGTAGATGTTTCCGTCGGTGATCGGCTCGGCCGCCGAGGCCACGCTGTTCACGGCGAGGAGGCCGGCGACGAGGCCGGTGGCGAGCAGACCCGCCTTCCACCGCCGACGCGGCCGCGTGCGCGGAGCAGGGCGAGAACGCGGGCCGTTCACGGCTCGGTGTCGTGGGGTCATCGATCGTCCTTACATCTGGTCTCAGGTTCATCAGCCGATGGCTAAGCACCTGACAGGTCGGGGGTCTGCAACCCGCGGCAGAGAACACCCGCGAGCACCCGCGACGCTAGGTGTGGCCCACGTCACCCCGCCAGACATTCCACCCGCTAGGGCCGAATCACGACCCAACCTGGTGATTTCTTGTCACACACCTGACAACTTTTGATCAGAAGAGCGTCGGCTAAGGGGGGTCATCACGCCTCTGCCGACACCGTGCTCGAAAAAGCCGGCGCACGCGGGACGCCCCAACGCCCGCGGCCCTGGACCTCAGTGGCCGGGAGGCTCAGGGGATGTCCACGGGTAGGTTCGCTTACTGTGTTCCGCCGATGGGGAGCGGCGGCCTCGGCGGGGTGGCAGGGCCCGGCAGCGGGCACAGGTTGCTGATGCAACGGGTGAAGTCGTCCCACGGGATCTCGCCAAGCGGGACGAGGGGGCCCTGCACCGCTGACACCGGATTGTTCGGCCCAGAAGCCATGGCGGTGAGCAGTGGGCCGAGGTCGTCCGACCCCGTTCCGCATCCCGTGAAGGGCGCCACCTCGATGCCAGTGGACGCCGGTATGTCTCGGCCCTCGAACGCGCCTTGGTACACCGGACTCGTCAACGGCAGGATGGAACCGGGGTGCAATCCGTCGTAGGCGCCCAGCGGGCCACCGCTGCCGGCGGTGTATGCCCCGCTGGCGAAGTCGCCCCAGAGGTAGAGGTCAGACGGTCGTTCGGTGCGGCAGCTGGGGCCCAGCTCGACCGGCACCCCATCGATGCTCAGGTCACTGACGTAGATGTTCACTTGGCCCTCGACCAACGCTGACGGTTCTGCCACGAAGCTCGGATCACAGCTCGTGGCACGACCGACCTCAGTCGCCTGCCAGATGTGGATGCTCAGAGGCTGGACTCGGCCGTCAACGATCGGTGTGCGCATCGTCAGCGTTGCAGTCGCAGGGATGGAGCCGAACGCGAGCAGGTTGACCTCCATCTCGTTAATCAACCCGACGTCGGCCCCTCCGCCCGGCAGCGGACCCAGCGTGTACATCCAATGCGACTGGTAGCTCATGCCCGTTTGCGTGGACGGGTCGTCCGTCGCGCACTCCGGCTGCTCGAAGGGATTCGGGACGCAAGGCGGCCCCCCGACGTCGGCACACGCGAGCACATACCGGTCCGGGTCCTCGACCGGGAAGTTGAGCCCGCCGAAGTACATAGCGCCCCAGATGGGGTTGTCCGGTGACGTCGCGAGGTACATCTTGGAGCGATTAACCACTGCACCCTGCGAGCTCACGACCGTTCCCTGTGTCAACGAGATCGACCCCGGCGGCGGAACATCGCCCTCGCCCGGGTAGAGCGCACCAGCGCTCGGCGGGCCTGAAAGGCCGGGTTCCGGAGCTGCCTCGGCCGGCATCACCATCGCGACGCACGCCACGACTGCCACCAAGATGACGGCGCGTCGAGAGCGGATACTCCGCGGTGGCCGTGGATCAAGTTTCATCAGGTGCACTCCGAGGTGGGGCTGGGTGAATGATGACACGGTCCTGTGCCGGCAACGCCTCGGCGTCACCGGCACAGGACCGCGTCAGGTCGCTGAGATCACGGGTTGGTGATCGTCAGCGGGCCGCTGCCGGCCGGCGGGGTGTTGGTCCACGAGCCGCTCACGGTGATGTCCTGACCCGCGGCCACGCCGAGGATCGGGCACAGGAACCCGGACGGGGTGGACGTGATCTTGATCGTCGACGCGCCCGGCGTGAACAACTGCGTGGCGGTGTTGAACGTGCCTGCGAGGTCACCACCGACGTTGAAGGTGCAGCCGGCCGCCGAGACCGTCGCGCCGACGCTGGTCAGCTTCGCGGGCCACGTCGTTCCCGTGGCGTCACCGGTGACAGTGACGCCCCAGACGCCGGTCGGAGTGACCGTCGTGTTGCCTGCGATCGGGTTCGTGCAGCCGCTCGACGTCAGGCTGCCGAGGGTGCCGCCGTTGGCGCCGTAGGCCCGGCTGGTGCTCGGGCTGACCACGTCGCCCGCCAGGTTGAACGTCGAACAGGTCAGCGTCTGGTTGGCCTGCACGGCGCGGAAGCTGACGCTGGAACCGACGAAGTTCACCTTGTCGCCGGCACCGGCGTCCGGCGTGTAGGTGGTGGCGGCGTGGGCCGGCGCGGCCAGGGCCATCGTGGTGACGACCGCGGCAGCGGCAGCCAGCAGACCGGACGACGTGCGCTTGCTGAACAACTTCATGATCTCTCCTGCTGTTGTTTGGATTGGTGATTGCGCTCAATCACCGGGTCGGATACTGCATCCGTCGTCGGGGGGTGCCGATGGGAATCAGGGCTCCCCCCGACTGCGGTCTAGGGGTCAGCCACCGTGGGTGACTGAGGCGTGCGCACGAGGCGCTCGGGGAAGGCTCGGCCTGCGAGCAGCTCGGTGTTCACGGGGCCACCAGCGTCAGCGGGCCGCTACCAGCCGGAGGGGTGTTGGTCCAAGTGCCACTAACGGCGATGTCCTGGCCGTTGGCCCAGCCGAGAATTGGACACAGGAAGCCTGCGGGCGTGGAGCTGATCTTGAGGCCGGACGCTCCCGCGGTGGGGCTGAACGTTTGGGTCGCGACGTTCAAGTTGCCGTTGACGACTCCCGACGCCTGGAACGTGCATCCGACCATCACGACCGTCCAGGAGACATTCGTCATTCGGACCGGCCACGTCGTCGCCGCCGGATCACCTGTGACGGTCAGGCCCCAAGTCCCGCTGGGAGTGATCGTCATCAAACCCATGATCGGGTTGGTGCAACCCGACGAAGTCAGGGAGCCGATGTTCGCAGCATTCGCGCCGACGGCCCGACTTGTCCCCGAGTTGACGAGGTTGCCGGCGAGGTCGAACTGCGAACAGGAAATCGACTGATTCGCCTGGATGACCTTGAAGCTGGCGTTCGAGCTGACGAAGTTGATGCCTGGACCCCCGCCCGGGGTGTAGGTCGTGAGAGCCGATGCGGGCGAGGACATGGCCAGGATCGTGACCAGCGCCGCCGAGAGGGAGATCAGCCCCGAGGCGAGTCGCTTGCTGAGCATCTTCATGGTGCGTCCTTCCTGTCTCGTGCGGCGATGGTGGGTCGAGCGGGTCTTGCGCGGCTCCGCGGGACGGGGATGGGTGACGCCCCGCGGAGCCGGGTCTGGGATCAGCCCCCGTAGCGGGGGTTGGAGATCGTCAGGTCGATCGAGTTGTTGCTGCCGGGCACCAGGGCGTTGATCGGCACGGAACCGAACCAGGGGAAGAAGCCCGGGATGTCGAAGAAGTTCAGCGGCGTGCAGCCCGTGAAGTTCCCGATCGTGTAGTTGCCGGTGACGCGTCCGCCCTCGTTGACGGTGAAGAACTCACCCGCGGGCGTGCTGGCGGTGATGTTGACCGGCTTGATCGTGTGGCAGTTGCTACCCACGCTCAGCGGGAACCAGATGCCGAAGACCTTCGCCTCGACCTTGCTGATCTTGATGTCGTAGGAGACGTTCGACGTCAGTCGCGCCTTGCCGAGCTGGTCGGTCTGCTCGAGCTGGCCGGTCAGGGTGCCGACCTGGGTCAGCGTCACGTTGGCGCGAGCGGGGATGCCGAACACGTCGAACTGCAGCTGCTTGGTCGGGATCGGGAGCGAGCCCGCGACGATCTTGCCGTCGACGAGGTCGAGGGTGGTCGTGAGCTCCGACGGGCCGATCGGCAGGGTCGAGTCGACCTGCGACCCGATGTAGCTCGTGCCGACGGCGTCGTACTTGACCGTGAGCGTCGGGTTGGCGGCGCTGGCCGGCGAGGCCGTGGCCACGAACAGCAGCGACAGGGCGGCGGCGGTGCTCGCAGCGAGGCGGCTTCCGCGGCCTGAGCGGGTCAGAAGTTTCACGAGGGTCCCCTTGCGGTGAAGTGTGGGTGCGAGGCACGTCCGGTGTGATCCAGAGCACGCTCGCGGCGACATCGCCATTACCGGGGTGCCGCCCACGTGGCCGCAAGGTCGAGCTCGGAGAAATGTCCACGAGGGCGAAAAAACTGTCACGCACGTGACAAGTTCGTCTCGCGGCACGCCCGACGGGCCAACCCAAGGTGATACTTATCAGTATCGGGAGCGACTGTCCACAGTCCGACCTCGCCGCGCCTCTGCGATGTCGCCGGGTCGACCTAGCGTCAGCGCCACCGCTACTTCCGCTGAGGACCCATGGATCGAGAACCACCAGCACGCCCGTCGTGGCAGGCCGCGCCCTGCCCGCCGTGGTGCGTCGTCACGCACCGCGAGGACGACCCGCCCGCCGACCGCCGGCACGAGAGCGCCGCCCAGTCGCTGCCCGTCACGCTCGCGGGCGACTCCCCCGCCGAGCTGTTCGTCGCGCTCTCCCGGCTCGAGCACGAGCCGGTCGAGTGGGTGTTCGTCGGCCAGGCCGAGATCGGCGGCCAGCACCTGCACGTCAGCCGTGAGAGCGCGCACCGCCTCGCGCAGGCCCTCCTGGACCTTTCCGGGGCGTCCATCCACAGAGACTTATAAGTCTGTAGTCTCATCGGTAGCAATGGTTCACAGTGCTCGCGTGACTTCCCAGCTGCAGATCATCCTCGGCCGCAAGGTGCGCGAGCACCGACTCCGCCTCGGCGTCAGCCAGGAGCGCCTGGCCGAGGACCTCGGATTCCACCGCACGTACCTGGGATCGATCGAGCGCGGCGAGCGCAACCTCTCGCTCGCCTCGGTCGAGCAGCTGGCCGCCCGGCTCGGCGTGCCACCGCTCGACCTCCTGCAGGACTGACACTCCGACGAGTCAGATCCGGATCAGCGAAAAGTTGTTACCCGGGTCACAAGATCTGCCCCGATCCGCGGTCGAACGACACCTCAGGCTCGACCTCCGGCCACCTCGCGACGTTGACTGACGCCGAGGGGGGACGAGTCCGTCCGTCACGGCGGGCTCGAGTGCGATCCGGGGAGGTACGACATGACCGCGCTGTTCCACGACATCGACCGAACCCGTGGCCCTGGCGCCGCGGGTCGCGACCCGGCACGTGCGCTCGTGGCCGTCCTGGCGGGGCTTCCCCGCCTCGACGACCAGGCCATCGTCGCCGCGCGACCGCGGGCTGCAGCACTCGCCGAGCGCATCACGCAACGGGTCCGCACCGAGGTCGTCGCCTTCTCCGACCCGGCGATGCACGCGATGGTCGAACGGGCGATCTCCCGCGCGACGGAGCTCTTCGTCGACGCGCTGGCCGGCGCACCCGTCCGCGGACGCGACGTCGCCGACCTCTACCACCGACTCGGGCTCGTCGAGGCGCGCGCCGGGCACGACCTCGACGCGATGCAGGCGGCCCACCACATCGCCACGCGCGAGGCGTGGGACGAGTTCCGCGACGCCGCTGAGGAGCTCGGCCTCTCGCACGCGGTCGTCAGCCAGCTCGCCCACACGCTCCTCTCCTTCCAGGACCAGCTCCTGCACCAGGCCACCGCCGGGTTCTCGGCCGGCCACGGCGCGCGTCGCACCTCGAACAACGTCGCCCGCAGCGCCCTGCTCGCCGCCCTCGTCAGCGGCCAGTGTCCGGACCAGCTGCCGATGCTCGCCCGCGCCGCCGACTGGCGCCTTCCCGAGCACCTCGCCGTCGCCACGCTCGTGTCGACCGACCGCACCCAGGCCGCCGTCCTCCACCGCCCCGACGTGCTCACGGGTCTCGACGGCCAGCACCTGATCCTGATCGCCGAGGTCGACGAGCTGAACCGCATCGCGGGGCTCGTCAGCTCCGCCGGAGGCGTTGTCGCCGTGAGCGCGAGGTCGGTTCCCGAGGAGGCCCACCACGCCGCACGGTGGTCGATGCGCCTGCTCCGCCTGACGCTGGAGCAGATCGTGCCGGTGCCCGACGACGGCATCGTGCGCTGCGACCATCACCAGCCCGAGCTGTGCCTGCACGCCGATCCCGTCCTGCGCCGCCGCACCGACCAGGAGATGCTGGCGCCGCTGGCCTCACAGACCCCCAAGCGCCGCCTCGCGCTCGCCGAGACGATGACGTTGTGGCTGCAGACCGGCGAGAGCGCCACCGCGCTCGCCGATCGCCTGGGCGTGCACCACCAGACGGTGCACGGACGACTGCGCAAGCTGCGGGTCATCTTCCAGGACCGGCTCGAGGATCCGACGCAGGCCGCTGCCCTGCTCACGGCACTCGAGTCGGCCACGCCCCGCTGGCGCAGCGAGGTCGACTGAGCACCCGGGCGAGGGTGACCCCGCACCCTCCAGCACGCCAGAACCCACCGGCCCGCACCGAGGCCGTTGACGGCCGCCCCCACGGCGGGTGGATGATGTGACCCGCAACACATCGTCCGGATGGGGGTCGGGGCATGGTCAGTGGCACGAGCTGGTGCAGGCAGCGATGACGTTGACACCTGCGCACCGCGAGACCAGCGCCCGTGTGGCCGAGCGCGCCCGCGCCGTGAGGCGCAACGTCCCGGAGGTCGCGGCCGCCATCACGCGCGACGTCCGCGCCAGCATCCCCCGCTACGACGCCCCCGGCACCCGCCGTGTGCTCGACGAGGCCGTCAGCACCGCGCTGCACCGCTTCCTCGACGCGGTCGACGGGGCACCCCACCGCGACCGCGGCGTCGAGGAGCTGTTCCGCACCCTCGGCCTGACCGAGGCGCGCGCCGGTCACTCGCTGTCCGACCTGCGTGCCGCGGTGCACATCGCCGTGTCCTGCTCGTGGCAGTTCCTGCGGCGCACCGAGGCCGAGAGCGGGTCGGGGCAACCCATCCGCAGCGACATCGCCGACGCCGTCATCGCCTTCGCCGACCACCTCGTCGCCGAGGCCGACGCCGGCCACGCCGAGGGCGCACGGCGGCGCGACGGCGACTCCCTGCGTGCCCGGGCGCGGCTCGCGGAGTCCCTGCTCACCGGCGCACCCACGCTGCCGGACGACCACGACGCCTGGCCGGTGCCGTCGACCGTGCTCGTCGCGGTCGTCGAGCTGCCCGACGGTGAGCGTCCCGACCTGTCCGCGCTCGGCCGCACCGCCCTGATCGTCCGCGAGGGCGACCGCCTCGTGATCCTGGCCGACTCGGCCCACCGCGAGCAGGTCGTCGAGACCGTGGCGGCCGCCGGCACCGGACGCATCGGCCTGGCCACGGCACCGACGCAGTCGGCGGTGCCCGCCGCGTTCCGCTGGGGGCGACGGGTGCTGCAGATGGTGCAGCGCGGCGTCATCCCCGAGGCGCGGGTCGTCGACGCCGCCGACCACCTCACCCAGGTGTGGCTGCACGCCGAGCCCGGACTGCGGCAGGCGCTCGTGCAGGAGAAGCTCAAGCCGCTGCTGGCCGAGACCCCGAACTCCCGCGAGATCCTGTCCGAGACCCTGCTCGTCTGGCTCGAGACCCGCGACAGCGCGCCCGCCATCGCCGCCCACCTCGGCGTGCACCCGCAGACCGTGCGGTACCGCTGGAAGCGCATCAACGAGCTGTTTGGCGAGGCGCTGCGCGAACCCGAGTTCATCGTGCAGATCACGATGATCCTCAAGGCCAGCGTTCCGCTCTGGAAGGCCGGCGACCAGAGCGACTTCGAGCGCTTCCAGACCTCGGACCAGGCATGAATCCACTCCTGAGCACGACCGACCTCATCGGTGCCGTCGTCGTGATCGTGATCGCCACGCTCGCCTGGTGGTCGGCGCACCCGATCGTGGTCGGCTCGGCCCGGCGCCGCTCCGGCGAGGCGCGAGCGCGCGTGGTCGGCCGGGGCGCGCTCGACTGCTTCGCCCGCCTCGACACCTTGGTCGTCGACCCCATCGGGTCGGTCACGGTCGGCGAGCTGCGCGTCATCGGCGTCGAGCCCCTCGATCCCGAGCACGACCGCAGCCTGCGCTGGTTCGCCGGTGCGCTGCAGCACGGCGCCGACGATCCCGTCGCCCGCGCGATCTCGCGTCTGTCGGCTCGCGGCGGGGCGACGAACGTCGAGCACCTGCCGGGTGTCGGCGTGCTCGGCACCGTCGACCGGCACCCGGTGCGCGTCGGGTCCCCGGAGTGGATCGGGCTCGACGGCGTGCCCGACGACGACTGGGCGCAGACCGTCGCGGTGGAGGTCGACGGCCGCGCGCTCGGACGCATCCGCGTGGCCGACGTGGTGCGCGAGCAGTCGGCCGCGACGATCGCCTCCCTCGCCGCCGACGGCGTGCAGGTCGTGCTCGTCGCCCCCGGCGATGCGGCGGCCCGACACCTCTCCTCCCTGCTCCCCGGCGCGACGACCGTCGCGCCGTCGGAACGGCCCGGCGAGCAGGTCGTCGACGACTCGGTCAGGGAGGGTGCCGGCGTCGCGACCGTGGGACGCGGCCGCTCGGCGATCGTGCGGCCCGTCACCGGGACCGTCGCCGTCTCCGACGACCTCGGCACCGACGTCCCCGGGGTGGAGATGCACGACGTCGCGATCCACCACGTCGCGACCGTCCTGCGGCTCCTGCGCAGCGCGCGCGGCCGCGTCCGCGCCATGCGGATCGGCGTCATCGCCGTCACCGTCGTCGGCGTGGCGGGTCTGCTCCTCGTGCCCACCGGCCCGCCCGAGCTGGCGGCCACGGCCGCCACCGTGCTCGCGCTGCCGGTCGCCGTGCTGCTGCCCCTCCTGCGCTGGAGCTAGGCGGACCCGGCCGAGACGTCAGTCGTGCTCGGGAAAGACCCGCCTGGCGATCGCCTGGACGTCGCGGTCGAGGTGCTGGAGCTTGACGTCGACGCGCTCGAACTGAGCGTCGACCCGCTCGAACTGAGCGTCGACCCGCTCGAACTTGGCGTTCATCTCGGCGCGCAGTCCGCCCACCTCAGCGCGAAGGACCCGCACGAACCAGCCGGACATCGTGGCGAACATGGCGAAGAACGCGGACGCGAAGATGCCGAGCAGCGCCCACACCTGCGGTTCGGTCATCTCGCTCACTCCCCCATCGTGTCACCGGAGCGGCCACTCTGACAGGGTCGGCGCGACTCTGCCCCGCGTCATCCACAGGGTGCTCAGACCACGCCAGCCCAGGCGAAGAACTCCTCAGCGGTCACGACCGGCTTGCCGTAGTCCTTGGCCTTGCGCGCCTTGCCGGACTGCGTGCCGATCTCGGCGACGACCAGGACGTCGCACCGGGTCTTCGTGACGTTGGCGACCGGGGTGAGGCCGAGCGAGGTCGCGAGCGCGTTCATCTCGTCGCGGCCGTGGACGCGGCCCGAGGGCGACATCGCGGTGCCGGTGAAGCAGACCCGGGCGCCAGCGACGAACAGCTCGTCGACCCCCTGGAGGTCGGCGTCGATCGCCGTCAGGACGTCGTCGACGAAGGCCGTGCCGAGGTGCTGCTCGACCAAGCGGAGCCGCTCGATCAGCGCGGGCGAGAGCCGCGCAGCCTTCGTGGCGACGTTCGCCAAGCGTCGCGTCACGGCGGCGGACGCGACCGCGGATGCCTCGGCCGCGGGCGCGCGGGGCTCGTCGCGCCCCAGGAGGAGCCGGCTCATCGTGGAGCTGGCCTCCACGACGGCCGCGAGCGTCGGGTGCCGATCGGCCGACGGTGCCGCGACGGAGGCGTCGCGGGTGAGGAGGTAGGCGGGTTCCTCGTCGAGGTCGGGCACGGGGAACGGACTGCCGGGGGCCAGGTCGTCGCGCACCCGCTCGAACGCCGCGAGCGCCGTGCGGGCGCGCTCGGCAGCCGTGGACGCCTGCAGGCCCGAGCGCTCCGCCGGGGTGAGCCGCTGCACGCCGACCTCCACCCCGAGGGGCACAGAGGTGACGTGGCGCAGGCGCTTGAGCTCGAAATCGATCTTGCCGAGCAGGTCGTCGATGCCGACGCCCACTGGGGTGACGCCCGCCAGCAGCGGGGCGAGCACGGCCCAGGCCTCTGGCAGGGTCGGGGCGAGCAGGACGTCGTCGGCGGTGATGCCGAACGCGACGCGGGCGTCGGCCAGGTCGCGCTCGGGGTTCACGAGGGTGCTGACGACCGTGCCGTCGTCGAAGGCCACCGCGATCTCGACCGGCCGTGGCCGCGAGAACGTGCCCTCGTCGCCGACGAACGCGACCCCCAGGGCGCAGTGTCGGGCGTCGAGCGACTCGGCCGACGCCTCCTGCAGGAACCGCTGGATGCGGCGGTCGGTGCGCAGGTGCCGCGGCTCGACCGCACGCGTGAGGACGAGGCCGGCCAGCGACGTGGCCCGACTGAGGGCGACGTAGACCTGGCCCGTCGCGAACACCCCACCGGTCAGGTCGACCACCAGCCGGTCGAGGGTCTGGCCCTGGCTCTTGTGGATCGTGATCGCCCACGCCAGCTTGAACGGCAGCTGCCGATACGTGCCCACGACCTCGCGGCGGAGCGAGCCGCCCTCGACGACGGGCTGGGTGACCTCCCACGTGTGGGCGCCGAACGAGGTGCGCGTGCCGTCGGCCAGCTCGATCTCGACCTCGAGGTCGCCCTCGGGCGCCGTGATGCCGACGATGCGCGCCAGCGTGCCGTTGACCCAGCGCTCGGACTGGTCGTTGGTCAGCATCATGACCTGCGCGCCGACCTTGAACCGCAGCACCGCGTCGGTCGGCGGGTCGAACGCCGAGACGTCGCCCGCGGTGGTCGCGGCGTGCTCGTGCTCCGGGGTCGGCAGCCGCTCGAGGCGCTGGCGGTTCCGCGCCGTCACGATCGTGTTCGACGGGGCGAGCGTCAGCCAGAGCTCGTCCTCCGGCGGCTCGAAGTCAGGGTCGACCCGGGCGTTGAGCTCGTGCTGCGCCTCCTCCAGCAGCACGCCCTCGCGCACCGCGTTGAGCAGCGTCGTGAGCTGGTCGTCGCCCGCCTGCCGGAACACCGTGGTGAGGGCGACGGTGGGGAACTGCTCGCGGTCGAAGGCGTGCGCCGAGAAGAAGTAGGGCGTCTCGTAGTGCGTCGCGAAGTACTCCGCCAGTCGGTCGTCGACGACGGGCGGGAGCTGGAGCAGGTCGCCCACCAGCACGACCTGCACCCCGCCGAACGGCTCGCCCGGGTGCGGACCGAAGCGCTCGAGCGCCGCGGCCACCATGTCGAGGACGTCGGCGCGCACCATCGACGCCTCGTCGACCACGAGGGTCTGCAGGCCCCGGAGGGTCTTGGTGAACCGGCCCGGGCGGTAGCCGCCGGACCGCACGTCCTCCAGGTGGGTCGTGGTCTGGAACCCGAAGAGGCGGTGGATCGTGAAGCCGTCGACGTTCAGCGCGGCGATCCCCGTGGGAGCCGCGACGACGACCCGGCGCTCGGTCGTCTCGAGGAAGTGGCGGACCAGGGTGGACTTGCCGGTGCCGGCCTTGCCTGTGAGGAAGAGGTGGCGTCCTGACTCCAGGAGGTCGAGCGCCGAGCGGATCTCCTCGGTGATCGTCAGCGCCATGCGAGCAACCTATCGAGGCGGCGGGCTACTCCGGCCGGTCGAACACGTGACGCGTGAGCGCCTGGACGTCGCGGTCGAGGTGGTCGAAGCGCTCGTCGACGCGGCGGAACTCGGTGCGCATCTCGGTGCGGAGGGACCCGATCTCCCCGCGGACCGTACCGATCTCGGCCTTGAGAACGCGGTGGAAGCTGAACGCCACGACGCTCATCATCGAGACGACCGCCGTCAAGCCTCCGAGGATCACGGTCCAGGACTGGGCTTCGGTCAACGAGAACACCCCTTCAGTGTGAGTCAGCACCACGACCCTGCCAAGGACCCGACCCACTGCGCGACCACCCATCGGCAACCTGTGGACAGACGGCGTGCTGTGGATGTTTGCAGCACCGTCACCTGGTCGCCATCGAGTCGACCTAGCGTCGGACCGATGTTCACCTCTCTCGCCGTCGTCGACGCCGGACCGCTGACGCGTCGTGTCGCGGGAGCCGCGCACGAGCTCGGCGTCGTGACCACGTTCGTCTCGGCGGTGGACCCGATCCGCGAGGCCGTCGACGCCGGCGCCGACGCCCTCCACCTGCTCGACGCCGACGCGACCACCCAGCTCACGATCGCGCGAGGATGCGCGCGGGCCGGGCTGCAGCTCGTCGGCTCGTCGATCGACTCCCTGGCGACCGTGGTCGACCCCGAGCGGTGGGGCGTGATCGCCCGCGGCGCGGGGCTGCCCGTCGCGGAGGCCGCCGACGGTCGACGCATCGACGTGCAGCTGCTGGCCGACCACACCGGCGAGGTCGTGCACCTGCGCGAGCGCGAGCTCACCGGCGGCGACGACTCCGTCATCATGGCGCCCGCACCCCGGCTGGCCACCGCCGTTCGCAACGGGCTGTGCCGCGACGCCGTGAGGCTCGTCGGGCTGATCGGGCTGACCGGTGCCGTCACGGTGCGCTTCGAGGTCGTCGACGAGGAGTACGCCGTGACGGCCGTGCTCCCGGGGCTGCAGCTCGGCCACACCGCGACCGAGGAGGTCACCAACCTCGACCTCGTGCAGGCGCAGCTCCACCTCGCGCACGGAGCGCGACTCGTGCACCTCGGGCTGACGCAGGAGTCGATCATCGTGCGCGGCTACGCGATCCAGTGCCGTGTCACGGCCGACAACGACCAGTCGGGGGTGCGGTGGCGCGTGCCCGGCGGGCCCGGCGTGCGCATCGATGGCGAGCCCGGCGGACACGCCTCGCGCCTCGTCGCGGCGCTGACGTTCCGCGGGCGCGACCTCGTGCACACGATGCGGCGCACCCGGCGGGCGCTGACCGAGCTCGAGGTCGAGGGCACGTCGAACGTCCCCGAGCTCCAGCACACGCTGAACCGCGGCTGAGGCCGACCCTTCGAGGCTCGCTCGTTCCTCGCTCGCACCTCAGGGCCCGGAAAGCCGCACGCCACCGGTGGTTGAGGTGCGAGTGCCGCCTGCGGCGCGAGCCTCGAAACCTCGGGTGGTTGAGGTACCCCTTTCGAGGCTCGTCGTTCCTCCTCACACCTCAAGGGGCGGAAAGGCGACCCCACCCACCGGGGGCGGGTGCGAAGGGGCCGGTCGGTCGTAGGGTGGTGGCACGGCAACGGCGCCGCCCCTGCACCGACCTCCGGAGGCCCCGTTGAACGACTCGACCGAGGACCAGCTGCACCACGACGTGCGCCGTGTCGCCGACCTGCTGGGCGAGACGTTGGTCCGCCAGGAGGGCGCCGAGCTGCTCGAGCTCGTCGAGCGGGTGCGCGAGCTCGCCGGCACCAGCACCGAGTCCGGTGAGTCGTCCGACCGCGCCGCCGCGCGGGCCGAGGTCAGCACCCTGCTCGACGAGCAGCCCGCGCACACCGTCGCCGCGCTGGTGCGGGCCTTCAGCGTCTACTTCAACCTCGCGAACATGGCCGAGCAGGTGGCGCGCATGCGCGAGGTCGAGGCGCGACCGTACGGCGAGGGCTGGCTCGACACCGCCATCGCCGAGATCGTCGCCGAGCAGGGCCCCGAGGCCCTGGCGGACGCGGTCGCCGCGCTCAACGTGCGCACGGTCTTCACCGCGCACCCCACCGAGGTCAGCCGTCGGTCGACCCTGACGAAGCTGCGTCGCATCGCCGACATCCTGGCCGAGCCCACGGTCGACGAGGGCCCGCTGCGCCGGCGCCAGGACGCGAACCTCTCCCAGCTCATCGACCTCGTGTGGCAGACCGACCCGGTCCGGCGCAGCCGGCCGACGCCGCTCGACGAGGCGCGGCACGCCGTCTACTACCTCGGCGACATCCTCACCGAGACGATGCCGTCGCTCTCGGCCGACCTGGCCGACAGCCTGGCCGACCACGGCGTGCGCCCCGCCGCGACGACCCGGCCCCTGTCGTTCGGCTCGTGGATCGGCGGCGACCGCGACGGCAACCCCAACGTCACCCCCGAGGTGACCCGCGAGGTGTTGCGCCTGCAGAACCGTGTCGCCACGCGACTGCTGCTCGCGAGCCTCGACGTCGTCATCCGCGAGCTCTCGACCTCGGCCGACCTGGTCGGCGTCAGCGACGAG
>NZ_BAAAME010000004.1:901536-925409 GCF_039529015.1 Aeromicrobium alkaliterrae
GGTCGACCGCGAGGCCCTGCCCGACCTCGACCCGCGCGTCCTGACGGTCAACGCCGCCGAGCCGTACCGGCTCAAGCTCTCGTGCATGCGCCTGAAGATCGAGCACACCGCGCAACGCGTGGTGAACGGCCGACCCCACACGCCGGGCCACGACTACGCCGACCGTGCCGAGCTGCTCGCCGACCTCGAGCTGATCGACGCGTCGCTGCGCGCTCACGGCGGCGAGATCATCGCCGACCGCATGCTCGCCGACACCGTGCGCACCGCGTCGCTCGTGGGCCTCCACCTCGCCAGCCTCGACATCCGCGAGCACGCGGACGCGCACCACCACGCCGTCGCGCAGCTCGTCGACCGCGTCGGCGAGCAGCCCGGACCCTACGCCGACCTCGACCGCGCGGCCCGCCGCTCGCTGCTCTCGACCGAGCTCTCGTCGCGTCGACCGCTCAGCCCGCAGCCGCCCGTGCTCGACGAGGACGGCGCCCGCACCTACGGCGTGCTCGAGGTCGTGCGCGAGCTGCAGGAGACGTACGGCCCCGAGGTCGTCGAGACCTACATCGTCTCGATGACGACCGGCTCGGACGACCTGCTGGCCCTCGTGGTGCTCGCCCGGGAGGCCGGGCTCGTCCAGCTGCACGGCGACGCACCGTTCTCCCGCCTCGACTTCGCGCCGCTGCTGGAGACGATCGAGGAGATCCGCCGCGCCGGGACCGTGCTCGACGAGCTGCTCAGCGACCCGTCGTACCGCCGCGTCGTGGCGCTGCGCGGTGACGTGCAGGAGGTCATGCTCGGGTACTCCGACTCCAACAAGGCCGGCGGCATCACGACGAGCCAGTGGGAGCTGCACCAGGCGCAGCGGGCGCTGCGCGACGTCGCGGCTCGTCACGGCGTGCGGCTGCGGCTGTTCCACGGCCGCGGCGGCACGGTCGGTCGTGGCGGCGGACCCACCTACGACGCGATCCTCGCCCAGCCGTTCGGCGTGCTGACGGGCGACATCAAGTTCACCGAGCAGGGCGAGGTCATCAGCGACAAGTACGCGCTGCCCGTGCTCGCGCGCGAGAACCTGGAGCTGTCGATGGCGGCCGTGCTGACCGCCTCCACCCTGCACACGAAGGCGCGCCAGGGGCCGGACCAGCTGGCCGAGTGGGACGCCACGATGGAGCTCGTCAGCGACTCCGCGTACGCCGCGTATCGCAAGCTCGTGGAGGACCCGAGCCTGTTCGACTACTTCGTGCACTCGACCCCCGTCGAGCAGCTCGGCGACCTGAACATCGGCTCGCGCCCCTCGAAGCGTCCGGGCCAGGGCGGCGACATCACGGCGCTCCGCGCGATCCCGTGGGTCTTCGGGTGGACGCAGTCGCGTCAGGTCGTGCCGGGCTGGTTCGGCGTGGGCAGCGGGCTGCGGGCCGCGCGGAAGGCGGGCCACGGCGACCGGCTGAAGGAGATGCTGCAGGACTGGCACTTCTTCGCGACGTTCATCTCCAACGTCGAGATGACCCTGGCCAAGACCGACCTCGACATCGCCGGCCACTACGTCTCCGAGCTCGTGCCGACCGAGCTGCAGCCGATGTTCGACGTGATCCGCGCCGAGCACGCCGTGACGGTCGAGGAGGTCCTGCGCGTCACCGGCTCGAAGCGGCTCCTCGACCACCAGCCGGCCCTGCGCCGCACGCTCGAGGTGCGCGACGCGTACCTGCAGCCGCTGTCGTTCGCGCAGGTCGACCTGCTCGCGCGCTCCCGCAAGGACCCGGAGGCGCTCGACGAGGGCCTGCGCCGGGCGCTGCTCATGACCGTCAACGGCATCGCCGCCGGCCTCCGCAACACCGGCTGACCCCCTCCCCCAGATTTGCGCCGAGTTGTGCGGTTTCGCATCACCGTTTACGCACATCTCGGCGCAAATCTGGGGGAGGCGGCTGGGGGGCTACGATGCGCGGGTGACCGTGCTCGCCGTGCTGCTGGGCCTCTTCGTGATCGCGACGATCGGTCTCGGAGTCGTGGCGATCGTGCTGCGGGTCAAGCTGGGGCGAGCCCGCGCCGAGGTCGCCCGGCTCGAGGAGGAGCGGCTCATCGTCGCCGCCCCCACCCGCCGTCGCCCGCCGCGGGCGATCCGCCGCGCGACGTACGCCGTCAAGGCCGTCGCCGAGACCGCTGACATGCTCCGCACCCACGGCGTGCAGGCCCTCGTGGCCAGCTCGATCGACGACCTGACGCAGTGGCTCCGCGAGGACCGCGCCGCTGTCGAGCGCGCGACCGCCCCCGACGGCACCGTGACGATGTTCTTCTCCGACATCGAGGGCTCCACCGAGCTCAACGTCTCGCTCGGCGACCGGGCCTTCGTCAAGGTGCTGACCCGTCACGACGAGGTGATGCGCGCCGCGATCGAGCAGCACCACGGCGAGGTCGTGAAGACGCAGGGCGACGGCTTCATGGTGGTGTTCCGCTGGCCCACCGACGCCCTGCGCGCCGCGCTCGACGTGCAGCACCGGCTCGCGACCGATCGCGGACGGCTGCGGACCCATGCCGTGCGCGTGCGCATCGGCGTGCACCGCGGTGCGGTCGTGGCGCGCGACGGCGACTACTTCGGCCGGAACGTGGCCCTCGCGGCGCGGGTCGCCGCGGAGGCCGAGGGCGGGGAGGTGCTCGTCAGCAACGACCTGCGCGAGGCCCTGATCGACTCCACCGAGTTCGTCTTCGACGACGTCCGCGAGGTCGAGCTGAAGGGGTTCACGGTCACCGAGCAGCTCTGGCGCGTCGCCCCCTCCCCCGACGACCGCTAGGCGGACGCTGGCTCAGGAACCCCCTTCGAGGCTCCTGCGTCGCACCTCAGGGGGCGAACATCTTCCCGCCCCCTGAGGTGCGAGGAACGAGCCTCGAAGGGGGTACGCCAGCCATCGCGCGTCCTCGGTCAGTTGACCTGGCGGGCGCTGTCCTTCCAGAACTCCTGGCGGAGCTTGAACTTCTGCAGCTTGCCGGTGGCGGTGCGGACGAGCTCGTCGCGGAACTCGACCCGCTTGGGGCACTTGTAGCCCGCGAGGTGCTGGCGGCAGTGCGTGATGAGGTGCTCGGCCGAGGGAGCGTCGCCGTCGGGGTCGACCACGACGAGCGCCGTGACGAGCTCGCCCCACTTCTCGTCCGGGATGCCGATGACCGCGACCTCCTTGACCGCCGGGTGCGACATCAGCGCGTCCTCGACCTCGATCGACGAGACGTTCTCGCCGCCGGTGATGATGACGTCCTTCTTGCGGTCGGCGATCGTGACGTAGCCGTCCTCGAAGGTGCCGCCGTCGCCGGTGTGGAACCAGTTGCCGGCCTGCGCCTCCTCCGTCGCCTCGGGGTTCTCCCAGTACGACGCGAGGTTGTGGTTGGACTGCGCGAGCACCTCTCCGGTGTCGTCGACCATGACCCGCACGCCGACGGCCGGCGCACCGGCGCGACCCAGGAGCCGGGCCTGCTCGGTCGCCTCGAGGTCGTCCCACTCCTCGCGCATCCGCGACATCGTCAGCAGCGGCGCGGTCTCGGTGAGCCCGTAGATCTGGATGAACTCCCAGCCGAGCTCCTCGCGGACGCGCTCGATCGTGCGCGTCGGCGGCGGGGCACCCGCGACGATGATGCGCACGCGGTCGCGGCCCGGGACCGCGCCGTCCCAGTCCTTCGCCGCGTCGAGCGCGGCAGCGACGACGGCTGGGGCGGCGCAGAGGTAGGTGACGCCGTGCTTCTCGATGCGGCGCAGGATCTCGGTGCCGTCGATCTGCCGGATCACGACGTGCTTCACGCCCATCGCGGTCGCCGCGAACGGGTGGCCCCAGCCGTTGGCGTGGAACATCGGGAGCGTGTGGAGGTAGACGTCGCGGTCGTTGACCGAGGCCTGCCAGCCGAAGACCGTCGCGTTGAGCCAGTTGTTGCGGTGCGTCAGCTGCACGCCCTTGGGCCGCGCGGTGGTGCCCGACGTGTAGTTGATCGTGGCGGTCGCGTTCTCCTTCGAGGTCGCGTCGGCCTCCCAGGGGCGCGGCTCGGCGGTCGAGCCCCAGATCTTGTCGTCGTCCTCGCCGAGCACGAAGACGTGGTCGACGTCGAGCTCGTCCTTGAGGTGGCGCAGGTCCGGGTCGACCATCACGACCTGGGCGCCAGAGTGCTCCACGATGTACTGGATCTCGGCGACCGCGAGGCGGAAGTTGACCGGCACGAGCACGCGGCCCCAGCCCGAGACGCCGTAGAACGAGCAGAGCATGCGGGCCGAGTTCTGCGACACGATCGCGACCCGCGCCCCCACCGGGACGCCGAGCTCGTCGAGCGTGGCGGCCTGCGCGCGGGCGCGTCGGCCCAGCTCGGCGTACGTGATCTCGCCCCACGACTCGGCCGGTTGCACCGGTTCGTCGACGACCGCGATCCGGTCGGGGTAGACCGTGACGGCGCGGTCGAGGAAGTCACTCACGGTGAGGGGGAAGAACACGGGTACCTCCAAGGGGCGTGGTGCGGCTCACACAGTTCTATCGTGCCGTGCGCTGCCGAGAGGTTGCACGCCGACCGGGCGCGACGAGCGGCGCGGATTGTGCGGTGGGCGGCGCCCGCGCGCCGGTCGGTACGGTGCGGGGATGTCCTGGGAGACGATCTTCACGAGCAACATCGGGCCCGACGACGCCGCGGCGTACGGGCGGCTCGTCCGGAACCTGCGCGACGTGCAGGACCGGTTCGCGTCGATGAGCTTCGATCGCGCCGCCGTCGACGCGCTCTCGGCGGACCTCGAGCAGTGGCGCGAGAAGCTCGACGCGCTGACCGGCCCGGAGTCCGAGCAGGTCAACGGGCGGGTCACGAGCCTGCCGGTGCGCGGGCACGCGATGGTGCCGGAGCTGCGCGTCACGTCGGCGGGCGGCGGACGGGTGGACGGGACGGTCACGTTCGGGCGCTGGTTCATGGGCGGCGGGATGGCGGTGCACGGCGGGGCGGTCGCGCTGCTGTTCGACGAGGCGCTCGGGATCCTGGCCTCGGTCAGCACGAAGGCCATCACGCGCACGGCCTACCTCCACACCGACTTCCGCGCGCTCACCCCGATCGATGTCGAGCTGCAGGTCGCGGCGTGGGTCGATCGGATCGAGGGCCGCAAGATCTTCCTGCGCGGCGAGATCCGCCACGGCTCGGTCGTCTGCGCCGAGGCCGACGGCATGTTCCTCCGCCTGCTCCCCGAGCAGGGCCTCGGCCGCCGCACCGACACCCCCTGAATCCCCTGGAGCGGTGACTTAGTCGCCTATCCCGCCCGTGAGCGGTGAGTCTGTCGCCTCATGAGGCTCCCGATAGACGACTAGCTCACCGCCACCACCGGGATAGGCGACTAACTCACCGCCCAGGGTCGGGGGTGGGGGTGAGGGTGCGGAAGGTGCGGTCGAGGTGGAGCAGGGGGGCGCTGGGCGGGCCCAGCAGCGTCGAGGTGACGTCGACCAGCACCAGCACCGAGTCGGCCACGGGGATCCGGTCGCGGACCGAGCCGGCCAGGCTGACGACCGCGTCGGGCAGACGCGGCGCCGCACCCGCGGGCAGCAACCATCCCTGGTCCGGCGTGAACCGCGGTGCCCCGCTCCGCGCGAAGTCCGCCGCGAGCTCGGCCCGCCGCGCGGGCAGCACGTGCACGGCGACCTCGCTGGCCTCGAGCAGGGCCCCGGCCGACCTGGTCGCCGACGACAGCGAGAACGACAGCACCGGCGGCTCGGCCGAGACCGACGCGAGGCTCGAGACCGTCAGGCCGACGGGCCCGTCCGGCGTCGCCGCCGTCACGATCGCGACCCCGGACGGGTAGAGGCGGAACGCCTGGCGGAGCCACGCGGCACCGTCGACGCGCCCCACTGCGGTGCCGTTCACGTCGCCGGCACGATGAGGCCCGCGGTCTGGGTGCGGGCACGGTCGAACCGGTCGGCGACGTCCTGCCAGTTCGCGAGCTGCCAGAACGCGGCGACGTAGTCGGCCTTCACGTTGAGGTAGTCGAGGTAGAACGCGTGCTCCCACATGTCGAGCATCAGCAGCGGCACGACGCCGACGGGCACGTTGGCCTGCTGGTCGAACAGCTGGAAGATCGTCAGCCGCTGACCGATCGAGTCCCAGCCGAGCACCGCCCAGCCGGAGCCCTGGATACCGGTCGCGGTGGCCGCGAAGTGCTTCTGGAACGCGCCGAACGATCCGAACTGCTCGGCGACCGCCGCCGCGAGCTCGCCCTCGGGCTCACCACCACCCTCGGGCGAGAGGTTGTGCCAGAAGACGGTGTGGTTCGTGTGGCCGCCGAGGTGGAAGGCCAGGTTCTTCTCGAACAGGTTGACGTCCGCGAGGTCCTCGCGGTCGCGCGCGTCGGCCAGCGCCTCGAGCGCGGCGTTGGCTCCCGTCACGTACGCCGCGTGGTGCTTGCTGTGGTGGAGCTCCATGATGCGACCGCTGATGTGCGGGTCGAGCGCGCTGTAGTCGTACGGCAGCTCGGGCAGGGTGTAGACGGACACGTCCGTTCCTCTCGTCGATGTCCTTCGACGGTAGAACCTCAACTGCGCTTGAGGTCAAACCTCCGAGGACGTGAGGAGCGGCACGTAGGGTAGGGGCCGTGAGGCACCTTCCCCGAGCCCTGGCCGTCGCGATCCTGGTGCTGGGCACCGCCCTGAGCCCCACGGCGGCGTCGGCGCACGACGCCCTGCTGGAGGCCTCGCCCGCCGACGGTGCCGCGCTGGGCCCTGACGACCCGCAGGTCGCCTCGTTCCGGTTCAGCAACGACGTCTTCCCGACCGCCGCGTTCGTCTCGATCACCGACCCCGCGGGCGCCGACGTGTCGTCCGGCGACGTCGTCGTGGCGGGCGACACGGTCACCCGCGACTTCACGGCCACGACCGTCGGCACCTACACCGCGTCCTACCGCGTCACCTCGTCCGACGGTCACCCCATCGAGGGCGGCGTCACGTTCACCTGGGACGGCCCGACGGCCGAACCGACGGTCGATCCGGACGACGTCCCGGCCGAGCAGCGAGGCGAGGCCGCTGCCGGCAGCCCTGCCGAGGACGATTCGAGCGACTCCAGCACCGTCGCGCTCATCGCGGTCGCGATCGCCGTGCTCGTCGTCGGCACCGCGGTCGCGCTCAGCGCGTCACGGCGCCGGCGGCGGAGCGAGGGCCCGTCGGGCCCGCACAACGACGTCGACTGACCCGGCACTGTGAGGACGGTGGGGCTCCCCGCAGCAGCCCACCGTCCTCACCTCCGCCGGTCCGAGGCGGCCAGCCGCCGGTCCCCTGACACGGCCCGGGTCACGTGGCCCGGGCCGATGCTGGGCCGCTCTGCTGGATCGACGAAGTCTGGGGCGCCGGGCTCATGACGCACCGGCGAGCGGGTCGGCCGGGAGCCGCGCGAACGCCCGGAGCGCGAGCCGCGCGTCGCGCTGCGCCTCGGGGACGCGTCGCGGTCGGAAGACTCGGCCCGACACGAGCACGACCCGGCTGTCGAGCGCGATCCACCAGGCGCGGCCGTCCTCGTCGGCGACGTCGATGACCCGCAGCTCGGCGTGCCGTCGCACGATGTCGCGCAGGTCCTCGCGGATCGCCCGGCGTCCCGAGAAGTTGCGGGCGCGGACCGCGCGGGCCACGCCGTTGGGCTCGACGACGGCCCACGTGGCGGCGCCGGGGCGCGAGCGCCGCGCGGAGGCGAGCTCGGTCGCGGGGCCGGCCAGGTCCTCGGGCGTCATCGCCAGGATGCGCTCGCGCAACCTGGCCCGGGCGGCGCCGCGCAGGTCCTCGACCGTGTCGATGACCTCGATGCGGCTGGACACCGACGCCACGTGCTGCACCTCAACCACCGACGGCCGCGGCATAGGCGTTCGCGCGGGACGCGATCTGGTCGACGTAGGCGTCGGAGTGGTTGTAGCTGAACACCGCGCGGCGCCACTCGGACGGCGTCGTCGTCGACCCCCCGTGACACAGGTACCGGACTGCCGCGAGCGCCGCGTCGTCGATTTGGTGCGGGTCGGAGACGCCGTCGCCGTTGCCGTCGGCACCCCAGCGCGCCCAGGTCGAGGGGATGAACTGCAGCGGACCGACGGCACGGTCCCACGCGGTGTCGCCGTCGAGCTGCCCGCCGTCGGTGTCGCGGATCGCCGCGAACCCCTGCCCGTCGAGACGGGGTCCGAGGATCGCGGGGCGGGCCCAGCCGTCGGGGTCGATCGCGCTGCCGCCGTGCGTGCCGTGACCCGTCTCGGTCGCCCCGATCGCAGCCACCGTGTTCCAGCCCAGGCCGCACTGGGGCGACTCGTCCGCTGCCACGAGCGTCGCTGACGCGTAGGCCGCGAGCGCACGGGGCGGGATGCCCGTGGCCGCGGCGGTGCTCGCGAGCCAGGAGGGATCGATGCTGCGCTGCGGCCCTGAGGCCGTCGGCGCGCCGGTCGTCGTGACGACGTCGGCGGAGGTCACGACCGGGGCGTCCCCCGTCGCGACGGGCTCGACGCGCGACAGCTGGGTCGCCAGCACGACCGTCGTCGCGAGGAGGGCGACCGCGGCGATTCCGCTCACGATCGAGGCGATCGACGCCAATCGGCTGGGCGGCGGGAGCGGCTCGTGCTCATGCATCGGGCGTCTCCGTCGTCGTCTCGCGCAGGACCTCGAGCGTGACGCTGACCCCGAGACGCAGCACGGTACCGCTGCCGGGCTGCGTGCCGACGACGGAGGTCCCGGAGCCCGGGGCGCCGGCGCTCTCGACCACGACCGGCACGAACCCGGCGGCCTCGAGCAGGGCGCGGGCCTCGCCCACCGTGCTGCCCGCGACGGCCGGCACGACGTTGGAGCCCGACGCGACGTCGAGGTCGACCGCCGATCCCGGATCGACCTTGGTCCCGCTGGCCACGGAGCTCGCGACGACCGTCCCCGAGAGCTCGGCGGACGGGACCCGACGGGTCACCCCCACGGCGAGGCCGGCCGCGCGCAGGCGGGCCTCGACCTCGGTCAGGGTGCCGTCCAGCACCGGCACCGCGACGGAGTCGTCGACGGGCTCCTCGACCTCGGCGACGGGTGTCGTCACGACCGGCTCCGGCGTCGGCGCGACGGAGGGCGTGGGCGTGGTCTTGGCGAGGGCCGTCGTGGAGTCGCCCCCGGCCAGGCCCCACACCATCGCGACGATCAGCACCAGCGCCGCACCGATCAACCAGCCCGTCCCGCCGAAGCGGCTCTCGCGGAACTCCTCGTCGTAGGGCGGGCGCGCCGCTGCGGCCGCAGAGGCTGACGCCCACGCAGCGACGGCCGTGGTGCGCCCCGCGGCCGCCGAGACCGCCTGCGTCGCCGCCGCGTCTACCGCCACGGTGTCGCTGCCGAGGAGGCGCGCGACCGCGGCCCCCATCGCGGCCGCGGAGGCGAAACGGCGGTCGGGCGTCTTCGCGAGCGCCGTCGCGACGACCGTGTCCAGCGGCCGGTTGCGCGGATCGCGGGCCGACGGCACGGGCACCGGCGCCTCGACGTGCGCGCGCAGCACGTCCTCGACACGGTCGCGCACGAACGGCGGCTCGCCCGTCAGCAGGAAGTGCAGCAGCGCCCCCGCCTGGTAGAGGTCGCCGGCTGGACCGACCGGCTGACCGCTGGCCTGCTCGGGCGACATGTAGTGCACGTGCCCGACGACCTTGCCCGATCCGGCGTGCGTCCCGGCGGCACCGAAGGCCGACGCGAGGCCGAAGTCGACGAGACGCAGCCGACCGTCGGCGTCGAGCAGCACGTTGTCCGGCGCGACGTCACGGTGCACGAGCCCGATCGCGTGCGCCGCTCCGAGGGCGTCGAGCACCTGCCCGATCGCGGTCGCGGCGGCGCGGGGCGACAACGGCCCGTGCTCCGCGACCCACGCCGCCAGGCTGGGGCCGGGCACCAGGTCCATCGCGAGCCACGGCTGCACCAGGCCCGCGCTGTCGTGCCACCCGTGCGCGTGCACGCGGGCGACGTTCGGGTGGTCGAGACGTTCGGCGACCTCGGCCTCCCGGGCGACGTCCGAGCGCAGCTCCGCACCCACGTGGGCGTGGCCGATCTTGACGGCGACCTGATCACCCGTGAGCCGATCGAGCGCGACGAACACGGCCGCCGAGCCGCCCACCCCGAGCAGCTCGCCGACCTCGAAGCGCCCGCCGAGCAGGGGCCCGGACCAGCCGTCGGTGGACATGACTCAGCCGAACCGCCCGTTCACGTAGTCGTGCGTGCGCTGGTCGCGCGGCTCGCCGAACATCGCGTCCGTGTCGCCGTGCTCGACGATCACGCCGGGCGTGCCCTGGCTCGCGAGGAAGAACGCACAACGCTGCGAGACGCGGGCCGCCTGCTGCATGTTGTGGGTCACGATGACGATCGTGACCTCCTGGCGGAGCTCCTTGATCGTCTCCTCGATGACGCGGGTCGACGTCGGGTCGAGCGCGGAGCACGGCTCGTCCATCAGCAGCACGCGCGGGCGCACCGCGAGCGAGCGCGCGATGCACAGGCGCTGCTGCTGACCCCCGGAGAGGCCGCCGCCCGGCGAGCGCAGGCGGTCCTTGACCTCGTTCCACAGGCCTGCGCTCGTCAGGCAGCGCTGGACGAGCTCGTCCTTGGTCTCCTTGCCCGCCTTGACGCCCGTGAGCTTGAGCCCCGCGACGACGTTGTCGTAGATGCTCATCGCCGGGAAGGGGTTGGGCTTCTGGAAGACCATGCCGATGTGCTTGCGCGCGTCGGTCAGCTTGCGGCTGCGCTCGTAGATGTCCTCGCCGTCGAGCTCGACCTCACCGGCCAGGCCCGCCGAGGGCACGAGCTCGTGCATGCGGTTGAGGATGCGCAGGAAGGTCGACTTGCCACAGCCCGACGGGCCGATCAGGGCCGTCACCTCACCCGCCGCCATCTCGAGCGAGACGCGGTCGAGGACCTGGTGGGTGCCGAACCAGGCGGAGATGTCCCGGGCCACGAGGCTCGACAGCGGCGCCTGTGGCTGCGGCTGGCTGCCCGGGGACGGCGGGAGGAACGGATCGACCGCGGTGGTGCCGACGGCGTCGGCAGCGGCGATCGAACCCGCGGTCGGCGGACCCGAGGTCACCGCGGCGGCTGGCGGCGGAGCATGGACGCCCGAGGCGTGCTGGCCCTGCGCCGGAGCAGGGAAGAGGGAGTCCAGGGGCTGGGGGGCCGGGACGGAGTTCGGGACGGAGTTCGGGACGGACATGGGTACCTCGGTCGGTCGGGGGGAGGACATCACAGGAGATTCGGCAGGGCGTTCATGACGGCGTCGGCCGTCGCGGCGGCGAGCGTGACCACGACCGGGACACCGATGATCCAGGCCGGACCACGACGCCACCGCAGCCACAGCGCAGTCATGCCGGCGATCGCGGCCAGCAGGAAGGTGCCGGCGAAGAACGCCGTGAACCAGGCGGACCCGTCGTGGCCCATCGCGCGCTCCTCGGCCGGGAGCGCCTCGACCGACATGACCCGGGTGGGGGTCTCGACGGTGGGCGAGGTCAGCTCGGCGTCGACGTGGAGGGCTCCGCTGGGGAACAGCGGCAGGCCGTCGGCCGTGACGAGCTCGAGGCGGCCCTCGCCCTCGCCCGGGATGGGCAGCTTGTCGTCGCCGTCACGACGCAACCCCGACACCGTGAAGGTGTGCGTGCCCTGGCCCGTGGTCACGGTGATCGTGTCGCCGGGCACCAGGCGCTTGAGGTCGGCGAAGGGGGCGCCGTAGGTCGTCTGGCGACCCAGGATCACGGCCGTGCCGTTCTGACCCGGCATGACGCTGGAGCGCTGGTGCCCCGGGCCGGAGCGCAGCAGGTCGGAGGTCGTTCCCTCGCCCACGACCTCCTCGATGCCCAGGCGCGGGATCTGCAGCAGCGCCACGGGCGTGCCGGCCGCGACGAGCTTCTTGTCGAGGTCGAGCTGGCCCACCGGGGTCTCGGCCTTGGCCAGGCTCGAGCGGAGCTCCTCGTACTGCAGCGACTGCGCCCGGTCGTGCTGGATCGAGCTGAAGACCGTCACGTGGGTGATGAAGCCCAGCAGCAGGAGCGAGAGCGACAGCAGCGCGGCGCCGCCCCACCAGCGACCGGCACGCGGGGCGCGCGTCACCGGCGCACGGCCGGGCCGCCGCCCGCGCAGGCGCGGCGGGACGGGCGGCATGGCCGGGGGCACGGCTCCGGGCGCCGGCGGCGGGACCGGCGGTACCGCCTGGGTGGGCGCGTCGGAACGGGGGTCGTCGATCAGCGTCACGGGTGCGCTCCCGTCGGCACGGCGTTGCGGCGGACCGAGAGCGCGGCACGGATGCCGAGCCCGGCCAGGCCGAGGATCAGGAGCGCCGCGACGATCCACCAGATCCACAGCGGGAACCCGCCGCCAGCCTCGTCGTCGTCCGACGCGGGATCGCCCACGACCAGGACGCCGACGAAGATCTTGCTGCTGGACCAGCCGGTGAGCTGGAGCGTGTGCCGTCCGGGCTCGGTGTCCTCGGGGATCACGATCTCGGCACGGTAGGAGCCCTCGGCGTCGACGGCCTCGTTGCTGAGCAGCACGGGTTCGGAGAACAGCACCATCTGGGCCATCTCGCCGGCGGTCAGGCCGGTCGCCCGGGCGACGACGGTCTCGCCCGGCATCACGAAGTCACGGTCGAGGATCAGCTTGTCGCCGCGGCCGGGCTTGCTGCCGATCGCGGGCTCACCCGACGCGGCCCCCTCGGGAGCGGCCGGGGCGTCCGGAGCGGCAGCGGAGCCACTGCCCGAGCCGGAACCCGAGCCGCCGCTGAAGCCACCGCCGGTGTCGGAGCTGCCGGGGGTCGTCGGGACGACAGGTGCGGCGGGCAGCGGCGGCGTGGTCGGAGCCGGGGTGGGGGCGGGCGGGATCGTGACGGCGACGTCGGTGTCGCCGTTCTGCGCCAGGGCGGGCGAGACCGCGAAGCCCACCGCGACCGCGACGACGAGCACGACGGCGAGCAGGCCGCGACTGCGGCGCGCGCTCATCGCGGCTCCCCCGTCTGGCCGGCGAGGGTGGCGGCGCGGACCTGGTCGGCGTAGGCCGACAGCTCGGCGGCCATCAGCTCGTCGTCGCGACGACGCCGGATGCGGCGCCACACGAGGAAGCCGCCTCCGGCGACCAGCACGAGGACGATCGGCCACGGCACGGCCCAGGCGATCGCGCTGGCCGAGGTCGCCTCGGGCAGCGGGTCGCCCTCGAGGCCGTCGGCGGCGACGGGGGTGACCTCGATGCTCGCGAACTGCAGGACCGTGGGCCAGGTGTCGGGCACGTCGACGACGACGTGGGCCGTCTCGCCCGGCAGCAGGTTGGACACGGGGTCGGGGGTCAGCGTCCCGAGCTTCAGGCCGAACGGTCCGGAGACCGTGACGGCCGACTCGACCGAGACACGGGTGTTGCCGGTGTTCTCGACGTCGAAACCGACCTCGGTGGCGCCGGCGACGGTGGGGTTGATCCGTCCGTCGTAGCTGGCGACGTCGCCCTTGACCGCGACGCCGGGCTTCAGCTCGCCGTCGACGCGGACGTAGATCCGGCTGCCGACGCGCTGGGCGAGGTTGACCTGTGAGGTGTCCTCGGCGCTGCTGGACTCGAGCGACGCGACGACACCGGCGCCGTGGTCGCCCGGCGTCGCGTCCGCCGGGATCGTGATCGTGAAGGGGAGGTCGGCGCGCTGCCCGGCCGGGATCGTCACCATGACGCCGAGGGTCAGGGCGCAGTCGCGCTCGGCCTGGTCGTCGGTGTCGGCGCACAGGGCCTTGCCGGAGTCGACGCTGGTCCAGGCACCCAGGTCGGTCGAGGCCTGGTCGGCGTCGATCAGGGTGAAGTTGCCGGTGTCGTACTCGGTCATCGCGTCGGCGGCGTGGACGCGGAACGTCAGCTCCTGGTCGGAGTAGTTGCTGATGGAGACCCAGTCGCTGATGGTCGTGCCCGGCGCGACGGCGTACTCGTAGCGCGGCCGCCCGTCGGGGCCGGCCGAGGTCGACGGCTGGATGCTCCACTCCGCGACCGGAGCCTCGCCCTCGCGGGACACGGGCGCAGCGGTGGCGACGGTCGCCGAGACGATCAGGGCGAGGCCGAGCGCCGCGATCAGGCGGAGCGGGCGGAGGTGGGACATCGGGGTCTCCTGGACAGGGGGTGGAACGGGGGCGGGCGCCGGGCCCGGCACGAGGTGCGTGCCGGACCCGGCCCCCAGGGTGGTGCGGTGGTGCGGTCGATCAGATGAGCGTCAGCGTCAGGGTCGCCTTGTACGCACCGGCGGCCGTCGAGGACGACGGAGCCTTCAGCGTCAGACCGGCCTTGACCTTCGTCTCGGTCCCGGCGACACCGGGAGCCGCCGAGGCCAGCGTGCTGCCGGCATCGGTCAGGCCGGTGCCGGCCAGGACCGGGTTGCCCGCGGCGCCGGCGTTCGCGCTCGCGTCACCGACGAGCTGAGGCGTCCAGCCGAGGTTCGACTTGGCGATCGTCTTGGTGGAGTCCGCGGTCTGGACGAAGTTCGTCACCTTGCCGTTGAGGTTCCAGCCCACACGGTTCGCGCGGTAGTCGGCGACCGTGACCTCGCCCAGGTTGCCCGTGGCGACCCAGTCGGTGCCCTCGAGCAGCGGCGTGCTGAGCGCGACCGTGCCGGGCGTCGTCGTCAGCGTCAGGCCACCCGGCGAGGCCGGGATCGTGACGGTGATGTCGGTGTCGCCCGTCTGCGGCGCGACCGGCTGGGCGACGGTCGTGACCGTCGTCGAGGCGTTGGCGGTCGAGTCGTTGTACAGCGCGTCGCTGCCGCCGACGAAGCCGGCCGTGAACGTGTACTGCTTGCCCGCGGAGAGGACGCCCGTGGTCCAGGTGGCCACGCCGTTGGTGGGCGTGACGTTCTGGCTCACGGTCGTGGCACCGGCGGCGGTGCCCTGGAACGCGACCTGGCCGGTCGCGTCCGTGGCGGTGGAGCCGTCGGCCTTCTTGACGGTGGCCGTGAGGGTCACGCTGCCGTCGGCGTTGGCCGTGCTGCCGCTGAACGCGACGGTCGGCGTGGTCTTGGCCGGAGCGACGGGGCCGACGTTGGCGATCTTCGCCCACGAGCGGTCCGCGTTGATCTGGATCCAGACCGAGTAGTACTTGTCGGTCGCGGGCACGTAGGTGTCCGTCGCCTGGCAGGTGTGCTTGATCTCCCAGACACCGGCCGGCAGCTGCGTGGCGTCGGCGACGGTGAGCTGCCACGCCTGCGACCAGGCGTAGTCAGCGGTGCGGTGGATCTTGGCGTCGCTCGGGCTGAGTCCCAGCGTTGCGCCGGCGGCCAGCGTGTCGGTAGCGCGCGCACGCGCGCCGACCTGCTGGACGACGCCGGAGGCGTTCGTGGCCGTGAGACCCGAGCGCTGACGGAAGCCGGTGGGGCAGATGGCCCCGGCTGCGGTGTCGACGGTGGTCCACTGCTGGGACTCGACAGTCAGCGAGGTGCCGCTGGTCTTGTCGAGGATGAGGTCACCGAGACGGTTGGGGTCGGACGTGTCGGCCTGGGCCGGCGCGCCGACCGCGAGGACGCTGCCGACGAGCGCGATGCTCGCGACCGCGACGAGGCGGGAAAGTCGCTTGGACATGATGAGCAATTCCTTCTGTGGAGTGTGGACGTCGGGCCTCAGGGCGCGACGTAACCGCTCTTGTAGGTGGTGGTGTTGCCGCAGTTCGTGATCGCACCGAAGCCGTAGAGCGAGAGGACGGCGGGCACGGAGCAGATCTCGGAGTCGGTACCGACGAAGAAGTCACGCAGGAGCGTGTCCTTCGGGCCGGTGCCGGTCAGACGCGCGGTCTCGACGACGTTGAAGACCAGACGGGTCATCGTGAAGTTCGGGTTCAGCTTGAACTGCGCGGTCAGGGGCGAGATGCCGCCGACCGAGCCGAGCGTGACCGAGTGCGTGTCGATCGTGTTGGGCACGACGGCGTTGTCCTGGGCGATCCAGGCCGCGACCGAGAACGGCACGACCTCGCCGACGGCGTCGATCTGGGTGCCGTCGTTCTCCTGCAGCGTCGGCAGGCCCGGGATGAGCTGGGCCTCGGTGACACCGATGGAGGACAGGAAGAAGCTGCGCGTGCCCGATCCGGCCTGCGGCAGGATCGGCTTGTAGGTGCGGGTCGCGCCGCCGGCATCGACGAACGTCGTGATCTCGCCCTTGTAGATCCCGGCGATCTGCGCCGTGGTCAGGTTGGACGGGACCGACTGGTTGCCGAGGTTGGCGTACGCGTAGCTGACGGCGTCCCGCGCGAACGGGATGTAGGTCAGCTGGGTGCCGGGGGCGCTGGACGACGGCGCGCTCGAGGAGCGGGCGAAGTCGAGCTGGCCGGCGATGCTGACGCCGCCCCAGAGGTAGGTGCCGGTGGGGTTGATCGAGGCCGTCAGCGCCTTGACGCCGTTGGTCGAGCCGTTCGGGCGGTTGAACGTCGGACCCGAGGCCGAGACCTTGATCGTGGCCGAGCCGGTCGCGTCGTACGACGCGATGACCCGGTTCAGGGAACCGTCACGCAGGGTGGTTCCGTAGCTGTTGAGGACGCCCTGGGTCGTGTCGCTGCCGGTACCGACGAGCTGCCGGTAGTCGGTCGGCGTCGTCGGGTCGGCCGAGGCCGGACCCGCAGCGAGCGCGAGGGTGGCGCAGAGGGCTCCGACGGTGCCGAGCAGCACCGCCGGACGAAGGAGCTTCATGGTGTGGTGACCTCACTCGTTACACTGATGACTTCACGAACTCGCCCGACGGGCGAGCGGTTGACGCCCGTGCTCGGCCACTGATTCATTCCACTGATCAGCCGAGCACGGGTGTCGTCGTTGTCGGGCCCGAGACCGACGACGAGATCGGGGGTTCCCGCGAGGGAACGGGGTCGCAGGGCGATCACAGGACCGCCCTCCGTCGCATGAGGACCGGCGACCCGAGAGCGCCGGCGAGTCCGAGCAACAGCGTGCAGCCGAGAGCCAACGCCACCGGGTTGGCGACGTTCTCGGTCTTCCCGCCGGGATCGACGTCGGTCTTCGCGATGACGGTCTCGGCGGCCGAGCCCGGCGCGGCGAGGACCGGGACGTCGGCGGCGTCACCGAAGGACTCGGCGAATCCTTCGCCGTCGACGAAGCTCTCGAGGTCGTCCTCGCCGCCGACCGGCGGCGGCACGTACGTGCGCACGGTCTGGGCGATGGCCTTGGTGCGCTCGATCGCGGCGGCGTCGAGCGGCAGGTAGCCCGGCGGGAGCTCGCCGATGCCGGTGCCGGAGACCTGACCGCTCGTGGCGACGTACTCCAGGAAGTTCGCGTACGAGGCGCGCAGCTCCGGGGTGCTCTTCTGCAGGTTCACCGCGGAGTACGTGATGAGCGTCAGCGGGTAGGCACCGGCGCCGACCTTGGCCGGGTCGACCACCGAGACACCCGGCGTGCTCGTCGCGACGGCCGAGGCGACGGCCCGGGACATGCCAGTCTCGTCGGGGCGGGCGAAGACACCCGGCTGGTTCGGCAGCTGCAGCTGGGCCTGGTTGAGCTGGTAGTGCAGCGCGGTGGGCGAGTCGATCAGGCCGTTCAGGTAGGTGTCCCACGGGAAGCTCAGGCCGTTCGCGCGGTACCGGCCCGGGGTCACGGTCGGGCCGTTGAAGTACGACCCGTCCCACTCGGTCTTGGACCCGGTGTCGGCGCGGAAGACCAGCGACGCCGCCTGGTGGTAGTTCTCGGCGTAGGGCCACGCCTGCAGCGAGTCGTAGCGCAGGGTCTGGTTGAGCTGCAGCTGGATGACCCGGGGCATCAGGGTGTCGTCGGACTTGCCGATCGTGTCCATCGGCGTGTCGCACAGGCACAGCGGCGAGCCGTCCGGCTTGATGAGGCCGACCTTCGTGAAGGCGCCGGGGACGGGATCGAGGCTCGTCGACAGGCGATCCGGGCTCGTGTTCTCCTGCATCGTCGGCACCTGGGCGTTGGCCGCCCCCTTGGGCAGGAAGTAGGGGTTGATCCGCATCCCCCACGGGTCGGCGTCGCCGGCCAGGAAGGCCCGCGCGTCGTTGTCGGCCTGCAGGTAGGCCCACACCTGGCTGATCGCGTCCGAGCCCGACGGGCCCGTCACGATGAGCTGGCCCTGGTCCATGTTGGCCGGGACGTTCGGGTTGAGCGCCGTGAACTCCGGGTCGCGGCTCAGGTACAGCGGGTTGGTGTTCCAGCCCGGCACGGGGTCGATGTTGCGGTAGAACGCTCCACCGCCGAGCGCGCCGTAGGACTGGGTCAACATCTTGGCGATGAGCCGCGGGCTCAGCTTGATGTCGGTGACGACCTGCCGCTCCTTCGACGCGATGAAGGCGATCGAGACGGCCGAGACCGTGGTCGGCGCGTAGACGATCGCCGCGTCGCGGAGCTGCTGGGCGCCCTCCTCGTCCAGGCCCTCGGCCGTCGCCGGACGGTTCGTCATGACGAACGTCGATCCGCCCGCGACGAGCTGGTCGCGCGCCGTGGCGTCGGCGACGGTGTTGAGGGTGAACGCCGTGCCGGCCGAGGAGCACAGCTGGCGCTGCCAGGACGACATCGCGGACGCCGCCAGCTCGGTGCCCACCAGGCGGACCTCCTGGCTGCCGGCCGCGCACGCGCTGCGCACGGGCTGGAAGTCCAGCGGGACGACGACGCGGTTGGCCCAGTAGTCGCAGTCCGGGTTCACCGGGGAGCCGAGCTGGGCGACCTGCTCCTCCGGGATGCCCAGGCCGGGCAGCTGGCACTTCTCCGTCGGGGTGCTCGCGTGCTCGCCGCGGGGCACGACGACGAGCCAGCAGCGGTTGGAGCCCCCAGCCGTGCTGCCGCCGCAGTTCAGGTGCGGTGCGGTGGCTGCGGACTGGGTCTCGAAGCCGAACGTCGCGGTGCGGTCGTTGCCCACGAGCCCGAGCTGCTCGTTCGAGGTCGTCGGGGCGAAGAGCTGGTCGACGCGGGTCACGCCGGCCGGCGGCTGTCCCAGGCCGATGGGCAGGGAGGAGTACATCGTGCCGTCGGCGGAGCGGAAGGGGACGTCGACCTCGGTGCCGCCACGGGTCACGGGCGAGCCGGCCGGGCCGAGCTGCGTGAACGTCGAGGCCTGCTGCGGCGAGGCGGCGTAGCCCGCGGCCCCGAACTGGCAGTTCTGGTAGAAGTCGGCGGCGGCCGGGTCGCCCCAGCACTGCATCGCCTGCACGAAGTTGGCGCCCACGGTCACCGGTCCGGTGCCGAGGTTGAGCTGGCGCGTCGGGCCCGGCATGCCGGTGACCGTCACCCCGACGACCTCGTCGGTCAGGTTCTTGGTCTTGGACACCGTGACCTTGAGGTCGTCGAAGTCGCCGAAGTGGATGCTCTCGGGGCTGCGCTGCGGCTGGAAGGCGGCGGCCGAGCTGGTGTCGCCGTTCCAGCTGATCGTGATGGCGCTCTCGCTCTCGCCCGCGGCGTCTGCTCCGGGGGCAGCGGCGACCAGCATCGCCACGAGGCCGAGCGCCGACAGTGCGGCGACGACGGATCCGAGGCGGCCCGTCCAGCGGAGCTCACGATCGGTGATCACCACGGCGGGGGCACCCCCGAACGGCGTGCGCGCCGACGGGTGCCCGCCAGCGGCGGCACCATCGCGAAGATCAGCAGGGCGGCACCGACCGTGACCATCAGGACCGTCAGCGGGATGCCGAGGCCCTTCTCCGGCAGCGACTGCGGGTCGGCGACGGCCACCACGACGTCGGCGTCGGCGCCGATCTCGCTGCCGTCACCGGCGGCGGCCTCCCCGCCCGGACCAGCGGCGGCGCCGGGGCCACCCGCTGCGGCGTCGTCGCCGCCGGCGGCACCGTTCGACGTCGCCGTCTCGGTGTCCTGCGCGCCACCCGTGCCCTTGGTGCACTGGATCGGCCCGACCTTGTCGCAGTCGGCCGGCAGCGGCGCGGTGTTCGCCAGGCGGTTGGAGCCGTCGGGGCTGAACGTCGGGTTGTTGCACTGGTTGATGCCCTTGACCTGCGGGTCGCCGCCCGGGATCTTCAGCATCTGGGCCTGACCGGCCTGCACCAGGTTGATCGGCAGCGGCGAGTAGCCGAGCGTCTCGGCCTGCTGCTGGCCCTCGCACAGGAAGTACGAGGCGAAGTCGGCGAGGGTGCGGCCCTTGCCGGCCGAGAAGCCGTAGTCCGACGTGGTCGGCACGATCATGTACGAGTACGACGACAGCGGGTAGGTGCGCGGGTCGGTCGAGTTGTAGACGCCCGTGAGGTTCTGCGTCAGGTAGTCCCGCGAGCTCGGGTCCTCGTTGATGCGCGAGCCGAGCAGCGCGACCGCGACGTTTGAGGCCGTCGGTTCGGTGTAGTAGCCGCCCGCGTTCAGCACCTTCGCGACCGGATAGCGCGCGTTGAGGGCGTAGGAGTACTCCACGTAGGTGATCGAGCCGACGCGCTGCGGGTTGGCGACGTAGCCGGCGACCGAGTTCGAGCCGCTCTGGCCGATCGCGCGCGAGCCGGCCACGATCGGGAAGTTCGAGGTGATGCCGCAGCTCGAGCCGCGGCCCGCAGCCTGGCAGAACTTGTTCCAGACGTTCGGGTGCTGCTGACGCATCCAGGTCGTGAACTGGGCCGTCGTGCCCGAGCCGTCCGAGCGCACGACCGGGACGATCGGGATCGCCGGCAGCTTGAGCCCGGGGTTGTCGGCCGCGATCGCCGGGTCGTTCCAGACGGTGATCTGGTTCGCGAAGATCTTGGCGACGACCTCGCCCGAGAGCCGCAGGTTCGTGACGCGGCGGCCACCGATCTGCAGGTTGTACATGAACGCCGTGCCACCGGCGACGATCGGCATGTAGGCCAGCGGACGCGTCGGACGCGGGTCGGCGGCGTCGCTGCCGGCCAGGTCGTAGGGGATCTCCGAGACGGCGAAGTCCTTGGTGCCGTTGGCGAACTCCTGGCGGCCGGCCGAGGAGCCGTTGGCGCCGAAGCTGATCTTCCACTGGTAGTTCGAGAAGACGTTGCGGATCCACTGGTCGAGCGCGTTGGACGACCACGTGGAGCCGGCACCCGAGATGGGGGCGTGCGCCGCGGCGGCGTCCGCCGGACGGACCGTCGCACCCTGGATCACACCGGTCAGCACCAGGACGATGCCCAGTGCCGCCGCGACCTGGCGGCTGGTCGAGTGGCGGGTCATCGTCGTCTCCTGGTCGAGCTGTGGGCCCGCGGGTCGAGGAGCACGTGGCCCTCGCGCGCCGCGAAGCGGATGACGTCGCTGCGCGACTGGCGCTGACGGCGAGCGGCCTGGCGGGGCGAGAGCTGACCCGGGCCGCGGCCGCCGATCACGCGGGCGACGACGAACAGGATCAGCACCAGCAGCATCAGCACCGCAGCGGCACCGAAGCCGCGCGCGACCTGGTTGGGCTCGGGGCTGCGCACGAGGTTGAACGTCGCCAGCGGCAGCGAGACCATCGGTCCCTCGAACGGGTTGTGGTTCATGTAGGTCGTGTAGCCGGCGGTCAGCAGCACCGGGCTCGTCTCACCGATGCCACGGGCGGTGCCGAGGATGATCGCGGTCGTCAGACCGGATCGCGTGGTCGGCAGGACGACGTGCCAGACCGTGCGCCACTGGCTCGCCCCCATCGCGAGGGCGGCCTCCTTGAGGTTGCCGGGCACCAGGCGCAGCACGACGTCGGCCGCGCGGATGATGATCGGCAGCATCATGATCGTGATGGCCAGGCTGGCCGCGAAGCCCGACTGGCCCATCCCGAACGTCACGATCCACGTCGCGTAGATGAACAGGCCCGCGACGATCGACGGCAGTGCCGTCATCGCCTCGACCACGGTCCGCACCAGGCGGGCGAACGGGCCGGGCACCTCGCTCAGGAAGACCGCCGTGAGGACGCCGAGCGGGATCGAGATCGCCAGCGCGATCGTGATCTGGATCAGCGTGCCGACCATCGCGTGCAGGATGCCGCCCTTGTCGAGCGGGTCGATGGGACCCGCGGCCGACAGGTCGGTCGTCCAGAAGTTCAGGTTCACCAGGGCGTCGAAGGCGCGGGCGAAGGTGAAGATGATGACGCACGCCAGCGCCGCGAACAGCAGCATCGCGATGGCGTGGGCGAAGACGCTCGCGACCTTGTCCTTCATCGCCGGGCCGCCGTCGTCCATCGCGACCAGCACGACGTAGAAGAGCAGGAACAGGACGAACGAGATCGCGACGAAGCCGACGGCGCCGCGCAGCGGCATGACCTGCGTGAACAGCCAGGCGGCGGTGCAGATGCCAGCGGCCAGCGCACCGAGCAGCCGGATGACGTCGTCGCGGTGCAGCGTCGAGAGGTTGCGCCGCGTCTGCGGGGGCTTGGTCGCACCCGGCGCCTCGCCGTCGCGGCCGGGCAGGTGCGTGCTGAACAGCGTCGGCTCGTCCGGACGCTCCAGGAGCTCGGTCATCATCCCTCGCTCTCGGCGCCGGAGCGCGACCGGGCGATCACCATGGACGCGCCGAAGTTGATGACCAGGGTCATGAGGAACAGCGCGAGGCCGGCGGCCATCAACGCGGAGAGCTCGAACTCGCTCGCCTCGTTGAAGCGGAGCGCGACGAGCGACGAGATCGAGTTGGTGCCCGTCTGCAGGATGTTCGGCTGGATCACGAAGACCGGCGAGATCACCAGGTAGACCGCGATGGTCTCGCCCAGGGCCCGGCCGAGGCCCAGCATCGTGCCGCCGATGATGCCGCCGCGACCGAACGGCAGGACGACCGCCGTGACCATGCCCCAGCGCGTCGCGCCGAGCGCCAGCGCGCCCTCGCGCTCGCCGACCGGCGCCTGGCTGAAGGCCTCCCGCATGATCGAGGAGGCGATCGGCGTGACCATCAGGCCGACGACGATGCCGGCGATGAAGGCCGAGGCGGTGAAGACCGTCGTGGTCGAGAGCGGGTCACCCGGCTCGAAGCCGTCGACGTCGAAGATCGGGATCCAGCCGAAGTGGGTCGAGATCCACTCCGCGATGGGCAGGATCGCGTCGGTCAGCCAGAGGAAGCCCCAGAGGCCGTAGACCACGCTGGGGACCGCCGCCATGAGGTCGACGATCGTGATGAGCGAGCGCTTGAGGCCGCGGGGGGCGAACTCCGAGATGTAGAGCGCCGTGCCGATCGACAGCGGGACGGCGAGGACGATCGCGATCGTCGCGATCGTGACGGTGCCGAACAGGACCGCGGCGATGCCGAAGTTGCCCTCGTTGGGCGACCAGGCCTCGGTCGTGATGAAGGCGGTGCCGGCGTCGGTGATCGCGTCGAAGCCGCGCACGAAGAGGAAGACGCCGACGAGCGTCATGATCGTGAGGACCGTGAGTCCACCACTGCGAGCTGCCGCGCGGAACAGGATGTCCTGCTGTCCCCGGACCGTCGTGAGCCTGCGCGGAGTCGCCGAGGCGGCCGCGCGGTGCTCGATCACTTCAGTGGGCATGATGCTCTTCAATCAGGGGTGTCGAGGGCGGCAGGGAGGACGACGGGCGCTCCGGACGAGACCTCCGTCCGTGGCTTTCCTGCCATGACCCGCGCTCACAGTAGGAACGCGCTCACGGCGGTACAACCGACAAGTCGGCGTCGCGTGGCGTCTGCGACGTGCCTGCTCGGTGAACGCTCGGTGAAGGAATCCGGGTTGCGTCCGAACGGCGCCCCGCGGGCTCCTACGCTCCTCTGCCCGTGCGCGCCCGGGCGTCTCCCCGACGCGCACAGGGGTCACCCAGGGTGCTGGAAATCCGGGCGAAACCGGGCCTGGCCGAGAGGTCGCCCAGACCTCCGGCAGGTGAACCGCCGTTCATCCTCGTCCCGAGAAATAACTGAGGATCCCAGGCCGAAATGATCCTTTCGGATGGTGTCGCATGGCCCGGTCGCCGCCGGGCGGGTGGTGCGTCGGTAGCACCGCAGCACCGCCTCCTCGGGACGTCCGACCCGGCCCGGACGGGCTAGTCGGTACCCGCGGGAACGACGACGGCGTCCGACGGCGGGTG
>NZ_BAAAME010000004.1:925429-951791 GCF_039529015.1 Aeromicrobium alkaliterrae
GTGACGTCGGTGCGTGGAGCTGGGCCGGGTCTCAGCCGTAGGGGTAGAAGCCGTGGCCCGACTTCTTGCCCAGCAGGCCCGCGTCGACCATGCGGTCGAGCAGCGGCGGCGGCGAGTACAGCGGCTCCTTGAACTCGTCGTACATCGAGATGCCGATCGCGCGGACCGTGTCGAGGCCGATCAGGTCCGACAGCGCCAGCGGGCCCATCGGGTGACCGCAGCCCAGGACCATGCCCTGGTCGATGTCGGCCGCCGAGGCGTAGCCCGCCTCGTACATGCGGATCGCGCTGAGCAGGTACGGCACGAGGAGGCTGTTGACGACGAAGCCCGCGCGGTCGGTGGCCTCGATCGGGTCCTTGCCCAGGCCGTCGGTCACGTAGCCGCGCATGCGCTCGAGCGTCTCCGGGCTGGAGGTCAGCGACGGGATCAGCTCGACGAGCTTCATGACCGGCGCCGGGTTGAAGAAGTGCACGCCCATCACGCGGTCGGCGCGGCCCGAGACGGCACCGAGCTTCACGATCGGGATCGAGGACGTGTTGGAGGCGAGGATCGCCTGGTCGTCGGTCAGGATCTGGCCCAGGCGGCGGAACAGGTCGAGCTTGATGTCCTCACGCTCGCTGGCCGCCTCGACGACGAGCTGGCGATCGGCGAGCTGCTCGAGGTCGTCGGTGAACCGGATCCGCTCCAGCGTCGAGTCGTAGTCCTCCTGCGACAGCTTGCCGCGGCCCAGAGCGCGGTCGAGCGACGAGGTGACCCGCGCCTCGGCGGCCTTGACCGCCTCCGGCGAGACCTCGACCAACGTCACGTCGATCCCCGCGCGCGCGTTGACCTCCACGATCCCCGAGCCCATCAGCCCGCCACCGATCACACCCACACGCTCGATCGTCATGCTCACTCCTGGTTCTGAGGTTTCCCTCATGTTCTCACGCGGGCGCGACACCCCTGCGGGCACGCCCCGGCGACGCCGCTCGCCGTGATGGGATGGGGGCATGCGACGACGCGTGCTGCAGGTGCCCGCCCTGGCCGCCGTGCTGACGGCCGGCCTGGCCCTCGGCGCGTGCAGCGGATCGTCCGGCTCGGGCGGCACCGACCCCTCGGCGACGCCGAGCGCGGAGGCCACCGCCGCCCCTGCACCCGAGGCTCTCTCGGGCTTCAGCTGCACGGCTGGCGCCGACGGGTTGTGGACCGCGACCGGCACGATCTCGAACACGGGCGACTCCCCCGCGTCGTACACCGTGGACGTGTACGTGGGTCCGGCCGACGGCCAGGAGCGGCCCGCGAACCGCGCGGCGGTCGACGGCGTGCAGCCCGGCGGGTCGACCCCGGTGCAGGTCGCCGGCGTCGCGGCTCAGGGCGAACCCGCGACCTGCCACGTCCGGGTCCTGCGCGCCCTCCCCTGACCGCGGTTTCCCACGAGACCGTCGGAATCCTGCATCGAGCGCACGAAACTTCGTACGCTCGACGCGGGATTCGAGCGGTCTCGTGGGAATCCGCGCGCGGGGGTCAGGGGGTGGCGGGGTCGTCGCGCAGGGAGCGCACCATGCTCTGCAGGGCGCGGAAGGCGTTCTCCTGCTCGGACTCGTCCATGCCGGCCAGCATCCTGACCTCGACCGAGCGCACCGCCGCGCTGGCCTTCGCCAGGGCGCGCCGACCTCGGGGCGTCAGCCGCGCGGGGAGCACCTTGCCCACCGGCGCCTCGGTGGGACGGGTGACCTGACCCTCGCGCTCCAGGTGCTGCAGCAGCACGTGCATCGACTGCCGGGTGACGAACGCCCCGCGGGCGAGCTCCGAGCTGGAGAGTCCGGGGCGCTGCGCCAGGAGCTCGAGGCACGAGTAGTGCGTGACCGTCATGCCGAGCGGGCGCAGGACCTCCTCCATCGCGGCGCGGAGCGCACTCGAGGCCTCCTTCAGGAGGTACCCCAACGACGTCTCCAGGTGGATGCCGGACTCGCCTTGACTCATGTCAGTAGTCTGACATACGTTCACTCGTGTCAGAAGACTGACACACACCCAAGGAGCACCCCATGCCCGTCACCGGCCCCGACTTCATCTCCCTCCAGGCGCGCGACCTCGACGCCTCGCAGGCGTTCTACGAGCAGTACCTGGGTCTCGTCCGCTCGCCCACCGGGCCGCCGCACGCCGTCGTGTTCGAGACGACGCCCATCGCGTTCGCGCTCCGCGACGTCGTGCCCGGCACCGACCTCGACGCGGCGCCCCAGCCCGGCATCGGCGCCGCCATCTGGCTCCACGCGACCGACGTGCAGGCCATCCACGACGCGCTCGCCGCCGACGGCCACACGATCGTCGCGGAGCCGATCGACGGGCCCTTCGGTCGCACCTTCACCTTCGCCGACCCCGACGGCTACCGGATCACGCTCCACGACCGCGCCTGACCGGCGACGACCTCAGCCGGGCTGGGCGGAGATCTGGTACTGCTGCGCTTGCCCCGAGCCGAAGAACTGCTGGTTGTCCTCGCGCCACCGCTCGATCGAGGAGTCGTCGGAGCCGTCGACGAGCGCGCCCGTCGAGGCGTAGTTCGGCACCGAGTGGGCACCGCCCGGGCCGCGCTGCCCGTCCACCGAGCCCTCGGCGTCACTGAGCTCGCGCCGCACCGTGGTCCACTCCGGCCGGTCGGGGTTGTCGGCACCGTCCAGCATCGGCACGACGTCCTGCGTGTGCTCCAGCGACAGCACCGTGACGCCGTCGGGCACGTCGACCCGGCCGACGGGCGAGCCGCCGGTGACGACGCTCGTGACGTTGAACTCCGCCCGCAGGTCGGGGTCGGCCGCCATCGTCATCGCCGTGATCCCGCCCTGGCTGTGACCGGTCAGCATCACCGGGGCGCCCGGCGGGATGCCCGCCTCCCGCATCGCGTCGGCCACCAGGTCCGCCATCACGGTGTCGTCGCCCGCCATGAGGGCGACGTTGGTCGTGAGGTCCACCGGGTTGTCGCCGCGCTGCGTCGACCAGTCCTGCGTGCCCGGCACCTGCACGACGTAGGACGGCCCGTCGGGCCCGTCGACCGTGATGATCTGCACGCGCCCGTCCTGGGCGCCGAGGGCACCCTGCTGCTCGAAGATCGTCTGCACCGCGTGGTCGGCGTCGAGCGAGACCGTCTGCGGCGGGTCGTCGGCCGGGCTGACCGAGAAGCTGCCGGTGTCCTGCAGGTGCCCGGCCTGGCGCAGCAGTGCGGCGAGCCCGGCGACCGAGGTCGTGTAGTCCCCCGAGGGCCAGCGCCCCCCGGTGAGGCCCGACAGGATCAGCGGCCCAGCCGGGAGCAGCGCGGCCAGCGTGAACGAGGTCCCCTGCACGGCGCCCGGCGCCATGCGGGTCAGCGCCTCCAGCAGCCACGGGTCGTCGTAGATCAGGTTCTGCACCTCGTTCAGCGCGTCGTCCTTGTCGGCGAGCAGCAGCATCGCCAGCAGGCCGGGGCTCGTGACGAGCACGCCCGCGGCACCGACCGCGGCTACCGGGAGCACAGCGCCGAACGTCCAGCCGCCCGCGGTCCAGAACGCCTCCTCCGCACCCGCCAGCGTCGCGTCGGCGAGCTGGTAGACGTCGACCGCGACCCGGAGGTACCGAGCCGTGACCTCGACCTCGCCGCCGGCCCACAGCGCACCATCCGGTCCGCTCGAGGCCGACACGATCGAGACCTGCACCGCCGCGACCTCGCCCGGGCAGAGCAGGGAGGCCTGCCAGAGGTCGGCCTCCCCGATCATCCCCGCGAGACTCGTGCCGACCTGACGCAGGTCGTCGCCGGCCAGGTCCAGCACGTCGGCCTGGGAGAGCATGTCCTCGTAGCTCGCCGCGACCCCGCCGGCACCGCCACCGACCTGCAGCTCGCCGCTCACGAGGCCCGCCCCCTCGCCGCGAGGGCCGAGTCCCACGCCCCCGCCAGCAGCGCCGTCAGCTCCGCCGCCAGCTCGTCACGGCTGCGCGGCGCGTGCACCACGCGACGACCCAGCATCGTCAGGCTGACCCAGCCCGCGTCGGTCAGGAGCCACTGCCGCACCGCGTAGAGGCGCGCCGCGCTGGTCGAGATCGTCAGCGTGGCGCTGGCCGTCGTTCCGCGGGCGACGGCCCGGATGACTTCCGGGACCTCGTCGAGGCCCGCCCGGCGTGCGGCCGCGTCGGCCACGGGCTCGTCGGCGACGGCGGTGCGTGCCATGACCAGCGCGTCCTCACGCTCGAGCCCCACCGACCCGGCTGGCAGGTCCCGGACCTCCCCGCCCGGCGGCACGAGTCGCATGACCTCCTCGACCATCCCGCCCGCACGGCCCGCTCCCAGCTCGACGCCCGGCACCGCCACGGGGCCCTCGGCGCCTCCGACGCCGGAGAGCACCGCGCGCAGCGCGACCCCGAGGACCGACGTGTCGGCACCGAGCTGGGCCATGACGCCGCTGTGGTGCGTGCCGGCCAGCAGCGAGATGCCGACGTCCGCCCGGCCGAGCGCCAGCGCGGCGGCCTCGACGAGCGTCGGTTCGGGTGCGGCGGCGGGTGCGGCGTGCTCGCCGAGCGGGCGGAGCGGCGACGACGCGACGTCCAACCCGGTCTCCGCGACGACGGCCGCCCAGGTCGCCTCGTCGAGCCCGCTCCTCACAGGCCCGCCCAGTCCAGGACGTCGCGACCGGTCTCGGCCAGGTCGTTCGCCCACCCCTGCGCCACGTCGACGACGTCGCCGACACCGTCGCTCACGGCACCGGCCAGCTCCTCGAACGTGCGCCCGGCGGCAGCAAGCAGACCCGCCAGCACCTGCTGACGCTCCTCCAGCGCCGCAGCGAGTGCGTCGAGCCGGTCGGCCGCCTCGCGATAGCGCACGGCGATCGCCTGCACCTCGGCCTGACGTGCGGTGAGCTCGTCGCGGAAGCGCGACGCCGCGTCGCTCACCCAGGCGACCGAGTCCGCCTGCAGCACCTCGCCCGCGACGCCGTCGACCTGGTCGGCCCAGGCGCGCACGCGGCGCGCGTGCTCACGCACCTCGGTCGGATCGCCCCCGAACACCATGCGATTCACGCTAGGTGCGGGAGCGCTCCGCGTCAGTACCTCAGGACGAACTGGGGAGAGGTCCCCATGTCACGCGCCGGCGATCAGGAGCGGGAGATGCGTACCATCTCGTCGCGCGCGACGACCTTCTTGCGCTCGCGGGCGTGGGTGTCGTTGGCGCCGAGGTCGAGCTCGTGGGCGTCGAGCTTCTCCCAGCCCTCCCACGTCGTGTACTCGATGCCGCGACCGTCGAGGTAGCGGTCGAACGCGGCGGGCTCGGGCTGCTCGGCCTGGGCCAGCGTCGGGGCGTCGGCGACTAGCATGCCGATCGTCTCGGCGGCGTCGGACTTGGTGTGACCGATCAGACCGACCGGGCCGCGCTTGATCCAGCCGGTCGCGTAGACGCCCGGGATGGGCGAGCCGTCGATGTCGATCACGTGGCCGCCGTCGTTCGGCACGACGCCCGCGTTGGCGTCGAAGGGCAGGCCCGGGAGGTTGTCGGAGTAGTAGCCGATCGCGCGGTAGACGGCCTGGACGGGCCAGTCCTTGAACTCGCCCGTGCCGCGGACGTTGCCCGTGCCGTCGAGCTCGGTGATCTCGGTGCGCAGGCCCACGACCTTGCCGTCCTCGCCGAGCACCTCGACGGGGTTCTGGCAGAAGTGGATGTGGATGCGGTGCGGGGCGCCCGAGGGCTCCTTCGCGAGGTAGTTCTGCAGCACGTCGACGACGAGCTTCTGGCTCTTCGCGGCGCGGATCGCGTCCATCGAGCCCTCGTCGAACTCGAAGCCCTCAGGGTGGACGATGACGTCGATCGTGGGCGAGTGCGACAGCTCGCGCAGCTCCATCGGCGTGAACTTGACCTGTGCCGGGCCGCGGCGCGCGAAGACGTGGACGTCCTTCGCGGCGTTGTTCTTGAGGCCCTCGTAGACGTTGTCGGGGATCTCGGTCACGAGCAGCTCGTCAGCCGTCTTGGCCAGGATGCGTGCGACGTCCAGGCCCACGTTGCCGACGCCCAGGACGGCGATGCTCTCGGCGTGCGGCTGGAAGTCCCACTCGCGGGGGGCGTCGGGGTGGCCGTCGTACCAGTAGACGAAGTCGGCCGCGCCGAACGAGCCCTCAAGGTCGATGCCGGGCATCTGGAGGTCGCGGTCGCGGCGGGCGCCCGTGGCGAAGACGACCGCGTCGTAGAACTGCTGCAGCTCCTCGAGCTTGACGTCGGCGCCGAAGTTGACGTTGCCGAAGAAGCGGATGTCGGGGTTCGCCATGACGCGCTTGAGCGCCTTGATGATCTCCTTGATCCGCGGGTGGTCCGGCGCGACGCCGTACCGGATCAGGCCGAACGGCGTGGGGTCGCGATCGAGGATGTCGACGGCGACGCCGTCGAACCCTTCCGGCGCATCCGACTTCGTGAGGATGTCGGCGGCGTAGACGCCGGCGGGGCCGGCACCGACGATGCCGACGCGCAGCTTCCTGGTCATGAGAGAACTCCTGGGAGGACGACAACGAAGGCAAGCCTAAAGCGGCCCGGCAACTCACGGGAAATCCGGTCCGCCATGTGACCGCCTGCGACGTGTCCCACGTCACACGACCGACGACCTACGGGTCCACCTGGGCCCACCACGCGGGGACCAGCACCGCGTAGGTCGCCACGAAGTCGGTGATGGTCGGCCGGGGCTGGTCGAGCCAGGCGCGGATCACCCCGACCGTGCCGAGCGCGATCAGCCGCATCGCGGACTCCGCGACCAGGCGGTCGTCCGCCCCGGCGACACCGTGCGGCAGCTCGAGCCGCCCCTGCTCGCGGAGCGACCGCGACGAGGCGAGGAAGTGCTGGCTGAGCATGCCGTGCAGCCCGCCGGCCCCCGCGGCGTCGGCCAGGCCGCGGCGGTAGATCGCGAGGTGGCGCAGCACGTGCTCGAGCACGTCGCGGGTGGTCTGGGCGACGGCGGCATCGGTGTCGCGGTCGGGGTCGTCGAGGAGATCGGCACGCAGCTCGTCGAGCTCGGCGAGCAGGGCGGCGCGCAGGAGCCCGTCCGGCGTCGACGCGTGCTCGTAGAACGTGGAGCGGTGCACCTCGGCCGCACGCGCGACCCGCGTGACGCTCAGCTCGTCGACGGGCGTGTCTGCGGCGAGCTCGAGCACAGCGGTGAAGAGCCGGTCACGGCTGCGTCGGGCTCGCGCGTCCATCGGTCCTCCTCGGGTCGACCCACCCTAACCGACAGTTGTAGGATGAGACTTGTCCGACAAGTGTCGGAAAGAGAGTGAGGACATCATGGCCACCTACGACGTCACCGACCGCTCCGCGATCGTGACCGGCGCTGGCTCCGGCATCGGCCGGTCCGTGGCCCTGCTGCTCGCCGCGAACGGAGCCTCCGTGCTCGTCCACGACCTGCGACAGGACTCGGCCGACGAGGTCGTCGGAGAGATCACAGCTGCGGGCGGCACCGCTCGCGCCTTCGTCGGCGACGCTGCCGATCCCGCGGTCGCCCAGGCCGCCGTCGCGGCCGCCGAGGAGATGGCGCCGCTGCGGATCGCCGTCAACAACGCGGGCATCGGCGGCGCCGACGAGCCCGTCGGGAGCTACCCCGTCGAGAGCTGGGACGCGGTCGTCCGCGTCAACCTCAACGGCGTCTTCTACGGCATGCGCGCGCAGATCCCCGCGATCACGGCGGCGGGCGGTGGCGCGATCGTGAACATGGGCTCGGTGCTCGGCTCGGTCGGCATCGCGGGCTCCTCGGCCTACGTCGCCACGAAGCACGCGCTCGTCGGCCTCACGAAGAACGCCGCTCTGGAGCACAGCGCCGACGGCGTCCGTGTCACGGTGGTCGGCCCCGGCTTCATCAGCACGCCTCTGCTCGAGGCCAACCTCGACGCCGAGACCCAGGCCGCGCTCGCGGCCAAGCACGCGACCGGACGGCTCGGCACCTCCGACGAGGTCGCCCAGCTCGTCGCCTTCCTCGCCTCGGACGCAGCCACGTTCGTGACGGGGAGCTACCACCTGGTCGACGGCGGGTACGCCGCCCAGTAGGCCCGGCAACGCGCCCCGCAGAGCGAGGCGTCAGCGGGTGCGGAGGACGTGGACGGCCTTGGCGTCCGAGTCCCAGTGACGCAGCGCGCTCGGGGCGCCGACGAGCTCGCGCGGGACCTCGGCCAGCAGGTCGAGCGCCTGCGCGAGCCGGGCGTCATCGAGGCGCCGGGCGAGCGTGACGTGCGGGGTCCAGCGGCCCGGCAGCGTGAGGTCGGGCCGTCCCGGCGCGCCGGCCATCGCCTCGTCGACCGCGGCGTGGGCGGCGAGCAGTGCGGCGCTCGGGATCACCGCGCGCGACACCACCGACGACCGCCTGCCGCGGAACACCAGGAGCCCGCCAAGTCGGATCTGGTCGGGGAGGGGCACGGCGGCGAGGCGGCCGGTCGTCGCCGCGTCGAGTGCCGACGCCACCCCGAGCGTGACGTGCGGCGCGTTCGTGATGCCCAGGTGCAGCGCCTGGCTCGGCAGGCCGGCGGCGGCGAGCACGTCCCACTCCGCACGGACGGCGGCGTCGAGCTCGTCGTCGAGAGTCAGCTCGATGGTCTGCGGCACGGCCTCGACGGTAGCGACCGGGTCAGCCGGCCCAGAAGCCGCGGCCGGGCCAGCCGCCCCCGAAGCCCGTGCCGGATCCGCCGGAACCCCCGGAACCACCAGCACCGCCACGGCGCGACCCGAGGTAGGACTCCACGACCGCGACGCCGAGGTCGTCGAGCTCGGGCGAGACGACCGATCCGCCCACGCGGCGAGCCATCTGGTCGATGAAGCGCGCCAGCCCCGGGTCCTCGCCGAGCCGGAAGAAGGTGGTCTGCGCGCCGAGGCGCATCGAGGCCTCCAGCTCGCGCACCGACACCGCGATCGTGACCGGGTGCGGCGGATAGCTGAACCAGACGTCGCCGCTCCCCTCCAGGTGCGAGGTGGGTTCGCCGTCGGTCACGATCAGCAGCACCGGCTGGGCGTTCGGGTGCTTGCGGAAGTGCCGGTTCGCGAGCAGCAGGGCGTGGTGCAGGTTGGTGCCCTTGGCGTACTCGGGCTCCAGCGCGGTCAGCCGCTCGATCTCCATCGTCTCGGCATGGCGCCCGAACGCGACGAGCTGCAGCGCGTCGCCGCGGAACCGCGTGCTGATGAGCGTGTGCAGCGCGAGCGCCGTGCGCTTCATCGGCACCCACCGCCCGTCCATCGCCATCGAGAACGAGGTGTCGACGAGCAGCGCCACGCAGGCCTGCGTGCGGTCCTCCGTCTCCTGCACCTCGACGTCGCCGATCTGCAGCCGCACACCGTCCGTGGCCATCGACGCGGGCGTGCCACCCTCGCCCACGGTGCGCTGGATCGCGTTGGTCACGGTGCGGGTCACGTCCCACGGCTCGGTGTCGCCGAACGCCCACTCGCGGGTGGCGCCGGAGCGCTCGCCCGCGGCGCCGGCACGCCGCGTCTCGCGCTGGCCCCGGCGCCCCGACATCGCCTGGGCGACGTCGCGGAGCAGCGCCTTGCCCAGCTGGCGCATCGCCTTGGGCGTGAGCCGGAGCTGCCCGTCGGTGCCGCGCTGCACGGCCCCCGACTCGCGCAGGGCGCGCTCGAGATCCTTCAGGGTCGACAGGTCGACGACGCCCTCGTCGCCGAGCTGTCGCGACAGTGCGTCGAGATCGACGTCGTCGAGGTTGGCACCGCGATACGACTGCGCGAGCTGCTCGGCCAGCGCGTCGAGATCGGCCAGGTCCTGGAACACGCCGGTGCCGTCGCCGAGCCCGACCCCCTGCTCGCCGTCCATCGGGGTGGAGCCACCCCAGTCCTCGCCGGGACGCAGCGACTGCAGGCTCGCATCCAGCCGCCCGAGCGCGTCGTTCAGCTGGGGCGAGCCGAACGCCTGCGCCGAGAGCTGCGTCAGCTCCTGACGCTGCTCGGGGGTCATCGAGCTCATCATGCGCTGGGCCGCAGCCGAGCGTCGCGCCATCTCGTCGAGCAGCTCGTCGAGGTCCTGCGGCAGCGTGCCGTCCTCGGACCTGAAGTAGTCGCCGTGCTCGTCCATGAAGGCGTCGAAGTCGGCCTGCGTGTCGGTGCCCTCGCGGCGCTTGTCGAGCAGGTCGTTGAGGTCGTCGAGCATCTGGTTGACGGCCGCACGGTCGGCGTCCGTGGCGTTCTCGAGCGCGTCCTTCATGCCGGCGAAGCGCTGGTCGAGCAGCTCGCGCCCCAGCAGGTCCTTGATGCGTTCGTAGTCCTCGCGCGCCTGCGTGCTCTTCCACGAGTAGGTCGAGAGCTCGCGGACCGCAGCGGCCGGCGAACCGGGCAGCGCATCGAGCTGCAGCTCGGCGAGCGCGCGCTCGCCGTCGTCGAGGTCGACGTCGCGAGCGAGCTGCCCGCGCTCGGCCAGGACGGCCCGGTCGAGCAGCTCCTTGACCTCGGCCAAGGTGCCGTCGAGCTTGTGCCGCTGCATCAGGTCGCGACGCTTCTCGGCAACACGCCGCGCGAGCTCGTCCAGCCCCTTCTGGTCGGAGCCGCCGCGACGGAGGAACTCGCGCAGGGCGCGCTCGGGCGAGTACCCCGCCATGACGTCCTCACCGATCGCGTCGAGCGCCTCGCTGAGGTCGACCGGCGGCGCGAGCGGATCGGGTCCGCCGGCGTACCGGCCGTAGCGCGACGCGCGGGTCAGGCGTCGGTTCTGACGGCTCATGGATCGACTCCCGGCCTCAGCCGTACACCGTCTCGCCGCCGGCTGAGTCCTTGGCGATGCGGCGAGCCAGGAACAGGCCCTCGAGCGCCAGCTCGATCACGCTGGCCCGCTCGCCGTCGTCATCGGCCCCCACACGATCGGCGACCTGGTCGTAGAGATCGGACTCGCCCAGCACGGGGAGCCCGGCGAGGAAGTCTCGGGCACTGACCTGCTCGCCCGTGGCGACCAGGTCGCCCCCCTCGAGCGCCTCGACCACCAGCCCGAAGTCGATCCCCGCGAAGAGCCCCTGCACCGTCTCGGCCGTGGCCGTGCGCAGGAGGTGGTCGAGCACGAGGTCCTCACGGCCCTCCTCGCCCGACTCGAACTCGATCTTGCCGCCGAGCACGTCGACCGCCGTCTCCAGGTCGACGGGGCGCGCCACCGCCCGCTCCTCACCCTGCCGCGTCGCGCGGTGCAGCGCTGCCGCCGCGATGGTCTCGGCTCCGGCGATCGCGAACCGGGCGCTGACGCCGCTGCGCTGGTCGACGGCCGACGACTCGCGCAGGGCGCGGGTGAACCGCGCCAGCACCTCGATGAGCTGGTCGGGCACCTCGGCGACCAGCTGGGCCTCCTGGCGGACGACGGCGATCTCGTCGACGAGCGCGAGCGGGTAGTGCGTGCGGATCTCGGCCCCGAACCGGTCCTTCAGCGGCGTGATGATGCGGCCGCGGTTGGTGTAGTCCTCGGGGTTGGCACTGGCGACGACGAGGACGTCGAGCGGCAGTCGGAGCACGTAGCCGCGGATCTGGATGTCGCGCTCCTCCATCACGTTGAGCATCGCGACCTGGATGCGCTCCGCGAGGTCGGGCAGCTCGTTGATGGCCACGATCCCGCCGTGGCTGCGCGGGATCAGTCCGAAGTGGATCGTCTCCGGGTCGCCCAGGCTGCGACCCTCGGCGACCTTCATCGGGTCGACGTCGCCGATCAGGTCGGCGACGCTCGTGTCGGGCGTGGCCAGCTTCTCGGCGTAGCGCGTGTCGCGGTGGCGCCACACGACCGGCAGGTCGTCACCAAGCTCCTCGGCGCGACGGATGCTGGCCACGGTGATGGGCGCATAGGGGTGCTCGCCGAGCTCGGAACCCTCGATGACGGGCGTCCACTCGTCGAGCAGGCCCACGAGCGTGCGCAGCAGGCGCGTCTTGCCCTGGCCGCGCTCGCCGAGCAGCACGATGTCGTGCCCGGCGATGAGCGCGCGCTCGAGCTGCGGCACGACGGTGTGCTCGAAGCCGTGCAGGCCCGGCCAGGGGTCGCGGCCCTCGGCGAGGGCGGCCAGCAGGTTGTCGCGGATCTCGACGCGGAGCGGCCTGTGCACATGGCCCGAGGCGCGCAGCTGGCCGACGGTCGTGGGGGACGGGGCGGTCACGACACCGACGCTACTCCCGCCGTCCACGGCGTGCCCGGCGCACGCAGCAAGAGCCCGGGCGGTGAGCTAGGGACGTGTCACCGCACTGGGCGGTGAGATAGGGACGTGTCGCGACCTCGGACTCGTCCCTAGCTCACCGCCCGGCGGTCGGACTCGTCCCTAGCTCACCGCCCGGCGGCGGCGGAGGAGCCACGCGCCGAGGCCGACCAGGCCAGCGGCCACCAGGAGCAGGAGCGGGTCGATCGACAGGCCCGTGTCCGGCAGGTCGCGGTCGGCCCCGGCCGGTCGCGTCGAGCCGTCACCGGCCGCGCCACCCGGACCCGTGCCGGCACCGTCACCACCTGCGCCCGGTCCCGAACCACCGTCGCCCGGACCGGCCGCGGCCGGGACGAGGGTGAACGCGTAGACCGGGGTGTCGTGCGTCGCGCCGTACGGGTCCTCCGTGTGGACGTACCAGCCGTAGTCACCGAGCTCGCTCAGCGGCCACTTCACCGCCGCGACCGAACCGCTCGGCACGTCCTGCAGCGCCCCGATCTCGTCGGTCGTCAGGATCTCGGCGGTGAAGCCCGTCGTCGCGAGCGTCTTGTCGCTCGGCGTGATCCGCAGGGCGTCGTAGCCGATCTCGAAGTCCTGGTAGACGTACGGGTCGGCGCCCGGGTCGAGCAGCGACGGGTCGTCGGAGTTGTAGACGTCGAGCGACGGCGAGTACGTCCGCACCCGCATCGACTCCCCCTCGTTGTCGAACTGCAGGAGCCGCAGGAAGCCCTGACCACCCTCGGGCAGGCCCTGGTAGTCGAACAGCATCGAGTAGACGTCGCGGTCCGGGACGCCGTCGCCGTCGTCGTCGAACGCGTCGATGCGCGTGAACGCGTCGTGGTAGTGCCCCGAGAGCACCATCCGCACGTTCGGGTTCGTCGCGACGACCTCGTCCTGGATCTGCTGCGGCACGGGTCCGAGGCCGCCCGTCGTCAGCATGAACTCGTGCAGGTTGATGACCGCGACCCGCTCGGGGTACTGCGCCAGGACCTCGTTCATCCACGCGATGGAGTCGGCCTGCGGGTCCCAGCCCATGTAGAGCATCACGAAGTCGATGCCGCCGGCCGAGATGAGGTCGTAGTGGCCGCGGTTGTCCTGGTACGAGCCGCCGTACCAGGGGTTGTCGGCGTACCGCGCCTCCCCGAAGAACTTCTCGAACTCGGAGTAGTCCGACAGCTGGCTGCCGACGTCGTGGTTGCCCGCCAGCACCCCGTACGGGAGGTCGGCGTCGTCGAGCCGGGCGTACTCGGCGTCGGCGTTGGCCCACTGGTACGGCTGGTCCCAGTCGTCGATGATGTCGCCGGTGTGGATCAGGTACTGGATGTTCTGGTTCTCGCGCTGACCCAGGACGTAGTCGTGGATCGCGGTCTGGTGCTGCGTGAACTGCTCGTTGTAGTACTGCGTGTCCGACTCCCACGCGATCGTGAAGTCGTAGTCGGAGCGCGGGGTGTCGAGCGGGTTCGCCGGGGTCACCGCGGTCGAGCGGTCGCTGAGGTCGGCACCCGAGAAGCCCTCGGAGTGCTGCACCAGCGCGGTGATCACGCCGTCGCGCGCCGTCTCGCCGACGACGGCCGTGCCCAGCAGCGTGAACGCCTCGCCGTCGGTGGACGTGCGGTGGCGCGTCAGCTCGATCCAGCGCGACCCGTCGGCGGCCAGCACGTAGAGGATCACCTGAGAGTCGCGGTCGGCCGTGCCGTTCCACGTCAGGCGGGCGGTGGCGTCGGCGCCCGCGTCGGCCGGCACGGCGACGTCGAACGTGTAGTACGGGAGCGCGTCCGTGCCCGTGACCGGGGCGAGCCCGACCTGGGTCGGGACCGGCTCGGCCGCGAACGGCTGGGCGAGCACCGGGTCCGCGGGTGCGCCGTCGCGCTGCAGTGCACGGGCGTCGTGGGTCGTGCCGCTCGCGGCGACGATCTGCTCCTCGCCGAGCGCGTAGTGCTCGCCGCGGCGGAACGACACGCTGAGCGGGTCGTTCGTCGGGTCCTCGACCCGCGCCTGCAGCACGACGTCACCGGCCTCGACCTCCGCACCGTCCGCCGGGGCGACGCCGTCGGCGCCCGGCTGCTCGTCCGGGACGGTGAACGTCACCGATCGCTCGGTCGCGTTGCCCACGGCGTCGGTCGCGATGACGGTGAACACGTGGTCGCCCGGCGCCAGCACGACCGACGAGGTCGCGAACGGCAGGACGACGGGCTCGCCGTCGAGCGAGGTCACGGTGTCGACGACGCCCGATCCGGCGCCGTCGTCGATCACGGCGTCGAGCACGATCTCGCCCTGGTAGACGCGGCCGTCCTCCACGCTCGGCGTGACCGCGGGCGCGGTGTTGTCGACCAGGACCTGCGCCTCGGCGCGGTCCTCCCCCTCGGTGGCGACGACCTGGTGCGGCCCGTCCGCGACCGTCGTGGTGTCCCAGTCGTGGGCCACGGCGGTGAACGCGTCGTCGCCGAGGTCGAACACGGAGGCGTAGAAGTCGTTCTTGCCCGCGCTGTCGCCCATCTGGATCAAGCGCGTCGGGTCGTCGTACCCGGCGGGGCGCAGCGTGCGGCCGTCCGGCAGCACCAGACGCATGCCCGACATGACGAAGTCGTCGTTGTTCTCGTCGAGGTCGATCCACGGCCCGGCCTTGGTGCCGGCCCACACGTCGACCGAGAGCGGCTCGCCCTGCGTGATGAAGGTCAGTGGCACGGGCACCGCGATCGTCTCGGTGCGCTCGTACGTGCCCTCGTCGAAGACGTGCAGGATCTCGTCCCCGATGCGCACGCCGTTGCGGAAGTAGAAGTCGGTCTGCGAGACCTCGAAGACGAAGTACGGCGTCTGCTCGAGCGAGGCGCGCGTCGCGACCGGCGTGCCGTCGATCGCGAGCTCGATGCTCGGCGGGTAGCTCTCGCCCGCGGCCGAGATCGTCGTCGTGCCGCCGACGAAGTCGCCGTCGGCGACGTTCAGGCGGACCGGGTCGGTGCTGGCCCCGTCGACCAGGACGCGTCGGGTCTCGGTACGCGTCACCGACGTGCCGTCGGAGGCCTCGACCACGTACTCGAACCAGCGCTTCCCCGCGACGTCGGCGGGGTGCACGACCGTGCCGTACGCCGCCGTGTCGCTCGCGCCGTGCACGAGGTTGACCCGCCGCGGCTCGGTGTCGACGTCGTTGCTGACCTCGACGGTGACGGTGCGCACCTGCACGTCGTCGGTGACCTGGAGGTCGAGCACGAAGCCGGTCAGCGGGTCGATCGCGTCGGCCGTGCGGTCGTCGACCACCGGCGCGGTGGTGTCGTCGGGCACGACGACGAGGCCGTCGGCGACCTGGTCGACCTGCACGCGGCCGGGCGAGGGCTCGCGGCGGGCCACGATCGTCTGCAGCGTCTGGTCGGGCGTGCCGCCGTAGACGATCGCGACGTCCGCGTCGACGTCGTCGGCGCCTGCCATGTTGTAGTACGCGCGGTTGACCTCGAAGCCCGTGTTGGTGCGGATCGCGATGCCGCGCGGCGTGCCGTTGGCCATGCCGGCCGAGAAGATCTCGACGAGGTCCTCGCCGAGGGTCAGGTCGCTGTCGTGGTGCGCGTTGAAGTCGGCGTCCGTCAGCGCATCGTTGGCGCCGTTCTTGATCCAGAACGTCAGGGTCTTCCCCGACGGGATCACGACGTCGCTCGGCACGGCGGGCCACGCGGCCTCGTTGGTGTTGGTCGTCGTGTCCTGCGGGTAGAGGTAGGTCAGCGCGTAGTCGGAGAAGTCGACGTCGCGGTCGGTCGCGTTGAAGACCTCGACGAACTCGTAGCCGTCGGAGCCGCCGACGTTCGCGGTGTCGGGCACGAGCTCGGTGATCTGCAGGGGCGCGGCCACGAGCGAGGGGTCCGGGTCGAGCGCGCCGATGTCGTCCGGCACCTCGGGCTCGGGGTCGACCGGGACGACCGGCACGAGGGCCTCGGGCTTGACCGTGCCCGGCGTCATGGGCGTCTGCACCGCGAGCACCGGCGCCGACTGGCCGCGGTCGGCGGGCACGGAGAAGTCGGTGCCCAGGTCGATCGCCTGCGAGCCGGCCGGGTAGTACGACCAGGTCACGATGCCGGTGGCGTCGCTGATGCGGATGCCGCGGTCGCCGCCGTTGGCCATGCCGGGCTGCCCGGTCAGGCGCAGGACCTGGGTCGTGGGCGCGGTGCCGTTCGCAGCGCGGAACTGGTCGACGGTGCGCGCGAAGGAGTCGATGCCCGTCGCGGTGTAGCTGAGCCAGAGGACGACCGACTCGCCCGGTGCGACCGTCGTCGTGCCGTCGACCGTCAGTCGCACGTCACGCGCGGTGTCGGTGGAGTCGACGTAGATGTAGGAGAACGTGAAGCCGTCGAGCGGGACGGGCGTGGTGCCGGGGTTGGTGACCTCGACGTACTCGTACTCGTCGACGCCGGTGGGGTTCGCCACGATCTCGGAGACGAACAGCGGCGGTGGCTTGGCGGCCTGCGCCGGCGCGGCGAGGCCGGCGACCAGGGTCGCGGCCAGCAGCGCGGCGCCCAGCACCAGGTGCAGCAGCACCCGCCACGGACGTGTCGACGTGGGCAGGGGCGCGGCAGCCAAGGTCATGAGCGTCTTCCGTCCGAGGGGACGCCCCCGACGGGCCCCCTTGCGGCCCGGACGCTAACCAGGCCTGGCGAACGACAGCCGCCTCACAGGTGGACGACAGGTGGACGCCCGACGTCCCCCTCCCCCGCCGCGCCCCGCCAGCTGGCGGTGAGTTGGGGACCAGTGCGCCCGGTGGGCGGTGAGCTAGGGACCAGTGGAGGGCCTCAACACGTCCCCATCTCACCGCCCGAGGCGACGACAGGTCCCTCACTCACCGCCCAGGGGTCAGCGCTTGACGACGCGGGTGTCGAGGATCATGTCGGCGAACGTGCGGTTCTGCTTGTCCCACAGCGGCCACAGGAACCCGAGGTAGCAGGGCAGCGCGTCGATGACGTGCAGGAGCTGGCGGGCGATCGACAGGCCCACGCCGAGCGGCTGGCCCGAGGCCGCGCCGTTGACGGCGATGCCGAGGACCGACTTGCCGACGGTGCTGCCGGTGCGGCCCTGGCGAATGCCCCAGTTGAGGACGAGCCATCCGATGGACAGCACGAGGTGGGCCACGAACGGCAGCCCCGAGAGCTGGAAGGAGAAGCTGTTGCTGGTGGTCTCGTTGTCGCCGAAGACGGCCGTCAGCACGACCAGCAGCACGATGATCGGCAGGATGTCGATGATGTACGCGCCGAGGCGCGCGCCCCAGCTGGCGAGGCTCGCACCCGAGGCGGGCGGTGAGGCAGGCGGCGGTGCAGCGGTCATGGCGAATACCTTTCGTCGGTCCCCCCGCCGACAAACTAGGGCTATCGCCTCACTTCCGCACCCGCACCGTCCACACCGCCACCCCGGGCGGTGAGTCAGTCGCCTGTCCGCCAGTTCGGCGGTGAGCTGGTCGCCCATTCCGGCCGCTGATGGGCGACAGACTCACCGCCCTCTGCCGGGATGCGCGACTAAGTCACCGCCCCGGGGGTCAGCGGCGGCGGTAGAGGGTGACCTGGGCGGCGGCGGCGCGGACCGGGAGGTTCGCGACCGTGCCGAGCGCCTGGTGGGCCAGCGACAGCTCGGCCTCGAGCTCGCTCACCCGCGACGCAAGAGCCGCGACACGATGCTCCAGGTCGATGACGCGCTTGACGCCCTCGAGCCCCAGGCCCTCCGCGGTCAGGTCGGCGATGCGACGCAGCAGCTCGATGTCGGCCAGCGAGTAGCGCCGACCGCCGCCGCCCGTGCGGCCCGGCTCGACCAGGCCGAGACGGTCGTACGTGCGCAGCGTCTGCGGGTGCAGGCCCGAGAGCTCGGCCGCCACGCTGATCACGAACACCTTGGCCTCGGGTCCCGGAGGGACGAACGGATTCGTCGTCATCGCTGCACCGCCTCAGGAAAGGGCACGATAGTCGGCACAGCGATGACCGACGACATGCTCACTCGCTGCCGCTCGCTCATTTCTGCACCGCCTTGAAGAGGTCCTCTCGAGGATCGCTGCCCGCACGGGCCTCGCGCAAGGCCTCGATCGCCGAACGTTCGGCGTCGGTCAGGGTCGCGGGCACCGAGACCTCGACCGTCACGAGCAGGTCGCCGCGACGACCGGAGCGCGCCACGCCACCCTTGCCACGCACCCGCAGGGTGCGTCCGTGGGGCGTGCCCGCCGGGATGCGCAGCGTGACCGAGCTGCCCTCCATCGTGGGCACCGCGACGTCGGCGCCGAGGGCGGCCTCGTCGTAGGCCACCGGCACCGACAAGGTCAGGTGCTCGCCCTTGCGCCCGAAGACGGGGTGGGGGTCGACGTGCACCAGCAGCATCAGGTCGCCGGCGGGGCCACCGCCGGAACCCGGCGCGCCCTTGCCCTTGAGCCGGATGCGCTGACCGTCCTGCACGCCGGCCGGGACGCGCACCTGGAGGGTGCGGCTCGACGGCGAGCGGCCCGAGCCGGAGCACGTCGAGCACGCGTGCTCGACGACCATGCCCCGACCGCGGCAGTTCTGGCAGGGCTCGGTCATCGCGAAGACGCCGCCGTTGGCGCTCGTCTGCATGCCGCTGCCCTGGCACTTGCCGCACACCGTGGGCGCCGTGCCGGGGCGTGCGCCCGTGCCGTGGCACGTGCCGCACGCCTCGTCGCTGGGCAGGCGCAGTCCGATCGTGACGCCGTCGACGGCCTCGGCGAAGCCGATCGTGGCCTCCGACTCGAGGTCGTCGCCCCGACGCGCCGTGGTCTGGCGACGCCGCCGTCCGCCGCCACCACCGAACATCCCGCCGAGGATGTCGCTGAGGTCGAAGTCGGACTGCGTGCCGCCGCCCGGGCCGCCCTGGCTGCGGAACTGCCCGAACATCGACTTCTGGTCGTCGTACTGCTTGCGCTTGGTGGCGTCCGAGAGCACCGCGTAGGCCTCGGAGACGGACTTGAACCGCTCCTCGGCCGCCTTGTTGTTCGGGTTCGCGTCGGGATGGTTCTCCCGGGCGAGCTTGCGATAGGCCTTCTTGACGTCGTCAGCCGACGCGTCCTTGGCGACGCCGAGGACACCGTAGAAGTCCTTGCCGGACCAGTCAGTGGCGCTCACGTAGCCACCTCCCCTCGTTCAGGTCGATCGTGCGGAATGGGACGAGCTCAGGCGTCGGGCTGGTCGGCGGGCGCCGGATCCTCCGACGCCTCGGCCGCGGGGGCGGCCGGGTCGACCACGCCGACGATCGCCGTGCGCAGCACGCGGTCGCCGACCTTGAAGCCCGTGCGCATCACCAGCGCGACGGAGGTGACGTCGACGTCCGGGGACTCGCCCGCGTGCGTGACGGCCTCGTGCAGCGCCGGGTCGAACGCGTCGCCCGTGGCGCCGAACGTCTCGAGCCCGTGCTTCGTGACGGCGCCCTGCAGCGAGTCGGCGACGGCCTTGAAGCCACCCTCGAGCTCACCGTGCTGGTCGGCGCGCGCGATGTCGTCGAGCACCGTCAGGAGCGACTCGAGGACCTTTGCCTCGCCCTGCGCCCGCACGAGCTCGCGGTCACGGTCGACGCGCCGCTTGTAGTTGACGTACTCGGCCTGGAGACGCTGCAGGTCGGCCGTCCGCTCGGCCAGCTCGGCCTTCGCCTCGGCGACCGGGTCGGCCTCCCCGGCGGGGGCCGGGGCGGGCTCGTCGCCCGCCGCCGGCTCCTGCTCGGGCAGCACGCCCTCCGTCGACTCAGGGTCCGTGGACAGGTCCTCGGGGTCGGTGGGGCCCTGCGTCACTTGCGCTCCTCGGTGTCGTCGTCCTCGACGATCTCGGCGTCGACGACGTCGTCGTCGTTGCTGCCGTCGGCGTCACCCGTGGGGGCGCTGGCGGCCTCGGCGGCCGCCGCCTCGTAGAGCGCCGTGCCGAGCTTCTGGCTCGACTCGGCCAGCTTGCCCGTGGCCGCCTTGATCGCGTCGGTGTCGTCGCCGTTCAGCGACTCCTTCAGCGCGTCGACGTCGGCCTGGACCTCGGTCTTGAGGTCGTCGCCGACCTTGTCGCCGTTCTCGGCCAGGAAGGACTCGGTCGTGTGCACCAGCGAGTCGCCCTGGTTGCGGACGTCGACGGCCTCGCGGCGCTGACGGTCCTCCTCGGCGTACTGCTCGGCGTCCTTGACCATCTTGTCGATGTCGTCCTTGCTGAGCGCCGAGCCGCCGGTGATCGTCATCGACTGCTCCTTGCCCGTGCCGCGGTCCTTCGCGGAGACGTTGACGATGCCGTTGGCGTCGATGTCGAAGGTGACCTCGATCTGCGGCACGCCGCGCGGCGCCGGCGGGAGACCCGTCAGCTCGAACGTGGCGAGCAGCTGGTTGCCCGCGGCCATCTCGCGCTCGCCCTGGTAGACCTGGATCGCGACGGACGGCTGGTTGTCGTCGGCGGTCGTGAAGACCTCGCTGCGCTTGGTCGGGATCGTCGTGTTGCGCTCGATGAGCTTCGTCATGACGCCGCCCTTGGTCTCGATGCCGAGGCTCAGCGGCGTGACGTCGAGGAGCAGGACGTCCTTGACCTCACCCTTGAGCACGCCGGCCTGGAGGCTCGCGCCGATCGCGACGACCTCGTCGGGGTTGACGCCCTTGTTGGGGTCCTGGCCGCCGGTCAGGCTCTTGACGAGCTCGGACACGGCCGGCATGCGGGTCGAACCGCCCACCATGACGACGTGGTCGATGTCGCCGACCTTGACGCCCGCGTCCTTGATGACGTTCTGGAACGGCGCCTTGGTGCGCGCGAGCAGGTCGGCGGTGACCTTCTCGAACTCCGAGCGGGTCAGCGTCTCCTCGAGGAAGACGGGGCTGCCGTCCTGGACCGTGATGTACGGCAGGTTGATCGAGGTGCTGGTCGAGCTGGAGAGCTCGATCTTGGCGAGCTCGGCGGCCTCGCGGATGCGGGGCATCGCCATCTTGTCCTTGGTCAGGTCGATGCCCGTCTTGGACTTGAAGCCGTCGACGATCCACTTGACGACCGCGTCGTCCCAGTCGTCGCCACCGAGGTGGTTGTCGCCGCTGGTGGCCTTGACCTCGATGACGCCGTCGCCGATCTCCAGCAGCGAGACGTCGAACGTGCCGCCGCCGAGGTCGAAGACCAGGATCGTCTGGTCGTCGCCCTTGTCGAGGCCGTACGCGAGCGCGGCCGCGGTGGGCTCGTTGATGATGCGGCTGACGTTGAGGCCCGCGATCTCGCCGGCCTCCTTCGTCGCCTGGCGCTGGTGGTCGTTGAAGTAGGCCGGGACCGTGATGACCGCGTCGGTGACGGGCTCGCCCAGGTACGCCTCGGCGTCGCGCTTGAGCTTCTGCAGGATGAAGGCGCTGATCTGCTGCGGCGTGAAGTCCTTGCCGTCGACCGTCTGGGTCCAGTCGGTGCCCATGTGGCGCTTGACCGAGCGGATCGTGCGGTCGACGTTGGTGACGGCCTGGTTCTTCGCGACCTTGCCGGTCAGGACCTCACCGTCCTTCGCGAACGCGACGACGGACGGCGTGGTGCGCGCGCCCTCCGCGTTGGCGATGACGGTGGGCTCGCCGCCCTCGAGAACGGCGACGACGGAGTTGGTGGTACCGAGATCGATGCCGACGGCACGTGCCATGGGTGGGTCCTCCTGGGAATCGGTGTCGGGGCGCTGGTCGCGCCCGATGACTGCTCTGCGGTGATTGAAGTTCGACAGTCAGATGACTTGAGTCTGATCTTATCAACTTCGTCCAAGCGCTCCGCATTCCCCTCCTCGACCTGGAACTTGGTTCTGAACCACCGGGGCGGTACCGTGACGGAAGTCACTCGGGAGGGACGAGTGGCATCGATGCGCCAGCCTCATGGGCGGCGCATGTCACGAGGGAGTTCGACCATGGCCAAGAGCCGTACCAATTCGTCCACCGCAGCCAAGGGCCGCGGCACGGGCTTCACGATCAGCGGGCTCCTGCTCGTTGTGCTCGCCGCACTCACCGTCTTCGTCATCGCGCCGCGACTCACGATGCTGCCGGGCGACTTCACCAGCACGGTGACCTACGACGGCTCGAGCGCGCAGCTCGACCCGGCGACGCTCGAGCTCGGCGACTCCGTGACGATCGACGCCAACCGCAAGGTCGAGGTCGAGAGCACCGACGGTTCCACCGCGATCGTCCACAGCGTCTCGACCGCCGAGCTGCCGTCGGGCGACTCCGTCACCGACAAGACGTTCGCGATCGACCGCACCGACTACGGCCAGGTCGAGGGCGTCGACGACGTCGACGACCAGTCCGGCGGCGTCGTCCTGTCGCACGTCCGCCACCCCAGCAAGGACTCGTTCACGACGTACGACGGCACGACCGACTCGGCCCAGAAGGTCGACTACGTCCGCACCGAGACGATCGAGGGCCGCACGGCGTACTACTTCGAGGGCACCACGATCGCCCCCGTCAAGGCCGAGGGCACGCTCGAGACCCTGCAGGCCACGGTCGGTCGCAGCATGAACACCGACGGCACCGTCCTGCCGAACGCGACCGTCGCGAGTTTCGTCGCGCAGATCGCGGGCAGCCAGGGCGACCAGCTCCGCGAGGACCTCGCGGCGGCCGGCCCCGAGGTCCCGGCGACGTTCATCTCGACCAACACCACGAAGATCTGGATCGACTCCGAGCTAGGCTCGCCGCTCAAGACCGGTCAGGACCAGACGATCACGCTGTACGCCGACTTCGGCGACCAGCCCTACCCGCTGCTGGACCTCAACAACGTCCAGCTCATGGCCGACGACGAGTCGGTCGCCCGGCTGGCCGACACCGCGGCGTCGAACGCCTCGAAGATCAACCTGGTGCAGACGTACCTGCCGATCGGCCTCGCGGCCCTCGGCATCATCCTGCTCGGCGTCGGCGCGGTCGTGGCTCGTCCCCGCTCGAAGGGCGATGCCCCGGTCGACGACCACGAGCTGGTCGGCTCCGGCCGGTAGTCACTGCTCCACCGAACGGCCCGTCTCGCACCCGCGAGGCGGGCCGTTCGCCGTCAGCGTGGCCCGACGCCCCTCCCGCCCCCTGAGGCGCGACGAAGGAGCCTCGAAGGGGGCACGCCAGCCACGCGCGGTCACCGCACACCCTTCGAGGCTCGCTCGTTCCTCGCTCGCACCTCAGGGAGCGGGGAACCCACCGCCCCCTCAGGCCCGGGACGACCTCATGCCGGCGAGCTGCTTCAGGTCGTCGCGGGCGGCGAGCTCGCGGTACTCCGACGACTCGACGGCGTACAGGGCGACGCGGCCCTCGGCGTCGTGGTGCAGGCCCCAGCCGTAGGTCTTGACCAACGGCGACGTGCGCAGGCACGGCTGGCCCTTCGCGAAGAACTCCTCGCGGGAGATGCCCCGCCGGGCGCCCTGCGAGGCGTGCACGACGTCGTCGGAGGTGTGGACGTAGGGCGCGTCGACGAGCATCTCGAACTGGATCTGCGCAACGGTGGGGGTGTCCTTGGCGGGCGGCGCTGCGGCCGTGACGGCCCGGGTGTCGGGCGCGACGGCGATGAACGCGTCGTGGTAGTTCGTGGTGTGAGGTCCGGCGGCCATGCTCCACAGCATGCCACCGCAGGCCGACCGTTTCAGTCCGAACAGGTCAACGCGGCACGTCCCGGCGACGCACGACCACCACCGCGGCGACCAGGAGCAGGGCGGCCCCGACGGTCAGGGCCAGCTCCGGCACCAACGCGAACGGGTCGGCCGGCACTCCGGGGACGTGGGTGAACGGCGACGCCTGCTGCGCCCACTCAGGCAGGCCAACGGCGGACCCGACCTGACCGACGCCCGTCGCCCAGACGACGCCGCCCCACGCCATCGCGGTCCACCGCCCACCCAGGGCCTGTCCCAGCACGGCGAACGCGATCACGACCCAGACCGCAGGTGCCTGCACCAGCGCTGCCGCCAGCGCGTCACCCAGGTCGCCGCCGCTCAGCCCGATCGCCACGCCCGACACGGCCAGCGCCGGCAGCACGCCGAGCAGCGCGACCACGGCGGGCGCGAGGAGCACGGAGCGTCGCGACACGGCGGTCGCCAGGACCTGCTCGAGCCGGCCGCCGGTCTCGTCCGCGTGGTGACGCGTGACGACCGCGACGCCCCACGAGGCCACCACGAGCGCGCCGATCGAGGCCATCGCCGAGACGAACACGTCGGTCAGCGCACCGGCGCCACCGAGACGCCGCAGCGCCTCCGCGAGACCCCCCTCGGCCGAGCCGAGCCGGACGACGGTCGGCACCAGGCTGCTGACGAAGATCCCGAACGCGACGAGACCCGCCAGCCACACCGCGCCGGCCCGACGCTCCAGCCGCAGCGTCAGGGCGAGCGGCGTCCCGAGCTGCCGCCCCGTGGGACGGCCGGGACGAGGAGCGATCAGCCCGGCGCCCACGTCCCGCCGGTCGCGCAGCACGACGGCCAGCCCGACGAGCAGCGCGGTCGCGAGGAGCGCGACGCCGAGCGGGTACCAGTGGTCCTCGCCGAACGGGTCGACCTGAGCCGCCCAGCCGAACGGCGTGAGCCACTGCACCGCGTCGCTGTGCCGGACGTCCGCCGCTCCTCGGACCGCGTACGCGGCGAGCAGCACGCCAGCGGCGATCCCGAGGGCAGACCGGGCGGCCTGCGCGACCTGGGCCGCCACGGCCGCCAGCCCCGCCGTGGCGACCCCGACCACGACGACCTGCGCACCGGCCGCGACGGCATCCGTCGCGCCCGCACCGGCGCCGACCACCAGACCGAGGGTCGCGCCGACGGCGGCCGCGAGGGTCAGCGCCGCGGCGGCCACGAGGCCCGCGCCGAGCGCAGCCAGCCGACCCACGGCCGCCGCACCCAGCAGCTCGGCCTGTCCCTGCTCCTCCGCGCGTCGGGTCAGCCGCACGACGCAGGCCGCCGCGAGCATCCCCGCGACCGCCAGCATGAACACGCCGACCCGCCAGAGCGTCGCTCCGCCGATCTCGGCCGTGTGCTCGAACGGCCCGAGCAGGACGCGGAACCCGGGGGTCTGCGCGATCGTGCCCTGCAACCCCACGCGCTCGCCGACCGTCGGCGCGATCTGGCGGATCTGTGCCGCGGTCGCGACGTAGGTCGCGAGGAACGCCAGGAACGTGCCGACGATCCACCGGCGCTCGGTCGCGAACGCGAGACGACAGAGACCGGCGGTGCCGGCCCAGGCACCGGGCCTCATGCGGACTCGTCGACCGCGCTGTCGGCCGGGCCGTACTGGCGCAGGAAGAGCTCCTCCAGCGACGGGGGCTCGACCGTGAGCGACGACGGCCGCAGCTCGGCCACGACCGCGACGACCTCGGCCGTCGCGGCGTCGTCGATCGTGCAGGTGACGTGGCTTCCGTCGACCTCGAGGTCGTGCACCCCGTCCAGCGCGTCGAGCCGCTCGGCGCCGGAGGCGACCGTCGCGACGAGGCGGGACCGCGTGACCGACCGGAGCTCGTCGAGACGTCCCGCGAGCACGGTGCGCCCGGCCCGCACGATCGTGACGGTGTCGCACAGCTGCTGGACCTCGGCCAGGATGTGGCTCGACAGCAGGACCGTCGTTCCGCGGTCGGCGGCCTCCTGGGTGCAGCGCTGGAACTCCGCCTCCATCAGCGGATCCAGGCCCGAGGTGGGTTCGTCGAGCACGAGCAGGTCGGTGTCCGCCGCGAACGCCGCCACCAGCGCGACCTTCTGCCGGTTGCCCTTGGAGTAGGTCCCGGCGCGGCGGGTCGGGTCGAGCTCGAAGCGCTCGAGCATCTCGTCGCGCCGTGGTGCCGCCTTCACCCCCCGCATGCCGAGCAACAGGTCGACGATCTCGCCACCGGTCAGGCGCGGCCACAGCGCGACGTCGCCGGGCACGTAGGCGAGGCGGCGGTGCAGGTCGACCGCATCCGCGAACGGGTCCCGGCCGAACAGCCGGGCGCGGCCGGAGGTCGCGCGGTGCAGACCCAGGAGCACCCGGATCGTGGTGGACTTGCCGGCGCCGTTCGGGCCGAGGAACCCGGCGATCACGCCGGCCTCGACGTGGAGGTCCAGGCCGTCGAGGGCGCGGGTCGCCCCGTAGTGCTTGACGAGGTCCTCGACGTCGATCACGAGGTCGGTCATGTCGCCAGTCTGCACCCGTCGACCCTGGGAGTGAGGGATCAGCCCGCCGTCGTCAGCCGCGGGCGGGCCCACGCCCCGTGGACCGCCAGCATGCGGTCGACCGTCGACGTCCAGGGGTAGCGCTCCGCCTGGCGCCGGGCCGCCCGCCGTCGGGCCGCGACGGGCGTCGCGGCGAGCCGCTGGACCGCGTCGGCGAGGGCCG